>JBJIOA010000017.1:0-165000 GCA_045377275.1 Allorhizobium sp. | reverse complement strand
CGCCGAAAATGTAACGGGGCTAAAGCCATGCACCGAAGCTGAGGATTTGCAGTTTACTGCAAGTGGTAGCGGAGCGTTCCGTAAGCCTGTGAAGGGGTACCCGTGAGGGGCCCTGGAGGTATCGGAAGTGCGAATGTTGACATGAGTAACGATAAAGGGGGTGAGAGACCCCCTCGCCGAAAGACCAAGGGTTCCTGCTTAAAGTTAATCTGAGCAGGGTTAGCCGGCCCCTAAGATGAGGCAGAAATGCGTAGTCGATGGGAACCACGTTAATATTCGTGGGCCTGGTGGTAGTGACGGATTGCGTAACTTGTTCATTCTTATTGGATTGAATGGGCGAGGAAGCGGTTCCAGGAAATAGCTCCACCGTACAGACCGTACCCGAAACCGACACAGGTGGTCAGGTAGAGTATACCAAGGCGCTTGAGAGAACTATGTTGAAGGAACTCGGCAAATTGCACGCGTAACTTCGGAAGAAGCGTGACCCCTTTATACGCAAGTGTAATGGGGTGGCACAGACCAGGGGGTAGCGACTGTTTATCAAAAACACAGGGCTCTGCGAAGTCGCAAGACGACGTATAGGGTCTGACGCCTGCCCGGTGCTGGAAGGTTAAGAGGAGAGGTGCAAGCTTTGAATCGAAGCCCCAGTAAACGGCGGCCGTAACTATAACGGTCCTAAGGTAGCGAAATTCCTTGTCGGGTAAGTTCCGACCTGCACGAATGGCGTAACGACTTCCCCGCTGTCTCCAACATAGACTCAGTGAAATTGAATTCCCCGTGAAGATGCGGGGTTCCTGCGGTCAGACGGAAAGACCCCGTGCACCTTTACTATAGCTTTACACTGGCATTCGTGTCGGCATGTGTAGGATAGGTGGTAGGCTTTGAAGCAGGGACGCCAGTTTCTGTGGAGCCATCCTTGAAATACCACCCTTATCGTCATGGATGTCTAACCGCGGTCCGTCATCCGGATCCGGGACAGTGTATGGTGGGTAGTTTGACTGGGGCGGTCGCCTCCGAAAGAGTAACGGAGGCGCGCGATGGTGGGCTCAGACCGGTCGGAAATCGGTCGTCGAGTGCAATGGCATAAGCCCGCCTGACTGCGAGACTGACAAGTCGAGCAGAGACGAAAGTCGGTCATAGTGATCCGGTGGTCCCGTGTGGAAGGGCCATCGCTCAACGGATAAAAGGTACGCCGGGGATAACAGGCTGATGACCCCCAAGAGTCCATATCGACGGGGTTGTTTGGCACCTCGATGTCGGCTCATCGCATCCTGGGGCTGGAGCAGGTCCCAAGGGTTTGGCTGTTCGCCAATTAAAGCGGTACGTGAGCTGGGTTCAGAACGTCGTGAGACAGTTCGGTCCCTATCTGCCGTGGGTGTAGGAATATTGACAGGATCTGTCCCTAGTACGAGAGGACCGGGATGGACATATCTCTGGTGGACCTGTTGTCCTGCCAAGGGCATAGCAGGGTAGCTATATATGGAAGGGATAACCGCTGAAGGCATCTAAGCGGGAAACCCACCTGAAAACGAGTATTCCCTATCAGAGCCGTGGAAGACGACCACGTTGATAGGACGGGTGTGGAAGTGCAGTAATGCATGAAGCTTACCGTTACTAATAGCTCGATTGGCTTGATCGTTCTCATTGCTTGTGCTCATAGAAGATGAGCGAATAGCGAATAGGATGTAGCGAATAGAAACGCCCATCCAAAAACGCTCTTCAAATCCAACGACGTGTTAAAACCAGCGAAAACAGGGTGGCAAGCGCAAAAATCTATTCGCTATTGGCTACTCCCTATTCGCTCAAAAAAATCCAGCTTCTCAACAACATTGCCCTTAGCCGACCTGGTGGTCATGGCGGGGTGGCTGCACCCGTTCCCATTCCGAACACGGCCGTGAAACGCCCCAGCGCCAATGGTACTTCGTCTCAAGACGCGGGAGAGTAGGTCGCTGCCAGGTCTGCTAAGGGCAATGTTGTCAGCCAAAAACGCTGAAAAACAATCTTCTCAACACAAAATCGGCCCAAGCCGAATACATCGGGCCGCAGCAAGCGGCCCTTTTTGCTTGGTACAACACCGATAAGCCCAACGGTAATCTGCCTTCGGCAAAAACATGAAAAAGACGACATTTTGCCGTCGGCAAAAGTCGGGTAGAGACGCAAACTCAAGAGTTTGCTCTGTCGCGATAAATCCCTCAGGGATTTACGCTGGTAACGCGGGGTGGAGCAGCCCGGTAGCTCGTCAGGCTCATAACCTGAAGGCCGCAGGTTCAAATCCTGCCCCCGCAACCAATGAGACTTGTAACTGACGCCATTCAAATGCTGGCGTTGAAGCTCCTCACCATGACGGTCGAGGGGCTTTTTGCGTTAGGGCTCACGCTCAGCTCTCCCTCTTGATAGGGTACAAAGTCCCTATTCCCCTTCGGACCATGAGGGAGATATTCGTCCGACCAATCGGCATGGTTTTTCCCCCCCAATTCTTGCAGAGTTAAGCCTCAGACACTGCGCGGACCAGCTCGGGCTGGCTGCGTTGATCAACAAGAGGGGCGGGGAAACCCGGTTGCATCATGGTACAGCTCAACAAGAACGACCTGGATTTCATTCTGCGTCAGATCAAGATCGCCGAGGCCCACGTCGCTGCGATCGACGCCGGTACGGATCCCCGGGTGGCACTGGAGCAACTCGTGTCGAGCCCGCTTCTGCCCTATGGCCTGCGCACAGTCGACGGCTCCTTCAACAATTTCCAGCCGGGTATGACTCATTTCGGCGCTGCCGATCAGCCGATGGTCCGGCTGCTTGATGCACAGTTCGCGTCCGCCGAAGTCAATCCGCGTTCAGGGGCTCCGACGAGCTACGCCAGCACCTCGGGCAGTGTCTACGACAGCCAGCCGCGCATCATCTCCAACCTTGTCGCCGACCAGTCCTTGAACAATCCGGCCGCCATTTCAGCAGCTCTGGCGTCTGTCGGTATTGTCGGTGCCGACGCGTTGGCGATCGTCGGCGAGGTCATGCAGCTGCAGGCGGTCGCCAAGGCTGCCCATGACGCGGTGGGGGGCGCCGCCGATGCCGCGCAGGAGCAAGCCGATGCTGCTGATGCCGTCGTTACGGACGCCGCAGGAGCTGTTCAGAACGCACAAGACGCATTGGCAGCCACCAATGGCGTGCTTCAAGCGGCGCTCGCTACTCAGGCTACAGCCTCCGGTGCACTTGCCGACGCCAATACGGCACTGGCGAGTCATGCGTCGGTGCTGTCTGCCGCCCAGTCGGCGGCAGCGGCAGCACAGGCCGCTGTCATCGGCGCGCAGGCGATCGTTGATGCGGCGACCGCAACGCGCAACACGACCTTTGCCGAGATGGGACTTGCCGAGCAGGCCATGGAGGCGGCCCTTGCGGCTTTCCAGGTGAACGGGTCGGCGGAGAAT
The DNA here is from genome assembly GCA_045377275.1 of Allorhizobium sp. Classification (GTDB taxonomy): domain Bacteria; phylum Pseudomonadota; class Alphaproteobacteria; order Rhizobiales; family Rhizobiaceae; genus Allorhizobium. The sequence continues at coordinate 161,581 of JBJIOA010000017.1, read as the reverse complement.
GCCGCCGCCTACTTTGCGACTTCTGATGCGTATGACGATGCCTCCCTGGCCTATCAGAACGCCGCTGAAGACCTGGAAGACGCACACGAGGCTCTCGTTGCTGCACAAGCGGCCCATTCGTTGGCGGTCGCTGATCTTCAGTCGGCCGTCGAACAGCAGCAGTCCCTTGCAGGAGCGGTGAGCGACGCGCAGGCGGATCTGGCTGCCGCCAACCTGGACGTGGCTACGGCAAACGTGTCCGTTGACGTTGCGAGGACGACTCTTGACGCGGCCAATAACGCCCTTGCTGCGGCTGAAGACATCCGTGAGGCCATCCTGACTGGCGAAGCTGCTACGGCGGCGGCCGAAGCTGCCGCCGCCGCCGCCGACGCCGCCGTACTGGCGGAGTTAACCTCGCATGGCGTCGAAATGGATGGCAACAACGTCTTCATCAAGAACATCGCGGCAGACCTTGGAGACACCGCTTCCTTCAACGGGTTCATGACCATCTTCGGCCAGTTCTTCGACCACGGCCTCGATCTGACCACCAAGGGCGGTGCGGGTTCGGTCTATATCCCGCTGCAGCCGGATGATCCGCTCTATGTGCAGGGCAGCCCGACCAATTTCATGGTTCTCACGCGTGCTACCAATGATCCAGGCGTCGATGGCATTCTCGGCACGGCCGACGACGTGCGCGATCACACCAACGAGACCACGCCGTGGATCGATCTGAACCAAGTCTACACGTCGAACCCATCACATCAGGTCTTCCTGCGCGAGTATGTCCTTGTGGGAGGCAAGCCCGTTGCCACCGGTCACATGCTTGAAAGTGCGACCGGCGGCCCGCCGACCTGGAAGGATATCAAGACCCAAGCCAAGGAAGTCCTCGGCATCCGGCTGGATGACATGAATGTGCATGCGGTGCCAGCGGTTGTGACGGATCTCTATGGCGAATTCGTCCGCGGTCCGAATGGCTTTCCGCTGCTTGTGGCACCGTTGCCGAATGCTCCCATGGAAGGCAACCTCCAGAACCCAGTTGACGCGATGCAAGCCGTCGGAGCCGGCCGCGCCTTCCTGAACGATATTGCTCACGATGCTGTCCCCGGCGCCTACGTCGCTGACCGCGTTCAGGGCCAAGCCGTCTATGCTGAGAAAACTGCCGACACGGATGGCGCTACCGGCAACGCTCAAGCACCTGCCAATGATTTCGGCGGTGTCTCGACCTATGACAACGAACTTCTCGACCGTCACTTCATCGTCGGCGACGGACGTGGAAACGAAAACATTGCGCTGACTGCAACGCATGCCATGTTCCATGGCGAGCACAATCGTCAGGTCGAGGAAATCAAGGCAAGTCTGCTCACCGGAGGTGATGTCGCGTTTCTCAACGAGTGGCTGCTCACCGACGTCTCGACGATGCCGACCAGCGGTGCCGGCCTTGTCTGGGATGGCGAACGCCTGTTCCAAGCCGCCCGCTTCTCGACGGAGATGGTCTATCAGCACCTCGTCTTCGAAGAGTTCGTCCGCGCGATCACCCCGCAGATCGACCCCTTCGTGTTCTCGAATTCGGTCGAGATCGATGGCGCAATCTTCGAGGAGTTTGCCCAGGTCGTCTATCGCTTCGGCCACTCGATGCTCAACGAGAATGTCGATATCCTGAAGTTTGCCGGCGGTCAGGTCGAAGCGGAAGAAAAGGGACTGATCGACGCCTTCCTCGATCCGGTCATGTTCGATGCCCAGGGCGTCGACGCCCATGCGGCGGCCGGTGCCATTCTACGTGGGATGACCCGTCAGGCCGGCAACGAAATCGACGAATTCATGACCAGCGCGCTGCGCGACAATCTGGTCGGCCTGCCGCTCGATCTGGCGGCACTCAATATCGCTCGCGCACGGGAGACCGGTGTTCCCTCGCTCAATGAAGCGCGCCGGCAGATCTATGATCAGACACAGGACACCTATTTGAAGCCCTATGAAAGCTGGGTCGATTTCGCCCAAAATCTCAAGAACCCGCTGTCGATCGTCAACTTCATCGCAGCCTACGGCACCCATTCCACGATCCTTTCTGCGACCACAGCCGAGGCAAAGCGGGACGCGGCTTGGGATCTGGTCTTCGGAAAGGCAGGCGAAACGTCCACGCAACGCGAGGCTCGCCTCGACTTCCTGAACTCATCGGGCTCTTGGGCCAATACTGAAACGGGTCTCAACAAGGTCGACTTCTGGATCGGCGGTCTTGCCGAGGCCTTGATGCCCTTCGGCGGTATGCTGGGTTCCACATTCACCTTCGTCTTCGAACTGCAGATCGAGAAGCTCCAGAATGGTGACCGCTTCTATTATCTCAGCCGCACACAGGGCCTCAATCTGCTGACGGAGCTGGAAAGTGACAGTTTCGCCGACCTGATCCGACGTAACACCGATACTGAAGAGGTCGGTCTGCACATCAATGGTGCGGCGTTCCAGACCGCCGATTACATTATCGAGATGGACCAGTCTCGCCAGTACAACAAAGGTCTCGCAGACAACGGAAGGGCTGATCCGACCCGTGCACCCGATGTTATCTCTGCGATCACCGGAACCGACAGCCTCGTCACCCGCGGCCCGGACTACCTCAAATACAATGGCGGTGAACACGTGGTGCTCGGTGGCACCAACAGATCGGAAACGATTATCGGCGGTGCCGGTGATGATACGATCTGGGGAGAGGGTGGCGACGACCGCATCGAAGGCGGCTTCGGCGTCGATCACATCCATGGCGGCGACGGCTCAGACATCATCACCGACAGTGGTACCGACATCGGCGCTGCGGACGTGCTGAAGGGCGAAGCCGGCGACGATCTGATCAACGGTGGCATGGGCCTCGACCTCATCTTCGGCGGCGATGGGTCCGACATTCTCTCTGGCGGCTCGGAGGCGAAGAGCATCTTCGGCGGCGAAGGCGACGACTATATCCGCGCGGCCTCCGGTGGCGGCGGCGTCGTCTACGGCAACGAAGGCAATGACTGGATGGAAGGTCAGGGGAACATGAACACCCTGACCGGCGACAACTCGGAATTGTTCTTCAATTCCCGCGTCATCGGCCATGACATCATGATCTCGGGTGAAAACGATACGGATTTCGACGCCGAATCGGGTGACGACATCATGGTCCAGGGCATCGGCATCAACCGCAATAACGGTATGGCCGGCTTCGATTGGACGACGTTCAAGGGCAATGACTATGATGCCGTTGCCGACATGAATGTCAGCATCTTCGTCAACCAGCAGAACAACATCCTGCGGGACCGCTACGATCTTGTAGAAGGTCTCTCTGGCTGGAAGAACAACGACACACTGACTGGCCGTGACGTTGTCATCGGCGGTTATGATGCGGCCGGAAACGCGGCCCAGGTCACCCCCGACGCTCCGATCGAAAGCTTCTCCAATGCGCTTCTCGAAAAGAACATCAATAACATTACGGGCTTGCGTGAACTGGTGGCGCATCTCGAGCGCTTCACGCTAACCAATCCGAACAATGCCGATGGCGACAGCCAGCTTGCCGTGATGGATACTTCTGATGGTTCCGACATTCTGCTCGGCGGCGGTGGCTCCGACATGATCCGCGGCATGGGCGGCGACGACATCATCGATGGTGACAAGTGGCTGAACGTCCGTATCCGCATCAAGGATGGCGACATTACCTATACGGCCGACAGCTTGGCTGGGCCGATTTATCTGGAATCGGATCTCGTCAACGGGATGCTGAAAACCGGTGCTGTGGCACAGAAGGGTGGCGCAACGCTTGACAGCCTGCTCTTCAGCCGCACCTTCGTGCCGAGCCAGTTGTCGATGGTTCGCGAAATCGTGGATGGCAGCGGCGCTGGCGATGTCGATACCGCTGTCTATTACGACAATTTCGAGAATTACGAGGTCACCTACAACAATGATGGCAGCGTGACGGTTGCGCATGTGAACCCGACGGCCGGCGTCATCGACACGGTCTCTGGCCGCAACCTGCAGGCCGAGGGTACGGATCGACTGTTCAACATCGAGAAGATCCAGTTCGCCGATCGTGTGCTCGACCTGCGCAACATCGCCCCTGAGATTTCGCTCGACGGCTTCGATACCGTGACGCGGGTCGTTGCAGACAATTTCAACACGGCAAATGGTGGCAACAATAACACCGGCACCAGCAACTTCGCGGCGGGATGGACCGAAGCCGGCGACGGGAACAATTCGGTCACGGGTGGAAACGTGCAGATCGACGGGGGCGACAGCAACCAGTTGCGGTTCAATCCGAATGCGGCTGACGGTGCAACGATCACGCGATCCCTCGACCTGTCGGGTATGCAATCAGCGACGGTCAGCTTCTTTGTTGATGACAATGGCGTATCCGCAGGCGGCCTTGTCGGTGACGATGAAAGACTGCATTTCGACTTTGCCGCAGATGGCGTGAATTTCATTACTCTGGCCACTTTCGACGGCAACAATGGAGGCAACTCGTCGCTCACACTGCCGATCGGTAACGGATTCACCACGAATGCCGCGATCCGTTTCCGCCTTGAGGGCACACTCGACAACGGCCTGTTAGGATTCGGCGCAGAACGGTTCATTGTCGATAATCTGGTGATCAATGCGAGCGGCACGCGGCCGGTTACACCGCCGAACCGGGATATCACAAGCACCTTCATCGAGGGCCAGGATCCGATTTCTGTTGGATCCGAACCTCTAATCACCGACAATGGACAGACCCTGGCATCAGCACGTGTGGTGCTGACGAATGCGCAATTGGGCGATAGCCTCGCGGTGGCAATTCTGCCGAGCGGGATTACGTCCTCAATATCGCAAGTGGGTGGCGCAATTGTGGTGACACTCGCCGGCGAGGCCACGCTTGCCGCCTATCAGACGGCTATCCAGGCAGTGACTTTCTCGAACGGCTCCGACAACCCGTCGATCATCCCGCGTGTCATTGAAGTCACCGTGAATGACGGTCGTCTGAAGAGTGCGCCTGCCACCCATACGGTGTCCATCACGCCAGTCGATGATGCGATGCTGGCGAACAATGATCGCGTGGTGACCAATTTCACGAATGGCACACCGTTCACAATTCCCAGCTGGAGCCTGCTCGTCAACGATACCGACCCCGACTCTGCCATGGCGATTGGTGCAATCACGGGCACGAACAGTCTAACAGCCATCCTCGGGGCAAATGGTGTGACCGTTACGGATACCGGAAATGGAAACGGTAACAATGGCGGAACCTTTACCTACCGTGGCACCGGCACCGATGCGGCAACTGTCAGCGTCGTCCGTGACACAAACCAAGGCATCGATGGTGGGAATGGCAACGACATCCTGGTTGGAGACAATTCGGCCAGTGCTCTCAACGGGGGTGAAGGCAATGACATCATCCTAGCCGGTGGCGGCGACGACACCATCAACCAGATCAGTGATCAGGGCCGCGACATTGTCGATGGAGGGCAGGGCAACGACACGTATCGTCTGTCCGGTGTGCAGGGTGCCGAGCGTTTCCGCATCTATGCTGTCACCAACAACCAGAATGCGGCGCTTGCCGCCGCGCTGGGTACGGTCTTCTTGCCGACAACCGAGATCGTCATCACTCGTGCTCTGGCGAACGGCCCCGAAACGGTCGTTGCAGAACTCGCCAGCATTGAGGAAATCGTCATCAACACGCTGAATGTCACCGCCAACAACAACAACGGCGGCCTCGACACCGGTACTAACGGCAGCGACATCATCGAAGTCATCGGCAACTTCGACAGCACCAGCCTGAACTACTCGACTATCACCATCGATGGCTCTGATGGCGATGACGTGGTCGATATCTCGGCCCTCAGCTCCGCCCACCGTATCGTCTTCCGCTCGAATGGCGGAAATGACACCATCGTCGGGGCATTGCGTCCGCAGGACGTCGTCGAAGTCGCACCCGACGCCAATCCGGAAGAGTACAGCGAGACAGACAATGGCGACGGCACAACCACGCTGTCGAACGGCAGCCACTCGCTGACCTTCACGGGTGAGGCACCGATCCTCGTCGATGCCGGTACGGAACATGATCACCATGATGACGGGTCTGATCAGGAAGATACCGATGACGACGGTGATGTCATCACACCTCCAGCCTCGGGTCCGTCACCGACTGTGCTCATCGGCACTTCTTCTGCGGATGCGTTGCTTGGCGCTGGTGGAGACGACACGATCCTGGGTGGTGCTGGTACGGATGTTCTGGTTGGCCAGGGTGGTTCTGACATTCTGCGTGGCGAGGACGGCGACGACGTGGTGTCGGGCGGTGATGGCAATGACGTCATCAATGCCGGGCTCGGCGACGACGAGGTGCATGCCGGCGGTGGCAACGACATCGTCTTCGGCGGTGCCGGTTCAGACCTGATCTTCGGCGATGCCGGCAATGACGTGATCGAGGGTGGAGCCGGTGACGACCGTGTCTGGGCGGGAAGCGGCGACGACACCGTCATCGCGACCCTGAATGACGGCAACGATGTCTACTACGGCGAAGACGGCATCGACACGCTGGACTATGCAGCGACCAGCGCCAACCTGACGGTCGATCTCGGCAATGGCCTCAACAGCCGCGGCTCGGTTTCCGGCGGGACGACGGGCTCGGATAGCTTCTACGGCTTCGAGAACTTCATCGGCGGTTCCGGCCACGACACGATCACGGCCTCGTCTGCGGTCAACGTCATCGATGGCGGACTTGGCGACGATGTCTTCAAGTTCACCTCGGCCGCCAATGCCAATGGCGACACGATCTACGGCTTCCAGACCGGCGACCGGATCGACTTTACCGGCATGGGGGCGATGAAGCTCGAAGCCGGCCAGACGATCGATGCGATCGGCGACGTGACCATCACGCATGAGATGCGCGACGGCGAGGAGTTCACGGTGATCAGGGGCAACACGCAAGGGGACAATGCAGCGGACTTCGAACTCTCGCTGCATGGCCGTCACAACCTGACGATCAACGACTTCCTCGGCGTTTCCTGAGGACGACATGGCAGAACTGCCGGCCTGGCGGGGCCGGCAGACAGACGTTGAGTGGGGGAAGCCATGAACAAGCAGTCAAGCTACAAACTGTCCGGTATCGGCCTCGTGACGGGCTTCGTCTTCGGCCTTTCGGGCATCATCAATATCCTGGCGCTGACCGGCGCCTTCTACATGCTGCAGATCTACGACCGGGCACTGACCAGCGGCAGCGTGCCGACCCTGATCTGGCTCTCGGTGATCGCGGTCGGCCTCTACCTGTTCCAGGGCATGTTCGACATCCTGCGGTCGCAGATGCTGGTGCGTTTCGGCTCCAATGTCGATCGCCAGATCGCACCGCTCGTGCACCGGGTGGTGATCGACATGCCGCGCTTCGGCTATTCCTCGGCGGAAGCCTCCGAGCGCGGCCGCGACGTCGATACCGTGCGTTCCTTCCTGTCGGGTGCGGGCCCGGTCGCCCTCTTCGACCTGCCCTGGATCCCGGTCTACCTGGTCTTCGTCTGGATGCTGCATCCGGTACTCGGCATGCTGACGCTGGGGGGAGCTGCCTTCCTCGCCTGCCTGACGATCGCTGCCGAGCTTCTGTCGCGCCGCCATGCCAAGGAGATGACGCGCGCCGCCATCCAGCGCAACAACGTCTCGGACAACCATGTCCGCAATGGCGATATCCTCTATTCGATGGGCATGACGGACCGCGCGATCGACCGCTTCGAAAGCGCCAATCGCCGCCATTTGGAAACCCAGACGGCAACCTCCGACATCGCGGGCACCTTTGCCGGGATCTCCAAGGTCCTGCGCATGATGCTGCAATCGGCGACCCTTGGGCTTGGCGCCTATCTGACCATCCAGGGCGAGATGTCCGCCGGTGCGATCATCGCCTCCTCGATCGTCACGGGCCGGGCGCTCGCCCCGGTCGACCAGGCGATCGCCCAGTGGAAGGGCGTCATCGCCGCACGCCGCTCCTGGTCGCGGATCAAGGACACGCTCGCCGTACTCGACCGTCCGCCGACGCAGTTCGACTTGCCGGCGCCGAGCGAAGACCTTGTCGTCGAGGGCATGACGACAGTGGCACCCACGACCGGCACCGTGCTTCTGAGCGATGTCTCGTTCAAACTCACGGCTGGCCAGGCGCTGGCGCTGATCGGTCCATCCGGCGGCGGCAAGACGACGCTCGCGCGTTCGCTGCTCGGCATCTGGCCACTCCTGCGCGGCTCGGTTCGCGTCGATGGGGCCGACCTCAAGCAGTGGCCGACCAGCTTCTTCACCGAGAATGTCGGCTATCTCCCCCAGGAAGTGGCCCTTCTCGATGGGACGGTCGCCGACAACATCGCCCGTTTCGATCCGGATGCCGATTCCAAGATGATCTTCCGGGCCGCACGCGCCGCCGGTATTCATGATCTGATCGTGCGGTTGCCGAACGGCTACCAGACCCAGATCGGTCCGAGTGGCCAATCGCTGTCGGCCGGCCAGCGGCAGCGCGTGGCGCTGGCGCGTGCGCTTTACGGCGATCCCTTCCTGGTAGTGCTCGACGAGCCCAATTCGAACCTTGATGCTGAGGGTGAAGAGGCGCTGATGAAGGCGATCGTCAAGGTGCGCGAGCGCGGCGGCATCGTCGTCATCGTCGCCCATCGCCCAAGCGTCCTTCAGGCCGTCGACATGGTCGGCGTGGTCCAGGGCGGCAAGCTTGTCTCCTACGGGCCGAAGGAGGAGATCATCAAGGTCCCGGCCAACACGCAGGAGAAGCCGCTGCGGCCGACCCGCTTGATGCCGATCGCGGCGGAGTAAGGGATCATGGCAAGCTCCATTCCCGATCATGATGAGACCCTGAAGCTCGGCCATGGCGACGCCCTGTCGGCCAAGGCGCCGGCGCGCAAGTTTGCGCTTCCCGAAGTTCAGGATCGCACGCTTTGGTCGCCGGGTATCTTCGCCGTGCTCTCCATGGGGCTCGGCGCTTATCTCGGGCGTCTGCGCGAGATCGTCAATCCGGCGCCCAATGCGCAAGCCCCGGACGAACGGAAGACCGTGGCACTCGACGACGGCACGACAGCGCCGATCGAGGATGCGCCCGAGGCCGGGCTGGACATCGCCGCCTTCTGGCAGGAGATCCAGCGGGCCTACGAGGACGTGGTCGAGCAGATCGAGCCACCGCGCAGGCTTTACTCCTCGATCCGCTTCAACGCCCAGGATTTTGCGCTCGAAGGCGACTATGCCGGACGCCCGTTCCAGGGTGTCACCATCGATGTCGCAGCCAACGGTTTCCGCTTTGTGGCGCCAAGCGTGGCCAAGCCGAAGTTCTCCGGCTTCGGCCTGCCCAGTGCTGCAAACGATACCCCCGCCGCTGGTCAGGCGGCAGACGGTAATGGCGATACGCCTGATGACGGCGGTCTGCCAGTCGATACCACGTCTGGCGGGGGCTCCTCGAATGGGGGTACTTCCGGGAACCCGCCGGCGCCGACCAATCGTGCCCCCTTGTCCCGTGGACCGATCTATCTCGGAACGGGCCTCGTCAACCTGTCGATGCTTCTGATGTGGGCCGACCTTGCGCGCGCAGCCGTGGACCCGGACGGCGATCCGCTGACGATCTCCGCGATCCGCGCGACATCGGGCGAGATCCGCGCCTATGGCGACGATGCCTGGATCTATGTGCCCGAACGCGACAGCTATGGCCTGGTGAACCTCACCTTTACGCTGAGCGACGGCAAGGCCTCGGTCCAGGGGCAGGGCTTTCTCGATCTGCGTGCGCATGCCGACACCGAGATCACCGGAACCGATCAAGATGACATTCTCCTCGGCACACCGGGCAAGGATCTGATCGATGCCGGTGCCGGCAACGACACGGTCTATGGGCGCGAAGCCGACGACCTGATCCTCGGCGGTGCGGGCGACGACGTGCTGATCGGTGGCGAAGGCCGCGATGTCATCCATGGTGGTGACGGCGATGACCGCATCTTTGGCGGCGATGGCGACGATGTCCTGTTCGGCGACGCCGGCAACGACATGCTGTTCGGCGAGGCCGGACGCGACACACTGATGGGCGGCGACGGGCAGGATATTCTGTCCGGTGGTGACGGCGACGACCGACTGTTCGGCGAGGCCGGAGATGATGTTTTGTCAGGAGACGCGGGTAACGACGTGCTGGACGGCGGAACCGGCCACGATACGCTTGCCGGCGGTGCCGGCGATGACGTCATGGTCGGCGATGAGGGCGACGACATATTCGTCGCGGGCATCCAGCCGGTGCTAGAGGCGCGCAGTCTGACGCAGATGCCGATGGATGCGTCGACACCCGGCACCGATGATGGCGACGACGTCATCCATGGTGGCGAGGGCCAGGATACCTATGATGCTTCGTCCGCGACCATGGCGGTCGGGATCGATCTCGAGGCGGGCACCGCCACAGGCGAGGAGATCGGCAACGACCGCCTGACCTCGATTGAGAATGCCGTTGGTGGCGAGGGTGACGACACGATCACCGCCAGTTCGGCCGTCAACATTCTCTATGGCCGCGGCGGTCAGGACAGCTTCGTCTTCGGCTCGGTCGCCTCGATCGGCAATTATGGGGCCGGCCATGACGAAATCCGCGACTTCGATGTCGGCGACAAGGTCGACCTGTCGAAGCTCGAGCGGGAGCTCGGCCGCCTCTACTTCGACGATGGCGAGAGCACGCTCGAGCTCGACCGCCACGACCACAAGACGCTGGTCAAACTCTACAAGAAGATGATCGACGACGACGATGCGGGCCATCAGGTGCTGCAGCTCGTGACGGACATCGACGGCGATCAGGATTACGAGATCGTCATCATCAGTGCGCACGACCTCGACGAAGACGACTTGATCCTGACGGCCTTCCATCTTCCCGGCCAGACCGAAGGGCTCGTGGCCTGATCTGAACCGCGTGATCGGCACCGCTTCGGGCCGAAACTGTAAACTGCGTAAGGGGACACACCATGACACAGCGCCTTGACGACAAGAACAGCCAAGTCTCGCTCTCCGGCAAGGGGCTGAAGGGACGCATGCTTGCAGCGACCATGCTCGGTCTTGCCCTGACGGTCGGGATCGGCGGATGGGCCGCCCAGGCAAGGCTTGCCGGCGCCGTTATCTCGCAGGGCGAACTCGTCGTCATCGGCGAGACCAAGCAGGTCCAGCATGTCGATGGTGGTACGATTGTCGAGATACCCGTGAAGATCGGCTCTCTGGTCGACAAGGGCGATGTCGTCCTGCGCCTCGACGACACGCAGCTGCGCATCGAGTTCGGCATCGTCACATCACAGGTCGCACAGCTGAAGGCGATGATGGCCCGGCTTGTGGCCGAACGCGACGGTCTCGACGTGCTTTCCTTCGAGGGGCTGGAGCTTTCTCCCGAGGTCATGCGCGAGGAAGCGAAACTCTTCGACGAAAACCGCGTCATGCGGGCCAATCAGAAGCAGCAGATCGAAATGCAGATCTCGCAGCTTCGCAACCAGATCGACGGCCTGAGAGAGCAGGAAAAGGCCAATCTTGCAGAAAACGAGCTGCTTGCAGAAGAGCTCGCCATGCAGGAGGGGCTGGTCCAGAAGGGGCTCGCCAAGGCCGCCGAACTGCGCGGCCTTCGCCGTCAGATGGTGCGCATCGAGGGCACGATCGGTGATCTTCTCGCCCGTGTCGCCGAAGCCGAAGGCCAGATCAGCGAGCTCAAGGTCCGACTGATGTCGGTCGACCAGACCAGCCGCACGGAGCTGCAAAAGGAGATCGTCTCGGTCGAGGCAAGGCTCACCGAACTCGAGCAGCGCGCGCTGCAGCTTACCCACCGGCTCGATCGCACGGTCGTCAAGGCGCCGGAAAGCGGCACGATCTACGACCTGCAGGCACATACCGTCGGCGGCGTCGTCGCACCGGGCCAGGTGATCATGGCCATCGTACCTGCCAACAGCGAGCTCAACGTCCATGTCAAGGTCGCCCCAACCGACATCGACCGTGTCTTCGTCGGCCAGACCGCACGCATGCGCTTCACCGCCTTCAACCGGCAGACCACACCGGAAATCGTCGGCGCCGTCGACATCATCCCCGGCGCAACCATCGTCGACAAGGCGACGAACCTGCCCTTCTACAAAACCAGCGTCACCTTCTCCCCGAACGACCTCGGCGACCTCGCAACCAAGCTCACACCAGGCATGCCCGTCGAAGTCTATATCGAGACCGAAGAAAGGACTGTCATCTCATTCCTCGCAAAACCATTCACCGACCAGATCACACGCGCATTCAGAGAAGAGTAACGACGGAGCTTCCACTCGCACCAGCAGCGCTTGTGGCGATCTGGGGCACTGGTGCCGATTGGAACATCTGGAAAAGCACGGCAACGACGCGCCACAAGGCCAGAATGAGACTGCTTCAGCACCCGGCGCCTCAGACTGACACAGGTTTGGGCCCATGCAGGCACGATTTCACGAGATGGTAACCATGTCGATTAGATCAGGCTTAGGAACTGGATCATCGGCTTATGCCGAATTGACGAGGCGTAGCGTGAAAAATTCGTTTTAGCGCAGACACTTAAGCGAAACGAAAAATCGCTGGCGGCCGTCTACAGGCCCTCTGACCCGCTTCATCTCTTAGCAATTTGCTAAGAAATCACCCCCTAATTTCAGGGCATTCCTGTTGGGGGATCACCGCAGATGAAGCTGCGGGTGGGTGAAAGATGGGGTTCTGCACATGATGTGCGCTGCGTTGCCTGCAATCATTGCGGGCCTTTTTGGTGTGGTTCTGCTTTGGCTGCCGATCAGCCTTCAGGCGCAACTGGTGCTTAGCCTGGCCGTACTGGCCCTGATGCTCCTGTTCATGATGCGCCCGCAGAACAAGACATTCCGCCTGATGACTTTCGTGTTCTCGGCCGTGCTCGCCCTGCGCTATGCGTTCTGGCGCACGACGGAGACGCTTCCCGACATCAACGAGCCCTGGAACTTCGTTCCGGGCATAATTCTCTATGCGGCGGAAATGTATTGCCTGGTCATGCTGGCGATCAATTTCTTCATCGTCGCCGACCCGCTGGATCGCAAGCCAGCACCACGTCTTGCCGATGACGACAAGCCAACCGTCGATGTTTTCGTTCCGTCCTACAATGAATCCGCCGACCTGCTGGCGCTGACGCTGGCTGCGGCCAAGTCGATGAACTATCCGGCGGACAAGCTCACCGTCTATCTGCTCGATGACGGCGGCACGAATGCCAAGTGCAGACAGTCCGATCCGCGCGCCGCGATCGCCGCCCGTCGCCGTCGCGAGGAACTGCAGGCGCTTTCGGCAGCGCTTGGCGTTCGCTATCACGCCCGCGCCGAAAACAGCCATGCGAAGGCCGGCAACCTGAACGCGGGCCTTGCGATCTCGACCAGCGAGCTTGTGGTCGTCTTCGATGCGGACCATGCGCCTGTGCGCGAATTCCTCAACGAAACGGTGGGCCACTTCAAAAACGACGAGAAGCTCTTTCTCGTCCAGACACCGCACTACTTCCTCAATCCCGATCCGCTGGAGAAGAACCTGCAGACCTTCGGCAAGATGCCGTCGGAAAACGAGATGTTCTATTCCGTCGTCCAGCGCGGCCTCGACAAGTGGAATGCCTCCTTCTTCTGCGGCTCCGCTGCGGTCCTGCGCCGCAAGGCGCTCAAGGAGACCGGCGGATTTTCCGGCCAGTCGATCACCGAAGACTGCGAAAGCGCGCTGGCCCTTCACTGCCGCGGCTGGCACAGCCTTTATGTCGACAAGCCACTGATCGCCGGCCTGCAGCCGGAAACGCTCGTCTCCTTCATTGGCCAGCGCGTTCGCTGGGCTCAGGGCATGCTGCAGATCCTGACGCTGAACCGTCCCTTCCTGCAGCGCGGTCTCTCGGCGGCACAGCGCATCTGCTACGCCGGCACGAACCTGTTCTGGCTCTTTCCGCTGACGCGGCTGACCTTCATGTTCTCGCCGCTCCTCTACATCTTCTTCTCGTTGCAGATCTTCGAAGCCAATATCACCGAGTTCATCTGCTATTCGGTGACCTATCTCATCTCGTCCTTTGCCATGCAGAGCTACCTCTTCGGGCGCGTCCGCTGGCCATGGGTCTCCGAGCTCTATGAATATGTGCAGTCGGTGATGCTTTTCGGCGCGATCCTGAGCGTCGTGAAGAACCCGCGCAAGCCGACCTTCAACGTCACGTCGAAGGGACAGACACTGGACGAAAGCAAGCTCTCGCCGCTGGCGCGTCCCTACTTCCTGATCTTCTTCCTGCTCTTTGCCGCCAGCTGCTATGCGATCTGGCGTTACACGACGGAAGCTATGCCGTCAGAACTGCTGCTGATTGTCGCCGGCTGGAACATCATCAACATGGGCATTGCCGGTGCTGCCCTCGGCTCCGTCTCGGAACGGCGCGAGCGTCGCCGCAACCAGCGCCTCAGCGTACGCCGTCATGCGATCCTGCATTCAGGCGGCACAAGTCACGCGGTCATCGTTGCGGATGTGTCCAGCGGTGGTCTGGCCCTGCAGTTCATCGACAGACAGCCGGTGAATGGCTTGGAGAAGGGCGAAGAGGCCGTCATCGAGATCCGCCGCCACGGCCGGGGGATGCGGGTCCCGCTCGTCTGCCGCAGCATGCTGCGTCGACAGGACGAGACGAGTTTCGGCTTCGCCTTTGCCGAGCGCACGCCCGAAACCTTTATCGCGATTGCCGAGATGATGTATTGCGAACAGCAGCCGCTGCAGGATCGCTGGAACCGTGTGCAGAAGCACAAGGGCTTCTTTAGCGGCACCATCCGCTTTGCGCTCTGGACGATCACCGAGACCCTGCGCGGCTTTGCCTACGCCCTGCGTCTGGTCCGCGAGACGACGGAAATCTCGCATCCTGACGCGCCGCTGATCATCAAGGCATCAAGCGCGGCTTCGGACCCGGGCGCGACCTATCCTGCAGCTTTGAAAGGGTCGGCCTATGCATAAAGTGGCAATCCTGCGCCGACTGTCTGCAGCCGCGATCCTCGTTTGTCTGTCGGCAAACGCCTCTCGCGCCGGCGATTTCGTCCCCGCAGACCTTGGTGCGGCAAGTGTCCAGAGCACGGTTCAGACCGGTTCGGATATCCCCCGCCAGATGGTCGCCTTTCGCCAGTCGGCAACCGCCATGCGCCTGGAAGGCGAAGATACGCCGAGAGAACTCACCTTCTATCTCTCGCCGGATCAGGTGACGACGGCCGGCATCCTCAGACTGAGCTACACCAATGCGGTCTCGGTCATGCCTGACGATGCCGTGCTGGATGTCGAGTTGAACGGCAAGCCTCTCGCAGCCTTACCCATCCGATCGCCCAATGGGCCGGCAACCCATGATATTCCGGTTGCGGCCAAGGATCTGACCGTCGGCTGGAACCAGATCCGTCTGCGTGCGAAACAGCACCACCGCATCGATTGCAGCGTCCAGGCGACCTACGAACTGTGGACGCAGATCGATCCGCTTGTGAGTGGCTTCCTGACCAGCGCACGTCCGAAGGATGGCGATTTCGCGAGCCTATTGTCGGTCGGCCGAAATGGCGACGGTGCCACGGAGATCCGCGTGATTGTCGGACAGGATGCTCCGCAGACGACACTTCGCGATAGCCTGTCGCTTGTGCAGACCATGGCACTGGTACTCGGTCGTGAAGACCTGAGCATCACCGTCGGCGATGTCGGAGGCAGCGGACCGGGCATAGACCTCTATCTCGGCGACCCCTTGGACGCGAAACTGCCGCAACCCGCCCGCGACGCGCTCACTGCTGCACCGCGTGGTCTCTTCGTCCGGCAAGGCGAAAACGGCCGCCACATCGTCACCATGCGCGGTTCGAACAAGAGCGAGTTCCAGTCGCTGCTGCTTGCCGCTGTCAACGGCCCGCTGCTTCCGCTGATTCGCACAAACAAGCTCGCCATGGCGCAGACGCGGATCGATGGCGAGAGCCCGGGCACTCACTCGTTGTCGAGCATCGGCTATCAGACGACACCTTTTGCCGGTCGTCTTTTCCAAACGAGCTTCGATGTCGTTATGCCCGCCGATTTCTATCCGGGCGACTATGCGACGGTCGATCTCAATCTGAATGCCGCCACCGCGCCGGGGCTCGCCCCCGGAACGCAGTTGCTCGTCCGGGTCAACGAACGGGCCGTAGCCAGCCTGGTGCTTTACAATCCCGAGGGTACGACGCTCAAGGACAAGCCGCTGGAACTTCCCCTGCGTGCCTTCCATCCCGGTGTGAACCATGTTCGCGTTCTGGCCGAGTTGCCGCTTGCTTCGGACCTCACCTGTGATCCGGCTAGGCGGGATGAAGCGCGATCTCGCTTCCTGCTGCTCGAAGAAACCACGGTGACGATACCGCCTCTCGCCCGCGCCGGTCGTCTTCCAGACCTTGCGGCCTTTGCCGGGACGTCTTTCCCCCTCAAAGGCTCTGCTGCCTTCGATCTCTATGTCGATACGGCGACACCCGCAAGGCTTGGGTCGGCCCTGACCCTTCTGACGCGGCTCGCCCTGTCGGCAGGTCATCCCCTGCCGGCCGAACTGAAGATCGGCCGCCCGGATCCGCGCCAGTCGACAAATGCCCTGGTTGTCGGCGTCGGTGATCAGCGGCTGGAGCTTGCCGAACTTGCCGGGCAGAAGGGCGATCGCTTGCCGTTCTCTGCAACCGATAATCTGGTTACCGCTTCGGTTACGGCGGGCAACCAATTGTCGGACTCGCAGGCCCTGCTCGATGCTTTCCAGGTAGAAACGCGGCTTGAGCATGATCAGCTGTCATTGAAGAGCCGCGCCTCCGATTGGGTGGCAACGGCCTCGACAACCGTCAACCGTTGGCTGGCCTACAAGGATATCGGACGCGAAGACGTCCAGGTTGATCCAAGGGATCGGCTGATCAGTGTAAGGCAGGTGGCTTCCTCTGAGAGTTCGGCCGTCTGGACCTATGTCAGCGCGGCGGATGAAACCCTGCTCCAGCAGGGCGTTGCAGCGCTGACCAAGCCGGCAACCTGGACGGCCCTCGAAGGAGGCGAAGCCGTGATCCGCCGGTCGGACCTCGAACTCGTGAACCGCTATCCCGAAAGCTACAGCTTCTTTCCGATCACCGATACGAGCCCCGCCAATCTCAGACGTCTCGCGGCTGCCTGGCTCTCCGACAACTTCATAATCTATGTCGGCCTTGTTCTCGCGCTGATGGGCGGCTTCGGCTGGTGGGTTGGTTATGTCGTGCCGCGCAAGGGCGTGAGGACAGTCGAATGAAGAAGACGATCAAGACACGGCTGTTGGCCGGCACCATCCTCGCCACGTTTTTCGTCGCATTGCCGGCCAGCGCGACGTCGCTTCTGGTCCCCGAAGCGACCACCGCTATGGCACAGCCTTCGAACGACACAGAAACGGGCGAAGCGAACGCCCAGAAAACACCGGCGCCGGACACGGTCGATCTGGCCGCGCTCTATTACTATGCCCGCAATGGCGAGACAGAGCGCGTCGAAGCCGAGACCCGGCGCCTGGAACTCAAGTTTCCCGGCTTCATGCCCCCGGCGGACCTCTATGCTCCGGATGCTGGTGATCACGTCGATGAGTTCACGCTCTGGCAGCTCTACGAGCGCGATGACTATGCCGGCATCGAGCAGGAGATTAGCCGGATCGCCGCAAGCCATCCGGGCTGGGAGCCGTCACAGGATTTCCGGGCAAGCTCGAGCGGCGCAAGCTGAGATTTGCCATGACGCGGGCCAACGAGGCGAAGGACTTTGTGACCGTTATTCGCCTTGGTGCAAAGCTCGACCCTGCGCAGGAAACTGAGATCGACCTGCTTTGGATGATGCTCGACGCCTACAGGGCAAATGAGATGCAGGAGGGGTTAACGGCGGTCTATCGCGGGATCCTCTTCCGGGCGCCGGAGAAGGCGTTTTCCGATGAGCTGGTGCTCACCACCCTGCAAAAGGCGATGGAGGACATTCCGGCAGCCGATCTGCGAGAGGCGATCCGAGTGCTCTCTGCTGATCCAGAACTTGCTCTCTCGATGCGATCGCTCAACCTTGATCTGATGCGCCGCGAAATGGGCGACTTCGCCTCCGGTGTCGCGGGCGCGCCTCAACCGGGCCCCGAGGTGATTGCCGCCGTGAGGACGGCTGCAGACAAGGAGCAAGCCCCCGCAGACCTCGCTCTGATGGGCTGGTACATGCTGAAGATCGAACAGCCGGATCAGGCGGCAAACTTCTTCCAGCGCCTGCTGCAGAAGAAGGCAACGCCGGAAGCCGTTCGCGGCATGGCGCTTAGTCTTTCCCACCAGTCGAAGGACGAGGAAGCCTACGCCTTTGTGACCGCGCATCTCGACGTGCTCGCCGGGGAGGACGCCTTCCTGCTTGATCAACTTTCCTTTCCCTTCAAGGGCGAGGGCAAGACCGACATCGATGAGCGTGTGGTGAGCCGCTATTCGGAAGCGATCCAGAAAACCGAATTGTCCGATCACGCCCGCCTGATCGGCTGGTATGCCTATAACTCGCGCCAGTTCGAGCCGGCGCGCGCCTGGTTTGCCAAGGCCTTCGAATGGAAGGCCGAGGCAGACAGCCTGAAGGGGCTTGCCCTCGCGCTGACGCGCCTGGGCGAAAAGAAGGCCCTTGCAAACCTGCGGGAACAGCATGGCGACACCTATCAGACGGTTTTCGCCGAGCTGAAATCGGCAGCTGAACCGCGCGAGCGGGCCGGGAAATCTGTCTCGGCACCCGCAGGCGTTCAGGCCGGCTATCTCTCGCGGCTGCAGAAAAAGGACTATGGTGGCTGTGTTGCCGAGCTGCGGCGGCTTGAAGCAAAGACAGCCTTGCGGCCGGATGCCCAGGTGGCCAAAGGCTGGTGTCTGCTCGGTCTCAACCATCTGGCCGAAGCGCGTCAGGCCTTCACGGTCGGTCTCGCGGGCGGTGGCGGCAAGGCGGATGATGCCGCTTATGGCCTTGGCCTCACCCTGCTTCGCGCCAATCTGACCGACGACGCCGAGGCGCTCTTGATGCAGCACAACCTGACGCCGTTGCGCGACCGCGAACTGCGCGCCGAGCTTCTCTGGCAGCGGGCGCGTGCCGCCTTCGATCGCAAGCAATACCGCGTCACGCTCGAAGCGCTGAACGCTCGCCTGCAGATCATGCCGGAGCCGGTCGGAATCAGCCAGATGCGCGCCTGGAGCCATTACCACCTCGGCAATCTCGCACAGTCGCGCGCGATCTTCGCCCAGCTCAATCAGGTCATGTCAGACCCGGCCAACACGAGAGGCATCGCCGCCATCAACGAACGCATGGGGATCAACCGGTGAAACGAAACATCCTTGCGATCCTGGTACTGGTTGGTCTCAACGGCTGCACGACCGTCGAGGATCCGTTCCTTGAGAGTATGAACGGAAGGATGTCGGTATCCTCAGGTAATCGCGAACTTCCCGTCGATCTTGCCTCAGCCTCTCTCACCGGGCTTGGCGAGATGCCGATTGGTCTGCGCCAGACGTCCGTCGACGCTTCAACCAAGCAAATATTGATCTGGGCCAACACGACAACGATTGCCGGCGAAAACACGCTGACTATCTCGCAATCGCCGCCACCAAGATCGGCACCCCATAAAGGGCCAGATCGATCAGAGATCACCCGAAGCCTGCGAAGCGAATTCCCGGGTGTTGCGATGAGCATCGATCCAAGCCTCCGACAGAACGCTTATGGCGTTTATGGAACAGCAACGGGTAAGCTGGGCCAGACGGGTGGCTGTGTCTATGCTTGGCAGAACATAGACCGGACCAACAGCTTAGTTGACCTACGTCTTCGCTATTGCCATGCGTCTCTTGGCCCCGAGAGGCTCGCAGAACTCTTGGACGGACTGGTACTGAGACACGCGCCTCCCCTGTCACCACGGCCTTCGGTGGCATATGGCTATCAGGCTGCCTTGGTAACGAGGGCGAATTCAGACGCAAAAACCGTAGACACCGATGTGGACGTCGCCGCAGCCGAGGTGCTTGCTCCTGCGAGTAGAGAAAACAGCGATGACAGCGGCACGGCAACGCTTATTCCGATGCCGGAGTGAGCCGCAGACCCGCTTGCAAGGTCAGATCGGGGCGCATGGCGCATACTGCTCTGATTCCCCAAAACTGGACCGTTCATAATTGGAGTTTTCCGCAGTAGCTCCCAGCTGGGACAAAGAGCGGAAGCGTTGGACCGGGAGAGGCTTCAAGACGTCATCCACTCTGAGACGCGTCCGGAAGCGCAATCTCATCGCAAGGAGGCTGCCGGGCCCAACAATGTCTGGGCAATGCCCGTCCTGGCATGCGTTTATTGGCAAACGCCGAGAGGGGGCTTCGTTCACGACCAGCTGGCGACAAGCCACAAGCTGCACATCCCGACCATGGGCAACACGCACTCGCGCTACTGCCTCGTCTCCGACGCACGCTTCACCTCCCGGGGCCAGAATGCCGTTCAGCCCCCGTAAGAAGGAACGTGCGATCGACCTGAACAATAACAGCGGCGCAACCAGCCAGCCATCGTGATCAGGGCCGGAAAACTCTAATTCCCGGCAATCCAAGACCTGGTCCCGGAGCTCATTGCGCCTAGCTCAACCGAGGCCGAAAAAAGACAAAACCGCGATAACAATAACGACCAAACCAACGATATAGATGATGTTGTTCATGTGCTTTCCTTCTCATTTGCCTATTTGAGAACGTATGATCAGGATCTTGGTTCCTTTTCCAAATTTCTGCAGAGCCGCTTAAATCCGAGATGGTAGCAGCCATTCTTCACTTCGATGCTGCTGCAGCTGACTACTCCGGGACGGGTAGGTTTGACCGATGCCGCTGTAGACAACCTGCCCGTTGATCAGCCTCAGTTCGGAGAGGAAAAAGCAGAAGGGCACCGCTATTATAAGCGTGCATCGGCACGAACCGCCTCAGGTCGCCAGATAAGGTGCTACGGCACCGAATCCTACGCTTCGGCCCATTGCTGGCGCATTGACTGGCAACGGGCCGCCTGTAGTGGCTGCCCGTTGCCTTGATGTGTCGAGGAGGTCAACCGATACGGATCGACTTGACGTTGACGAATTCCTTCAACCCTTCCGGTCCGTGTTCGCGGCCATAGCCGGATGTCTTGACGCCACCAAATGGCATGCTTGGATATGCGACGTTGAAGGTGTTGATGAACACCATTCCAGTGTCGAAATGGTCGGAAGCCAGCTTGCGCGCATACTCGACGTCTTTGCTGAAGATGCCGCCACCAAGACCATATCGGCTGCTATTGGCGATCCGGATCGCGTCCATATCGTCCTTCGCACGGATAATCGCAGCAGCCGGACCGAACATTTCGTCTTCATAGGCCGGCTGTCCAGGTTCGACATCCGTAAGCACCGTTGCCGGGTAGAACCAGCCTTTGCGATCAGGGATCTTGCCACCGGCAAGAAGCCGGGCTCCCTTTTCGATGCTCTTTAGAACCTGGCTATGCAGTTCATCGCGCTGCTTCTTGCTGACCATCGGACCGAGCTGCGTCTTGTCATCCGTCGGGTCACCCATCGTGACCGCTTCAAAGGCCTTGGTATAGGCTTCGACGAAGGCATCATAGTTCTTCTCAGTGACGATGAAGCGCTTGGCGTTTACGCATGTCTGACCGTTATTATAGATCCTCCCCTTTACGCAGGTCTTCACCGCGAGGTCGAGGTCGGCATCGTCGAGCACCAGATAGGCGTCATTGGAGCCCAGTTCGAGTACGGTCTTTTTCACCAGCTCGGCGGCTTTGGCACCCACCGCACGGCCTGCCCTGTCGCTGCCGGTCAATGTCACGCCGCGCACGCGCTCGTCTTCAATCACTTTATCCGATTGCTCGTGCGAGATGAGCAGCACGCCAAACAGCCCCTTGGGCAGGCCGGCCCGTTCATAGAGATCACGCAGGTAAAGGCCGCTACCGGTGCAGGCTTCGGCATGTTTGAGGAGGACGCCGTTGCCCGCCATGAGGCTGGCGATCGAGTACCGGACGGCTTGATAGGCAGGGAAATTCCAAGGCTGAATGCCGTAGATCACGCCCAGAGGCGCGTGCGTGACATAGCCCTTGCCGCCTTCAATTTCGCGCTCGTCATCAGCCAGTGCCGACGGACCGATCTTTGCGGTATAGTCGCATATGGCGGCGCACAGATCGACCTCGCTGAGGCTGTCCTTCAAGAGCTTGCCAACCTCGTCGGTCATCAGCCTTGCGAACGCGTCCTTCGATTTGCGCATCTCATCGCCAATCGCCGCGATCACCTTTGCCCGCTCTTCGAGACTTTTGAGGCGCCACTCCAGAAATGCGTTGTGACTGGCTTCAACGACAGCCATCGCCTCTGCGTCCGACATGTGAGGATAAGACTGAATCTCGTCTTCGGTCAGCGGGTTGATGGTCTTCAGAGAGTTGGACATAGCGGGAGCTTTCTCCTGTTTGATGTGTCGGGCCCATTTGATCGGCCAATGGGTGGAATTCGAGCAGCCTCGTCATGGGATGCGCGCTGCCATTGGCTAAACGCTGATATCTGCGCATAGGTTCGCAAATTAGGAGCCCGGACCCTGCAGCCCAGGCGGAGGCAAGCCTTCAGAAACCGGGTCTCGCCCTTGGCGGCGATCGAGCAGGCGCATGATCGATGTCACGGTTGACGCATGGAGAAGAACTGACAGCAGCACCACCGAGCCGACAATCGCCCATAGCCTCTCGCCACCTTCAACCGACATATGATTGAGGCCGTAGACGAGACGGTAAAATGAGCCGACGCCACGGACACCAAAGAAGGCAAGCGTCACGATGCTGCAAGCGTCCAGTGCTGCTCAGCGCGTGCGCAATGCCTATTGCTGGTCCAGCGGCAACTGAACCTCGAAACGCGCGCCCTTTTGGGAAGCGACGCAACGGGCTGCCCCCTGATGGGCTGAAGCGATGTCAGCAACGATGGCGAGCCCCAGTCCACAGCCGTCAGCGAAGTCGAGATCTGCTCGAAAGAATCGATCGAAAACCCTCTCTCGCAACGCCTCTGCGATGCCAGGACCATTATCCTCGACAATAATGGTCACCTCATCTGCAGCAAAGAGCAACATAACCTCCAGCTCTCCGCCTCCGCGCAAGCCGTACCGTAGGGCGTTGTCCAGGAGATTGGCGATCATCTCGTCGATCATCACAGGATCGCACCGAACAGGCTTTGGCGTTCCATCGACTTCAAAGCTAACGGCAATGTCGTTGAGAAGCTGGATCTCGGCGAAGGCCCGGATCTTGGCGGAAACGAGGGCCACAAGATCGGTACCCTCGAAAAGGGCTCTGAGACTTCGTCCGCGAACACGCTCCAACGAAAGCAACTGATTGGTGAGCCGGCCGGTCGCACGCGCCGATTGCGCGATCGAAATAACACGCTGACGCAGCGTACCTTCGTCCGGGGACGACACCGCCGCCTCCGCCTGCGTAACGATCGAGGCGATCGGATTGCGGAGTTGATGTGCGGCATCGGAGATGAAAGCCGAGCGTATCTCGAAGGCCTTCGACAAGCGTTCGAACAGGGAGTTGGTCGTCTGGACAAGCGGGCGGAGTTCGACCGGGATCCATCGGCGGATCGGTCTCAGATCATCAGGCGTCCTGAGGCTGATCGCATTTTGAAGATCGAGAAGAGGCTTGAGGCCCAATTTGATCCCGAACCACAGGATTAAGGCGGCAGACAGGATGATGGTCGTCAACAGCGCGATACTCTGAAACAGAAGATCACGGCTCAAGGCGGCGCGCTGGGAGACGGTCTGCCAGACTTCAACCGTCATCCATCCCTGCAATCTAGGTTGGTTGAGGAACTCCCGCAGAACGACCGATCGCACCTCTCGCCCGAGATAGGTGCTATCAAAGAAAAACGGTTTGCCGCTTTGAATGTCAGAACCATCTGGCACGTCCGGCGGATCGGAATAGCCGGTCACGAACCCGCCGCCAGGTCCTGTGATGCGATAATAAACCGGATCGCCCAGAGCGGTCGTCAATTCCTCCAAAAGCTGTTCGGTCAGAATGTCGCCCTCGGAGATCGCCACATCGCGCGAGATCGTGAGGGCCACGGCCAGAAGGGTGTTGTCGTACAGGGTCTGAGAAAGACGCTGCGCCTCTTCAAAGCGGGCGTAAGACGCAATGCCCGCAATCACGATCAAAGGCAGAATAAGCAGCAGGAACAGCCTTGAGCGAAGCGAAAGCCGCCTCATGTCGACCCTGCGTTCAGCATGTAGCCAAGGCCGCGCGCCGTCTTGATTTCCACTTGCGTCCCGTCAAGTTTCCGGCGCAGCCTTGAAACCAGGAGTTCGATCGCATTGGCCTCCACTTCCGCGCCTGCTCCATAAAGCGACGAGAAGATCCTCTCTCTATCCATGAGCTTGCCCTTGTGGTCGAGCAACAGCTCGAAAAGTGCGAGTTCACGCCGGGGCAGATCAATTCGCCTGTCTTTGTGCATGATGACCCGCTGCTGACGATCGTAGACGAGGTCGCCGATCTGCTCCTGCTCCGGCAAAAGCTGTGGTCTTCGGCGCATTAGCGCTCTGAGGCGTGCCATCAGTTCGGCCATCTCGAACGGCTTTACCAGATAATCGTCAGCACCCGCATCGAGCCCAACGACCCGATCGGACGTTTTGCCCATGGCCGTCAGCATCAGCACCGGCGTCGTGTCACCGCGGCAGCGCATGCGTTTGGTCACCTCAATGCCGGTCAGGCCTGGCAGATTGATATCGATGATAGCGACATCGGCCGTCTCGGTTCGCAGAAAATTGTCTGCGGCAAGACCGTCATCGAGATGATCGACCCCGTGGCCTTGGTCACGCAAGGCATCTTCGATGCCCTTCGCCAGGCTTCTGTTGTCCTCGACCAGAATGATCCGCACCGCAGTAGAATTCCTTTACGGACAGCTTATCGACAGCAAAACTCACTATGAAAGCTAGAAGCAGATTTGGCGAGGAGAAATCAAGTCTGTGCACGCTTGGAGAACACCGGCGCATCTGAGCGCCGGATAGGGAGGATTACACCATGCTGAGTAACTCTTTGAGCCGCCGCACCACTTTGGGCCTGATGGCGGGGCTATTGGCAGCTGGCCTAGCGGGACCTGCTGCTGCGGAGGTCAGTTTCGCAGGCAAGACGATCGAGTTCATCATTCCATTCTCGGCCGGTGGCGGATCCGACACCTGGGGCCGCTTCAATGCACAACTGCTCGGCAAGTACCTGCCTGGCAACCCGGTTGTTGTCGTCGTCAACGAACCGGGTGGCGGTTCGACCAAGGGAAGCAACCTTTTTGCTGCTCGCGCCAAGCCGGATGGCGAAATGATCCTGGGAACATCGGCTTCGACCCAGTTCCCCTACCTGCTCGGGGATCCGCGCGTTCGTTACGATTACAAGGACTGGAAGATCGCGATGGCAAGCCCGACAGGCGGGGTGGTTTACACTACCCCGACACTCGGCCTGAAAAGCGTCGAAGACATCTCCATGCTCAAGGACAAGGATCTCGTCTATGCGAGCCAGGGCGCGACTTCGCTTGATCTTGTGCCGCTGCTCGGCTTCCGCGCAATGGATCTGAACGTGCAGCACGTCTTCGGCTTCAAGGGGCGCGGCGATGGCCGTCTTGCCTTCGAGCGCGGAGAGGTCAACATCGACTTCCAGACCTCATCCGCCTACATGAAGAGCGTTCAACCGCTTGTTGAGGCCGGCCAGGCGGTTCCACTCTTTAGCCTTGGTGTCCTCGACGCAGCCGGCAATGTGGTGCGGGACCCGACCTTCCCCGACCTGCCGACATATCCCGAAGCCTATGAGAAGCTGACAGGTCAGAAGCCCAGCGGACCGGCTTACGATGCCTATATGGCTTTCTACGTTGCCGGTTTCCCGGCCCAGAAGATGGTATTCCTGCCCAAGGATACGCCGGACGAGATTGTCGCCGCCTATCAGAAGGCCTTCGAAGACATGAAGGCAGACCCCGACTACCAAGCCAATGCGGAAGCTGTGCTCGGCACTTATGAACAGGTGACCGGCGAACTTGCACAGGCGCTGTTCGACAAGGCAACGGATCTAGCGCCTGAGTTGCGAAAGCAAGTCGCCGACATGCTGGCAGAATCCTACGGCGTCAAACTCGGTCAAGACTGATCGCTTGAAAGGCGGGTCGCACTAAGCAAGCCGACCCGCCACTTCTCACACTTCCCCACAATTCACCAAATGCCGCGCTGGTCGCGGCAAACGCGGAGTCATGACCGTGATCGAGACACTGTTGTCTGCACTGGGCTCACTGCTTTCAGTTGAGCATCTTTTCTTCATGCTGATCGGCGTCTCGGTTGGCCTAGTCATCGGCGTGATACCTGGTCTTGGAGGCATCGCGGGGCTGTCCCTCCTCATACCGTTTCTTTACGGAATGGACGAGATCAGTGCGCTTGCCATGCTGATCGGTCTTGTCGCCGTGATCCCCACGTCCGACACCTTTTCATCGGTGCTTATGGGCATCCCCGGCTCGTCGGCGAGCCAGGCGACAGTGCTTGATGGCTTTCCCCTTGCCCGCAACGGGCAAGCCGCGCGGGCGCTCTCTGCCGCCTTCATTTCCTCCATGTTCGGCGGGGTGTTCGGCGCAATTGTCCTGACAGGTTTTGTCGTTATTGCCCGTCCGCTGATCTTGTCTTTCGGTTCGGCCGAGCTTTTCATGTTGGCCTTGTTCGGCCTTTCCATGGTTGCAGTGCTTGCGGGCAGGAGCCTCGCAAAAGGCCTTGCGGCCTGCTGTGTCGGTTTGATCATCGGCTCGATCGGCGGCGCACCTGCTACCGGCGAATTCCGGATGATCTTCGGATCCGACTATCTTTATGACGGAATTCCTCTGGTCATTGTTGGTCTCGGCTTCTTTGCCATCCCGGAAATCGCTGATCTACTGCGACGCAATGCTGCAATTTCAAAGGGCAATGCACTTGGCGCCGGTTGGTTTCAGGGATTTCGGGACTGGTGGGGCAATATCTGGCTTTCGGTTCGCTGCTCGGGATTTGGCTGCATCATCGGCGCCATTCCTGGCCTGGGTGGGTCCGTCGTTGACTGGATTGCCTATGGGCATGCCGTTCAGACAGTCAAGAAGGATCCGCAATTCGGCAAGGGTGATATTCGTGGCGTAATTGCCCCGGAAAGCGCCAACAATGCCATGCAGGGCGGTGCGCTCCTACCGACGATGCTCTTTGGCATCCCAGGCTCCGGTGCCATGGCCGTATTCCTTGGCGGAATGGTGTTGCTCGGCATTGAGCCTGGCCCCTCCATGGTCGGCACGGACCTCAACATCACGTATTCCATCATCTGGTCGCTGGCCCTTGCCAATATCTTTGGGGCGGGGATCTGCCTTTTGCTTGCGCTGCCGATCTCGAAGCTGACGCAGATACCCTTTCAGAAGCTGGCACCCTTCATGATCGTGCTGATCTGCTTTGCGGCATTTCAAGCCACGCGCTCTCTCGCCGACCTCATTGCTCTGGTCGCGCTTGGCGTGCTCGGCGTATTGATGAAGCGTTTCGGTTGGCCAAGACCTGCTCTGCTGATCGGATATGTCCTCGCACCCCAGGCCGAAACCTATTTCTATCAGGCTCTGCAGTTCAACGGATGGTCTTTCCTTGGCCGCCCGGGCGTCATCGCGCTTGGTGTCATGACCCTAGCATCTGTGTGGTTCGGGCTTCGCAACCGCGTAGACGAGAGCGCCCCCACCGATGATGCTGAGCAACACGCCGACAAGCTGTCAAACAAAACCAGTCGTCTGCCGCAGCTAGCCTTTGGTGCAGGCATTGCAGCGATCTTTTTGCTGGCTGCCGAGGACTCGCTGAACCATGAGTTCCTTGCCCAGATTTTCCCTCTTTCCGTTGCGCTGATCGGTCTTTTGATGAGTGCGATACTCCTGCCGCAACTTTGGTTCTCGAAGGCCGGTCATCACGCCCACTGCGACAATGAACTGACCGGCGATCATGTCGGGCAGGACGGCATGGGAAATCTGTGGGGTGGGCTCGCCTGGATCACGGGACTTGTCGCCATGACGGCGCTCGTCGGCTTCTATCTCGCCCTGCTCATTTTCTTTCTCGTCTTCCTCAGGGTCAGGGCTCAGGCCGGCTGGCTGGCGACAGTCATCATGACAGCGGCAGCCGCAGGCTTCGTCCTTCTGCTTGCCTGGGCGCTGTCCCTCAACTTCCCAAGCGGTGTGCTCCAGGACTTCGCAGACCTCCCCTGGCCGTTCCGTTGAGCCACCGCCGCCGGCTCGGGCGCGCTCGAGCCGGCCTGTCTTCCCTGAGTTTCATGTACCAATGGAGACCCGTATGGCGCAGACAGCCATTCCTTTCCTGTTCATGCGCGGCGGCACATCGCGCGGCCCGTATTTCCGTCGCGAGGACCTGCCGAGCGACCTCGGCGACCTTGAGCGCGTGCTGGTGGCGGCGCTGGGCTCCGGCCATCCGCTGAACATAGATGGTATCGGGGGTGGAACGGCGGTTACCACCAAAGTGGCCATGCTTTCACCGTCGAAAGAGCCGGGCTGTGATATCGACTACTTCTTCGCGCAGGTGAGCGTCGCGGACCGAAAGGTCGATTTCAAGCCGACCTGCGGCAACATCCTGTCGGGCGTCGGACCTGCAGCCATCGAACTCGGCATCGTGCCGGCAACCGGCGACGTGACGCGCGTGCGCATTCATTCTGTGAATACGGGCGCCAAGGTAGAAGCCATCATACAGACCCCCGGCGGCATCGTTAGCTACGAGGGCGACGCTGCGATCGATGGCGTACCGGGAACGGCCGCCCCCATCTATCTGAATTTCATGGACGTGGTTGGATCGACAACGGGTGCCCTGCTGCCCACCGGCAATCTTACCGATGAGATCGACCGCGTCACCGTGACCTGCATGGATGTTGCCATGCCGATCGTCATCGCCCGTGCCGAGGCTTTCGGGCTTTCGGGCTACGAGACCGCTGAGGAACTGGACGCAAACCGGGCGTTCTATCAGCGGATGGAGCCCATCCGACGCAGGGCGGGGCTGCTGATGGGCATGGGCGACGTCTCGAACTCTGTCGTGCCGAAGTTCGCTATTCTCGCTCCGCCGCGCCAGGGCGGGACCATTACTGCACGTTACTTCATGCCACTCAACTGCCACCCGACCATGGCGGTGACCGGCGCACAATGCCTCGCGTCCTGTGTCTTGACACCCGGCACCGTGGCTGGAGGGCTTGCAACCATACCGGACGGGGTTCCTGCGCTGGTGAAAATCGAACATCCGAGCGGTTCGATTGACGTGACCGTCGACTATGAAACCGCAGCGGACGGGTTTACCTTGAAATCTGCCGGCCTCTTGCGAACTGCGAGGCTGCTTGCAAGAGGGGAAGTGCTCGTGCCGGCTTGAGAGTCGGGCTTAAAGGATGTCGCAGGTCATCTTGCCTTACAAGCCTGGAGGGCAATGAACAGCTTCCCGTCGACGCTCGGCAGAATGCCACCTTCTGCGCAGGTTGCGCAGTTCCTCCTTGGTATCGGCGCGACATCTCTCGCTCTGATCTCGAAAGACTGTACCGTTCATAAGTAGGGTATTCCGCGGTAACTTCCCGGCTCGCATTACACCAGCCGTACGCATGGTCAGCCCGAAGCTGATCTTCCTAGCGCGTAACAACGCCGACGAAGCGGTAAAGCAGCGGCTGATGCGGATCATGCGTGACCTCATCCAGACCGTCGTCATCGGCAAGACGCCGGGACACCAGCCGGCAAATGTGCAGGTGCATGACGACATCGCCCACATCATGGCTTCCATGGACGCGATCGATGTCCTGCAGCAGCAGTTCTTCGCAGCCGCCCAGAACGATCTGATGACGCTTATGGCTTCGGGAGAGCTCTCCACTGAGGTCAAAAGCAAAAGCTCCTCGCGGTTTACGCTGAGGAGCTTGAATGCAAACTGGCGAAGTGCGGGAGTTTGGAAGTTTTTGGTTGCGGGGGCCTAGTTGCACGGAGACTTGTATAAAGCCCGCTTCGGGATCTTCAGAGCTAGCCCTTTCAGGCTTTAGCATAGTCATGGAACTCGGCAGCCCGGTAGCAGCCTCAGTATCGGTCCGCCAAACCATCAGTCTCGCTCACGCATCCCCAGTTGATATGCGTTGTCTTCGGGTGGGCAAAGCCCCTTAAGGCGCGGCGTTGCGTTGATCCCTACCCTCGACCTTTGTTAGGTCGCAACAAGCATCGAAATGTTGCCCGACGAGATTGTCTCTTATCAACCATCCATCATGAAACCGTTTGAGAAGCAGCGGCTTCTGGATATTGTCTTTTCATGAACCAGAAGACAAACCTTGTTCGGCAGTTCTTCGGCATGGCCGCGGCCGTGCTCATTATTGGCACCTTGATCATCGGCTATTGGGTCACTGCGGCGGTGGAGAATGGCGTCAAGGAAAACGCCATTTCGATCAAGGCAATGTTTGTTGCAGATGCCATCTCGCCTTTGGCGCAGGAACTTGAACACGCCTCTACCCTCAGACCGGAAAACCGGGCCGAGCTCGACAGCCTCTTCGCCCGAGGATTGTTGAAGACGGAAATCGTGCTCTTCCAGATCTGGGCGACCGACGGGACCATCGCCTACAGCAACGACACGCAGATCATCGGGGAGAAGTTCAACCAGACCGATGGCATGAAGCGCGCGCTGGCGGGCGAGACATATGCCGACTTCGACAACGTCTTAGATGAACTCAGTATCGCGGAAACCCTGAGAACCGCACCGCTTCTGGAAATCTACACGCCTCTCCGTTCGCCCGAAACCGGAGCCGTCATTGGGGTTGCCGAGTTTTACGCAGACGGAACAGTCCTGCGCGCGCTTCTGGTCAAAACCAAGCGGCAGGGTTTGGTCATCGTCGGTTCGGTGGCCCTTGCCATGCTCGCCGCCATCTACCTCGTCGTGTTAAGAGGTGCCAAGACAATTGCGCGGCAAAGACAAGCGCTCGACGAGAAGCTTCACGAATTGTCGGGCCTTCTGACGGAGAACCAGCGCTTGGCCCGCCGGGTCAACAAGGCAACCCTCAAGCTTGCAGAGCTCAACGAAAACGCGTTGCGCAGGATTTCGGCAGATTTGCACGACGGCCCCCTGCAACTCCTGTCCTTTGCGGGAATGCGGCTGGAATCCGTTGATCCGGCCAAGGGGAGCCCCGATCTCGCCCCCATCAAGCAAACGGTCGATGATGCCATGCGGGAAATTCGACAGATCTGCCGCGGCCTTTCTCTGCCAGAAATCAGCGAGTGGAACCTGGAAACCGTGGTGCATACTGCCATAGAGAACCACGAAAAACGAACCGGCATCGGCGTCGCCCGCGAGGTGGCTGCAGAGCTTCCGCCGCTGCCGCTCGCAGCCAAAACGACCGTCTACCGCTTCATTCAGGAAACCTTGAACAACGGCGTCCATCATGGTTGCTGCTCGGCACAGAGGGTGACGGTAGGGCTTGAAAAAGGCCGGTTGAAAGTAACCGTGTCTGACGATGGCATCGGCTTCGACCCTGCCGTCAAAACGAACGGTCTCGGCCTTGCCGGCCTGAAGGAGCGGATCAATTCACTCGGTGGCGACTTCTCGCTCAAGACCGCGAAAGGTACCGGCACGAGCGTCGTCATGCTCCTGCCGATGGAATTTGCAAAGGACGCAGCATGATCAGCATATTGATTGCAGACGACCATCCGATTTTTCGACAGGGGCTTGCACTGACTTTGGGAGAAGCCGAGGATTTCAGGCTCTGCGCGGAGGTCGGCACAGCCGAAGACGCCTACCGGTCGACAGTTGAAATGAGACCCGATCTTCTACTGCTCGACCTCTCCATGCCCGGCGGTGGCCAGTCCGTCATCGAGCAAATCGTCCGCGAAGCTCCCGACACCCATGTCGTGGTCTTGACCGCCTCCGAAGACAGCGTAGATCTCTCGGCTGCGATCAGTGCGGGCGCCAGCGGTTACATCGTCAAGGGAATTGGCGGACGTTCGCTGATCAACATTCTTCGCGACATCCGCGACGGCCAGCACTACATCACGCCGTCGCTTGCCACTCGGGTTCTGGGGGAGCTCGCCCAGGGTCCGGGCGGCGAAATCGACCAGCCGCTAGCTCGCGCGCGGCGTGAGCGTCTGGAGGCTTTGACCCCGCGCGAGCGGGAGATAATGGCCCTTGTTGCCAAAGGTTCGTCCAATCGCCGGATCGCCGAACAACTCGGCATCGAGGAAAAGACGGTGAAGCATCACATGACCCGCATTCTCGCAAAGCTGAAGGCCGCAAACCGAACAGAGGCGGCCATGCAGTTCCGTGATTTCGAAGACGCGATGGAGGAGGACTGAAGCTCCGTCGTTACTCTTCTCTGAATGCGCGTGTGATCTGGTCGGTGAATGGTTTTGCGAGGAATGAGATGACAGTCCTTTCCTCGGTTTCGATATAGACTTCGACGGGCATGCCGGGGGTGAGTTTTGTCGCGAGGTCACCCAGGTCACTCGGGGAGAAGGTCACGCTGGTTTTGTAGAAGGGCAGGTTCGTCGCCTTGTCGACGATGGTTGCGCCGGGGATGATGTCGACGGCGCCGACGATTTCCGGTGTGGTCTGCCGGTTGAAGGCGGTGAAGCGCATGCGTGCGGTCTGGCCGACGAAGACACGGTCGATGTCGGTTGGGGCGACCTTGACATGGACGTTGAGCTCGCTGTTGGCAGGTACGATGGCCATGATCACCTGGCCCGGTGCGACGACGCCGCCGACGGTATGTGCCTGCAGGTCGTAGATCGTGCCGCTTTCCGGCGCCTTGACGACCGTGCGATCGAGCCGGTGGGTAAGCTGCAGCGCGCGCTGCTCGAGTTCGGTGAGCCTTGCCTCGACCGAGACGATCTCCTTTTGCAGCTCCGTGCGGCTGGTCTGGTCGACCGACATCAGTCGGACCTTGAGCTCGCTGATCTGGCCTTCGGCTTCGGCGACACGGGCGAGAAGATCACCGATCGTGCCCTCGATGCGCACCATCTGACGGCGAAGGCCGCGCAGTTCGGCGGCCTTGGCGAGCCCCTTCTGGACCAGCCCCTCCTGCATGGCGAGCTCTTCTGCAAGCAGCTCGTTTTCTGCAAGATTGGCCTTTTCCTGCTCTCTCAGGCCGTCGATCTGGTTGCGAAGCTGCGAGATCTGCATTTCGATCTGCTGCTTCTGATTGGCCCGCATGACGCGGTTTTCGTCGAAGAGTTTCGCTTCCTCGCGCATGACCTCGGGAGAAAGCTCCAGCCCCTCGAAGGAAAGCACGTCGAGACCGTCGCGTTCGGCCACAAGCCGGGCCATCATCGCCTTCAGCTGTGCGACCTGTGATGTGACGATGCCGAACTCGATGCGCAGCTGCGTGTCGTCGAGGCGCAGGACGACATCGCCCTTGTCGACCAGAGAGCCGATCTTCACGGGTATCTCGACAATCGTACCACCATCGACATGCTGGACCTGCTTGGTCTCGCCGATGACGACGAGTTCGCCCTGCGAGATAACGGCGCCGGCAAGCCTTGCCTGGGCGGCCCATCCGCCGATCCCGACCGTCAGGGCAAGACCGAGCATGGTCGCTGCAAGCATGCGTCCCTTCAGCCCCTTGCCGGAGAGCGAGACTTGGCTGTTCTTGTCGTCAAGGCGCTGTGTCATGGTGTGTCCCCTTACGCAGTTTACAGTTTCGGCCCGAAGCGGTGCCGATCACGCGGTTCAGATCAGGCCACGAGCCCTTCGGTCTGGCCGGGAAGATGGAAGGCCGTCAGGATCAAGTCGTCTTCGTCGAGGTCGTGCGCACTGATGATGACGATCTCGTAATCCTGATCGCCGTCGATGTCCGTCACGAGCTGCAGCACCTGATGGCCCGCATCGTCGTCGTCGATCATCTTCTTGTAGAGTTTGACCAGCGTCTTGTGGTCGTGGCGGTCGAGCTCGAGCGTGCTCTCGCCATCGTCGAAGTAGAGGCGGCCGAGCTCCCGCTCGAGCTTCGACAGGTCGACCTTGTCGCCGACATCGAAGTCGCGGATTTCGTCATGGCCGGCCCCATAATTGCCGATCGAGGCGACCGAGCCGAAGACGAAGCTGTCCTGACCGCCGCGGCCATAGAGAATGTTGACGGCCGAACTGGCGGTGATCGTGTCGTCACCCTCGCCACCAACGGCATTCTCAATCGAGGTCAGGCGGTCGTTGCCGATCTCCTCGCCTGTGGCGGTGCCCGCCTCGAGATCGATCCCGACCGCCATGGTCGCGGACGAAGCATCATAGGTATCCTGGCCCTCGCCACCATGGATGACGTCGTCGCCATCATCGGTGCCGGGTGTCGACGCATCCATCGGCATCTGCGTCAGACTGCGCGCCTCTAGCACCGGCTGGATGCCCGCGACGAATATGTCGTCGCCCTCATCGCCGACCATGACGTCATCGCCGGCACCGCCGGCAAGCGTATCGTGGCCGGTTCCGCCGTCCAGCACGTCGTTACCCGCGTCTCCTGACAAAACATCATCTCCGGCCTCGCCGAACAGTCGGTCGTCGCCGTCACCACCGGACAGAATATCCTGCCCGTCGCCGCCCATCAGTGTGTCGCGTCCGGCCTCGCCGAACAGCATGTCGTTGCCGGCGTCGCCGAACAGGACATCGTCGCCATCGCCGCCAAAGATGCGGTCATCGCCGTCACCACCATGGATGACATCGCGGCCTTCGCCACCGATCAGCACGTCGTCGCCCGCACCGCCGAGGATCAGGTCGTCGGCTTCGCGCCCATAGACCGTGTCGTTGCCGGCACCGGCATCGATCAGATCCTTGCCCGGTGTGCCGAGGAGAATGTCATCTTGATCGGTTCCGGTGATCTCGGTGTCGGCATGCGCACGCAGATCGAGAAAGCCCTGCCCCTGGACCGAGGCCTTGCCGTCGCTCAGCGTAAAGGTGAGGTTCACCAGGCCATAGCTGTCGCGTTCGGGCACATAGATCCAGGCATCGTCGCCATAGGCGCGGATCTCGCCCGATGTCGCGCGGATCGCGGAGATCGTCAGCGGATCGCCGTCCGGGTCCACGGCTGCGCGCGCAAGGTCGGCCCACATCAGAAGCATCGACAGGTTGACGAGGCCCGTTCCGAGATAGATCGGTCCACGGGACAAGGGGGCACGATTGGTCGGCGCCGGCGGGTTCCCGGAAGTACCCCCATTCGAGGAGCCCCCGCCAGACGTGGTATCGACTGGCAGACCGCCGTCATCAGGCGTATCGCCATTACCGTCTGCCGCCTGACCAGCGGCGGGGGTATCGTTTGCAGCACTGGGCAGGCCGAAGCCGGAGAACTTCGGCTTGGCCACGCTTGGCGCCACAAAGCGGAAACCGTTGGCTGCGACATCGATGGTGACACCCTGGAACGGGCGTCCGGCATAGTCGCCTTCGAGCGCAAAATCCTGGGCGTTGAAGCGGATCGAGGAGTAAAGCCTGCGCGGTGGCTCGATCTGCTCGACCACGTCCTCGTAGGCCCGCTGGATCTCCTGCCAGAAGGCGGCGATGTCCAGCCCGGCCTCGGGCGCATCCTCGATCGGCGCTGTCGTGCCGTCGTCGAGTGCCACGGTCTTCCGTTCGTCCGGGGCTTGCGCATTGGGCGCCGGATTGACGATCTCGCGCAGACGCCCGAGATAAGCGCCGAGCCCCATGGAGAGCACGGCGAAGATACCCGGCGACCAAAGCGTGCGATCCTGAACTTCGGGAAGCGCAAACTTGCGCGCCGGCGCCTTGGCCGACAGGGCGTCGCCATGGCCGAGCTTCAGGGTCTCATCATGATCGGGAATGGAGCTTGCCATGATCCCTTACTCCGCCGCGATCGGCATCAAGCGGGTCGGCCGCAGCGGCTTCTCCTGCGTGTTGGCCGGGACCTTGATGATCTCCTCCTTCGGCCCGTAGGAGACAAGCTTGCCGCCCTGGACCACGCCGACCATGTCGACGGCCTGAAGGACGCTTGGGCGATGGGCGACGATGACGACGATGCCGCCGCGCTCGCGCACCTTGACGATCGCCTTCATCAGCGCCTCTTCACCCTCAGCATCAAGGTTCGAATTGGGCTCGTCGAGCACTACCAGGAAGGGATCGCCGTAAAGCGCACGCGCCAGCGCCACGCGCTGCCGCTGGCCGGCCGACAGCGATTGGCCACTCGGACCGATCTGGGTCTGGTAGCCGTTCGGCAACCGCACGATCAGATCATGAATACCGGCGGCGCGTGCGGCCCGGAAGATCATCTTGGAATCGGCATCCGGATCGAAACGGGCGATGTTGTCGGCGACCGTCCCATCGAGAAGGGCCACTTCCTGGGGGAGATAGCCGACATTCTCGGTGAAGAAGCTGGTCGGCCACTGCTTGAGGTCGGCCCCATCGACGCGAACCGAGCCGCGCAGGAGTGGCCAGATGCCGAGCAGCGAACGCGCGAGCGTCGTCTTGCCGCCGCCGGATGGACCGATCAGCGCCAGCGCCTGGCCAGCCGTGAGTTTGAACGAGACATCGCTCAGAAGCACGGTGCCGGTCGTGGGTGCCACTGTCGTCATGCCCTCGACGACAAGGTCTTCGCTCGGCGCCGGCAAGTCGAACTGCGTCGGCGGACGGTCGAGTACGGCGAGCGTGTCCTTGATCCGCGACCAGGAGCGGCGTGCGGCGATGACGCCCTTCCACTGGGCGATCGCCTGGTCGACCGGGGCGAGCGCCCGGCCCGTGACGATCGAGGAGGCGATGATCGCACCGGCGGACATCTCGCCCTGGATGGTCAGATAGGCGCCAAGCCCAAGGGTCGCCGATTGCAGCATCATGCGCAGGACCTTGGAGATCCCGGCAA
Source organism: Allorhizobium sp. (assembly GCA_045377275.1). GTDB lineage: Bacteria > Pseudomonadota > Alphaproteobacteria > Rhizobiales > Rhizobiaceae > Allorhizobium. The sequence goes on along the minus strand of JBJIOA010000017.1, from coordinate 124,867 downwards.
AGGTGCCCGCGATGTCGGAGGTTGCCGTCTGGGTTTCCAAATGGCGGCGATTGGCGCTTTCGAAGCGGTCGATCGCGCGGTCCGTCATGCCCATCGAATAGAGGATATCGCCATTGCGGACATGGTTGTCCGAGACGTTGTTGCGCTGGATGGCGGCGCGACAGAAGCTCGGCAGCGATCGTCAGGCAGGCGAGGAAGGCAGCTCCCCCAGCGTCAGCATGCCGAGTACCGGATGCAGCATCCAGACGAAGACCAGGTAGACCGGGATCCAGGGCAGGTCGAAGAGGGCGACCGGGCCCGCACCCGACAGGAAGGAACGCACGGTATCGACGTCGCGGCCGCGCTCGGAGGCTTCCGCCGAGGAATAGCCGAAGCGCGGCATGTCGATCACCACCCGGTGCACGAGCGGTGCGATCTGGCGATCGACATTGGAGCCGAAACGCACCAGCATCTGCGACCGCAGGATGTCGAACATGCCCTGGAACAGGTAGAGGCCGACCGCGATCACCGAGAGCCAGATCAGGGTCGGCACGCTGCCGCTGGTCAGTGCCCGGTCGTAGATCTGCAGCATGTAGAAGGCGCCGGTCAGCGCCAGGATATTGATGATGCCCGAAAGGCCGAAGACGAAGCCCGTCACGAGGCCGATACCGGACAGTTTGTAGCTTGACTGCTTGTTCATGGCTTCCCCCACTCAACGTCTGTCTGCCGGCCCCGCCAGGCCGGCAGTTCTGCCATGTCGTCCTCAGGAAACGCCGAGGAAGTCGTTGATCGTCAGGTTGTGACGGCCATGCAGCGAGAGTTCGAAGTCCGCTGCATTGTCCCCTTGCGTGTTGCCCCTGATCACCGTGAACTCCTCGCCGTCGCGCATCTCATGCGTGATGGTCACGTCGCCGATCGCATCGATCGTCTGGCCGGCTTCGAGCTTCATCGCCCCCATGCCGGTAAAGTCGATCCGGTCGCCGGTCTGGAAGCCGTAGATCGTGTCGCCATTGGCATTGGCGGCCGAGGTGAACTTGAAGACATCGTCGCCAAGTCCGCCATCGATGACGTTGACCGCAGACGAGGCCGTGATCGTGTCGTGGCCGGAACCGCCGATGAAGTTCTCGAAGCCGTAGAAGCTATCCGAGCCCGTCGTCCCGCCGGAAACCGAGCCGCGGCTGTTGAGGCCATTGCCGAGATCGACCGTCAGGTTGGCGCTGGTCGCTGCATAGTCCAGCGTGTCGATGCCGTCTTCGCCGTAGTAGACATCGTTGCCGTCATTCAGGGTCGCGATGACGGTGTCGTCGCCGCTTCCCGCCCAGACACGGTCGTCACCGGCTCCACCCTCGATCACGTCATTGCCGGCATCGCCGAAGATCAGGTCTGAACCGGCACCGCCGAAGACGATGTCGTTGCCACCGCCGGCATGCACCTCGTCGTCGCCGAGCCCGGCATTGATGACGTCATTGCCATCACCGCCCGACACCACGTCGTCGCCGTCCTCGCCACGCAGAATGTCAGAACCACCCTGGCCAACCAGAACATCCGTACCAGCACCACCCAGGATCGTGTCGTCTCCACCAGCGCCAAGCAACGCATCCGCAGAAGAAGTGCCGATGAGCGTCAGGGCTGCAATCGGAACCGGCGTTGGTGTCGTTCCACCACCCGTTCCGGGGCCACCTCCTGTGCCGCCACCAGTGCCAGAGCCACCACCCGTGCCTGAGCCGGCGCCATCGTCGTCCCCTTCGCCTTCCGAGGCGCCGTCGTCATCGTCGTCCTCATCCTCATCCTCATCGTCGTCACCATCGTCGATGCCGTCGTCGTCACCGTCGTTTTCGTCGTCGTTGTCGGTCTGGCCATCATCGTCGTCATCATCATCGTCTTCGCCGCCATCGCCAGGGCCATCCTCGAGATCCGAGGAGAAGATGTCTTCCGGCAGGCCGGTGAGACCGGTATTGCGAGCGACGATGTCCGAGAAGCCCTGACCATCGATGAAGTTTTCATAGAGGTCGAAGTTGTCGAAGCGCTCCAGATAGTAGAAGCGGTCGGCTTCCTGCAGGCGATCGAACTGTTCGTGCAGAACCACCCAGAAGGTGTCGCCGGCCATGCCGCCGTTGAAGTGCTTCTCGGCAAGGCCGCCGACCCAGAGATCGACCCGATCAATGCCCTTGACCAGACCGGTACCATCCTGCTGGACCGCGACGATATTGCCGTTGATTGCCTTGAAGGCGGCAATCTGGTCGGCCTGCAACACGAGATCCGGATAGGCTGCCATGAACTGTGCGAGCACGACATTGCTGATCCCGTTCCGCTGCTGGAAGTCCTGCCAGCTGGAATAGGGGTTCATCGAACCGCCATTTGCCTCGAGGAATTCTACAGCGAACTTGATATAGGGATCGGTCGAGGCCTTAAGATCGGCCTTCACCTGGTTGAGGGTACCGAGACCCACGTCGCGTCCACGCGCCACGTTGAAGGCGAAGAGATCAGCCCGGATACGAACGAGGTCGTTGCGCACCGCATCGACGACGTTGAAATCAACGTCTTCCGCCGGCTGCTCGACGATGCCGGCAAGGATCGCACCGGTGCCAAGCTGCTCATAGCCGGGCTTAGGATCATATCCTCTGGCCCTTAGTGCCGCCAGTTCGCTCTCCGTGAACACGTCGTTGGTCGGGTTCAGGAAGGCATCGAACAGATTGACCGAGACGTTTTGCCCATCCGGCCCCTTGACCGTAATCGTGTCGCCGATCAGCGAGTGGCCGATACGGTAGACGGCAGCCGCAAACTCGTGGCTGATGCCGGCGTCTGCCGTGTCGTTGTATCCTTCGAAGCCGTGGCTGCCGTTGCCCTGGATGCCGCCGATGAGCGCATCGGCGAATTCCGTGAAGACGACGCGCTGATACTCGGCTTCATTGACCATCTTGGCGGCCTGGAAGAGTTCTTCCGGGGTGCCCTCAAACCCGGCCGCCTGCAGCTTCTCGACATGGAAATTGTGGTTGCGGGCCCAGATGGTGTGCATCGAGGTCAGCGTGAAGTTCTCATTCGCGCGCCCGTCGCCGCCGATATAATGGTCGAGCGGGCTGATTACCGGATTGGCGTCGAGCAGAAGCGCATGGGTCGACCCCATGAAGTCTCCTGCAAGCTGGCGGACGACGGTCATGTTGTATCCACCGGCCTCAGTCCATAGCGTCGGATAGTATTCCATGAGGGTCTTGCCGGTGCCAAGGCCCGGGCCCTCGAAGACGGTTCCGGCCGCCCGGTGATGGTCGAGCAGTTCGCGCAGCGTCGACATCAGGTGGAAACCTGGGGCCGAGGGATCTTCCGGACCCATCAGGATATGTGAGCCCACCCCCTTGTTGCCATCGCTCTCGCGCAGGAACTGGCCAACAATGATGTTGGAACCATAGACCTGGTTCTGGTCGACGAAAGGTGAGGTCTTGTTGATATGCTGGGGCGTATCACTCGCCGACTGCAGCGGGCTCGCCAAAGAACCACGGGTCAGATCGGTGAAGTTGGCCGCCGTCGGTCCGGGGATGTCCGCACCGTCGATGATCACCTTGCCGGCGCCACCCTTTGGCAGGAAGTCGAGACCGTGGTCGAAATACTGACCGAAGGCCATGAAGAAGATGTTGGCCTCGTTCGGTGCCTTCGGCAGGTTTGCCTCCTGGGCTCCGATGGCATTGGAGATCGCCCGCGGGTCGAGCCCGTCGAAGATCGGATTGAGGGCCCGGTTGATGATGTTGCCCTGCGCATCCAGCTCGACACCGGCGCCATAGCGGGCTTCGGTCAGGCGGAGGAAGGGCTGGTCGGCGGATCCGAACGTCGGAGTGCCGATGTTGTTGCCGTTGCCCGAGAGATCACGGACGCCGCCAGCACCTGCCGTATCATCATCTCCCTCGAAGGCGGGGAGCCCCTTGAGGAGGTTCGTGATGCCCTGAATATCACGCGCCGTGTATTCGAAGGCGCCTGCGGGGCCGGGAAGCGGGTCAGGGTTGGCACTACCATGATCGCTCGGGGGCTGAAGCTGTGGTGCCTCGCCCGAGAACGTAATCGAATGCGTACCGTTCGACAACGTCTTCGTCCCGTTGCCGTTCTCCGTCAGCGTATAATCTGCCGGATTCGCGCCTTCGGGGATCTCAACGACATCCTGTGCACGCAAGGTGCCGATGATCGTGTCTTGGCCCCCGGCACCCCGGAATAGAATACGATGCGCGGACTCCAGATCAGAAATGTTGACCGTGTCGTTGCCTTCGGAGCCTTCGATCGTGATCGTATTAAAGTTCAGGCTGGTCGGGTTGAAGTTACCGATCGGGATAACCAGATCGTTGCCCGGACCGGTGTTGATGATGATTTCCTCGATGTTGTCGAGCTCGGCGATCACATTGCCATTGCCGGTGCCATTGCGGGTGATCACGATCTCGGTGTTGGCGTTGTCAACCGTGCGGCCGGTCAGCGCAAGCCAGTCTGCACGAGCATAAATGCGATAGGTCTCTGCCGTATTGTTGCCGTTGACGATGAAGGTGTCATTCGTGCCCGCGCCACCATCGATGAAGTCGCGACCATCTGTGATCGTACCGAAGAAGATAATCGGGTTGCGGGCCGTCCAGCTGATCACGTCATCACCCGCCGTGCCTACGATCGTGTCGTTCAAGACAGGAGTGCTGGCTATGACATTGCCTACGGTACCAGTCGGAACGGAATTCAACGTTGTCAGCGCACCGCTGCCGTCCGTATAGGTCACTTGCACGCGCACAAGGTTACCGACCTGCGCCTGCACAGGCGTAAAGACGGGTTGCGTTGCTGCAGGGATATTGGTCCAGCTTGCGCCATTGTTTGCCGAAACCTGCCACTGGTAGCTGAACGCCCCCAGACCGTCAGGATCCGCGATGCTTGCCGTGTTCACGGAAAGCTGCTGTGTACGTGTGGGCGTCAGATCCGATATGACCGGAGCCCCACTCTGACCTTCCTGCGCGTTGGTTACGGTGACCGCGAGAGCCTGGGTGTCGACTGCAATTCCGTCCGAGACCTGGACCACAACGTCATAGACGTTGTTGCCGCCGGCATCCGTCGGTGCTTCGAAGTTCGGCGCAGAAATGAACGACAGAACACCAGTGTTCTCGTCAATCGAGAACAATCCTGCATCTGCCCCACCGCTGATCGAATAGGTCAGCACCTGACCCGCGTCGAGCTCCGTTGCGGTTACGGTGGTAACGACGGTCGAGTTTTCGGGACGAGAGATCGTGGCCGTATCACCGCCCCCGTTCGACGTGATGACGGGTGGCCGGTTCAGTAGATCTTGGAGCAAGACTGTCGAACCGTCTCCGAAGCGCAAGGCTTCGATGTTCGACAGGCGGTCTGTTCCGTCAGACGTAACGAGCCCAAGCGTACCGTCTGGATCGACCGATACATGGGTGACAGTGACGCTACCATCCGCGTTGCGTGTGAACGAGTAATTTTCGCGAACGTCGGAATAGACTGCGACATCGACATCGCCCGTTTTGCCGCCGTTTACGATTTCGCGAACGATTTCCATCTGGCCCGGTGTGATGGTCCGCGCCAGCAGAAGATCAGACAGCGCCTTGCCTCCCAAGGCGGGTGCAGTGTTCGCCGGGATTTCGCCGTTGACCAGCTTGGACTCGAGATAGACCGGACCCGCCAGGCTGTCTGCCGTATAGATAGTCGCGCCGTCCTTGATACGGATCCGCACGTTAAGCCAGGCATCGCCATCGATGACGTCGTCGCCACCGCGGCCTTCGATGAGGTCGCTGCCGCCGCCGCCGAGCAGGATATTGCCATCGTCGAAGGCGATTTCAGCCTCGCGGGCGGCTTCGCCGACAGCTGTGCTCGTCTGGACGAGGTTGCCCAGCAGTTCCCGCAGGCCGGCGATGCGATCGATGCCTGCCTGGCTGAGGTGGTGCTTGACCATGGTGTTTTCGGCGCCGGCAAGATTGGCGTCGGGCTCGGCTTCCGGATCGGGCTCTGCCGGGAAGGCTGTCGAGCGGTTGTCACCCTTCAGGACGTCGTTCAGGCGGTAGCCGGATAGTCCTTCCACGGCATCGAAACGATTGCGCAGGATATCCTGTTGATCGGTCGTGAAGATCGGCCGCAAAAGATCGGCATCAGCCGACTTGGTGCTGCCCTTGTGTATCGCCCAGTCATAGCCCCACATGCCTTCATTGCGCATGACGCTTTCGCCCTGCACCATGATGTCGTCGCCGGACTCGGCGTCGAAGTCATGCTCGTTTTCACCGGCAAACATGACGTCATGGCCGAGGATCGTCGAGTTGAAGAAGAGTTCGGAATTGTCGCCGGCGGTCGTGTCGAAGCCGTTGCCGCCCTCGATCCAGTCATCGCCTTCGTTGCCGAGCAGGAAGTCGCCGCCTTCACCGCCGAGCATGAAGTCGTCACCCTCGCCACCGAACATTTCCTTGCCATCGGGGCCGGCGATCAACACGTCAGAGCCCTGGTTGCCAAAGACAAGCGCCAGGCCAGAGCCGCCATGGATGACGTCGTCTCCTTCTTCACCCATGAGGAAGTCGGTCTCACCGATGTCGGTCCCCGAGTTGGTGATGATGTCGTCACCTTCCCCGCCGTGGATCTTGTCGACGCCATAGCCGGCTTCGATCCGGTCATTGCCGCCACGGCCCCAGACGGTGTCGTCGCCGCCACCAGAGATGATTGTATCGTCACCGATGGTGCCCTGGATTAGAACATGGTCGAGCCCATTGTATTTGATGAAGTTGTCCCCGCGTTCGACAACGGGTGCCAGCGCATTCTGGAAGGGATCAGTACCTTCAGGTTCCGGTGCCTTCCACTTGGTCTGCTGCCGGGGATCTACATAAAGCACGTGATCCGGGACTGAGAAGATGTCGCCCGGCACGGCATATCCGGTCTCGCCGATATCGGTGTTGCGGATGACCATTTCGGCGAAGGAATTGGCTTCCAGTTCGTTGAGAAGGTTCAGACCCTGGGTGCGCGACAGATAGTAGAAACGGTCGCCGTTCTGCAGGTTTTCAAGCTGGAGTTCGAAGACGAAGGAGAAGGTCGAGCCCAGCATGCCGCCGAAAGCCATCTTTTTCTCGGCCAGACCGCCAATCCAGAGATCGACGTCGTTGAGGCCGCCGAGATCGGTGAAGTAGTCATTGGTGCCATTGTCGATACCATTCAGGAAGTCCAGGCGGTCAGCAGGAGAGTCGACTGTCTGGAACACCAAGTTCATCGCCGCTTCGCGCTTTGCATCTGCAGTTGTCGCGGACGTGATAGACTCATGCGTTCCATAGGCCGCGATGAAGTTTACGATCGAGGCCGGGTTCTTGAGGTTCATGCCGAAGTCGACCCAGTTCTTGTAGGGGTCGAGCTGTGTGTCGCCGTTGGCAATTTCCTTGAACTGAGCGCGCGCTGCATTGAGGCCAGGAAGACCGGTCTCGCGGCCACGAGCGATGTTCAGCGCCGCAAGGTCGAGCGGAATGCCAACCAGATGGTTGCGCAGAACGTCCGTGACGAATTCGTCGATCTCGTTGCCGACCTGGCCGGTCATGCCGCGAATGACGGCACCGGCCCCTTGATCTGCCGTGATCTCACCTGGTGCGTATGCTATTGGATTGAGGAACGCGGTGAAGAGATCCATCGAGGTCGACTTCCCCGTCGCATCGATGCTGTCCACCGTCTCATTCAGCATCGAATGGCCGAAGCGATAGACCACATGCGCGAACTCGGCAAAGATTGCCGGGTTGATGTCCATCGACGGGTTGAACACGAAGGCATCGACGTCCGGCTGGATTTTGCGGGCAAACTCTTCGAAGACCAGGTGTTGGTACTGCATTTCCGTGGTGAAGCGAGCAGCCTGGAAAAGGCGCTCACCGTCCCAGTTCAGCGCGCTCTTGATGGCTGCGAGATTGCCACCTGGCAGCGACTGGATATCTGTCGCAAGCCATTCGTTCAGGAAGGCGAAATCACCGTTCTGAGCCGCCGCAATCGCCTGTTCCTTGACCTGTTCGACGATGCGGTTGTGCTCGGAGTGGAAAATATGGTGAACGGCAGTCAGGCCGATGTTTTCATTGCCGCGACCGTCGCCCGTGACGAAATGTGCATCGAGGAGCTCGTTGTCATAGACGGAGTATTGTCCTCGGCCGTTCGGGATTGGCGATGTGCCGTCCGCATTCTTCAGCCCGATGCCATCAACTGGTTTCCTATCCTGATCGAGGACTAGCTCTCCAGTGACAGGGTCCCGCTTGGCAACGTCGCCATCCGGAGCAAGTGCTCCGTTCACCACGACGGGCACTGCGAGGTGCGCGATATCGTCGAGGAAGGCGTGGTTTGTCAGAACGGCATTTGCAAGGCTGATCGGCGTGGTGAGGTTGCCTTCGACCCATACGATATTGTTGGGGGTACCGGTGGCGACCATCGGCAGGCCGTTCGGGCCGCGGACGAATTCGCCGTAGGCATCCATCTTGAACAACGGCACCGCCCCGACAAATTCGTCGGTCAGGTTGATGCCGAGCATCTCACGCGCCTGTGCCTTGACTTCGCCCCAGGTGGCGATGCCCTTCGCGCCTTCGAGCAGGTGACCGGTCGATACGGGCTTGTCGTCGACCATTTTGTACTCACGCAGGAAGAGCTGCTTGGACGCGACCGAGGAATAGGTCTGGTTCTGATCGACGAATGGCGTCGTCAGATTGAGCGGCGTCTGCGGGGCGCGCGTCAGCACCATGTAGTTGGTGAAGCTTCCGGGCACGTAGAGCGGGTCATCTGGAGCCAGCGGAATGTAGATCTTCTCGTTGCCGCCCTTCTGCACCAAGTCGAGGCCGTGGTCGAAGAACTGGCCGAACAGCGTGAACCAGGAATTGTAGGGCGCCGAGAGGCCTTCGTCGGGTGCGACGTTCTCGATCAGGATAGAGGGGCCGTCGAACTTGATGCTGTATTCGGCCTCAATGTCGGCGGCCACCCGTTTGGTGGCCTCCGCGATCAAGACTGCGTCCGTCTTGAAAGGAGCGGTGTTCGACGGCGTCACAGCTTGGAGAGCTGCTGCAAAGTCGGCCCTGATGTCATTGACCGCAGCCATTAGATTGCCGGAGTAGCCGGCCTGCACGAGTGCGGTGTAAATGGCGGCGGGGTTGGACAGCGTCTGGTCGACGATGAGGTTGGAAATCAGTCGGGGATCCGCATCGGCGACGGCGCCGGTCGGGTTGTAGTCGCCTGTCACAACCGTACCAGACTGGAGTGTGAACGTGTCCCCGTCGGTTGCGCGCCACTCGTCGCCAAGCAGATCGAGGAACGGCTGATCGACAGCACCCCAGTTTTCGCGGCCGGCACCCAGATTGTTGAAGCTGCCGTCAACGGTGCGCAGACCGTAGGGAACGTGCTCGGCGCTGATGGCGAGCGTCGCGCCGGGCGCGCCGTCCGATACAACATTGCCGAGTTCATCGACCCAAATATTGGTCAATGCCCTCGCGTTGTTGCCCGAGTGAGCGACCGAGTTCGCCTCGGCGATCTTGATCTGGCGCAAGATGAATTCGAGATCGTGCTGGTTGACCTGGACCATGATTTTATCCGGGGAAGCCCCCGCCTCCGGTGTTCGTCCCTGTACGTCCTGTCAGGGTTTTGTCAGGCAAGCAGGGTCTCACAGCCACGCGGAATGGTAAGGGTACTTGGTCCCGCGAAAACATGGATCAAAGTCCAAATTTAGTTCGGACCTTGGTCTGAACTTCTATCGAACTTGATCGACAAGAAGACAGAAGCGTGCATCAATCCAAACTCAAGTGTAGGCAGGAAAAGGCATTAGAGTGAGTGCGTGTGAAAGCGCGGGGAGGGAGGAGAGCTGATGCTGAAATTCTGGACAGAACTCGGCCCGGTGTAATGAACACCAAGTGGAATGCGTCTTTACCTGAACCTCCGCCGCCATCCCTGGTCCAGGGCGCGTGGCTCAGGCTGAAATCCCTGTCGCTATCGGCACAGTTCCTGATTGCTGCATCGCTGATCGTCTTTGGCCTGATGACGGGCGTGAGCCTGTTTGTCGCCGCGCAGGTCGAGAAGGCGGCTCTGAATGCTGCGGGCTCTGCAGGAGCCGTCAGATTGCAGACCCTCGTCGCCCCCCTGCTGGAGCGCGCTGAGGACGGGGAGTTTCGCTTCGACGAGCAATTCCAAGCCCGTGTTTCCAGCCTGATCGGGACCGGGCCTCCGGGGCAGCGGGTCATCAACATCAAGATCTGGTCCGCCGATGGCCGACAGGTCTATCCAGCTGCGCCCACGGACGGGCCGGCGCTTTTCGAGGAGCTCGAACAAGCCCTCGCCGGAAGGACGATCGTCTCCCGGACCACGGTTGCCAAGCACACCTATACGGACGAAGAGGAAGCCCAGTCTCTTCTGGAGGTCTACAGTCCTCTCGTCAGGTCGCCCGAGGGCGAGGTTCTGCTGGCGGGCGAGGTCTACGAAGAATCCGAAGTGCTCGAACGGCAGATTGCCGAAACCCGGCAAACGTCGATGGCTGGCGTCCTTCTTCTGTCTGTGCCGATGCTGTCACTGCTCTATCTGGTGGTCCGGCGAGGCGCGCAACTTATCGAACAGCAGCGCAGAACTCTGAAGGAAAGTCTCCGCAACGCCATCGAGTTGTCGGTCGAAAACAATCGCCTGCGCCTCCTTGCCGACAATGCGCGGACAGAAGCCGGCAAGCTGAACGAGCGCATCCTGGATCAGATCGGTGCGGACCTGCATGACGGATCGGTGCAGCTTCTCACGCTCCTGAAACTGCGCTTGAGCGATCTGGTCACGCCGAGGCCGGATGTCTCCCCAGAGATGCGGGATGCCCTTGCCAAGATCCTGGATCTCGTGGGCAGTGTTCTCGATGAGGTACGCAACCTGTCGGCAGGGTTGGTGCTTCCCGAGCTTGAGGACGCCTCCATCGACGAAGCTCTTCAGCTAGCAACCAAGCGTTATCTCGAGATCACGGGACGTGAAACGGTTTTGACTGGATGCGCCGGCACGGACCTGCGCATTCCCGATCTGTCGATCTGCCTTTACCGGTTCGTTCTCGAAGGGCTGATGAACAGCTATCGTCACGCCAACAGCAATTCTCAGATGGTGCGTTGCAGCTACAAAAGCGGACGCCTGTTCGTTGCTGTGGTGGATATTGGTCAGCGCCCGGTCTTATCGTCGAAACGTGAGGTGCAGAGGGCTCGATTGGGCAAGGTCAGCCAGAAGCGGCGCGTTCGCACATTTGGTGGTCGGGTCCGCTACTTCCCCCGCCGAAACGGTTCATTCGTGGTTGCGAGCCTGCCGATTGGAAATGCCGACTGAATTATCAGTTTGCGACCCGGTCCCGTGGTGATGTCCGGTTCCTGACGGCGATCACGAGTTCTACGCGATTGCGGACGTTGAGTTTGCTCATCAGTGAAGTCATGTAGTGTTTGACCGTCTTTTCGCTGATGTTCAGACTGACGCCGATTTCCCTGTTCGTCATGCCCTTGAGCAGGCCACTGACGATCTGCTCTTCACGATGGTGTAGCCGCTCACGCGGCTGTGCTTTGCGACGCATCTCCGACGTTTTCATCGACACGATCACTTTGGTCGCAAAGCCGGGTGTGATGTAGGTCTCGCCGCTATGCGCACTGATGATGGCGTGATGCAAATCCGAAGACGATGCGCCCTTTAGGACATAACCGCTGATACCGGCTTCGATGAGTTCCACGGCAGGCTGGATCGCGCTGGAAGCCGTGAAAACGATCACCTTGGTGGCAGGATAGGACGCGAGCATGACATCGATCGCGGCGAAGGAATCTCCCGGCATGCTCAGATCCATGACGATCACGTCCGGGTGGTGGTCCTCGACGATATTCAAGGCATCTACGGTGGTGTGACCCATGGCCACAACATCTAGATCAGCCTTGGTCCTGTACAGGCTGACCAGGCCCTCCAACAGTATCGGGTGATCGTCTACAAACGCGACACGTACAAGCATTACCCCTACCCCTCTAGGGATAAACTTACCATGGCCAGTACCTTTCAGGAAGGTCTTGTTTAAGATTCGGTTAATACTGGCGTGGCCTTTTCTGGGGGAGTCGGTGGGCTGGCGTCCCGACCGCAGTTGCTGGTCAGCGCTGGGCCACGTCTATTGCCGCAGAGATTTGATGCTCAAAGCGATTTTAGGTGAGCCCAGTTATATTTCAATCTTTATATTTTTATTATCTAATGTTTCTTTCCCGGTGCCACCATTTGGCGAGTGCGACGCTTGGCGGTCTCGATCTTTGCCGGGTTGGTCGGACAAGCAGGGAGGCAGCTCATCGGAATTATGCGCCTTAGCGCGCAATTGCCAAAGGTTTTCCAGTTGGTTCATGGGCCATGACGTCCATCGGCACACCATAGACTCTCTGCAATGTTTCAGACGTCATGATCGTCTCCGGTGCTCCCTCTATGATCATGCGGCCAGAATGGAGAGCGGTGATGGTATCGCAGAAGCGGGACGCCATGTTGATATCGTGCAGCACGATCATGATACCGAGACCTTTCTCCTGAGACAGTTTGCGGATCAGTGATAGCACCTCGATCTGGTGGGCAATGTCGAGGGCCGAGATTGGTTCGTCAAGCAGCAGGCATTCCGTATCCTGAGCCACCAGCATGGCGAGCCATGCGCGCTGTCGTTCGCCGCCGGAGAGGGTGTCGACGAGGCGGTCGGCGAGCAGGGCGACGCCGGTCAATTCGATTGCTTCTTCTGTCTTTTGTCTGTCCACTTCGCCAAATCGACCGAGCGCGCCATGCCAGGGATAGCGTCCCAGCGACACGAGTTCGCGAACGGTCATTCCGGCCGCAGAGGGTAGGTGCTGCGCCAGATAGGCCACCTTGCGCGCCAATGCCCGGTCGCCCCAAGCGTTGAGCGGCTTTCCGTCCAGGTTGATGCTTCCGCTCGTTGGCGCTTGCTGACGTGCCAGAAGCTTCAGCAGCGTCGATTTGCCGGAGCCGTTGTGCCCGATCAGTCCGTGAACCTGGCCGTCCATAGGAATGTCGAGCGTCAACGGTGCAAGAATTGGCCGCTCGGCCACGTCGAACGCGACGTCGCAGAGTGAGAAGGTCGATCTCTGTCTGTTCAAGATTTGATCCTTTTTACTCGATCTGGGCAAAGGGTGCCGCAATCCTCGACGCCCGGAATGCGATCCCTCAGACAGCAGACTTTCCGGCGACGCACGCGCAGTCCGTCTTCCTCGACATAGCGGATGGCGTCCGTCATCGGGGCGGGGAGGGCAAAGCCCGACATTTTCCCAGGAAGTTGCCGGATAATCCACTCGAGATAATGCGCCGCATTGCCCCAGAAGACCTTTCTCGACAGGCCGCTGCGCCCTGCCAAGGCCTCAATGATTGGGGTCAGGTGCGTGGTGACCAACAGGGAGGCTGCCTGATCTGCCTCTTCTGTCGTGAAATCGGAAGGGAGGCGCAATCCGACCGGCTCGCCGTCGTCATCGACGACGAACGCTGTGCTCTCGATGCCAGCACTCACGGCTTTTCCCCCGATCATCGATAGGGCCATGACGGGGATGATGACCGTCGCCATATATTTCTGCGACCACAGGGAAACCAGATAGCCGTCCGGCGATACGCCAAAGCGACCTGCATAGCATTGTATGAGATAGGCAAAGACATCGGCTTCCAGGACCTGAGCGGATGGCACCATCCTGCGGAATTCCGGTCCATAGGACAGTCTGTCCCTGATCGGCGCCAGCGGGCCGCTCAATCGCGAGAGCAGTTCCTCCGGGCTACTGAGGCCGTTCATGGGTGCCTCCGGTACAGCAGCCAGAGGAAGTAAGGCCCACCGACGAAGGCCGCGAGGACGCCTGCCGGGATCTCGTAAGGAAAATGAATGCTGCGACCGAGCCAGTCAGCCGCGGTCATCAAGGCCGCCCCGATGGCTGCCGCACACAAGGTTCGGTTCAGTGGTTTTGGAGGCGTGGTCAACGCCGCGATATGGGGGGCGATCAGTCCGACAAAGCTCAAGGGGCCGACTATCAAGGTCGCACTGGCTGTCAGGACGGCCGACAGGGACAGGAGCGCGGTCCGGGACCGTCTTGGGGCAAGACCCAGTTCGCGCGCCGCCTGGTCTCCGAGTGGCAGGATTTGCAGCCAGCGTCGAACAAGAGGGACCAGAGCAAGAGCGACCACCAACACGGCCAGTCCCGCCAAGCCGGTGATTGCGGTTGCGCGGTAGGTCGGCCCCATGGACCAGGCCAGCACATAGACCGCACGCGGATCGCCGCTTGCCAACACAACAGTGATGAGCGTGGCGGCAAAGGTGCCGATGGCGGCACCTGCGAGCAGGACCTGCCCGGGCGCGTGGGCGGATTTAGCGGTGATGGCCATCATCACGAGAAATGTCGCAAGCGCCCCGCCAATGCCGCCGAGCAGCATGACCAGCGGAGAGAAGGTGCCGGCCAGCAGGAGGGTCGCGACAATGCCAAGCGCTGCCCCAGAACTCACGCCGAGGCCTTCGGGGCTCGCCAGCGGATTGGCCGTGACCGACTGCATGATCGTGCCGGCGAGCGCCAGCATGGCGCCGGCCGAGGCCGCCGAAAGAATGCGCGGCCATCGACCCGAAAACAGTTCCGCCGATGGAAGGTTATCGATGAAAAACTGCTCTGTCAGAGAGAAGGCGGCGACCAGGCTCATCATCACGATCGCGATGAGCAGAGCAAAGCGCGGGCGGTGGCGCGGGCTGAAGGTGGGCGTACGGGCTTCCGCGCTCAGCGCCGTTGGAGGCATGTTCTTCAAAAGCACAAGCAACATAAACGCGCCGAAAAATGCGGTTGCCGTGCCGGTGGGTACTTCGGCCATGTAGCGCGCCATGACCAGCACCGAGCCATCGGCGAGAAGCAGGAGCGCTCCGCCCAGAAGCGGGGACCACAACAAGCGCTCCGAGAAGGTTCGGGCGCCTGCCACTCTCGCCAGGTGCGGCGCGGCGAGGCCGATGAAGGCAATGACGCCGACCCTTGCCACAACGAAGGCGGCCAGAACCGATGCGATGAACAAGGCGACGAGCCTGAATGTCCGGACGGGTACGCCGAGACTGCGGCCGCTGGCATCGTCCAGCCCGGCAATCGCCAGGGGCCGAACCAAAAACACAAGCATCGGAATGCAGACTGCCAAGCGCCAGGACAGTGCGACGCCATTCAAATAATCGTTCTGAACGAGCGATCCGCTGGCCCAGATGAAGACAGAGCGCAGATATTCATGGTTGAGGAGCGCCAGTACGACTGAGGCAGTTCCCGCAAAGAAACTGATGATCATGCCGGCGAGGAGCATGGTGACGGGGGAAAAGCCATCTCTCGACGCGAGCAGCATGACAAGCCCAAGCGTGGCCAGGGCTCCGGTGACGGCGGATAGTTCGATAAACCATGCCGCCATGCCCGGTGCTGCGAGTGCCGCGAGCGTGATGGCAAGTTGCGCTCCGGACAGAAGCCCCAGCGTGCTGGGTTCCGCCAGAGGGTTCTTCAGGACCTGTTGGAAGATCACTCCGGACAGTGAGAGGGCAGCTCCAGCAAACAGCGCCACAAAAATGCGTGGGAGAAGGGCGTAGTGCAGATAGATTTCGCCGAAGCTGTCCGGCGCGGGATCGAGGATCGCCGCCATGATCCGGGGCAGGGGAACATGGCTGCTATAGCCCAGAATGGTCAGCGCAAGTGCAGACAAAAGCAGCAGTATGAACAGAAGGAGGGGACGGTGCTTCATACCGGTTGCAGCGCCTTTCCGAGGATGGTCGCAAAGCGCAGGGCAGACGGCAGGGCGCCGAAGACCCAGGTCGGCGGGATGGTCGTGACACGGTTTGCCCTCACGGAGGGAATGGCCCTCCACAAGGCGCTCTCGAAAAGTTCTTCGGGTGGGCCTGGCTCGATAATCACAAGCCTTGCCTTCGGATTTCGTGCAACCGCATCTAGCCCCGAGGTCGAGAAACCCCAGTGATTGCCAGCTTCTGTCCAGGCGTTTTCAAGGCCGAGTCGACCAAGCACGTCATGAAACAGGCTGCCGGGGCCGTAGATGTCGAGAATGCGCTCGTCGGCGAATTTGACGAGCAGCAGGGGGCGTCCGTCATAGGAGCGCAGACTGGTTCGGATTTCTGAGAGCTTCTGCTCAAATTCGACCTTGTATTGGAGGGCCTGCTGCTCGCGCTGTATTCGCGCCGCGATAGCATCTAGGCCGGCTTCGGCGAGTTGCAGCGGGCGGCGTTCGGCTGTGAAAAGTGGCAGGGCCAGTGTCGGCGCGATCGGCTCAAGCGATTCCGCCTGCATGCCATAGCCGGCCTGGGTGAGGATAAGATCTGGTCGCAGCGATTTGAGTAGCTCCATGTTGGGCCAGGAGCGCAAGCCGAGGTCGATGACGTCACGTGGCAGCTCGGGCATCACCACACTTTCCCGGTAGAGTTCGGCTTCCGCAATCGCATAGGGGCGAGCACCAAGCGCTAGCAGGGTTTCGGCCCAGGCCCAGTCGAGCGCGGCTAAGCGCGGCTCTGGCTGTTGCGCGCGGACGTACTGCGGCTTGGCCAGAATCGCCAGCATCGCGGCGGAAAAGCTCCGCCGCGACAAGGCATTATTTGCAATGGTTCTCACGGAGGCCGTCACCAGCTGTATTTCAGCGTTCCGTAGATCGTGCGTCCTTCGCCCCAATAGCATCCGGTGGTGCCTATGCAGGAGGAGACATACTTCTTGTCGAAGAGGTTGCTGACGTTGAGAGACGCCTTGAGGCCTTCCAGCTTGGGATCCGCCTTGCCGAAGTCATATCGGATGGCTGCATCGAACAGGGTATAGCCGGGCACATCATAGACATTGGCGTTGTCGCCGTAGGTCTGGCCGACATAACGCGCGCCGCCGCCGAAGCTCAGGCCGCCCCAGACATCATCGGACTGGACGCTGTAATCCAGCCAGAGGGCTGCCTGTTGTTGCGGCACGAATGCGAGGCGTTTGCCTTGGTTGCTCACGCCTGAGCTGTTCGGATTGTCGCGAGTGATTTCGCTGTCGGTATAGGCATAGGAGGCAATTACCGAAAATGCGTCATTCAGTTCCGCCTTGCCCTCCAGCTCAAGACCGCGCATCCGCACCTCGCCAGTCTGCACACGATAGGTCGTGTTCACCGGGTCGGGCGTCAGAACGTTCTGCTGAGTCATCTGGTAGGTCGACAGGGAGACGAAGCTGTTCATGCCTTCGAGCTGGTACCTCAGGCCGACTTCGAACTGCTCGCCGGTGGTTGGATCGAACGGGACGGCCAGCCTGCTCGTGCCGCTTGCTGGATTGAACGAGGTCGAATAGCTTGCGTAAGGAGAGAAGCCGTTGTCGAAATTGTAGACGAGACCGGTTCTCCAGGTGAACTTGCCATCCTTCTGCTCGACGGTCGCGTCTTTGCTGCTGGTGCGCTCGCGCGTTTCCGTGTTGGCCCAGTCATAACGACCGCCCAACGAAAAGACCGCATTGCCCCATTCGATCTGGTCCTGCGCGTAAATCCCTGCCTGCGAACGATCCTGGTCGATGCGGAGCGATGTTGCAGGTCGCGTGATGCTGGTTGCACCGTAAACTGGATCGTAGACGTTGATTGGGGTGGCTATGCCAGCAAGCGCCAATTCTTCGAAGCGACTATCCTCGAAGGAATAGTCCAGGCCGAAGATCGCCGTATGGGACATGTCCCCGGTCGAGAAGCGAGCAATTGCCTGATTGTCGACGGTGAAGAGGCGTGAAGTTTCCGGGAAGGCCCAGGCGTAGCGGTAGAGAGCCGACGGGTTGCACGCGGCAGCCGAGGCGCAATAAGCCTGAACGCGCTGGGTGTCGGTATCGACATAGCCGTAACGCAGGTTCTGCTTGAAGGTCCATGTCTCGTCGAAGTCGTGGCTGAACTCGTAGCCCACGAAGGCCTGTTCGTTCCTGAAGCGGTCGTAGCTGGGTTCTCCGAGAAAGGCGTCGCGCGGAAGTGCTGCGTAGATGTTGGTGTAGAGCGTGCCGTTCGCGGTCAGCGCGGGAGCGCCACCGCCACCGGGAGAATCGATGTTCTGGTATTCGCCCAGCAGGGTGAGAGAGGTTCCTTCATCGGGCTGGAAGGTGAAGGACGGCGCGATATAGCTTTTACGCTCTTCGACATAGTTGTATTGCGTATCGCTCAGCCGGCCGACGCCGACCATGCGATAGAGCGACGTTCCTTCTTCATCGAGCTTTCCGCCGACATCGAAGGCTGCCTGGAAGCGATCGTGACTGCCATATTGCAGTTCGACTTCCCGGATTTCCTCGTTTTGAGGACGTTTGCTCAACATGTTGAGCATGCCGCCGGGCAGACCCTGACCGTAAAGCACCGAAGCCGGGCCCTTCAGGATCTCGGTACGCTCTAGACCATAGGGCTCTATCTTCGGCTGGGAGTATCCGCGCGCGCCGAAGGGAAGCCGCAATCCGTCACGGTATCGGCCCGGCACGAAGCCGCGAACGGTCAACCAGTCATGCCTGACATCGGTGTCCGAGTACTGGGCCACGACGCCCGGCGTATAGCGCAGGACCTGGGTGACGGTCGCGGCACCCTGTGCTGCCATCTGGTCGCGGGTGACCACGTTTACGGCCTGCGGCGTGTTCTTTAGCGGGGTGCCGGTCTTCGTGCCGGTCGCACTTTGAGTTGCCACTATGCCATCGACCGGCCCCCAGCGTTTCGCCCTGGACCTCGATCGTGTTCAGCTGTGTCGAGCCGTCAGCAGCAATGTTGCCAGTACCCGACGCCGGTGCCGAAATTGCCACCGTACCGGCATTCGGGAAGGAATAGATGAGGCCGGAGCCCGCAAGGATTTCGGCAAGCGCCTGCTCGCGCGTTGCTGCGCCGGAAAAACCGGGAGACGTTTTCCCGTTCGCTGCGGCTGACAGATAGGTGACCTGCAGGCCAGCCTGCCGACCGAAGACGGTCAAGGCATTGTGCAGCGGACCAGCCGGCACGGAAAAGGACGACTGCGGGCTGCTTTGCGCGAAGGCCTGATTGGCCGGGGCGGTCAGACCTGCACCGATCGCGGTCGAAACCAGAAGCGCGGTCGCCAGCGCCCTGACCTTACCTTTGAAAAATTGACGACGAATCCCGTGCCCCATAGCCTTTAGACCTCTCCAACTCTGCAACGCGTGTGCAGGGACAGGCCATGCCTGAGCATCTTCCGATTTCTGTCCCTAAGACTGTTACAGTCGGGATCCGGAAATTTTCACTCTTTTTCTCAAGTTTTTTCGGATGGCGTCACAGTGGCGAGACCACCGTGACAAAAGACGTGACCTGACGGACGCGAGAGCCCGTCGGATGCACCACTGCTTCCAGCGTGCGAAGCGGGTCGGTGAGATCGAAAATGCCGCTGACGCGTTGGGCGCCGACAGAGGGATCGGCGATGACAATGCGTCCCGGTATCCAGCGGCCGATGCGCGAGACGAGCGCGTCCACCCTTTCTTCATCTGCGATGATCAAACTATCGCGCCATGTGGCGATCTGACTGCTTTCCTTCTGGCCACGATCAATCCGACCCGAGCCGGCATCCATGGTCAGCCATTGCCCGTCTTCGAGCTGGACACCGGCCTGAAGCAGCGCATTCGAGGCGTGCACATCCACGAGTCCATGATCCACGGTAACCGTCACGCTGTCATCGTCATTCGAGACGTCGAAGGCAGTCCCGAGAGCCGTGGCGCGCAAATCTGCGCAAACGACCGAAAACGGTCGGTTCAACTCACTGGCCACCTCAAAAAAGCACATGCCGGCCAAGAGTTCGATCTCCCGCCGCTCCATGCCAAAGTTCACCGCGATAGCGCTTTCGGGACCGAGTGTCGCAATACTGCCGTCGGGAAGCGTGACGCGACGGATTTCTCCCTTGTCGCTCCTATGGTCCGCACGAGCTTCCATCAGCATGCCGGGGGCGAAGGAATAGGCGGCCGATCCGAGCCCCAGAATGGTCAGGCCGCCAACCATGAAATTGCGGCGCGTCAGACCGAGGCTCTCGCTGCGCTCAATGCGTCGCTTCTCATTCAGAAGCGTGCCTGATGCACCGTGGACCCGGGACACACGCGCCCAGATATCCTGATGGTGCTGGCTGCGGCCGCGCCACGCCCGGATCAACTCCTCGGAAACGGGATTGTCCGGATCGTTTTGCTGGCGGATCATCAGATCGATCGCTTCGTCGAGCAACCGCTGCTGATCGGGTTTCGTCTCGCTCATCTCGTATTTTCCGGAGGGCGTCGCTGTCTGGTGCGCCTCTGATACTCAATACAATCGAGCATTGCGAATTTTCCGCCTTTAGGTCGAGAAATCAGAGCACGTCAACGCGAAGGACGAGATGACGGTAGGCGTCGCGGATCAGGGACCAGGCTCTTGTCGTCGATATGCCAAGTTCTTCTGCCACTTCGGCGATCGTCCTTTCGCCGAGCCTGTGCATCTCAAAGGCCAGGCGCGTACGTTCTGGCAGTTCGGACAGTGCCTGATGCGTTTGCACGAGGCACTGACAAGAATAGACTATTCTGTCTGGAGACGGGGCCGGGTCGGCAATGTTGATTGCCTCCTCGTCATCGAGTGACACCGTCTTGATCAGCGCTTCGCGTCGCTTGTGATTGATTCCGAGATTTCGGGCCGCTCGGTAAAGATCGGCGCCCGGATTGTGGTTTTCCGCAGCTTCTCCAGGTGGCTTTGCGATCACGCGCACGAAGGCGTCCTGCGTCAGATCCGCCGCGACATCAGGATTGATACCGTTCCGCTGCAATGATCTTGCCATTCCCGGCGCGTGGCGCCGAAAGAGATTGTGGATGTCCCAAGTCAATTGCTGCCTGCCTTTCGCAACGATGCATTCCGACAGAGGCGGGACACCTCACCATGGCAGCTATGCACCCGCCCTTTATTTTTGCGCGGGTCCAACATCAGTCGGTTGAAAAGCGAGGTGGTTGCTGGATGCACGGGGGAAAACTCACGGCGGTGCTGATGGCAAAAACATGTCTTTGATACTCATGTTAAGCTCTTGTGGGCGCTGCATGCAAGCACAAAGCCCAAGCCGCGAGCCGGTATCGCCCAAAGGGCTTGGCGTGCGCCACTGTCGATCCTCTCACGGGCAGACAACTCACGCCCAACAGGATCTGATATCGGTTGGAACAAAGTCGGGACGGGCGGCTTTTGCAAACTTGGCGCGGGCCACAGCTGGTCGAATGTTCATCGGATTCCGGCGGACAGGCTGGAACCGGTCCTAGGGCACTCGATAACGAGGTGAGTTGATGAATAAGACTAGCATGGTTCGCCTGACGGTGAACCGGACATCCTGCGAGATCGACGTCGACAACCGAACCACGTTGCTCGACCTCTTGCGAGAACACCTGCAGCTCACGGGTACGAAGAAGGGCTGTGATCATGGTCAGTGCGGTGCCTGCACCGTCATCGTCGACGGACGTCGGGTCAATTCATGTTTGACACTTGCCGTCATGAACGAGGGCGCCGAGGTCACCACGATCGAGGGGCTGGGCGCGCCCGGCGACCTGCACCCGATGCAGGCCGCTTTTGTGAAGCATGACGGCTTCCAGTGTGGTTATTGCACGCCCGGCCAGATCTGTTCCTCGGTCGCGATGCTCGAAGAGATCGCGGCCGACATCCCCAGCCACGTTACCGATGACCTGATGAACAAGGCACGACCGACTGCCGAGGAGATTCGCGAGCGGATGAGCGGAAACATCTGTCGCTGCGGTGCCTATTCCAACATCGTCGATGCCATTACCGAGGTTGCGGAAACACGCTCATGAAAGCTTTCACTTACGAACGCGCGGCCTCGGCCGAAGCGGCAGCGCAAATTGCCGCCTCCAATCCTGGCGCGAAGTTCATCGCGGGCGGTACCAATCTTCTGGATCTGATGAAGCTCGAAATCGAGACGCCGACCCACCTGATCGATGTCAACGGGCTGGACTTCAACAAGATCGCACCGACGTCTGAAGGCGGCCTGCGGATCGGCGCCATGGTGCGCAATACCGATCTGGCCGCCCATGAGATTGTCCGTCGAGACTATCCGCTGCTGGCCCGAGCGCTGCTTTCCGGTGCCTCCGGGCAGTTGCGCAACCGCGCCACGACCGGCGGAAACCTTCTGCAGCGGACGCGCTGTCCCTACTTCTACGATACCAATCAGCCCTGCAACAAGCGGCAGCCGGGCAGCGGCTGTTCGGCCATCGGCGGCTTCAGTCGGCAGCATGCGGTCCTCGGGGTGAGCGACGCCTGCATCGCGACCCATCCGAGCGACATGGCCGTTGCGATGCGCGCGCTTGATGCCATCGTCGAGACGGTGAGGGCCGATGGCAGCCGCCGGGCCATTCCGATCGCGGACTTTCATCGTCTGCCGGGAGACACGCCGGATATCGAAACGGTCCTGGAGCAGGGCGAGATCATCGCGGCGGTCTGTCTGCCGCCGCCGATCGGCGGTACCCAGATCTATCGCAAGGTTCGCGACCGGGCGTCTTATGCCTTCGCGCTTGTTTCTGTCGCCGCCGTGATTCAGCCGGACGGTTCCGGGCGGATCGCTCTCGGAGGCGTCGCACACAAGCCTTGGCGGATCGAAGATGCGGAGGCGCAATTGCCCAACGGTGCTCAAGCGACGGTCGCAGTCTTGCTGGCTGACGCCCGAGCGACGGATCAGAACCGTTTCAAGCTCTCGCTCGTGGAGCGCTTGCTGGGCGCCGTCATTGCGCAAGCCAAGGATAAAAGCTCATGAAGTTCGACAGGCCAGAAACGACCAATCCCATCGACAATCTGACGGTGGTCGGCCGACCCACCCGACGGATCGACGGCGAGCTCAAGACGACGGGTCGCGCCACCTATGCCTACGAGCACCGGGATCTCGGCCTCTCGGTCGCCTTTGGCTATCCGGTGGCGGCCGGCATTGCCAAGGGGCGTATCCTCTCCATCGACAGCGAGAGCGCCCGGCAGGCGCCTGGCGTTCTTGCGGTGGTCACCACACTTGATGTCGGAAGCCGCGAGAAGGGTGAGCACAATACGGCGACGCTCTTCGGCGGTGACGTCGTGCAGCACTATCATCAGGCAATCGCCCTTGTCGTTGCCGAGACATTCGAACAGGCGCGGGCGGCGGCTTCGCTGATCGACGTGTCCTACGAGCGCGAGGAAGGGTCTTTCGATCTGGCCGAGGCCATGAAGGCGGCAGAAAAGCCTTCGGAAGATGAGAAGCCCGACACGGCCGTTGGCGACTTCGATCATGCCTATGCTCGCGCGTCTGTGACGCTCGATGCCGATTACAGCACGCCGGACCAGTCGCATGCGGCGATGGAGCCGCATGCCTCGATGGCAGTCTGGGACGGCGATGAACTGAAGATCTGGACCTCGAGCCAGATGATCGACTGGTGGCGGACGGATCTTGCGACCTTCCTTGGCATGGACAAGGAGAAGATCCGGCTGATGTCGCCTTTCATCGGCGGTGGCTTCGGCGGCAAGCTGTTTCTTAGGGCGGATGCCGTGCTTGCAGCGCTGGGTGCCAAGGCTGCCCGGTGCGCGGTCAAGGTTTCCCTGCCGAGGCCGTTGATCATGAACAACACCACCCACCGACCGGCGACAATCCAGCGCATCCGGATCGGTGCCGACACCGACGGCAAGATCGAGGCGATCGCGCATCAGAGCTGGTCCGGCAACCTGCCGGAGGGAAGTCTCGAAACGGCGGTCAACCAGACGCGCCTTCTTTATGCGGGCGAAAACCGCATGACCGCCATGCGTTTGGCCTCGCTCGACCTGCCCGAGGGCAATGCGATGCGTGCGCCGGGCGAGGCGCCGGGCCTGATGGCGCTCGAGATTGCCATGGACGAGATGGCCGAAAAGCTTGGTATCGATCCTGTCGACTTCAGGATCATCAACGACACGCAGGTCGATCCGGAGAGCCCGGATCGCCCCTTCTCGAAACGCGACCTGATCGGTTGTCTACGGCTCGGTGCGGAACGCTTCGGATGGAGCGACCGCGGACAGCCGGGAGCCCGACGTGACGGCAACTGGCTTGTCGGAACCGGTGTGGCCGCAGCCTATCGCGACAACTTGCTGGTTGAGTCCGGTGCCCGGGTTCGGCTCGAAAGCGATGGCCGGATTACCGTCGAGACCGACATGACCGACATCGGCACGGGCAGCTACACCATTATCGCGCAGACCGCTGCCGAAATGATGGGGGTAACGTTGGAGGACGTCGATGTCCGGCTCGGCGATTCCAGTTTTCCGGTTTCTGCCGGCTCCGGCGGTCAGTTCGGTGCCAATTGTTCGACAGCGGGCGTCTATGCCGCCTGCGTCAAGCTGCGCGAGGCCGTTATCCAGAAACTCGGCTTCAATGCGCAGGATGTGACATTCGAAGGCGGTCAGGTTCGCTCGGGCAATCATGCGATCCCGCTATCGGATGCCGTCGGTGCTGATGCTCTGGTCGGCGAGGACACGATCGAATGGGGTGATCTCTCCAAGACCCATCAGCAATCGACCTTCGGCGCGCATTTCGTCGAGGTCGGAGTGGATATCGTCACCGGGGAATGTCGCATTCGGCGCATGTTGGCAGTATGTGCCGCCGGGCGCATTCTCAACCCGATCACCGCGCGGAGCCAGGTTATCGGTGCGATGACGATGGGCATTGGCGCTGCTCTTTCCGAGGAGCTTTTCGTCGATACGAAGAAGGGCTTTTTCGTCAATCACGATCTCGCCGGGTATGAAGTGCCCGTGCATGCGGACATTCCGAGCCAAGAAGTGATCTTCCTCGACGAAACGGATCCGATGTCTTCACCGATGAAGGCCAAGGGTGTCGGCGAACTGGGCCTGTGCGGCGTATCGGCGGCGATTGCGAACGCCATTTACAACGCTACGGGTGCTCGCGTCCGCGACTACCCTGTTACGCTGGACAAGCTGATCGGACATCTGCCCGCCGATTTCTGAACTTGGACCATCAAGGGACGCGTGGGCATCGATGCCGGCCACGTATTTACGGGCGTGCCTGTTGAGGCGCCATTCACCAGGTGGGAAGGCCTGGTGAATGGCGTTGCTGCACGATGACGTTGCGGCCACCTCACCCGATTGCTGCCTTCTCAGCCCCATTCTCGAAACCACAAACATGCTCATCACGCTTCCGTGAGAAAACGTCGTTTTATAGCCACGTCCGGCCAGCTTAAGGCTTGCCGGAAATGCGGCTCTGAAAGGGGCGCACCCTAAACCCAGTGCGGGGAGGCTTCGCGCGCGGCGTGTTATCTCGCCATCGCCAGATCGCCCGCATACAAGGACCGACAAATAGATGAGATACAGTGACGTGATGCCGGCAGTCCGGATCCTGAAAAGCGTGTGCGCGGCAGCCGGCCTCGCATTGCTGCTGACCGCCTGCTCGCAAACCTCGGGTGTGCAGCGCCAGTCGGCTGCGCCGCCGGTCGACCCCGCGCTGCAGGCGATGTATGCCGAAGTGCAGGACGGAGGACAGATCATTCCTGCGGTGGATGTGTCGAAGATGGATCCCCGCAATGTCCGCCAGGTCGTGAATTATCGTACATCCTATTTGCCCGGCACGATCGTGGTCGATCCGCATGCTCGCTTCCTCTATCTTGTCATGGAGGGTGACAAGGCGATGCGCTACGGCATCGGTGTCGCCAAGGCCGGTCTCGAGTTCCAGGGTGTGGGCGATATCATGCGCAAGGCGCGCTGGCCGGGTTGGGTGCCGACGCAGAATATGATTGCTCGCGAGCCTGATCGTTACGGCCCGCTCGCTCAGGGCCTGCCGGGCGGCATCGACAATCCGCTCGGTGCGCGCGCGCTCTACCTCTACCAGAACGGACGGGACACCCTCTATCGGATCCATGGGACCAACGAGGCATGGTCGATCGGTCAATCCGTCTCGTCGGGATGCATTCGCCTGCTCAACCAGGACATCATCGATCTCCACGCTCGTGTTCCCGTCGGATCCCAGATGGTGGTCCTGCCTCTCGAAGAATCCGGTAGAGGCGAGTTCTGATCTAGCAAGATCTTCTCCGTCTTGTGGCGTGGTCTGTGACAGACGGAGCGTTGCGACAAGACGGAGTTTGACGGTAGCATCCAGCCACAGGTCCGGCATGCCTAGCGGTACGCTGGCAACCGCCGATGTCGACGTGGCGGGATCGCTGTGTCGGGAAAGGCTTCGAGAGGGCCAAATGCATGATCGAAAGACCAGAGCTTTTCCTCCGCCAGCTGTTCGACCGTGCCGTTGAGGTGGCGGACCCTATGCGGTCGCTCAAGGATTTCCTACCTGAAAAGCCGAAGGGTCGGGTGATCGTCGTCGGTGCCGGCAAGGCGAGCGCCCGGATGGCGGAAGCGGTCGAGGCGGTCTGGGGTCCTTGCGAAGGTCTCGTCATCACGCGCTATGGCTATGGCCGGCCGTGTCGCGGCATCGAGATCGTCGAGGCGGCCCATCCGGTTCCAGACGAGGCGGGCCTCGAGGCGACGGCGCGTTTGCTGGCTCTTGTTGAAAGTGCCGGAGAAGGCGATTTCGTGCTGGCGCTGATCTCGGGCGGTGCCTCGGCGCTCTTGGTTCAGCCGGTGCCGGGCGTTTCGCTTGCCGAAAAGCAGGCGGTCAATCAGGCGCTGCTTTCATCAGGCGCGCCGATCGACCGGATCAACACGGTCCGCAAACATCTCAGCCGAGTGAAGGGTGGGCAATTGGCGGCCGCTGCCTGGCCGGCTCAGGTCCTCGCCTTGATGATCTCGGATGTGCCGGGTGACGATCCGGCCTTTATCGGCTCCGGTCCGACCGTTGGCGATCCATCAAGCCCGGATGACGCTCTCGCGGTCGTCGATCAATGGAAGGTCGCGCTTCCAAGCGGGGTTCGCGAGGCATTGGAGCGCGGCTCCGGGGTCGTCAGGCCAGACGATCCGCGCCTTTCCTGCGTGCAGAACGTCATCTACGCCGCACCCCGGCAATCGCTAGAGGCGGCTGCGGCGCTGGCCCGAGAGGCCGGTTGTGACGTGCGCGTTCTTGGTGATGCCCTGGAAGGCGAGGCGAGGGCTGTCGCCGAAGCCCAGGCAAGGGAGGCGCTGGCCGTTCAGCATTCCCTGCGTGCGGGGGATGCGCCGGTTCTGCTCCTCTCCGGCGGCGAGTTGACGGTTACACGGCGCGGCGATGGCATTGGCGGACCCAATGCCGAGTTCTGTCTGGCGCTTGCAGTGGTTCTGGACGGCGCTGAAGGTATCCATGCGCTCGCTTGCGATACTGACGGCGTCGATGGTGCAGCCGAGGTCGCCGGCGCCGTCATCGGTCCCGAGACTTTGAAAATAGCTGTCGAAAGCCGACGCGATCCGTTGGTCGCTCTGCAACGAAACGATGCCCATTCCTTCTTCGCGGCGTTGGACGCGCAGGTTGTCACCGGCCCAACCCTGACCAATGTCAACGATTTCCGCGCGATCCTCGTGCAGCCGCGGCCGACCGCATAAAGACCTCAGCCGAATATCCCGTCCACTGACGAAATCCGACGCGTGATGAGTGCCGGTGCTCGCTGCATTGGCACGCCGCGAGAAAGCCTGGGGTTGTTATCTATCATGATAAATTATTGCATTCGAGTTATCGATGTGAATTAATAGCGCGCATACAGGATGCCAAATCGAAAGGATTTCCCCATGAAGAGGCTGTTCCGGAGCGCATTTGCCGCTGCCGCCTTGAGTGCCGCCATGATTGCCGCCCAGCCGGCGAGCGCGCAGACCCCGCCCAATGTCCTTGTCGTCGGGCAGATTGCCGAGCCGAAATCTCTCGATCCGCATACGGTCACTGCCACCAATGATTTCCGCATTCTGGTGAATGTTTACGAGGGCCTTGTGCGCTTCAAGGACGGGACGCTGGAGATCGAGCCGGCACTTGCCGAGAGCTGGGATATCTCGGAGGACGGCAAGACCTATACGTTCAAGCTGCGTCAGGGCGTGAAGTTTCACGACGGGTCCGATTTCACCGCCGACGCGGTGAAGTTCAACTTTGACCGCATGTTGAAAGAGGACCATCCCTTCTACAACACCGGTCCATTTCCCCTGTCGTTCAACTTTGCCTCCGTCGAGTCCGTCAACGTGATTGACGGCCAGACGGTCGAATTCAAGCTGAGCGAGGCGTTTGCACCCTTCCTGTCCAATCTCGCCTATCCCACAGGGCTGATCGTTTCTCCGGCGGCTGTGGAACAGCATGGCGCCGACTATGGCCGGAACCCCTCGGGCACCGGACCCTTCAAGTTTGCCGAATGGCTGTCGAACCAACGTGTCGTCGTCGAGCGCAATCCGGAATACTGGGGCGAGGCTGCGGCCCTCGAAGCCGTCGTCTTTCGGCCCGTGACGGATGCAAACACGCGTGTGGCGGAAATGCTTGCCGGAGGCATCGACGTGATGGTCGAGGTGCCGCCGGACAATCTCACCACCTTCCAGCAGGATCCCGCGTTCTCCGTTGCCGAGCAGGCGGGTCCGCATGTGTGGTTCGGTATCTTGAACACGAAGAGCGGTCCTTTCGCCGACAAGCGCGTTCGTCAGGCCGCCAACTATGCCGTCAACAAGGAGACGCTGGTCAACGATGTGCTCCAGGGCACGGCTACCGTGGCCGCTGGTCCCATTCCGCCTGCCTTCAACTGGGTGGAAAGCTCGGTCGAGCCCTATGCCTACGACCCCGAAAAGGCCAAGGCCTTGCTGGCCGAAGCAGGTGTCGAGGCGCCGGAACTGACGTTCTACGTGACTGAAGGCGGCTCGGGCATGCTAGATCCGGTGACAATGGGCGCGGCCATCCAGGCCGATCTCCAGGCCGTCGGGTTTAACGTGAAGATCGAGACCTATGAGTGGAATACCTTCCTCGGCCGCGTCAACCAGGGTCTCGACGGTCAGGCTGATATGGCCGAAATGGCCTGGATGACGAATGATCCCGACACCGTTCCCTATCTCACGCTGCGCAGCGATGCGATGCCGGACAAGGGTGGCTTCAACTCGGGCTATTATTCGAACCCAGAGGTTGACGCGTTGCTGGAGAAGGCGCGCACGTCGACGGATCAGGCCGAACGCGGCAAGCTTTACGGCCAGGTCCAGGAGATCGTGCATGACGATGCCCCCTGGCTGTTTGTCGCCAACTGGAAGCAGAATGCGGTCACGACTGCCGCTGTCCAGGGCTTCAAGCTGCAGCCCTCATTCCTTCTCAACCTGCACGGTGTGACGAAGCAGTAATCCTCCTGCGGCTGATGCCGGCGGGCATACCGCTTGCCGGCGTCAGCCTGGGACATTCCCGGAGGTTGCCATGGCGGCCTATATTCTCAAGCGTCTGCTTGCAGTCGTGCCCGTCCTTTTCGGCCTGTCGATCATCGTCTTCCTGGTGATGGCCCTCATTCCCGGGGATACGGCGACGGCCATCCTCGGCGCCTATGCAACGCCTGAAAACGTCGAGCGGCATCAATCGCGCACCTCGGGCTCGACAAGCCCCTGGTCCAGCAATACCTGATCTGGCTCGGCAATCTGCTTCAGGGCGATCTGCGGCCGATCCTTCGCCCTCAACCGCCCGGTCCTCGATGAGGTCATGGAGCGCTTTTCGGGCAACGCTCGTCCTCGCCGGCGCGGCGCTCCTGCTGTGCGCCGTGCTGGGCCTCATCGCGGGCATCGTCTCGGCCGTGCACCAGTTCGGCTGGGCCGACCGCATCGATCACCTTGTTCGTGCTGATCGGCATCTCGACGCCCGTCCTTCTTTCTCGGCCTGATGCTGATCCTCGGCTTCGCCGTGAACCTGCGCTGGTTTCCGCCGAGCGGCATGTACGCGATCTATGGCGGCGGCGACCTGCCCGACCTTCTCTACCATCTGGTCCTGCCGGCGTTCACTCTGGCAGCCGTGGCGACAGGCGTGATCGCACGCCTTACGCGGGGCGCCATGCTCGAAGTGCTTAGGCAGGACTTCGTCCGCACGGCCCGTGCCAAGGGACTGTCAGGAAGCGGCGCGTCATCTATGGCCACGCGTTTCAAGGCTCGGCACTGGTCAGCATCATTCCGGTGATCGGCATCCAGTCCGGCTTCGTGCTCGGCGGCGCCGTCTATATCGAGACCGTGTTCCAGTGGCCGGGCGTCGGGGCCATGCTGGTCAAGGCCATCTCCACGCCGCGACATCCTGCTGGTCCAGGGTGGAGTGCTCGTGGTCGCCGCGAGCTACGTGCTCTTCAACCTCGTCGGCCGATGTTCTCGCAATCCACTGCTCGATCCGAGGATCCGCACGTGAGTACCGTTTCTGCTGTTACCCCGCCCAAGGTCGCTTCGGGACGGATCACGTCCTGGCGGCTGCTGCTCAACAACCGTCTCGCGGCAGCAGGTCTCGTGCTCATCGGCTTGATCGCTCTCTTGATCCTTGCTCGTGCCGATCCTGCCTCTGCCCGATCCGGATGCCACCGCGCCGGCAGAGCGGCTGAAGCCGGTTCTGACGGCCGGACATCTTCTCGGTACGGATCAACTTGGCCGCGATATCCTGAGCCGGCTTGTTGTGGGGCGCGCGTCTGTCCGTTGCGGTCGGCTTCACGGCGACGCTGATCGCCGCCCTGATCGGGTCGGTGATCGGCATTGTCGCGGGCTATGTGGGTGGACGCACGGACAATGCCATCATGCGTGGCATCGACATGCTGATGGCCTTTCCCTACATCCTTTTGGCGCTGGCTATCGTCGCTGCCCTGGGGCCGGGCCTGATGAACGCGCTCTATGCCATTGCCATCGTGAACATCCCCTTTTTCGCGCGTAATGTGCGCGGCGTGACGCTCGGATACGCCCATCGCGAATTCGTCGATGCTGCGCGCCTTTCCGGCAAGGGGCACCTGTCCGTCATGTTCACCGAGGTTTTGCCGAACGTGGCGCCGGTCATCGTCATCACGATGTCGACCACCGCCGGGTGGATGATCCTGGAAACGGCGGGCCTCAGCTTCCTCGGTCTCGGCGCACAGCCACCGCAAGCCGATCTCGGATCGATGCTAGGCGAGGGACGGGCGCAGCTCTTCACCGCTCCGCATGTCTCGATCGTGCCGGGCGTGATGATCTTTCTGATCGTCATCAGCCTGAATGTTCTGGGTGACGGCATACGCGACGTTCTCGATCCGAGGCTGCGCTCGGGCGCGCTCGCGCGTCCGGGGCCTGTCACGGAAATTGCCACCGATCGAAACGCTCCGGAAAACTCTGCCCGGGACGCCGCTCTTTCCATCGAAGGTCTGGAGACCGGTTTCCGTAGCGGAGACGACGTCATTCCGGCCGTGCGTGGGGTTTCCCTGCATGTCAAGCGCGGCGAATGCCTTGGGCTGATCGGTGAAAGCGGGTCGGGGAAGAGCGTTACGGCGTTGTCGGTGATGGGGCTGGTGGCGTCCCCACCAGGCATCATCCAGAGCGGTGCCATCTATGTAGGCAATGAAGACGTGCTGGCGATGTCGCAGACACGGCTGATCTCCCTGCGTGGCAGCCGCGTCTCCTATGTGTTTCAGGATCCGCTGACCACCCTGCACCCCATGTATCCGGTCGGACGGCAAGTCGAGGAAGCGATCGCCGCGCATCAGTCGCTCGGTGCAATTGAGCGCCGTGAACGGGCGATTGCGCTGCTCGAGAAAGTTGGCATACCGGAGGCCCGGGAAAGGGCGAAGCACTATCCGCATCAGCTTTCGGGCGGCCAGCGCCAGCGCATCGGCATTGCCATGGCGCTTGCCAACGATCCCGATGTGATCATTGCCGACGAGCCGACAACTGCTCTCGACGTCACCGTGCAGGCCCGCATTCTGGAGCTCTTGCGCGATCTGCAGCGTGAACGCGGGATGGCACTTCTCTTCATCACCCACGACTTCGGTGTCGTGTCGGAGATCTGTGACCGCGTCGCGGTAATGAAGGACGGCGAGATCGTCGAGACCGGAGAAACGCGCGCTGTTCTCGCCAATCCGCAGCATGATTACACGAAGCGGCTGATCGCCTGCGTGCCGGAACTCGGGACTGGGGCGCAGTTCCTCAAGCGCGTCGCCGGGCTCTTCCCGAAGCAGCAAACGGAGACGTCATGACGAAATCTGCGATCCAGGTTCGTGAGCTGACCAAGTCCTTCGGTGGAGGGCGCAGCCTGTTCGGCAAGGAACGGCACGAGGTCAAGGCCGTCAAAGCGGTGTCGCTAGATTTGATGCGCGGTGAAACGCTTGCCGTCGTTGGGGAAAGCGGATCGGGAAAGAGCACGCTTGCCCGCATGCTGGTCGGGCTCGAGACGCCGACCTCCGGGAGCATGCTGATCGGGGGCAAGGATGCGGAGGCGCTGCGGCGCGAGGGGCCGAGGGCCTTTGGTAAGACGATCCAGTATGTCTTTCAGGACCCGGTCGCTTCGCTGAACCCGCGCAAGACGATCGGAAGCATTCTCGACACGCCGCTCAAGCTGCTGTGTGGATACGAGGCGCACAGACGCCGCGAACGGATGAAGGAGTTGCTGGACGCGGTCCAGATGCCGGAAAACACGCTTACGCGCTATCCGCACGAATTCTCCGGCGGTCAGGCGCAACGGATCGCGATCGCCCGGGCTCTTGCAGCCGAGGCGGAGATCCTAGTGTTCGATGAGCCGGTGAGCGCACTCGACGTCGGTGTGCAGGCTCAGGTCCTGTTGTTGCTTAGCGATCTGAAAACGCGTTTCGACCTGTCCTATCTGTTCATCAGTCACGACCTTGCCGTTGTCGAGGCAATCTGTGACCGCGTGGCCGTCATGTATTTTGGTGAGATTGTCGAGTTGGCACCCGCTGCAAGGCTTTTTGCCGATCCTGAACACGCCTATACAAGGCGGCTCGTGGCCAGTGCGCCTCGTATCAGGAGAGAATGACGCGTGATGACAGATACCGAGGGGAGGGCGAAGACGAGCAGCGAAGACGGCCAGCGCTTGTTCACTCCGGCGGGAAAGCCGAAGCGCCGACCTGATGCCATCGCCGATCTGATGAAGGACTTCATCCGTTCGCAAGGGCTTCAGCCAGGCGATCGTCTGCCGCAGGAGCGCGATCTGATGGACCGCTTCAAGGCGGCCAAGGGGACCGTACGAGAAGCGATGAAGGCGCTGGAAACACAGGGTCTGATCTTTACGAGGAGCGGCCCCGGTGGTGGAGCTTTCGTCGCCGCCCCCTCCGCTCGGCACGCAATGGAGTTGTTGTCCACCCACTTCTTCTTCGAAACGCCGTCCCTCTCCGACATCTATGCAATACGCAAGGCGCTGGAGCCTGAAATCGCGGCTTTACTCGCAGGCAGGGTTTCAGACCAGCAACTGGCGCTGCTTGAACGGACGATCCGCCTCTACGATCACCCCCCGGTCGATCCTGACGAGCAGTATCGCCAACGCGTTGCTGAACTCGATTTTCACTCGCAGCTCGCTCAGTTCTGTCCAAATCCGCTGCTCGGGTTCCTTTGCGGCCTGATGCATAACCTGCTGCGTGATCTGCCACTGGCAAGGCAGATCTATGCCGACCCCGCGCCGAGTTCACGGGAAGAAGGGCTCACCTACCAGTACCGCCTCATGGCGGCCATGAAGGATGGCCGGTCAGAAGATGCGCGCGCGATCGCGGCCGAACACATGGCATTCGCCGAGGCCTACATGCTCGCACGAGCAAAGACAATCGGATGATCGAGGCGGTAAGGCCGCGTTTCCCTCTTGCTAGAGACATTCCGGCGCGTGGCATTCTTGCCGCACAGCAGGTAAGTTGTGGCTCGATATCAAGGGCCCTATGCGGAGCATGTCGAGAGTGGGCTTCCTCTCCTTCGATATTTTTGCGAGCCGGTGGAGCCAGATCGCATATCGCGCGTTAAATCACGCAGTCAGTCGGGGGCTTTACGGAAAAAAATGATGCAATTCTTCTCGGGCTACGAGGCGCAGATTTCTCTGGGCCTGGTGATCTTGCTGTTTGGCATGTTCGTCTGGGAGAAGTATCCAGCCGAAGTAACGGCGTCTGCTGGCGCCGCACTGTTCATCGTGCTCGGCTTCGTGCCGACCGATAAGGCCATGAGCGTGTTTTCCAACTCCGCGCCGCTGACGATCGGAGCGATGTTCGTGCTCACTGGCGCCCTCGTTCGTACGGGTGTATTGGAACGCGTGGCGGCGGTGGTGTTGGAACGCTCCAAGAAACGCCCCCAGCTTGCGCTTGCGGTGTTCCTGCTGACGGCGCTTGTCGCCTCGGCTTTCATGAACAATACGCCGGTCGTGCTTGTCCTGATCCCGATTGTGATCCGGCTTGCCGCCTCGCTCGACATTGCAGCGACCCGGCTCCTGATCCCCGTATCTTATTTCGCTATTCTGGGTGGCACCTTGACGCTGATCGGCACGTCGACAAACCTGCTCGTCGATGGCGTCGCGCGGGGGCAGGGGCTCGAGCCTTTCTCCTTGTTCGAGATCACACCGATTGGTCTGGCTGCTGCAATCACCGGCGGGCTCACCATGCTCGTGCTCGGCAAATTTCTTTTACCTGATCGCCGCGAGGAAGGTGGCGAGCTGGATGACCAGGACGACGCCGAGTTTCTCTCTGAAATCACCGTGCTCGCGGATGGTCCCTTCACGGAAAAGCCCATCGGCGACATCGCGGAATTCAAGCAGCCGGGGCTGCGCATTGTCGGTCTACACGTGAATGGCGAGGTCATCCGCAAGGACATCGACACCATGACCCTGAAGAAGGGTGACGGTCTCATAATTCTTGCAACATCCGCCGAACTTTTGACCTTGAATGCACTGGAGGGGCTGCGGATCGGTCAAAGACGCGGCGCTCCTGCTAAGGGAGAGCTTATCGTCGTAGAGGCCGTCGTTGCCCCCGGCCGCTACAGCAATCGGACGCGTCTTTCCAGTCTGACGCTCGGACGACGCTTCGGCGTGCGCATCATTGGTGCCCATCGACACCGGCATGTGCCAGGTCCTGACCTCGCCAATGTCCGTCTTCGGCCGGCAGACAAGCTGCTCATTGAGGGTACTGCAGAAGCGCTGGACGAACTCTCGCAGCAGAACGAACTGATATCCGTCACCCGTTCGTCCGCCCGCGCCTTCCGACCAACCAAGGCGCCTCTGGCATTGCTTGCCCTCGGTCTCGTGGTCGTGCTTGCCGCATTCAATGTGATGGACATCGGCATCCTGGCGATGATCGCTGTTCCCGCCATTCTCATCTTGCGCTGCATCGACGCCGACGAAGCCTGGGGTTCGATCGAAGGCGGGATTCTGATCCTGATCTTCGCGATGCTGATTGTGGGGCAGGGGCTGCAGGAGACGGGAGCCGTAGCACTTGTCGTGGACACGGCCATGCCCTTGATGTCTACAGTCTCGCCCTTTGTTCTGCTGATCCTGGTCTACACCCTGTCGTCGACGCTCACCGAATGCGTGACCAACAATGCGGTGGCAGTCATCCTGACGCCAATCGTCATCGGCCTCGGCCAGCAGCTGGGTATCGAGCCCAGGGCGCTTGTGGTCGCGGTGATGTTCGGTGCAAGCGCAAGCTTTGCAACGCCGATCGGCTATCAGACGAACACGCTGGTTTATGGCGCCGGCAACTATCGTTTCAGTGATTTCGTCAAGATCGGCTTGCCGATGAACATCATAGTGGGCTTGGCGTCCTGCTACGCTATCTATCTGTATTATGGTCTTTGAGGAGTAGACGCATGGATATCATCACCGGCTTTTTCGGACTGGTCGAGGAT
This sequence comes from Allorhizobium sp., assembly GCA_045377275.1. GTDB lineage: Bacteria > Pseudomonadota > Alphaproteobacteria > Rhizobiales > Rhizobiaceae > Allorhizobium. Next base: position 89,284 of record JBJIOA010000017.1, on the reverse strand, counting down.
CTCACATGGGGATGGGCTTTGATACCCATGCTCGTCGTCTTCGGCGTGTTCATCACGGTGATGACCGGGTTCGTGCAGATCAGGTTCTTTAAGCGAATGTTTCGCGTTCTCTTCGCCAAGAACCAGACCGGCGACCCTAATGCGATCAGCGCGCGCGAAGCCTTGCTCGTGTCCGTCGGTGGGCGCGTCGGTGGCGGTAACATCGCAGGTGTTGCAGTCGCGATCACGCTTGGAGGCCCGGGGGCGGTCTTCTGGATGTGGGCGATTGCGATCATCGGAATGGCGACGAGCCTTGTCGAATCGACACTCGCCCAGCTTTACAAGCGTTCCAACGGCGACGGCACCTATCAGGGCGGGCCTGCCGGCTACATCATCTATGGGCTCGGTGCGAAACACAAATGGCTGGCCGTAGTCTACGCCGTCTGCCTGATGCTGGCCTTCGCTTTTGGTTTCAACGCCTTCCAGGGTAATACCTTTGCCGGTGCCGTCTATGACAGCCTCGGCGTCGAGCGTGTCTGGAGCGGCATCGGTCTTGCGATCATCACCGGCTTTATCGTCTATGGTGGTATCCGCCGTATCGCGAAGGTCGCTGATGTGATCATTCCGGTCATGGCCTTCATCTATATCGGTCTGGCACTGCTGGTCATCTTGTCCAACATCACCGCGCTCCCGGGTGTGATCTGGTCGATCATTGCCAATGCCTTCGGCCTTGAAGAGGTCGTCGGCGGCGGCTTCGGCGCTGCCCTGGCGCAAGGCCTTCGCCGCGGATTGTTCTCCAACGAGGCCGGCCTCGGATCCACCCCGAACGTGGCGGCGACGGCCGATGTCCGCCATCCGATCAGCCAGGGTATCACTCAGTCCTTCTCGGTGTTCATCGATACCATCGTCATCTGCACCTGCACGGCCTTCATCATCCTGCTCAGCCCCGTGTATCAGCCGGGCGTGGAAGGCATCGACGGCATCGTGCTTACCCAGCAATCGCTGGTCAGCCAGGTCGGCGAGTGGTCGCAGTATTTCCTGACTTTCGCCATTCTGCTTTTTGCCTTCAGTTCCATCATCTACAACTACTATCTCGGTGAAACGGCGCTGAAGGTCATGACCGGACGTCCGGGCGCCTTGCATGTGCTGCGGTTTGCCATCGTCATCGTCGTCTTCTTAGGCGCAACGGCTCCGGGTGCGACTGCGGTCTTCTTCTTCTCCGATCCGCTGATGGGCGTGCTTGCGGTGGTCAACCTCACGGTAATCCTGATGCTCTTCCCCGTCGCCTTGCGGATCCTCGACGATTTCCGCTCGCAGCTAAAGGCCGGTGTGGAGCGGCCAGTGTTTGAGCCCACAGCATTTCCCGATCTCGATCTCGATCATTCGGCCTGGCCGCATGCGCAGAGAGTGGTGGCACCGAACGGGGGCGATCTCGCCAAGGTGTGAGCATGTCATGGGGGCGGCGATAACGCAGCCCCGCACGTCTCGCGGCGATTGATGGCATTGTCGACTGACTGATGCTGCCTCGGTTTTCCGGGGCGGCATTTTCTTGCTCGCCTCACTTGCGGGGGCCGTCCTCATCATTTCCGTTGACACCTGTGGGGCGCGCTACTAGCGTATGTGGAAACGTTACCACATTGGGAGGAGATAACGATGAAACAGGCGCGTTTGAACCGCCTCTTTGGCACGTCTGGAAACTGCTTCGACGTGGCCATCGATCACGGCATGTTCAATGAACGTACGTTTCTCGCCGGTATCGAGAACATGCGCCAAGCCATCGAGGTCATAGCGGCGGCAGGCCCTGACGCCATCCAGCTGCCGCCTGGCACGGCTCCCATGCTGCAGTCGATCCCGGGCAAGGCTCGTCCGGCCCTCGTGCTGCGCACCGACATCGCCAACATCTATGGCAACCCGTTGCCGAGCGCGCTGTTCTCCGAAGTGATCGATCGTCCGGTCGAGCAGGCGATCGCGCTCGATGCCGCCTGCGTCGTGGTCAATCTGCTGATGCTGCCGAACCAGCCCGAGGTCTACCGGGCCTGCGTGCGCAACGTGAACAGCCTGAAGCGCGAATGCGAGATCTACGGCATGCCGCTGATGGTGGAGCCGCTGGTTATGCAGGACAATTCCAAGGGCGCCTATATGGTTGACGGCGCAATCGACAAGATCCTGCCGCTGGTCCGCCAAGCCGCCGAACTCGGCGCCGATATCATCAAGGCCGATCCTTGCGACGACGTCTCCGAATACCATCGGGTGATCCAGATCGCTCAAGGGCTGCCCGTCCTCGTGCGTGGCGGCGGCCGGGTCTCCGATCAGGAAATTCTATCGCGCACTAAAGTGCTGATGGAACAGGGTGCGCGCGGCATCGTCTATGGCCGCAATGTCATTCAGCATGCCAATCCGGGCGGCATGACGCGGGCACTGATGGCGATCGTGCATGACGGCGCAACGGCGGAGCAAGCGTCGCGCCATCTTGCCTGAGATTGCGTGACGGGAGGAGGACCCCATGAAGACCTTTCGTTTCGGCGTCATCGGCTGCGGCCTGATGGGTCGCGAATTTGCCAGCGCCGCAGCCCGGTGGATGCATCTGACCGATGCCAAGGCGCGACCGGATATCGTCGCCGTCTGCGATACTAATACGGAGCTGATGGCGTGGTTTCAGACCCAGGTTCCCTCGGTTCGACAGGCCACCACTGACTACCGCGAACTTCTCGCCAATCCTGAGGTCGACGCCGTCTACTGCGCCGTACCTCATGTGCTGCATGCCGAGTTCTACACGGACATTATCAAGGCCGGAAAACATCTGCTCGGCGAAAAGCCCTTCGGCATGGACCGTGAGCAGAGCCGGGCGATCATGGCTGTTCTTGCCGAGCATCCGGACCTGATCGTCCGCTGCTCGTCGGAAATGCCTTTCTTCCCCGGCGCGCAGAAGGTCATTGCCATGGCGGCAAGCGGTGAGATGGGCGACATTCTCGAAGTCGAAGCCGGCTTTCTGCATTCTTCCGACATCGATCCCAACAAGCCGATCAACTGGAAGCGCATGGAGCATATCAACGGCGCCTATGGCTGCATGGGGGATCTGGGCATGCATGTGCTGCATGTTCCCTTGCGGCTTGGCTGGCGGCCGGAAACGTTGCATGCGAACCTCGTCAAGCGGATCACCGAGCGGCCGGATGGCAAGGGCAACAGAGTGCCTTGCACGACCTGGGACAATGCGACGATCAGCAGCCGTGTGCGCACTGCCGGCCAGGTTTTCCCCCTGGTCCTCAAGACGTGGCGCATCGCACCGGGCGAATCCAACACCTGGTACATCCGCATTCTCGGCATGAAGAAGAGTGCCTTTTTTTCCACCAAGCATCCGCGCCAGTGGCAGTGGATGGATTACCAGGGCAGCACCCAGTCCTGGAACACGGAAGACCTCGGCTATGGTTCGGTCTTCCCCGCCATCACCGGCAAGATCTTCGAATTCGGCTTCGCCGACGCGATCCAGCAGATGTGGGCGGCCTTTGTCGATGAGCTGGCAGGTGGCACGGCGAACGGCTTCCCCTGTGCAAGCCCTGCGGAAGCGGCAGCCCACCACGCCGTCCTGACGGCGGCACTTCAATCCGGTCTGGAAAACCGGGTCGTTTCTGTCGATTACTCTTGAGGCCGGACCATGAGACGCTCCGAGATCAACCAAGCCCTGCGGTTCGCCATCGGGATGCTTGCGACCTGGCGCTGGTCCTTGCCCGTCTGGGGGCAGTGGAGTGCCACCGATTTCGCTGCCCATCCCGAGACCTCACGCTATCTGGCCAGTCGGCAGCTCGGCTGGGACGTCACCGACTTTGGCTCCGGCCGTTTTGCCGAACAGGGCCTCGTGCTCTTTTGTCTGCGCAACGGCATCCTCGGCATGGAGGGCGAGCGCAGCTATGCGGAAAAACTGCTCTTCATCCAGGAAGGCCAGTTGACCCCGGCCCATCTGCACAAGGCGAAGCAGGAAGACATCATCAACCGGGCGGGCGGGGATCTTGTTATCGAATTCTGTGGGGCTGATGCGACGGGCAAGATCACCGGCTCCGACGTCTCTGTCCTTGTCGACGGCATCGAGCAGCGTCTCCAGACCTGGGAGCCTCTGGTCCTGCATGCCGGTCAGAGCGTGACGATCCCGACCGGTCTCTATCACCGCTTCTACGGCGCAAAGGGCAAGGGCCCGGTGCTTGTCGGCGAGGTCAGCCAGGTCAACGACGACAGGACCGACAACTATTTCCTCGAACCCATCGGCCGTTTCGCCGAGATCGAGGAGGATGAGCCTCCGCTCATGCCACTCTGGAACGAGGGGATTGTCTGATGGGAACCGGGGAGGAGGTTCGAACCAGACAAGAGGCTGGAACGGCAGGTGGTATCGTCTGCGTCGGCAACTTCATTGTCGATCGCATCCACACCCTGTCCTACTGGCCGGAACAGGGCAGCCTCGCGCATATTCTGCACCAGGACATGGGCGTCGGCGGCGGTGCGGCCAATGTGGTGACCGACCTCGCTTTGCTTGGGTTCAAAGGCGGGCTATCGGTGGCTGGTGCCGTGGGGGATGATCGGGACGGCGGCTATGTGCGAGATCGTCACGCGGCCCTCGGCATTGATGTCTCAGGCCTTCGCGTTCTTGAAGATCAGGCGACGGCGCATACCCATGTCATGAACGTGCCAGGCCGAAGCCGCACCTTCTTCTATCACGGCGGGTCGAACGACCTGCTGACGGACGATTTGATCGACCCTGCCGACTTTGCAGCCAGCGGACACAGGATCTTCTATCTCGGCTATCTCATGCTCTTGCCGGGTCTCGACCGGAAGGATGCAAGCGGAACTTCCGGGGCGGCGCGTCTTCTGAAGGCGGCACGCGAGGCGGGGCTGACGACCTGTGTCGACTTCGTCTCCAGCGAGGATCCCGCCTTTGCCGACCAAGTCGCCGTTGCACTGCCCCATTGTGATTATGTGATCGTCAACGAGACAGAAGCCGGACGCGCAACGGGTGTGGCCGTCCGCGACAAGGCGGGTGCTCTGTTGCTCTCGGCTGTGGAAGAGGCCGGTCAGCGGCTTTTGGACGGCGGCGTGGCGCAAGGCGTTGTCATTCATGCGCCGGAGCTCTCCATCTGGCTTTCGCCCGACAAGGACCCAGTTGTCACGCCTGCACTTGCCGTCGATCCGTCGGCCATCGTCAGCCCCGTCGGGGCCGGAGATGCTTTCTGCGCGGCGGTGCTTTACGGTCTACACGAGGGCTGGCCGATCAAGACTATTTCGGCTGTCGCCCATCGCGCGGCCGTCTATTGTCTCGGCGGCGCGACGGCCACTGACGGCATACCCGACATGTCGGTTCTGCTCTCCGAAATCTGAACGCCTGCAATCAGCTATCTGCGGGGGCTGGCCCGGTCGATTCCCGGATGATGAGGTCAACGGGCATGCGCGTAACCGAGGCTGGCCGGCGTTCCAGATCCTGCCTGTGATCCTGCAGACGTTCTTCGAGCCTGCGGGTTGCCTCGAGCGCGACTGCGCGGATCGGCTGGGCCACTGTTGTCAGCCGCGGCAGGACATAGGCTGCCTCCGGCAGGTCGTCGAAGCCGATGACGGAGCAATCATCTGGTACCTTCCGGCCGCTATCACGCACGGCGTGGATCGCTGCGATTGCCGCAATATCCGTGGTTCCTATGATTGCGGTGATGTCGGCGTGATCTAGCAGAACGGATTGCGCCAGCGCGTAGGTGGCGGCGAAGCTGTGATCCTCGCCGATTGCTTCGATGGCCGGTGCGAGTCCATGTTCGCGCAGCACGGCCCTGATGCCTTCCATGCGAAGCCGGATCGGCTGGCTGTGTCCCGGCGCCCCGACAACGGCGATCCTCTGATGGCCGAGATCCACAAGGTGCCGGGTCATCAAGCGTCCGCCTTCGACATGGTCGGCCATCACGGTATCGTCCGATATGCCGACGAGTTCGCGGTCGATCGCGATGACAGGGATCCCGGAACCAACCAGCGGCTGGAGATGCGCGGTGCCGCCATAGGCGCTGGCGACAATGACGCCCTCCACCCTTTGCGCGCGCAGCATCGCTACATAGCGGGCCTCGTGCTCTTCGTTTTCAGCCGAACTGCAGATCAGGGTGTGGTAGCCGCGTTCGAATAGTTCGCGCTCGATGGTGTTTGCAAGGATACCGAAGAAGGGGACATCGATGGAGGGCAGCATGAGGCCGATCATCCGGCTTGCTTCACCGCGTAGCATGCGAGCGCCCTTACTGGGCGCATAATTGAGGTCCCTGATCGCGGCTTCGACGCGCTGGCGCACCTCTGGCGAGACATAGCCACTGTTGTTCAGGACGCGCGACACTGACGACACCGACGTTTCGGCAACCTTGGCGATTGTCCTGATACTGGCAGCCATTCCGGTATTCCCGCATCCGTTCTGGTGATCGGAGTACGCAGAATTGTTGGCCTCGGCAAGTCGCGATTGGGTTTGTTGGCCGAGCATTAGGAGATAAGTCCGCATCGTCTTCGGACAATGATGTGTGTGCAGATGCCGCTGACGTTCGCAGCAATGTCTGCAAGAGCGTGTGCCTGATCATCCTCTCGCGTCGCATCTTTTCACGGTCTATCGTCCCGCTTTTTGCCAAAGAGCAGCGCATTTTACTTAAGATTCACGATAATCCCGAACGCTTGCCTGTCGTTAATCTGCCTTTCGTGGCTGTTTGGTAGGGATCGGTGCATGGTTATTGCAAGCGATCCACGTCTGACTGAGGCAGGCCACGCCGATGCGGGGACAGAAACGTCGTTCGTTGTGGAGGCCGTGACGGAAGCCTTCTTCCAGTCGGCCGACTATGCGGCGCTGCATGCGCGTTCGAATTCGTCGGCTTTCCAGCATCCGCTCTGGCTCCAGGCTTTCCACCGTCATCTTGCCCCATCGCGGGGTGCGCAAGGCGTGACGCTTGTCGGACGGCCGGGCGCCGGCGAGCCTCCTTGTTTCGTCCTTCCGATGATTGCCCGGAAGCTCTCCGGCGTGACGATCCTTGAAAGTGCGGATCTTGGCGTCAGTGACTATGCGGCGCCGGTGGTTGATCTCGACTGGTGGGAGCTGCTGCATGATCAACCAGCACTCCGCGAAAGTGTTGCCGCTGCCTTGCCATCACATGACATCTTGCGGGTGAAACCGATCCGCGATGAGCATCTGGCCCTCTGGCAGGCGTTGCTGCCGGGCAGCACGAAGACACTCGGCTTTTCGGCGCATGCCACTTCGCTCGTAGCGTCTTTGGAGCATTGGCGAGAGCAGGCGCTGACCGACAGTTTCGGGCGCTATCTTGCCCGCAAACGCAAGCGCTTCTTCAAGACGGAAGGGGCAAGGCTGGTTGTTGTTCAGGGAGAGAACGCGATCGCCCGCGCGATGGAGCGGCTGGCTCAGCTGCGCGAAGGCCGTTTCGAGCAGGACGTGATTGCCGCGCCCGCAGCGCAAGCCTTCTACAGCGCCGTTGCGCAATCCGGGGAGCAGGCGGGTTTTGCCCGCGTCTATGCGCTTGAACTCGGTGGCGAGGCGATCGGTTATACCTTCTGTCTCGCGTTTGGCGGACGGCTCCATTACCTGCTGATCGGCTGCGATTACCAGGCCCATGGGCGTCATTCGCCGGGTCTTCTGCTCTATGATGGGATGATCGGCGACTGGATCGACGCCGGTGGCGAGATCTTCGACTTCACCATTGGGGATGAGCCTTTCAAGGCAGATTTCGGCACGGTTGCCACCCCCCTTCATGTGTTGACGCATACGCCGACCGTGCGCGGCGCATTGGCGCTGGCCGCGATGCGTTGGCGCGAGCGGTGGCGCGAGGCTTCTGCCACCACGACCACGACACCTTTTGCCCGTCATCAGCCATCCGGGGAGGACAATGGATGAACGCGCGCCCAGTATTCCTCGAAAATTCGGTCATCGTTGCGGCGCATCCGGACGATGAACTGCTGTGGTTCAATGCCATCCTACATGAGGTCGACGAGGTAATCGTCGTCTACAGGGACTTCTGGGCCCAGCCGGGACTCGGCGAAAAGCGAGCTGCCGCTCTTGCCGATTTTCCCCGCGCGGGTGTCAGTTGCCTCAATATCGCAGAATCCGGTGCGGCCGGCTGTGCAAACTGGGATGACCCGCGAGAAAGCCCTGACGGTCTCGTCCTCAGCTTCGAAAGCCAGCGGCGGGAACTGACGCGCATGTCGCGCCTTGCGCTTGGCAAGGTCGGCATGGGTGAGCGGCGCGTGGCCGAACACAGTGTGCTGACGGCCTATCAGAACAATTTCGCGAAAATACAAACCTTGCTGCGTGATCGCCTGCGTCCGGGCATGAATGTTTTCACACACAATCCCTGGGGCGAATATGGGCATGAGGAACATGTCCAGCTCTTCCGCGTGCTCCAAGGGCTGAGGGATGAGATCGGCTTCAATCTCTGGATGTCGAATTATTGCACCAATCGGTCGCTGCCTCTGGCGATGCGATACTTCCAGACAACTCCCGGAAAGCCGATCCGTCTGCCGACCAACAAGGCATTCGCGGAAGAGGTGGCCTCTGTCTACAAGCGGCATGATTGCTGGACCTGGGCGGATGATTGGCAATGGTTCGATGACGAGTGGTATCTGCCGGCACCCCGTCAGGGCGCGACGCCACAGCCACATCAGCACCTGTTTCCGCTCAATCTTTTCACCATTGATGTCGCGCAGAAGCGCCCCTGGCTCTCGATGGCCGTCGGCTCGGCTGCGGCGGCCTCGGCGCTCATGGTTGCCGCCGACTTCTAGCGGTCAGCGGACGGGTAACGATCAAAGCCAGCAGAATAAAAAACGTCAGTGACACGGGCTTAATCTTGAACGGTGTTCCAGTGCAAACAACGCATGAAAACTTAAACATCGCCGCTCCCTTCTGGCAATGCGCGCATGCTCATCCCGGTGCGACTGCCCTGGTCGTTGCGCGGCGCGAGTTTACCTATGAGGCCCTCGCACAAAAGGTTGCGCGCCTCGCCGGCCATCTGGCGCCGCGGTTGAAGCAACGGCGCGTCGGGATTTTCGCCACCCGAAGCCTGGAGGGGTATGTCGGTATTCTCGGCGCCTGCATGGCGGGTGCGACCTATGTGCCGCTTAACCAGAAATGGCCGCCGGAGAGGCTGGTCACGCTGCTGCGCCTGCTTCAGCTCGATGCGCTGATCGTTGATCGCAACGGGATTGGGCTTCTGACGCCGGAGGTCCTGGCTGCCGCGCCCGCCATCATCATCGGACCGGAGCAGGCCGATATGCCGGCAACGGCGGATGCCGCGATCACGCCGCTCGACGCCTTGATCGATCCGCCGCTCGGCGAACCCGCGATAGTGGGGCCGGATCATGAGGCCTATATCATCTTTACCTCCGGCACGACGGGGCTTCCCAAGGGTGTCGTAATCTCGGCCGCTTCTCTTGCGTCCTATCTGGTGCAGGCGCGCCCGTGGACGACACTCGGGAAAGAAGATCGGGTCGCCGAAGCGCATGACCTCACTTTCGACCTCAGTGTCCACAATCTGTTCCTGACACTCGAATCAGGCGCCGCACTGCATGTGATGTCGGCGCTTGAGCTATCGGCACCGCAGCATTTCATTCGTAGCCATGGCATCACGGCCTGGATGTCGGTGCCGACAATCGTCAACATGATGCGTACGGCAGGTTCGCTGAAGCCCGGACTGTTCGAGACGATTCGCCTCTCGGTCTTTTGCGGCGAGCCGCTGCCGGGCGTGACGGTCGAGGCCTGGAAGGTTGCCGCGCCGAACAGCGCCATCGAGAATATCTATGGGCCAACGGAATGTACCGTCGTCATGCTCAGGCAAAGCGTGGGTTCCGAGATGCCGCTGACGCCAGGGCGTGGGGTGGTGGCGATTGGCACACCTTTCAGCGACGGCAAGATCGCAATCCTTGATCCCGAACTACGCCCTGTGGCTCCCGGTGTGCCAGGAGAAATCGCGCTGGGCGGGCCGCAAGTCGGCATTGGCTATTTTGCGTCGCCGGAACAGACTGCGGACCGTTTCCGCGACATGAATGGTGAGCGATGGTACCTGACGGGGGACCTCGGCCTGTGCGATGCCGAGGGTATCTACCACCATCTTGGCCGGACGGATAACCAGGTGAAGGTGAAGGGTAACCGGATCGAACTGGAAGAGGTCGAGGCGCATCTGCGGCTGGCGGCGGACAGCACGGTCGTTGCGGTCGTGGCCTGGCCGCATGTCGATGGTGCCGCCACCGGACTGGTCGGCTTCGTCGCCGGCAGCGATGAAACGGCTGCATCGATCCAGGCGAAGATGTTGCGGTCGCTGCCGCGCTACATGGTTCCGGAAGCCATTCATCTCAAGGATACGCTACCCGTGAACATCAATGGCAAGGTGGATCGGCGCGCATTGCGTGATATCCTTGAAGGGGGTGCGTCTTGAGCATCGTTTTCGAGCAGGAGCCACTCCGCCCGTTCAGCCGCCTCATGCAGTGGCGGCGTGCCTGGTTGACGATCGACGTCAATCCGGCAGCGCGCAGCTTTGCCGGGACCATCCGCGGGCTGGTTCTTATCCATGCACTCTTCCTTGCGGCTCTTGCCGTGAGCCTGCAGATCAGTCTGTCGGCACTTGCACTGATCGGATTGACCCTTCTTGCTGCCGCGCGCTGGCCCGAGCGCCGGCTCACCATTCTGATCACGTCGAGCCTGGTCTTCCTGTTGCTGCGGCCTTTCCGAACGGCCGACATGAACACGCTGGTCGTTGACTTGGCGGCAGCGGTCGGTAACGGCGTGTCCGTGCCTCCGCTCGCCCTCCAGGTGGCCGGTGTTGTCCTTTTCCTCGGTTTTGCGCAGCTGATGATCGCAGGCCAGCGTAAGAGCCGCGGCATCTGGTCCCGCCGTCCCGTGCTGGTGCAGCTTGTCGGTTTCCTCGCGGTGCTTGCTGTTGCCGCCTTTGGGCCGCCGGGGGACTACGGGCATGCCATGCTCTGGGCTTTCCTCGCTGTCTGGGCATCCTGCTTCTGGTTTCTCGCCTATGCGGCCGTAGACCTGAAGGCCAAGGCTGCAGCACCGGACGGCGTGCGGGCGCTCTACATGCGCCCGGTCTGGGGCGGTGATGTCGCGCCGTTCGGCAAGGGGCTCTCCTTCCTCAAGCGCTTCGAGGCAAAGGATGACGAAGCTCTGGCGGTGACGCGGCTGAAGGCGCTAAAACTTGCCGTCTGGACGGCCATCCTCAGCTGGATTGCGCTTGCGGCCACAACACTGTTTCATGAAATGCTGGGTGTGCCGAAACTCGGCTTCATGATCCTTAATCCCGAAGAGACGGCGGCTATGCCTCTTGGCCTGCAATGGGCAGGTTTGATCGTCAATTACGGTGTGGATCTGCTGATCATTGCTGCCTGGGGTCATGCCATCGTCGCCGTGGCGCGCATGATGGGCTACAACATTCCGCGCAATACGGTAAACCCGCTGGCATCTCGCTCGATCGCCGAGTTCTGGAACCGCTACTACTATTACTTCAAGGAGGTTCTGGTCGATTTCTTCTTCTACCCGGCCTTCATGCGCTGGTTCAAGGCATCGCCACGCCTGCGGATCGCGTTCGCGACCTTCTGTGCGGCCGGGTTCGGCAATTTCCTCTACCATCTGATCTTCGTGTCCCATGTCTTCGCAGACGGGACGCCGTTCGACGAACTCGACCGTTTCGTGACGCTGGCCTTTTACGTCGGTCTGCTCTCGGCGGGCCTGATCATCTCGCAGATCTGGGGCCGTAAGACCTCGCCGGCGGATGGCTTCTGGCGTCATGAGGTTCTGCCCCGGATCAATGTGGCGCTGTTCTTCTGCTTTCTGAAAATCTTCGACAGCGTGTGGCTCGAAGGCCAGCTGTCGGATCGCTTCCACTTCCTATTTGGCCTGTTTGGAGTTTGACCTGCCATGACCGTCGACAAGATTGCATCCATCCGTGCTCGTGTTCAGGGACTGCTCGAAGAGCGCGGCGACAGGCAGCCGCTTCTGGATACGGATTCGCTCTTCTTCAGCGGACGGCTGGATTCGCTCGCGGCCACACATCTGATGATGCTGCTCGAGGAGACTTTCGGGATCGATCTGGCTGCTGCAGATTTCGACGTGACCCGTCTCGACAGTCTCGCCGAGATCGAAGCCTTTGTCAGCGAGACGCAAGGATAGGGCTTCACGGCGGATACGATATCCCGGCAATCCACGTCGTCGTGTCTCCAGGACGGCGCTCTGCATAAGCTCGGTTTGTCTTCAAGGAAGTGCTTGTATCGATCTCCGCAGTGGCCTAGTAAATATTTTTCTGAGGTTTACTAGTTTTCCCGGTAAACAGGTGGAGGAGGGACAGGCCGCCGTGGTGACGATCAAGGAAATCGCGAAGGCCGTCGGCGTTTCCTCGGGGACCGTCTCCCGTGTCCTGAACTATGATCAGACACTGTCCGTCTCCGAGGCCAAGCGGCAGGCGATCATCGAAACGGCCGAAGCGCTGAACTATGCGACGCCTCGCGCGCGCAAGAACGCTCACTTCCCTCCGCACAACATTCCGATGGCCAGCCATGCGGATGTGTCGGCGCATGTTGCCATCGTTCACTTCCTGGCGCCGCAGGAGGAGCTGGTCGATCCCTATTATGTCGGTGTGCGGCTCGGCATCGAGGCCCGCTGCCGCGAGTACAAGATCGAGATCGCACGGGTGTTCAATCCCGATGTGCCCGTCGATCTTGCGCTGTTGACCGGTATCTCCGCAGCGATCGTGGTTGGGCATCATCCCAAGGCCGAGATCGAGGCGATGGCCAAGGTCTGTCCGCATCTGATCATGGCCGACTACAACCCGCGCATGCCGCAATTCGACTGTGTCCGCGCCGATCTGGGCGAAGCGACAACCACCATCCTCGACAGCCTGGAACAGGCGGGATATCGACGGATCGGCTTTGTAGGCGGCTACGAGCTGATGGACAATGATGCGCTGATGCATGGAGAGCAGCGCTGCAAAACCTTCATCGAATGGCACGAGGCGCGCGGGGGCTACCGGCCCGAGCTCATGGCGCTTGGCCAGAGCGAGCGCTTCGGGCAGAACCTTAGGCTTGAGACCGGCTATCAGCAGGCGAAATCGCTGCTCGCACTCGATACGCCCCCCGACGCCATTGTTGCGGCGAACGACAATATGGCGATCGGCACCTACAGGGCCATTCAGGAGGCTGGGATGTCCATTCCGGATGATGTCGCGGTGGCGGCCTTCAACGACATTCCTGTTGCACAGTTTCTCAATCCGCCGCTGTCGACCATGCGCATTCCTGGCGAGCTAATCGGCGAAGTGGCCGTGGATCTCCTGGTCGAGCGGCTGAACGGGCGCGACTACTCCAAACATGTAACCCTGCCGACCGAAATGATATGGCGTGAAAGTGCGAGAAAGCCTGCGCTCACTTAAGTCTTCGACGAAAGGTTGTGAAATCCTCGCGACTTACCGCAGCGCACAAAATATTTAGTAAAAATTTTCTTGGCTGTCTTCTGATTTTGAGGAATAGTGACCGCGAGGCAGGGGATGGAGCTGCCGCGTTCAACGAGATCTTGGGAGGAAAACATGGATTATTCTCGCGCGTTCAAGCGCTCGATTTCGGCCACCGTTGCTGGCGCCGCACTTCTCTGCAGCACCGCTGCCTTTGCCGGTGAAGTCACCATCTGGTGCTGGGACCCGAACTTCAACGTCGCGATCATGAAGGAAGCGGCAGCGCGCTATACCGCGAAGAACCCCGATACGACCTTCAACATCGTCGATTTCGCCAAGGCGGATGTCGAGCAGAAGCTGCAGACGGGTCTGGCTTCCGGCATGACTGACACGCTGCCGGATATCGTGCTGATCGAAGATTATGGCGCGCAGAAATATCTGCAGTCCTTCCCCGGCTCCTTTGCCGCGCTGACTGACAAGATCGACTACTCCGGCTTTGCCAAATACAAGGTAGATCTGATGACCCTTGAAGGCGAAGTCTACGGCGTGCCTTTCGATTCCGGCGTCACCGGCCTCTACTATCGCACTGACTATCTCGAGCAGGCCGGCTTCAAACCCGAGGACATGCAGAACCTCACCTGGGACCGTTTCATCGAAATCGGCAAGGAAGTGAAGGCGAAGACCGGTCACGAGATGATGGCGCTGGATAGCAATGACGGCGGTCTGATCCGCATCATGATGCAGTCCGGTGGTCAGTGGTATTTCAACGAGGACGGCAGCCTCAACATCACCGGCAATGCAGCGCTGAAAGCTGCACTCGAAACTCAGGCCCGCATCGTGAACGAGGGTGTTGCCAAGCCGACCAGTGGCTGGAATGACGGGATCAGCGCGCTGACCTCGGGCGATGTCGCCTCTGTCCTGATGGGCGTGTGGATCACCGGTACTGTCAAGTCGCAAGCCGATCAGGCTGGAAAATGGGCGCTGACGGCGATCCCCAAACTCGATATCGAGGGTGCGACGGCTGCATCGAACCTTGGTGGATCGAGCTGGTATGTACTGGAAGCTTCCGCCGAGAAGGATGAGGCGATCGACTTCCTCAATGAGATCTATGCCAAGGATCTCGACTTCTACCAGAAGATCCTGACCGAGCGCGGCGCCGTGGGCTCGCTGCTCGCAGCCCGCACCGGCGAAGCCTATCAGAAACCGGATGATTTCTTCAGCGGCCAGACAGTCTGGCAGAACTTTGCCGACTGGCTCGAACAGGTGCCGGCGGTCAACTACGGCATCTTCACCAACGAGTTGGACACGGCTGTTACGGCAAACTTCCCGGCCCTTCTCAAGGGAACGCCTGTCGATGACGTCCTCAAGGCCATCGAAGATCAGGCTGCTACTCAGATCCAGTAGACCGATCCCACAGGGGCTCATTCTCAAGGATTGGGCCCCTGTCCTCCCGGAGACGTGCGGCGGCGACGCCGTGCGCCTTCCGTCGATAGAATGTAGTCCGTGACCAATGATCAGGTTCGGGGAGACCGCATGGCCACCACATCCAGATCCAGCTTGAAGCGCTACTACGATGTGAACGGGTGGCTGTTTGTGGCGCCCGCGATCGCGCTGATTTCCGTCTTCATGCTTTACCCGATCCTGCGGTCGCTCGTCCTGTCGCTCTATACCGGTCGCGGCATGATGCTGAAGTTTTCCGGCACGGGAAATCTCGTGCGTCTCTGGAACGATCCCGTCTTCTGGCAGGCGCTGCAAAACACGGTCATTTTCTTCGTTGTTCAGGTGCCGATCATGATCACCATGGCGCTGATCCTGGCGGCCATGCTGAACAATCCGAAGCTACGCTATTCCGGCCTCTTCCGGACGATGATCTTCCTGCCCTGCGTGTCTTCGCTGGTCGCCTATTCCATCCTGTTCAAGAGCATGTTCTCGCTCGACGGCGTGGTGAACAATACGCTGCTTGCGATCGGCATCATCGGCGAGCCGATCGGCTGGCTGACCGATCCCTTCTGGGCCAAGGTGCTGATCATCATCGCCATCACCTGGCGCTGGACCGGCTACAACATGATCTTCTATCTGGCCGCGCTTCAGAATATCGACCGCTCGATCTATGAGGCGGCGAAGATCGACGGCGTGCCGTCCTGGGGCCGCTTTGCGTTTCTCACCGTGCCGATGCTGAAACCGGTGATCCTGTTCACCACCATCACCTCGACGATCGGCACGCTGCAGCTCTTTGATGAGGTCTACAACTTCACCGAAGGCACGGGCGGACCGGCCAATTCGACGCTGACGCTGTCCCTCTACATATACAATCTGACCTTCCGCTTCATGCCGAGCTTCGGTTATGCGGCGACCGTCTCCTATGTGATCGTGCTGATGGTGGCGGTTCTTTCCTTCCTGCAATTCTATGCCGCGAGGGAACGCAGATGATATCAACGCTTCGTCGCCGCCTGCCTGACATCGTGCAATACAGCGTGCTGTCGCTTGCGGCCTTCCTCTCGATCTTTCCGTTCATCTGGATGGTGATCGGGGCAACCAACACGACAAGCGAGATCATCCGCGGCAAGGTCACCTTTGGCACGGCTCTGTTCGACAACGTCGCCTCCTTCTTCGCGCAGGTGGACGTGCCGCTGGTGTTCTGGAATTCGGTGAAGATCGCGCTCGTCGGCACCGCATTGACGCTGCTTGTCTCGTCGCTTGCCGGCTATGGCTTCGAGATGTTCCGCTCTAAGCTCAGGGAGCGGGTCTATACCGTCATCCTGCTGACGTTGATGGTGCCATTTGCGGCGCTGATGATCCCGCTCTTCATGCTGATGGGGCAGGCGGGGCTGCTGAATACCCATATCGCCATCATGCTGCCGATGATCGCGTCGGCCTTCATCATCTTCTATTTCCGCCAGGCCTCGAAGGCCTTTCCGACCGAGCTTCGGGATGCCGCCAAAGTGGATGGGCTGAAGGAGTGGCAGATCTTCTTCTACATCTATGTGCCGGTGATGCGCTCCACCTATGCGGCGGCCTTCGTCATCGTCTTCATGCTCAACTGGAACAACTATCTCTGGCCGCTGATCGTGCTGCAGTCGAACGACATGAAGACGATCACGCTCGTCGTGTCCTCGCTCGCGTCCGCCTATTCGCCTGAATACGGCACTGTGATGATCGGCACGATTCTGGCCACGCTTCCTACTCTCCTCGTCTTCTTCGCCATGCAACGCCAGTTCGTACAGGGCATGCTCGGCTCCGTGAAATAGGACTTTGAAATGCGCATTATCGAGAATTTCAATCGGGACTGGACCTTCCGCGCAGGCTTCGAGCCGGATTTCGCCTCGGCTTCGCAGCCCGGCGAGGCAGTCCAGCTTCCCCATACGGCGGTCGAGCTGCCCTATAACTATTTCGACGAGAAGAGCTATCAGAAGGCTTTTACCTATCAGAAGGTCATCGCCTGGGATCCGCGTTTCGAAGGACGCGAAGTCTCGCTGGTTTTCGATGCCGCCATGGCAGACAGTGTCGTCTATCTGAACGGTATTGAGATCACTGCGCACAAGGATGGCTATACGCCGTTCGAGGCGCGGCTGACGCCGCATTTGAAGGCCGGCGACAACCTGCTGACGGTGAAGATCGATGGTTCAGAGAACCCAGAGATCCCGCCCTTCGGCGGCGTGATCGACTATCTCACCTATGCCGGCATCTATCGCGACGTCTGGCTGAAGGTGACCGCGCCGGTGTCGATCAAGAACGTCAAGATCGAGACGCCGGATGTTCTGGCCGACACCAAGCAGGTGACGGCCAAGGTCTGGATTTCCAATCCGACAGATCAGGCGCTTTCCGGCAAGGTCACGGCTGTTCTGAAAGATGCTGCAGGTCAGGAAATCGCGCGGACCGAGGCGAATGTTTCCGACGCAGAGGTTTCGCTCGGCCTTTCCGGGCTCAAGGGCATCACGCTTTGGGATATCGAAAATCCTGCTCTTTATACCGTCACGGTGACACTCGAGACGGCTTCTGGCACGGATGCCGTGACGAGCCGCTTCGGCTTCCGCTCTGCCGAATACACGATCGATGGCTTCAAGCTGAACGGTCGCGTCGTGAAGCTGCGCGGCCTCAACCGCCATCAGGCCTGGCCGCATCTTGGCTATGCCATGGGCCGTCGCGGTCAGGAGAAGGATGCCGATATCCTGAAGTTCGATCTGGCCTGCAACATCGCCCGCACCTCGCATTATCCGCAATCGAAATACTTCCTCGACCGCTGCGACGAGATCGGTCTTTTGGTCTTCGAGGAAATTCCCGGCTGGCAGCATATCGGCGGCGAAGCCTGGAAGGCGGAGAGCGTTCAGAACGTGCGCCGGATGATCGAGCGCGACTGGAACCACCCCTCGATCATCATCTGGGGTGTCCGCGTCAACGAGAGCCAGGACGATCACGACTTCTATGTCGAGACGAATGCCATGGCGCGCTCGCTCGACACGACCCGCCAGACCGGCGGCGTGCGCTACATTACCGACAGCGAGTTGCTCGAAGACGTCTATACGATGAACGACTTCATCCTCGGCATGGAGGAAATGCCCGGCCATAATCGCGAGCGGTTGGTGCTGCGCGACCAGCGCGAGGTGACAGGGCTCGAGCGCAAGGTGCCCTACATGATCACCGAATATGGCGGTCACATGTATCCGACCAAGCGCTTCGATCAGGAGCAGCGGCAGGCGGAGCATGTCGGCCGGCATCTGGCGATCCTGAACGCTGCTGCCGGCGACCCATCCATCTCGGGCTCCACCGGCTGGTGCATGTTCGACTACAACACCCACAAGGATTTCGGCTCCGGCGATCGCATCTGCTATCACGGCGTTCTCGACATGTATCGCGAGCCGAAATTCGCCGGTTATGCCTATGCGTCGCAGGGCGATCCAGCGGACAAGGTGGTGATGCAGCCGGTCAGCTTCTGGGCGCGCGGCGAGCGCAATATCGGCGGCGTGTTGCCGCTGATCGTGCTCACCAATTGCGACTATGTCGAAATCCGCATGGGCCATATCGTCAAGCGGATCGAGCCGGATACCAAGACCTATCCGCATCTGCCGCATCCGCCCTGCGTTCTCGATCACAGCATGGTGACGCCGGAGGAATTCGGCGAATGGGGCATGACCTGGCGGGATGGCGAACTCGTCGGCTTTATCAACGGCGAGGAAGTGGTGCGCCGCCATCTGCCGGCCGATCCGCTGCCGACCACGCTGGACATCGCAGCTGACGACACCGAGCTCAGGTTAGGCGAGAAGGACACGGTTCGCGTCATCTTCAGGGCGCTCGATCAGGGCGGGAATGTCATGGGCTTTTTCGACGATCCGGTCGAGGTGTCGCTCGAAGGTCCGGGCCGTATCGTTGGCCCCACGCTGCTCTCCTTCAAGGGTGGCGCGGTTGGCGTCTATGTCGAAGCCGGAAACGAAGCCGGGCGGTTGACGCTGACGGCCAAGTGCCGTCCCTACGGGACCAAACAGATCACCTTCAACGTCAGCTGAGCGAGGCTTATATGGCAGAGGTCCGGCTCACCGATATCCGCAAGTCCTACGGGCAGCTGGAGGTCATCAAGGGTGTGAATCTCGAGGTTTCCTCGGGCGAATTCGTCGTCTTCGTCGGTCCCTCCGGCTGCGGCAAGTCCACGCTGCTCAGAATGATCGCGGGCCTTGAGGATATCTCCGCAGGCGAGCTGACGATTGGCGGCACCGTCATGAACGATGTCGATCCGTCGAAGCGTGGCATTGCCATGGTGTTCCAGACCTATGCGCTCTACCCGCATATGACCGTGCGCGAGAATATGGGGTTCGCGTTGCGCTTTGCTGGCATGGCGAAGGACGAGATCGAGCGACGTGTGAACGCTGCCGCGAAGATCCTCGAACTCGATGCGCTGATGGACCGCAAGCCGAAAGCTCTGTCGGGTGGTCAACGCCAGCGTGTCGCTATTGGCCGCGCGATCGTACGCCAGCCGGACGTGTTCCTGTTCGACGAGCCGCTTTCCAACCTGGATGCGGAACTGCGCGTGCATATGCGTGTCGAGATCGCCCGGCTGCACAAGGAGCTGAACGCAACCATCGTCTATGTCACGCATGACCAGGTTGAGGCGATGACACTGGCCGACAAGATCGTCGTCCTGCGTGGCGGGATCGTCGAGCAGGTGGGCGCACCACTGGCACTTTACGATGATCCCGACAATATGTTCGTGGCCGGTTTCATTGGCTCGCCGCGGATGAATTTCTTGCCCGCAGCGGTGGTCGCTCAGGCAGAGGGTGGGCAGATCACTGTCGCGATCAAAGCGCGGCCGGATACGCAGCTGACGGTTGCCTGCGCGACCCCGCCAAAAGTCGGCGATGCTGTAACCATCGGGGTGCGCCCCGAGCATTTCTTGCCAGCAGGCAGTGGTGATACGCAGATGACGGCGCATGTCGATGTCGTCGAGCACCTCGGCAATACAAGCTATGTTTACGCCCATACGGTGCCCGGCGAGCAGATCATCATCGAGCAGGAAGAGCGCCGTAATGCGGGGCGCTATGGCGACGAGATCGCGGTGGGGATTTCTGCGAAGACCAGTTTTCTCTTCGATGCCTCAGGGCGGCGTATTCGCTAGACGAAAGGCCCGGATCGATAATGCCAAAAGGCGTGTGGAGGCACGCTTTTCCCTTTCGTACAGGTCCACGCCGCGCTAGGCTCCAGCCCATGAAAAAGGTCTTCAATCCCCCCTCCGTCCGCCGTCCTTTCGGGTATTACAATCACGGTCTACTGGTGCCGCCGGGCGCAAGCTTGCTCGTGACCTCCGGCCAGCTCGGCATCAGCCCCGACGATACGATCCCGCCTGACGTCACTGGCCAGGCCGAGCTGTGCTTCGAGGCGATCAAAGCGATTCTGGAAGAGGCTGAGATGACGTTCGAGGATGTGATCCGGATCTCTGGCTTCGTGACGCGGCGGGAGGATTTTCCTGACTATATGGCGGTGCGCGATCGCTACACGCTCGATCCGAAGCCGGTCTCGACACTGCTGGTGGTGGGAGGCTTCACGCGGCCGGAATTCCTCGTCGAAGTCGAGGTGACGGCGGCCAAGGTGGTCTGACCGCCGGCCTTTTTCTCAGAAATTCTCCATCTCACGACGGACCTTGGCCATGAAGGCGGCGCGGGTTTCTTCGGTGCAATTGTTCATGTCGTAATGGGCGAGATACTTCACCGGTGCACCGATCTTGATCTGGGCGCGGATGACCCGCTTGACGATCTTCTTCGGCGGATTGCCGGCGAGGAAGGCGCGCATCGGGGTCGCGCCATAGGTCATGACGGCGGCAAGCTTTCTGATGTGACGAAGCGTCGGGGTAAGCTTGCCATCCACCAGATCGAAGGAAACGCCGGGCAGCCAGACGCGGTCGAAATAGCCCTTCAGCATGGCCGGGAAGCCGAAATTCCAGACGGGCGTGACGATGACGAGCGCTTCGGCTTGTCTCAGGCGGTCGACATAGGGCTTCACGAGCGCCAGATTGTCCGGGATGTCGTGATAGACGCGGCGGTCATGGGCTGACAGCACCGGGTCGAAACCCTCTTCATAGAGATTGCAGCCATCGACCTCGTGGCCCGCCTTTTCCAGGCTTTCGCAGGTGAGCTTGTAAAGCGCCCGGCCGAAGCTCTCGTCGAGCGGGTGGGAGTGAAGAACGAGTACGCGCATGTGAAAAGCTCCAAGTCGTTGCCCGCCGCTTGCGCAGTCGGGGTTCAATTCAAAACTTCCGCGCCGTTTGTCCCAGCATCCCGATCCCTCGCCGCCAGATGCCGAGGGATGGGGGATGCCATGTCAGGTGTTGCATGAGCCGGAGGGGCCGGCCGGGAGTACCTTCGGAATGGAGTGGGTGTGGCGGTTATCCGCTGCGGCTCCGGAACGTGGAGCCGCCACGTATTTCAGCGGTTTTAGGAGGCTTCGGAAAACACCTCCAACCCCGGAAATAGGTAGTTCTTGCCCGCCGAAAAATCGAAGTCCGGGTTCTCCCAGGCGATCATCTTGCCGGGGTTCAGCAGACCCTTCGGATCGGTTTCCTTCTTGAAAGCGAGCTGGACCTGGTCGGTCTGTTTCATGCCGCCTTCTTCCAGCGTGTAGCGGTGCGGATTGAAGATCGGGCAGCCGTTTTCCTCGTGGATGCGGATGATCTCTTCCAGCCGCTCCTTGGTGGTGTAGCGCACCAAGGGCAGGCCGGCGCACTGGATCTGGCCGTCGAACTTGATGAATTCGAGATGGCCGATCACCTCGTCGGGGAAGAGCTCCGTCATCACGCGAACCTTCTCGACATGGTCGGGACCGGGATACTGGACCTGCAGATAGGTGATGTTGGTGTCGAGCTTCAGAGCCCGCAGCGTCGTGTGGTTCCAGGTCAGCTCATATGCATGCGGGATGCCCTTCATGCTTTCGACCTGATCGGAGCGGAAGCGAACGTCGCCCTTCATCCGCTCGGCGAGCGCCAGGAAGGGCTCCATCGAATGCGGCGCCACCATCAGCACGACGACCGACTGGCCTTCCTTCAGCCAGGGCTTGTGGCGGGTAAAATAGTCGAATGGGATCGGAGCCGCGATCGGCGCGACTTCCTTCAGGAGAATGCCGTTCTTGTGGGCGAGCGCATCGGCGAATTTCACCGCGTCCATGAACTCGTCGTAACCGACGATGACATCGACCCAGTCGTAGGCCTGGGCCAGCGGCATCTCGACTTCGGTAATGATGCCGTTGGTGCCATAGGCGTGCGAGACCTTCTGCAGGTCCCAGGCGGAGAGTTCGAGCGCGCGCGGCTCGGCTTCCATGGTGACGACGCGCAGGCGCAGGATATTGCCGAGGTCGCGCAAGCCGCCCCAGGTGATCGAGCCGACGCCGCCGGAGCCGCCGGCGATGAAGCCGGCGACGCTGGCGGTCTGCTTGGTCGACGGATGGAAGCGCAGTTCCTGGCCGGAATGTTCCTTGGTCTGGCGGTCAAGCTCGGAGATGATGATGCCGGGCTCGCAGATGACGCGGCCGGGCAGGATCTCCTTCACCTTGTTCATGTTGATCAGGTTCAGAACGATGCCGCCCGAGAGCGGCATGGCCTGGCCGTAATTGCCGGTGCCGCCGCCGCGCGGGGTGACGGGCACGCCATGGGCATAGGCCACTTTCAGCGTGCGGATGACCTCCTCTTCCGTCGTTGGCGAAACGACGAGGTCACCGACGACATTGTCGAGTTCTTCCTTCAGGATCGGCGAATACCAATAGAAGTCGCGGCTTTTCTGTTTGACCAGAGCCGGATTGTCTTCGACGGCGATGCCTTCAAGCTCTTCCTTGATTCTGGCGTAATCAGCCATGGCTAAACTCCAAGCAACGGGTCAAGTTCGCGGTAATCCGGCAGGCTGCGGTCGATGCCCATGCCATTCCGCATCACGATGCGGTCGGCCTGCGGACGGGAAAGGAATTCGCTCCAGCGGCGGGCGCTGAAGAGGACGAGGTCCGCCTTGCCGCCGACGGCGATGCGTCCGTGGTCGGGACGCTTCAGGATGTCGGCGGGCGTGCGGGTGACGACGCGGGCGGCGGTGTCCAGCGGATGGTCGAGATGGATGATACGCACCGCTTCGCGGAAGACCTCGACGGGGTCGAGATCGCCATAGGCATAGAAGGGGTCGCGCGTGTTGTCGGAGGAGACGGCGGTCGCGACGCCTGCGGCGGACAGTTCGTGGAAGAGGGTGACGCCGCGCTGGCGCGGCGTACGCCCTGCATGGCGATCCTGCAGGTACATGTTGCACATGGGCAGCGAGACGACGGAAAGGCCAGCCTCGGCCACCAGATCGATGGTGCGTTTTGCCCGATCATCGTCCTGGCGGGCGAGCGAACAGCAATGGCCGACTGTGACTGCTCCTTCGAAGCGGTTCCGGAGCTTGGCTTCCGCAATGGTCTTCAGCGTCAGGGTTTCCTGGTCCTGCGTCTCGTCGACATGCAGGTCGATGTCGAGGCCGTTCTCAGTCGCCGTGCGGAAGAGGATGTCGAGCTTTTCGTCGAGGCCCGGCATCAGATAGGTGACGCCGCCGAGCAGGCCCTTGTTGGCGACGATGACCTTGACCAGATCCTTGAAGAAGGCCTCGTCGGCGATCTGGTCGAAGGGGAAGAGGGCGGCCGCCTGCAGGTCGATCTTGCCGGCCCAGGCCTCGCGGACTTCGGCGAAGACTTCGAAGGAGATGCGATGCTGAGGCGCCAGGCTGTCGAGATGGGTTCTGATGAGGCTGGTGCCGTGGGCGTAAGCCGTGCGCAGGGAGAACTCCATGCGGGCCTTGACGTCTTCAGCCGACCAGCGGGCTTCGCGATCGGTTTTCACGGCTTCGAGCGCGCCTACGAAGTCGCCTGAGGGGTTCGGCCGGCGGTCCCAGATATGGCCCTTGTCGAGATGGGTGTGCATGTCGGTAAAGGTCGGCCAAACCATGCCGTGGCGGAGATCCGTGGAGGGGAGGCCAGCAGGTGCTTCGCCAGGCTTCAGGATCGCCTCGACCTTGCCGTCGGCCACCACGATGTCGGCGCTGAACAGACCCTCGCAGGCGGGTGCTTCGACACCATCGACACAGATCTGCGGCAGGGTTGCGTTGGCAAGGACGAAGCGCTTGGCGGCGGGCAGAGTGGTAACGGCATTCGACATCAGTTTTCTCGTTTCAGGCTGCTCTCGTGCCAGCGATGCAGCGCCAGCCAGGAGATGAAGGAGGTGATGGCGAAGATAACCACGCCGAGGCAGGAGAGCAGGAAGAGGGCAGCAAACAGGCGCGGAATGTTCAGACGGAACTGGGCCTCGAGCAGGCGGAAGGCAAGGCCCGATCCGGCACCGGCAGACCCTGCTGCGAATTCTGCGACGACGGCTGCAATGAGGGCGAGCCCGCCACCGATCCGCAGGCCGGTCATGAAATAGGGGAGGGAAGCGGGGAGCTTCAGATAGAGCAGGGTCTGCCAGCGTGAGGCGCCATAGAGATCGAAGAGGTTCAGGAGATTGTGGTCGACGCTTTTCAGGCCCTGGACCATGTTGGAGAGGATCGGGAAGAAGGCGACGAGGAAGGCGCAGATCAGGAGCGCCACTTGCGTCGAGGGAGAATAGATCAGGATCAGCGGGGCAATCGCGACGATCGGGGTAACCTGCAGGATGACGGTGATCGGGTAGAAGGCGATCTCGATCCATTTGGACTGGACGAGGGCAACGGCGATGCCGACGCCACCGAGAAGCGCCAGCCCTAAGGACATCAGCGTGATCTTGGTGGTGACCCAGAGGGCTGGCGACAACGTGCCCCAGTCCTTGACCAGGGCGCCGCCAATGGCGATCGGGCCTGGCAGAATGTATTGCGGCACGCCGGAGACCCAGACGCCGACCTGCCAGATCACGAGAAGCACGAAAACGACGAGAATCGGAATGAGGATCTTCAGGAAGGTTTCGGCCGGTCCGGTCATCAGTGTTCCTCCCCACCCATGGCTTCCAGCAATGTCTTCGAGACCGTTTCGCAGGCCTGACGATAGTCTTCCGAGGAGCGGTAAAGTGCATCGCGCTCAAGGCTGGTGACCAACGGAAAGTCCGCATGCACGCGACCGGGGCGCGCCTTCATGACGACGATGCGGTTTGAGAGGTAGGCGCTCTCAAAGACGGAATGGGTGACGAAAATGACCGTGATGCCGGTCTCCTTCCAGAGGCGCAGCACGTCGTCGTTCAGCTTCTGGCGCGTGATCTCGTCGAGCGCAGCAAAGGGCTCGTCCATCAGCAGAAGCTTTGGCTTGGTGACCAGCGCCCGGGCAATCGAGACGCGCATCTTCATGCCGCCGGAGAGTTCGCGGGGATAGGCGTTCGCGAAGTCCTTGAGGCCGACGCGCTCCAGGGCTGCGAGAATGTCTGGCGTTGCTGCGGCCTTCGAGACACCCCTCAGCTTCAACGGAAGATAGACATTGCCGAAGACAGTCGCCCAGGGCATCAGCGTCGGCTCCTGGAAAACGAAGGAGATATCGCCTTCGGGCAGGCCCCTGGAATTGATGCGCGAGCTTGGCCAATCGATGGTGCCCGTGGTGACATCACCGAGACTGGCGATGATGCGCAGCGCGGTGGATTTGCCGCAGCCGGAGGGGCCGAGCAGCGAGACGAATTCGCCGCCATTCACCGTCAGCGACATACCGGTAAGCGCCACCGTGCCGCTGGAAAAGACCTTGGACACGTCCTTCATCACCACCAGCGCCCGGCGCTGTTCGGGAGGAGGTGGGGTAATGGCGTCTTCGGTGGCTGGCGAACTGGTCATTCTGTCTCGCGTTGCATTCTGCAAATCGGCAAAGGAAACCTTGTAGGGTGAGAGCCCCCTCTGTCCTCCTGAGCTTGTCGAAGGGCGGACATCTCCCCCTCAAGGGGGAGATCGGATAGCGGCTGGCGTTTACCCTCCCCTTGAGGCGGAGGGGCGGCACGCAGTGCCGGGGTGGGGTGACGTCGGCCGATACAGCTGATCACCCCCACCCGCAGCTTCGCTGCGACCTCCCCCTCAAGGGGGAGGTGCGGATTACTTTTTCAGCGCCATGCCTACGCCCTTGCAGACGAACTGGGTGGTGTAGGCCTTCTTGTAGTCGAGGTCGGCGGGCTGGACGCCGATTTGGACCATGGCGTCGAAGAAGGCCTTGTACTTCTCGTCGGTCATGCAGCCGATGCCCTTGTCGAGCGCTTCGGCGGATTCGAGAATGCCATATTCCTTCATCTTGGCGATCGAATACTCGATCTGGCCATCCGTCATTTCCGGATTGTCCTTCTTGATGAGGTCATTGGCAGCCTTGTTGTCGCCGTAGATGTAGTTGTACCAGCCCTCGATCGATGCATCGACGAAGCGCTGGACGAGATCCGGCTTGGTCTCGACCATGGTCGTCGTGGTGGTGATCATGGTGGAGTAGGGGTTGTAGCCGTTGTCGGCGAGCAGGAAGACCTTCGGAGCCCAGCCGGCCTGCTTCTCGATCTCATAGGGCTCCGAGGTCAGGTACCCTTGCTGCGCGGACCGCGGATCAGCGATAAAGGGTGCGGGGTTGAAGGTGTAAGGCTTGTACTTCTCGTCAGTGAAGCCCTCAAAGTTCTTTTTCATCCACTCGTAATAGGTGACGTAGCCGTCCTTGCCCATGAAGATGCTATCAAGCTTGGCGAGGTCGGCGAAGGTCTCGATGCCCTGGTCGGGATGGGCGAGCAGGACCTGCGGGTCCTTCTGGAAGATCGCCGCGACGTCGATGAGCGGGATGCCTTCCTTGACGGCGTCCATTTCGCCGAGCGGGCTGCCCATGTAGAAATCGACCCTGCCGGCGATCAACAGCGCGCGGTTGGCTGCCTGCGGGCCGCCCTGTACGACCGTCACCTTTAAGCCGTACCTCTCATATGTGCCGTCGGCCACGGCCTGGTAGAAGCCGCCATGTTCCGCTTGGGCGAGCCAGTTTGTGCCGTAGGTGACCTCGTCGAGGGCGAGGGCGGCGGAGGTGGAAGCCAGCGAAGCTGCAAGGCCCATCAGGGCAAAGAGGCTGGTCTTGGTGAGCGTGTCGCGCATTGATCGTTCCCCTGTTCGTTGCAGGACCCGTTTTCGGGCTCCCTTTCCGGTCATTTGATCGGTCCGATTGCGTCTTGAAAAGCATCAAATTTCGCCCGCATCGATGCTTTTTTTGCACTGCTCCCGAGATTGATGCATAGTGATGCGGCATGGCTAATTTTTGCGCAGCGGAGGCCTCGTGCTGCATTCCAGAAAGCTCATCTACGTCAACGAAATCGTCCGTTGCGGCTCGATCCGAAAGGCGGCTCAGCGCCTCAATGTCGCATCCTCGGCGGTCAACCGCCAGATCCTGGCGCTGGAGGAGGAACTGGGCGCGCCCCTCTTCGAGCGTTTGCCGAAAGGGCTCCGTTTAACGGCTGCCGGTGAGCTCTGTGTCGAGCATATCCGCGACGTTTTGAAGAATTACGAGCGCCTCGAAGGCCGGATCCGCGGCTTGAAGACGCCGCAGGCCGGCAAGGTGTCGCTGGTGACGACGGTCGGGCTTGCCTCCGGGCCCCTGCCTGCGATCCTTGCCGGTTTCGTCGCCGAACATCCCCGCATCCAGATCAAGCTGCGAAATGACGGCGGATCGACGACGATCAATCCCGTGCTGACCGGTGAGGTCGATCTAGGGCTTGGCTTCAACATCCCGGCGACCCCTGGCATTCGCACCCTTGCGAATATCGATGTGCCTGTCGGTGTCGTCCTGCCGCCCGGGCATCGGTTGGCGCGCGAGGAGGGGCCGATCGACCTTGTGGAGGTGGTCCAGGAGCCGTTGATCCTGGCGCAATCGGGCACCAGCCTGCGCAATATCATCGATCTGGCGCTGGCGCCGCTGCCGCTGCTTGTCGAGCCAGTTGTCGAGACCAATTCCTCGGAACTGATGAAGCAGTTGGTCAAGGCGGGCACGGGGCTCACCATGCTCAATCCGCTCGATGCGGTTGCCGAATGCCGGCGCGGCGAGCTGATCTTCCGGCCGCTGACCGAGGCCCATATCCGCCATCAGCCGATGAAGCTCTTCGCCCGTGCAAGGGCGCCGCTCGATTCCGCGACCAGCCTCTTCGTCGAATATCTGATGCAGGAGCTTCTGGCGCTGGTTCAGGACCTCAAGGCACGGGGGCATATCCCCGAGACCATTCGCGGTCAGACCTGAGGGGTCGGTATCCGGTCAGCCGGGCGTGTAGAGGTTCGAGAGCGGGTAAGCCACGACGTCGCGCAAAAGTTCGATGAAGCCCGCGACCTGATGGCGGCAGATCGCGGCGCCCTTTTCGGCCGTGCCCTTCGAAGCGTTTCCAACGACACCGTTCGGGTTCAGGTCATGGGCGATCCAGGCCAGCGAATGCGGCGGCAGCGGCGTTAGGAATTTCGAATTCGCCCGCATCTCTTCGGCTGTCGAAACGAAGTTCTGGGCCTTGTCCATCCGCACCAGCTCGGGACGGAAATGTAGCATGAGGGAGGTCTCGACCTCGCCACCATGGATGCCGTAGCGGCTTTCATCCTCGGAGATCATACCCTCCGGGTTGCCAAAGCGGCCCCATTGAGTCGAGACGACGACCATCTGGTGACGGACGCGCAGTTCGCGAGCGACAATGCTCATGACATCGACATTGCCACCATGGGAATTGACGATGACGAGCTTGCGAATACCGGCCTCTGCCACCTTCGTGCCGATGGCCGTCCAGGCCGGAATCAAGATCTCCGGGCCAAAGGATAGGCTGCCAGGCCCGTGCACATGCTCGTTGGCCTTGCCGATTTCCTGGGTGGGAAGCACGAGGAAGTCGAGATCATCGGGGCGCTGAACCTTCAGCTCGGCCAGCATACCATTGGCGATGGCGACGTCGGTTGCGATCGGCAGGTGTGGGCCATGCTGTTCGGTCGAGGCGATCGGCAGAATGGCGACCGTTGTTTCGGGCGAAAGCGAGGCGAAATCATAGGTCGTCAATTCGTTCCAGAAGAATGGTCTGGCCATGTCGGTGCCCCGCTTTTGTGTTCTTTTCCCCTTCGATAAGGCAAACTCGCGGGTTCCGAAAAGCATCATATTCCGCTCGCGCCGATGCCAAATTGCGCTCGCACGGCCTACCGCTCCCGAGTTCCGGGGCAGAGGGGACGGGCGACAATGGTGAGACAGCGGCGCGACGCCGCATTGCCGCAGTGCAGCTTCGGTCCCAGTTATAGGGAGATGAAGCTCTTCCGATGAAAGGCGACCATGTCCCCTCAGGTGACCGTCTGGTTCGACAGCAGCTGTCCTCTCTGCCAGCGAGAGATCGCGTTGATGCGCCGCCTCGACAGCCGCGGTGCGATCAAATTCATCGATGCGCTAGACCCTCAAGGCAGCTGTCCGCTCGATCGAGCAGAGCTTCTGGCTCGCTTCCATGCAGAAGAAGGAGGAAAACTTCTGTCGGGTGCGGCGGCATTTGCGGCGATGTGGCGGGCCATTCCCATGTTGCGACCGCTCGGTCTCCTGGCCGGATGGAAGCCGGTGACGCCTGTTTTCGAAGCCGCCTATCGGCGTTTTCTGCGCATCCGCCCACGCCTGCAGCGTCTGGTCCGTTCCTCCTCAACCTCATGATTCCGTTGTGGTAGGTTGTTCCTTGGTGCTGGCTTTTCTTGAGGCTGGCCCGCCTTGTCTGGTGCAATGACGCGGAGGCTCTAGGTCGCCGATCTATTGATGTGTTTCCGTCACAATTCTTGCTGCAATGCAGCAAAGTCTCCGGCAATACAGTGCCTCGTGCGACTAACGGAGAATGTACGATCTCCGGGGGATTCGTTACTCCTAAACAATTGTCTATTCCGCCTTGGGACAAGGATTGGCGGAATCGACGTGGAGGCAAGGGGCGTCCTGGGGACGTCTCATCGAGGAAAGGGAGGAGTACTCGTGACGGAAAATTCTTCGTCTAACGCTTACTGGTCAGCGAACGTTCGCATCATCTACATCTGCCTGGCGATCTGGGCCATCGTATCCTACGGGTTCGGTATCCTGCTTCGTCCGGCTCTCTCCGGTATCGCTGTCGGTGGATCCGATCTCGGCTTCTGGTTCGCCCAGCAAGGCTCGATCGTCGTCTTCATCGCGCTGATTTTCGGCTACTCGGCGTACATGAACAAAATCGACCGCGAATTCGGCGTCGACGAACAGTAAGGCGGACCCACAATGGATCAGTATACACTCAATCTGCTGATCGTAGGCGCATCTTTCGCGCTCTACATCGGCATCGCGGTCTGGGCCCGCGCCGGGACCACGGCCGAGTTCTATGCCGCCAACCGCGGCGTCAACCCGGTCATGAACGGCATGGCAACCGCAGCCGACTGGATGTCGGCAGCTTCCTTCATCTCCATGGCCGGCCTGATCGCTGCTGTCGGCTACGGCAACTCTACCTTCCTGATGGGCTGGACCGGCGGTTATGTTCTGCTGGCCCTTTTGCTTGCTCCTTACCTGCGCAAGTTCGGCAAATACACGGTTCCGCAGTTCATTGGTGACCGCTTCTACAGTCAGGGCGCACGCCTGACAGCTGTGGTTTGCCTCATCATCATCTCCGTGACCTACGTTATCGGTCAGATGACTGGCGCCGGTGTTGCCTTCTCGCGCTTCCTTGAGGTCAACGTTTCGACCGGTCTCTGGATCGCTGCTGCGGTTGTTTTCTGCTACGCAGTTCTCGGCGGCATGAAGGGTATCACCTACACTCAGGTTGCTCAGTACATCGTTCTGATCATCGCCTATACTATCCCGGCGATCTTCATCTCGCTGCAGCTGACCGGCAACCCGATTCCGTGGTTCGGTCTCTTCGGTACGCACACTGAATCGGCTCTGCCGCTCTTGCAGAAGCTCGACCAGGTCGTCACTGATCTTGGCTTCAACGCCTACACCGCTCAGGGCTCCATGCTGAACATGACCCTGTTCACGCTGTCGCTGATGATCGGTACTGCCGGTCTCCCGCACGTCATCATCCGCTTCTTCACCGTTCCGAAGGTGTCTGATGCGCGTTGGTCGGCTGGCTGGGCGCTGGTCTTCATCGCGCTGCTCTATCATGACGGCTCCGGCTGTAGGCGCCATGGCGCGTCTGAACATCATCGACACCATCTTCCCCGGTGGTACGCAGCAGCGAAGCCGTTCTCCTATGAAGAGCGCCCGGACTGGATGCGCAACTGGGAAGTCACGGGTCTTCTGAAGTTCGAAGACAAGAATGGCGACGGCCGTATCCAGTATTATAACGATGCTGCCGCTGGCTTCAGCCGAAACCGCAACGCAGCGTGGCTGGGCTGGCAACGAACTGACGATCAACAACGACATCCTCGTTCTCGCCAACCCGGAAATCGCACAGCTGCCGGGCTGGGTTATCGCCCTCATCGCAGCCGGTGGTCTTGCAGCCGCTCTGTCGACTGCGGCCGGTTTGCTTCTCGCGATCTCGTCTGCGATCAGCCACGACCTGATCAAGGACTTCCTCAAGCCTGACATCTCCGAAAAGGGCGAACTTCTGGCTGCCCGTATCGCGATGGCTGGTGCAATTCTGGTCGCAACGCTCCTGGGTCTGAACCCGCCGGGCTTCGCGGCACAGACGGTCGCTCTCGCCTTCGGTCTTGCGGCTGCAACGATCTTCCCGGCTCTGATGATGGGCATCTTCTCGAAGCGCATCAATTCGGTCGGCGCCACGCTCGGCATGATCGTCGGCCTCGTGGTCACCTGCTTGTACCTGTTCACCTATCTGGGCTGGTTCTTCATTGCAGGTACCAACATGATGGAGAACGTTCCGGCCAACTACCTGTTCGGCATCCCGCCGACGGCATTCGGCCCGATCGGTGCGCTGCTGAACTTCGGCACTGCCTATATCGTGTCGATGATGACCCAGGCTCCGCCGAAGCATGTACAGGATCTCGTCGAATCCATCCGCGTTCCACGCGGTGCTGGTCAGGCGACTGGTCACTGATATCGATCAACCGGGAGGGGCGAGCAGATCGCCCCTCCTGTCCCTCAAACAGCCAGGGCACCGTCGTGCCGCATGAGGGCAAAATCCGATGATCCAGACACAATCCGACGTGCTGGCATTTCTCGAGACCGTCCATCCATACGACAGTCTCCCGAGAGACGAGATCGAACGCGTCTCAACACGCTTCCAAGAGTTTTCCTTTTCGGCTGGTGCCGAAATCTACCACCGTGGCTCTCCACTGCCCGGCATCTATCTCATCATGGACGGTGCCGTCGAAATCATGGATGCTGCCAATACGGTGGTTTCCGAGCTCGCGCCTCGCAACTCCTTCGGCGAACGCGGCCTGCTGGCCGATGGCTTCGCGGCGACGACCGCAACGGCTCGCAGCGACTGCACGCTGCTGATGCTGCCCAAGGACGAGTTCCGCCGCCTGATGCAGGAACAGCCGGTATTCGCCCGCTTCTTCACGCGCGGCCGGTTTGCTGACAGCCGGCGCGGCGACATGGCCATCCAGAAGGTCAGCGAGTTGATGTCGCGACCGCCCATTGTCTGCGCCCCCACCGATACCGTACGCTCGGCTGCCGCCCTCATGCGGGAGCGGCATGTCTCGAGCCTGGGCGTCGTCGATGGCGGACGCTTTCTTGGTATCCTTACCACCCGAGACCTCGCTGGGCGCGTGCTAGCTGAAGGGCTTGATCCTCACGCGACCCCGGTGTCTGCCGTGATGACCGCCGATCCGGTCGGATTGCCCGGAGAGGCGCTGGGGTCCGATATCTTGCATCTGATGCTCGAGCGGCGTGTCGGGCATCTGCCCGTGGTCGAGGGCGATCGGCTGGTGGGCATGATCACGCAGACCGATCTCATCCGCTTCCACGCGATCAGTTCGGCGCAGCTGATCCGGGACATCGCGACGGCTGAATCGCCTGAGGCGATGCGTGCGATCACCGCACGCATCCCGCAACTTCTGGTTCAACTCGTCGGCAGCAATAACGCTCATGAGGTGGTCACGCGGCTGATTACCGATATTGCCGATAGCGTGACCCGCCGGCTCATCATGCTGGCGGAGCGGGAGCTTGGACCGCCGCCCGTTCCCTATGTCTGGCTCGCTTGCGGCAGTCAGGGGCGGCAGGAACAGAGCGGCGTCAGCGACCAGGATAACTGCATTTTCATCGAAGATGGCGTCGAGCCCGAGGAAATGCCGTGGTTCCAGCAGCTGGCCGCCAAGGTCAGCCGCGGTCTCGACATCTGCGGTTACTTCTACTGCCCTGGCGACATGATGGCGACCAATCCGCGCTGGTGCCAGCCGGTGTCGGTCTGGCGGAGCTATTTCCGTGACTGGATCTACAAGCCGGATCCGACCGCCCAGATGCTGGCCAGCGTGATGTTCGATCTTCGGCCTATCTGTGGTGCATCGTCCCTTTTCCAGGATCTTCAGGCGGAAACTCTCGAAGAGGCGAGCCGCAATTCGATCTTTACCGCACACATGATCAGCAACTCGTTGAAGCACGCGCCGCCGCTTGGGCTGCTGAGGGGGTTCGCCACGATCCGCAGCGGTGAACATCGCAACCAAATCGACATGAAGCATAACGGGGTGGTGCCTGTTGTCGATCTCGGACGCGTCTATTCGCTCATCGGCAGACTTGCCCCGGTGAACACGCGGGCACGGCTGCTTGCGGCGGAAGAGGCGGGTATCATCTCCGGTGCAGGGGCGCGGGATCTCGTCGCGGCCTATGATCTGATCGCGGACATGCGCCTGCGCAATCAGGTTCGGCAGGTCCGCGACGGTCGCAAGCCCGACAACTTTCTGGCACCCTACGATTTCGGCGATTTCGAGCGCTCGCATCTTCGCGATGCATTCGTCGTCGTCAGAACCATGCAATCGGCGCTCGCCAATGGCGGACGGGCGCCCGTCTGAAGGAATGAAGAATGCTGTTTGAGTTGATCGCCGCGGTGGTGACCGGTGTTGCTCTGGCCGGTGTGGCGATGCTGCTGCGCTGGATAAGCCGGGGTTTGCTGCCCAAGTGGATCGTCCCGGCCATGGCTGGCCTTGGAATGTTGAGCTATTCGATCTGGAGCGAGTACAGCTGGTTCGATCGTATGAACATCGCCTTGCCCGGCATCGCGGTCTCCTGGAAAAACGAGCAGACGGCCTTCTGGCGCCCCTGGTCCTATATCGAGCCAGTGACAACCCGGTTCACCGCTCTTGATGTGAAGGGAGCAAAACGGCACCAGAACCAGCCAGGCCTCGTCATGGTCGACGTTCTGCTCGTTGCTCGCTGGCAACCGGTAACGCCGGTCAAGGTTGTCTATGACTGCCAGAATGGACAGCGGGCGGATCTGGTAACTCCGGAAATCACTATTGCCGATGACGGCAGCCTGCAGGGAGCCGAGTGGAGCAAGGTCGAGCCAGATGACGCGGCGTTGAAGATCGCGTGTTCGGCGGGGTGAGGGACCGATGACCAGGATCAGCCTGCGCGGACGTATCCTGCTGTTCTTCGTG
Organism: Allorhizobium sp.; assembly: GCA_045377275.1. Lineage (GTDB taxonomy): Bacteria > Pseudomonadota > Alphaproteobacteria > Rhizobiales > Rhizobiaceae > Allorhizobium. The sequence continues at coordinate 54,936 of JBJIOA010000017.1, read as the reverse complement.
GCGCTGGCGGCCGGTGCCGTGGCGGCTTTGGCAATCGGTTTATGGTTCGGCTACCACCGCGAGGGTAGCCCAGACATGCTGAACGCCTTCGTGCAGAGTGCTATCGCTGCCGGTTTTCTGATCCTCGCTCTGATCACCTGGGTCTGGTTTCTCTTCGACACGCATTTGGCCCGTCCCATCGACAAGGTCGCATCGGCCATGCGTGCACGGGCGCATGCCGATGTGGGCAATGACTTTCAGGCAGAGGAAGCGCGCTATCTTGGCGATCTTGCCGATGCAGCCTCCGCAACCGCGGCGACCCTTGCACAGACGCGAGGCGCGCTGGCGGAACAGGTGCAGCGGGAGACCACGCGCCTCTCATCCGACAAGAACAAGCTCGAACAACTGCTCGCCGACGTGCCGCCTGCCGTTCTTCTCTGCACGGGCCGCCATCATCTCGTCTTCTACAACGGTGTGGCGCAACAGTTGCTGTCGGGATCGCAGCGGCCAGTCTGTCTTGATCGCAATATATTCGACTATCTGAGCGAAGGGCCGATCCGTGACGCGCATCACCGACTCCTTGAAAACTCGGATCCGGACGCGGTGGTCGAGTTTATATGTCTCAGCCCTTGCGGCCGGCGCAGGCTTGCCGGGCGCATGAGGCTCGCCAGTGACAATGGCGGCGATCCGGCGGCCTATGTCATGACCCTTCGCGATGTGACGACCGAAGTTGCGGCCTATGCGCGGCGTGACGCTCTCCTCGGTGAAGTGTTCCTGCAGGTCCGGCCCATCGTCTCGGATCTGCGCCATGCACTTGTCTCGCATGGCCCCGGTACGGGAGCCGATGCCCCTGTTTCGGCGCAGCTGCAGGCGTTGGATGCGACGCTCGCGGATCTCGAGGCCCGCTTTGAAAGCTGTCGGTCCGATGGTTGGCCGATGGCGCCGACGGATGTGCGGGAGCTTGCCGGCCAGCTGCGCCGCGAACTCGAAGGCCAAAAGCTCATGCTCGACGTCGAGGTCGCCGAAATCGCCGTTCGCTGCAATGCCTTTGATATCGTCAGTCTCCTCGGACACCTCGTTTCCCGTGTTAGCACGGCGACTGCAGCTGCGCAATTTCATCTCACAATCCGCGAGGTCCAGGGTGCTGCCGACCTGACCTTGTCCTGGAGGGGTGGCAGCGTCTCGCCCGAAACTGTGGATCACTGGCTGGAAGAGCCGGTCTTCGATGGCGGTGTGACCTGCGAGACAATTCTTAAGGCACACGGCATCGTTCTGGTCGTTGGGGGCGATGACGACGCGCCGGCGATCTCCACCCGGCTGCGGCCAATCGAGCGGCTGCGACCGGTTGGAGCGGACATGTCGCGGCATGTTGTTTACGACTTCGATCTGCTGTCGCGCCTGCACTATGAGAAGCTCTCCGACGCGCGTCTCGATGGCCTCACCTATGTGGTCTTCGATACGGAAACGACGGGCTTGCTGCCGGAACAGGGCGATGAAATCGTTCAGATCGCGGCTGTCCGCATCGTCAATGGAAAGCGCGTCAAGAACGAGGTCTTCGACTTGCTCGTCAATCCGGGGCGGCCGATACCGCCGTCCTCATCTGCAATCCATGGCGTGACGGACGCGATGGTCGCAGATGCGGTGAGCGTTCAGGAGGCCGTGCGGCAGTTCCACCGCTTTGCCGAAGGGGCTGTGCTCGTGGCACACAATGCGCCGTTCGACATGGAGTTTCTCACGCGACGGGAGAAGGAAGTCGGGCTGCGATTCATGAACCCGATCCTGGATACGGTACTGGTATCAGCCGCCGCTTTCGGCCGCGCTGAAACACATACCCTTGATGCGCTCGCCGACAGGCTTGGGGTGCACATCAACGAGAAAGATCGCCATACGGCGCTCGGCGACGCGATTGCGACCGCAGACGTCTTCATCAAGCTGAAGGACATGCTGGCCGGGCGCGGCCTGGCACGGTTCGGTGAAGTGCTGAGCGAATTGCGCGGTCATCAGAGGCTCGTTCGCGATCTCAACGATCAGGCCCGCGTGTCATGAGCGTCAGTGAGCTCTGACGCAGTCCCTGCCAATGACCGCCCTCAGTCAGGGCCCATGGCCGTGACAGGTGGGTGACAGGTTTCGCTGCTAGGTCTATTGTCACATCTTCCCGTGGAGGCGGGACAGGTGGCACTGGGAGGAGCAGGCCAAGGCCTGAAGCGGTGTCGTCCGCATGCTGCGCGCTTGCGCTCTCCCCACAGATCATTTGCAAGCGGCAATGACCGCATTGATGGTGGAGGACTATCTTGAAACATTTTTTCCTGGCTTCGTTCCTTGCAGGCGCTCTCGCCCTTCCGGCAGTCGCTGCGGACTATACGATCATGGCTCCGGCAGCGCCTGGCGGCGGTTGGGACCAGACTGCCCGTTCGCTGCAGCAGGTTATGCAGGCTGAAGGCATTTCCGGCAATGTCCAGGTCGTCAACGTACCAGGCGCCGGTGGTACCATCGGTCTTGCCCAGTTCGCCAGCCAGCAGAAGGGCAACGCGAATGCCTTGATCGTCGGTGGTTACGTCATGGTTGGTGCGATCTTGACCAACCAGTCGCCGGTAACGTTGGCGGATGTTACCCCGATTGCGCGCCTGACCGGCGAATATGAGGCAATCGTCGTTCCCGCCAATTCCGAAATCCAGAACATTGGCCAGCTGGTTGAAAAGCTGAAGGCAGATCCCGGTTCCGTGTCCTGGGCTGGCGGTTCGGCTGGCGGCGTGGACCATATCGGTGCTGGCCTGATCGCCAAGGCTGCCGGCGTCGATCCGACCAAGATCAACTACATCGCTTACTCTGGCGGTGGTGAAGCGCTTGCTGCCATCCTCGGTGGTCAGGTCACCGTTGGCATCTCCAGCTACGGCGAGTTCCAGGCACAGGTCGCTGCAGGCACGCTTCGCCTGCTGGCTGTCTCCAGCGCCGAGCGCATCGAAGGTGCTGACGCTCCGACGCTGAAGGAAAGCGGGCTCGACGTGGTCCTGCAGAACTGGCGCATGGTTGCGGCGGCTCCGGGCCTGACGGACGAGCAGAAGGCTGCCATCCAGGCTGACGTCGAAAAGCTCGCAAAGTCGGCTGGCTGGCAAGAAACGCTGAAGACGAAGAACTGGCAGGACACCTACCTTGCCGGCGCTGCCTTCGAAGAGCAGCTCGCCAAGGACATCGCCGCCACTGAGACCATTCTCAAAGACATTGGTCTGGTAAAATGAGCATGGAAGACCGCTCTTCCGGACATCGTTCGCGCCGCCCAGATTGGGCGGCGCTGGTCATCGCCGCCGTGCTTGTCGGCATGGCTGGCCTGATCTTCTACGATGTCGCCCGGCTGCAAGGCGGAAACATCTACTCCGGGATTGGTCCTGCGACAGTGCCGAAAGGCATCGCCATCGGTCTGATCGGCCTTGGTATCTGGACTGTGTTCGCTGCCATGCGTCGCGATTTTCCCGAGCGCGAGCACCAGGAGCTACCGCCTGTACTTTTCATCGTTGCCGGGCTCGCAGCGCAGATGTTGCTGCTGAAAACGCTGGGTTTCTCGCTTGCAACAGGTGTGCTGTTTGCTCTCACTGCGGCCGGCTTCGGCAAAAAGCAGTTCTGGATCTCGCTGCCCGCAGGCATAGCTCTCTCGTTCGTCGTGTGGATCCTCTTCGCGCGCTTCCTGCAACTGTCTTTGCCGGCGGGTCCACTCGAACGGCTGTTCTTCTGAGGGGAACCCCGTGAATACGTTTGATTTCCTTCTCCAGGGGCTGGCGATCGCCGCTCAGCCGATCAACCTGTTCTACGCCCTAATCGGCGTTACGCTGGGCACGCTCGTCGGCGTCCTGCCGGGTATCGGTCCTGCGCTCACCGTCGCTCTATTGCTGCCGGTGACCTACCAGCTTGATCCGGCGGGTTCACTGATCATGTTTGCCGGCATCTATTACGGCGGCATGTATGGCGGCTCGACGACGTCGATCCTGCTCAATACGCCGGGCGAAAGCGCGTCGATCGTGACCGCGCTCGAAGGCAACAAGATGGCTCGCGCGGGCCGCGGCGGGCCCGCTCTAGCCACCGCTGCCATCGGCTCTTTCGTCGCCGGCCTCCTGGCGACGATATCCCTTGCTTTCATTGCGCCCTATGTCGTCAAGTTCGCCCTGTCCTTCGGCCCGCGGGAATACTTCGCACTGATGGTGCTGGCGTTCGTCACCGTGTCGGCCGCTTTCGGAGATTCGACTCTGCGTGGTCTGACCGCGCTCTTTGTAGGCCTTGCCTTCTCGATCGTCGGTATCGATCAGCTGACCGGTCAGACGCGACTGAGTTTCGGCGTGCCGGATCTGCTTGACGGCCTCGAGATCACCACGCTTGCGGTTGCAATGTTCGCTATCGGCGAAACCCTCTATGTGGCTGCCCAAGGGGCCAGGGCACCTGAAAAGGTCGAAGCCGTGCGCGGCTCGCTCTGGATGAACAAGTCCGATTGGAGCCGATCCTGGAAGCCTTGGCTTCGCGGTACGGCGATTGGTTTCCCGATCGGCGCCATGCCTGCCGGTGGTGCAGACGTGTCGAGCTTCCTCTCCTATTCGGCAGAGAAGCAGTTCTCCAAGCATCCGGAAGAGTTCGGCAAAGGTGCGATCGAGGGTGTTGCGGGCCCGGAAGCGGCCAACAATGCCTCGGCTGCAGGAACCTTGGTTCCGCTGTTGACGCTCGGCCTGCCGACCACGGCCACCGCTGCGATCATGCTTGCAGGTTTCCAGCAGTTCGGTCTGCAGCCCGGCCCGCTGTTGTTTGCGACCAATCCGCAGCTCGTGTGGGGTCTGATCGCCTCGCTGTTGATCGCCAACTTCATGCTGCTCGTGCTGAACCTGCCGCTGATCGGGCTTTGGGTGCGGCTCCTAACGGTTCCGAAGCCCTGGCTCTATGCCGGGATTCTGGTGTTTGCCACACTTGGCACGATTGGCGCCAATCCGTCGGTGTTCGAACTCGGTCTGCTTTTGACGTTCGGTGTACTCGGCTATGTCATGCGTGTCTTCGGATATCCGATCGCGCCTGTGATCGTCGGTCTGATCCTGGGTCCGATGGCCGAACAGCAGCTGCGCCGTGCCTTGTCGATTAGCCAGGGCGATCCGACCGTGCTGGTGACGTCTCCGATCGCAGCGATCCTGCTGGCGCTCGCAGCCATTGCCCTGTTTGTCCCGATGATCCTTCGGGCGCGGGGTAGGGGGCAGGTCCTGGCACAAGTCGCTGCCAGCGAGGACTGATGCCTCAATTGCCATGTGTCGATGCAGGATCCGATTAACTCGGCCTGCATCGGCTGCATGGCTGTCGTGATTTTCCGTCCATTGTAATTCGGTCGGTGGAGTATCATCTTCTGCTTGCAAACGAAGAAAGCGAGCAAAGAAATGTCTAGCCTCCGCAAGTCCATCCAGCAGGGTTTCCTCGGTCGTGCCATCGCCGTATTCGGTGCAGCAAGCTCCGCAGCGGCTGCTGTCGAAGGGCATCGTCGTCCGAAGGATCACCACCTGAAGACGCTTGGCATCAACCCCGCCGATTTCCCGCGCTTCTGATCAGCCGCGAGCCGACGGGCGCCCATGAGGCGCCCGGGTGAGGGCGAACAATCCGCACGCATTCTGTTGAGCGCTCCGTTGTGGGCGCTCTTTTTGTTTGAACGATCTCGCAGCGCGTTACTTGCCGAGCCGCTCCCCCGCTGCAGTGAGGGCGATGTTCACGCCACCCGGCAGCCAAGCAAAATCGATGCTTCCGCCGAGTTGATGGATAGCACTGGTTCGTGCCAGTTTGCTGCCGAAGCCTTCTTGGCTTGGAGCCTTGATCTCGGGCTTGGTGACATTTTCTTGCCATTCCAGATGCAGCGCATTCTGGTCCATCCGCCAACGGACATCGAGCCTTCCATCCGCGTCGCGGAAGGGGCCATACTTGGCCGCATTGGTCGCTAGCTCGTGGAAGATCAGGGCAAAGCTCGTAGACGCATGTGGCCCAAGGTAAAGTTCCGGACCTGTCAATGTGACCTGTCGGCCTCGATCCGTAATATGGGGGACAGGATCTCTTCCAGAAGCGAATGGAACGCTACGGTTTCGGACACCTGAGATCCGGCGATGATGGCCGGTTGAATCAGGTGATGCGCTTTTGCCAGGGCCTGCAGGCGGCCATGCAGTGACTTTGCCATCTCGCCGACCGATGGCGAGGATCGCGCGGTCATGTTGATCATGCCGGCAGTGATGGCGAAGAGGTTCTTGACGCGGTGGTTGAGCTCCCGCAGCAGAAGTTGACGTGCTTCCTCTGCCACCTTGAGATCGTGAATATCCGTGCAGGTTCCATACCAGCGAGTGATTTCGCCGTTTGCATCCCGCACGCATTGAGCACGCCCGATGACCCAGCGAAACTCGCCAGAGCGGTGAAGAAGCCTGTATTCCACATGATACGGTTCGCCTGTGGCGAGGCTGTGTTGCCATTTTGCCCAGGTTTCTGCCCGATCATCGGGGTGAAAGACGTTTACCCAATCGGAACCGTTGGTGAATCCTTCGCTCACGCCGGTGTATTCGTACCAACGCTGGTTGAAGTAATCGTGGTAACCGTCCGGTTGAGTCGACCAGATCATCTGATCGATCGAGTTGACGATGGCTTCGAAACGTTGTTCGCTTTCCCGAAGCGCAGCCATGGCCGTAGTCGCTTCGGTGACGTCGGAGGCTTGGATGAATATGCCCGCTGGCTGGCCTGCCGTGTCGGTGATCGGCTGGAACACGAAGTCCACATAACGCGCTCGGCGCTCGCCGTCGGGGAGCACAAATTCGACGGGAACTGCCTTGCCCTGATAGGGTTCTTTGCTGGCATAGACCGTATCCAGCAGGCGGATAAAACCCTGATCCTTGACTTCTGGTAGGGCCTCGCCAACTGGACGGCCCAGCAATCCGCTTCTCTGTACGAGATCTTCGTAGGCAGGATTTACGAGCTTGAAGATATGCGAAGGGCCTTCCAGAATCGCGATCGCTGCGGGTGCCTGTGCGAACAGCCGACCCAAGCGAGCGATCTCTTCCTGTGTCTGGCGCCTGGCCAAGACTGCAGCCGTGGTCTCGTTGCCCTGATTGAAAACGCCAACGATGTTGCCATGCTCATCGCGAATGCTGGACAGGCTGTAGTTCCAGTAGCCTTCAGTCGGAACACCGTTGCGCTCCATCATCAACAGCTGGTCGTAGGTCGTCACCCCTTCCCCGGTGGTCATCACCTGGTGGAATTGTGGCCCGACGACATCCCAGATGTCCTCCCAGACTTCAGCTGCTGGTCGGCCCAAGGCCCAGGGATGGCGTTCTGCCGGAATGGGCGCCCAACTATCGTTATAGAGGAGCCGCATTTCCGGGCCCCAATAGATGGCCGTGGGAAAGCTGGAGTTCAGGCAGATGGACAGCGCCGAGCGCAGTGCGGCAGGCCAATCCTCGATGGGACCGAGGCCATCTGTCCAGTCATGTTTCAGGATGAGTTCGGCCATTTGGCCTCCAGTCCTGAGAAAGCCGGGTGTGGCGTTTTGTTGCTCGTCGTTGGACATAAATCCGGCTGCCTTGAGCTTCGCGTTACGGCTTGAATATGTCAGATAGGGCAAACACGTTTACGTGTCCATTACCTACATATGGCCTGCTCCGGGCAGCCTTCGCATTCAAAATTGATGGGGCGAGAAATTTTTCTTCCTGCTGGCGGAACTTTTTCGCACGAGGTCTGTTGTCGATGGCAGCCTGCTTCAGGACAAGGTATGAATGTCTGATCAAAACTCCTCGCGGCGCGACGCACGAGACGCCGGCGACCGCCTTCTTGCCTCCCATCCATCCGAGGATCCGTTTGCGGCCGCCTTCAAGGCTACCCGCATGCCGATGCTGATCACCGATCCGCGGCAGCCCGACAACCCAGTCATTTTCTGCAATCAGGCGTTTTCGAACCTCACTGGTTACAGCACCGATGAACTTATCGGGCGCAATTGCCGTCTGCTGCAGGGTCCGGAAACGGACAGCAATGCGGTCGCACGTCTGCGCGAGGCGATTGCGGCAGAGCAGGACCTTGCGATCGACATCCTCAACTACCGCAAGGACGGTAGCCAGTTCTGGAATGCGCTCTTCGTCAGCCCCGTCAGGGATGCCGACGGCGAAGTGGTCTATTTCTTTGCATCGCAGCTCGATTTCACCACGATCAAGAGCAAGGAGCTCGATCTGGCCGAGGCGCGGCAGTCGGCCGAACGTGAGGTCGCACGGCGAACGCATGATCTGTCTGAAGCGCTCAAGGCTCAGACGCTTCTGGTGCATGAGGTCGACCACCGTGTTAAGAACAACCTCCTGACCATCGCCTCGATCGTCAAGCTGCAGGCGCGGATGTCCGAAAACGATCTGGTGAAACGGACCCTGTTTTCGGTGCTCAATCGTGTTGAGGCGCTCAGCACCGTGCAGCGCAAGCTTTTCACGAGCAGCGACCTTGGGCGTTTTGACGTTTCGGACTTTGCCAAGGATCTGATCGAGGATCTGGTGGGCGCCTTGAAGCGCGACGACATCCGCGTGACGACTGACCTGTCGCCATTGCTGGTTCCGGCGGTGAAGGCTTCACCGCTCGCCCTCATCATCAACGAACTGGTTCTGGACGCCGTGCGCCGGGGATTGAGCGATGGCGGTGGTGACATCTATCTGCAGGTGCGGCGGACCAACGGGCATTTCGTGATCCGGGTCACGGACACAACGAAGCCGGTCTCCGTCAACCCGGAGGAAGAAGCTTTCGGCAAGCTGATGCTGGAGACCTGTGCCAAGCAGTTGGGCGCAAAGATCGCGCGAGAGGTCGAAGGCTACCGGACCGACGTTCAGGTCACAATGCTGGTCGAAGAAGCAAAGGAAACAGAAGCTTGAGGATTATGATCGTTGAGGATGAAGCGCTTCTTGCCCTCGAATTGGAGCTTGAAGTGGAGGCTGCCGGCCATGTCGTCGTGGGAACGGCCGCGTCGCGCAAGGCTGCTTTCGACATTATCGAATCCAGCACGCCCGAATTCGCCTTCGTCGATGTTCACCTCAGCGATGGTCCCTCAGGAATTGAGATCGGGCGCCGCCTTGCGGAACGCGAGGTCCCCTTCGTGTTCGTGACCGGGAATGTGAAAAGGATACCAGAAGATTTCGTCGGCGCCATCGGGGCAATCGAGAAGCCCTATACGATGAACGGCCTTCAAAATGCCCTGAGCTATATCAGTGAGAAAGTGGCCGGCGGTCAGACGGTGAGCCCGCCGCCGGGTCTTATTCTGGCCAAGGCCTGTTAGCGTCAGAACGACGCCAGCTGACAGGGTTGGCGCGGGCCACCGCCATAAGGCTGATAGGTGTTGTCGCTCGGACGATAAGAGCGATAGCGTTCCATGCAGGCCATGACATGGGTTTCATTCTTCATGCCAGCAACGGGATTGCTTCCGTCGGCACTCACGGTCGTGACGTTTGCATCGCCTTCATCGAGTTCCGCCATGATTTCGACCTGATAGGGCGAGTCGCAGGGCCGAATTTCGCCACTGAAGCTGCGATATGCGTTCCGGACAGGATCGTACGAACGATAGCGTGCTTCACACCAAGAGAAATGCTCCGGAGGTAGCGTGTCGGCCCCAAAGCCGGATGTCGATTCGTCGATCGCTGCAGTTACAAGGATGTCGATGTCGGCAACCTCTGAGTCCCGCTCGGCTACTGCGGTCTGCACGCTCCCATCTGATACATCCGTGTCGGGCTCGGTCATCACGACATGGCTTGCATAGCGGGGCGGAAGGCGTTCCAGGTTTTGTGCGGACCTGTCGATGCGGACGGGCTTCATCGTCCAGAGGTCCCTGATGTCGAGGCCGGTGAAGTTGTGGGGGGCTTCTTCCGGTGCGAGCGCCGCTGACGCGAGGACGACGCCACCAATCACCATCCCGGCGGCGAGCGCTGACGCTGAGAGTAGTTTTATCAAGGGCTTCATCGGGAACTCCATTCATCGTCTGTGATAGAAGAATGAAGTTCCCGTCGGAGGGTTCCCGATGGAACGTGTCTTGCCCTTGAATTGTCGACTGTCTCTCCGAAAGGAGGTTAATGGCCGAATAGTACCTCAGTGGTTGTGGCGCGGCGGTGTCTTCGAGATCTGCCGGAAATCCTCCGCGTTTTTGATCGTCGCACCATCGGCAAGCTGGGTTACCGTCTGGCGATAAAGCCGCTGCCATGGAGTTGCGTCTTTCGGCACCGGCGGAATCCCCTCAGCCTTGCGCCTTGCTAGTTCCTCGTCGCCGACCAGCATGTCACAACGCCCCTGGTTCAGATCAATGCGGATGACGTCGCCTGTTCGGACCCAGGCCAAACCGCCGCCGGCTGCGCTTTCAGGCGATGCGTTGAGGATCGACGGGCTGTCGGCTGTGCCTGATTGGCGGCCATCGCCGATGGTCGGAAGGCTGAGGATGCCCCGCTTGATGAGGTGATCCGGCGGCTGCATGTTGACCACTTCGGCCGAACCCGGCCAGCCAAGTGGGCCGGCGCCGCGGATGACAAGAACGCAGTCCTCGTCTATGTCGAGGTCGGGGTCGTTGATGCGCTTGTGGTAGTCTTCCGAGCCGTCGAAGACGATCGCACGGCCCTCAAAGACGCCTTCGCGGCCCTTTTCCTGCAGGTAACGCTGGCGGAAACCTTCGGAGATGACGCTCGTCTTCATGATCGCAAAATCGAAGAGGTTGCCCTTCAACACCACGAAGCCTGCGCGTTCTCGCATCGGCTCGTGATAGGGCTTGATCACCTCCCGATCCGTCGCTTCCCTGCCTTGCAGGTTCTCGGCCATGGTGCGACCGGTCACCGTGCGACAGGTTGCGTCGAGCTTTCCAGCCTGCATCAGCTCCCACATGATTGCCGGTACACCTCCGGCGCGGTGGAACCGTTCGCCGAGATAGGCACCGGCCGGCTGGACGTTGGCGAGCAACGGAATGTCGTAGCCGTGAACCTGCCAGTCCTCGGGCAGGAGTTCGACGCCGGCATGCTTGGCCATGGCCATCAGATGCGGCTGGGCATTGGTCGATCCGCCGATCGCGGAGTTGACCCGGATGGCATTGAGAAAGGCTTCACGGGTGAGAATGTCCGAGGGGCGAATATCTTCCAGAACGAGTTCGACCGCCCGCTTACCCGTCCGATAGGCCATCTGGCCGCGTTCACGATAGGCGGCCGGAATGGCGGCGCAGCCGGTGAGCGACATGCCGAGTGCCTCGGCAATCGCGTTCATGGTCGACGCTGTGCCCATGGTGTTGCAGTGGCCGGGAGAGGGGGCCGAATCGAGGGCGCGCTCGAGGAATTCCTCGCGGCTGATCTCGCCGGCCGCATATTTGCGACGAGAGCGCCAGATTACCGTGCCGGAACCAACCAGTTCGCCATCATGCCAGCCGTCAAGCATGGGGCCGCCGGAAAGCACGATTGCCGGGATGTCCACCGTCGACGCCGCCATCAGGGCGGAGGGCGTGGTCTTGTCGCAGCCGGTGGTCAGCACGACGCCGTCGAAGGGATAGCCGTAGAGCAACTCGACCAGGCCGAGATAAGCAAGGTTTCGGTCAAGGGCGGCCGTCGGTCGCTTGCAGTTCTCGAACAGCGGATGCGACGGGAATTCGATCGGAATGCCGCCAGCGTCGCGGATGCCGTCGCGGACTCGTTTGGCTAGTTCAAGGTGATGACGGTTGCAGGGATTTATGTCGGAGCCCGATTGGGCGATCCCGATGATTGGCTTGCCGGAGCGCAGTTCCTCCGGCGTCGTGCCGTAGTTCATGAAGCGCTCCAGGTAGAGCGCGGTCATGTCGAGGTGATCGGGATTGTCAAACCAATCCTGCGACCGGAGGCGGCGTTTTGGTTTCTCAGACTCGGTCATCGGCGGCACCTTTGCGGTGGTTGATTTTTTCCAGATGAAGCAGAAGGGCACTGTGGTCGAGTTCGCCGTAACCTTCTGCAACAAAGGCCTCAAAGGCCTGGCGAACATCCGACGTCAGCGGAAGCTCAAGGCCAAAGGTCTCGGCCATGGCGGCGACGGCGTTCAGGTCCTTCAGTTGCAGGCGTGATGGGCCACCCGGCTCGAAGCGTCGCTCGACCATGCGCTGTCCGTGGAGTTCCAGGATGCGGCTTTCGGCGAAGCCGCCGCGGATGGCTTCACGGAACTTCTCCCGCGAGGCGCCGCCGGCTTCAACGAGCATCATGGCTTCTGCGACAGCGCCGATGGTGATCGCGACGATCTGCTGATTGGCGAGCTTGCAGATCTGGCCAGCACCTGAGGGGCCGACATGGGTCACGCGGCCGAGCGGTGCGAAGACATCGGCCAAGCTCTCGATCACATCGGCTTCGCCGCCTGCCATGATCGCCAGCGTGCCGGCTTCTGCTCCGACAACGCCTCCCGAGACTGGCGCATCGACATGGGCGACACCGCGATCAGCGAGGCGTTTTGCGTGGTCCTTGGCAATCGGCGGTGCGATCGATGATGAGTTCGATGACCACCGCACCCTTTTCCAGCGCTTCGGCCGTACCCTTGGTGAAGAGGACGTCCTCGACTGCGGAGCCATCCGACAGCATGGTGAAGATTACGCTTGCGCCGGCGACGGCGTCTGCCGGACTCTCTGCAAGCCTGGCACCGGCTGCGGCCACAGGCTCAGCCTTGGCCCTATCGCGGTTCCAGACCGTAACCGGAAAGCCCTCCGCGAGCAGGCGCCTTGCCATGGGCGCGCCCATCAGTCCCGTCCCGATAAAGGCGATCTGCCTGTTTTCAGTTCCCGTCAAAGCTTGCCTCCCAGCTCATCCTCGATATGCACCCGAATGATTTCGTCAAAAGAGCTTTCCGCGGTGAAGCCGAGCGCGCGGGCGCGGGTTGCTTCGAAGCCGGGAGCCCAGCCTGCGCAGATGCGCATGATCATCTCGTCGGGCTCGTGGCGGATGAGCTTGACCGCCTTCTCCCCTGCCACGCGGCGCAGCGCTTCGATCTGCTCGCCAACGGTTGCGCTGAGGCCCGGCATTGACAGGTTGCGGCGCGGGCCGACGGTTTCCAGGTCGATGTTTGCGCCGTGGATGAGGAAGCCGACCGCAGATCGGGGGGAGGCGTGCCAGTGGCGGACATCCTCGCCGACCGGCAAGACGGCCTCCTGGCCGACCAGCGGCTCGCGCAGGATGTTGGAGAAGAAGCCCGAGGCTGCCTTGTTCGGCTTGCCGGGACGAATGCAGATCGTCGGCAGGCGGATGCCGATACCGTCGAAATACCCCTTCCGGGAATAGTCGGAGAGCAGTAGCTCGCAAATCGCCTTCTGCGTGCCGTAGCTGGTGAGCGGCGTGGTGTGGAACTCATCCGGGATCGGATAGGGCAGCGGCGCACCGACGACCGCGATCGACGAGGTGAAGACCACACGTGGGCGGTAGCCGTCAGCCATGTGGGCGAGGCGGATTGCCTCGAACAGATAGCGGGTGCCGTCGAGGTTGATCTTATAGCCCTTTTCAAAGTCGAGCTCTGCTTCACCCGAGACGATGGCAGCGAGATGGAAGATGACGTCGGGGCGCGATGCAATCAGACGCTCGGCAGACGCGGGCTCGGACAGATCGATGGCTTCGATCGTCACCTTGCCTTCGAAGCCCGTGGGAGCATCTGCAGCCACGACATCGGCGAGCGACATCGCCGTGATCTGCCGTCCCTGAAGCTCACCATCGCGGGTCAGTCGTTGCGCGAGCTTGCGCCCGACCATGCCGGCCGCGCCAATCACCAGAATATGCATGTGACAGTCTCCTCCCATGTCATTCTTCGACCCCGCACGCTTCAGCACAAGGGCCTTCTTCAAAAACCATTTGTAAGGTTGTCTGATAACCTTATATCATCTCCAGGGAAACCGAATTCTTTGTCCATCTTCAGATGGGCCGACTGGGAGACTGATGATGGCCGTGAAAAGCGCGATCGAAGGCAAGGATTTATCGAGCGGGACAGTCAACCCGGTCGCGGGTCTCATCGAGGCGCTCGGACCTGACATGGTTGTTGTCGGTGCAGAGGTCGAGCATTACTGCCGGGATTGGCATGGGGATATCACGACCGGTGCTGTAGCGGTTGTTCGACCTCGAACGACCGAGGAGGTCTCCCTTGCCGTTCGGGCCATCCGCTCGCTGGGGCTGACGATCGTGCCGCAAGGCGGCAATACGGGGCTGGTTCTCGGAGGCACTCCAGATACACCGGCGAGCCAGGTTGTCGTCAGTCTCGAGCGCATGACGGCGATCCGCCGCATTGATGCAGATGATTTTTCGGCCGTCGTCGAGGCGGGCGTCATCCTGCAGGACTTCAAGGAGAAGGTGGAAGAGGCGGGGCTCTACTTCCCGCTTGCGCTCGGTGCGCAGGGTTCCTGCCGGATCGGTGGCAATGTCTCGACGAATGCAGGCGGAATCAACGTGTTGCGCTACGGCATGACGCGCGACCTCGTTCTTGGTCTCGAAGTGGTGCTGCCGGATGGCTCGATTTTCGAAGGTTTGTCCACGCTGCGCAAAGACAATCGCGGAATCGATCTTAAGCAGTTGTTCATCGGAGCGGAGGGAACGCTTGGTATCGTCACCGCCGCTTCCTTCAAGCTTGCTCCGCCGGCAGAGAAGGTTGCGACGGCTTTGCTGGGACTCGGAGCCTTGTCGGACGCGATCACGCTCTATCGGCGTGCACGACGAGACTGCTGTGATCTGATGTCGGCCTTCGAGTTCATGCCGCCGATAGCTTTCACCCTTGCACAAGAGGCAATTCCTGATCTCGCCATGCCGATGAGCGCCGATTATCCTGCCTATGTTTTGCTCGAGATCTCGGGTTCCGGCCTCGTGGATATCGACGATCTGATGCACCGTTTTCTGGAAGGTGTGCTGGAGGACGGACTGGTGCTGGATGGCGTTATTGCGGCGTCACGGAGCCAGGCCCGGTCGCTCTGGCTCTTCCGCGAGGGCATGAACGAGGGGCAGGCGAAGCGTGGCCCGCATTTGCGGACGGACGTCTCGGTGCCCTTGTCGCGCCTTCCGGAGTTTGTCGAGCAGGCGGAAGCCGCCATTGCAGCACTCCTGCCGGACTGCACCTGCGTTTCCTATGGCCATGTCGGCGATGGGAACGTGCATCTCAACGTGCTGCCGCCTTCTGGTCTTTCCAGGGACGAGGCGGCCGAGCGGATCTACACGGCCAAGCACGTCGTGAATGATGTTCTGGATGGTTTCCACGGTTCGATCAGCGCCGAGCATGGTATTGGTCGGTTGAAAAAACCGGATTTTTTGTCGCGTGTGCCGGCCACGCAGCTGCATCTCCTGACTGCGATCAAGCAGGCCATCGACCCCGCAGGGGTCATGAAATCCCGGTTGCCAATTGAATTAAGGTGCGGATTCGTGAAATACCGGAGCGGGTGGCAAGGAGACCAGCAGGCATGTCGATCGACCTCGGGCAATTGAATTTCGGACAGATCAGGCGCAGTGAGCATCTGCCCGCCCGAATTGCCGCGCAATTGGCCGACGAGATCAGCCAGGGGCGCTTGAAGCCGGGCGAGAGATTGCCGACTGAGCATGTTCTGGCCAAGACGCTCGGCGTCAGCCGCTCTGTCGTACGCGAGGCCATTGCGCAGTTGCGGAACGAAGGCATGGTCGAGACGAGGCAGGGAGTAGGGGCATTCGTCAGCGAACCCTCGGCCAGACCGATCCGCATCAAGGATGGCGAGCTCTCCGAACCGCAGAGTTTTCGCGCGCTCTTTCAGCTGCGTGTGCCGCTTGAGATCGAGGCGGCCGGTCTCGCTGCCGTGCACCACACCGCTGAGGATCTCGCGAGGATCGACGAGGCGCTGTCGCGCATGACGGGGGCCGAGAAGTGGACGGAGCAGGGGATCGTCGCCGATCTTGCCTTCCACCGGGCCGTCGCCGAGGCGACGCACAACGAGTATTTCGCGCTGTTCATCGGCTTCATCGCCGAGCGCATCAGCATGGCGATCGATGCGGCACGCTCCCGCGCTGTGCTCGAAGAAATCGTCGAAGTGACCATTGCCGAACACGTCCGACTGAGAGATGCGATCGCCAAGCGGGATGGTGCTGGCGCACGCGAGGCCATGCGCGCCCATCTGCACGGTGCCGCAAGCCGCATCGATCTCAGTCTCGAGCAGTTCTGACACGGGTTCGTGCGGCAGCTTTGTCCACAAGTCCGTCGTTCGGGGTAGACAGGCATCAAATCTGACCCTATGAATTCGGATCAAGAGTTGTCAGACATCCTGACAATATGGCAGGCGACAGGGTCGTTCGTGCCGGAGGACAAGGAGGAGGTCCATCTTGCAGCGCCGTCAAAGTCTCGAATGCGTCTATATTCTGCCGGAAGATTCCTCCCAGGCTGTGCTGGTGGGCAGGGTGTGGTCGAAGGCGGCCGGTGGTCCATGCCCGGTGGTCGTGCGCAATGGAACCCTCTGCGACCTGACAAGCATTTCCCCTACGGCTTCCGGCCTGTTCGAACTGGAGGATCTCGCCGAGCGCTTGGTGGCTGACGAGAGCTTGCCGGCTCTGGGCACACTCGACCAGTTCCTGTCCGGCGAGGCCGGTCATCTGCTCGCTCCCATCGACCTGCAAGCGGTCAAGGCTGCCGGTGTTACATTCGCCGACAGCATGCTGGAGCGCGTGATCGAGGAGCAGGCGAAGGGCGATGCCGGCCGTGCCCAGGCCATCCGCGAGAAGCTTGCACCCGTGCTGGGCGACAGCCTCCGGGGACTGGTCGCCGGCTCCGAGCAAGCGGCAAAAGTCAAAGCTCTGCTGCAGGACATGGGTCTCTGGTCTCAGTACCTGGAGGTCGGTATCGGCCCCGATGCCGAGATCTTCACCAAGGCCCAGCCCATGTCGTCGGTGACCTGTGGCGATTCCGTCGGTATTCACCCGATTTCCCAATGGAACAATCCTGAGCCCGAAATCGTTCTTGCCGTTCGTTCCGACGGCAAGATCATCGGCGCGACACTCGGCAATGACGTCAATCTGAGAGATGTCGAAGGGCGGTCGGCTTTGCTCCTGGGGAAGGCGAAGGACAACAATGCATCGTGCTCGATAGGGCCCTTCGTCCGGCTTTTCCATGGCAGCTTCACGATGGACGTGCTGCGCAAGGTTCGCGTTTCGCTGATCGTGCGGGGCGAAGACGGCTTTGAAATGACGGGGGAAAGTCCGATGGAAGCGATCAGCCGTGCGCCGGAAAACCTTGTGGCGCAGTTGCGCAACCGCAATCATCAATATCCCGATGGCGCGGTTCTGTTCCTCGGCACCATGTTTGCGCCGGTCAAAGATCGCCGAGGTGCAGGCCTTGGCTTCACGCATGAGATTGGCGATCGCGTCGAGATCGCGACCCCGACGCTTGGTCGCCTGGTGAACTGGGTCGATCGCACGGATGCCTGCCCGGAATGGACCTTCGGTACGCGTGCACTGTTCCGCAACCTGGCCCAGCGCGGCCTGCTCGACAAAGCGTGAGGGCATATGACCAGAGTTGTCGATCTCTTCTACAAGCTCCTTGAACTGCTTCTGATCCTGCTCTTGTCGGGCATGGCGATCATGGTGTTCCTCAACGTCGTCTTGCGCTATGGCTTCAACTCCGGCCTCACGGTCTCGGATGAAATGGCCCGCTATTTCTTCGTTTGGCTGACCTTCATTGGCGCGGTCGTCGGGTTTCGCGAGTATGGCCATATGGGCGTGGAAAGCCTGGTGGCCCTGTTCGGTCGGCGCGGCCGGGTCATCTGCATGATCTTGTCCAATCTCCTCATTCTCGGCGTTTCCGTAATCTTCTTTTGGGGAACCTGGAAGCAGTTGCCGATCAATGCCAGCATGAGTGCACCAGTGACCGGGCTCTCCATGGGCTGGGTCTACGGTATCGGCTTCTTCACGGGCGCCGGCTGCAGCCTGATTGCACTCGAACGCCTCTTCCGTCTGGTCACAGGGCGTGTCACCGAAAGTGAAATTGCAGCCTTTGCAGGCGAACACCACGGCATCGAGAAGCTGGTGGAGCGCGCCTGATGACCCTTGTCGTCTTTATCACCTCGCTTCTCGGCGCCATGGCCATTGGCGTCCCCGTCGCCTTCGCGCTGATGTTCTGCGGCGTCACGCTCATGTGGTACATGGGCATGTTCAACAGCCAGATCATCGCGCAGAACATGATCGCGGGCGCCGACACGTTCACGCTGCTCGCCATCCCGTTCTTCGTGCTGGCCGGAGAGCTGATGAATTCCGGCGGCCTGTCGCGGCGCATCATCGAGTTCGCGATTGCCTGTGTTGGCCATATTCGCGGTGGCCTCGGCATCGTTGCCATCATGGCCGCCGTGATCATGGCCAGCATTTCCGGCTCTGCTGCTGCCGATACGGCTGCTCTGGCCGCGATCCTGATCCCAATGATGGCCAAGGCGGGATACAACGTGCCGCGCTCCGCCGGCCTTATTGCATCAGGGGGCATCATCGCACCCGTTATCCCGCCGTCGATGGCATTCATCGTCTTCGGTGTTGCGGCGAATGTGTCGATCACGCAGCTCTTCATGGCGGGGATCGTGCCCGGCATGTTGATGGGGATCGCGCTTATCATTGCCTGGCAGATCGTGGTCCGCAAGGACAACGTAAAGCCCTTGCCAAAAGCGCCAGCGAAAGAGCGTTTGCGAGCCACAGGGCGTGCTGCCTGGGCGCTCGGCATGCCGGTGATCATCCTTGGCGGGATCAAGGCCGGTGTGGTCACTCCTACGGAGGCGGCTGTCATTGCGGCTGCCTATGCCATGTTCGTCGGCATGGTGATCTATCGCGAGCTGAAGCCAAAGGATCTTCCGCGTGTTATCCTGCAGGCGGCCAAGACAACCTCGATCATCATGTTCCTGGTGTGCGCGGCCTTGGTCTCCGCCTGGTTGATCACTGCGGCCAACATTCCCGGTGAGATCACGCGCTACATCGAACCTCTGATCGATCGGCCGATGCTGCTGATGTTCGTCATCATGGCGCTGGTGCTGGTGGTCGGAACTGCACTGGACCTGACACCGACCATCCTGATCCTGACGCCTGTGTTGATGCCGATCATCAAGCAGGCGGGCATCGATCCGGTCTATTTCGGTGTCATGTTCATCATGAACTGCTGCATTGGCTTGATCACCCCGCCCGTCGGCGTGGTGCTCAACGTGGTCAGCGGGGTCGGGCGCGTGCCGCTTGGCAAAGTCGTGACGGGCATTGTTCCGTTCCTGCTCGCGCAGGTGCTGGTTCTCGTGCTGCTCGTCATATTTCCCGACATCGTCATCGTGCCGGCGCAATGGCTACGGTGAGGAACGAAGTTCAACCCACTCATTAAAATCCAAGGGAGGATACACCATGAGGAAGACACTACTCGCAACGACTGCACTGGCATTCGCCGTTTCCGGAGCCGTTCCGGCTTTTGCCGAGTTCAACGAACGTACAATCCGCGTGTCGAACGGCATCAATGCCGATCACCCCGTCGGTAACGGTATCGAGGCCATGCAGAAGTGCCTGGATGACAAGTCCGGCGGCAAGCTCAAGCTGCAGGCATTCTGGGGCGGTGCCCTCGGTGGCGACCTTCAGGCGACGCAGGCTCTGCGTTCCGGCGTTCAGGAAGCCGTCGTCACGTCGTCCTCGCCGCTCGTTGGCATCGAGCCGGCGCTCGGCGTCTTCGACCTGCCGTTCCTGTTTGCCTCCGCTGACGAGGCCTATCAGGTGCTCGACGGCGAATTCGGCGAGATGATGAACGAGAAACTCGAAGCCGTTGGCCTCGTGAATCTCGGCTACTGGGAGAACGGTTTCCGTAATCTGTCCAACTCGGTGCGTCCGGTGACGAAGTGGGAAGATTTCGAAGGGATGAAGGTTCGCGTCATGCAGAACAACATCTTCCTCGATACCTTCCAGAACCTCGGCGCAAACGCTACCCCGATGGCATTCGGCGAAGTCTTCTCGGCGCTCGAAACCAAGACCATTGACGCCCAGGAAAACCCCTATGTGACGATCGATACCTCGAAGTTTTTCGAGGTGCAGAAATACGTCACCGAGACGAACCACGCCTACACGCCGTTCCTCTTCCTCTTCTCCAAGGCGATCTTCGATACCTATACGCCGGAAGAGCAGGCAGCGTTGCGTGAATGCGCAACGGTTGGTCGCGACGTCGAGCGCTCGGTTATCGCCGACCTCAACAAGCAGTCGCTGGAAAAGATCAAGGCAGCTGGCCTCGAGGTGAACACGCTTTCGCCGGAAGAGCAGCAGCGTATCCGCGAAAAGTCCATGGTCGTTTATGAAAAGCACAAGGACACGATCGGCGCTGAAGTGGTGGACGACATTCTCGCCAAGCTCGCCGAAGTCCGTAAGTGACCTCCCTGGTCGTGGTGCCCTTGGGCGCCGCACCAGAAGAAGCCCGCAGCGGGAGACCGCTGCGGGCTTTTTAGTTGATCATTCTGGTACCGAGGGCAGGACCTTGTCGCGCTTTTTCAATTGCTGCTCGCGGAAGAAGATGAAAAGGCCCGAACCGACGATGAGGGTTGCTCCGACAATCATGGTTAGTCGAGGCACTTCGCCGAAGAAGAAGTAGCCGAAGACGACAGCCCACAGCAGCAAGGTGTACTGGAGCGGCGCGACGGTCGCGGCGTCCGAGATCTTCAAGGCGCGGTTGACCAGCATGTGGGCGCTCATGGCGACGATGCCGAGAAGTCCCAGCAACAGAATTTCATTCGCCGACGTGATCGGTGTCCAGCCGAAGGGGGCGGCAATCAGGCCGACCACCGCGGCGCCGCCCGTCTGGAACAGAACCAGTGTCTTGTCCGGCGTGCCGCGCAGGCTGCGCCCGGAAAGCATCATGAAGGCGAAGGCGGCTGTACCGATGATTGAGATCAGCGCGGGCGCGGTGAACATGGCGCTTGATGGCTCGAGCGTGACCACGACCCCGATGAAGCCGATGGCAATCGCAGTCCAGCGCCGCCATCCGACCTTTTCTCCAAGCAGGAACGGCGCTGCTGCTGCTACATAGATCGGCGCTGCGAGCCAGTAGGTCATGACATCGGCCAGCGGCAGATACATGACCGCATAGTAGAAACAGAAGAGCTCTAGTGTCGAGAAAACGACGCGCATAAACTGCAGCCAGGGTCTCTCCGCCTCGATGATCGGTTTCCGGCCCGCCATCCAGAGGAAAGGCGCAAGGATGAGAAGAGCTGCAATGCTGCGAATCAGGATGACCTGGCCGAGGCCATAGCTCGCCACCAGCCATTTGCCCATGGCATCGTTCATCGCAAAGAGCAGCATTCCGAGCAGCATGACTGCGGGGCCAGCCATACCGGCCACCCCGAACCCCTTTCGAGAAGCCTCATCTGTCGTGTGCGTTGTCATGGCTCCTCCTTACAAGCGTACGAACTCTCGTCTGTCATGTTGTCTGACAAATCAACAGTTGTATTGGCTGATGAGCTGTCGATTGACAAGTCCACCGGCATTCCGTTTGGCCCTTGATTTGGCTGAATTGCTTGGCTGAGCGAGATCCTCTGGCAAGCCGGCTCACGCTAGAGAGGATTTTTCCGAACCTGCTTATCTTTAGAATACCAATCTAGTCGTGATTGTTGACGTGAGGCTGATTATGACGAAAATGTGTCAATATCAGCCGGAGCCAATGAGTGGCTCCGTTCGTGGGAGACTGCCATGTCACATGCGATCGCGAAGCTTTTCGGCGAACCCAAATCCAGGCGTTCTGCCGAGGTTTGCCGGCAGCGGGCCGCGGTGGCCGCTGCGACTGTTTCAATCGGCTTCATAGCGGTGTTGATCGTCACGCTTTAAATCGCTCAACATGTGATCAGCTTGCAAAGCTTGATTGCAAGCTGTTGGCGGTTCGCGTCACTGACTGGTTGAGGTTGGTGATTGATCGCCAGGCTCTATCATGATCGCCCAGTCCAGCAAACTCGATGGCTTGCGTTAATACTGATTTCGTTCGGCACGGCTCTAGTGGCTGGAGTAGGGGCAGCGCGCACAGGGTACGGCCCTTCGAAGATCGAAGTGGCCAATCTGGATACCGCAATCGTTCGATGCCGAATATCTTTCCGAAAGACATCGCCGAAACCGTCTATTTCCTCGCCTCGGGTCTACAGGCGGAAGCTACCGGCAGCACAATTTATGTCCATGCCGGAGACTAACAGACCATTCCGCGCTGGGCACCTTGAGCTCTCGCGGCGCAATGCCGCGAGACACCTCACTTGCGGACGATCACCCAGATGGCGTGTATGATGCCGGGGATATAGCCGAACAACGTCAGCAGGATGTTCAGCCAGAAATGCAGGCCAATACCGACCTGAAGGAAGACGCCTAGCGGCGGCAGGAGGATGGCAAGCAGAATGCGAAGAACGTCCATGGTGGCTCCGAATTTGATTTAAGACAGCAGATAAACGCGTTTCAGTGATATTCGTTCGCGCGAGGAAGAGAAAAGAATATCAAGATCTTGAGAGCTGCTGATTTTGTCCCGGAGGACACTGAGAAGAGTGAGGCAGTTCGTTGCAGGACTATCAGGCACTTAGTGAAAACTGGCACGGAGCTCGATCGATATTCCGTGAAAACGCCCGGGTAAAAACCCGGGCGTTTCCTTGTCAAAGCGTTCTCCCGACGCGTTTTTATCTTATTCTTCGCGCTGACCGGTCAGGCTCAGCAGCAGCTGGAACAGGTTGACGAAGTTGAGGTAGAGCGACAGAGCGCCGAAGACGGCGAGCTTCTGCTGGCTCTCCTGGTCGAAGTTCTCGGCATACTGTTGCTTGATGTTCTGCGTATCCCAGGCGGTCAGGCCGACGAAGACGAAGACGCCAATGACCGAGATCGCAAACTGCAGGGCGCTGGAGCCAAGGAAGATGTTGACGATCGAGGCGATGATCACGCCGATCAGACCCATCACGAGGAAGGAGCCGAACTGCGCGAGGTCACGCTTGGTCGTGTAGCCGTAGAGGCTCATCGCGCCAAACATGGTCGCAGTAATGAAGAACGTGCGGGCGATCGAGGTCCCGGTGAAGACCAGGAAGACCGAGGCCAGCGACAGACCCATCACGGCCGCAAAGGCCCAGAAGGCCATCTGCGCGGTCGCTGCCGACATCGCGTGGATGCGGAACGAGAAGAAGAAAACGAAGGCGAGCGGGGCCAGCATCACGACCCACTTCAGCGGTGTCTGGAAGATCGGCACGTAGAGCGCCGGGGTCTGGCTCACCACGAAGGCGACGATGCCGGTGATGACCAGCCCGAGGCCCATGTAGTTATAGACGCGCAGCATGTGCTTGCGCAGACCTTCGTCGAAAAGTGCTGCGGACTGGGCCTGGGCGCCATAGCCGAAGCGGTTCTGGATAGGATCCATGGTCATTTACCTCCTTGAATGGATCAGTAAAGGGTCCGGGCAAGCTTGCGGGCCTGTTCGGCCAGCTTGTCCGGGTTTTCGGTTTCGGAGATCAGCGCGTAGGCAACCTCGCCGATCTGCCAATAGGCGGCATTGGTCTGGCCCTCCTGCTTCAGCAGAACCTGCTGAACCGAGAAGTTTCCAGGCCGGACGGCGAACAGGGATAGCCTCTCGCCGGATTGGGGTTCGACCTCGAGCTCGACGCTCGGACCATAGGTCGAAGGGAAAATCTGGGCATCTCGCACCGTCCAGTCATCCGGCATGGCCGGCAAGACGATGGCCGTTGCGGAGCGGATCTCGGCCGGGTCGAAGCGGCTCGTTTCTGACTGCGAGCTCATCTTTTCCCGCAGCTCCGCTGTCTGATGCGCGCGCACAGCCTCCTCGACGAACTGTGGCGGTGGCACGGAGGCCACGACTTCGCCGATGCTGCCGGGTGCGATCCAGCCATGTGCGATCCAGCCAGCGCCCACGAGCAGCACAACGGCTGCCGCACGTCGCATCACGTCGATCGTGCGGGGACGGTTGAAGGCGCTTTCCAAGACTCGGGCTGCATCGCGTGTTTCCTGACGCACGACTGCTGGCATGCCCGCAAGCGCCAGCCGCAATTCATCGCGTACACGCAGATCGGCCATGACCTTGGCGGCGATCGCAGGATTTTCCGACAGATAGGCCTCGACTTCGATACGGCGGCCGACATCCAACTGGTCGTCGACATAGGCGTGCAGGTCGGCCTCGATTACAGGATCATTGCTGGTCATCGGGATTTCCTCCAACGATTCTCAGGTGGGGCACCAAGTTCGCGTGTTCGCCGCTTTCCATCGCCCTCA
The DNA here is from genome assembly GCA_045377275.1 of Allorhizobium sp. GTDB lineage: Bacteria > Pseudomonadota > Alphaproteobacteria > Rhizobiales > Rhizobiaceae > Allorhizobium. The sequence goes on along the minus strand of JBJIOA010000017.1, from coordinate 30,766 downwards.
GTCGGGCGCGGGCGCGGGAAACGCGAGACATCAGCGTGCCGACGGGGATATTCAGGACATCTGCCGCCTCCTGATAGGAAAGCTCTTCGATGGCCACGAGATGGAGCGCTTCGCGCTGGTCTTCCGGAAGAGACAGAAAAGCGTCGCGCACCTGTGCCAGCCGTACGGAATGCTCCTGGCCCGCAGGTGCCACCATATCGGTAAGCTCCAGAACCTCATCCTCCCGGCGGGTCATGGCGCGGTCCCGGCGAAGGCGATCTATATGCGTGTTGTGCAGGATCGACATCAGCCAGTTGCGGATGCTGCCCCCGTTCTTGAAAGTCGCCCTGCGCTCCAGGGCCCGGATGAGTGCATCATGAACGAGGTCTTCCGCCTCGTCCGGATTTCTGACGAGCGAACGGGCGTAGCGTCGCAGGGCTGCGAGCTGGCCAATCACGTTAAACGGGTTCGAGTTCGTCGTCATGCTTCGTTATACGAAGCCGATCGCGATCCTATTCCATCGCCGAAAAGATTTTTTTCACGCGCCCACAATCGAGCCCAGTCCCCAAGCCGCAGCATAAACGAGGCCGGCGGTTGCCGCGAGGGCGACCACGCCCATACCCAATCCCAGGATCGTCACCAGACCGTCCCGCTCCATGAGACCAAGCGCGATCATCACGAGGGCCGCCACGGGGAGCATGTTGCCAAACGGGATCGGTAGCGCGACGGCTATGGCAAGCAATAGAACGGGGAGGCCAAGAAAGGCCTGAACACGTGGTCCGGCGAAGCGCCGCAGGCGGTTTTTGCGCAGGAGGGTTTCCACGCGCGCCACGAGGGGCGCCGTGTAGCGAACCATGAGTTCGACCGTTCCGCCGGACACCTGCCGTTGTCCCAGAAATTGCGGCAACCAGATGCGTCTGAAACCCGCGATGATCTGAAGCGAGACGATCGCGAGACAACTCCCGAAGACAAGGCCAAACGGACCGGGGATGGGAGTGAGCGCCGGAAGGGAGAGGATCAGGATTGCAAAGGCGATGCTGCTGCGGCCCATGGCCGACATCAACTCATCCAGGGTCACTGAACCCGCTTCGGCGACATGGGCTCGAAGCCTGGCCAATCGTCTGGATGCCACCCCGCCCCCAGCGGTGGTGCTGTCTAGCGGCGCATTTATGGTCATCGGTTTGGCTCTCCCTGTCACCGCCAAGATGTAAGAGAGCTTTTGGTCGACGCAAGATCGCCTGCCCGCGTTTGGTCGGTTATTGGCGCGCCGCGATCAGCCGGACCAGAGCGTGAAAGCTTTCGACGTCGCCGTCAGCCTTGTCGAGAAGGTCGATCGGAAAGAGGACCGCCTTGCGGTTGGCGTCGGAAAGTGAGGACGTCTGCAGATCCTGCTCCGTCGCATGCCGGGCCTCGGCCATCGCCTGATGAAGGTCTTCCGCATCGAGCACGCCCTTGTCGATCATGCGGCGGACAAGAGCAGAGATCGCGAGATAGAGACCTTCCAGCTGGGGATTGGCTGTGTTCATGGCGATGGCCTTTAATCTATCCGACGCTTGGGATCGAGATCAGCGCCCTGTTCGGTCGGCCCCTCCCCAAGGTCGTCAGAATCCCCTGATTTGGCGATGTCCTGGGTCGCGCCCTCGAGGTCAAGGTCCTCACGGGTCGTCTTAAGATCTTGTTGTTTGCGAGTTTTGCTGCGGTCATGGGTGTTCTCCTCCTTCGCTCCTGCATATCGAACGTTGTCGATCAGGCTCGGTTCCGGTTAGGTCGTGTCGAAAACGTGGAACCTCGGCGGTTAGCTGCAGGTTTCCGATGTCCCAGCAAAGGAGACATCCATGACGGAAGACATTGAACATTCGCGCAAGCGGCAAGTCGAAGAGGACAAGTCCCGCGCAGAAGACATGCCGGCGGCAGGTCCTCACGACAAGAAGGAGCTGCAGGATCCGATGAAGACGCCAGGCACGGGATCGTTGCCAGAGGTTGGATCCCGCAAGACGGATGTCGGCCCGGAGTAACACTCCGCCCATCCGAAATTAGAAAAGGCCGGCGCAAGGGCCGGCCTTTCCCACATCTCTTGACCGCTTTTGGTCAGATGTTCTCCGCCACGGCGTCGCTGGCAAGACGTTCTTCTTCTTCTCGCTCTTCCCGATTGTACTTGATCGAGGACCAGAGCGAGATGCCAATGAGTGCCGCGCCACCAAGACCGGTGATCACTTCCGGAATGTGGACCAGCGTCTGCACGTACATGATCACCGATAGTATCAGGATCGCGTAGAACGCGCCGTGTTCAAGATAGCGATATTCGGCGAGCGTGCCCTTCTCGACAAGCATGATGGTCATCGAGCGCACATACATTGCACCAATGCCCAAGCCGATTGCGATAATGAAGAGATTCTGCGTGAGTGCGAAGGCGCCGATGACGCCATCGAACGAGAAGCTGGCGTCCAGCACTTCGAGATAGATGAAAGCGCCGAGACCACCCTTGGCAGCTTCGCTCATGGCACGCTGCGAGGCGTCGAGCAGACCGCCGAGAACTTCGACGGCGAGGAAGGTCACCAGACCATAGATCGCCGAATAGACGAAGGTCGTCGCTTCCTCTCCTTCAAGAAGGTTCGAGAAGAGCAGGATCAGAAGGAGTACGAGTGCGATTTCGATGCCCTTGATGGAGGCGGAGCGCGCCATATGGCTTTCGAGCCACTCGATCCAGTGGATGTCCTTCTCCTGGTTGAAGAAATAGGTGAGGCCGACCATCATCAGGAAGGTGCCACCAAAGGCCGCGATTGGCAGATGCGCGTCGTTCATGATGCGAGCATATTCCGCGGGCTCGCGCGCGGCGAGGATCACCGCTTCGATCGGGCCGATCTGTGCCGCGATCACCACGATCAGCAGCGGGAAGATGATGCGCATGCCGAAGACGGCGATGAGGATACCCCAGGTCAGGAAGCGCCGTTGCCAGGCGGGCGTCATGTCCTTGAGCTTGTTCGCATTGACGATCGCATTGTCGAAGGAGAGCGAGATTTCAAGCACGGCGAGGACCGAGCAGATGAAGAAGATGGTCGCCATACCGGAGATGGTGCCGCTCATCTGCCATCCGAGAGCGGCACCCATGACAAGTCCGATCGCCGTGACGATGAAAGCCCAGCGGAAATAGCCGAGCGTGGACGTGGCGCCTGTTGCTGCTGAGGTGCTCATGCGCGGTCCTCCAGGCTCGAGGACACAGAAATGGTGGAGATGCGAAGCGCCCTGCACGCCTTCGCACGAAGCATGATCCAAGTGTTCATTGTTTTAGAATCCGCCGGCTCAAATTGCTGGCGGTACCGACATCACGAGAGCGCCGTAAACTCTCGCCAGAGGGGCCCGGCACCAGGTTTGGGCGCGGTGATGCTGAAATCACGGCGCCTCACATTCTTGTTAACGAACATTGGTCCGACGTCAAGATTTAAGGCGGGTAGGGCTGAACAGTTGATCGTATCAGGCATCGTTGGCCGATCACCGCTGAAGTTAGAGGAGGAAGGCACATATGGTTGAAGATCATTCTCCCGTCGACTTGCAACGCTTCATGGACGCGCAGCGGGACACCTACGCGCAGGCCCTTCGGGAACTGCAGGGTGGCCGCAAGCGCAGTCACTGGATGTGGTTCATCTTTCCCCAACTGGAGGGCTTGGGCCGATCGCCCACCGCGCAGCATTTTGCCTTAAGGTCGCTCGATGAGGCGCGAGCCTATCTTTCGCATCCAATCCTCGCAGAGCGTCTACGAGACGCCACCCGGGCCGTTCTGGCGCATCAGGACCGAAGCCTTATGGAGATTTTCGGGCAACCCGACGACATAAAATTTCGATCGTCCATGACGCTGTTTGCGGCCGCTGCCGATCCTGAAGACGCTGCCATCTTCCGCGAAGCTCTCGATGTGTTCTGTGGCGGAGAGCCTGATCCCATCACGTTACATCGTCTCGCGCGCTAGGCGGAGCCGATCCGTAATTGGGGGCGAACTGCGAGGCTGTTGCTGACAGTGCAGATCGCTTCGGCGCGGTGCGCAATCCTCAACTGGTCATGAGGATCAAGAGCACCCTGGAACGTCATCGAGACGGTGATGGAAGCGAAGCGCGAGGGCTCGTCTGGCGCCTTTTCTCCTGTTGCTGCTACCTGCAGTCTCTCAAGGTCAGCAGCGAAACCCAGCTCACGGGCCGCGATCCGCGCACTCATGCTCATGCAGGCGGCAAGCGAGGCCAAGAGCAAGTCTAAGGGGTTAAAGCCGGCCTGGGTTGGCCCGGTGACGACTTCCAGATCTCCGCCGGTCGCGGATTTGATGACAGGGTAACCCCTTTGCCCAAGTGTCGCTGTTGCGCCAATCGGGCGGCTCCGCAGATCTGCCATTCCGGTCCCCATTCTGTTCAAGTTGAGAATAGAGACCAGTGAATGGGACTACAAGTTGCCTCAGATGCTGTTGCCGATGCGCGCCGTGCCGGTCTGGCCGTTGTCGCGGATCCACTTCAGGCGCTTGTCACCGGTGCGGATCAGCTCGAAGCACATGGGCTCGCCTTTGTACCAGCTGGTGAACTGCTGGCAGAGGCGATCGCCATTGATCCACCAGCGTCCCTTGTCATTGGGCTTGGCGAAGCGGCCGAGGCCTAGGGCTTCGCCCGAACCGTCCACCTGGCCGTTGGGACGATAGTTCAGTGGGAATTCGCCGCCGAAGGGTACGGCAAGGTAGATCCTCTTGCCGATGATTTCATCCTGGATGGCGGACGCTGTGAAGCGTTCATTGGCCATCGCTGCCGGGGCGATGAACGCGATCGTCAGGAGCGTGATCAGTCCGGCACGCATGCTGCTGGTCATTACGAAGATCTCCCGTTCAAATGGGTTAACGGGATCGTTTACGCGAGCCGTCCTCAGGCGGATCACGCATCGCTTCGACAGACGTGTCAATTGAGGATGAAGACGTTGACCGAGGCGGCCCGCCCTTCCGCATCGATCACGGTCAATGTCGACTGCCCGATGCCTTCTGGATGCCATTCGCCGGTTCTGCGGCGTGTGGATTCACGCATCGGTTTGCCGTCGACAAGCCACCGAAAGGGCGCGCGTCCGGCTTGCATCTTCATGACGACCGGCAGAGCCTGGCCGTCTGGCCCAGTGCCGCGCTCAAGAACCGAACCTTCTAGGGGGTAGACAATCTGGGGTGGCCGCTCGCGCGCTGAGACGGCGATCAGGCCGTTGGCGTTGACCGAGAAGCGGCGGAGCGATTGCGGCAGGTCTGATGCCGCGAGGCGGTTCACACCTGTCGGGGCGCGGGGCAGGGGCGTTCCGGCAAGGCCGGATTTGGCAAAGGCTTCAAAAAGGATCGGGGCTGCCGTCTGATAACCCGAGATGCCCGGGACGGCGGCATTGTCCGGGCGGCCGATCCAGACCCCGAGCACATAGCGCCCGTCATAGCCGACCGACCAGGCGTCACGATAGCCGTAGCTGGTGCCTGTCTTGTAGGCGATGCCGGCGGGCGGGCTTCCGGCCGGCGGGAGAACGTCGCCAAGTACGTCTGCGACGGTCCAGGCGGCAGAGGGTTCGAAAAGCGGCTCTTCGTCGATCCGTTCGGCCAAGTCGCGGATGCCGTCCCCCAGCCGGACCGGCTGTTCGCGGTTCGCGAGACCGGCGTAAAGCTGCACGAGATCCTTCAGCGTAATCCCGGCACCGCCAAGCGCGATCGCCAATCCCGGCGCTTCGTTCGGCGGGAGCTTTAGTGTCACACCGGAGCGGCGCAGGCGCACCATTAGGCGGGAGGGGCCGACGGCATCAAGAAGTCTGACGGCAGGCACGTTCAGCGACAATTGCAGAGCCTGACGGATGCTGACATCCCCCTGATACTGCGTGTCGAAATTCTTCGGGCGGTAGCCGAAGAAGTCGGCCGGGCGATCCTCGACGATGGTTTCCTGGGCGACCAGACCCTGCTCGAAAGCGAGGCCGTAGATGAAGGGTTTCAGCGCCGAGCCGGGCGAGCGTTCTGCCCGTGTCATATCGATCCAGCCGGAGCGGGATGCATCGAAATAGTCGGCAGCGCCGACTTCGGCGACGATTTCCCCGGTACTAGCATCGGCCATCAGCAGAGCGAGCGAGACCTTGGGGTCGAGCTTGCGGCTTGCTTCGAGCGCCACCTTTTCCAGGATCTCCTGGACCGGGCGTAAAATGGTGGTCTGGTGGGAGCTGGCCTCGGGTGCCTTGCGCCGAGCGGCTTCGGCGAGATGGGGCGCCAGCGCAGGTAACTGACGGCGCATGGTCGGCAGCGAGGCGTTGAGCGCCAGCTCGACCTCCGTTTCGTCGACGACGGCAGCTTCGCGGGCGCGCTCCAGAACGCGTTTGCGGGCTTCGAGCGCGTTGTCGCGGTAGCGGTCCGGGCGGCGCTTTTCGGGCAGCTGGGGCAGGGCGACCAAGAGGGCGGCTTCCGCTGTCGACAGGCGTTTGGGTTCCTTGCCAAACCAGGCGAGACTTGCCGCGCGCACGCCTTCGAGGTTGCCGCCATAGGGGGCGTGGGTGAGATAGAGATTGAGGATTTCCGTCTTCGACAGGCGCCGCTCGATCTGAATGGCACGCGCAATCTGGATGAGCTTGGCGCTGATCGAGCGTTCCCGGCGCGGCTCGATCAGGCGGGCGACCTGCATAGAGAGCGTCGAGGCACCGGAAACGATGCGACCGTTGGCGGCAAGCTGCCAGGCGGCGCGACCGAGCGCCAGGACATCGACGCCGGAATGGCTTTGATAGCGGCGATCTTCATAGGCGATGAGCATCTTCAGCAAGGCCGGATCGACGTCATCGATTGTGGTCCCAAGTCGCCACAGGCCCTCCCGGGTCGCGAAGCCGCGCAAGAGCTGGCCGTCACGATCGAGGATTTCGGTCGATACCTCCCGCGCTGCGTCCAGCGGGGGAGGGTAGTTTCTGTCTGCCCAATCGAGCACAACAAGCAAAGCGGTGGCCGCGATGGCAGCCACCCCCAAGCTTGCACCGATGCGCCGGGCGCGGCCCATCAGGGCGCCGTCGAGACCGTCATCGCAGCGGCTGCCGTGCGCGCCGACAGCTGCGGGCGATACATGTCTTCGACACTTGCGGCCGGCAGGTCGTATGTCCCGGGTGTGACGGCGCGCACCACGTAAGCCAGCGTGATCGTGCCGTTCTCGCCCTCGCCCCTGTTGATCGCCGCGACAAAACGATCGCTGCGGAACTCGAGATGGGCGGTCTCCGTCTGGCCGATCCAGTCAAAGTTTGCGAGTGCCGCGCTGTCGACCAAGCTCGGATTGTCGATCTCGAAACCTGCAGGCAGCAGATCGGTCACGAGAAGCTGAGCCGGCCAGTCATCCGCTTCCGCCACTTCCAGCACCACGACATAGCGCTCGTTCTGGATGACCTCGGTGATGTTGGCCTCTTCGCCGGTCAGGCTGTAGTACGTCTTGCTGATCTCGAAGCCTTCGCCGCCAGCTGCCGGTGGCAGTGCCGGGGCTGCGACCGTGGTGATCGCAGCGCTGACAGGTTCAAGCCCGGCATTGGTCAGCGTCACCGGTGCCTGGAGCAGTGCGTCGCCCGGGATCGTGGCGGCATAGGCGCCGGTCTTTTCGGCACCATTGACGTCAAGCTTCAGCCCCTCGTCATCCTGCTGTAGGGCGCGGGCGGCAAGCAGCATCCAGGTCTGTTCCTGGGTGCTGAGTGTCTGCTTCGCCTTCCATTCGTCTGCCACGACCTTTGCCAGTATCGGCACGACAGGCGGAACCGGGCGGCTTTCGGCCGCAAGCGCCAGGACACCGGCTGCATCACGCAATGCCGAGCCATAATCGGAGCGCGAGAAGCTGACCGGCGTCAGGCGGGCCTGTTCGCTCATGCCGGCGGCATCGAGGAAGGCACCGTTGGCCCGTTCGCTGTCACCATAGAGGGACAGTGCCGCTGCCAGATGCGCCTTGGACAGCGGGGTGGGGAAGTCGCCCAACATTGTATCGGCGTAGTAGCGTAGATCGCTGAGCGAGGCCTTGCGGCTGCGGGCGAGCACATAGAGCGCATAGGCGATCTCGTTGCCGCGCGTGCGGATGTCGTTGTCATAGGCGATGCGGTTCTGCAGGTTCTGCAGCGCCTGCACCAAGGCTTCCTCCGGCACGTCGTACTTCTGTTCGCGGGCACGGGTCAGGAAGTCGGTGACATAGGCGTCGAGCCAGAGGCTTTCGGAACCGGGTGCCCAGAGACCGAAGGAGCCGCTCGACGACTGATAGGCCAGCACGCGCAGGATGCCGTCCTGAACGCGCTTGTTGATCGCCTCGTCCTCCGGCAGGCCGGAGAGCTTGGCCAGTTCATCGAAGTAGAGAAGCGGCAGCGCGCGGCTGGTCGTCTGTTCGGCGCAGCCATAGGGATAGCGGTCGAGCGCCATCAGCAGGCCCGGAATGTCGAGGCCATCGGCACGGGCGACATTGAGGCTGACAGAGGCGCCCTGCAGCAGGCTGTCGGCGAGCAGGTCGCCGTCGACGGTCAGGCTCTTGCCTGGTGCGAGCGCAATGACCTGACGCTCGGTGATCGGCAGCGTTGCCGGACGAACCGGCAGGTCGAGCGACTGGCTGACGGCGATACCGTCGGCACCCGAGAGCGCGATGTCGATGGCGCCGTCGCCGGGCGTGTTGGCCGTGAGCGGCAGCGTGAGGGTTGTGGTTTCACCCGCCGTCAGCGTGACCTCTTGGCTTTCCGATCCTCCGATACTGACGGGACCGTTGCCCGTCACGGCCAGCGAATAAGTGCCGGATGGAGTGTCCGTCGCGGCGATGTCCAGACGAAGACTGCTTTCGTCCTCAGGGGCGAGGAATTTCGGCAGGCTTGCCGTGATGACGATCGGATCTCGGATGATCACGTCCGTCTCGCTGTGGCCCACGCCTGTCTTCGACCAGGCCCAGGCCATGACACGGGCTGTGCCGTTAAATTGTGGGATGTCGAAGGAGATTGTTGCCTTGCCATCTGCACCGAGCTTCACGGGTCCAGCGAAGAAGGCCACGAGCTTTTCGCGCGGCGGATTGCCTTGCAGGGCGATTTGACCGCCGTCACCACCGGTGCGCAGACGTCCGGTTGCGCCCAGCGAGCCATCGATCAGGCGGCCATAGAGGTCGCGCAGTTCAAGGCCGAGACGGCGCTGGCCGAAATAATAGGCTTCCGGGTCCGGCGTTTCATAGCGGGTGAGGTTGAGAATGCCGACGTCGACGGCGGCGACCATGACATAGGCTTCTTCGCCGATGCCGGCGCCGGTGACTTCCACGGGGATTTCCAGCGGCTGGCGGGGCAGGGTCTTTTCCGGTGGCGAAAGCTTGATGGCGAGCTTGTCAGCGCCCGGATCGACGGCGAGCCAGGCGATGCCGATTGCGCGCGCCGGCATGCGGCTTTCCTCGGCGTCACCGGGGCGGAAAAGGGTCGCGGTCACATAGGCCCCGGCGCCGAAATCAGCAGTAATTGGAATTTCGATTTCCGTGCCGGTGGCCGGGACTTCGGCAACCTGCGTCGAAATCAGGGCATCGGTGCCCGAGGTAACGATGACCTGGCCTGCGAAACGCGGCGAGATCTTCAGTCTTGCGGTATCTCCAATCTTGTAGGCCGGCTTGTCCAGGCCGATCTCCAGCGCGTCCGGCGTCTCGGTTGAGCTTGCAGCGACGAACCAGCCAGCATCGAAGTCGACGCTGGTGACGGCGTCGCCCTGCTCGACTTCCAGGCGATGGGCGCCCCAGGTCACCGGTGTTGAAAGTGGTGTGCCTTCCGCCACGATATCGACGGTACCATCGGCCACGAGCTTGGTCGTCGTTATCGGCTCATAGCGCCAAGAGGAACCATCGCGATACCACTGGTAGTTCCGCTCCAGCTTGATCAGCTTCCAGTTCGCACCGGCCAAGGCCTGACGCTGGCCATCGGGGCCAAGCGCGATCAGGTTGAAGGTAGCATTCGAGTTTTCGGAGACCTCGCCCTCGAATTCCGGCTTGATGCCGATGACGGACCCTTCCGGCTTGACGGGAAGGGTTAGTTTGCGTTCGACCGCGCGACCACCACCTTCGCGCATACGCAGGACAATATCCGCGTTCAGGAGGCGTGTCGTCGAGGGCAAGTCGGTCAGTGCAACCTCGATTTCGGCGAGGCCATCTTCATCTAGCGGGTCAAGCCCTTCAAGCGGCAAGCGCATGTCTTCGATGCCTTCCTCGTCTGCAAGGCCGAAGCTGTAACGGGCAAAGTCCGGATGGCTTGTCGTCGGGCGGATCACCACCTCACCCTCAAGCGTCAGGCCTGCGGCCGGCGCACCGTAGAGGTAGCGGCCATCTACAGAGACGGTCACCGGCTCCTCGGTCGAGATTGCCGTAGCCTCGCTCGACAGTTTGAGATCGAGCCGATCCGGCACGAAATCGTCAACGAGGAATGTCGACTGGGCTATGGCCGGCTTTTTGGGATCTGTGTGAATTGCGACTTTCCAGGTGCCACGCATGGCGTTGGCGAGGATCGGCAGTTCGACGGCATAACCCCCCAGCGTCTCGCTTGACACTGCCATGCGGCGGAACTCGACCCCGTCGGGCCGTGAGAAGAGGAAAGTCAGTGGCAGGCCGGATATGGCATCGGCATTGGTGTCGCGGGCCAGTGCTGCCGCGTGCACTGTCTCGCCGGGGCGGTAGATGCCACGCTCGGTCCAGGCGAGGATGTCGACCGGGCCCGGTGCCGGGCGACCGGTGACGCCACGGTCGGAGAGATCGAAGCCGGCGCGGGTCATGTCGAGGAACACGTTGTCTTCGGCGCCGCTGCGGGCCGCGATCACGGCCGGAGCGAGCGCTGCGCCACCGCGCACGAGGCCGGCGTCGAAACGGGCGCGACCTTCGGCGTCGGTGGTCGCGGTCGCCAGGATCTCGTTGTTCTTGGCGATCAACTGCAGCTCGATATTGGCAAGTGGGCTGGCCGATGCGAGCGAACGGGCAAAGACATGCAGGCCATCGGTGCCGGCAAAGGTCGAGAGGCCGATGTCGGACACAACAAACCACTGCGTCGCACGGCTATCCCAGTTTTCCGTGACGGATGCCGGGGAGACCGCAGTCATCACATAGATGCCGGGTTTGCGGGTCGGCAGCGCTTCCTGTAGCGGAATGCTGGTGACGACTTCCTTGTTCTGTTCGTTGGCGATCTCTACCGAGCCTTGCCAGACCAGTTCGCCAATCTCGTCCTTGACGCGGCTGGCGGTGTAGCCGTCCATCTGGGTGAGGAACTGCGAGGCGGCCAGAAGCGGAGCAATGTTGCGATCGCCGATCCGGTAAAGCTCAAGGTTGGCGCTTTCGCTGTTGATCGAGACGAGCGGAATGCCCTGGCGGGCGGATGAGGGGAGAACGAAACTGTCGCCCGTGAAGCGTACGGTGGAGTTGCGGTCGCGGACGTATACTTCGAGCTCGACAGGGGCTTCCAGGTTCTCGTCAACCGAAGAGGGCAGGCCGGCGCGAAGGGCAAGCCTGTAGCGGCTGCCATGCTCCAGGCCCTCAACGCAGATCTGGTTGTTCTTTGCCTCGAGCGCTTTCGGCGTCCTGCCATCCAGTGTTACGAAGGACGAATAGTCGACGCCGCGCTTGACCAGCGGTTCGGAGAATTCGACGCAGGCGCGCGGCGAGGCGCTGTCGGAATCAACAGTGTTGTTGACGACGCGGAAGCCTCGGCGAGAGCGCAGGTCCTCAAAAGCGGCGCGCACCTGCGCATTCGATGCGAGTTCGAGGCTGGCCTTGTAGGCGCTGAGGGCCGGGCGCCAGTTTTCGCTGTTCTCCAGCGACTTTGCCAACGTGGCGAGCGCGTCGGCGCGGGTCGAGGCGCCACGGGTCAGCAGATAGCCGTTGATCGCCGCCATCGCACCTTCATTGGCCATACCGTAATTGTTGGTGACGGTATTGGTCGTCCGGGCAATTTCTAGCCAGAGTGCGTGCGTCGTCTGCATCGATCGCCAGTGCCCCCTTCAAGGACATGATGGCGTAGTCGATGTTGCCACTGGCAAAGGAGGCGCGCCCAATTTCAATCAGCGCATCCCGCCCCAGGCCCTGCTGTTCGGCTGCAATGACAAGATTGCTGCGCTGATTACGGGCTTCCGATTTCAGGTAGTCCGAGACAAAGGTCAACGCCGGCGGCGCGCCGATGTCCTCTTCCGCCGTCTGAACGACGATGCGGCCCGCGATCGCGCCCGGGAAGCTGTTCAGCTGGTCATAATCAGATTTTAGGAAGCACCAGTTGACCTTCGGGTTGTAGGTGAAGGCGCGGCATGACGCGTCGCCAATGCAGCTCGCCTCGCATTCATCAATGGAGACGTTCTTTTCGGTTCTGAGGTCGAATCCGAAATAGTCCGCATCATCAATGCGTTCGATTGTCCTGATATCTTGCGCGTATGCTGATGGGGATAATGGCAACAGAGCCAGCGCGACTGTGAGCAACGCCGAAAAACGGTTCGTAAACATGGTCCCCTCCAAGCCTGATCATGGCTTCAAAGGTTAGTCTTCGCTTATGACGGAGGCTTGTCAATCGGCACAGGACACAGGCCGCGAGTCATTTATAGGTGGTCTTCAAGCGCTCGCGCCGCGTCGTTCGCTGAAGCTTCTTGCCTGTTCCAGTATCCACGCGGCAAAGGTGCTCGCCGGCCCATAGGCCATCTTCGAGAGCGGCCGGACCAAATAGTAAGCGCTGGCGCTTTTTACCTCATGATTCCAGGCGCGGACCAGCTGGCCACTGGCCAGCTCCGGCTCGATCAGGAATGTGGGAACGAGCGCGATCCCCAAACCCGCGTGGCAGGCTTGGACCACGTTGGAAAACTGCTCGAAGCGCATACCGCCGCCGCGACCCTCGCTGATGCCCAGGCTCGAAAACCAGTGTTCCCAGGCGCGCGGTCGCGATGCCATGTCGAAGAGCGGCTTGGCGAGCAGGTCTTCCGGCCGGTTCACCGGGTTGTCGGCGAGGAACGAGGGGCTGCACACTGGGACGACCAGTTCGTGCATCAGAAACTGGCAATCGGTGCCTGGCCAATTGGGTTCCCCGATATGGATCGCGGCATCGAGACCGGAGCCCTCGAAATCGAACTGGCCGATGCGGGTGGCGAAGTCCATGATGATGGCCGGGTTCTTGGCTAGGAAGTCCGGCATGCGCGGCATCAGCCAACGGGTGCCGAAGGTCGGCAGGATGGCGAGACGCAGATGGGTGTCGTCACGGGTTGCCATGGCCTCCAGCGACAGCGTGCGGATCGTGGCCAGTGCGTCGCCGATGCCTTTTGCATAGGTTCGGCCGATGGCCGTCAACTCGACGCCGCGATTGGTTCGCTCGAAAAGCTTGACCCCGAGCTGGTCTTCGAGAAGGCCTATCTGGCGGCTGATCGCGCCTTGCGTCAGCGCCAGCTCGCTGGCGGCGGCCGAGAAGCTGCCGAGCTTGGCGACGGAATCAAAGGCGGCGAGAGCACTCGTCGATGGCAGGAAGCGGCGTTGGTGTGTGAGCATGCGATATGAATAGACCTAATAGCAACATGAGTAAACATGGGTTGAATTGCGCTCCGACATGAGCAATCTGGCATAACGAAACAAATGGATGAGACCGATGAGCGAGATGCGACCCTTTTCCTGGAGTGACCCCTTCCTGATGTCCGAGATCCTCAGCGAGGATGAGCGCATGATCCAGGATGCGGCGGCGGCCTTCGCGGAAGCAGAACTTGCTCCACGCGTTGCGGATGCTTATCTCGGTGAAACCGTCGAGCCTGAGCTTTTCCGTCTCATGGGCAAAGCCGGTCTGCTGGGCGTTACGCTTCCGGAGAAGTATGGTGCTGCCGACGCCAACTACGTCTCATACGGGCTCGTGGCACGTGAGATCGAGCGCATCGACTCCGGCTATCGCTCGATGATGAGCGTGCAGTCGTCGCTCGTTATCTATCCGATCTATGCCTATGGCTCGGAAGAGCAGAAGGACAAGTATTTGCCCGGCCTCGTTTCCGGTGAACTCATCGGTTGCTTCGGCCTTACGGAGCCGGATGCCGGCTCCGATCCGGGCGGGATGAAGACCCGCGCCGAGAAGATTGAGGGCGGCTACCGGCTGCGCGGCTCCAAGATGTGGATCTCCAACGCGCCGATTGCCGATGTCTTCGTCGTCTGGGCGAAGTCAGAAGCGCATGGCGGCGAGATTCGCGGCTTCATTCTCGAAAAGGGCATGAAGGGGCTGTCCGCTCCGAAGATCGGCGGCAAGCTCTCCCTGCGGGCGTCTGTTACGGGCGAGATCGTCATGGATGGCGTCGAAGTCGGCGAAGACGCGCTGATGCCCCATGTTTCCGGTCTCAAGGGCCCATTCGGTTGCCTCAACCGTGCGCGCTACGGAATTTCCTGGGGCGTTCTTGGTGCGGCTGAAGACTGCTGGCACCGTGCCCGCCAGTATGGGCTCGACCGCAAGCAGTTCGGCAAGCCGCTCGCCGGCACGCAGCTCTTCCAGAAGAAGCTGGCCGACATGCAGACCGAGATTTCGCTTGGTCTGCTGGCGTCATTGCGCGTTGGCCGCCTGATGGATGAGCACCAGTTCGCGCCGGAAATGATCTCGATCGTCAAGCGCAACAATTGCGGCAAGGCGCTCGACATCGCCCGCATGGCCCGCGACATGCACGGCGGGAACGGGATCCAGATCGAATACCATGTCATGCGCCATGCGCAGAACCTGGAGACCGTGAATACCTACGAAGGCACGCATGACGTGCATGCGCTGATCCTTGGACGTGCGCAAACCGGTATCCAGGCTTTCTTCTGATTGCGCGATCCAGCTCAAGCAGTCCGGCGTCCCTGACTATTTATGGGTTTGGGCGCCGGACTGTCGCATTCTTGCGTCACTCCCGGGCCTCCGAGATTTCAGCTTAAACATTCATATACTTGTCCGTGGCTAGAAACACATTCAGAAGCCGCGATGTTTGCTTTATGCTGATATTTGGCGATTCCTGACCTATGAGGCAGGATGGCTTTTGCTGTATACTACGGCCGGTTGTGGAGGACGCGTCATGTATGCTCTAACAGTGCTCGACCACTCTGCGCTTGCAGTGTTCCGAAGCGAACACCCCTGGCTGGAATTTCCTGAGACCGTTTCGGAAGTTTGCATCTACTTCGACGATAATGGCGGGCCGACCCGGCTGACAGCTCTCAAACTCGGGTCCGATGGCAATGCCGCGGAGGTCGATGTCAACACGTTCGGTGTCGATACGATCCTCAGTCTGATCCGTTACGCGCCGCAAGGGATAGCGAAGCACGAGGAATGTCCCGAAGAGCGTCATATCTGGGAACTTCTCGAAGAGTTGCCGGTTGCCGATGGCTCTCGTCCCGTCGAAGTCGTGGAGGCGGAGCGCGCAGCCAAGCTGCAAAAAGTCTATACGATTTTGCACGATATCGCCTTGGGCAAGCTCCGCAGCCTCTTGGGATCCGCTCGCAGCCCGCGGGAGACACAGCGTCTTACCGATGCAATCAACGGCCTTCCAGAACGCCTCGAACAGGTTGGCGACAGCCACAAGCCGCTATTTCTGGAGATCGACCTCTGGCGTTTCGTCGCTGTCCTCCGAGACGAGCTTGCTCTGCCGGCCGACTATGAAATCACCGCCGGCCGTGACGATGAAGCGATGTTGAGGGACGTGATCGAGCACGCCGAGTCGACGGCGCTATCCGGGCCGGTGATACAGGCGCTTTTCGACTTGTCGCCGGTGGCCTTCTCGATTTCCAGCATCGGCCAGAAGAGTTCACGCTACGTCCGGGTCAATCAGGCCTATCTCGATCTCGTCGGCAAAAGCTGGGATGAGATCGGCGGAAGTGAAATGATAGCGTCTGGAATCGTGTCGGGAAGCGAAGCGCGTGCCGAGCGTCTGATGCTGCTGGATCGTGACGGCGGCTATGCGGGCATGCGGGGTGAAATCCATGACGCAGCCGGGAATATGGTCCCCGTCGTGATTTCTGCCCGGCGCATTTCAGTCGCCGGGCAGCTCTACGATTTTGAGGTGCTGCAGCGCGCCTCTCATGGTTGATGACGCGGATTAGGCGCGTCTGAGCAGTGCCAGCGAGCGCGCTTCAAGCCTGAAGGCTTTGCCTTCTTCCGCGATATCGCCACGCCGGTCGACGTCGAACGTCGTCAGCTCGAGTTGCCAATTCCCGCCTCCGGTTTCAGGAAGGACAAAATCAATGTCCTCGGCGACAGGATTGAAGAGCAGAAGCGCCTCCTGCCATACGCCGTCTTCGCCCTCGAGGTCCGGCCTCAGGAGCTTCAATGCCAGCGGGTTGCCATCATACCAGTGCTCAGCTTCCTGATGGCCGCCTTCCACATGATACCAGTCGATGATCATGCCATCGCGCCAGTTCGAGCGGCGCAGCAGAGGTTGCTCCTTGCGGAGAGCAATCAGCCGGCGTGTGAATTCCCGGAGGTCCTCACAGGTCTGCGGTAGTTCCTCCCAGTGCAGCCAGCTAATCTCGCTATCCTGGCAATAACCATTGTTGTTGCCCATCTGCGAGCGGCCGAATTCGTCGCCGGCCAGCAGCATAGGTGTGCCGTGGGAGAAGAAGAGGGTGGCCAGAAGGTTACGCTTCTGGCGGTCGCGGATGGCATTGATCTCCGCGTCGTCCGTCGGCCCCTCGTGACCGTAATTGTGGCTGCGATTATGGTCGTGGCCGTCGTTGTTGTCCTCGCCATTGGCTTCGTTGTGCTTTTGGTCGTAGGAAACAAGGTCGTTCAGGGTGAAGCCATCATGGGCGGTGATGAAATTGACGCTTGCCCAGGGGCGGCGGCCGCGCTGGTCGTAAATGTCGCCCGAGCCGAGCAGGCGGGCGGCAAAGTCCTGAGAGGTGTTGTCGGCGTTCAACCAATATTCGCGGGTTAAATCGCGATACTTGTCGTTCCATTCGGCCCAGCCGGGCGGAAAGCCGCCGACCTGGTAACCGCCGGGGCCGATATCCCAGGGCTCGCCGATGAGCTTCACCTTCGACAGGATAGGGTCCTGGGTGACGGCGTCGAAGAAGCCGCCGCGCTGGTCGAAACCTTCCGGCTCTCGGCCAAGGATGGTGCCGAGATCGAAGCGGAAGCCGTCGACGTGCATCTCTTCCGCCCAGTATCGCAGGCTGTCCATAACCATCTGCAGGACGCGGGGGTGGGACGTATTCACCGTATTACCGGTACCGGTGTCGTTGATGTAGTAACGATGGTTGTCCGGCATCGTCCGGTAATAGGAGAAATTGTCGATGCCCTTGAAGGATAGCGTTGGGCCTAGCTCGTTGCCTTCGGCAGTGTGATTGTAGACGACGTCGAGAATGACTTCGATCCCGGCATCGTGGAAAGCGCGCACCATGTCGCGGAAGCCCAGCAGGCCTTTTGGACCGTAATAGCGGCTCGCGGGCGAGAAGAAACCGATCGTGTTGTAACCCCAGAAGTTATGAAGCCCCTTGTCCATCAGGTGGCTGTCGTCTGGGAAGGCATGCACCGGCAGGAGCTCGATCGAGGTAATTCCGAGGCTCTTTACGTAGTCGACCGCTGCCTTGTGGCCGAGCCCCTCGAATGTGCCCCTGAGATTGTCGGGAATCGCGGGATGAAGTTTGGTGAAGCCTTTGACATGGGTCTCGTAGACGATCGTCTCGGCCCATGGGATACGGGCGAAGCCGTTTGAGATGCGGCTCTCGTTCGGATCGATGACCCGGCATTTCGGCGAACAGGAAGCGCTGTCGAGTGCGTTGAAGGACAGGTCCTTCTCTTCCGCATCGAAGTCGTAGCCGAAATGAGCCTTCGACCAGGCGAAATCGCCGACGATTTCCCGGGCATAGGGGTCGAGGAGCAGCTTGTTCGGATTGAAACGATGACCGTTTTCCGGCTCGTAGGGTCCGTGAACTCGGTAGCCATAAAGCTGGCCAGGCCTCACGCCCGGCACATAGCCATGCCAGACTTCGTTCGTATATTCGGGAAGCTCGAGGCGAGCGATCTCAATGCTGCCGCTGTCATCGAACAGGCAGAGCTCAACGCGTTCCGCATGGGCGGAAAAGAGGGCAAAGTTTGTGCCCTCCCCATCGAAGCACGCGCCGAGACTGTGCCATTCGCCCGGCGTGACATGAAAATGCGTGCTCTTGGCGTCCATCTGATCCTCTGATGTCTGGAGTTGCGCAGCTTAATTCCCGAACGCGAGGCTTTGTTCCAAGCCCTTCTCCAGCAGGAACTTTCAGTGCCTTTCCCGGTTTGCCCTGCATCGAAACCACATCAAGCAGGAGGGCGACAGATGCCGGCGAAATCAAAGGCACAGCAGAAGGCGGCTGGCGCAGCACTGGCTGCAAAAGGGGGCGAGGCAAAGGTGTCCGACCTGAAGGGCGCCTCGCGCAGCATGGAAAAGAGCATGAGCAAGAAAGAGCTTGAAGAGCTCGCCTCGACGAAGCGTCAAGGCAAGCCCGAACATGTCGAGGACAAGTCATGAGACGCGGCGAACTCGACGGGAAGACCGCCCTTGTCACCGGAGCAGGCTCCGGGATCGGCAAGGGGGCTTCTCTCAATCTGGCAAAGGGTGGTGCCTTTGTCGGCTTGCTCGGGCGGACACGAGAGGAGCTGGACGAGACGCTCGCGGAGATCCGCGCGGCCGGCAGCGACGGGATGGTGCTGGTCGCGGATGTGAGTGATCACACGGAGATGGAACAGGCGTTGACGCGACTGGTCAACGAACGAAAGCGGCTTGATATCGTCGTCGCAAATGCTGGGATAAATGGCACCTGGGCGCCGATCGATGACCTCAAGCCCGAGGAATTCGACAAGACGATCGCGATCAACCTGCGCGGAACCTATCTCACTCTGCATCACGCCGTGCCACATATGAAGAAGAGCGGGGGCTCGATCGTGGTGATTTCCTCGATCAACGGGACCCGAACGTTCACCTCACCGGGTGCGATAGCTTATTCGGCGACCAAGGCTGCCCAGCTCGCCATGGTGCAGCAGCTTGCGCTCGAACTCGGCCGCCATCGCATACGGATCAATGCTGTTTGCCCGGGTGCAATCGAGACCGACATCGACGACAACACGCATATCCGCAAAAAAACTCGGACCGAGGTCCCGGCTAAGTTCCCCGACGGCGATATTCCGCTAACGGATGGTGAATCGGGCACGATCGAGGAGGTGGCCGATGTCATCGGCTTTCTCGCGTCTGATGCGTCGCGCCATGTGACGGGAACGCCGATCTGGGTCGATGGTGGCCAGAGCCTGTTGAGGTAGGATCGCCTTGCCGAGCGCGGCTTTAGTCGCGCTCGGGAGGAAGGGGCAACCGGTGTTCAATCAGCCGCAATAGCCACAGCACGCCCAGCGCAAAGCCGCTTGCAATGAGGCCGATCTGCCAGAAGCCCAGCCCGCAGGCGAGTCCGATGGAACCGGCAAACCAGAGGCCAGCGCCCGTCGTCAGGCCTTTCACCTCACCCTTGTTGAAGACGATCATGCCTGCCGCGAGGAATGCAACACCTGCCGTCACGGCTTCAATCAAACGGATGGGGTCCAGACGGATCTCGTCTCGGTCAAAGGCGCTGTGATGTGCGATTTCAATGGTCAGGATTGCAACAATCGCGGCCGATAGACAGACGAGAATATGCGTCCGCAAACCGGCGGCATGGCTGCGCCATTCTCGCTCGAAACCGATGCAGGCACCGCAGACCATCGCAATCAGCAGCCTGATGACAATGGCCGACAGTTCCAGAGTGGTTGCGGTGCCGAAGCTGTTCAGTTCAGAGGGCATGTCTCAAGTACATCGCTTCCCGGATCAATGCTTCCGATCGCTGGCAATGGTGGATGTGTAGGAAGCCGAAACCGGATCGCTGGCCGGGAAGGTGTCTTCCAGTCCTTCCTCCAGTGCGGAGTTGTTGTTCCGATCGTCCGCTGTCTCCTGCTGTTCTTGGCGCAGGCTTTCGACGGCATCACTCTGCTCATCGGCGCCATCACCGCCTTCGCTCTCGGCGGTTGCACCGAAGCGGCTCGCCTGGACAAGCAAGACTTGTGCCTTCTGGAGGGCATTGTCCCGGTTTAAACTTCCGTTTTCTGACTGAGCCATATGAACCGATACCTTCTCGCCGCCGTCTCCGAGGAATTCGACGACAAAGCCATCTTTCGTGTCGTGGCCTTCAATAACTTCTGTTCCGATGATCTGCATGGATGATCTCCCGTGGTTTCCGGCATGGGAAACGCGTGGCTTCGCAGGGATGTTCCATCGGGCAGCAGGTTCCATTTATGCGAGTAACATATGCTTTGCTTGGGCTGTTAAGTCTATGTTTACCATATCGTTTGGCAATTTATGAAAATCTGAACAAACAGGGGTTGTGGGCGTTGTGGTGGCAAAAGGAGAACTAAGATGAGACCAGGACAGCCCCTTGCCATCGATACGATCCTCATTGTCGAAGACGATGTCTTCATTTCCATGGATGCCGCCGACGCGGTTGCGCGTGCCGGTGTCAACGTCATCACGACCGAGACGGTCCGAGACGCGCTCGAAATCCTCGAAAGCGAGCATGTTTCAGGGGCGATCCTTGATTTCAAGGTTCGTGACGGACACGTGACGCCGATCGTTAAGCGGCTGCGCCGCAGCGGCATCCCTTTCCGAATTGTCTCGGGATCAGCCATCCGGGAGATCGAAGAGAACGGCATACCGCCGGAGCTTTGCGCGCCGAAGCCCGCCGACTACAGGAAGGTGCTCGTTTCCATCATGAATGACGTCAACGCAGCGCCTCCAGGCGGTCAGCACTGAGTTTCAGTCAGGCGCGCTTGGACATCAAACGTTCAAGCGTGCGTTCCACCACGTCGACCATCACCATGGTTTGGTGATCGACCTCGATGTTCAAGGCATCCCCGGCTTTGTAGCGGGGAAACGTTGTTTGGCGCAGCGTTTCCGGGATGAGGTTGATCGTGAACGTGTCGTCTTCTGCCTCCGCCACCGTCAGGCTTGCCCCGTTTACGGCAAGATAGCCCCGCTTGAAGACATACTTCGCCCACTCCTCGGGCACGCGGAATCGGATAAACGCGCCGGGCATTTCCATCTTTGCCGCTACGAGTTCGGCGGTCGTTGCGATGTGTCCGGCAATGTTGTGACCGCCATTTTCATCGGTTGGCTTGGCCGAGCGTTCGATGTTGACGCGGTCCCCGGCTTCAAGTGTGCCGAGATTGGTGCGCTCGAGCGTTGCGTCCATGACGTCGAAAGTGACGAGAGTGCCCTCCATCGAGGTTACGGAGAGACATACGCCTTCGACCGAGACGCTAGCACCCAATTGCAGATCCACCATCAGCCGCTCAGGGAATTCGACGTAGAACGTTCGTGTAGCCGTCATGGCGGATGACGGACTTGATCGGGGCGACTGTCTGGACGATGCCGGTATACATGCTGCTTTCCTCGGTGAATGCGTTGGGAAGGTAATGTCTCATGCGACAAAGACAATGCCCCGCGGCAATACCTCAGTGTTCACCATCTGGGCAATCGGGAACGGGGTGATCTCCCATCAGTTGAGCACCTGCGGCTTTCGACCGGGTTGCGGACAGGTCCTTGGCCGTCCTAGATCTGTCGTAACTCTGTTGCAGTCTGGCTTTCTGATTTTTCCATGGTGGCCGCTTCTATGACCAAAATCCTTTGCCTAGCGCTCAATCCGGCGATCGACATCTCCAGCGATGCGGAGGTGGTGCGTCACACCCACAAGACCCGTACCTATAATCAGCAGCAATTTCCGGGTGGCGGCGGGATCAACGTTGCCCGAGTCATCGTCACCCTCGGCGGGACCTGCGAATTGATGTTCCTGTCAGGCAGTGCCACCGGCGAGCTGCTAGAGGCGATGTTGAAGCCCTTGCCGATCGTGGAGCGGACATTCAGGATTCACGATCCCGTTCGCGTGGCTTTTGCCGTGCATGAGACCTCGACCAATCTCGAATATCGTTTTGTGCCGGAGGGGCCGCTGGTGACGGAGGCTGAACTCAAGCCCGTTTTCGATGCGGTCGCCGCCAGCGATGCGGATTATGTCGTTGCCAGTGGAAGCCTCCCAAGGGGCGTCCCTGATGACACCTATGTGCGTCTTGCGGATCTCGTCGCGGCGCGGGGTGGGAGATTTGTTCTTGATACATCGGGAGCCCCACTTTCGCAGGCGTTGTCGCGGTCGCGCATGTTCCTGGTGAAACCAAGCCTCGGCGAGTTCGAATCGTTCCTGGGCCGCAAGCTGGCGCATGAGGAGGTAGGGGCTGCAGCGCAGGCGCATGTCCGCACGGGTGCTGCCGAACATATTGCCGTCACCCTTGGGGGCGACGGTGCGATCCTTGCTTCTGCCGATGAGATCATTCGCCTGCCGGCAATCGATGTGCCGGTCAATTCTGCGACCGGGGCCGGCGATAGCTTCGTCGCAGGCATGGTGTGGTCACTTGCCCAGGGCAATGCCATCGGCGACGCCTTCCGTTTCGGCCAGGCGGCCGGTGCTGCGGCGGTCATGACGCCGGGCACAGAGCTCTGCCGCCAGAAGGATGTGGTCGATCTCTACGAGCGCGAGCGGCAAAGAGACGGCTGATCGCCAGCTGGAGCGAGTGCGACGGCAGGAAAACCGCGCGTTGGTTGTTTTATTACTTGTCACCGATTATCAAGTTTTATATGGGGGAGGCAGCGTGACGGCGCGGCGATGAGCGCCTGAATTTTATCACAAGTTCATAAGGAGCTCCCAATGCCGCTCAACCATTCGGGACCTTCGCTGAAGCGATTTGGCTTTCTTCTTACTTTTCTTCTCTCTGCATCGCTGGTGCAGGCACAACAGTCGGCTCCGGCGGCCACGGAAACACCTGTCGTCTCGCCTCAGGCTGGCGCGACAGCTGGACCGACCACAAGTGAAAGCTCTGCAACTTCGCCTCGCGTCGTGACGCAGCCCGACGCTTCCACGCCCCCAGCTGTAGCTCCGTCTGCTGCTTCGCCTGCCATTCCTCCGGCTGCCCAGGGTGCACCTGCTCCGGTCGCGCAGGCCCTGGCGTCCGATCCTGCCAATTCCCCGTCTGACGCGCAGCCGGCCGATGCCGCCGGCGTCGAAGCCGCGCAATCTACAACGAATCCTCTGCCCTCCGAGGTCGGTGCTGTCCCCGCCGACACGGGCCCGGATGTGCCGCCGATGAAGGCCATGCCGCATGATCTCTCGCCGGAAGGCATGTTCATGGCAGCAGATTGGGTTGTGAAATCGGTGATGATTTCGCTGGCTGTGGCTTCGGTTCTGACCTGGACCGTGTGGCTTGCGAAATCTCTGCAGCTTTTCGGTGCGCGGGCACGCGCCAAGCGTGGCCTCAAGGCCGTGACGAATGCCCGCCAATTGCGTGACGCCCTTCAGGCCCTCGAAAATCGCGGTGGCGTGGTGGCGACCATGGTGCGTGCCGCCGCAGCATGAGGTCAGCCTTTCCGATGCGGCGATCGATCAGGTGGGTGGCGAAGGCGTCAAGGAGCGCGTCGGTTCGGCGCTGGCCCGGATCGAAGCTGGTGCAGGCCGTCGGATGTCGAAGGGCACGGGCGTTCTCGCCAGCATCGGCTCCACAGCACCCTTTGTCGGTCTGTTCGGCACGGTCTGGGGTATCATGAATTCATTCATCGGCATTGCCGAGACGCAGACCACCAATCTCGCCGTCGTCGCACCGGGTATCGCCGAGGCGCTTTTGGCAACAGCCATCGGTCTCGTCGCGGCCATTCCGGCTGTCATCATCTACAACGTCTTTGCACGATCCGTGACGGGCTACCGCCAGCTTCTCGCCGATGCCGGCGCCGGCATCGAGCGCCTGGTCAGCCGTGATCTCGACTTCCGCAAGAGCGCCCGCATCGCCCAGGCGACCAAGGCCATGGCGATGGCGGCGGAGTGAAGCAATGGCCGGTGGCATCAGAGAAAACAGTTCGGGCGACGATCTGGCCGAGAACCACGAGATCAACGTGACGCCCTTCATCGACGTCATGCTGGTGCTGTTGATCATCTTCATGGTCGCGGCACCCTTGTCGACGGTCGATGTGAATGTGGATCTGCCCGCTTCCACGGCGAAGCCCGCTGAGCGTCCCGATGAGCCCGTTTATGTCACTCTCAAGGAAGACATGAGCCTGGCGCTTGGAAACGATAGCGTCGCACGCGAGACGCTCGGCACGTCGCTCGACCGTATGACCGAAGGCAACAAGGATGCGCGGATCTTCCTGCGTGCCGACAAGACGGTCGATTACGGTCAGTTCATGGAGGTCATGAACCTTCTGCGGGATGCCGGCTATCTGAAGATCGCTCTGGTGGGGCTTGAGGCCGTTGCGGCCGCGCCCGCCCCCGTCCCTGACGGTGCTGCAGCAGCGGCAGAGCCCGTAGGACCTGCACCATGATCGAGCCTCGCTCCACGAAGTGGATCCTTGGTGAGGGGCTGTTGTGGACAACGGCCGGTGTGCTGATCGCCACGGCCCATGCGGGTGCGGTGGCTGTCCTGTTGCGCGAACCGGACATGGTGATGGCCGATAGCGGACCGCCGCCAGCGATCATGATCGAACTTGCGCCGGAACCCGAGGCCGTCATCACCGACGAGACCGAGATCTCGACCGAACAGGTCGATGCGGAAGAGGTAAAGACCGCAACCAGCGAGCCGCTGCCGGAACCCATTCTGGAGCCTGTGGAGCAGCCCCTCCCTGAGCCGCCTCCTCCGGAGCCAGAACCGGAGCCTGAGGTCGCAGAGGTTCAACCCGAAGTGCCGCCGCTGATCGAGCCCGAGCCGCTACCCGAACCTCTGCCGGAGATCGATCCGATCGAGCAGATGGTGATGGCGGAACTGGAGAATGTCGAGGTTCCGATCCCGATGCTGCGGCCACCGGTGCCGAAACCGGAGATCGAGAAGAAGAAGGAGCCGGCGCCGAAAAAAGTGGTCAAGAAGCAGGCCGCGTCTCCCGCCTCGCAGGCGGCTCGCACGGCCAAGGCGGAGGTCGCCCAATCGACCCGCAATGCGGCTGCGGCAACCGCCAGCGGTGCCGGTCGCAGTGTCTCGCCGGCGAGATGGCAGTCACGGCTGATGTCGCATCTCGAGCGCCGCAAGCGTTACCCGAGTGCTGCCCGCAGCAATCGGGAAGAAGGCACCGTCTATGTTCGGTTCCGGATCGACAATTCCGGCAATGTGCTGTCCGTCTCACTGTCGCGCTCGTCAGGCTTTCCGACGCTCGACAACGCGGTTCTCGACATGGTGCGCGCCGCTTCGCCCGTGCCGGCACCGCCTGTCGGGGTCAACAAGACGATCACGGCCCCCGTGCGCTTCAACCTTCGCTGAGTTTGCAGGCGGCAACCAAATCAAGCGCGTCCTGCGCAACCGATGGGGCGGGTCTTGCCGCATTGATGTGATGCCAGCCGATCGGACCGGTTCCGCTCTGCAACTGTTTGTCGAGCACGCTCACCGTGGCGTCCGAGTCGACAACCGGTCGGGCCTCGACGCGAGCTCTGAGAACAGCCGGGTCCGCATCCAGCCACAGTCCGACGAAAGGCACGCGGTTTGCCCGCGCGACCGCCTCGATTGCCGTTCTTTCGTGAGCATGAGCGAAGACGGCATTGGCGACGACGCAGCCGCCCGATCTCAAAACCAAGTCCGCCTTTTCTGCGAGGGTCGTATAGACGCGTGCTGATATTTCCGGCTTGTAAGCGTCCTGTGGCATGGGATGACCTCGCTCGTGGCCGAGCATTGCGCGGCGCAGGCGGTCGCTCTCGAGGAGGCGTGCTCCCGGAGCAAGCCCCAGGCGGGGCGCCATGGCTTCGGCGAGGGTGGATTTGCCCGAGCCGCTCAGCCCACCGATCGCGACCAGTACCGGTTCCTTTCGCTGCAGCAGGTCGAGCGCCAGATTGCGATAGGCAATCGCTTCCTCTGCGCCATGGCCGGTGCGATCTCCGAGGTCGCGCACCAATGTCGCGCCGACGTGAGCGCGGATCGCGGCCCTCAGTCCCAGGAGGAATGGCATCAGCCCATAGCCGGCGTCATCGCCCGTTCGATCGAGATAGCGGTTGACCACGGCATTGGCATACTCCGGCAGGTTTCGATGCCAGAGATCCATCAACAGAAAGGCAAGATCATAGAGGATGTCCGAGGTCGCAAGGCCTTCGTTGAAGTCGATGCAGTCGAACATGCGCGGACCCTTGGGCCCGAGGAAGATGTTGTGCAGATGAAGGTCGCCGTGGCAGTGACGGATCATGCCTTGGCGCTCACGTTCGTTTAGCAATGAAGCGTGATGATCGAGGGCATCCCGGAAGAGCCTGTTCAGACGGTTTGTCTCGTCTGCCGAGAAGAGCGGCACGGCGGAAAAAGCTGCATGATTGATATCGAGAACGGCGGCGAGGTTGGCCCGGCCGCCGCCCGTATGCAGCACCTCCGCTATCCGATGGAAGTCTGCAATGCGCTCGGCCGTTTCTTCCATCAAGGTCTTCGGCAAGCTGCCCGTTTCCGCCATCCTGTCGAAAAGCTTGTCCTGCGAGAACCGGTGCATCTCGACCACGTAGTCGATAGGGGATGCTTCAACGTCGAAAGCGAGATTGCCGGTTGTGTCCCGGCCGATCGTTCTCACACCGGAGTAGATCTCCGGCGCGGTTCGTGAGTTCAGCTCCACTTCTCTGTGGCAGTAGCGTTTTCTGAGATCGAGTGTCGAGAAGTCGGCATAGGGCAGCTTCACCGCGCGCTTCAGCTTGTAGGCCCTGTCGCCGGCCAGGAAGATGAGGGAGATGTGGGTTTCGATCACCTCGACAGGCGAGGTGATGCCATGGCTCTCGGGATCGCGGAGAAAGGCGATGGCGGCGGACTGGTCCTCGACTGGCATGCATCCCTCATATCTGACGGCTGCTCCAGTCTCACTCATCCGTTGCTCAAAGGCCAGCGCCTGGCGCATGGACCTTTGTCGCAAGAAAGGAGGGCCGGCGGTTGGCTGCCGACCCCTCCATAGCTTTACTCGATGTCGAACTTGACGCCCTGGGCGAGCGGCAGAGTGCGGCCGTAGTTCACCGTGTTGGTCTGGCGACGCATATAGGCCTTCCAGCTGTCCGAGCCGGATTCACGGCCGCCGCCGGTTTCCTTTTCACCACCGAAGGCGCCACCGATTTCCGCACCCGACGGGCCGATATTGACGTTGGCGATGCCGCAGTCCGAGCCGCGGTCGGAGACGAAGGCTTCGGCTTCGCGGATGTCGTTGGTGAAGATTGAGGAGGAGAGGCCCTGCGGAACATCGTTGTTCAGTGCGAGAGCGTCGTCGAAGTTTGCATACTTGATGACATAGAGGATCGGCGCGAAGGTTTCCTCGACGACCGGGCCGCACTGCTCCGGCATCTCGACGAGTGCCGGGCGCACGTAGAAGGCGTCGGCTGCTTCGTCAGAGCGAACGCGATCACCGCCGTGGACCTTGCCGCCATTCGTCTTTGCGGCTTCGAGCGCGTGCTGCATGCGCTCGTAGGAGCCCTGGTCGATCAGCGGTCCGATCAGGTTTCCGGCTTCCAGCGGGTTGCCGATGGTGACGGAGCCATAGGCCTTGACCAAGCGCGGCACGAGCGTGTCGTAGACGCTCTCGTGGACAAAGAGGCGGCGGAGCGTCGTGCAGCGCTGGCCGGCGGTGCCCATGGCCGAGAAGGCAACACCGCGGAGCGTCAGGTCCAGGTCGGCGGTAGGTCCGACGATGGCGGCATTGTTGCCACCGAGTTCGAGGATCGAGCGGCCGAAGCGGGCGGCGACACGCGGGCCGACGGCGCGGCCCATTGCGGTGGAGCCGGTCGCCGAGATCAGCGGGACCTTCGGGTGATCGACGAGGATCTCGCCAATGTCACGGCCACCGACCAGCAGTGTCGAGAGATTGGCCGGAGCCTTGCCGCCTTGCGCGTTGTAACGCTTCACGGCCTTCTCGAAGATCGCTTGGGTGGCGATGGCGGTCAGCGGGGTCTTCTCCGACGGCTTCCAGATCGTCGAGTTGCCGCAGACGAGCGCAAGTGCTGCATTCCACGACCAGACGGCGACAGGGAAGTTGAAGGCTGAGATGATGCCGGTGACGCCCAGCGGGTGCCAGGTTTCCATCATGCGGTGTTCGGCGCGTTCCGTCGCGATCGTCAGGCCGTAGAGCTGGCGGGACAGGCCGACTGCGAAATCGCAGATGTCGATCATCTCCTGGACTTCGCCCAGGCCTTCGGAGGTGATCTTGCCGACCTCGATGGAGACGAGGCGGCCGAGTTCGGTCTTAGCTGCGCGCAGTTCTTCGCCGAGCAGGCGGATCAGTTCGCCGCGCTGCGGTGCGGGCACGAGACGCCAGTCGAGGAAGGCCTTGTGGGCTGCGTCGATTGCCTTGCGGGTGTCATCGGCCGAAATTTCGGCGACAGCTGCGATGGTTTCGCCATTGATCGGCGAGCGAACCGAAAGCGTGCCGCCGGTGAGCGTCTTGGCATCGACGCCGAAGCTTGCCATCAGCGATGCCGTTTCGGCAGAAAACTTGAGAGTGGCGAGAGTCATGATGGTCCTTCCGTCAGGTCTACCTGGTTCTTGTTCGTTCAAAATCGTGCGCCGGCCAGATGCGCCACCTGGGCGCCGGCCTCGTACCATGCTTCCTTCAGGGTGCGGAAGGCCGGTGCTTGTGGATCAGTCAGCGGCAGGGGCAATTCCTCCTCGGTAATAATACCGAGAATGTGGCTTGCTATGGTCCTGCCGAAGACGGTGCCGGGTGAAATGCCGCGGCCGTTATAGCCGGAGAAGCCGATGACGCCGGGCGCGAACTTGTGGAAGCGGGGCAGGGCGTTCGTGGTCATGCCGATCTGGCCATACCATTCGCTTTCGAAGGCGATATCGCCGATCTGCGGGAAGATGGCCTTCAATGCGCGGCGTGCCCAAGCGCGATGGATCGAAAGACCCGTGCCGCGCAGAGCGCCAACACTGCCGAAGACCATGCGGCCAGCCTTGTCCATGCGGAAGGACGAGAGCACTTCCTTGGTATCCCAGCAGCCCTGGCGCTCTGTCAGTATCGACTTACGCAGATTATCGCTCAAGGGGACGGTGGCGAAGTTAAAATAGGGCAGGTGGACCTGCTCTTCGCGAACGGCAGCGAAAGGGCCGTGGCTATAGGCATCGGTTGCGACAACGATCCATTGGGCATCGGCTGTGCCTTCCGGCGTCGAGACGCGCCATCCCGATGCGGCCTTCTCATAGGAAGTCACGGGGCTCGCTGTATGCAGGATGGCTCCAGCTTTCATCGCCGCATGGGCGAGGCCCCGGGCGTAAGCGAGCGGTTGCAAGGTGCCGGCCCGGCGATCGAGCAGGGACCCCTGGTAGGCGCGGGTGCTGATCTTGGATTCCGTTTCAACCTTGTCCAGCAAGTCGACCGGCGCGCCGCGGCGCCGCCACTGCTCGGCGCGCGCTTCGATTTCCTTCTGGCCTGCGCTTCCCACGGCGCAGTGAAGTGTGCCCGAGCGCTCCAACTCACATTCGATCCCATGGCGATCGATCAGCTCCATAACCGTGCGTGGTCCGTTGCCGAGCAGATCCAGCAACCGTTCACCGTAGACTGGGCCAAGTTCGCCCGGCAGGTCGTCGGGCATGACCCACATGCCGGCATTGATCAGTCCGACATTGCGGCCCGCGCCTCCAAAACCGATCTCTTTCGCTTCGAGCAGGATCACGCTGGTGCCAGCTTCGGCGAGATGCAGAGCTGCGGAAAGGCCGGTGTAGCCGCCGCCAACGATTACGACATCCGCAGTTGCAGCGCCGTAAAGGGGCGTCGTCTGGGGCGCGGCAGGGGCCGTCTTTTCCCAAAGTCCGTGGGAGCGAGGATTGTTCAGCATGGTGTGGCCCCGAGATCTGCAATGTGCCGAGGCCGGTCACACGAGATCACCGCGTGTCCCATGTCATTCCGTCCCGTACAGTCTTGTGATTTCTAGAAGAGCGTTCTACGCCATTCCAGCGATAAATACTCAAGAGATCATTCCAAAAAGGCATGACTATGCTGCCTGCCCGCCGCTTCCTACCATCTCTCTCGCTGCTCACTGCGTTCGAGGCCGCAGCCCGGACGGGGAGCATCACGGCGGCGGCGCGGGAGCTCGATCTCACGCAGAGTGCGGTCAGCCGACAGATCAAAGCATTGGAGAACCAGCTTGGTGTCGAGCTGTTTTTACGCGAGCGTCAGACAATCCGGCTGACGGTCGCCGGTGACAGCTATGCCCGTGAGATCCGGGAAGCGCTTCGCCGCATCTCCAGCGCGTCCTTGAACCTGCGTGCCAATCCGCATGGCGGTACACTCAATCTCGCGATCCTGCCGACATTCGGTGCCCGTTGGCTCGCCCCGCGGCTGGGTCAGTTTCTGGCCGCCAATCCCGGTATCACGATCAATCTGGTGACGCGACTGTCGCCATTCGACTTCCGACTGGATTCGATCGATGCCGCGATCCATTTCGGCGATGCCGTCTGGCCGGGCGCAGAACTGACACTTCTGATGAGTGAGGAGACAATTCCGGCCTGCAGCCCGGACTTCAAGCAAACGCATGGGATCGAAGCGCCGGCCGATCTTTTGCGCGTGCCTTTGTTGCATCTTACGACCCGGCCGGATGCCTGGGAACGCTGGTTCACGGAAACCGGTGTCGCCTTCGAAAACGTGCATGGAATGCTCTTCGACCAGTTCGCCACCGCGTCGCAGGCAGCGATCGGCGGACTTGGCGTGGCGCTGCTTCCCACCTTCCTGATTCAGGAGGAGCTGCAAAGCGGCGAACTGACGGCTGCCGTCGATCGCCCGATGCAGAGCGCGCAACGATACTATCTCGCATCTCCGCGAGAGAGGGCAGGTTATCCGCCGTTC
>JBJIOA010000016.1:0-15211 GCA_045377275.1 Allorhizobium sp. | reverse complement strand
GCCGATGGTCGACATGGCATCCGTCACGAGAAGATATGGGCCGGGCCGGTCTTGGCCGCGAGCGCGATCTTCATGGTCACCGGATCGACATGGAAGCCATCGGCGATCAGGCCGCAATGCAGGGCGGGCGAGGTCAGGGCGGCGCCGACGAGGCCGGGTTCGCGATTGCCAAGCGGGCTCATGGCGTTGAAGAGATGGGTAACGAGTGTGGCCCCTGCGTCGACGTAAGGTTCGACGCCGGCGCAGGTCGTATCGGTATGCCCGAGGCTGACGCGGTAGCCGGCCACTACCAGGCGCTTGACCTGAGCCGGTGTGACACTCTCCGGTGCCACCGTGATCATCGGAATGCCAAAACGCGATGCCTGTGCGACGAGGTAATCGAGATCGGTCTCGGTCATCGGGCGGATCAGGGCGGGATCATGGGTTCCCTTGCGGGCGATCGAGAGGTGCGGGCCTTCCAGATGCAGGCCGAGATAGCCCGGCTCGCCCGCTGTAGCTGCTGCCTCTCCGGCGGTGATCGCCTTGCGTTTGATCGCGGGCGCATCGGTGATCAGCGTGACCATGAGGGCTGTCGTGCCGTAGTGCGCATGGGCCTCGCAGATCGTGCGGATGCCGGTGACAGTCGGATCGTTGTCGAACAGCACGCCCCCGCCGCCATTCACCTGCAGGTCGACGAAACCAGGGGCAGATGCAGCGCATCGCCGGCATCTTGCCTTGCAATGCCGGCGGGCAAGTCCTGCTCGGGCGACAACAGCCTTCACCCGGCCGTTATCGACCAGGAGCGCTGCATCTTCGTGGAACATGTGCCCATCGAAGATGCGGCTTGCTGTGATGGCGAAGGCTTGTCTCATTGGGGTCTCGGTCACTTTTCTTCGAGCGCGAACCGGCTTGTCGGGATTGAAGCCGCGGGCACGGGAGAGGGATTCGATAAAGCCATAATAGGGAACGATCAGGGCCAGCGCATCCGTGATTGGATGTCCGGTTGCGACGAAGGGCAGCTTGTGGCCGGCCGTCGCCTGATCCGAGGTTATGAAGCAGGTGGCGTTGCTGGCCGCGAGCTTCGAAATGGTGCCGGCAATCGAGGCTTCCGCCTTGTCGCGGGCGGCAAAGGCGACGACGGGGAAGTCACGGCCGACGATCGAGACAGGACCGTGCAGGACTTCTGCGGAGGAATAGGCTTCCGCATGCAGTTCGCAAGTCTCCTTGCACTTGAGCGCTGCTTCCGCGGCGATGGCAAGTGCCGGGCCGCGTCCGAGCATGTAAAAGAGATCTCGGCCGATTTCAGCGGTTCGAGCAGGGCGCTCCAGTCGAGAGCGAGTGCCTTTTCAAAATGCTCGGGCAGGGCATCCACGGCGCGGGTCAGCGCCTCGTCACGGCTCCAGCTTGCCAGGATTGCCAGGCCTGCCACAATCGAATTGACAAAAGATTTGGTGGCGGCGACCGCAATCTCCGGGCCGGCCTTGATGTCGATGGCGAAGGTCGCAGCATCGGCGAGCAGCGAGGGTAGGGTGTTGACCAGGCTCACCGTGGTCGCGCCGCCGTCCCGGGCACCGCGCGCCATGGCAACGATATCTGGGCTTGCGCCGGACTGGGAGACGGCAAAGGCTGCGGCCTTGCCGAGCTTCATCGGGGTCTCGTAGATTGAGGCGAGCGAGGGCCCGAGCGAGGCGACGGGCAGGCCCAACTGCAGCTCGATTGCATATTTCAGGAAGTGCGCCGCATGGTCGGATGAGCCACGAGCGATCGTGACGACGACGCCTGGATCCTTGTCACGCAAGGCATTCGCCGCCTCGGCAATGACGGTTCTGGACGTGTCCAGCAATCGGGCGGCGGCTGCGGGGATCTCGTTGATCTCCTCACGCATCTTGGTGGTCATCGGGCAAACTTTCAGTCTTGAGGCTTCATGGGCGAGCCGATGCCGAGTTCGGCGACCAGGTCATAGGCATCGCTGCGATAAAGGGCGCGCGACATTTCCATCACGCGGCCGGTTTCGAGATAGGCAATGCGCTGCACCGACAATGCGGCGGAGCCGGGCGGGACGCCGAGCAGCTTGGTTTCTTCATCCTTCAGGAGGACGGCTGAAATCCGCTGGTTTGCCCGCACTGGACGGATGCCAGCATCGAGCAGGCAGAGATAAAGCGAGTCCTCAATTTTATCCGGGTCCGGCAGCAGGTCGTCGGGCAAACTGGTGCGTTCCAGCGCGATCGGCATGTCGTTGGCGGTTCTCAGGCGATCGATCCGCGCGACACGGGCGCCGCCGCCGAGACCGAGCATCATGGTTTCCTCGGCCGTTGGATAAAACAGCCCGCGGCTCAGCCAGCGGGAGCCTGCGACCATGCCGCGCCGGCGCATGTCTTCGGTAAAGGATGTCAGCTGGCTGAGCGGCTGCTGCATGCGCGGGACGGGTTTGACGACAAAGGTGCCGGAGCCGCGTCGGCGGACGAGCAGGCCTTCCTCCACGAGTTCGTCGATCGCCTTGCGCACCGTCACGCGGCTGATATCGGCGGCTTCCGCTATATCGCGTTCCGCCGGCAGCGCGTCGCCATGCTTGAGGCGACCGGAGGCTACGGCATCCTCGATCATCTTGCGGAGCTTGACGTAAAGTGGTCCGCCGCGAACCGATTGAAGCTGTTCCAGGGGAAGGGGCGTGCTCATGCGGTTCCTCTGGCCTTGTGGTCGATCGGCCGCAAGCGGAGGGGCGATGTGCAACCCGTCATCAACATTGGCATGTTTCCGTCCCCCGCTGGTCTTTCCAAAAACAATACCAACCAGAAACCTATTTCGCAAATGGTTTTGAAAAGAGCCTGTTCAATGATGGGAAGCGCAGAAATTTCATCGCCAAAACAGCCATTTGCAAGATTTATCCTCAGATTCTGAGGGTTCTGGCTTTACGATTGGACTAGTTTTGGTATCTTAAATTAACGATTGGAGAGGGGCCAATCAAAAGCCTTTCCTTTTGCCGCGAAGCTGAAATGTGCGGCGCTGGAGGACGGTGATTTTTTGCTCCTCGTCCAATATCGACGACTGATGTGAAAACCATTTTCATCTAGCGTGGGAATTTCGCTTCCTGTGTTGACGATGCTGGATTTTTGACGCAGTCTGCGAAAAATAATTACGAAACCAGGGGAATGCATCATGAAGGTCGCCATTATCGGACTCGGATTCCGTCTGGGGTATCTGGGTCGGGTGTTCAAGGAGATCGACCCGACTTTCGAGATTGTCGGTTATGTCGATCCGGCGCCGGCCGGCATGGCGACGCTTGATGAGCATGGTATCTCTCCCGGCAAGGTCTATGACACGCCTGAAGCCCTGATCGCCGGCGAGGCTTTCGATCTTCTGATGATTGGGTCGCCGAACCATCTGCATCTCGATCATATCCGGCTCGGGCTTGAGGCGGGCCTTACCGTTTTCACCGAAAAGCCGATCGTCACTAGCATCGAGGAAAGCTACGCGCTCGCTTCTCTCCTCCACACATACGGCCATGACCGCCTGTTGGTCGGTCTGGTCCTGCGTTACTCCCCGCTCTATCGTGATCTGCGCAAGGCGCAGGAAGAGGGGCGGCTCGGCAATGTCGTCTCGATCGAGGCGTCGGAGCATATCCAGCCCTATCACGGCGCATTCTTCATGCGCGACTGGCGCCGTTATGGTCGTTATGCCGGCGGTTTCATGCTGGAAAAGTGCTGCCACGACCTCGACCTTTATAATGGTGTCGTCGGCGCCCGCCCGCGCTTCGTTGCAAGCTTCGGCGGCCGCAAGAGCTTCGTGCCGGAAAACGCGCCTGAGGCTTCCGGCGTCAACGATCTCAACGTCTATCACCGCAAGCCGAGCGGCTGGCAGGGCTCCGACAAGGTGTTCGACAGCGACGGCGATATCATCGATTTCCAGACCGCGATCGTCGAATACGAGAACGGCGTGTCGATGACCTTCCATACCAATCTCAACGTTCCCGACGAGTTCCGGCGCTTCTGCGTGATCGGTTCCAAGGGCATGGCGGAAGGTGATTTCGTCCGCGGTTTCATGGATGTGCATGATGCGCGCACCAATGAAAAGGTGGTTGCCAATACCTATTCGGCGCCGTCCGCCCTGTCGCAGCATTACGGCGCCGACGAGCAGATGGCCGAAGATGTCATCGCCTTCGTCCAGACGGGTGCAAAGCAGCCCGTATCCGCAATCGATGCGCTGGAAGCTGGCATTCTCGCGCTTGCCATGGACGAGGCACGTCTCGGGCGAAAGGTCGTGGACCTGAAGCCGGTCTGGGAGAAGTTCGATGCCTGCCTGCACGGCGCGTCGGATACCTCATCCCGCGTTCGGTCGGCTTGAAGGAGCGGTCGGATGCAAGCTCGCCAAAGCGCCATCATCTTCGCCTGGCTGCTGATCGCGCCGGCTCTTCTCTATATCACCGCCATCGTCGCCTATCCGCTTGTCGATACCTTCATTCTCTCGTTTACTGATGCGTCTCTGCGCAGGACGACGAACTGGGTCGGCTGGACGAATTACGAGAAGATCTTCAACGACACATTTGCCACCGTCATCGTCAGGACCTTCATCTGGACCTTCTTCTCGGTGGCGATCAAGATGATCATCGGGACCTTCGGGGCGGCCATGCTCAACACGGCCGTGCCCGGCCGCACGCTCTTCCGCGTGCTCACCATGCCGCCATGGATCGTGCCGATGGCGATCGGTATCTTCATGTGGGGCTGGATGTATAACGGCCAGTTCGGCATGATCTCCGGCGTGCTGCAGCGTGTCGGCGTTGTCGATGGCCCGGTCGCTTTCCTCGCCTATGGCTCCACCGCCTTTTGGGCGACCATCATCACCGATGTATGGATCGGCGTGCCCATGGTGACGCTCTATATGCTGGCTGCCATGCAGGCGATTCCGCAGGATCTGTACGAGGCCGCATGGACCGATGGCGCTGGACGCTTCTACCGCTTCCGCCGCATCACGCTGCCGCTGATCCTGCCTGCGATGATCACCATGTCGATGATCTCGCTGATCTCGACCTTCAACTCGTTCGACATCATCTGGATCCTGACGCGTGGTGGGCCGAGCGGCGAAACCACCACCATGATCATCGACACCTATCATACGGCAATTGGCTCGAAGAAATACGGCGAAGGTGCTGCCCGCGCGGTTCTGATCTGCATCTTCCTGTCGATCTTCTGTGTCGCCTACTTCCGCGTGACCAGCCGTCTTTCGCAGGAGCATGCCCGATGAGCTACGACAAGACAGCCCTGATCAACCGCTATCGCTGGTACGAACTGGTCGGCATCTACGCGGGCATCGCGCTCTTCCTGACTTTTGTGCTTGCGCCCTTCGTCGAAGGTTTCCTGGTGTCTCTGAAGCCGCTCAGCCAGCTCTTCTCTTCACCCTATCGCTTCTGGCCGGAAAACGGCTCGTTCGATGCTTACTTCACGATGTGGGACAGCGTGCCGGGCTTTGCTCGCTACATCTTCAACTCGTTCTTCATCTCGACGATTGCGACGCTCATCGTGCTTCTGCTCGTGGTGCCGGCTTCCTATGCCTTCGCTCGTTTCGAGTTCAAAGGCCGTGGCCAGCTTCTAGGGGCGTTTCTCGCGGTCAACATGTTCTCGGGTGCGGTCCTGCTCATTCCGCTCTTCCGACTGATGCGGACGATGGGTGTGCTCAACACTTACTTCGCCATGATCGTGCCTGGCGTGGCCTTCCTCATTCCGACTGCCATCTGGCTGCTGCGCACCTACATGCTACGCATTCCGCGCGAACTGGAAGAGGCGGCCTATGTAGATGGGGCCAGCTATTTCTACACCTTCCGCCGGGTCGTTTTGCCGCTCGCCATGCCGGGTATCGCCGTGGTTGCGATCACCACCTTCATCGGCGCCTATGCCCAGCAGTTCATCTTTGCCCTCACGTTCAATTCCAAGACCGAATACATGCCGCTGCCGATCGGGCTGTTCGCCTATTTCGGTCGCCAGGAGGTCATTTGGAACGAGCTAATGGCGGCGAGTTTCGTCGGGATCGCACCCGCCATGATCGTGATCTTCTTCCTGCAGCGATACCTCGTCAGCGGCCTGACCGCCGGCGCGGTCAAGTAAGGGCTGCCAATCAAAATTCGGGCCAACCGGACGCTTTCAACCTGTCAACAAAGGGGAACTACCGATGACAAGAAAACTGACCATGCTCGCAGGCTCGTTTGCCCTGCTCGCAAGCTCGGCGCTCACCACGCTTGCCGCGGACCAGGAAATCAGCTGGATCTATTGTGGTGATGTGATCGATCCGATCCATCAGAAGTATATCGCCGAATGGGAAGGCAAGAACGAAGGCTGGAAGGTCAAGCCAGAAGTCGTCGGCTGGGAGCAGTGCCAGGACAAGGCGACCACGCTCGCCGTTGCAGGCACGCCGGTTGCCATGGCCTATGTCGGTTCGCGCACGCTGAAGGAATTCGCCCAGAACGCAGCTGATCGTTCCGGTCCCGATGACGGATGAGGAGAAGGCCTCCTACTACCCGAACATTGTCGACACCGTCACGTTTGACGATACGCAATGGGGCGTCCCGATCGCCTTCTCGACCAAGGCTCTGTACTGGAACAAGGACCTCTTCAAGCAGGCCGGCCTCGATCCGGAAACCCCGCCGAAGACCTGGGCCGAAGAAATCGAGTTTGCCAAGCAGATCAAGGAAAAGACCGGCATCGCCGGTTACGGTCTGCCGGCCAAGACCTTCGACAACACCATGCACCAGTTCATGCACTGGGTTTACACGAACAACGGCAAGGTCATCGACGGCGACGAGATCGTCATCGACAGCCCGGAAGTGCTCGCTGCTCTTCAGGCTTACAAAGATATCACGCCTTACTCCGTCGAAGGCGCGACGGCTTACGAGCAGAACGAAATTCGCGCCATCTTCCTCGACGGCAAGGTCGGCATGATCCAGGCCGGTTCGGGCGCTGCCTACCGCCTCAAGGATACGCAGATCAACTGGGGCGTTGCCCCGTTGCCGCGCGGTCCGGCGGCTCAGGGTGAAGGTACGCTGCTGATCACCGACAGCCTCGCGATCTTCTCCGGTTCGGGCGTCGAGGAAAAGGCGATCGAGTTTGCCAAGTACATCACCTCGACCGACATCCAGCACGAATACGAGCTGCAGGGAGGCGCAGGCCTCACACCGCTGCGTCCAGGCGCTGTTGTCGACCAGTTCGTCGCCAACGAGCCCTTCTGGAAGCCGTTCATCGACGGCATCGCCTATGGCGGTCCGGAGCCGCTCTTTACCGACTACAAGGGCTTCCAGAACGTCATGATCGAGATGGTCCAGTCGGTTGTCACTGGCAAGACCGAGCCGGCCGAGGCGTTGAAGAAGGCTGCAGCCGAG
Organism: Allorhizobium sp.; assembly: GCA_045377275.1. Taxonomy (GTDB): domain Bacteria; phylum Pseudomonadota; class Alphaproteobacteria; order Rhizobiales; family Rhizobiaceae; genus Allorhizobium. Next base: position 7,869 of record JBJIOA010000016.1, on the reverse strand, counting down.
CTCGAGCAGTATAAGTGATCTCGGGCAACCGAGGCTCCGCGGGCCGGGATCGGCCCGCGGATTTCATCAAGCGGATTTGGCCGGTCCTTGAGGGAACGGCAATGGAGACTGAGGGTCGTGGGTCAGCTATTTCTGAAAAAGGTGCGCAAGTCGTACGGGCATTTCGAGGTCATCAAGGGTGTCGATCTCGAGGTGAAGGACGGCGAGTTCGTGGTTTTCGTCGGGCCGTCGGGCTGCGGCAAGTCCACGCTCTTGCGCATGATCGCGGGCCTCGATGATACGACCGATGGTGACATCGTCATCGATGGCGAGCGCGTCAATGACAAGCCGCCGGTCGAGCGTGGCATCGCCATGGTCTTCCAGTCCTACGCGCTTTACCCGCATATGTCGGTCTTCGAGAACATTGCCTTTCCGCTGCGCGTCGAGAAGCTCCCGGAGGAGCAGATCCGCGAAAAGGTGGGGGCAGTTTCCAAGATCCTGCAGCTCGACCAGCGTTTGCACCAGCGCCCCGGCCAGCTTTCCGGCGGCCAGCGCCAGCGCGTGGCGATCGGCCGTGCGATCGTGCGCGAACCTAAGATCTTTCTGTTCGACGAGCCGTTGTCCAACCTCGATGCGGCCCTGCGCGCCGACATGCGCATCGAGCTTACCAAGCTGCATCGCGACCTTGCAGCGACGATGATCTACGTGACCCACGACCAGGTCGAGGCCATGACCATGGCCGACCGGATTGTCGTGCTAAACGCCGGCAACATTGCCCAGGTGGGCGCGCCGCTCGAGCTCTATCACAAGCCGCAGAACACCTTTGTCGCCGGCTTCATCGGCAATCCGAAGATGAATTTCGTGCCGGTCACCTGTGTCGGCGTCGACGCGATCGGCGTGACGATTTCCTATGAAGGCCAGACGGCGATGATCCCAGTCGATGGGCGCCCAGATCTTGTCGGCCAGTCGCTGACGCTCGGCATTCGCCCCGAACACACGCGTCTCAGCGATGGCGACATCAACATCATGGTGACGCCTTCCGTCATCGAGCGTCTGGGCATCAACACGATTGCCTATGCCGGACTGCCGAATGGTGAACCCTATTGCGCCCTGCTTCCAGGGTCTGCTCCGGTGCGAGCCGAGCAGCCTATGACGACGGGTATCATGGCTGCCGATTGCCATCTTTTCGAGGCCAATGGTCAGGCGCTGGAACGGCGCATCGACTGGCGCACCCTCGATCTCCCGGCCTCTGTCACAGCGGCCGAATAAGCTCCTCCCGGCCATGCCAAAGGCCAATCCCCTGGTCCGCCTCCGGGCGGACCTTTTTCGTCTGGGGTAGCGGCGGGCTGCTCTTCTTAATCCGGAAAGCCATCGAACTGCGGCAGGTCGTCGAGAATGTCGTACCAGGGCGCTTTTGAGCCGACGAAGATATGCATCGAGGGCTTCATTGACGGCGGATCGATGAGCGTGCCCATGGGGATGTGGACCTTCACGCTGCCGTTCTCGGCGATCCATGAATAGACGAGAGAGCCGCAGGTGCGGCAGTGCATGTCATAAATGCCGTTGGGATCGCCGTGGCGGAAAAGAGCGTCGCTGCCTGATGCGATCGTGAAATCTTCAGGTGCCACACCCGCGATCGGCTTGAAAGCCGAGCCCGTCGTGCGGCGACATTTCGAGCAGTGGCAATTCATCGCATAGAGGAAACGGTCGGCGATTTCGTAGGACACCGCACAACACATGCAGCCGCCGCGCAGCCTGCCTATTCCCGAGTTTGTGGTCTTCCCGCCCATGGTCGTCCTCCTGGGGCCAAACTAGGCGCACAGGACAGTGAGGCGCAAGCCGCTACCAGACAAGCCCACGCGCAGCGACTTCTTCAACCCTCGTGACGATCCCATCGCGGTGGAAGGTCATAAAGTCGAAGAGGTTCGAGACGACGCAGGTGTGGTTCGGGATGATCCTGACCTTCTCGCCGATCTCCGGTCGCCGCCCCTTAACCTTCGACAGATCCACCGTACCGTGCTCCTCGGAAAGGGCAGAGATCACGGCGTCCGGATATTCGACGATCATGCCGTAGTCGGAGAAGCCCAGCAGGTCCGAAGTCAGCCCTTTGGAGCCGGCGTCTAGAATGGCGCGATCGGCGGTCGGGCGCGACACGACGGTGGCCAGGATGTGCATGGCACAGTCGTCGAGCCTGCAATGGCCGGACCTCGCCATGGCGCGATCGTTGTAGACATAGGTGCCCGCCCGGTGCTCGGTCGCCGATGTGACCTTGTGCGCAGAGAAGAGGCTGGGCGTGCCGCCATTGGAGACGATGGGGCAGGGTATGCCGCGGGCCGCGAGACCGGCAAGTGTGGCGGCGAAGAAGGCCTCGACGGCTTCTTCTGTGTCTGCCTTGGGGTAGGTCAGGATGCCGCCGAAGGTGAGGCCGGGGGCAGCAGCAATCGTCTCGGCGAGTGCTATGGCGTCTTCCGGGCACTGGACGCCACAGCGTCCGCCACCCGTGTCGCATTCAACGAGAACGGCGAGCGGGCGGGTCTGGAGAAAGCGCAGGAGAGGCCGCGCACGGTTGCCTCGCTATCTGCGACGACCTTCAGGCCCGAAATCCGGGTGTTGAGGGCGACGAGACGCTTGTGCTTCTCGCTGCCGAGAATGTTGAAGGTGATCAGTAGATCTTCGAAACCGTGATCGGCGAAGACCTCGGCCTCTGTGATCTTCTGGCAGTTGATGCCCTTCGCGCCCGCCTTCACCTGTTTGGCAGCAATGGCCGGGATCTTGTGGGTTTTGATATGCGGGCGGAAGGCGAGGCCGTGGTTGTCCATATAGCTCTGGACGCGGGCGATGTTGGCGGCAAGCCTGTCTTCGTCGATGATCGGCAGCGGAGTTGACAGTTCGGCGATCCGCTGGCCGGGCTTTGGGCGCGGTAGTTCCATCATGCGGCCTCGCTGCCTTCGGGCGTCTCGTGCGGATTGGCCATGATCGGCCAGATATCGCGGCGCACATGGCGATAGGCGGTCTTGGCCGGATCGTTCGGATAGGGGGTTCCTGCGGCGCAATAGAGGATTTCCGAGGCGATCTGCGAGAAGGCCGCATAGAAGTGGTTGGTCGACTTGATGACAAGGAGATGCTTGGCTGTCGGATCAATGCCGAGTGCCGTGAACAGCGATGGGTCGTAGCTCTGCACACGGACCGAACTCAGGATGATGTCGATGCCATCAAGCCGGATATGGGCCGCATCGCCGAAGGGCGCGATGCTGTCGCCGAAGCGCATCTCTGCACTTGGCACCACTTTGACGACCTTCACCAGACCGTCGATCGGATGGCCGGTGCCGGGCGCTGATTTTGCGCCGAACCGCAGCGGGATCTCGGCGCCTTCGCCGGCGGCCATGCAGATCTGCACGGCAATCGGATCCCAGATCATGCCGACCGCGGCATTGGTGACGCCACGCGCCAGCATTTCTTCCAGGATTACGGTCGCATCACCTGCCGTGCCACCGCCCGGATTGTCCCACATGTCTGCGATGACCACGGGGCCTTCCGGGTAGGCAAGCGCGTGATCGAGCGCTGTTTTCTCATCGATCTGCGGCATCATGAAGGTGCCGCGCTTGGAGAATAGGTCGAGGCCGAGTTCGCGGGCGAGAATGGCACCCTTTTCCGGGTGGCCATTGGTGATGGCGATCGTCTTGGTGCCCATTTCCGGTACGTCGCCGGCCATGAAGCCATGAATGACAGAAAGCGACAGCACCTCCGGATCAACCTTTTCGATGGCCATAAGCCTGTCAACAAAGCTGCGCATCGGTTCGCGCGAGGTCGGGAAGATATCGATCATCCGGCAGTCGAAAACGGACATGACCGGCTTTATGCGGCCCTCCAGGGTATCGACAGCGATGCGCCACAGGTCTTCGGCCCGATCGACGAAATCGGTATGCGGAAATTCTTTGAAGACGACGAAGAAGTCTGCGGCTGCCACGCGCTTCGCCGTCAGGTGGCTATGCGGATCGAGCTCAGCGCAGAGAAGGATATCAGGGCCGATGATCTCGCGGATCTTGGTTAAGAGATCGCCTTCCGGATCGAGATAGCCATCGGCGACCATGGCGCCATGCAGGCCGAGCACGACAGAATCGACAGGCATGGCTGCACGCAATTGATCCAGGATCTCGTCGCGCAGGCTCTCAAAGGTTTGTCGGTTGACGAGGCCCGCCGGGTCCGCCCAGGTCGCGGTGCCTTCGATCAGCGTCCAGCCCTTTTCCTTGCAGACCTTGCGGCCGACCGTGATTGGCGCGGTGCAGAGCGTGGGGGTCCCGGGGTGTTGTCCCGGAGGCGCATAGAGCGAATCCTCGAAGGCGCGCCGGTCGATGCAGATCGGGGAGAAGGTGTTCGTTTCCGTTGCAAGCGCGGCGGTGAAGATGCGCAAGGGCCGACCTCCGGGGTCTTGAGTGAATAAGGACGGGTTCAGCGCTTGCCCATCGGATTGGGCAGATATCCGGTGAAGCCGGAGATTTTCCAGCGGCCTTCATGCAGGCGGCAACAATAGAGCGTCTGCCATCGCATGATGTCGAGTGTGCCGTCTGCCTTCTTGATCCCGCCGTCGAACTTCTTGCGCACGAGCGCTGTCTCGGCCGAAATCTCGATTTCCTCGAGTGTCGTCGTGTTGAAGATCGCGGTGCGCGGATCCTCGCCGTAGGACTGAGCGGCGAAGTCATGCGCCTGCTTCAGCCATTCGTCGCGATAGGCGGCGAGATTGGGGAAGGCAAGCGTCCACTTGTCCGCATCTTCCTCGCGATTGCCGCTTATGCCGATGAAGCCGTCCTCGACGAAGTCATGGGCGACCATGCTCCAGTCGGCTGCGAGAAAGGCATCGATGTCGCGGGGGACGAGCATCTCCCAGATGGCGTGGCGTGCTTCGTCCGATGCCGGGAATGGATTCTGGAATGGGTCGCGCATTTCTTCCCCGCCTTTAAATTCTTTTCACGAATGTCGATTTTGTCTGGTCAAAATCGGTTTTTTGTGGTCGCTTGTCAACAATCGAAGAAAATAATTTGCATGAGGGGTGTCCATGACGATCAAGCGCTACGGGGCCGAGAAGGCGGGTGCGGGCGGTCAGCGGTTGCCGTTTGCCCGGGCTGTCGAGGCCGATCGCTGGCTTTATGTTTCCGGCCAGGTGGCCATGGAAGACGGGGAGATCATTGCGGGCGGCATCATCGAGCAGACCCACAAGACGATCGCCAATGTGATCGCCATTCTGGAAGAGGCCGGCTACGGGCTCGAGCATGTCGTGCGCTGCGGCGTGTGGCTCGACGACCCCCGCGATTTCTGGACCTTCAACAAGATTTACCAGCAGTATTTCGGCGAGCACCCGCCGGCGCGGGCCTGCGTCCAGGCCTCGATGATGGTCGATTGCAAGGTCGAGATCGACTGCGTAGCCTTCAAGCCTTCGAAATAAGAGAGAGGGCAGGGCATTGGATATCTTTGCGCGCATTCAGGAAGAGGCAGGCCAGTTTTCGGCCTCCGAGCAACGCATCGCGGATATCCTGCTCAACTCCTTCGACTTCGCGGTCAATGCCTCAATCATCGAATTGGCCGAGAAGGCAGAAGTCTCGCCGCCGACGGTGACGCGCTTCTGCCGTCGTCTCGGCTGCCAGAGCTTTGCCGACTTCAAGGTCAACCTCGCCCGCACCGCCTATGTCGGCGTGCGTTATCTCAACCCGGAGGCGCAGAGCACCGAGCCTGCGGACGTTGCGAGTGATGTGATCACCAAGGCGCAGAATGCGATGTTCATGGTGCATCGGGCACTCGATCCTGATGTGCTGGACAAGGTCGCGGACCGGTTGGCGCGGGCGGAAATGGTCTATGCCTTCGGCTCGGGCGGCAATTCCTCGATGATCTCAGGCGAAATCCAGAATCGCCTGTTTCGTCTCGGGTCGCGCGTGACTGCCTCTGCCGACCACAACATGCAGCTCATGCTGACGGCGGCCGCACGCTCCAACGACGTACTGATCGGTTCGTCGTTTTCGGGTCGCAATGCCGAACTGGTGAAATGCTTCAAGCTCGCCCGCGAGAACGGCATCACCACGATCGCGCTCACCCAGAGCAACAGCCTGGTGGCCGAAGCCTCGGAACTGGTGATCGGCATCGACCTACCGGAGGGCGAAAACATCTTCCGGCCGACCTCGACGCGATTTGCCTATCTCGCCGTCGTCGACGTGATCGCAAGCCTGGTTGCCTATCGCAATCGCAAGCAGTCGCAGGTGACGCTGCGCCATATCAAGCAACAGTTGGTCGAACACCGCGATGGCGGAGACGACCGGCAACTTCTCGGAGACTGAGCCATGCCCGCATCGATATCGGAGATCCGCCGTGACGCATAAGGTTGCCGTCGTAACGGGTGCTGCCGGTGATATAGGCCGGGCGATAGCAGAGCGCCTCGCCGACAGCCATGACCTCGTCGTCCTGCTCGATATGGATTGCCAGGCGCTGTGCAAGGCGATGGTCGAGCTTGATGACGATGTGCGCTTCGCCTCGCTGGTTTGCGATGTCACGGACGAGAAGGATCTCGCCGAAACCGCTGCACGCATCGCAACGCTGGGCCTCGTGCATACGCTGGTCAACAATGCCGGTGCAGCGCGGGCCGTCAGCCTCGGCGATACCGATGGCGAGATCTGGCGCAAGGACAATGCACTCAACCTCGAAGCGCCGTTCCTCTGCTTCCGCGCGTTTGAGGAGGCGCTGAAGGAAGCCAAGGGCGCGCTGGTCAATATCTCTTCGGTCAACGGCATGGCGGTTTTCGGTCACCCGGCTTATAGCGCCGCCAAGGCGGGGCTCATCCACCTCACCAAGCTGATTGCCGTCGAGTATGGCAAATACGGCATCCGTTCGAATGCGGTCGCGCCGGGCACGGTGCGCACCCAGGCCTGGGAGGCGCGCGCTGCCGCCAATTCTGATGTCTTCGAAGAAGCCAAGCGCTGGTACGCTTTGCAGCGGATCGCGACGGCCGAAGACATCGCCAATGCCGTTTTCTTCCTTTCCAGCGATCAGGCGGCTGCGATCACCGGTGTGTGCCTGCCGGTCGATTGCGGGCTGACGGCCGGTCAGGCCGAGCTCGCGCGCACCTTTTCGCAATCCGACAATTATTGACATCAAGAAGCCAGGAGCATTCCCCATGGCACCAGCCGTTCAATTCCGCCTCGAAAACGCGTGGCATCCGGTGGAGGGCGACGAGTGCGGCGCCTTCGTCTTCACGCTGGTCAATCTCTCCGATGTGGCGCTTTCCGATTTCAAGCTCGCCTATACGTCGCTCACCCGCGTCAAGGATACCGAAGAGCCGATCCTCGAGAACGCCGTCTTCCTGAAGCGCAACGCCAATTTCCACCAGTTCGCGCCGCCGGCCGGCTTTGTGCTGCAGCCGGGTGAGTCCTGGACCTTCCGGGTCGGCGGTTTGTGGCGGCCGGCCAAGCATCGGACAGATGGGGCAAAATCTGCCTACATCACGTTGTCGACCGGTCAGCATGCGGCCGTTGCGGTGGCCGATCTGATGCTGGGTGGTGGTCACAGCGCCCCGCCGCCGGCCTTGCTTCCCGAGGGGCAGGTAACGCAGCCTTTCGCCATGCTGCCATGGCCTGAAACTCCCGAGCTCGTGGCGGGCGAAGGCTTCCCCGTCGCGCTTTATCCGGCAGAAGGCGCCTCGCTCGTCGAGCTGCGTGCCGTCGAAAACGTGCTGCGTCTCTTCTGCCGTCTCTTTGCGGTCGGCCATGCGCCGCTATCGCTGGCGCCGGTGCATCAGGGGCGGGCGATTTTCCTGAAGTCCGACGAAGCGCTTGGCGCCTCCGCTTATCGACTGGACTTTGCCGCTGATGGCGTCACGCTCGCCTATGGCGATGTCGCCGGCCTGCAATA
>JBJIOA010000015.1:0-59965 GCA_045377275.1 Allorhizobium sp. | reverse complement strand
TCATCCCGCCTGTCGCGGAAAATGGCAAGGGGCAGTCCTCCGCATCTGCGCCGGACATCGCGACCAGTGTAAGACAGGGCCTCGCCGGGCAGGATGCCGAAACGCAGGCGATGATTGGTGCTCTGCTCGATGCGGCGAAGGCAGCCGGGCCAAATGGCGAGATCGATCAGAAGGCGATGCTGGAAGCGCTCGTTGGGGCATTGGATGCCACGCCACGCACCTCACGAAACAGCGCCGCCAGTGACTGCGGCGACGATGACGGACATGGTCCTGACGCCTGCGAGAACGGCATGGAGGCTGGCGGCAAAGCTTTTTCGGACTACCCCCATCGATGCATTCCGGGTGACCGGACGGTTTCAAACTGCGATATGCGCGATGGGCCCACAAATCTCTCCTTCCACCTCCCGGAGAACTGGGTGGCTGAGGTGGAGCCTTCCTCCCCGTTCCCGCGTGCCGAATTTGCGGAACAGGCGGGTTCAGCCCATTCAATCTGGCTTAATCCGAGGGAATGGCCGCTTGGCGATCGGGGCTGTGTCCTGACACGGGTGGGGCAATTATGTGCGGATCCCGACAGCGGAGATGAAAAGCTTGCACGAGTGCTGCAGACCCTCCAGTTCACGCTGACCACAGGTCAAGTTCTGCGCCGTTGCGGCGACGCAGATTGTGACTTCGCCCACCCCAATCCTGCGCTCTCTGGAAAGCTGCCGGCGCTCTGGTCGGTCGAGGTTGGGCGCAGGCTGCCAGACGGTCGGATCTCCTCATGGTTTTGGGACAGTGACCGCGCGGGCAATTTCAAGCTCATCGGTCTCAATCAGCCAGGTGGAGAGAATTGCCTTGAGGCCGGGGAGGCGCAGATGCTCTGCGAGTTCACGCCATACATTTCGACGAACGAGTTCGATCTCATCCGCAAGAACCTGAAAATCGGAACCTCTGCGTCATCTGCTCCAAGAACCCTTGCGCCTGCCGAATTCGACCGCGCCCTTTCCATAGTCAGGGGGAACTGAACCATGCGCCGCCAAATTCTTGCGACAAGCCTCGTCCTTCTGGCGACTGCCTCTGTTTCTTTCGCCGCTGGCGGTTGCAACAGTCCTGTGATCTCCATTGATGCCGACGGACAGGCGGAGTTCATTTCCCCTGACCGGGAGGTAAAGCGCGACATGGAGACGTTCTTTGGTGCGTCGCCTCAGCCAGATTCTATTCTCGTCGTCGACGCGCGAAGACGTCAGGGCACATGGATCGCGCGGACGGACCTGCCGAGGGTCCTCGTCGGTTTCGGCGCTGAAAGTGATGGCTTTATCTACACGGGTCCAAGCCACTGCCTGCCACCCGGCTTGCCGATTGAGTTGCCGGAAAAAGAGCGCCAGCCGGAAGAGCTTCCACCCGGACAGCCGCCAATCGAACTTTTCCACAATATCGAGCCGCAGTCCGGTCTTTGGCAGGCGCGTCTCGGTGACACGCGGCTTGAAGGTTGCCCAAGCCTGATGCAACAGGCGTTTCCGAAGTCGCCTGGTGCCCTGCCAGCAGAATGGCTGGCGCCGCGAAAACTCGATTTCGAGACGCCGTTCCATCCCGACCAGCTTGAAATGTCTCGACGACTGTCGGCCGAAGGGCTGAGCTCGATTGCTTGGCGCAATGCGGGGGAGAATGCCTGGACGACCGAAGTCTTTCCTGAGCTTTTCGGCCAGATGCCCGCGGGGCAGGGGGCAGGCAGCAAGATGACCTGGCGCCTCACGCTCAAGAGTGAGACGGAGATCGAGCATGTCTCTACTGTTCAGATCGTTTTGCCGAAGGAAGCCGCCGCCGTGCTGGGCGGAAGTGCCAACTGCCGCATGATCAGTCGTAACCATTGGGTCAGGGTTTCTGATTGATCTGAGCGATTGTGAGTACACCGAAAAACGAGGCGAGCGGGAGAGCAAGGATCTGTGATTCAGCCAGCCACATATCGCTCCGACCGCGTGGGAATGAAGGTCCCTAGCCGATTTTACCAGACCCGTTTCAGGACGAAGGATGGCCTGATGAGCGGCCCTCATCATTCTTCAAGTTGTTGAGAAGACGTCGCTTTTCTGTGAAAAACAGCCGCCGAATTTTCGCGGAAAACCGACCTAGAATCGTCCGCTGGAGAGCCTATATTCTCACATAATTTCAAAGGCTTAGCAAAGTTGCCTTTGATTTACCTGTGTTTTCCTACCGCGAGCGACCGTGGATGCCATCTTTGTGCCCTGGCTTTGGGCCGACGTCAACATGGCGGGAGAGCGGCAATTATTTCCGCTCGGGAGCGCTGAAGCCGGAGGTGAGTTGTGTATATCGCGGGGCAGGATTGCCAAGACAATTGCTATCGCGATTCCGTCAGTCTGGTCGGAAATGTGCGTGGCTCACGCCGACCGAAGTAGCGAGGCGCTCCGGAAAGATGACGCCGGAGCGACCTCGGTGCTCAATCACCGCGAGTGCGATGCAGACTATGAGCAAAATCGAGCGACTAACCTGCTTATCAATTAGAAATTCTACAACATTTTCTCATTCTTCTAAATTGAGCTAACTCCTCCGCAGTCATACTCTCTCCTCATCGGCCGCTGTGGGATGCGGCTGGAGGATGCGGCTGGATGTCGTGTCTGCGGAGGAGATCACTCGCTCAGAGCAAATCGAAACCGGTGGTTCAGGTGTGAACCTCGGCGCGAGATTGCTCGTCGTCGATCCGGCCGCTCTCATCGGATTTGCCCCTGTCGAGGATATCAACATGAACCTTTATTCCCTGCTTTCCCTGCGCGCCTCGAATGGTCGACCAGTACGCGTCGGATTGATCGGTGCCGGCAAGTTTGGCTCTATGGTCCTGGCTCAGGCCCAGCGTATTGAGGGCCTGCACATGGTGGCGGTCGCCGACCTTAATGTCGGCAAGGCAAAGGAATCGCTGGAGCGCGTCGGCTGGCCGAAGGCGCGTTATTCGGCTGAAAGCTGCGGAGATGCCATCAAGTCCGGCAAGACCTATGTCACCTCGGACGCGGCAGATCTCTTCGGGTGCGACGAGATCGAATGCATCATCGAGGCGACAGGACATCCCATCGCTGGAACCCGTCATGCTTTGGGGGCGATTGAAAGCAACAAACATGTTGTCATGGTCAACGTCGAGGCCGACGTCATGGTGGGGCCGATCCTTGCCGAGAAGGCCCGCGCGAAAGGTCTCATCTATTCGATGGCCTACGGTGACCAGCCGGCCCTGATCTGCGAACCAGACCATGCGAAACATGAAAAAACTGTTGTTTGTTCTCAGCGAATCCGTGCCGTTTACTCCCAATATCCTCAAACTGGCAGAAAAACTGGATACTTCAAGAAATACTGTTTTGAAAATCCTCGATCTACTTTCCCAAGCTCAAATCCTCAATCTTCTTCACGCATCGACTCAGGGAATTTCCCAACTGCAAAGGCCAGGTTTGAATTTTGTAAGTAGACTTTCTCCGGTTTTTGCAGTTGGGAAATTCCCTGAGTCGATGCGTGAAGAAGATTGAGGATTTGAGCTTGGGAAAGTAGATCGAGGATTTTCAAAACAGTATTTCTTGAAGTATCCAGTTTTTCTGCCAGTTTGAGGATATTGGGAGTAAACGGCACGGATTCGCTGAGAACGAACGACAGTTTTTTCATGTTTCGCATGGTCTGGTTCGCAGATCAGGGCCGGCTGGTCACCGTAGGCCATCGAATAGATGAGACCTTTCGCGCGGGCCTTCTCGGCAAGGATCGGCCCCACCATGACGTCGGCCTCGACGTTGACCATGACAACATGTTTGTTGCTTTCAATCGCCCCCAAAGCATGACGGGTTCCAGCGATGGGATGTCCTGTCGCCTCGATGATGCATTCGATCTCGTCGCACCCGAAGAGATCTGCCGCGTCCGAGGTGACATAGGTCTTGCCGGACTTGATGGCATCTCCGCAGCTTTCAGCCGAATAACGCGCCTTCGGCCAGCCGACGCGCTCCAGCGATTCCTTTGCCTTGCCGACATTAAGGTCGGCGACCGCCACCATGTGCAGGCCCTCAATACGCTGGGCCTGAGCCAGGACCATAGAGCCAAACTTGCCGGCACCGATCAATCCGACGCGTACTGGTCGACCATTCGAGGCGCGCAGGGAAAGCAGGGAATAAAGGTTCATGTTGATATCCTCGACAGGGGCAAATCCGATGAGAGCGGCCGGATCGACGACGAGCAATCTCGCGCCGAGGTTCACACCTGAACCACCGGTTTCGATTTGCTCTGAGCGAGTGATCTCCTCCGCAGACACGACATCCAGCCGCATCCTCCAGCCGCATCCCACAGCGGCCGATGAGGAGAGAGTATGACTGCGGAGGAGTTAGCTCAATTTAGAAGAATGAGAAAATGTTGTAGAATTTCTAATTGATAAGCAGGTTAGTCGCTCGATTTTGCTCATAGTCTGCATCGCACTCGCGGTGATTGAGCACCGAGGTCGCTCCGGCGTCATCTTTCCGGAGCGCCTCGCTACTTCGGTCGGCGTGAGCCACGCACATTTCCGACCAGACTGACGGAATCGCGATAGCAATTGTCTTGGCAATCCTGCCCCGCGATATACACAACTCACCTCCGGCTTCAGCGCTCCCGAGCGGAAATAATTGCCGCTCTCCCGCCATGTTGACGTCGGCCCAAAGCCAGGGCACAAAGATGGCATCCACGGTCGCTCGCGGTAGGAAAACACAGGTAAATCAAAGGCAACTTTGCTAAGCCTTTGAAATTATGTGAGAATATAGGCTCTCCAGCGGACGATTCTAGGTCGGTTTTCCGCGAAAATTCGGCGGCTGTTTTTCACAGAAAAGCGACGTCTTCTCAACAACTTGAAGAATGATGAGGGCCGCTCATCAGGCCATCCTTCGTCCTGAAACGGGTCTGGTAAAATCGGCTAGGGACCTTCATTCCCACGCGGTCGGAGCGATATGTGGCTGGCTGAATCACAGATCCTTGCTCTCCCGCTCGCCTCGTTTTTCGGTGTACTCACAATCGCTCAGATCAATCAGAAACCCTGACCCAATGGTTACGACTGATCATGCGGCAGTTGGCACTTCCGCCCAGCACGGCGGCGGCTTCCTTCGGCAAAACGATCTGAACAGTAGAGACATGCTCGATCTCCGTCTCACTCTTGAGCGTGAGGCGCCAGGTCATCTTGCTGCCTGCCCCCTGCCCCGCGGGCATCTGGCCGAAAAGCTCAGGAAAGACTTCGGTCGTCCAGGCATTCTCCCCCGCATTGCGCCAAGCAATCGAGCTCAGCCCTTCGGCCGACAGTCGTCGAGACATTTCAAGCTGGTCGGGATGGAACGGCGTCTCGAAATCGAGTTTTCGCGGCGCCAGCCATTCTGCTGGCAGGGCACCAGGCGACTTCGGAAACGCCTGTTGCATCAGGCTTGGGCAACCTTCAAGCCGCGTGTCACCGAGACGCGCCTGCCAAAGACCGGACTGCGGCTCGATATTGTGGAAAAGTTCGATTGGCGGCTGTCCGGGTGGAAGCTCTTCCGGCTGGCGCTCTTTTTCCGGCAACTCAATCGGCAAGCCGGGTGGCAGGCAGTGGCTTGGACCCGTGTAGATAAAGCCATCACTTTCAGCGCCGAAACCGACGAGGACCCTCGGCAGGTCCGTCCGCGCGATCCATGTGCCCTGACGTCTTCGCGCGTCGACGACGAGAATAGAATCTGGCTGAGGCGACGCACCAAAGAACGTCTCCATGTCGCGCTTTACCTCCCGGTCAGGGGAAATGAACTCCGCCTGTCCGTCGGCATCAATGGAGATCACAGGACTGTTGCAACCGCCAGCGGCGAAAGAAACAGAGGCAGTCGCCAGAAGGACGAGGCTTGTCGCAAGAATTTGGCGGCGCATGGTTCAGTTCCCCCTGACTATGGAAAGGGCGCGGTCGAATTCGGCAGGCGCAAGGGTTCTTGGAGCAGATGACGCAGAGGTTCCGATTTTCAGGTTCTTGCGGATGAGATCGAACTCGTTCGTCGAAATGTATGGCGTGAACTCGCAGAGCATCTGCGCCTCCCCGGCCTCAAGGCAATTCTCTCCACCTGGCTGATTGAGACCGATGAGCTTGAAATTGCCCGCGCGGTCACTGTCCCAAAACCATGAGGAGATCCGACCGTCTGGCAGCCTGCGCCCAACCTCGACCGACCAGAGCGCCGGCAGCTTTCCAGAGAGCGCAGGATTGGGGTGGGCGAAGTCACAATCTGCGTCGCCGCAACGGCGCAGAACTTGACCTGTGGTCAGCGTGAACTGGAGGGTCTGCAGCACTCGTGCAAGCTTTTCATCTCCGCTGTCGGGATCCGCACATAATTGCCCCACCCGTGTCAGGACACAGCCCCGATCGCCAAGCGGCCATTCCCTCGGATTAAGCCAGATTGAATGGGCTGAACCCGCCTGTTCCGCAAATTCGGCACGCGGGAACGGGGAGGAAGGCTCCACCTCAGCCACCCAGTTCTCCGGGAGGTGGAAGGAGAGATTTGTGGGCCCATCGCGCATATCGCAGTTTGAAACCGTCCGGTCACCCGGAATGCATCGATGGGGGTAGTCCGAAAAAGCTTTGCCGCCAGCCTCCATGCCGTTCTCGCAGGCGTCAGGACCATGTCCGTCATCGTCGCCGCAGTCACTGGCGGCGCTGTTTCGTGAGGTGCGTGGCGTGGCATCCAATGCCCCAACGAGCGCTTCCAGCATCGCCTTCTGATCGATCTCGCCATTTGGCCCGGCTGCCTTCGCCGCATCGAGCAGAGCACCAATCATCGCCTGCGTTTCGGCATCCTGCCCGGCGAGGCCCTGTCTTACACTGGTCGCGATGTCCGGCGCAGATGCGGAGGACTGCCCCTTGCCATTTTCCGCGACAGGCGGGATGACAAAGTCATTCTCGGCGCCGGCGATGACATCGACCACTGCGCGGTATTCCGGCTCACCAGTCGTTGTGGCTGTCACCTCATAGCGCCCAGGCAAAAACTCTCCCTGCCCGACGGTCAACTCCTCCTGCGGCGCCCAGGCATACATTGGCATGCCCGGGCCCACAGGGACTGCAGACCACCAGAGAGGTCGCTGCGGCAGGTTTTGAGGGATACGGAAGCTGGCTGTCACCCGAGCGGCCGTGTCCTGCCTTGTCTGCCCAGTTCCGGAAGTCGGCTGGCCTAAGGGGCGGGCCTGCCACTTCAGCGTGGCGCGAACGAGCTGATAGGCCGCCAGAACCTGCGGATCCGCGCTCTCAAACATGCAGAACGGACCAAGGCCGCCCACATTTTCGCATGGGCCGTTCATGGCAACCCACTGGCGTGGGCCCAGGACCAGCGCGTCGTCTGTATCCTTGCGGAAGAAATTGACCCGCGGGGGAAGAATATCGCCTGCTGCTTGAGCACCGCTCGTGTATCCCTCGGTCGTGGGATGATCCGTCCACCAGCCTGCGGGCAGCATGAAGGAAAGACCGGTGCGAGCATCGGTAACGGAGCAAGGCGCGGGCCCCTCGCAAGAATAGGCAACATCCTCGCCCACACCGGTGGCTGCGCCGGGGCCGGCGTCAGCCTTTTCTTCGGTACATCACCTGCCGATCCCGTCGCATCCGGCGTTCTGACGTCCAACGAGATACGTGCCTTCTCCCTGCGCTCACCAGACGCATCGTAACCCTTGTAGACGAGATCATAGGTGCCCGGTTCAGTCGGCGCAGTCAGAGGCTGGCCCGCAGCAAGTTCGCTGACTGTTCGGCCCCAGTCGATCTGGTTTTCGCCTTGCCAGATCTCGATTCCGTCGCTGCGCAACTGACTGCCTGTGGTTTCAATTCCGATCGGGGCGCCCGGTGCGACGACAGATGGAGCCTTGAGCGTTACGACGGGGTCCGTCTCGACAAGGATTTCCATTTCGTCGAGCTTGTCTCCGCCCCAGGTTTCCAATCTGAGAAGATAGGTACCAGGTGCGGCAAGCTCGATTGCAGCGTCCTTGGCGCCTTTGGTTCCTTCAACCGTACTATAGGTGATAGCAGTGTCCGGAGTGACGTTCCCGATCGGGTAGAGCCTCAAGGCGAGCGCTGCGCCGCCCGTCTCGCTTCCAGCTTCAATGACGCCGAGCTCAATCTGCGCAACGCCGACCGCATACGGTCCCCGGTTCACCATACCGGCCTTGCCGGGCTCAATTGCCGCCGCCTCTAGAGGACGCACAAAAAGGATTGCATCCGTCTTAAAACCGGAAACCCAGCCGTCTTCCGGCGGCAATTCCGCCCAATCCATTTCCGTCGAATAGCTGAAAAGACGGCAGCGGGGTTCTTCGACGAAATAGCTTCCGGGCGGTTCGAACATCCAGGCTGCAGTTGCCACATCGGATTCAGCCAAAGCGCGGCATTCTTCGGCTGTACCGTCGCGGGGGAAATCGGGCTGCTGCGGGGTTGCAACTTCAGGCCCGATCGACTGCCCTGTCGGCTGAAGTTGAATTCTGGGCATGAGTGGGCGGCCCGGGAAATGGGTGGTCTCTAGCGGCGGCGCCATGGTCATCGCTTCGCTCAGTGCATCGCTGAGCGCGCCGGCATTTGCCGCCTCAATGTACCGCCCGCCCGTGTTTTCGGCGAGGCAGGCGACTTGGGCGCCCTCTTCCTTTGACAGCCCGAAGCCGACCACATGGGCAGTGAAATTGACGCCTGCCGCCTCCAGTTCCGAAGCCAGCGCACAAGGGTCCGCCTCGCAGGTCTCCAGACCGTCAGTCACGAGCACGACGGTTGCACTTTCCTCACCATAGCGCAGCGCCTCGGCGGCCTGCCTGACGGCTGCCGACAGAGGGGTCTTTCCAAGAAAGCGCATTTCATTGACCGCGCCGACGACCGTTTCACCAGTGTTTTTGCCCGGCGGCACCAGAAGCTCGATATCTCCGCAATTGCCCTTGGAGCGGTGACCATAGGCGATCAGCCCGAGTTCCTGCTCCGCCGGCAGACGGGTCACCACGTCTGCTACCGCCTCGCGGGCGATTTCGAGTTTCGGCCGACCGTCGATCTGCCCCCACATGGAGCCTGATCCATCCATGACGATGATCGTGCGTGGCGCGTCTTCGGCCTGCCCGGTCGGGATTTGAACAAGCAGGAGTCCTGCAAGCAGACTGCCGGTTTGCAGCAAAGCGTTTTTCATGAATCTGTTCCTCTCAAGCCGATGCCACGAGGGGGCGGACAGGTGTCTGCCGACCCGATGCCCAGCTTGCAGCCTTGCTGCCGATGTCTCTGAATTTTCCCGAGAGGTCCTGGAGACGTGCCCGCCATTGCGGATCCGGCACCTGTCCATCCGTCGTGTTGAAATAGACCTGCAACATGCAGGTAACTGCGAGCGGTTCGAGTAAAGCCGCCTTGAAGGCCCAGGCGAAGAGCAGGGCAAAGACGAAGCCGCCCGCGCCAAACGCGCCGGGCATCAGATAGACGAGGGCAGCAGCAGGCGCGAGCGCCAGCAGGAACACGACGAAGGAGAGCCCGTAGATCATGACCGCGAGCCAGGCCGCGTTGCGCAACATGGTCTTGTAGTTCTGGCCATAAAGAACCAGAGCCTCTTCCGCCGAAGCCCAGGGATTGGTTGCACGGGTTCGCAGGGCGTGGGCAAGGATCACTTCGTCCGTAAAGCCGACAGCGATCTTGAGGAAACTTCTGAAGAAGCGGGCTGCCGTATCAAGGCCGGGGATGGGCAGGAGCGACGCGATACCCTCAATGAGCCCTGCAATGGCGGCAATCACACCTTTCACGAGCTGGTCGATACCGAAAAGCACGCTGGCCTCGGTGAAGCGTTCGCGCACCATCCGGCTGCCATGGCTCACCTGCCCTTCGCCCGCAGGCAGCGCTCGATCGTCCATCAGTTCCACGAGCACGGCGATATGCCCCGCCTTGACGAGATAGAGCAGATATTCCCGCAGAAGATAGAGGATCGCCGCCACGAGGCCAAAGCCAGTGAGCCCTCCAAGTGCCGTGCTGGACGCCAGGAAATCTGCATCTCCGAACTGGCCAACGCCATAACCGATCGCGGCCCCCGTTCCGGTCGCGATCACATAGGCGCAAGCCATGGCGAAATAGACGGCCATCCGGAAGAGAAGAAAGGGAGCCGTGCGCGCCATGAGCGACAGAGCTCTGGATAAACTGAAATTCCACATAGAACTGGATCCTCAAGAAGGTCACGAAGGAGCATGTCCTGGCAAGGGAATGCCTGCCAGAACAGACAGTAGATTTCGATGAAGCGTCGGTCTTGGGCCTGATGGCACCCGTTTGCGGGTGCAATGGCACAAGGGTTTGTTACGTTTGTCCGGGCTCGCTGGTTAAGCGTGACCCGTTCGCACGTCCCTTGGTGTCATACCGTAGGTCTGTTTGAAGCGGGTGTTGAACCAGGACAGGTCCCCAAACCCCGACTCCATGGCGATCTGAGCGATGTTGAGATGCTGCAAAGTCGGGTCGCTCAGCATGCGATAGGCACACGCCAGACGCCGGCTCGCCACATAGTCGCGGAAAGAGGTTCCCTCCCGCTCAAAGAGGGCGCGAAGATAGCGCGAGGAGAAGCCCAGCCGGCTTGCGACACTTTCGGCACTCAATTCAGCCGAGAAGAGATTTTGCTCGATCTGTCTTTTTACTTCCTTCAATCGTGCCGCCCGCACCCCGCGTCCGGCGGCAATCTCGGTCGCCTCCCGCGTCGCCCCCAGCGCCATCAAGGCAAGATCCTGCACATGCGCCACGCATTGTGCTGCCTCCTCAGGAGCAAGGGCTGGCAGTTCGGCATGCAGACTGCGGGCGTAATTCAGAAAAAGCCGCCATTGCGGTGTGAGCGGTGCAGAACGCCGAAGCACAGCCTGAAGTCCTGCCTCAGCCATTCCGAGATGTGCCTTTGGAATGGAGACATAAATGCCCTCCATGTATTGGCCACCGAACCGCACAGTCCCGGGCACGTCGCCCGGATCGACATAGACAGTTCCGGCACGCAAAACCTCTTCCTTGCCGCCGATCTGCGAGATCGTGCCACCGCCGGCCAGCGGAATATGAAACATCACGTCGTCGCTACACTCGGCGGCATGGCTGCGTGTCCGGATGGCTCTCGACGCAGAATGCCGACCATGTCCGATGATCGCACCGGGCAGGAGGGCGATCGATGTCTCCGAATTGAAGTGCTGCCGGTCATCGGGAATGAAGTCGACCCTAGTCATACTGGCAACGACATTGCGAAACGCATCGACGCGGCTTGCCCGATCGAAATCCTGCGATCGAATGGACAGCAATGGCATGATGACCTCTCCTCCAGCTCTTCTCCTCTACCTTTCTATTGATACCCGTCATTTGGCGCATACCCCATTTGGCGTATCATCCCAATCAAGGCTTTTGGCAGGAGATTGGCTGTGCACAGAGATGAAGGACGTTCGAAGCATGCAGTGAAGGCAGGAATGGACCACGAGGAAGGGCCGGTTGCTTCCGGGATGATAGATCCAGACATGGACCTCGACATCATCTCGAACACCTATCGCGCCATTGTCGATCAAGAGGCTTTCGACGCCATGATCGACAGTTGGCAGGCGAAACTCGGTCGAATTCCGGACGATGAGAAAGCATCGACGCAATTGTCGAGTACGCTTCTGGCACAGCTTGCCCTGGCTCGCCAAACGCTCGACGGACTCGACATTCCTGCGGAGAACGATCCCTTGGCGCGTGCCGTGCAGGACGTACCCGGCCCGGCACTCGTTCTGTCCCCCGAAGGTCGCGTCGTTGTCACCAATACCGAAGGAGCATCCGTTCTCGGTGCACGACAGGGCAGTTTCCTTGATCTCGACAGAATAGACCCTCGGTCGCTGGACGCCTTTCGAACTATGATGCGCGCAGCAAACAAGCGTGCCAATCGCTCCCAGGCCATTCTGCGGATGTCTCCGGTGGATGACGGTGACCCCATTCTGGCCGAGGCGTGGCTTCTTGCCCCAAAGAACGATGGGGCCGCCTTTGTCGTCATCCGTTCCTTGGAAATCGAGTGGACCGATCGCGCTTCAGAGATGCTCGCGCAAGCCTTCGGGCTCTCGGCCGCCGAAGTGGAAATCGCGCGGATCTTCTTCCGTGTCCGTGATGTTGCGGCTACCGCTGCCGCCCGCAATGTATCGCTACTGACAGTGCGTACCCAGCTCAAGAGCATCATGGCTAAAACGGAAGCACCCTCACAGGTCGAACTCATGCGGCTTCTCGCAATGACCGCCGGGCGGGCCATTCAGGACCGTCAGGGCAAGACCGATACATGGAGAGATCCGCTTGGACGCGAAGAGATACTCAGCCTGCCGGACGGGCGCTCCATTGCCTGGACATGGCTCGGTGATCCGAATGGTCGACCCGTCGTGCTCTGTCGCGGCCTGCCGATGTGCTATTTGCTGCCACCCGACAGCGAAGGCCAGTTGCGAGATGCCGGGATCAAGCTTCTGGCCCTTTCTCGACCAGGCTTCGGCAATTCCAGCCAGCATCCCAATTTGTCTCCACTGGAAGACAATATCACTGCGCTGCGCGGCTTCCTCGACCATGTCGTCAAGGCACGCTGTATCGCGATCGGGCTGAGCAACGGCGTCTTGCCCCTGCTCGCGGAAGCCAGCCTGCGTCCCGACCGGTTCCATGCGCTTATCGCCATCGGCTATACGGGTGTGCTTGATCGCAGCGGCATCCGGCGATTACAGCCGACACAACAGGCTATGATGCGGCTCGTCGGGATGTTGCCCTGGCTGGTCGACCTGATGGCCAAGCAAGCCCATCGGATGATCCAGACCTATGGGGTAGATTGGTATATCGAGCGCGCCTATCGCACCCGTCCACTCGATTACGCAACCTGTACGGACCCCAATCTCGCACCCTTCATTCGAAACGCCTGTTCGCACCTGCTGGCCCAAGGGCATCAGACCTTTGTCCGTGAGCTTCTGCTTGCCCGATCTGACATCGACCCGGCCATCGACACCTTGTCAGTGCCATTGACATGGGTTGCACCGAAAGAAGACGGCGTCTTCGACGAGACGAGTTTTCGGCGAATAGAAAGGAGAAATCCTCGCATCCGTCTGCAACCTCTCGAGAAAGCCGGTGAACTCGCACTTTACCAACAGACTTTCCGCATAGTTGACCTTATTGTTGATACCGCGAACAGCACAACTTTTGGCGCCAACCAAACGTTTCCGACCTCCCTTTGACTCCATGCCCACACTCGATCTGGAGCGACAGGATCATCGCCGACGTGGGCGCGGGAGAACGAAACTAATTGCCGCTCTCCCGCAATGCTGACGTCAGCCCAAGGCCACGGCACAAAGATGGCATCCACGGTCGCTCGCGTCAGAAAAACAAAGGCAAATTAAGGGCTTTATTCAAGTCTCTGAAGACATTGAGGCTCGAGGCTCCCCAGCCGACCTCCCTTATTTATTTTTCAATGACTTAGCTGACTGGAGCGTGCCACTCCCGGAACGGTTTTCCGCTTTACTTATCCGGCACAGCGCCCCGGGGTCATGGGCTCAGGACGGTTCGCTTCAGCGCCTTCCCCTCACAGATTTCTCAGGGGTCCGGCTCTGGGTGATTCCGGCTCTGCCGAGGGCTCCAATGATAGTCATCCCGTTCGGTTCTTTTTTGTACAATTACTTTGCGATTGCGCTTCGATCATCCCGAAACGGATTATTGGCAACTGTCTTTGACGGCGGAGTGAACCGCGCCGGCTTTGCCGGAGACCGTTTGGTTTAAGTTATGCGGCCATAGCTGGGGCGTCCAGCATGGCATGGTATCGTTCTTCGGCCTCGGCGGGCGGAATGTTTCCGATGGGCTCCAGGAGGCGGCGGTTGTTGAACCAATCGACCCATTCGAGCGTGGCGAACTCCACGGCTTTGAAGTTGCGGCACGGTCCCCGTTGACACCTTGAACTAGGTCGAACCGACGGCTTGAAATACAATAAGCATCGGCTCCGTGAGTCGTAGAAATCAGCACCAAATGGTGCTAACTAGACCATTCATCTTCAGGAGTCTTGATATGCGATCTACCATAAATCTCGATGACGATCTCTTGGAAAGGGCCAAGTTCCTCACGGGCACGAAGGAAACAGCAGCTCTTGTTCGACAGGCGCTGGAGACCCTTGTGCGTGTAGAATCTGGCAAACGGCTGATCGCCCTTGGTGGCTCAATGCCAGAGGCTGAGGCGTCACCGCGCCGACGGAGCGACGTAGCCAAGTGATCCTGGTCGACACCTCGATCTGGATCGACCATTTTCGATATGGTGACGCAGAATTAGGGAAAATCATCACGGATGACCTACTGCTCTGCCACCCTTTTGTTGTCGGCGAACTGGCGCTTGGTAGCCTACGAGAGCGGGATGCCGTCATAGCTTTCCTAGCCGCTCAGCGCGAAGCAACGATCGCGACCCATAAAGAGGTCATGACGGTCATTGATCGGCATTCGATATTCAGCCTGGGGATCGGTTACACAGACGCGCACTTGTTGACGTCAACACTGCTCGACGGGCGCGCAAGCTTGTGGACAAGAGACAAACGCCTGGCGGCCGCAGCACAAAAAGTTGGTGCGACGCTTTACCAGCAGGCGCAAGCCGCTCATTAAAGCCGTCATGCAGAACGGTTGGCTGTCCGACCCGAGAGATAGGTGGTGCGATGGGATACGAACCCGCGACCTGTCGTTCAGCAACTGTGCCGCACTGTTACTCTTACAGTTTGGGCAAGAAACGCCGCTTTGGATTCGGCCTCCCTTGGCCGGGAGCCGACTGTCCGATGCCGGGGTCCCGCAAGCCGGAGCCGACATTTAAGAGACTGGCGGCCTGGTCGAGCTCGGTCCAAAGCTGGCAGTTCCGATACGGGGTCGATGCCAGGCTGCCGATCAATGATCAGCTGCGCCTGGTTGGCACAGTTGAGGGTGTGCACCGTTTTGAAAACAGGGGATCGAATGTCACCGGTCAGGTCATCGGTCTTGGTGGCTTCAGTCTTCAAGGCAGCGCCTATCAAAAGGACTGGCTTCGTGCGGGCGCAGGTATCGAGCTCGATATCGCCGGCTCAACCCTGTCGGTGATGGGAAATGCGACAACCAAGGGGGAATCCTCCAGCGCATGGCTGGCAGCCAATTGGCGTGTGACCTTCTAGTCCGCGTCTTTGGGCTGCCAATGGATCGCCTCGTGGCCAAGCCCATCCTCAGTCCCCAAGACGCGTGCCCCTTCATGGACCTGGATCTCGATCACCTCTCGGGCAACGAGAGGAACGGATCTCAACAGCGCATCGTCAGGTCGCGGCCTGACGATCAGAGCAAAGGACCGGACTTTCGCGCAAAATCGACCAGAGCAACGAAAACCATTCGAATATCGAAAACGAGCTTACGGCAATCGACCCAGTTCCGGCTGGCCCAGTCTCTGCCACATTGTCGCTCGAAACGGATGGCCGCACATAGCCGGCTTCCGGTCTATCGCAACACCTTCATCGTGTGGCGCCGTTTTGTGATCTTAGCCGCGCCTCTTCTTCCTGACACAGGAGGTGGCGAATTTCGCCGAGTATTTCCTTACGGCGAACTGCCTTGTCTGTGAGGCAGCGGACGATCTCTTCCTCCGTCACGTCAGATGTGGAATGGCATGACGCCTCGTTCTCGGCGATATCGCGAAGAATATTCATGAGCACGAGGTTCTTCTCGTGCATCAGCATCACCATCTCCTTCACCTGCAAACGCTCAGACATACTCGTCACTCCTGCTGAACACCAACTTCGGGCTATAACCGCTCAGCGGCAGAATGGTCCCAGTGAGTGGCCCAGATTCGCGAATTCGTTCAGCCACGCGCAAGCCTCCAACATCGTTTAACAGGGCGATGGCACTCCACGCTCATTGAAGATGACGCGGAAACGGCTCCGGTGAACCTTGCTCGGGCCGACGGAAAGCAAGCGCCAAATCGCAGCTTGGTCCGGGACGCCGGCACCCGGCGCAGCCTCAACGATGATCACCTTCACGTCCTCGAGCCGGCCCATCTCCCAGCCGACGTGTACCTTCCACACCAGCCGGGCAAAGAAAACCAAAGCTAAGGTAATTACGATTACCGTAATCAGGATTAAGGTAATCACGATTACGGTAATCCTGATTACCTTATTCCTAGGCATCACAATGCAGGCATAGCTGTTTCTGCGATCGGACAGACAAGCAGCCTTGCGCCCGCTGTTCCGACTCCGCCGCACCAGGCATCATTAGGTTCGCCGTTTTGACGCCTTCAAGCTTGGTTTGCTGTCAGTACTCACTGCGGGCTCATTGCAGAAAAGCCAGTTGACAGCCATATGAAACAGATAGAACATAGAGTGAACACATGAGGTGGATCATGAACGAGACAGGCACGAATGACGTCGTGGCCAAGGCCCTTGCCGAAGTGGCAAAGATGCGCGCATGGCGGGAAAAGGTCGAAGCGGAAAGACAAAAGACTTTCGGGGCGATGGGGATGCGCCAGTCAGCCTATGTCCTTGCCCGTCAAAAGCCGTCGCAGACCGAAACCAAGCCTCAGTAGAAGAGACGGCTCATTAGGTTATCACCAGGTCTATGCCGCAGGCATCGGCCAGCATCTGGCGCACCAGTGCGCTTTAGCCCGCCCCCTCGGATCACGATAGATCTGACATTCGTCGCGACACGGTAAAGATCCGATCCAGATCCGGATTGAGTTCCATCCCGAGCCCTGGGCCTGGCGGAACCGTAATCATCCCGTTCTTGACCTCAGGCAGTGCTGTCACCAAATCACGATACCAGGTCTTATAGAAGGCCCTGACGCTTTCCTGGACAAGCGCATTGGGGGCGTTGAGCGATAGATGCGTTGATGCGCAAAGCACCACCGGGCCCGTGCAGTCATGGGGTGCCACAGGCAAATGCCAGGCTTCGGCCATGGCAGCGATTTTCCTCGCCTCGGAAACCCCGCCACACCAGCTGATATCAAGCATCACGACACCGGCTGCTCCCGTTTCCAGCAAATCCCGGAATGCAAAGCGTGAGCCGAGCGTCTCAGAGGCCGAGATGGGAGCCGGAGAGACCGCGGCGTAGCGCGTGAGGCTCGACAGGCTGTCCATCTTGATGGGGTCTTCGTGCCAGAAGGTCTGGTAGGGTGTCAGCGCCTTGGCAATCTGCATGGCGGGTAAAAGTTGCCACATGGAGTGGAACTCGACCATGATGTCCATCTTGTCGCCGACGGCCGAGCGGATCTTCTCGAAGGGCTCAAGCGCAAGTTTCAGGTCCGGCATGGAGATGTACTGGCCACGGCTCTTTTCGGCAGCCATGTCAAAGGGCCAGATCTTCATGGCGGTGATGCCGTCTTCGAGCAGGGAATGGGCAAGCTCATCTGCACGAAGAAGAAAACCGTTCAGATCATCATAATCCCTTACCGCCGATGTCGACAGATCGTAATTCGCCGTTGTCTGCCCTGTCGCCTTCTTTATGTATTCGGTGCCAGCGCAGGTATTGTAGGTCCGGATTTCACGTCGGCTGAAGCCGCCGAGCAATTGCGCGATCGGCTGCCCGGTCGCCTTGCCGAAAATGTCCCACAAGGCGATGTCAAAGGCGGAATTGCCGCGCACTTCTGCACCAGACGAGCGGAAACCGAGATAGCCGACCAGGTCTGCGGCCAGAAGATCAATCTGAAGCGGATCGCGGCCGATTACCCGAGGGGCGATGTATTCGTGGATATAGGCCTCCACGGTCTCTGCCCCGAAGAAGGTTTCTCCAAGCCCGGTGATGCCTTCATCCGTATGGACGAGGATCCAGAGGAGATTTTGTCTCTCCGCGATGCGCACGGTTTCCAGTTTCGTGATTTTCATGAAAGTTCTTCCTCAAGCAATACCGGCGGCAAGGAGCGCCTTGGCGCTTTCATCGAAATGCTTTGCCATTAATTGGCTCGCCTCCTGTGGATCGCCTGCATGAATGGCTTTGGCGATCGCCAGGTGGAGTGCGTTCATGGCTCTTCGTTCCTCATCTGAGGAGCGACTGCGCCATCCGATCGGCCAGGTTTGTCGCGAGACAGTCTGAAACGCGCCAAGGATCAGCAAAAAGATCGGGTTCTTCGATGCCTTTGCAATGGCCAGATGGAAAGCGAGATCATGTTCCATCACCCTCTCAGCCAAATAAAACTCCGTCTCCATCGCCATCGCATGGTCAATGAGAATGCGCGCCTCTTCGTCTGAGCGCCTGAGGGCTGCGAGACCGGCCGTCCGCATCTCGATCGTCCGCCTCACATCATAGATCTGATGGACGTTGATCTGCTCGGTTCCCACACCATGCTCAATCATCAGGGACATGGCGCCATGGTCAAGCTCAGCCACCCGCGCGCGCTTGCCAACATGCAGATCGAGCAGCCTCATGGCTGCCAGCGATCGAAAGGCCTCTCGGATGACTGTACGCGAGACGCTGAGTTCCTTCGACAGAGCCAGCTCACTCGGCAGGGTATCTCCGGGCCCGAGCTCATTGTCGCGGATATAGGAGGTAAGCGCAGCAATGACGCCATCAACACGGCCGTCACTTCCCGCCTCCACATCGATCATAGCCGATCGCTCCAAAAATGACAAAACCTGTCCGACAACTTCTGTCATTTCGGTTTAGTTTCTGTCTTGTGGCGTGTCAATCACCAGCACGTATGACCCGCTTGGCCGAGTGCCACGTCCCGCTCGCAATCTGCTGGATGCCCCTTAGATCGCTGCTGCAAACGCGATCAGCCAGGAATGCCACATGTCAAGGCTGCCATCACGCTACAGGCTAAAGCGCCCGCGCGACGTCCTGCAGTCTGACGAAAGCTTCAAACCGCTGCTCGTGCAGCTCGCCGATCTTGTCCTTGCCCGGTTCGTATATCGACGCGATCGCAGACAGTGCCTGCATTGCGCTTCTCACATCAGCAAAGGCACCGCCTGCCACACTGCCCAGGATCGCCGAGCCGAGCAGGACCGGCTCATCGGCGAGAGGGGCGACCACAGCCAAGCCGCAAGCATCAGCCAGCAACTGTCGCACCAGTGGGCTGGATCCGGCTCCCCCACTGATCACGACGCGTTTGACGCCGGCCCCATGGCTGGCTTGCGTCTCGATGATCTGGCGAAGCCCGTAGCCAATGCCGCAAAGCCCGGCGATATAAAGCGCGACCAGACTGGTGAGATCGCGCTCCATGCCAAGGCCTGCGATTACGGCGCGCGCATGGGGATCGGCAAATGGTGCGCGATTGCCGAGAAACTCGGGCACGACATGCAGGCCGCCGGCAAGAAAGACTGTCTCGGAGGGCGCCTCGACCTGAGCGGTCGCCATCTCGGCCAGAAAGGCTGGAAGCGACTTGCCGGCCGCTTTCGCCCTCTCCCTCGCCTCTTCTGCTGCCGGATGAAAGACCAAGAGCTGGTCGATCGCGGCCCCGGCTGCACTCTGGCCACCTTCATTCAGCCAAAGGCCTGGCACCATGGCTGAGTAATACGGTCCCCAGACACCAGGCACGAAGACCGGCTCGGTCGTCGACGTCATGGTGCAGGACGATGTGCCAAAGACATAGGCCAGGTTTTCTGTAGGTGTGCTGCCGATGCCGACCGTGCCGATCCCGCCCGCATGGGCATCGATCATGCCAGCTGCGACCGCCATTCCGGGTTTCAAGCCCATGGCTGAGGCCGCGGCTTCTGTCAGGCCCGACCCAAGCCTCGTGCCGGGCTCAACCATCTCAGTCCCGATCCGGGCAAAACCCTCGTCTGCCAGTTCACCAAGTCCGATCTGACGGAAGTAGCTCTTGTCCCAACGCGCCTCATGGGCCAGATAGGTCCATTTGCAGGTGACGGTACAGGTCGAGCGGGCAAGATCGCCCGTTGCCTTCCACGTGAGAAAATCAGCAAGATCGAAAAACTGCCAGGCTTGCCCGAACACTTCAGGGCGATGTTCCTTCAGCCACAAGAGCTTCGGGGTCTGCATTTCAGGCGAAATCCGCCCGCCGACATAGCGCAGCACATCATGGCCGATGGCATTGATCCGCTCGGCCTGATCAATGGCGCGGTGGTCCATCCAGACAATGATGTCGCGGGAAGGATCCTTGCCGTCGCCAAGGCCAAGCGATTGACCACCTTCACCGACGACCACCAGTGAACAGGTCGCATCGAAGCCAAGCCCAATCACCTGGGCCGGATCGACCCCGGCCGTTGATACCGCTTGGCGAATGACGGTGCAGACACAGTCCCAGATCTCACGGCTCGACTGTTCGACAATCGAGCCGCCTTCACGAAACAGGCTAATGTCGCGTTTGGCGACAGACAGCATTCGGCCGGAAAGGTCAAAGAGACCGGCACGCACGGCCGCTGTCCCGACATCGACACCGATGACGAAACGGTTATGATCACCGTCTTGCCGATCTTCACACGTCATTGGGCTCACCTCCGCTTCAGGCGTCCATCGACGCACGTGGACGAGCCACATCATTGGAGCCTTCCGCCTCGGGCCCGAGCCCATAACTCATGCGCTTCATCTGACCAAGAACACGGGCCATTTCATCATCAGAGAGGATTGGCGGTTCGCCAAGCGTCAAGACCTGGACATACATGCGCGACAGGGTCTCGACCTCGATCGCCAGCCAAAGGGCCTGTTCGAGATCCTTGCCAAGCGAGATCTGGCCATGCTGGCCCAGCAGGCAGGCAAGCCGTCCATCCAGCGCCTTCAAGGCATGATCCGAGAGAGCCTGGGTGCCGAAGGTCGCGTAGTCTGCGCAACGAACCGTCGTGCCTCCTGCCACACCCACCATGTAATGAAAGGCCGGGATCGTCTTATGATGGCAGGCAAGGGTCGTGGCATAAAGCGAGTGGCAATGAAGAACGACGTTGATATCGGAGCGGTTCTTCAGGATATCCCGATGAAACCGCCATTCGGACGAGGGCCGCCTGCCTAGATAGCTGCCATCAAAATCCATCTCGACCAGATCCTCCGGCGTCATGATGTCATAGGGCAAGGACGACGGCGTGATAAGAAATCCGCTCGATGTTCTGACCGACAGATTGCCCGCCGTGCCCTGATTGATACCGGTCGAATTCATCCTGCGGCAGATGTCGACCATCTTTTCGCGCAAGGTCTGGTTCTCGGTTGAGGTCATGGGTTTTCCTTTCCAGTCTGGATGCCTAACCGACGGGCGGCCTGACGCCAGTCTCGGTGATAGGCGGCGATGCGTTCGCTCGGCATTTCCAAGGTTTCGGGTTTCGAAAGATGCAGGGCCTCAGAGGCAAGGCCTTTCCCATGCGAGGCAAGCAGGGCCGCACCCGTTGCCACGCCATAGGCGTCAAGATTGAACAGGGTTTCTGCCTCTCCGCGAAACGCCCGGACAAGCCGGGCAAACAGCGGATCCTTCAGATAGCTGCCATCGAGCACTGCGGTCCCGCGCGCTTGCAAAGCCTCGAGACATTCGACGCTAAGAAGCGCCATATAGATGAGCGCTAGCGTTCGCCGCTCATGGTCGTTTGTCGGGGAAGGCCCGATGATACGTCCCCGCCCTGCACTGCCGGGGAAAAACCCGTCTCCCTCACCAAAGCTTGGCAGCGCCATGGTGCCGTTTGTCATCAGCTTGATTGCGGTTTGCGCGTCGGCTGCAAGATCGACGCTATTGCCAGCGACATGGACGAATTCA
This sequence comes from Allorhizobium sp., assembly GCA_045377275.1. GTDB lineage: Bacteria > Pseudomonadota > Alphaproteobacteria > Rhizobiales > Rhizobiaceae > Allorhizobium. The sequence goes on along the minus strand of JBJIOA010000015.1, from coordinate 38,388 downwards.
CGTCCGCCCATGGCAAGGGCGCCCGCGACCGCTTGTCCAAACACATCGCTGTTGATCGTCATGCCGGCGGCCTCGTTCAAGCCAGTAAGCGGCGTGCTTGCGCTCATGCCGACAATCCAGGTGCCGGTGGACACAATGGCTGCGTCTGAGAGCCCGGCCGCCTGATAGCGATAAAAATTGGCGCTGCTGTCATGGATGCCGGTGAGGACATCCAGCGATGGCGGCAGGCCGAAGCGCTTTGCCAATGCGGGCCTCAAGACACCAAGGCGCGACCAGGCCGGCCGGAACGGCGGCAGAAGCCTTTCCCAGTTGCGCGCGACCACGATCGGTGTCGGGCGTTCATCGGGGATATTCCACAGATGCGACTGTGCCCCAAGGCAGGTCGCTTCCGAGACGGCAATGCCCGTCATCCTCCACGCAAAATATTGCGGCAGGCACAAGAAGGCACGCCCTTCCGCAAAGCGCTCAGGCTCGGCCATCTCCATCCACAGGAGCTGGCGTGCCTGGTGGGTTGCGCCATGCATGACGGCACTGCCCCGATCATGAAACGAACCGGCAAGCGGCGCATAGGCATTAAGAACCTCAGATGGCAGTGGCTGCTCATAGTCGATCATGGGCAGGACCGCGCCATCACCCTGATCTGGATCATCACCGACCAGGACGCCGCCGGAGCCATGGGCTGCGGCAACGAAGGTCTGGATCGGGTGTCTGCGGGACAAGCTCGAAAGCTCGTCAAACACCCAGTCGGACAATCCCTCAAGGTCGTGATGGCGCCAGGGGAGACCGGAGCGCGTCGGATTTGCGATCGCCATGGTCTCAAGCACATCGCCTTCGGCCGTCATGGCATTCAGCTTGACATTGGTCTTGCCGATATCGAGGACGCAGATTAAGGCTGGGGCTCCCTGTTCAGCCATGACGGTGTTTCCCCACGAGACCAAAGCAGCTGCGATCGACATCTCTGGTCATGACGCCCCCTTTTGTCAGTTCCGCAAGTTGAGATCCGGCGCAAAGCTTGAGGTAACGATCGCCACCCCGTTCGGAAGGTCGTTCTCCTCCACCTTGAAGCGGATCTCATCGGGGGGAAGTCCATATCCCTCCCAGCGGGTGGTGAGCCTCTGGCGAAGTTCAGCCTCGTCAACATCGACCAGCACAGTAAAGTCGAAGAGAGGTTTCAGACTGTCCCAGGGCGGCTGCTGAAGCAGCAGATAATTGCCCTCGCACAAGACAATGCCCACCTCGCGCGGGATGAGACTGGCTCCAGCCCTTGCAATCTCGATCTGCCGGTCAAAGACCGGCACGGCAATCGCATCTTCCCGATTTGCCTTGAGGCGCTCCAGCATGTGCCTCAAACCGTGGACGTCAAAGGTATCGGGCGCCCCCTTCCTTGAGCGCCGTCCCATGACATCGAGAAGGCGGTCGTCGAAGTGATAACCGTCCATGGGAAAGACTGCAGCAAGGCCCGGGTTCACCCTGTTGATCGCCAGTGCTGCAGCATCGGTGAGAGTCGACTTGCCCGATCCAGGCGCACCGGCAATCGCGACCAGCAGACGGTGGCCAGCGCTTCGAGAATGCCGCTCAAGCACTCCACGGACCAAGGCCTTAACTGAAGCATCAACTGCCGGCATCAGATCCTCCTTGGCTTTGCCACTTTCGCCAGACAGTGCGACGCTCAGATCAGCCCATACTGGGCGGCCTTGTTGCGCAGAAAGGGAAGGCCGTTGCCCATGACCTCTTCCATATCGCGTGCCACCGGACGCCAGACGGCAAGCCCGTAGGCGACCTCAGGCGGCATGTTGATGAAGCTTTCCATGGCAAGCCCACCCTTGAAGCCGATGGCCGCAAGCGTTGCATAGATTTCGTCCCAGGGGACATTGCCATAGCCCGGTGTGCCACGATCGCTTTCGGAGAGGTGGATGTATTTCAGGTGCTCGCGGGCAATCAGGATACCATTGGCGGCCCCCTTTTCCTCGATATTCATGTGATAGGTGTCGAGATGCACAAAGACATTGTCCGCGCCGACCCGCTCGACGACATCAACGGCCTGCTGCGCTGAATTGACCAGATGGTTTTCATAGCGGTTGACGGCCTCGACACCGAGCTCGATGCCAAAGCGCTTGGCATGGCTTGCCGCAGCCGACAGAACCCTTGTGATATTGTCGTATTCGCCCTGGGTTGGGGGAACACCGGTGCGCTCACCTATCCCGCCATAAATCACGCCTGACAGAGCTTCGGCCCCCATTTCAGCGGTCTTTTCGATGGCGAGTTTCAAATGCTCGATCGCGGCATCAGGGCGGACAGAGGCCCAGGCAGCTTCAGGCAGACCGAGCGAGCACACGGCCCGCAAGCCGTTCTTCTTCAGAAGTGCGCGGGTATGGCCGGCATCGACGGCCGGCGCATTCAAAAGCGCAATCTCAATAAAATCCATCTTGTAATGGGCCGCACCGGCAATCGCCTTTTCAGCACCTTCGCGGTCCCAGTTCATGGTCCACATGCTCGTATGGACGCCAAAACCCTGCATGATCATCACTCCTATCTGTTTTTCTTAAAGACCCTGACAGAGGTCCAGCGCAGCACCATCACGGTGATGAGCAGCAGACCCCACAGGGCTGTTGCGAGGTGCTGATTGGCACCGAGAAGATTGAGGCCCGACGACAGCAATTGCAGCACGATCAGCGCCACGAAGACCGGAAGAACCCGACCGAAACCGCCAAAGGGATTGATGCCGCCAAGGAAGCAGGCAAGGACCGTGATCAGAAGGTAGGATTCGCCGTGGCCAATCCGGACCGAATTGAAACGCGCCAGCATGATGATGCCGGCAATGGCGGCGATCGCGCCGGAGAGCACATAAACGAGGACCAGCACCTTGCGGGTATTGATGCCGGAATAGCGTGCAGACTCGATATTCGAGCCGATCATGTAGGTGGCAAAGCCAAGCCGACTGCGCGACAGGATGATGTGGGTTAAAGCGACGCAGGCAATCAGGATCAGAAGCGGGATCGGGATGCCGAACAGGCTTCCGTGACCGATCGGGGCGACGAATGCCGGAAAGCCTGAGATGTCGCCACCGCGGGTCAGGAACTCGCCAAGCCCGCGCAGGAAGATCATCATCGAAAGCGAGACGAGGATCGGATGGGCGCGGGTAAAGGCAATGACGAGACCCATGACCAGACCGCTTGTGGCACCAACGAAGATGGCAAGCAGCGAACCCAGTACAAAGGCAAGGGAGCCGGCATCTGCACCACCATTTGCCTGCAGGACCCAGGCAAGCGTCAGGCCGGCAACATTGGCGGTGAAGGTGATGGCAAGGTTCAGACCACCAGTCAGGATCGGCAGGAGCATGGCAAGTGTCAGAATGCCAAGCTCCGGCAGCTGGAAGGCGACCGAACCGAAGGTCGCAGCCGTGAAGAATTGCGGGGACGCCAGCCCAAAGACTAAAAGCACGATCAGGAGTGCCGCAAGGGGGCCTGCCATTTCGGCGCCGAGAACCTGTTTGAAGCGAGAATAGAGCCGCATCATTTCGGACCTGCCTTCCTGTCTGCATCTTTAGGACTGTCGGTGCGCAACGAAGCCTCACCAAACAGGCCGTCAAGGCGCAGGCTCGAGAGTGTGATGGCACCGAGGATGATGGCCCCGACGATCATCTTGAAGGCGAAGGGCGAGACACCCATGAGGTTCAGGCCGTTCTGTGTGATCGAGACGAGGAGCACGCCAAGCACACAGCCAAGAACCGAGCCCTTGCCGCCCCCTAAGCGCGCACCGCCCAGCACGACTGCGGCCAGCACATCCAGCTCGCGGCCGTAAAGGGCGTTCGGCACGACTTCCTGCGCATAATGAGCCTGCATCAATCCGGCGATCCCGGCCATCAGCCCAAGCCAGCCGAAGGCGATATACTGCATGGCGCCGATATTGATGCCGAAGCGGCGCGCCCCTTCCGGATTGTCCCCGAAGGCATAGAGCTGGCGGCCTGTGGTGGTGCGCGTCACGAAGAACCAGGTGGCGCTGACACAGACCAGCATGACGATGACCGGCAAGGTGATTTCGGCCCAGCTTCCATCCGCCATTTCGCGCTCGAAGACGATGACACGCGTGGTCAGCCAGTCAGGCAGATTGTAGATCGACACACCACGGGTGAAGAACATCAACAGCCCGAAATACACGTTGAAGGTGGCAATGGTGGCAACGATCGAGATGATCTGGAAACGGTGAATGAGAAAGGCGTTGATCAGGCCAAGCGCAATGCCGAAGAGGGCCGCAAGCAAAAAGCCCGTTACCCAGTCCCCACCACCAAGCTGGGCGAGCGCAAGGGCGGTTGCATATTGAACGACCGAGGCTGCGACAGCAAAGGAGATGTCGATCCCGCCAGCGATCAGGACAACGAGCAGACCGACGGCAAAGATGATGTTGACTGCGCTGATATTCAGAAGGTCGAACATATTGCCGAGGGTGAAGAAACGATCCGTGAGCAGGGAAAGCGCCAGGCTGATCGCGGCAATGACGATGATCAACACCAGTTCGGTCGGATGGGAGACAAGCAGCTTACGCATAGACGGCCTCCTCGATCGCGTTGAGGCTCGTGATGCGCGGATCAAAGCTTGCCTTGATTTCCCCCTTGTCCATGTGGAGGACCCGGTCGGCGTTGAAATAGACTTCCGGTACTTCGTCGGAGATCAGAATGATCGAAAGGCCGCTTTCAGACAGCCGTGCGACGATCTCGAAGATGCCGGCCCTTGCCCCGACATCGACCCCGACAGTTGGGGCATCGAGGATCAGCACACGCGGATCGGTCGCCAGCCATTTGGCAATTGCCACCCTTTGCTGATTGCCACCAGACAGCGTGGAGATCGCATCCTCCGGCAGGCCGATCTTCACACCGAGATCGGCAATCCAGCGCTCGACAAGAGAGGCCTTGCGATCCGGTGCAATCAGGCCTCCACGCAGGATCTTGCTGAGCGAGGCCATGACCAGATTGTCGGCGATCGATTGCGGCTGATTAAGCCCGAGCGCCAGGCGATCTTCGGAGAGATAGGCAATGCCGGCCTTGATCGCATCCCGGTTGGACGAGAAGGAAACCGGTCGGCCATCCAGAAGAATGGAGCCGGCATGCGGGCGGTGCATGCCAAAAAGCGTCAAGGCAAGCTCGGTCCGGCCAGACCCGAGAAGCCCGGTGATGCCAAGCGTTTCGCCACGCCGCAGTGTGAAGCTGATATCCGAAAATTCGCCGCGGCGGGACAGCCCTTCAACCGACAAGATGACATCATTCCCCTCAACCGAGCGCGCACGCACGCTCTGATCGAAGGTCCGGCCCGTCATCAGCTCGGTGACCTTGGACTGGGTCATGCCTTCGACTGGAAATACACCGACGAGCTTTCCGTCGCGAAGCACGGTGATGCGCGAGGAGATCTCGAGCACTTCGGCAAGCCTGTGGCTGACGAAAACGACGGAGACACCGGATGAGGCAAGATTGCGGACGATCTGCAGGAGATAATCGGTCTCGGACTGAGTGAGCGAAGCCGTCGGCTCATCCATGAAGACGATGCGGGCTTCGCCGACCAGCGCGCGAGCAATCGCCACGATCTGGCGCTGGGCAATGGCATAGTCCTTCAGCGGCCGATCGACATCAAGAACGACGCCCAGGCGCTTGAGCGCATCTTCTGCGATCTTGCGGATGCTCGAATAGTTGACGAGGCGCGGACGAGCACCGGCCAGCGTCTGGAACGCGATGTTTTCAGCAACCGTCATTTCGGGAAAGAGGGCAAGATCCTGCCAGATAACCTTGATCCCGAGGCTTTGCGCCTTGGCCGGGCTCATCTGCGCGATCTCTTCACCGTCGAATTCGATTGAAGCACCGGTCGCCGGACGATAGACGCCGGTGATCACCTTGATCAGCGTGCTCTTGCCACAGCCATTTTCGCCAGCCAAGCAGTGGACTTCGCCGGGCATGACGTCAAAGGAAACGTCGTTCAGGGCCCGAACGCCTCCGAAGGTCATGTTGATGGCACGCAGCGAAAGCAGCGGCCGGGCAGTCCTGCCCTGATCCGTCGCAATGGTCATGATACTGGCCTGTCTTGCAAATATTCTGGCGAGGTCCGGTGTCCGACCAAATCTCAAAGTCGGACACCGGTATTCAGCGAAGGTCCATGATCTACATAAAAGACGATGCAGATCGGGATCCGGGGAGGCCTTTCGCTGGGTTTAAAGCCCCATGGCGGCGAGTTCGTCGACGGTATCCTTGTTGATCGCCAGAAGCTGATCGACGATGATGTCGTTGCCGACTGGCTGGATTACGCCGAGACCTTCGATCTCGTCGCCTTCCTTGATGCTTTCGCCCTTGATCAGGCGATCCGCCATGGTGACGAAGACTTCGCCAGCCTGCTTCGGATTCCACATGAAGCCGCCGGTGATGGCGTCCGACTTGATCAGTTTTTGGCCCTGGCCGGGCGAGAAAGGTCCGATGACAAAGATCTCGCCGGTCTTGCGGCGCTCTTCAACGGCGCGTCCTGCACCGATCGGACCCTGGCTGCCGAAGGCGAGGAAGCCTTTAAGGTCGGGATGGGCGGCAATCAGGTCAAGCGCTGTCGAGCGGCTCTTGTCGACGTCTTCGGCCACACCGTAGCGGTCACCGACCAGCTTCATCTCGGGATGGTTGACCTTCAGATATTCGATCGCGGCATCGGCCCAGGCATTATGCAGCGGCACGGTGAGCGAGCCGACATAGACGGCATATTCACCCTTGCCACCGGTCTTTTCAGCCAGAAGCTTGGCATGGGCTTCGCCAAAACCGGTCGAAGAGGCGAGCTCGAAATTCCAGTCGGCGCCCTTCTGCGAGGGCGATTCATGCGTGACGACCTTGATGCCGGCGGCTTGTGCCTTTTGCAGCACCGGCTCGAGCACCTTTGCATCATTGGGCACGACGCCGATGACTTTGACGCCCTGGGCGATCAGATCCTCGATCGCACGGACCTGAAGGGCGGGATCGGCACTGGTCGGGCCGACCATGAAGGCATCCAGACCGAGCTTTTCACCCTGCTCCTTGATGCCAGCTTCCATGGCGTTGAACCATGGAATACCACCGATCTTGACGACGACGCCGACCTTGTCGGCGGCACTCGCAATGGCGGCGCCGCCAAGCGAAAGCGATGCAGCAAGGGCTGCCACGATAAACTTTTTCATGTTCACTCCTCCTCTTTGGGATCGTCGAACAACGACCCACGACCGTGACACAGAGCGTCCGGCCTCTCCCGTTTCCTCAAGGTCATGAGAATTCCTCAAGCCTCTCAATCGCCTCCTCCGGCGAACCATAGTGCACAATCGATATTTCTTTTTTGCACAATCGATGGTGCAATCAATATCAATCAAGGCTAGACTTTCGTCAAGAGGGGAATTTTTCTATGGAGACATCGAGGGAGACGAGCACCAGATGACGGAAACGACGAAGAAAAAGGCGACGATCTACGACCTTTCGGTCCTGTCGGGCTGTTCGCCCTCAACGGTCAGCGCGGTTTTAAATGGCAGCTGGCGAAAGCGCCGCATCAAGGAAGCGACCGCACAGCTGATCCAGGGGCTGGCTGACGAGCATGACTATACGGCGAACCTTCAGGCGAGAGGCCTGCGCTCTTCACGCTCCGGGCTTGTCGGTCTCTTGTTGCCAGTCCATGACAACAGATACTTTTCGTCGATGGCGCAAAGTTTCGAGGCTGAGGTGAGAAGTCGAGGACAATGCCCGATTGTCGTCAGCGCCTGCCGCGATCCGGATGAAGAACGTCAGATCGTCGAGACACTGATTTCCTATTCGATCGATGAACTCTTCATTGCCGGTGCAACCGATCCCGATGGCGTTCACGAAATCTGTGCCAGGGCGGGCCTCCGACATGTGAACATCGACCTTCCCGGCACAAGAGCGCCCTCGGTCATCTCGGACAATTTTGAAGGCGCTCGCATGCTGACGCGGGCGATCATCGAGCGGGCAAAAGACGAGGGCCCCCTTGATCCCAACGAGGTGTATCTCTTCGGCGGCCGTGACGACCATGCAAGCCGTGAGCGTATCCGCGGCTTCAGAGACATCAAGAACACGCTCCTCAAAAGCGACAATGAAGCCTGCATCCAGCCGACGGGCTATTCCCCGGGCATGACGGCACGCGCGTTTGAGACCTTTTACGAAAGCCATGGCAAGCTGCCACGCTGCTTCTTCGTCAACTCCTCGATCAACCTCGAGGGTCTGATCCGCTTCTTAGGCCAGCATCCGCACGAGACCTTCGCCGATATCATCGTCGGCTGCTACGACTACGACCCCTTTGGCTCCTTCCTCCCCTTCCCCGTCTATATGATCCGCCAGGACAGCGAGGCGATGATCGAGGAAGGCTTCAAGATCCTGAAGACGCAACGCCCAGCCGCCATTACCCATCTCGTCCAGCCCATGCTGGTCAAGCCACGAACGGCCCTTACCGGCCCGCTCGATGCCTTGAAGGATGTCGACTGAGAGCCCGAGCCATCAGTCGCCAACCCAGCCAACAAACCCAGATTTGGCCAGAGGGCCCTCAGACGTCCTCAATAGGTAAGATGCAGAGCCGAGGCATAACGGCACGTAGGACATCCTCGAGAAACACCTGAGTGAGAACCGAGGTAATCACTCAGTCCAAGATACCGAGGAATCGGATGGCTCAGCGCTTCAGGTTGACCAGGACTTCCATCAGTTCGGATCCGGTCTGAAACACCTTGGAATTGGCTGTGTAGTTTCGTTGCGCCTCAATCATCGCCGTCAGTTCCTCGGCGATATCGACGTTCGAATCTTCCAGCGCCCCGGAAAGAACAGTGCCGTAGCCGCTACTTCCAGCATAGCCCATGACGATGACACCTGACGAATTGCTTTGCGAATACACATTACCCGAGACAGGATTGAGGTTATCGGGACTTTGCACGTCCGCGATCGCCAGCCTGAATCTCGGCTGAAGATCGCCGTTTGAGTATTTCAGGAAGACAATGCCCTTGTCACTGATTTCATAGCTGACAACCTCGCTTGACGCATTGCCGTCCACGCGACCGTTGGCAACTGCGAAGTCGGAGGCCAACTGTGTCGACCCACTGATATCCAGGGTGAGGCCGTTCAAGACCGCCCCGTCGATGGTCACGGCTTCGGTTGCAATTTCCGAGGGGCTCACCAGCTGGCCATTGGCATCGAAGGTCAATTCGATGAGCGACCCTGCGACCGCCGGTGTCCCATCGATCGCAGCGGTCAGCGAAAACGGCGCAGCAACAGAGGTCAAACCGGAGAAGAACATATTGATAGTGCCGGTTGACCAGGTGCCAACGGTCAGTGGCGGGATGACTTCGGGCAAGGGATCAATGTAGTTGCCAGCGCCGTCGAACTCGGTGTCATCGATATAATCTGTCGCGAAGACCGTTCCCGCATGTTCGAATTCCAGATCCCAGCCAGTGGCCGTGCGGGTGTAGAGCACACTGAATGGACGCGTTACACCATCAGTATCGACAAGCGAATAGTTGCCCGTCACGGTTGATCCAACGACAGCCGACATGTCGAGATTGCCCGCGATATCGATCACCGATGTCGGGTCAAAAGCAGGCGTCAAGACCGACAGGCCATTGAACTGAACATCCAGCTCCCAGGTGTTATCGGCGGTTTTCGTGTAGATGTAATCGAGAAGGCGTGGACTGCCCTGACTATCATAGGCAACAAGCGAGGTTGTCTTGCTGTATCCGACCGCTGCCTTGGCCGGGAGGTTCACATCAAGGTCACCGGTGAGCGACGGTGCCGCAGTCAGCGTAGCAGATGACAGGTTGATCTGGGTCAGTCCATCAAAGCCATTGACGACGATGGTGGGATCGGCCGTCGACGAATACTCGTAACCCATGAGCGTAAAGCCCGCAGCATTCTGAAGCGTGCCGTCATCCTGCGGAACAAAGCTGCCGGCGCGAGTGAGGTATTCGGTCCCGTCAGCGCCTTCAACGACAAAGAAGCCCCGGCCGTTGATCGCAAGATCAGTTGGGGAGGTCGTGTAGCTGAACGTTCCCTGGCTTGAGATCGCATAGCGCACATCTGTCTGCACACCGCCGGAATTGTAAGCACCGTTGGTGGTGGGCAGGATCATCGAGGAAAACTGCACCGACGCCTTCTTGTAACCCGTCGTCGAGGCATTGGCGATATTTTCGCCAACAGTGCTCAGCCGGTTCGCTTGGGCAGACATTCCTGAGACGCCCGTCCGCATGGTCCCATAAAGGCTCATAGCAACTCCTGATATGCAATAGTGATTGTTTCGCCGCCTTAGCTTACGCGAGCCTTGCGATAACACAGCCGCAACTAGAATCTCCGATATGACTGGTGACACTCCTCTTTCTCGTCTCTTCGCCGGCGTCCTGAAACCAAGGTTTCGAGGCTCAAGAAACTGAGATCGCTGCAGATTCATGCAAGTGCAAACCAGGATACAGGCGAACGAGGACTGCCATGATCATGCGACCGTTCGCCGATCCGCGACCCAGCGGTAGCCCGGCACCCACGCAAATGCCTCGCTGGACGGATCCCAACCGCGCCACAACCACTCTCAACCTACGGGACATGTTGTCGATTGCAAAATAGGTTTGACATGCATTGCCCAGGCGACGAGCCAAGCGTCCTCAACAACCAAGCATGCTACAGCCTGTTGCTGCATAAGCGCCCAGATGCTACCGAGCCCGTGGGAACGGGGAATGCGGCCTTCAAAAATGCCGGACGGGGACTTTGGAATATGAGTATGATCACTCAGGACAGGCAGGTCAGCTTCGAGGGAGAAGGTTCCCCGCATGAGCTTCGACCATCGGCGAACCATCGATAGGCTGAACCTGTGCTGCCAAAACATATCTCGATCATTGCGCCGACCTATAACGAGGCGAAGAACGTCGTTCCTTTCGCCGAGCGCGTGAAGACTGCGCTCGCAGACCACGACTGGGAATTGCTCTTTGTCGACGACAATTCCGCCGATGGTACAGCTCAAAAGGCATTTGACTACGGCAAGATGGAACCGCGTGTTCGACCCATCATTCGCTTCACCGATCGTGGTCTTGCCAAATCCAGCATCCAGGGCTTGCTGAGCGCCAGGGGCGATCTGCTTTGCGTCATGGACGCCGATGGGCAGCATGACCCTTCCGTAGTACTCGAAATGGTAGAGCGCCTGGAGCGCGAGGGTCTCGACATCGTCAGTGCCGCCCGCCGGCTCGAAGACGACCAAGCCCTGGAAGGACTGTCCCCGCTTCGCCGCAAACTCTCGCAGATCGGCAATGCCTTGAGCAGTTTCGTGATCGGCAGAAAACTGTCAGACCCCCTGACGGGCTTCTTCCTGATCCGCCGCGACCGCTTCCTGAAGCTCGCACCCGAGCTCGGCGATCCAGGTTTCAAACTGCTCCTCGACATCCTCTACACGGACAAGACGCTTCGCCATGGTGAAGTCTTCTTCGACTTCGGCACCCGACTGCATGGCACATCGAAGCTCGACAGCCATGTTCTGTGGAAATTCGCGACCTTCCTGATGAGCAAGATGACGAGGGGCATCCTGCCGGCGAACCTCATCTCTTTCCTGTTTGTCGGGGGGTCCGGGGTCTTTGTGCATTTTGCAGTGCTTTACGCAGCACTTGGACTGTCTGCCTCATTTGCCACAGCCCAGACGGTTGCAACGCTGGTTGCCGCGACCAGCAACTTTCTCTTGAACAATCTTCTGACCTTTCATGACCGGCGGCTTCGGGGACCACGTCTTCTGTCAGGCTATCTCAAGTTCCTCGCGGTTTCCGCCGTCGGCATCGTCGCCAATGTTTCGGCAGCGACCCTTGCCTATGAGAACCTGATCCATGTGGTTTTCATCGCAACGCTTGCAGGCATTGCCATCGACACGGTCTGGAAGTTCGTCATCGCCAACAGGTTTATCTGGAAATGAGCAGCAACTCCGCTCAAAGCCCCCTGCCCTCACAGACAGTCATCAACGCCGTCTGGATCCTGCTATGCGCTGCGGTCTGCCTGCAGATCCTTGTTCAGCTCGTGCATGTCTCAATGTTTTTCGACGGAGGCATCTACGCGACCGTTGCCAGAAACCTCGCAGAGGGCCGCGGGACGATGTGGGCACCGCATTTCTCAGATACGCTCTTTCCGACCTTTGCCGAGCATCCGCCACTGATGTTCTGGCTGCAGGCGATCGGCTTCTCAATCTTCGGTGATACGATCGCGGTCGAGAAGGGCTTTTCGCTGCTCACCTTCGTCATCTCGGCCACCCTGCTCTTCCAGATCTGGATGCGGCTTAACAAGGATGACGTCGCCATCCAAAAGGCCTTCCCGTTTGCTCTTATGATGGCGTTGATTGCCGGGAGGGTGAACTGGGGCTTTGCCAACAATCTCCTCGACAACCTGCTTGCCGTCTTCTCATTGACGGCGGTCCTGCTCGTGGTCATCGCTTACGATCGACCAAGCCCCGCATTCTCCGCGAAGCGCCTGGCACTCCTCGTCTCAGCAGGCCTTGCCATCTGCCTGTCACTGATGACCAAGGGTCCGGTCGGGCTTTTCCCACTCGCCGCCCCCGCCCTCTACTGGCTGGTATTTCGTCGGCCGGCATTCCTCGTCATGGTGCTCGACAGCTTGATCATTCTCGCTGTAATCGTCCTGTTTATCGCAACGCTTTACGCATTTGAAGCGTCACGCGAGGCCGTAGATCGCTATGTTACGGCTCAGCTCGCCTCGAGCTTGAGCGGGGCACGCGGCCAATATGGCGGCGGGGTCTACGTCTTCCGCAAAATTCTAGGCGTCAACGGCTACTCTCTCGCCATTCTCGCGCTCACGGCCCTTGCAAGCTGGCGCCTCGGACTGGGGCGCAGCATAAGCCTGTACCGGGATTCGCGCTTCAAACGGGCCGCATTCCTGATCCTGGTTGGGATGTCTGCTTCTTTTCCGATCGCGCTCAGCCCCCGCGTTGCCAACTTCTATTTCAACACATCGCTGTTTTTCTATTCAGCCGGTTTTGCAATCCTTGTTGCGCCAACGATCATGGAAGCTCTGTCGCGACTGAGAGACGAGCGGGCAAAGATATTCAGCATGACGGCATTGGCAGTGTTGGTAGCTTCCGTTGTGATTGTCATCGCCAATATGGGTCGCTCAGGGACAGATACACGGACAATCGAACAGGCTACGGCTATCGAAAGGACTGTTTGTGCTGGTCAGAGTAACTGCAAACCGTCGATCAGCGCCTGCGAAAACGCCTGGCAAGACTGGGCACTGCACACATACATGCAACGCTTCTACAAAATCAGCATTGCCAAACAAGCGGAGGTAATTGCCGACTTTATCATCGCCGATGCGAGCTGCGTCGATCTACCCGGATATCGACCGTTAAGCACTGACATCACACCCTATGTCCTCTTGAAGCGTCAGGTTTGAGGACAAGCAGGAACACATTCATGAGCATTCGACTATTCGCGATCAATCTCGATCGATCGACCGATCGCTGGCTAAGACTATCGAGCCGGGCAAACGAACTTGGCCTCAACGTGACCAGGGTCTCCGCCGTCGATGGAAAATGGACAGCGGAAGATGAGCGCGAAGCAACCGATGACCTCGCTTTTCGCCGCAACACTGGGCGCCTGATGCTCGCTGGCGAATATGGGTGTTACCGAAGCCATATCAGAGCGCTACAAACTTTCCTCGACAGCGGTGTCGATGTCGGATTGATCATCGAGGATGATGTCGAGTTGACACCCGATCTGCAAGACCGGGCAATGGCGGCCTTTACGGCCATGCCCGAGGCCGATGTGATCAAGTTCTTCAATCATCGCGTGGTCGGCTTCAAACGAAGCACAACCTCGGCCCTTGGAGATCAGTTCGGTCGTGCCATCCATGGTCCTCTGGGGTCGTCCGCTTGTTATGGCGTGACGAGACGAGGCGCCATGCAGCTGATCAAGCACTTGACCATCATGCGCTATCCTTGGGATGCTGCCCTTGAGAGAGGCTGGGACCATGGAGCAAAGGTCTATACATCGCGCTACAATATCGCGACGATTGCACAAGGGGGGACTACAATTGCAACCCGAGACATCTACCGGTCTGTGAAGTTTCCAAAATGGAAACGGCTCGGCACTTATATTCGGAGGCTGCGCGATGATGTCGTGAGGCTCCAATATGCTTTGCGAGCGTGAATGATGACTATCGACCCTGCTTGAAGTTTCCGACAGAAACGGCAGAAAACAGGCACTAGACGATCCGAAACGGCATCATGAACACCCACCTCGACCGACTCTGGCGCTTGACCGACATGTTGTTCCTCACCGGGCTTGCCGTGGCATTATTTCTCGGTAGCAAGGTCACGCCGCTTCTCGTGATCGCTGGTGTCTTGCCTATTCCCTTCCTCCTACATGCTCTGAAGAACAGGCACTATCACGTGTCGATCTGGAGCCTATTGATCCCTTTCGGCCTCTATTTCGGCTACTGTCTTCTCGCGCTCTTCTTTTTCACAGGCCTTGAGGCTTCAGATCCGAGGCCCGTCAATCCAAGCCTTAAATCCTATGCGATTGCGATTGCCATGTTGGTTGTCGGACTGGTTCGCGGTTTGCAGATCAGAAACCTCGCATTGCTTTTTCAAAGGGTCATGCCCTGGCTGCTGATCGCCTGCTTCCTTGTCTTGTCCTATATGATGTTTGCCGGCATCCGTGATGCCTGTCGGGTCAGGGGACTTGCGCCATGGCCGTTCATCCCTGCCCTGTTGTTCTCGACGCTGACCTTCATTTGTCTGGTCGGTTGGGAGAAGCTGACCGGGTCTGAGCGTTGGCTTCGCGTCACCCTTATGGCATTCAGCATCGTCATCTCGACCACCTATACTGGATCCCGGGGCGTGGCCCTTGCACAAGTTGGGGTCTTCGGCGTCTTCCTGATCCTTGGTTTTCTGCCTTCGTTAAAGAGCAGGATCCCAAGCTGGTATCATCTGGGCCTAGCCGCCGGCGCCGGTCTGCTGGTCTCGTTCTTCATCGGCGTGATCACCGACTGCGGCCCTGCGAGCCGCTTTTCATCGACTTTCGAAACCGTTCAGACCATGGCGTCGCAGCTGACGGCAACTGAGGAGCAAACTGCCGTAAATGCAATCCCGGCGCCGGAGACCGGGGAAGCTTTGGCGACCACGCCGTCGGCGCCTGAAGCTGAAGTCGAAACCAGTCAGGCAGAGTCAGTCACGAAGGATGAGGCCATCAGTCATCGCCTTGCCATGTGGCAGACGTCGATCGCCGCAATCAAGGAGAGCCCGATATTCGGGCATGGCTCACTTTATTTGCAAAAGCTGATCCATGCGACCTATGGCTATGAGCACAATCACAATCAGTATCTGACCTGGCTGGTCACAGGCGGTGTGATACAGCTCACGCTCGGGCTAATTTTCCTTGCAATCCCTTGGTTTATCTCAAACGGGTTGTCGACTGCCGACAGGCTCATTCTGACCATTGGTGTGTCGCTGTTTTGGGGCTTAGCGATGATGTTCGATGCGTTTCTGAACCTCAAATTCTACACGCATTACTTCTGTCTGCTCTCAGGCATACTCTATGCCTTATCAAACAGCATGCAGGACAAGGGAAGTAGATGAGCGCCACCCTCTATTTCGATCTCACCGAGGCGCTGATCTCCACCTCCGGCAAGCGCACCCAGTATTACGGGATAGCCCGGACGGTGCACGAAATCGGCCGGGAGTCAGCGCTTCTGAAGAACGATATTCGCTTCGTCGTCTTTTCCTTTGGCACAAAGCAGTTCTACGAAGTGACCTGGCACAAGCGAGCAGACGGAAGTGTCGAATTCGATCTGCCAAAGGATGTCGGCCAGAAATGGGTGAGAAGCTATTTCGGCAAGAACCCAATCCTCCCGTTTATCTTCCGTTTCTTGAACCTGATGACACAGAAGAAAAACAGGGATCATTGGCTGAAACATGCCGGACATCTGAAGCCAGTGGCAATCGAAGCCGGCACCTTCTTCTCCGCAGCCCGCCCGAAACTGATCGTAGACATGGTCAGGGTGCTGAATGACAGAGGATCAAAAGCGGCCATCGTACCATTGCTGCATGATTTCATGCCGCTGCATGACGGCGCAACGAAACGCTTTCGCAAGCTCGATCGCAACTTCCTGGCGGACAACTGCTTCTTGATCGAGCGGGCCGGCCAAATCTTGACGAATTCGAACTTCACGGCAAAAGAGCTGCAAAGCTTTGTGGACAAGGGCATGCTTCCCAGACCACGTGGCCCCGTGAACGTGGTACAGCTCGTCCACCACTGTCCTGACGGCATCGAACCCTCAGAGATCTCCATACCGACAGAACCCTATATTCTGACCGTTGCCCTAAATCTCGGCCGCAAAAACATCGAGGTCGTTCTCGAGGCCTTGCGGCAGCTGGATACGAACAACAAAACCGTGCCGCAACTCGTGATCGCCGGCTCTCACCGAAAGCGCTTGCGTCGCTACGCATCAAGACCGGAATTTCATGCCATCCAGGATCGACTGATTTTCATCGACAATCCGAACCAGACCGAACTCGTCAAACTCTACAAAGGCGCACTTGCCTTGGTGATGCCAAGCAAGCTCGAAGGCTGGGGCCTGCCAGCCGGCGAAGCGCTCTGGTGCGGCACTCCGGCTGTCTGTTCGACGGCTGACGCGCTGCGAGAAGTTTGCGGGGATCTGGCGCTCTACTTCGAACCCGACAATGCTGCTGATTTGGCGATCATCATAAATGATCTAGGGGAAAAGGTTGAGTTTCGACGCCACATTCGGCAACGCATCAGCGAAGCAAAACCAAGTTTGAGGACTTGGCAGATTGTCGCCCGTGAAGCACTGGGGATCCTTGGTCATTTACCCCCCGCTAATAACTAATTGCGCTTATCGCTGGACCGAACTGTCGCATCAATACACGTCCGATCGTCAGCGCTTTACGACCCATTGAAAAGCGAAGACTGCCTTAAGACACGAAATGCAATTTGACCTCACGCACAATTGCCTATTGCGGTGAAACCGCTAGGAAAAGCCGCGTGATTGGTATGAAACGGAGAATTTCATGTGCGGCATCGTCGGCATTGTCGGTAACAAGCCTGTGGCGGAGCGTCTGGTCGACGCCTTGAAGCGGCTCGAATATCGCGGCTATGATTCCGCCGGTGTCGCCACAATCAATGACGGCAAGCTCGATCGCCGCCGCGCTGAAGGCAAGCTCTTCAATCTCGAGGGCAAGCTTGCCGGCGATCCGCTTCCCGGATCCGTCGGCATCGCTCACACCCGCTGGGCAACCCATGGTGTGCCCAACGAAACCAACGCCCATCCGCATTTCGTCGAGGGCGTCGCCGTCGTTCATAACGGCATCATCGAGAATTTTTCCGAGATCAAGGAAGAACTGGCGGCCGAAGGCGCCACCTTCACCACCCAGACCGACACGGAAGTCGTCGCGCAGCTGCTCGCCAAACATCGCCGCCAGGGGCTTGGCCGCCGCGAGGCGATGCACGAGATGCTGCGCCATGTGACCGGCGCCTATGCGCTCGCCGTCATCTTTGAGGACGATCCGTCGACGATCATGGCGGCACGCTCCGGTCCGCCGCTCGCGATCGGTTTCGGCGATGGCGAGATGTTCTTGGGGTCAGATGCCATCGCGCTTTCACCCTTCACCAACCGTATTGCCTATCTGCATGACGGCGACTGGGCGATCCTTGGCAAGCAGGGCGCCCACATCTTCGACATCGACGGCAATCCGGTCGATCGTCCGGTACAGATCTCCTCGGCTTCCGCCTACATGATCGACAAGGGCAACCATCGTCACTTCATGGAAAAGGAGATCTACGAGCAGCCGGAGGTGATCTCCCACGCCCTGTCGCATTACGTCGACTTTGCCGAGCACACCGTGCGCGACATGGCGGCCGAGATCGATTTCGCCAACCTCCGTGGCCTCGCAATCTCCGCCTGCGGTACCGCCTATCTGGCGGGTCTTGTCGGCAAATACTGGTTCGAGCGCTATGCCCGCCTGCCGGTCGAGATCGATGTCGCCTCGGAATTCCGCTATCGCGAAATGCCGCTGTCGAAGGATCAGGCGGCCCTCTTCATCTCGCAGTCCGGCGAGACCGCTGACACGCTCGCCTCGCTGCGCTATTGCCGCGACAACGGCCTGAAGATCGGTGCGGTGGTTAACGTCAAGGAATCGACGATCGCCCGCGAATCGGATGCGGTCTTCCCGATCCTGGCTGGCCCGGAAATCGGCGTCGCCTCGACCAAGGCCTTTACCTGCCAGCTCGCCGTTCTCGCTTCGCTGGCGCTCGCCGCCGGCCGCGCTCGCGGCACAATCACGGAAGCGGAAGAGAAGCAGCTCGTGAAGAGCCTCGCCGAAATGCCGCGCATCATGAGCCAGGTCCTGAACGCGGTTCAGCCGCAGATCGAGGCCCTGTCGCGTGACCTCTCGAAGTTCAAGGACGTGCTCTACCTCGGCCGTGGCACAAGCTATCCGCTGGCGCTCGAAGGTGCGCTGAAGCTCAAGGAAATTTCCTATATCCATGCCGAAGGTTACGCCGCCGGTGAGTTGAAGCATGGTCCCATCGCCCTGATCGACGAAAACATGCCCGTCATCGTCATTGCACCCTTCGACCGCTTCTTCGAGAAGACTGTGTCGAACATGCAGGAAGTGGCAGCCCGCGGTGGCCGGATTATCTTCATCACCGACGAGAAAGGTGCGGCCGCCTCGAAGCTCGAGACCATGGCCACCATCGTTCTGCCCGAAGTTGCGGAGATTGTCTCGCCGATGGTGTATTCGACGCCGCTTCAACTGCTTGCCTATTACACAGCCGTTTTCATGGGCACCGACGTCGACCAGCCGCGCAACCTAGCCAAGTCGGTCACAGTCGAGTAGCACAGCGTTGGACCTCAGATTCGAGCCTTGGGTACGATCGGACTCAAAATGACTGCGAAGCGAATTATTGACATGATTGCCTCAATTGCAGTGCTACTCGCATTCTCTTTGCCTATGGTTGTTATCGCCATTGTTGTGCGAATAACATCACCTGGCCCAGCACTCTATTGGTCCAGCAGAGTGGGGAAAAATAACGAGCTTTTCCAGATGCCAAAGTTTCGAACTATGCGGACCAACACGCCAGCCGTTGCAACGCACTTGCTAGATGATCCATCCCGGCATCTCACCCCGATCGGCAGCTTCCTTCGCAAGACAAGTTTGGACGAATTGCCCCAATTATGGTGCGTTCTCATCGGACAAATGAGTCTTGTTGGTCCTCGTCCAGCACTCTTCAACCAGGACGACCTCATAGCCGCGAGAACTATAGAGGGCGTGCACCAGCTCTCGCCCGGCCTCACCGGATGGGCGCAGGTTAATGGTCGCGACGAACTCGCGATACCAGAGAAAGTTGCCTATGACGTCGACTATATGCGTAGATCAAGCCTTGTCTTTGATCTAAAGATTATCGCCATGACAAGTGTTAAGGTTCTAGGCTTCAAGGGTGTCTCCCACTGAAGACCCTTTCCCTCGGAAATTGTAAAAACAAATGCGTAGAATCCACCTGCCGGAACACCCGCTCGTTCGTGCGTTGAGAGACAGGATTGTCCGGACACCACGGAGTTGGAAGCGCGTCTTTCTAGTGGCTTTAGACACGATTTTGCTGCTTGTTGCTCTCTGGGGGGCTTACGCGCTTCGCTTGTCTGAATGGACGCCTGCGATTACGTCCGAAAGACTTCTTCTCGCATTTTTTGCGCCGATCGTGGCTATCCCCGTTTTTATTCGCCTTGGCCTCTATCGGTCGGTCATCCGCTATTTACCGGAGGCCGCCATCTGGACAATCATCATGGCTATGGCGATCGCGACAATGAGTTGGGTCATTGTCGTCTTTCTGCTTGAGATGGCGGGCCAGGGTATCGTTCCGCGTTCTGTGCCGCTGCTATACTTCATGCTTGGCACAATTATCATCGGCAGCTCCCGCTTCGCTGCGAAATGGATTTTGAATGTCGGGACGGGCATGCGGCGTGACGAAGAACCAATCTTGATCTATGGCACTGGGCCGTCGGCCGCATTGCTGGCTCGCGCCCTCAGAGGCCATGGCAATCGCTATGTCATGGGCTTGGTCGATGACGACCCAGCAAACCATGGCCGTGATGTTGCTGGCTACCGCGTTTTCCCCGGACACCAACTACCAAGCCTCATCGAGCGATATGGCATCCGCGAGATCGTCCTTAACCTCTCGTCTCTTTCACAAGAAACACGCCACTCAATCGTTTCCAGGGTGACCGGCCTTGGCGTTAAGGTTCGCAGTATACCGGATTTGTCCGACATCGTTGACGGTCGCTACATTGTCAATCAGATCCGAGAAATCGAGATTGACGAACTGCTCGGCCGGTCTTTTGTGCCACCGGACAGAGGGCTCCTTGCAAACGCTGTTACGCATAAGACGGTAATGGTCACGGGTGCCGGCGGTTCAATCGGATCGGAGCTATGCCGCCTGATTTCAGGGTGGAATCCAGAAAAACTGGTGCTTCTGGAGGCAAATGAGTTTGCGCTCTATTCGATCGAGCAGGAGCTTTCGCAAAAAACAGGCTGCCAAATCGTTCCAGTCCTTGGCTCGGTGACCGATGAACGTCTGATCAAGAGAACGATCTCGTCACACGACGTCAATGTCGTTTATCATGCCGCGGCACACAAGCACGTGCCCCTGCTCGAGGCCAATACACTGGAGGGCATCCGCAACAACGTATTTGGAACCCTGACAGTTGCAAAAGCTGCAGCCTCAGCAAACGTCGAAAGCTTCGTTCTCATATCTTCTGACAAGGCTGTTCGCCCCACCAATGTGATGGGGGCGACAAAGCGCTGGGCCGAGCTGATCGTCCGCCATATGTCGACTGAAGCAAACAACCACGGAACGGGCCAGACCTTCTGTGCCGTTCGCTTTGGCAATGTCATCGGCTCGAACGGTTCTGTCGTACCACTGTTCAAGCAACAAATTGCCAGAGGTGGGCCGGTCACCGTCACCGATCCTGATATGACCCGCTATTTCATGTCCATACCCGAGGCGGCAGAGTTGATTGTTCAGGCCGGAGCTTTGTCATCCGGCGGCGATGTTTTTCTGCTCGATATGGGCGAACCGATCAGGATTGGCGACCTCGCCGAGAACATGATACGACTTGCTGGCTTCAACATCCGCCGAGCCGGCACCGACGAACCCGGCATAGCGATCGAGGTTGTCGGCAAGCGCCCAGGCGAAAAACTGTTTGAAGAACTATTTTACGACCGTCAGAACGCCAAGGACACCAAGCATCCAAAGATCCTGCGCGCCGATGCGTCCGCGATCGGACATTATGAACTGACATCAGCTCTGAAACGCCTTTACCAGGCGGTCGAGGGCGAGGACGAAGACGCAGCCAGAGAAATTCTATTTTCAGTCATCGACGCCGAAAGAAAACATAAATTACCGTACTCGGCTAAAACTCCGACCATTCTGGATGTTCAGCCATGAGCTTGATCATGGTGACAGGTTCCTCAGGCTTTGTCGGATCAAACCTGGTTGAGACTTTACGCAACAATGCCATGAATGTGCGGGCAATTTCACGTAAGAATTGCCCGGACGCAGAAGGCATACTTTCATACGGTCCGGAAACAAATTGGTCAAAGCAGTTGCAAGGCGTGGACTGTGTGGTCCACCTGGCTGCAAGAGTGCATGTCATGCGGGAGACCGCGTCGGATCCCCTGGAAGCTTTTCGCGAAGCCAATTACCATTCGACACTAAACTTGGCACGCCAGGCTGCAGACCTTGGCATACGCCGTTTCATATTCGTAAGCACGATCAAGGTAAATGGCGAGCGAACGGAAGAGGGACAGCCGTTCACCTCAGCCTCACTACCACATCCTCAAGACCCCTATGCGATTTCAAAGTTCGAAGCCGAATGCGGACTGTTCGAACTCAGCAAATCCACCGGAATGGAAGTGACCGTGGTGCGGCCCCCTCTTGTTTACGGTCCGGGGGTCGGCGGCAACTTCAGACTGTTGATGAAATGGGCAAAAAGCGGTCTCCCGTCCATCTTCCCCAACGTGAAAAATAAACGGTCGATGATATTCATCGACAACCTGACCGATCTCCTGCGCGTGGCAATCAATCACCCCAACGCCGCCAATCAGTTATTTCTGGCGAGCGACAAAAAGGCACTGTCTACCCATGAGATTCTACGCCATCTCGCCACAGCTTATGGGAAGACTCCTCGATCCATCGCGGTACCTTTGACCACCATGAAATATGCAGGAGAGATCCTCATGCAACGACAGGCTGTGCTTCGATTGACCGAAAACCTAGAGGTGGACGTCAGTGAGAGCATGCAATTTTTGGGATGGCAGCCGCCTTACGGCACGAGTAATGGTCTCCTCAAGACAGTCAGAACACAGACCGCTCAAGCTTGACTGAACAGGCTCACGTTAACCTCAACTTCACCATGTTCCATAATTATGGATGCTAGATGAAGGTAATGAGCAGGAGCGGCACATGAAACCTTGGAAGGTAATTGCGACGCTAGCCCTAGCCGTTGTGCTTTTGAGAGGCGCCATCTGGGCGTTTCCTGAAGCAATGCACACCCGACAGCATATAAGCTGGATTGTAGAACGTCTTCCGACCGTTGAAGCATTTCGAGCGGCTGGAGCGAGGCCGTTCAGGCTTCGTAGTTCCACGGCATGAGTGCATCAAGGTCGCTGCTGGGCCAGCCTTTGGCGATACGCTCGAGGGTCTGGGTGAGCCAGGCCTGCGGATCTACGTTGTTCAGCTCCACCGTCTCGGTGGCGATCCTGGAGCTATCCGAAGCGTGGAGCTCGTAGAACTTGCGCCTGCTATGGGACCAGCAGCCGGCGAGTATCACGCCATCATTGCCGCCGTCGGATCTGACCAGCTTGTTGTAGGCACCGTGCCCGTCCACCTGAAGGGTACCGCGATAGCCACTCAGATGCCGGGCGACGCGATCGCCAGCGCGGCTATCTTCGAAGTGACAGACGACCATAGGCGGACCACTGCCTCCGAAGGGTCTGTCATCCCGGGCACAAGCCCAAAGCCATGCCGTCTTGGCGTAAGCGTCCGGCGAAGGCATTTTTCGAGTGTGTGGGGATGCTACAGGCCGCGTTTCATCTCATCGACCATGATGCGGTCGATTATTTCAGGATCGCATTGTGTCTCGATGAGGAACTCGCGGATACCGCCTTCCCACGTCCTGATGTCGGCCAGTAGGCTTTGAAGCTCTTCGATGCCGTTCTCGGTCAGACCCTTCGTCCCATCCTCACTGCCATCACTGACGTAAACCAGTTCGCCTTCGGAGATGTTGTCCGAGTTTGCGGTGATTTCCTCGATCAGTTCGAGGTTCTCGCTGATCATGCCGGCGACTTGGCTGAGCGCGTAGATGAACCTTGAGCGAGCCATCAGACGGCCTCGTGTCGGTCTATCGCCGGCGTCCAGTTCCAGGGCAGCAGGTCTTCAAGTCGATCCTTGGGGTGATCCTCGATCCGGGTCAGGACATCTGTCAGATAGACCTCCGGATTATGGCCTTGCAGTTTGACCGTCTCGATGATGGTCAGAATGTTGGCGATGCGCTCACCGCCCTTGTCCGAGCCGGCAAAAAGCCAGTTCTTCCGGCCGATTCCGAGCGGACGCATGGCTCTTTCGGCGATGTTGTTGTCGATTTCAACACGGCCATCATCGATGTAGACGCTCAAGGCGGCCCATCGCGACAGGGCGTATCGCATCGCCTCGGCCAGCTTCTGCTTCTGCGGCAGCGTAGAAAGCGTGGCTTCAATCCAGGCCTTGAGTTCGTCCAGAACGGGCCGGGCATGGTGTTGGCGCAGGGTACGCCGCTCGTCAGCCGACATGCCGCGGATACGGTTCTCGATATCGTAGAGCGCTCCAATGCGCGAAAGCGCTTCCTCCGCGATCGGCGACGGCTTCAGCTTGATCACATCATGGAACTTGCGGCGCACATGCGCCATGCAGGCGGCCTCAATGATCTGGTTGCCGTAGAGTTTTTTGTAGCCTCCATAACCGTCGGCATGCATGACGCCGCTGAAGCTTGCCAGGTGGTCAGCCGGATGCGCGCCCTTGCGGTCAGGGCTGTAGTAATAGGCGATGGCTGCGGGAGTGGCGGATTGATAGCCACTGCCGTCGAAGACGTAGACCCAGACCCTGCCGGTTTTTGTCTTCCCCCGCCCGGGGTCGAGAACATCGACCGGGGTATCGTCCGTATGTATTCGGTCGAGTGCTGCGATATGGGCCCTGATCAACAAGACGAGCGGCATCAGCAAAGCGGATACGCGGCCGACCCAGTCGGCCATCACAGGATCGGGAGATATCTATCCCCAACCGGTCGTACATCTCGGACAGGCGGTAGAGGGGGATGTGATCGTCGAATTTGGCGATCATGATATGGGCGAGCAGTCCCGGGCCGGGTTTACCGCGCTCGATCGGCAAGGTCGGCATCTCGCCAGCCACCGTCGTATCGCATTCCCGGCAGATCATGCGCTTTTCGACATGGCGGATAATCTTGACCGACGCCGGCACGTGCTCGAGCACCTGGACCACCCTGTCGGGTGCCTTCAGGAATGAAGTACCACCACAGGTCGGGCAATTACACGGAGCCGCATAGACCAGTTCTTCGGCGGGAAGACCATCAGGCAGAGGCTTGCGCTTCGGCTTCTCGGGTACATCGTCCAACTCCGGCAGAGGAGTTTTGCCGGAGCGCAGTTCAGCCTCGGCACGGGAGGCCTCGATCTCCTCCAGCATCAACTCGAACTGCTCTATCTTCCGGTCGATCTTTTCCGAAGAGGCTCCATGCTGCCGATGTCGGAGCAGCTCCAGTTGTGCGCGAAGAAGCCCGATTATGGAGTCACGCTTGATGACCTCGGCTTCCTGGCTCTCAAGCTTCGCCGCTTGTTCGGCGACCAGTGCGCGCAAAGCAGTGAGCTCGTCCTGACTGTCCAGCGGCGCTGTTTCCATACCCGCAAATCTAGCCGATTTGCCTTTGGTGCGCCAGCGTTAAGCCTCGAATGCCCCTGCAAAATATGGCTTTTATCCCGTTCGGCCAGGAGCTGACGTCCACGCTGGGCGGCGCCAATCGATCCCTTCGACGAGCATCGAAAGCTGCGCCTGCGTCAGGTGCGCGACGCCCTCTTTCGCCGTCGGCCAGGGAAAGTACCCGCGCTCCAAAATCTTGTAGAACAGGCAGAACCCCTGACCGTCCCACCAGAGAAGCTTGATCCGGTCGGCGCGCTTTCCGCGGAAACCGAAGATCGCACCGGAGCCCGGCGCCTCTTTCACCACCGTCTCGACCAGCGCGGACAGACCATCAATGCCACGCCGCATATCCGTCACTCCGCAGGCCAGATAGACCCGCACATTTCCCGATGGCCCAATCATGCCGCCTCCACGCAAGCGACCAGCGGACCAAGCAGCTTCAACTCAACGTCAGCCGGGACCTTCAATCGCCGACCGTTTCGGAGCAAGATCTCGACGATCACCGGCCTGGTTGCCGCGGTAGAAGCCTGGCCTACGCCAGCCTCCTGGGTGATCTCCACCGGGAGGAACACCGTCGGCTGGTCGGCATAGCTGAATGATTGCCGCCACAAGCGGATCTGCCCCGGATGAATGTCGTGCCGGCGCGCCACATCGCCAATGCGAGCACCGGGCTCATCAGCTTCCGCAAGTATCCTCAGCTTCGCTTCGTCCGACCAACGCCGTCTGCGTTCGGTACCGGACATGATCTCCATGCGAGCCATGAAACCTCTTTGTTCGTAAGCGCTCATTTCCCTGCACGTTGCCGCGTGTCGTTTGACCGTCGTGGCTGTCAAGCGTTCGTCTGGGATCAGGCAGTAGCGGTCCTGGCGAAGTTGAATGGCAGCAGGTCGGAGATGTCGGCATCCGATGCGCGTTGCGGCAATTCGCTGAGGATGTGGCGCAAGTAAGCCAATGGTTCGATACCGCAGGCGCGGCAGGTCAGCATGATGCTGTAGACGACGGCACTGGCCTTGGCTCCGTCCGCAGTATCGCTGAACAGCCAGGATTTTCTTCCAGTGGCAAAAATCCTGATATCACGTTCCAGCAGGTTGTTGTCGATCGGCATTCTGCCGTCTTGGGTGTAGCGCGTCAGGTATTCCCATTGGTTCAGGGTGTAGGATACGGCGTCGCCGATCTTGCTGTCGGGCAGGACCTTCGGCGCGATGTCATCGAGCCATGCCTTGAGAGCGTTCAGGATGGGGACGCTGTGCTGCCGGCGGAAACGGCGAATGCATTCGGCTTGCATTTCTCCAGCTTCCGCCTTTTCTACTCTGGCTTGGCTTTCGATCCGGTAGAGCTGCTCGAAGAACTTCAGCGCCTGCTCCGGTGGTCCGCCACCTTTCTTCCTTGTCTTCAGGGCATCGACGAAGCGACGCCTGGAATGGGCCATGCATCCCAAATGCGTTGCCCCTTCCAACGTTCGCCAGGCGGTGTAGCCATCGCTCATCAGTATGCCGCGGTAGTCGCCGAGGAAGGCCTGCGGATAAATCTGGCCGCGGCCGGGTTGGTAGTCGAGAAGCACGATCGGTTCATTGCTGTCCTCACCGCTCCGATACGCCCACATATAGGATGTGCTGGTGGCCTCCCTGTCCTTTTCCTTCAGAACCTGGACCGTCGTTTCGTCGCCGTGGACGAGCGGTTGGGCCCGAAGCCGGAGCTTCAGCGCATCGTAGATGCAGAGAGATGCCTCTCGCTCGATCCGATGACCCAATGCCCGAGAGCGCCGCGGCTGATGGGAACGCCGGCGCGCTCGAAGGCCTGGGACAGACGGTAAAGCGGCGTGCCGTCGACATATTTGTGGACGAGCGCGAAGGCCAGCGTCGAGGCCGTGGCGATGCTGCCCGGCAAGGGCTGCGCGGGCATCGGTGCGAGGACAACAGGCGTGTTGATGCCGGTCCGGTCGCAATGACGGCAGGCATATTTGAACCGAACATTCTGCAGGACCTTGGCCTTTACCTCGATATGGAGTTGCTCCGAGACGGCCTCACCCATGCGATGCATCTGGTGATGGCAGCACGGACAGGCCTTCTCATCGTCGGTCAGGTCATATTCGACGCGCTCGCGCGGCAGATGTGCTGGCAGGGGTTTGCGGCCGCGCTTCTTGCCTTGCAGTTTCTCGGTTGACGCCAAACCCGTGTCCGGCAGGTCGACGAGATCGCCGTCGTCGTCGCCAGCGTCCTCCTCATCGGCAACCTGCTCGGCTTCATCAAAGAGCCGATCGACGTGCTTTTCGCTCTTCGGTGCAAACCGATGGAGCCGCGCCAGTGCCAACTCTTCCTCGAGCTTGACCACGCGGGCGCTGAGCGCTTCCTTCTCGGCTTTCAGCGCGGCGATTTCGGCAGCATTCGCTGCCAATTGCGCCATCAGTTCCGCAATGCTGGGTTCGCCGGGTCGGATCATCAGATTCTTGAATCTGAGCCACGCCGACGCGTCAACAGAAGAAGTCGGCAGCCGTCACCCGGCGATCTGGTATTGCCGAACCGGATGACGGACCATCGCATCAATATCGATGCCGTCGAGAAGCCAGTGCAATTGCTCAGTCGAAAGCGACACCACCGCAGTTTCTCGGTGTGGCCATCGGAATCTGTCCTCGGTCAATCGTTTCAGGACCATCACAAAACCGGAGCGATCGAAGAACAACAGCTTCATCCGGTCGCGACGACGATTGCAAAAGGCAAAGACCGCAGGCGCAAAAGGGTCGAGCTCCATCGTCTCCTGCACCAGGACAGCAAGGCTGTTGATGCCGGCGCGAAAGTCGATGGGCTCGCGATGCAAGTAGACCTTGAGATCAGCGCCTAGTCTGAACATGGCAAAGCGCTCCGATGATTGCCGTCAACGCATCCACATCACCACATTCCAGCGAAAGCTTCACGCCGTTCGGCAACAAAGCCCTGATCTTGGAAGAACCACAAGGTCCTGCTGTCCGCCCCAGTGATGCCGGCTGGCTTTTACATCGTGCGACCTCCACATCCAGCGAGCGGGTCTCATCAGGCCGGCCAAAGTCGGCGGCGATGACCGGGATAAACGTCGATCGTGATGATACCGTCGGCAACCCGGATTCCCTGGCATCTTTGACCCACTTGCGCAGAACGTTCGCGTTGACCCCATGGGCAAGCGCCAGGCCCGATATCGAAACCCCTGGCTCAAGGCAGGCCGCTACAAGCCGGGCCTTTGATGCTGGATCATAGCGGCGGCGCCCATCACGCCCCACAAGCCGCACTCGCAGTTTCTGCTCTTCGTCACTCATATTTGGCGTCCACCTATTTTAAGTGGACACTTCATGCGGCAGAGGCCTCGCTGGTAAAAGGTGCGCCGAAATTAGCGCTTACCCCCATGCCGCCGCAAGATGTCGGCGACTTCGAAGGCAGAGCGCACCCGACTAATAGCCCGGCGGCGTCACCTCCAGGCGCAATCGGTCGAGCGGGCTCGTCGTAGAGCAGATGGTCTTGTTGGAAACCTGCGTATAGTGGGCCGTGCTCGACAAATGGGCGTGACCGAGCAGAACCTGAATGATGCGGATATCGGTGCCATTCTCCAGAAGATGCGTGGCGAAGGAATGCCGCAACGTGTGCACGGTGACGCGTTTGGAAAGGCCGGTCGCGGTAACTGCTGATCGGCAGGCAGCGTTCAACACTGTCGGCTCGATGGGCTTGCCGGGATCACGTCCCGGAAACAGGAACGATTCTGGACGTGTGAGACGCCAATAACTGCGCAGAATTCCCAGCAACTCCACAGACAGCATGACATAGCGTGCTTTGCTGCCTTTGCCGTGACGGACATGGATCACCATCCGGGAGCTGTCGATATCCTCCACCTTCAACCCGCAGACTTCCCCGACCCGCAATCCCGCCGCATAGGCGCATGTTAGTGCCACCCGGGCCTTCAGGCTGGAAACAGCCTCGAGGAATTGAACGACCTCGTCAGCCGACAGAATAACTGGGAGTGTGCGCGGCTTGCGCGCATACGGGATCCGCTCGGGCACATCATTCTGGCCCAACGTGATGCCGTAGAAAAACCTGAGAGCGCAGACGATCTGGTTCAGTGACGCCCAGGATATCCCTGTCGAGACCAGATGAACCTGGAAGGCGTGAACATCCTCAAGATCAAGCCGATCCGGTGACCGATCGAAATAGCGGCTGAACTTCTGGACGGCGTTGATGTAGGATCGCTGGGTTGCCGGAGATAGATTGCGGACCGTCATGTCCTCGATCATCCGGCGGCGAAGAGGGCTAAGCTCAGCCATCTGGACCTCCTGTCTGAAGGGTGGGTTGCAACACCACCATCCAACCAGTCAGGAGGCTCCGTTCAAAGCCTGCACCAATCGCCGCGATAGCGGCTTAGTTCAATCCTCAACGCGATTCCGCGTTCAATGGACGTGCTCTAGCCCCTCACTTTGGTACCAATCTTTACAGTTCCTATGAAGTCGGAAGCTTTAAGCCCGATCCTGGCCTGTTTCTGCATGCCGCGCGCCAGATGGGATTTGAACCCCACCGATGCGTGGTGGTCGAGGACAGCCTCGTAGGCATCCAAGCGGCAAAGGCTGCAGGTATGGTGGCGCTGCTGTACAGCCCATCGCCGCCCGATCATCCATACGGAGCCGACGTCACCTTCGCCGAGATGGAAGAATTAACGACCATCATTTCCAGCTTCGAGGGTTAGCGTTTGTCAGGCGACGTGCCAGTGAAACACCGCTTACCCACTCATGACCGTTCTTGGCGTATTCTTACCGTCGATATTGTGGCGGAACTTTTCGGTAAGCCCAATCAAGCCTAGTCAATGTGCAAGGAAACCACCGCTTACACAAGTCGGAGCGGTGGAATGAGAATTCGGCGAGCAAGGGAATCCTCAACCCGATTCCGCGTTCAATGGACGCGCTCTAGCTGGGACTTACTTGTCATTCCGCTTGCTAAGGAAGTCTTCCCAAGCAAGCGCCGTCTGCACTATGAGGTCAAGATCGTCGTACTCTGGCACCCAGTCGAACTCCCTACGGGCGACTTCTGCATTTGCGATAACAGAGGCAGCGTCACCTGGCCTACGGTCAACAAAACTGACCTCGAAATCATGACCGGATACCCGTTTGACGCAATCGATCACATCCAACACAGAGAAACCTCGTCCGTATCCGCAGTTGGCAACAATCGACCGCCCACCGGCGCGCATACGTTTCAGAGCTTTGAGATGAGCCGAGGTCAAATCAGAAACGTGAATGTAGTCCCTCACACAGGTTCCGTCGGTCGTCGGATAATCCGTTCCGTAAACGCTGAGGCGCGCACGTTTACCTATCGCTGCCTCACATGCCACCTTAATGAGGTGTGTTGCTCCTGCTGTAGATTGACCTGTACGCCTTTTTGGATCTGAGCCAGCCACGTTGAAGTAACGTAGCGCTGTATAGGTAAGGGGCGTCGCGGCAGCGGTATCTCGCAGCATGATCTCCGTCATCAACTTCGACCAGCCATATGGAGATTCTGGGTTAAGTGCGGCGTTCTCAGCAACAGGCTGACTATCTTGAGGTGTTCCGTAAACAGCGGCAGTCGATGAGAAAACGAAATGCGGAACACCGGCTGCCACTGCGGCAGCGATTAAGGCACGCGACTTGACGGTATTGTTCTCGTAGTAGCTCAAAGGATCGGAAACGGAATCAGGCACTACGACAGAGCCGGCGAAATGAATGATCGCTTCGATCTGATGATTCTTGAAAATAGAATCGAGTAGATTAGGATCGGCTACATCACCTACATAAAGCCGCGCTTCTGGTGCCAAAGCCCACCTGAAACCGGTTGAAAGACGATCTAGCACAACAACGTCCTCGCCGTTGTCGAGCAAAGACCAAACCATGTGACTTCCGATATATCCCGCCCCACCGGTTACGAGAATTGTCATAAATCTATCCTCACAAACATAATTGCGTACTGTACGCCAACGGATCGCTTGTCACAGCCAATCTCAAAGTACCGGCTGATATACGTCTAGCGGCTTCTTGCTTTTAGCCTTTTGTATTGATGAGCTAACCAGAAAACAGCAACCAGTACCCATCGGTGCACCATGCTTATCTTTAAGCCGTCCAGCGCCGCAGACCACTGAGTGCGCCTCACGTACTGAATAACCAACTGGCGTCGACTAGGCAAAAAAAGTGCCGAAAAGAGCATGCCTAGCGACGGAGCCTTTCCTCGGTCGAAAAACCCTCCAAAACCGAAAAGATCGTGCTGAGGTGCGTCATAATAGGCTTTCAGCAATTGGCTTGGGGGTCGCGATGCGAGTTCTCTCCAAACCCTGAGTGCTGGCTTAAGCAATTCTGCAGAGCACACTGAATGACTTGCTATCAGTGGTCGCTGCACACTAGCGGCTGCAATAACACCGTCCTGAAAATGTCGGGTGAAGCTTTCTATCACCATATTTTCCCGGTCGTTTACTTCGCGCACCGGGATAACATGATTGTCCTGTTTCTGATAACCGGAAACACTACCGTTTGCAGAATTGCATAATAATTCCAGCGGCTCGAAAGTCTCAAAGAACTGCATATCCGTCGTATACCGTTCATCCGGGCCAAAAGCTAACTTGCGCACATTTCGCGGCTGTTCGTTCAAAAATCTTCTAAGCGCCAGATAGTAGCCGACGGTGTCAATTCCGGGCAAGACACGAGCGATATTGTCTTGAATAGTGCCTCGCCAGCCAATGTCCACAAACCCGAGTTTTTGGCCCGCTCTCACGCCACATTGATACAGATAGGCGGTTAGTTCCTCACGTTTTGATGACGCTTTCGAACGTGCTTTCGCGAGAAATTCTTCATTTTTGAAAAGCGCTAGGATCCGATCGTCTTCCTGAGGATTAACAACCAATTCATTCAAACGGAGCCGCAGCCTCTCCAGAAGTGGAACAAACATTGTGGGCTCGATGTCGAGAATTGAAAAAAGAGTAGATACTTTCTGCTGAGTGTTGAGTGACCACACTCGCTGAAGTTCGCCGATATCGACTTCTCCGAGTGAAGCCGAAAAGGTCGCTTGACGGCTGACAGCAAGGATCGACGATGGCGGCAGTCTGCACCCAGCATGCTTGTTGTCGGCGAAGAGGGTGTTGTAGACCCGATAAAAAAACTCACCTTCGCGCGTGAAGAAAAATATCTGATCCGGCGCTTCTATTAACGCTTGTTCGGCGATGAAAAGCGCGAAACCAATAAAAAGTGGCGCGGCTTGAACACCGATCTGAAACGCTGCAGCTTCATGTTTTTCCAGTAAATCAACGGCTTCCTTAGCCAACTGTTGAGAAGATGAATGCAGTTCGAAGAAGAGCGCTTCACGCGATACAAACAGGGATTCGCGCACTCCGCGCGCAGCATGAGCCTCTTTCGGCACATATGAGACCGCCTCAACACCCAAACGACGCGGCGTTTCCACATCAGCGTAAGGATTATCGCCTATGTGGACATGTTGATGGGGCTTCACGCCATAGAGCTTATGGACGTAACTGAAAAGCCGACCTGTGCGTTTGTTCAACATGAAATCGCACGATACAAGCCCTTCCGGGACGATCTTATCCAGCCCATGATAAGCCAGCAGTCGGTCCAACATTTCTGATCCCATATAGAAATCAGAAAGATAAAGTGTCTTTTCCGCCGGATACTTTCTGATGAATTCTTGAATGTCAGGATCGGGGAAGGTCATCGCCATTTCGAATGACAATTCCCCTTCAGCAACGTGCAAAACTTCTTCTTCTTTCGGCGGCGTATTCAAAACATCGCATAACAACACCCGCAAGACGTCTATCAACTGATATTCGCCATCATGCGACGCGTTTTCAGCACGCCGGGCCATCTGGGCCTCGATCGCATTCCTTCTCTCATAGATCGACGAAGGAGTTATGAAATTAGCAGACAGATCCGCGTGAAAACGCAAAAAAATCCGATGCGCAGTCGCAAACTTGACCGCTTCAGGATGGCATTTCCTCCTAAGCAACGTATCCCAGACGTCGATCGTTCGCAGTTTATACATCACGACGCTTTTCTCGGTGGAAACACAACCTCTTTGAGGGTCAATAGCTGTTTCACACGATCTTGCGCCCAACTAGGCAACCGGCGGGTGATAGCTTTGAGTTTGTAACCCCAGACGATCGAGCGCGCCTGCTTCAATCTTTGTTGCTCGTCGGTGGCATATCGTGACCACGCTGCTTCCGTCAAAATGTTCAAACTCTCGCGATCGACTTGTGGCTCAACAAGCGCATTTCGAACCCATTGAGCGAACATTTCCGACGAATGCTCCCAATCCGGCCAGGCTGCAGCTGTAGCCTGGCCGCCTTGTTTAAGTGTTTCTAGATGTTGTCGGTCTGACAACATCAAACGCAACGCTGTGATGACTTGCTCGGTGTCACGGTCTCTGACAACGGTCGCATTCACCCCGTCCTCAATATACTCATCGTGGCCGGTTACATCGAACACAATTGCCGTCCCTCCACAATGGAACATTTCCAGAGGAGGTCCAAACATGCCCTCCACAGTACTCAGTTTAACCAAGATGTCACAGGACCTATAGATTTCTGGTGTTTTGTGGATCGGAATCCTGGAAAAAACACGCGACACCCCCGGCAGTGATTTCACAGGAGATCCTGTCAAGACCCAGATATCCTTCGCCCCCGCCCGCTTCGCCAATTTCAAGGCAAGTGCTGTATTTTTGAACGCGATATTGAAGTGGCCTTCAATAAGAACCCTTGGGTTTCCTGCCGAACGCGCCGCTGCAGCGGGTCCTGTAGCAGTATAAATATCTTTTCTTATGCCATTACGAACCAGAGCTGCCTCCTGTCCAAACGAATCTTCGAGGTGCTGTAATATCCAGGTCGCTTCAGTAATGTATCTAACGGGTAAACGGTAAGTCGCATCAACCAACGCCCTCAAAGGGCGCTCACGCTCAGGATAAAACCGAGACTCGATGGACTGTACGAAGTAGCCACAACGCGGCGCATCAAACGACGCAAGCTCTAGGGCGGTTTTCCACCACGTGGCAATCACCAAATCGAAGGTTTCTGCTCTCGCCTGATCAAAAGGGATGCAGCGTAGCGATTTTCCCTGATCATGCCAGGAAGCTGTCGTTTCGGTAAATGGTTCCTGCACAGCCAGTGTTACGTCGTAGCCACTATTTTGAAGATGGCAGGCATGTTGGAAGATTACATAGGTCCCACCGCTGATCGCAATCGAGCCGACCAAAAAGCATATTCTTGTTTTCTCCGTCATTTTGCCCCTCGTGCGAAACGGTTTTGCCACACGCGGAATGTTCGATAGAGAATGTGGACACCGAACAAGGCGCGGCGGCGTAATGTAAGATACGGCCAGAAACCAGGATCTCCGAGCCGCCGATGCCTCAGAAGCTGAATTGTGTACCGCAATCGTTGAGGCAGAGCATCCCTTTTCGCGCCGCCTCCAAACTGAGATTGTTCGAAAACGCCGAAATTCTCGACGTGAGATACAGACAGCATCCATTCGATCTCGTCGTCGGTTGGTGAGAACACCATGCGAGCGTGTTGTTGGAGACTTCGTTCGAGGAGCCATCCATCGGAAACGTCACGCCCGGCGAACTCTTCCGCGAGCAGAAGAAACCGTTCCATGATCACTTCCGCAACAGGCTGGACGTACTGATCGATCATCTGCTGTTCGTTAAACGGATCACGAACGACCACAGCTCTGCCCTCTGCGTCGATCTCATAAGCCCTTGGACCGCCATGGCGCGCAGGGAGCAGAACCTCGTAAAGAGAACGGTTTTCGTTGAATGTTCTAAAACCCGCAGAAAGGCGCGGGATGCTAGAAAACAATAATCCCATCTTACGGTTATGTACGTCGGCCAGCCCGGGAGATACCAATCCTATGTAA
Organism: Allorhizobium sp.; assembly: GCA_045377275.1. GTDB lineage: Bacteria > Pseudomonadota > Alphaproteobacteria > Rhizobiales > Rhizobiaceae > Allorhizobium. The sequence continues at coordinate 3,509 of JBJIOA010000015.1, read as the reverse complement.
TAACCATCAATGCATGCCTCCGGCCCAGCCACGCGCCGAAACCAATTGAACAAATTATCTTGGATGGATCCCTTCCAGCCGACATCAACGACGTGGAGTGATGTCGGCAGCTTTCCATCCGTAAAACAGGAAAGGTAATCCGCGAGCGCAGCACTTCTTTGCGTACGCTGGCTTTCGTAGAGAGACTGGAAGAACTGCGACCCGAGAAGCTTACGAAACAGCGTGGAGGTAGGAAAGTCTTTTTGAATGCTTCGTGCTTCGGCTTCACTTATTTGAGCGGCCGCAAGTACTTCGTGTTCGTGATCGTCCAAGGCAAGGCTTTTTAGGAAGGAGGAAAGCGACATCCTCCTGTACTGACGAAACAAGACGTCGAATTTCTCTTGATTCAACGGGCCCAATGACGGCATGAAGGTCGAGCGCCGTGAGACTTCAAGGTAATGACTGCGTATCGCAGCCGCATTAGTTGATTTTTCCGAATAAACGTCAAACATGTCCTTCAACATCGCGCCTTCACGCGAGAAGAAATAGATATCTTTGACTCCCTCGCTCGTCAGTCGTTTATGTAGTCGCGACGTGAATAGGTAAAGACTGAGCGCCAGGTCGAGAAATGGCGTATATGTCCTCTCGCGTGTCATTTATTTGCCTGTTCTCAAAAGTGTTCTTGTCAGCGAGAAAGATCGCGCTCATGATTTCGTATACCGTTCTCGGTGTTTTTCGACCATAGATGACAAGAATTCTTCAAACCTGGGCGCGACGTCTTTCCAGTCCCATGGTTTGATCGAGATAAGGTTTTCTTCCGATAGTCCCGCAAAGAGGCTTCTGTCTGCGTGAAGACGGCGCAGGCAATCCTTCAATGCATCGACAGATCTCTCTCTGAGAATGAACTCTCTTTGCAATGGACCAAAAATCTCAGGGACTAGCCCCACATCCGTTGAAATGACAGGCACTCCTGATGCCATTGCTTCCATGACAGGATTGGGCGTGCCCTCGATTTCCGAGGTGCACACATAGAGATCGATCGTGTGGTAGTAGGCAGGCATCTTGTGGTGCGGAACAAATTTGTCTTGTCGATCGGCAAATCTGGTGACGAATTCGAGTCCTTCTGCCCTCAGCTGTTCAAGAGCGGGTTTCAAAATCGTGTTGACACCCTTGATGTCTCCGAGCTCCTCACTCCATTTGCTGTTTCCAACCCATCCCACTACGATTGGGCGAGTGTTTAGCTCGCGGAAACGCTCTAAATTTACAGGCGTAAAGAGATCAAGATCCACCCCGTCGGGGAAAACAGTTTGCAGGTTTGGGATAGGTTTCCAAGGTCTCATATATTTGGGCGAGGCGTTTTGAACTGACAGTGTAACCGGTGACCTGTGAGAAAATATGAGAACGGGCGGCCACCTCTTCGTCTTTTAAAAAGAGATGGTCGTAAACTGCCGTCGTAACTGGCCTGCCACTAAAGAAACGATTTAGAAAAACTTTCAAATCGCAACCGAGTTGCCCAGCATAGGACGCATTAAAAGGCGTGTCCAACGCCGCCAACACCTCACGCCAGAAAATATGAACAAAATCATAGCTATCCAGCACGACCAGGAGTTGGAAATAGTTATCGAACGCCGTATGAGGGATAATTTCAAACTGATATTTATGCCCGAGTGCCTTGACGATCTGACGAGAGATATTGGCGAAGGCCCAGTCATCGCTGTCCACTACGAGTGCGACACGCATGGGACGTGTAACGACAGGCTGAGCTGCGAAGGGCTTCGCTTCTTCCAGTCTCGGCTTTTCTCCTGTCATTTTGTTGGTTTGGCTTTCCAGCCATTGTTCAACGACATCACTCCATATGGAGAAACCATATTTCTCCTGAAGATGGCTCGCAGATTTCTCGATAATTTGTCGGGAGAACCGGGTGCGTTCGTAATCAGCATCAGAATTGTTCTGCGCTGGTGGATGATCGTGTACCAACGCGGTCAAGCCCGAGCAACCCACCTTCATTCCAGCCCGGAAAATGCGGATGGACAAATCCAAGTCTTCGAAGCCAATGAACATGGCTTCGTCATAACCGCCTAGCCGCTGAAAACTCTCAACCTTTATAAGGCAAGAGCCTCCGAAGAGAAACGTACCCAGAAAAACGTTCTCTTCCAGCGGTCCCGTCTTGTCCTGTTGATAGGCGCTCCCAGCGCCTAGCCAAAATCGTCCATCGGCATCTGCATTTAGAAACAGATGTCCGCCTAGAGCAAACAAGGTCTGCCTGTCTGGATCCATAAGTGGCATGCTCATGAAGTGGCAACCGGTCACGCCCAGCTCCCACTGTAGGCGCTGCAGAGGATTTGCGATAAAGTAAATATCGTTGTCGAGACACATCAACCATTCGGTTCGCACATGCTCGATCGTTCTGTTGCGCCCGCCTGCTACACCGAAATTCTGGCCGAGTCGCACGATACGCGACCGGTATGGCATCTCGGCAAGAATGTTCGTCAGTGCTTCAATTTCACTTTCTGACGAACCATTGTCAATTATGAGAACTTCGCCGGCAAATTTCGGGATGAAATCGCTGATGGAACGGCAGAGCTTTTCCGAAAGATGAACTCGACCTAGCGAAAGAAACGAAATGGTGAGGTTCTCACCATTTCGTCCGATGTTTGGGCCGGCAGGACGCTCGATGTTTTCATTCAGTTGAAAATGGGAACTGTCATAAATCGCTGACATCTCACTGAGGCCAGCTACTTTTGTAGGAAGTACCTTCATTAACGACGAGCCTTATCGATTAACTTGGCTGCGAATTTTAATACCCTTTTAGGAATAACTCTATGAACGCGTCGATACACCCCGACCATTCGCCACGGCACAGCAGCCAAAGTAGCTTCGCTCTCGGTCGCCCTTGCCGTAAGTTCTCGAATACTCTCCTTCGCTAATGCATTTTCCGCGAGGAGTGCCTGGGTCCGAAGCGCTGCGGCGCGAAGACTTCGATGCATACTCTCCAAATTCTCCGATTTCTCCGACATCTCATGCGTACGTCGAAGATCCCAAATCTGAGTACGCAGGCGTCCAACTTCATCCGCCAGATCTGCCTGAGCAGCAGACCTTAAATCACACGGATAAATAGTGACGTTTTGGTCTTCATCGTTTACGTCATTATTTCCCCAAATTCCGACGTAGTATGACAAGCTATCCATCTCCAAAACATCGTCCGGAGCGACCATTAGAGCAGCGACACCAGGAAGCAAAGCGCCTCGAACCATATCGACCGGTTTGTGACCAACTTTCAAACCTTCGGTATCAATCGCATAGTTTCCAAAGCCCGTGACAGGAGTGCCAATAAATCGTCTGCGGGCTGGACCGAGAATAGAATCGACCAACCCGAAAAACTCGGATGATGTGAAGGTCCGCATATGAAACGGATTACCTTCGTCACCTTCTTCATAGTGACGGGGGTCGTTAGGGCACGAAATTATGATAGTCGCATCCGGAGCGGCGACCTTTTTTACCTGCATCAGAAAAAGCTCTGGACGATGACC
>JBJIOA010000014.1:0-103845 GCA_045377275.1 Allorhizobium sp. | reverse complement strand
TCTCGCGCATGGCCTGACGATGCGGCCCGATCTTAGGTTCTTCGGCAATTAGCGAAATATCCGCATTCATGATCGTGCCGCCGGCGCCGCGCACGACCCGCGCTGCGTGTTCGAGGAAGATGCGCGACGGCGCGCCCTTCCACTGCATGTCCGACGGCGGAAAGTGATCGCCGATATCCCCTGCACCGCAGGTGGCGAGCAGGGCGTCTGTCAAGGCATGCAGCGCGACATCAGCGTCCGAATGGCCTTTCAGTCTCTGGTCATGCGGAATGAAGATGCCGCAGAGCGTGACGCCATCACCGGGCTCGAGTTGGTGTACGTCGTAGCCGTTTCCAGTGCGAACGTCGGGGAGGGCGCTAGCCTTCAGTTTCTCGTCGGCCATGGCGATATCTCTCTTTACGGTCAGTTTGACATTGTCGATTGATCCCTCAACCAACTGGACTGGGATGCCAGCCCATTCCGCGATCGAGGCGTCGTCCGTGAAGTCTGCGGCTTGCTCGGTCGCGGCGCGCTCGTGGGCGGCGAGAATGGTTGCATAGTGAAAGCTCTGCGGTGTCTGCGCAGCGTACAGATCCTTGCGCGGCACCGTACCTGTGACGAGGCCTGCGGCGTCGCCGCGCTTGATTGTGTCCGACACGGGGATGGCGGGCAACACGGCCGGTTTTCCCGCATTGAGTTCGACGGCGATCCGGTCGAGAAGAGCCTCGTCGACAAAGGGGCGCACGCCGTCCTGGATCATCACGTGTCTAATGCCCCTGTCGTGCAAGGCCTGCAACCCGTTGAGCACCGAGGCCTGGCGGGTGGCGCCGCCCTCGACCACGATCAAAGAATCCCGAGAAGAGAGATCGACAATGGCAGCTTCCAGCAGTCCATGATCTTCCGGGTGAATGACGAGGACGATTGGGCCACTTTTGGGCCAGTCGAGAAAGCGTTTCAGCGTATGCCAGATGACGGGCTTGCCGCCAATGCGTCTGTATTGCTTCGGCCCTTCGACGGAGGCTCCCGCGCGTTCGCCGCGGCCGGCGGCAACCACGACAACACCGATTGTATCGCTCAGCTCTTGCTCCATCGTCCCGCCTGGTCCATGACACATTTCCTTCGCAACCGTGCTCTATCGGCTCGCTATCGGCTTTTCCAGCATTTGCACGAATTTTTGTCGAACGGTGAGCTTTGCCTCTTGGCAAGCCGGAGAACGCTGGCTAAAAATAGTGCAAATTCGCCCTTTGCCTGAAAGATAATCATTTGATTTCCGTCGCGTTGGACACGCCCTTCAGCATTGGCCCGGTTCCTGTTCGGAACCGTATTGTGCTTGCGCCGATGTCGGGCGTCACGGATCTGCCGTTCCGTCAACTCGCCTTTCGCTTCGGCGCAGGCCTTGTGGTCACGGAAATGGTCGCGAGCCGCGAACTGGTCTTCAACGCAGCCGAAAGCTGGTCACGGCTGAAAGGGGCAGGGCTCACCCCGCATATGGTGCAGCTTGCAGGGCGCGAAGCAAAATGGCTGGCCGAAGCGGCAGTTATCGCTGAGGCCAATGGCGCCGATATCGTCGACATCAACATGGGCTGCCCGGCCAAGAAGGTGATCGGTGGCTATGCTGGCTCCGCCCTGATGCGTGAACCGGACCACGCCCTGTCTCTGATCGAGGCGACCGTCAAGGCGGTCAAGATCCCGGTGACAGTCAAGATGCGCCTCGGTTGGGACGAAACCTCGATCAATGCGCCCGACATTGCTGCCCGCGCCGAAGCCGCCGGTGTGCAGCTGATTACCGTGCATGGCCGGACCCGCATGCAGTTTTATGAAGGCAAGGCGAATTGGGACGCAATCGCAGCCGTCCGGGACGCAATTCGCATTCCGCTTATCGCCAATGGTGATGTGGAGACTGTCGAGGATGCCCACGAGATCCTGCGCCGCTCCGGCGCCGATGCCGTCATGATCGGTCGCGGTTGCCAGGGTCGCCCATGGCATGCCGGCGTTCTCGCGGGTCATGCGGGGCCAGCTGCATCCGAGATATCCGACGTCGTTGTTGAGCACTATCGGGCGATGCTGGAACACTATGGTGCCGAAGTCGGCGTGCGCCACGCCCGCAAGCACCTCGGCTGGTATCTCGATCGCCACGCGCCGGAACTCGCACCGGAGGCGAAGGCATCCATCATGACATCGAAGGATCAGGGCTTCGTTGTCGAGGCCTTGCAGCGGGCACTCTCGGAGAACGATGGCGCGCGCGCCAGACAGGAGGCCGCATGACGGCGAATGACAAGAGCGGTGGCCTTGCCATGGCCGTGCTCAACGCCATCCAGAATCCGGTGGTGATGGTGGACGCCAATGGGCACATCGCTTTCGCCAATTGGGAGGCCGAGGCCTTTTTTGGCGCAAGCGCCACGCATCTCGCCCGCTACCGCATTTCGACATTCATCCCCTTCGGCAGTCCGCTGCTGTCGCTGATCGAGCAGGTGCGCGAACGCCGCGCGCCGGTCAACGAATACCGCGTCGACCTGAGTTCGCCACGCCTCGGCCAGGAAAAGCTCGTCGACCTCTATGTCGCACCTGTTCTTAGCCAGCCCGGCAATGTCGTGGTCGTCTTCCAGGAACGGTCGATGGCCGACAAGATCGACCGCCAGCTGACCCATCGCGCAGCGGCCCGCTCGGTCACCGGCCTTGCCTCCATGCTGGCGCATGAGATCAAGAACCCGCTCTCCGGCATCCGTGGTGCTGCGCAGCTGCTTGAGACAGCCGTCACCGATGAGGACCGGGCGCTGACCCGCCTGATCTGCGACGAGACGGATCGCATTGTCTCGCTGGTCGATCGCATGGAGGTCTTTTCCGACGAGCGACCAGTCGATCGGCAATCGATCAACATCCATTCCGTGCTCGACCAAGTGAAGGCGGTGGCCAAGGCCGGCTTTGCCCGCAACATCAGGATCACCGAGAATTACGATCCGTCGCTGCCGCCGGTCTATGCCAACCGGGATCAATTGGTGCAGGTCTTTCTGAATCTGGTGAAGAATGCATCCGAGGCCATCGGCGAGCGCTCCGACGGCGAAATCCAGCTGACCACGGCCTATCGTCCCGGCATCCGGCTGTCGGTCGCCGGCTCGCGAGAAAAGATCTCCCTGCCGCTCGAATTCTGCGTCCATGACAACGGCCCCGGCGTGCCGTCCGACCTGCTTCCGCACCTCTTCGACCCCTTCATCACGACGAAGACGAATGGCTCGGGTCTCGGTCTGGCGCTCGTCGCCAAGATCATCGGTGCCCATGGCGGCATCGTCGAATGTGACAGCCAGGCGAGCCGCACCACATTCCGGGTCTTGATGCCCATGTCGAAAGAGACGGCGCTTGAAGATGCGCCTCTGCCAAAATCCACGGGAACGAACTGATGACAGCGACGATCCTTGTAGCAGATGACGATGCTGCGATCCGCACGGTCCTGAACCAGGCGCTGAGCCGTGCCGGCTACGATGTCCGGATCACCTCCAACGCGGCGACCCTCTGGCGCTGGATTTCGGCGGGCGAGGGCGACCTCGTCGTCACCGATGTCATCATGCCCGATGAAAATGCCTTCGATCTCTTGCCACGCATCAAAAAGGCGCGGCCGGATCTGCCGGTGCTGGTCATGAGCGCCCAGAACACTTTCATGACCGCGATCAAAGCTTCCGAAAAGGGAGCCTATGATTATCTGCCGAAGCCTTTCGACCTGACCGAGCTGATCGCGATCATCGGCCGTGCCCTGTCCGAACCGAAAAAGCGTCCGGCCCGTCTTGATGATGACATGCAGGATGGCATGCCTCTCGTCGGCCGCTCGGCGGCCATGCAGGAAATCTACCGGGTTCTCGCGCGTCTGATGCAGACGGATCTGACGCTGATGATCACCGGCGAATCAGGCACCGGCAAGGAACTGGTCGCCAAGGCGCTGCATGACTACGGCAAGCGTCGGAACGGTCCGTTCGTCGCCATCAACATGGCGGCCATCCCGCGGGATCTGATCGAGTCGGAACTCTTCGGTCATGAGAAGGGCGCCTTCACCGGTGCGCAGAATCGCTCGACAGGCCGATTTGAGCAGGCTGAAGGCGGCACACTTTTCCTCGATGAAATCGGCGACATGCCGATGGACGCCCAGACCCGTCTGCTCCGCGTCCTGCAGCAGGGCGAATACACGACCGTCGGTGGTCGCACCCCGATCCGCACCGATGTCCGTATCGTGGCGGCAACCAACAAGGATCTGAAACAGTCGATCAATCAGGGCCTCTTCCGCGAAGACCTTTATTATCGACTGAATGTCGTGCCGCTGCGCCTGCCGCCGCTTCGCGACCGCGCCGAAGATATCCCCGATCTCGTCCGACACTTCATTCAGCAGGGCGAAAAAGAAGGCCTCGATCCCAAGCGTTTCGATCACGAGGCGCTGGAGGTAATGAAGGCCTATCCCTGGCCCGGCAACGTACGTGAGTTGGAAAACGTGGTTCGCCGACTGATGGCGCTTTACCCACAGGATGTTATAGCCCGTGAAATCGTCGAGCAGGAACTGCGCGCCGATGTCGCCGACAGCCCGATCGCTAAGGTCGGCATGCCCTCGGGCACGATGACGATCTCCCAGGCTGTCGAAGAAAACATGCGGACCTATTTCGCATCCTTCGGTGAAGCGCTTCCGCCATCGGGTCTGTACGACCGGGTTTTGACCGAGATGGAATATCCGCTGATCCTCGCCGCTCTGACTGCCACCCGTGGCAACCAGATCAAGGCGGCCGATCTGCTCGGCCTGAACCGCAACACGCTGCGCAAGAAGATCCGCGAGCTCGGCGTGTCGGTTTACCGCAGTTCCCGCTCGGCTTGACAAGGTCCAAGCCGCCGTTGCAATTTCGCCACAATGCGTTGCTCAAAAGCCACGTTGGTTCGCGGCCTGACGCGCTGTTGGCGTGAGGTAGGCTTGTCGGAGCATTACAGCATAGAGAATTGCCGCGATCGAGAAGTCGCCGCAGCAACGAGATCCGGTTTCGCGGATCCGGGGGAAAATGATGGCACGCGTGAGGACTGCCTCCGCCGCGGACGTCGACAGCGCATTGGCGCAGGATCGTCGCGCATCCTTCGCACTGCCCGGCCTTCTCTTGGCTGGCGGCGCGCTGCTCTGTGCGTCACTGACGCTGCCGATCTTGCTGGGCCTCACGGCAATCGAGCCAACCTCTGAGGTCCTGATCGCGTCTGCGGTCATCAATTCGTTGTTCATCGTCGGCTTGATGTTCCTGATCGGACGTGAGGTGATGCGTCTCTTCAAGGCGCGCAACCGAGGACGTGCCGCCGCGCGTCTGCATGTGCGAATCGTCGCCTTGTTTTCCATCATCGCGATCACGCCGGCGATCCTGGTCGCGATTTTCGCGTCGATCACGCTCAATGTCGGCCTCGATCGTTGGTTCTCGATCAGAACGCAGTCGATCGTCTCATCGTCGATGAACGTCGCCCAGGCCTATATGCTGGAAAGCGCGAGTTATCTGCAGGGGCAGACCATCTCGATGGCCAACGACCTCGAGCGCAACCGCGCCCTGTTCTACCTCGACCGCCAGGGCTTTGTGGATCTGATGACACGCCAGGCCCGGGGCCGCGGCATGCTGGGAGCCTTTCTGGTGCGCGAGGACGGTTCGGCAATCAGCCAGGCCGATATCGATACGGACAAGCCCCTTCCGGCCATTCCGCGCGATGCCCTTGGCAGCGCCGCTTCCGGCCAGCCGACGCTGATCCCGCCTGGCGTGACCAACCTCGTCGGCGCCATCATTAAGCTGGAAAGCATTTCCGGCACATTCCTTTACACCATACGCGCCGTCGATCCGAAGGTCATGCAAGCCATGCGCCTGATGGAGGAGAACACCGCCGAATACCAATCGATGGAAGACGGCCGGACGACGCTACAGATCGCGTTTGCCATTCTCTATCTCGGCTTTGCCCTGATCGTCCTGCTTGCGGCTATCTGGACGGCGATTGCAGTTGCTGACCGGATCGTCAGACCGATCCGACTGTTGATCGGGGCGGCCGATAGCATCGCTTCGGGGAACCTCAACGTCATCGTGCCGGTACGCGCCGCCGATGGCGACGTCGGCAGCCTGTCGCGGACCTTCAACAAGATGGTCTCGCAGATCCGTTCGCAGCGCGATGAGATCCTCGAGGCGAAGGATGAGGTCGATGACCGCCGCCGCTTCATCGAGGCGGTCTTGTCCGGTGTCACGGCCGCCGTCATCGGCGTTGAGGACGACGGGATCATCACGATCGTTAATCCATCAGCCGAGTATTTCCTGGCACTGCCCTCCGAGCAGCTGATCGGGCAAAAGCTCGCTCTGGTGGCTCCGGAAGTGGATCGCATTCTCGCGGAAGCCGCCGTCCGTCATCGCGGTGGCTATCGCGAGCAGATCAACATGATCCGCGGCGGCAAGGAGCGCACGCTCAATGTGCAGGTCACGCGCGAAGAGACGCGGGGCTCGGTCGATTCCTACGTCATCACCCTTGACGAGATCACCGATCTGGTCGTCGCCCAGCGTTCGACGGCCTGGGCCGACGTTGCACGGCGCATCGCACACGAGATCAAGAACCCGCTGACGCCGATCCAGCTGTCGGCCGAACGCCTCAAGCGTCGCTACGGCAAGCAGATTGCCGAAGATGACAAGGCCGTCTTCAACCAGTGCACCGATACCATCGTCCGACAGGTCGAAGACATCGGCCGCATGGTCGACGAGTTCTCGGCCTTTGCCCGCATGCCGAAGCCGACGAAGCAACGCTCCGATTTGCGCGAGATCCTGACAGACGCCGTCTTCCTGCGCGAGATCGGCAGCGCTGAAATCGAGTTCCAGCGGGACTTTGGCACCGAGCCGCTCGAAGGCAACTTCGACGCGCGGATGCTGGCGCAGGCGGTCGGAAACATTGTCAAGAACGCCGTCGAAGCGATCGAGGCCGTGCCGAAGGACGAACTTGGCGAGGGCGGCAAGATCCTGGTTCGGTCCGCCTTCGACGGTGACCAGGATCGGTTCATTGTCGATGTTATCGATAATGGCCGCGGGCTACCGAGCGAGAACCGTCATCGGATTCTTGAACCCTACATGACGATGCGCGAGAAGGGCACCGGCCTTGGACTGGCGATCGTGAAGAAGATTATTGAAGAGCATGGCGGGCAGCTTGAACTGCACGACGCGCCGGCCGATTTCGACCGGGGCAGGGGCGCGATGATACGCATCATTCTGCCGCGGGCAGACGCGACCGCCATCGAGACTGAAAGCGATAAGGAAAAGGTCCATGGCCTCTGATATTCTCGTAGTGGACGACGAAGAAGACATTCGCGAGATCGTCTCTGGCATCCTGAGCGACGAAGGACATGAAACCCGCACCGCGCACGACGCCGATAGCGCTTTGGCGGCCATTTCGGATCGCGTGCCGCGTCTGGTCTTCCTCGACATCTGGATGCAGGGCAGCCGACTCGATGGCCTGGCGCTACTCGACGAGATCAAGCTGCGCCATCCCGACTTGCCTGTGGTGATGATCTCGGGTCATGGCAATGTCGAGACCGCAGTCTCGGCGATCAAGCGGGGCGCCTTCGACTTCATCGAGAAGCCATTCAAGGCGGATCGGCTGATTCTGATTGCCGAGCGCGCGCTGGAGAATTCCAAGCTGAAACGCGAGGTCTCCGAATTGAAGCGCCGTACGGGGGACGCGATTGAACTGATCGGCACTTCGGTCGCCGTGTCGCAGTTGCGCCAGACGATAGAAAAGATCGCGCCGACCAACAGTCGCATAATGATCTTCGGCCCCTCCGGTTCGGGCAAGGAACTGGTAGCCCGCATGATCCACAAGCGATCGAACCGCTCGGCTGGTCCCTTCGTCGTCTCTGAACGCCGCGGCGATCACGCCTGATCGCATGGAGATGGCATTGTTCGGCACCGAGGGCACGCCTGGTCAGCCGCGCCGGATCGGTGCGCTCGAAGAGGCCCATCGCGGTATTCTCTATCTCGATGAAATCGGTGAAATGCCACGCGAAACGCAGAACAAGATCCTGCGTGTACTCGTCGAACAGCAGTTCGAGCGCGTTGGCGGATCCAAGCGCGTCAAGGTCGACGTGCGAATCATCTCGTCGAGCGCCTACAATCTGGAGAGCCTGATCGCCGAGGGTCGGTTCCGAGAGGACCTCTTCCATCGCCTGGCCGTGGTCCCGGTCAAGGTGCCGGCACTCGCCGAGCGCCGCGAGGACATCCCATTCCTGGTCGACATGTTCATGCGCCAGGTTTCCGAACACGCCGGCATCCGCCAGCGCAAGATTGGAGACGACGCAATGGCGGTTCTGCAGGCGAACGACTGGCCGGGCAATATCCGTCAGCTGCGCAACAACATCGAGCGGTTGATGATTCTGGCCCAGGGCGACAGTCCTGATGCGCCGATCAGCGCTGAAATGCTGCCGCAGGATCTCTCCGACATGTTGCCAAAGGTGTCCGCGCGTAACGATACCCACATCATGACGCTGCCGCTGCGAGAAGCGCGCGAGATGTTCGAACGTGACTATCTGATTGCCCAGATCAATCGCTTCGGTGGCAATATTTCGCGGACCGCGGAATTCGTCGGCATGGAACGCTCGGCCCTCCATCGCAAACTGAAATCGCTTGGCGTATAAGCGGGCGAAACGAATCCGGTAGACGCGAACCTGGGGCAGGAAGCTTGCCATGAAAGTCATCATCTGCGGCGCGGGCCAGGTCGGTTACGGTATTGCCGAACGCCTCTCCCAGGAGGGCAACGACGTCTCGGTGATCGACACCTCGGCATCGCTTGTCTCCCACATTACCGAGACCCTCGATGTCAGCGGTTATGTCGGGCACGGCGCCCATCCGGACGTGCTGGCGCGCGCCGGCGCGGACCAGGCCGAAATGCTGATCGCCGTCACGCTTTATGACGAGATCAACATGACGGCGTGCCAGGTCGCGCATTCTCTCTTCAATGTTCCGACCAAGATTGCCCGCATTCGCTCACAGAACTATTTGCGTCCCGAGTATTCTGATCTCTTCAGTCGCGACAATCTGCCGATCGACGTCACCATCTCGCCCGAGATCGAAGTCGGGAAGATGGTGTTGCGCCGGATTTCCTTCCCCGGCGCCACCGACATCGTCCGTTTTGCCGACGACCATATTGCGATGCTTGCCATCGAGTGCATGGAAGATTGCCCGGTGGTGGATACGCCGCTCAATCAACTCAGCGAACTCTTCCCCGATCTCATGGCCACTGTCTGCGCCATCTGGCGCAATGGTCGCCTGCATGTCGTTCGCTCGCAGGACCACCTGCAGGTCGGCGACCTCGCCTATGTCATCTGCCAGCGGGACCACGCCCGTCGAACGCTTGGCCTCTTTGGCCATGAAGAACAGGAAGCCGCCCGTATCGTCATCGCCGGCGGCGGCAATATCGGCTACTACGTCGCCAAGTCTATCGAGCAGATGCAGCCAAAGACGCGTCTGAAGATCATCGAGAACGACCGCGAGCGCGCGCTATCCGTATCCGATCAGCTGCAGGACGGCATTGTGCTGCACGGATCGGCGCTCGACCAGAACATCCTCCAGCAGGCCGACATCCAGGATGCCGATCTGATGGTGACGCTCACCAACAATGACCAGACGAACATCCTGAGTGCCGCCATGGCCAAGCGCCTGGGCTGCAAGTCTGGCATGGCGCTGATCAACAGCCCGTCCTTCCACGATCTTGCCACCTCTATCGGCATCGATGCCCATATCAACCCGCGTGCCGTGACGATTTCGCGCGTACTTCAGCACGTGCGCAAGGGCCGTATCCGCGCCGTCTATGCCGTCCAGAAAGGCAAGGCCGAGGTGATCGAGGCCGAGGCGCTTGAGACTTCGCCGCTGGTCGGTAAGCCTTTCCGCGAGCTCGAGTTGCCGCCCGGCCTGCGCGTCGGCGCGATCCTGCGCGACAAGACGGTGATCCGTCCGGATGGTGAAACCAAGATCAAGGCGAAGGATCGCGTGGTCATGTTCGCAGCTGCCGACGCCGTACGCCATGTTGAGCAACTCTTCCGCGTATCGATCCAGTATTTCTGAAAGAACCAACCCCATGCCACGCATCGCCTATGTCAATGGCCGTTACCTGCCCCATGCCGACGCGGCGGTGCATATCGAAGATCGCGGCTACCAGTTCGCCGATGGGGTCTACGAAGTCTGCGAAATTCGCCATGGGGTGATCGTCGATCTGACACGGCACCTCGACCGTCTTGACCGTTCCTTGTCCGAACTCCAGATGAAGACCCCGATGAGCCGCGCGGCCCTGACCCAAGTCATCCGCGAAGTGGCGCGCCGCAATCGTGTGAAGAACGGTCTCTTCTATCTCCAGGTGACGCGCGGTGTGGCCCGGCGTGATCATGTCTACCCCTCAGCCGAAACGCCGCCGAGCCTCGTGATCACTGCCAAGATCACCGATCCCTGTGTAATCGCGAAGAAGAACGAGACGGGACTGAAGGCGATCACTCTGCCGGACAACCGATGGGACCGCGTCGACATCAAGACCGTCGGCCTCCTGCCCAATGCCATGGCCCGTCAGGCGGCCAAGGAAAAGGGGGCGCAGGAAGCGATCTATGTCGATTCGCGCGGCATGGTGACGGAAGGGGCGGCGACCAATGTCTGGATCGTCGACAAGGATGGCGTACTCGTCACCCGTCCCGCTGAACACGGCATCCTGCGCGGTATCACGCGCACAGGCCTGATGGACGTGACGGCCAAACTGGGTATCGCCGTGCAGGAGCGCGAATTCTCCCGTGAGGAAATGCTGTCGGCGCGGGAGGTTTTCATTACCGCTGCCACCAGCATCTGTTTTCCGATCGTCGAAATCGACGGGCAGGCGATCGGGAACGGTCATCCCGGCGCCATGGCCGAGCGTATTCGTTCGACCTTTTTCGACGTTGCGGAGAAGACGGTGATTTGATACCAAGTTTTTTCGGCGAAGGGACGAGGGGCATTTTCCCGGCGCTGATCAGTTACCAAACAATAATCACACCGGTCGACAAAGGACCGGCAAGAAAGAAAGAAGCGGCGCCATGGCGGAACGTTCTCAAAATCTGCAGGATCTTTTCCTCAATACCGTTCGCAAGCAGAAGATTTCGCTGACGATCTTCCTGATCAACGGCGTGAAGCTCACCGGTGTTGTGACATCCTTCGACAATTTCTGCGTTCTCCTGCGTCGTGACGGCCATTCACAGCTCGTCTACAAGCACGCCATCTCGACCATCATGCCGGGCCAGCCGATGTCGATGTTCGAGAGCGACGACGCCTCTTCCGGACAGGACTGAGATCATAACCAGCCGCGATACAAAGAACAATTCGATCATCCCGGAGGACGAAAAGCGCCGGGATGACATGCGAGCGCTCGTGCTCGTGCCCGTCCTGAAGCAGGCGAAGTCGCAAGGACTGCCTGAAGGCGCTCCGCCGGCGCCGAGCCGGTCCAACGAAGCGCGCCTCGAAGAGGCGATCGGCCTTGCTCGTGCCATCGACCTCACCATCGTTCAGGGTCTGGTTGTTCAGGTCAACCAGCCGCGGCCGGCCACGCTGCTCGGCACCGGCAAGATCGCGGAGATCAAGGCGCTGCTCGACGAGCACGATTCCGGCCTCGTGATCGTCGATCATCCGCTGACACCGGTTCAGCAGCGTAATCTCGAAAAGGAATGGGGCGCGAAGGTCATCGACCGCACCGGCCTCATCCTCGAAATCTTCGGCCGCCGAGCCTCCACCAAGGAAGGCACGCTGCAGGTCGAGCTTGCGCATCTCAACTACCAGAAGGGCCGTCTGGTCCGTTCCTGGACCCACCTTGAACGCCAGCGCGGTGGTGCGGGCTTCATGGGTGGTCCGGGTGAAACGCAGATCGAAGCCGACCGCCGCCAGCTGCAGGACAAGATCATCAAGCTCGAGCGCGAGCTAGAACAGGTGGTCCGCACCCGCCAGCTGCACCGCGCCAAGCGCCGCAAAGTGCCGCATCCGATCGTGGCTCTGGTTGGCTATACCAATGCCGGCAAGTCGACGCTGTTCAACCGCATCACCGGTGCGGGTGTTCTGGCCGAAGACATGCTGTTTGCGACGCTTGACCCAACTCTTCGCCGCATGAAGCTGCCGCATGGCCGTACCGTGATCATGTCAGACACCGTCGGTTTCATCTCCGACCTGCCGACCCATCTCGTTGCTGCCTTCCGCGCCACGCTGGAAGAAGTGCTGGAGGCCGATCTGATCCTGCATGTCCGTGACATGTCGGACCCGGACAATGGAGCCCAGTCGGCTGACGTTCTGCGCATTCTCGATGATCTCGGCATTGACGAGAAGGAGCGCTCAGAGCGCATCCTCGAAGTCTGGAACAAGATCGACCGGCTGGATCCGGAAAACCATGACGGCCTGCTGCAAAAGGCGGCCGGCCGCGAGAATGTCCTGCCCGTTTCCGCCATCAGCGGCGAGGGCGTCGATACCCTGCTCGACGTCATCTCGCAGCGACTCTCCGGCGTCCTGACCGAGGCCACGATCAGCATTCCCGCCGACAAGCACGCCGTGATCTCCTGGCTCTATGAAAACGCCGTCGTCAGCGACCGCGAGGACCACGAAGACGGCTCCGTCAGCCTCGACGTGCGCCTGACGGACCGCCAGGCCCAGGAACTCGAACGCAAGCTCGGCGGCCTGCGTCCCGCGCCGAAGGAAGACTGGGAGCGGTAAGCTCCCTCTAATCCTGTTGATCCAGGTCAACTGATCGCCCCACAAGATGTGTCAACTTTTGTTTACACACATGGGAGGTGGTCATGCGTGTTGTCTTCATTCATCCGAACTATCATTCCGGCGGCGCCGAGATTGCCGGCAACTGGCCACCCGCCTGGGTCGCCTATCTCGGCGGCGCGCTGAAGTCCGCAGGCTTCACCGACATCCATTTCCTCGATGCCATGACCAACGACATGACCGAGGACCGGCTGCGCGAAGAATTGCGCCGCCTTCAGCCGGATTTGATCGGCTGCACAGCGATCACCCCGTCGATTTACATGGCCGAGCGCTGCCTGGAGATCGCGAAAGAGGTCTGCCCGGGGGCACTCCGGGTCCTCGGCGGCATCCATGCCACCTTCATGTACCAGCAGGTTTTGACTGAGGCGCCCTATATCGACGTCATCGTCCGTGGCGAAGGCGAGGAGATCATCGTCGAACTCGCCCGCGCCTTTGCAGCCGGGAACTGGAAAGAGGCGAGGGCAGGGATCAAGGGCCTCGCCTACATTACCGACGATGGCAAGATCATCGCGACGCCAGCGGCCCCCACCGTGAAGAATTTCGATGCCGTCGAGCCAGACTGGACGCTGCTCGAATGGGAGAAATACATTTATGTGCCGCTTGGCGTCAGGGTCGCGATCCCCAATATGGCGCGCGGCTGCCCCTTCACCTGCTCCTTCTGCTCGCAATGGAAGTTCTGGCGCGACTATCGCATCCGCGATCCGAAAAAGGTGGTCGACGAGATCGAAAAGCTGGTCAAAGACCATCAGGTCGGCTTCTTCATCCTCGCCGATGAGGAACCGACGATCAACCGCAAGAAGTTCATCGCCTTCTGCGAAGAGCTGATAGCGCGCGGCCTGCCGGACAAGGTCAAATGGGGCATCAACACCCGCGTCACCGACATTATCCGCGACGAGGAATATCTCGCCCTCTATCGCAAGGCCGGCCTCGTGCATGTCTCCCTCGGCACGGAAGCCGCTGCCCAGCTGAAGCTCGACCGCTTCAATAAGGAAACCAAGGTCGCCGAGAACAAGAAGGCGATCCGTCTGCTCCGTGAAGCCGATATCTTCACCGAGGCACAGTTCATCGTTGGTCTTGAGAACGAGACTGCGGAGACGCTCGAAGAAACCTATCGCATGGCGCGCGACTGGAACCCGGATCTCGCCAACTGGGCGATGTATACCCCCTGGCCCTTCTCTCCACTGTTTCAGGAGTTGGGCGACAAGGTCGAGATCTTCGACTTCTCGAAATACAATTTCGTCACGCCGATCATGAAGCCGGATGCCATGGACCGTGCCGAACTGCTCGACCGCGTGATGAACAATTACCGCCGCTTCTACATTATCAAGGCGCTCTTTCATTACCCTTGGCGCGGCAAGGGGTTTCGCCGCCGCTACCTGCTCGGCTGCCTCAAAGCCTTCATGAAGGCTGGCTTCGAGCGCAAGTTCTACGACCTCGGCAAGCACAATTACTGGGGGCCGCAATCGAAGGACAAGGTCGATTTCGGCTTCGACATGAGCCGCAAGATTGCGCCAGCCCAGATGGCCGACTGGCAGGCGGCCTCCGACCGGGCAAGCCAGTTGCGCGCGCGCAAAGCCGGCGCGGCGGAAGAAGCCCGCACCCCCGTCATGGCCTGCGGCGGAGGGCCGGAGAGCCACGATGCCCACGTCTGACCGGGGCCTGGCACGGCTGTTCGCCGACGCCGAGCGATCGGAAACGCCTCCGGCGCGTCCGCCACCCCGCATCGGTCCGAACGCCATCATCCAGACCGGTCAGGCCCTGTCCGCGCTCTATGGGCCAGGTGTCGCACGTCTGATTTTCGAGGCAGCCGGGCTTGGGCACTATATCGGTGCGCTGCCCACGACGATGATTGAGGAGCGCGAGCCCGTGGCGCTCTTTGCCGCCATTCACGCAATGCTCCCGCGCGCCGAAGCCGATCGCGTCTTGGCCGAGGCCGGACATCGCACGGGACACTACATCCTGGAAAATCGCATTCCGCCATTTGCGCGGCGAATCCTGCCAAAGCTGCCGGCCGGGCTGTCCTCGCGCCTGCTCGTATCCGCCATTGCCCGCCACGCCTGGACCTTTGCCGGCAGCGGCCGCTTTGAGGGCAGGGTGACCGGATGGAAGCGCCCGGTCGTCACGCTGGTGATCGCCGCGAACCCGCTCGCCACGCCCGGATGCCCCTGGCATGGCGCGGTCTTTCAGCGCCTGTTTGCGAGCCTCTGTGGTGATGTGGCATCCGTCCGGCACACTCAGTGCTGCGCCCGTGGGGACGGCGCTTGTATCACCCAACTTGGTCTCGCCCCGATGCCATGATGCTGGTCGCAGCTGCGGCAAAAGCAGTTCCTTCGAGCACTGGATCATCGGAAATGCGGGGTCCGCGCAGTCAAACCGACCTCAACGGCCAACGACCATTCATTCGCTAGCGGATCAGGGGGAGAGCAAAATCCGAGAGAGCGCATAGGCCGTATCTACGACGCTGGTTCTTTGATGCGTTACATTGATGTGGTGAAGTGAAATGGACGGTTTGGCCGAGCTGATAAGAGCTTACGGGACATGGATCTACATCCTGCTGTTTGCATACTGCATGTTGAAAAGCGGTAGTCTCCCATTGTTTGCGGGCTATGCCGCGCAAGCCCAAGCTTTGGAACTACCGATTGTTTTGCTCGTGACCTTTGCCGGTGGCTACCTGGGTGACGAGGCCCGTTTCTTCGTTGCCAGACGATACGGAGACGCTTGGGTAAAGAGGTGGCACTTCGCCGAAAAGACTTATGCGGGAGCGACAGCTCTGATCGCAAAGTACGGCGGCGCCTACATCTTTATCTACAGATATCCCAAGGGTATGCGGACGATCGGGGCTCTCCCGGTCGAACTCGGGAGCATGTCCTGGGGCAAGTTTACGGTCTTGAACGCCGCATCGGCCATTCTTTGGACGGCCTTGCTGGTTTCAGTGGGTTTCGTTTTCGGTTCACAGGTGGAGGAGGCTGTGGAATCGGGATGGGGCTTTGCAAGTATTGGTTTGCTTGCCGCGATCCTCCTTCTCACAGCTTTTGCGTGGTGGCGGCTAAACAAGATTGGTACGCACAGCCCGGAAACTCAGGAGGTCCCCAGTCGCAGTCATCAATAGCGCTGCGGCTGACTGCGTGACGTCGGTTGCCCGCCGTCTACCTGCCCTTTGCCGCCTGCCACAACTCCTCCATGCGCTCCAGAGATGCGCCGTCCAGCGCTTCACCTGATGCTTGAAGAGATCTCTCTATATAGCTGAATCGATTTCGAAACTTCAAGTTCGTACCGCGTAGGGCCTGCTCCGGTTCCGCACCCACATGGCGGCCAATATTGACCAGCGCAAAGAACAGGTCGCCGAGTTCGTCCTTGACTTTGTCTGGCCTGCTTTCAGAAAGCGCCTCGCGCAATTCGCCGATCTCTTCCTCGATCTTGTCGAGGATGGGAGCAGCCTCCGACCAGTCGAAGCCGACCTTGGCCGCACGCTCCTGCAGCTTCAACGCTTCGGTCAGTGCCGGAAAGGACCGCTGCACCGAACCGAGATAGCCGGTGTCGGGATCGGCAGCCGAACCGCGGGCGGCGCGACGCGCGAGACGCTCGGCCTTTTCTTGCTGCTTGATCTTGTCCCACTGCGCCTTGACCGCCTCCGGCGTATCGGCATCGGAGCGGGCAAAGACATGCGGGTGACGGCGGATCATCTTTTTCGCGATCGCCTCCACCACGTCACCAAAGGAAAAGAGGCCTTCTTCCTCGGCGATCCGGGCATGGAAGACCACCTGCAGCAGCAGGTCTCCCAGCTCCTCGCAGAGATCATCCGGATCCTTGCGCTCGATCGCGTCGGCCACCTCATAGGCTTCCTCGATCGTATAGGGTTTGATCGTCTCGAAGGTCTGGACGATGTCCCAGGGGCAGCCCGTCTCGGGCTGGCGCAGCGCCGCCATGATTTCGAGCAGGCGGTTGATGTCGGTGGAGGCTTCCATTTTGATCCCGTGTGGCTCGCTCAGTTGAGCGGAATGTCGTTTTCGCCCTTGGACGACTGGTAGGTCTCCGACAACAGGTCATATTCCGCCTTGATCCGGCTGACCTGTTCGAAGAGTGCCGGACGATCGGCATCGCTGGCGGAGGCCACCATTTCGATCATCGCATGGCTGAGCCAGAAGGCGTTCTGCCGCCGATAGCCACCGGGTTCGAGGCCAAAGACCTCCTTCAGGATCTTCAGGTCATGCGGGATGGCAAAGGCGTCGCGGCTGTCTTCGTGGCTGAAGAAATAGTAGAAATTGTCGAAACCCGCCCAGGTGATTGCCGACATGCACATGGTGCAGGGTTCGTGGGTCGAGAGGAAGATCAGATCTCTCGTATCAGGCCGCTCGCCCTGTTCGTAGAAACGCTTCAACGTATGAACCTCGCCATGCCACAGCGGGTTTTCCAGCTCGTTGTTGGTTTCTGCGAGAACGAGCGACAGGTCCGACTTGCGAAGGATCGCGGCTCCGAAAACCTTGTTGCCGGCTGCAACGCCCTTAGCCGTCAGCGGCAGGATGTCGTGTTCGATCACGTCGAGAAGGCGACGGGTCAATTCGGGTGTGGTCATCTGGCGCCCCTCCGCTGTTGTGCGATGCGATACTATCGCTTGCCAACCGACCTTCGAAAGGGAAATGATAGGAGATCCGCGGTTTTTCCCCTGTCGGAGCGATTGTCGCCAAATCAGGGTAGTTCTTCGACGTTTGCGGTGCAATTTGCTCGCATCGGCAAGGGGACTAGGACAGAAATACGCAAGCGGCAGGGCGAAGGAATTTCTGTTTCTTCAATTTCAAAGACCGGGACGCGATAGTGTCGTCCATTGGCAACGGATGATTCATGGCACAGCAGGACAAACAGCTTTCTGTCTTTCCGGCCTTCTTCAAGGTCGAGGGTGAAGTCGCCGCCGTTTTTGGAAACGGTGACGAAGCCTATGCTAAGGCGCGTCTGCTGAAGAACACCGAGGCCCGCATCGTCGCCTATGCCGATGCCCCGGAAGCCGACTACGCAGCGTTTCTGGCTGCCAACGCAATCGAGCAGATCGCCGAACCTTTCGATCCTTCGCAAGTTCAGGGCGCGCGGCTGGTCTTTGCTGCAACAGGCGAGGGCACTCTCGACCGCGAGATCGTCGCTGCCGCCCGCGCGGCCCGGATCCCGGCCAATGCCGTCGATCAACCCGACTATTGTGATTTCTACACGCCGGCGCTCGTCAACCGTGCGCCGATTGCCGTTGCCATCGGCACCGAAGGTGTTGGCCCGGTTCTCGCCCAGATGATCCGCGCCGATATCGACCGTCTGCTGCCCCGCTCGCTCGGCAAGCTCGGGCGTCTCGCAAATTCCTACCGCCGCGCCGTCGATCGTCTCGTGCCGCGCGGTGCGCCGCGCCGGCTGTTCTGGCGCGATTTCTTCAAGGGCAAGGTCGCCGATCACGTCGAGGCCGACGAAATCAGCCTCGCCCGTCGCGAAGCGACCCGCTTGTTGAAGGGCGTTGCTGCCGATCGTGTGGAAGGCCGCGTGTTCCTCGTCGGCGCAGGCCCTGGTGCCGAAGATCTCCTGACGCTGCGCGCCCATCGCCTGATGATGGAATGCGATGTCATCGTCTATGACGCGCTTGTGCCGCGCGAAGTGGTAGATATGGGCCGCCGTGACGCGGAGCGCATTCCGGTCGGCAAGCGCAAGGGCTGCCATTCGAAGTCGCAGAGCGAAATCAATGCGCTCCTTGTGGAACTCGGGCATGCCGGCAAGCGTGTCGTCCGTCTGAAGTCGGGCGATCCGCTGATCTTCGGTCGTGCCGGAGAAGAGATGGCAGCACTTCGCGATGCAGGAATTCCTTATGAGATCGTCCCCGGCGTGACCTCGGCACTTGCTGCCGCTGCCGATTTCGAACTGCCGCTGACCCTGCGCGGCGTATCCTCGTCGCTGGTCTTCACCACTGGTCATGATTTGCAGGGCAACGTGCTGCCGGATTGGGCGCGTCTTGCGCTGTCGGGTGCCACAGTCGCCGTCTATATGGGCCGCACGGTGGCTGCCTCCGTCGCCGAACGCCTTATGGCGGGCGGCCTCGCCGAAGATACGACCGTTGCCGTGGTCGAAAATGCCGGGCGCCGCGACAGCCGTCTACTGCACGGTACGCTCAAGGAATTGCCAGGCCTAGAGGCTCGCACGGAGCTGACGGGTCCGGTCATGGTTATTATCGGCGACGCAGTCGCCGGCGCCGATTTCAGCCGCTCCGAACCCTTGGGCGCGCGCGTGACGGCTGAACTGGAAACGCAGAGGAATTGACATGGTAGACAAGGTTCTGACAGCAAACCGCCTGACTGACGGCATCGCCGTCTGGCTGGACGCCAGCGGCCACTGGACCGAGCGGCTGCAGGAAGCCTTCGTTGCCCGCCATGCTGAGGCTGTCGAAGCGCTGGAAACCGCGGGAAAGCAAGCCTTCGCCAGCAATCTCGTAGTCGATGTGAACGTCATCGAGATCGAGGAAAAGGACGGCAAGCTGCGCCCCTTGCGCCTGCGGGAACGTATCCGGGCGGAAGGCCCGACCATTGCTTATGCCGAGGGTCACGGTTATGCCGACCCGGCATTCATTGCGGCTTGAGGCCTGAGGTAAGACATGTATCGTTATGACGAATTCGACCACGCCTTCGTATCGGCGCGCGTAGAGCAGTTTCGCGACCAGGTGGCCCGCCGCCTGTCGGGTGAGCTTGCGGAAGACGCATTCAAGCCGCTGCGCCTGATGAACGGCGTCTATCTCCAGCTCCATGCCTATATGCTGCGTGTCGCCATTCCCTATGGCACGCTGAATTCGAAGCAGATGCGCATGCTGGCCCATATCGCCCGCAAATATGACCGCGGCTATGGTCACTTCACCACGCGTCAGAACATCCAGTACAACTGGCCGAAACTGTCGGACACGCCCGACATCCTGAAGGATCTCGCAAGCGTCGAAATGCACGCGATCCAGACCTCGGGCAACTGCATCCGCAACGTGACTGCCGACCATTTCGCCGGCGCTGCCGCCGACGAAGTCGCCGATCCGCGTCCCTATGCCGAAATCCTGCGCCAGTGGTCCTCGCTGCATCCGGAATTCTCCTTTCTGCCGCGCAAGTTCAAGATTGCCGTCACCGGCGCCGAAACGGACCGCGCCGCGATCCAGGTGCATGACATCGGCCTGCAGCTGAAGAAGAACGAAGCGGGCGAGCTCGGCTTTGCCGTCTATGTCGGCGGTGGCCAGGGCCGCACGCCGCTGATCGCCAAGAAGATCAACGATTTCCTGCCTGAAGCCGATCTTCTGACCTACATCACCGCGATCGTCCGCGTGTACAATCTGCACGGTCGCCGTGACAATAAGTACAAGGCGCGCATCAAGATCCTCGTCCACGAAACCGGCGTCGAGGAACTGACCCGTCAGGTCGAGGCCGAGTTTGACCAGATCCGCGACAGCGAACTAAAACTGCCGGAAGGCGATATCCGCGCCATCGAAACCTATTTCGCCCCGCCTGCACTGACAGACCGGCCGGATGGCTGGGAAGCGCTCGCCCGCGCCCAAAAGGCGGATCCGGCCTTCGCCTCCTGGGTCAAGCAGAATGTCCAGCCGCATCGCCATCCCGATTACGGCATGGTGACGATTTCGCTGAAGCCGATTGGCGGCACACCGGGTGATGCGTCTGATGCCCAGATGGATCTGGTCGCCGACCTTGCCGAGCGCTACGCCTTCGACGAAATCCGCGTCAGCCACGAACAGAACCTGATCCTGCCGCATGTCGCCAGAGGCGATCTCTATCCGCTCTACCAGGCACTTGAGAAGTCTGGGCTGGCAACCGCCAATTCCAACCTGATTACGGACATGATCGCCTGTCCGGGTCTGGATTACTGCGCGCTCGCCAATGCGCGCTCCATTCCGGTCGCGCAGGAAATCTCCACCCGCTTCGGCTCACTGGAGCGCCAGCAGGAAATCGGCGAACTCAAGATCAAGATCTCCGGCTGCATCAATGCCTGCGGGCACCACCATGTCGGCCATATCGGCCTGCTCGGTGTCGAGAAGAAGGGTGCCGAGCTCTACCAGATCACGCTGGGTGGTTCCGGTGACGAGAACTCCTCGATCGGCGAGATCATTGGTCGCGGCTTCGAACCGGAAAAGGTAACGGACGCCGTCGAAACGATCGTCGATACCTATCTCGGGCTCCGCCTCGATCCGAAGGAAACCTTCCTCGAAGCCTATCGCCGTGTCGGCCCGAAGCCGTTCAAGGACGCGCTTTACGGCAACGCTTCTGCCGAAGCCGCGTGAGACTGGAAAAGTGATGACCAAGATCTGGAAAGAAACCGGGTTCGTCGACGGCGATATCTGGGTGATAGAAACTGAAGAGCGCAACGCAGGGGAGGGCGAAAAGGCCCTTCTGCCGCTGGACGCCTTCCTCGAAGCCGTTGGCGAAACCAACGATGTCGGCCTCGGTGTACTGATCGCACCGGCCGACGACGTGAAGAAGCTCGAGCCGCATCTCGACCGCATCGCGCTGATCGCCGTTGCCTTCCCTGCCTTCAACGATGGCCGAGGCTTCAGCCATGCAACGCTGCTGCGCGAACGCCTGGGTTACACCGGCGAACTCCGCGCCGTCGGCGACGTGCTGATCGACCAGGTGCCGCTGATGCTGCGCACCGGCTTTGACAGCTTCGCCGTGACCAACCCGGTCGCCCAGCGTAGGCTTGCCGAAAACTGTCTCACGGGCGTTGCCCAGCGCTATCAGCCGACGGCTCGGGGGTCCGAGGCGGTCGGTGGTTTCAGCTGGCGTCGTCTTGGCTCCACTGGCGCCTGAGACATCAAAAAATCGCTATGTGGAGGCGGCGAATTGACCTCGGTCAAGGATGCCGCCTTCGCTTTCATGGATATCTCGGCTGCGAAATCTGCATGCCGGCTGAATTGTGGAATGGGACGGTCTGGATTATAGGCTCTTCCCAATCGACCGAACGATAGGACCGACAGCCTATGAATGCTCCTGTGAAGACCGACAATGCCGAACTGATCGTGCCCGAAGGTGTCTATGCCGAAACGGTTCTGAGCGTCACCCATTACACCGACCATCTCTTCCGCTTCCGCATGACCCGTCCGGCCGGCTTCCGCTTTCGCTCGGGCGAATTCGCGATGATCGGCCTGATGGTCGAGGGCAAGCCGATCTACCGCGCCTATTCGATCGCAAGCCCCTCCTGGGACGAGGAACTCGAATTCTTCTCGATCAAGGTGCCGAACGGCCCGTTGACCCAGCACCTGCAGCGCATCCAACCGGGTGACAAGGTCCTGATGCGCAAGAAGCCGACCGGTACGCTGGTGCTCGACGCGCTTACCCCCGGCAAGCGCCTCTACATGTTCTCGACCGGCACCGGCATCGCACCCTTCGCGAGCCTGATCCGCGATCCCGAGACCTACGAGAAGTTCGAGGAAGTCATCCTCACCCATACCTGCCGCGATGTCGCGGAGTTGAAATACGGCTTCGATCTCGTGGAAGAGATCAAGAACCACGAATTCCTCGCCGAAGTCGTTGGCGACAAGCTGAAGCATTATGCGACGGTCACCCGCGAAGACTACCCCTTCAAGGGCCGCATCACCGATCTGATCGCCAATGGTAAGCTCTTCAGCGACCTCGGCGTGCCCGCCCTTGATCCCGCAATCGACCGCGGCATGATCTGCGGCTCGACAGCCATGCTGAAGGACACCAAGGAACTGCTTGAAAAAGCAGGCCTCACTGAAGGTGCCAACAACAAGCCGGCCGAGTTCGTCATCGAACGCGCCTTCGTTGGCTGAAACTCGATCGCATTCCGGAATCACAAAGGGCGCCACGGGGCGCCCCTTTTCGTTGATCCTGTCTTGGCCGGTCAGTTGCCGCGACGGCGGGGGCGCCGGCTGCTTTCCTGAGCGCCGCTCTCGTCCGCAGTCTTGTTGCGTAGCGGTCCGATGCGGTCAACGATCACCTCCAGCGTCGGACGAGGGCCGGGCGTATAGTCGTCGAGCGCCTTACGCATGGCGGCCAGGTGGTCGCAAGACGTTCCGCAGCAGCCGCCGATGATCTTCGCACCGGCATCGCGGGCGAGCCGTGCATAATCCGCCATCAGCGGCGGCGTGCCCGAATAGAAGATCTCTGTTCCCTGAATTCCGGAATGCCGCAATTCCCCTTGACGATCACGGTCGCCTCCGGATTCGCACCGGTCATGTCGAGCAGGCTCTGCAGGATGTCGGAGGCGCCAACTCCGCAGTTTGCGCCGACCGCCAGCGGCCCCGAGCCGATATCACCGGCAACACCGTGAATGTCCTTCGGGTGAAGGCCCATCATCGTCTTGCCGGCGGTGTCGAACGAACCTGTGAATGTATACGGCATGCCGACCTTGACGGCAGCTTCGGCAGCCGCGCGGATTTCATCCGGCGACGACATGGTCTCGATCCAGGCGACGTCCGCACCGCCGGCCTTCAGCCCTTCCATCTGCTCGACGAAGGCGGCGACCGCGTCCTCGTAGGACATGGCACCGAGGGGGATCAGCAATTCGCCGGTCGGGCCGACGGAGCCGGCGACGATCACCTTGCGCGGTGCCTTGTCAGCAACTGAGCGGGCAATCTCTGCTGCCTTCTTGTTCAACTCGTGGACGCGGTCTTCAGCATGGTGCAGCTTCAGGCGATGGCGCGTGCCGCCAAAGGAATTGGTCAGGATGATGTCGGCGCCGGCATCGACGAAATCCTGATGCAGCTTGACGATCTTCTCCGGCTGCGCCTCGTTCCAGAGCTCCGGTGCCTCACCGGCCTCCAGGCCCTGAGCGAAGAGGTTGGTTCCGGTCGCGCCGTCAGCAAGCAACACGCCCTTTTCGGCCAGAAGTTCAGAAAGCGGATTGGAAG
The DNA here is from genome assembly GCA_045377275.1 of Allorhizobium sp. Classification (GTDB taxonomy): domain Bacteria; phylum Pseudomonadota; class Alphaproteobacteria; order Rhizobiales; family Rhizobiaceae; genus Allorhizobium. The sequence goes on along the minus strand of JBJIOA010000014.1, from coordinate 80,214 downwards.
GAGTTGCCATGGCGGATCCTCTAATGGTCATGCTGATCATATAAAGAAGTCTTTATATGGATTCAATCTCGAAAAAGACAGCGGCCCCGCAAGAGGGCGGGGCCGTATTGGAGAAGACGTCGATGAGTATCGCGGCTATTCGGCGGCGATCTGGTTGTCCTCGTGGCTCTTTGGCGTGACCATGGCGGCAATGATCTGCTGCAGATCAACGCGTCCAATCGGCGTACCACCGTCGTTGGTGACGACTGCGCTCGATTGACGCGCATCCGTCATGACACGTGCGGCAGCCTCAAGAACGGTTGCGCCGGGCATGGCCAGGCCTTCGGCGGTTCCAGTCAAGGGGCCCATGATCGTATCCAGCCGGATGACGCGGCCGCGGTTCACTTCCTTGACGAACGCCGAAATGTAGTCATCGGCCGGTTGCAGCACGATGTCCTGGCCGGAACCTTGCTGAACAACTTCGCCATCGCGGAGAATGGCGATCTTGTCGCCGAGACGCAGGGCCTCATCGAGATCGTGGGTAATGAAGACGACAGTCTTCTTCAATTCCTGCTGTAGATCGAGCAGAACCGTCTGCATATCGACGCGGATCAGCGGATCGAGAGCCGAATAAGCTTCGTCCATCAGCAGGATGTCAGCATCGTTGGAGAGCGCCCGGGCGAGACCGACACGCTGCTGCATGCCACCGGAGAGTTGGTTCGGATAATGGCCCTCGAAGCCCGAGAGCCCGACGCGATCGATCCAGCGGCGACCGATTTCCTCGCTCTTTGAGCGCGGAATGCCTTGGATGTCGAGACCATAGACGGTGTTTTCGAGCACGGTGCGGTGTGGCAGGAGTGCGAATTTCTGGAACACCATCGCCGTCTTGTGGCGGCGAAACTCTCTAAGCTCCAGCGGGTTCATCTGACAGACGTCGACGCCGTCGTAGAGAACTTCGCCAGACGTTGGCTCGATCAGACGGTTGATGTGCCGGATCAGCGTCGATTTGCCGGAGCCCGACAGGCCCATGACGACAGTGATTCCGCCACCGGGCATCTCGATGTTGATATCCTTGAGGCCAAGCACATGTCCGTGGGTCTCGTTGAGTTCCGACTTCGACATGCCGGCCTTCACCTGGTCGATGAAGGCCCCGCCATTCGGGCCGAAGATTTTGTAGAGGTTGCGGATTTCGATGTCGTGACTAGCCATGGACCACCTCCGTGTGGCGCTGAAGGCGCTTGCCATAAGCCTGGCTGGCGCGGTCGAAGATGATGGCAATGGCAACCAGTGCGAAGCCGTTGAGGAACCCGATCGTCAGAAACTGGTTAGAGATGGCCTGTAGAACATTCTTGCCGAGGCCACCGACACCGATCATCGAGGCGACAACGACCATGGCAAGCGACATCATGATGGTCTGGTTGATGCCGGCCATGACGGTTGGCAGCGCGAGCGGGATCTGCACATTCATGAGTTTCTGCCGTGGCGACGATCCGAAGGCATCCGCGGCTTCCAGGACCTCGCGGTCAACCAGGCGAATTCCGAGATTGGTGAGGCGGATCATCGGCGGAACGGCATAGATGACAACGGCGATGACGCCTGGAACCTTGCCGATTCCGAAGACCATGACGACCGGAATGAGGTAGACGAAACTCGGCATCGTCTGCATGACGTCAAGGACCGGATTGATGATGGATTGGGCTCTGTCTGATCGCGCCATAAGAATCCCCAGAGGGATGCCGATGATGATGGCGAGGAGTGTGGACACGGTGACTATGGCCAGCGTGACCATCGTATCCTCCCAGAGGCCAACGAAGCCGATGAACAGCATGCCGATGATCGTCAAGCCGACGATCCGCACGTTGCGGCTGGCGTAGTACACGATAAGGACCATGACCGCCAGAAAGACGAACCAAGGAGTGCTTACGAAAAGCGCTTCGAGCCAGTTCAAGAAGAGCTGCAGTGGATGCGTCACCGCATCGATGACATTGCCATAGGCACGTACGAAGCCCTTGAAGCTGTCGTCGATGCTTTTGCGCGCGACACGCATCGTGGTGTCGTCAATTTCCGGAAACCTGCACAGCAGTTCCGGAAGGTAGTTACATAAAGTCGAAGCCATCTCGTTCCCCTTGTCGACCCCCGCCCTTATCGCGTCTGGGACGCTGCGATGAGCCTTTGCGGCGATGCCATGTTCCCGAGGCAAGAGGCTAGTCGAGTTCCGGAAGGGAATTCATGCCGTCTGCGACGTCGGGAGTCGTTGAATGGCGTGATGCGGCATGCCGCTTCGCAGAAAGAGCGGCGGGCACGAGGCCCGCCGCAGTTAGTCATCGATCTGGCTTAGAGAGCCGCCTTGACCTTTTCGGCGACCTCTGGTGCGACCCACGTGGTCCACATCTCCGGATAGGTTTCGAGGAAGTGCTTGGCACCGTCTTCGTTGGTGCCCTGGTTGTCTTCCATCCAGGCGAGAACCTTGCCGACGGTGGCGTTGTCCCACTTGCGGGTCTGCACGTAATCCATGGCAACGCCAGCCTTTTCGGCGAAGCCCTTGGTGACGACCGTGTAGACGTCGGAGACCGGATAGGCGTTCACCTTCGGGTCCGGGCAGTCCGGAACGGCCGTGCATGCATCCCAGGAGGCCTTGTCGTGCTCGACGCCGAAGGACAATTTCACCATCTCGTACTTGCCGAGAATTGCGGTCGGAGCCCAGTAGTAGCCGAGCCAGCCCTTTTTGTTTTCGAAAGCGTTGGCGATCGAGCCGTCAAGGCCGGCAGCCGAGCCGGTATCCACCAGCTCGAAACCCTTCTCCTTGGCGCCAAGTGCGCGATAGAGATTGGCGGTCGATACCTGGCAGTTCCAACCCGAGGGGCAGTTGGTCACTGCAGCCTTGGTTGCATCTTCCGGGGCCGGAAAGAGTTCCGGGCGGGCCAGCGCGTCCTGCACCGTCTTGATTTCAGGATGTTCGTCGGCCAGGAACTTCGGGATCCACCAGCCTTCAACACCGCCGTCAGACAGAAGCGGGGCGGCCTGGATCAGGCGACCTTCTGCAATAGCCTCGTCAAGCGCGGTACGCACGGCATTGACCCAGAACTCGGGCGCCATGTCCGGCTGGCCTTTCTCATTCATGGAGGCGAAAGTCGGCATCGTGTCGCCGGTGACAACCGTCACCGAGCAGCCATAACCGCTTTCCAGGATGATCTTGTCGACATAGGCGGCGACACCGGCCGACGCCCAGTTCATTTCGGCAATCGAAACATCACCGCATTCGGCAGCCTGGGCAGAGCCGGCAGCTGCGTAAAGACCCGCGGCGAGAATGGTGGAAGCAAACAGCTTCTTCATGGAGTTAAGACCTCCCAGTCTTATCTTGCAGCGTTCATCGGGACGGGCAGAGGCGGTTACTGCAGATCGCCTTGCCAATTTTGCTTCATGCGAATGCACGCCCGGACGCGTCTGCCCGGTGCGTCATCGAGTGGACCAGGTCTTGTCGTGAGGAGCATTGCTGCCCGTCGACCTCGTGTCACGGCACTAAGCCTACGTCTTTGGTTTCGAAAATCAACCTCTTGCGACCCCGCCCATCAGCAGCGGCGGCGGAGCCAAGCTATTGTTGCGACTGATTTTGCCGCATTTCGGCGTCCGCGCGAGGTCAATGCGCCCAACGGACGAGCAGTTGTATCAGGCGGAACACAAGCTTGGTCTGGCTGCAATCCAACGTGAGACCTAACCTGTCTCGGCTGCGTCAATATGACGGTCGCGAACGCAGGTTCGTTCAAGCACAAAAAAAATTGAAAAAATGTCGCTTGAAGCGGCGAACTAACGATCCGGTAACATCTACAGCGGTAGATGGAACGGCCGACGCGTTACTGTCGGTTGCGCCCCGGATCGAGTATTGCGTCCCGGGGCGTTTTGTTTTGCAGGCTTTGCAGCGAGGCTGATCGGGTTCGCGACAGGCGTACATCCCGACCGCCGGCAAGCCGACAATCAGCCCTTGCGAGACTGAAGTGGATTGCGAACTTCCCAACGTGCGACGGGCGCACGCTGTGGTGCGCGGCCGTTCCATGCGATGGCAAGGGTATTGCGGTTCTGCAGGATGTAGAGCATGGGTGTTTCCTAAATTGCCGCGCTCTTGAGGGCGCTGTTTTCGAGCGGCAGATAATCACTGCGACGCCCCGACACCAGCGCGCAATCCGTCATAGAATGTCGCAAATGATCAACTGTTGGAATATCGGCCGCGACAGGCTGCCGCAGTGTCGCATTTGCATCAACCTTGACGACGAAATCGCTGCAAGATCATGAAAAATAGCCCGTCCATGCCGGGGCGGAAATAGGACAGGACACGATGACACGAGCGATCATGTTGCAGGGGACAGGATCGGATGTCGGAAAGACGATACTGGTGGCCGGACTCTGCCGTCTGGCTGCGAACAGGGGGCTCAAGGTAGCTCCCTTTAAGCCTCAGAACATGTCCAATAATGCTGCCGTCTCCGATGACGGCGGGGAAATTGGTCGCGCCCAGTGGCTCCAGGCGCTTGCGGCCCGCACGCAGTCCTCCGTGCACATGAATCCGGTGCTGCTCAAGCCTCAGAGCGAAACCGGTAGCCAGGTCATCGTCCAGGGCAGGGTCTTCGGCCAGGCCAGGGGACGCGACTACCAACGGCTGAAGCCGCAGCTTTTGGGCGCAGTGCTCGAAAGTTTTGAGACCGTTTGTGCCGGCAAGCATCTCGTCATCGTCGAAGGCGCCGGCTCGCCTGCCGAGATCAACCTGAGGGCGGGCGATATCGCCAATATGGGCTTCGCTACCCGCGCCGGCGTGCCGGTGGTCCTCGTCGGTGATATCGACCGGGGAGGGGTGATTGCCTCGCTGGTGGGCACCCATACGATCCTGCCACAGGAGGATCGTGCCCAGATCATCGGCTACATCATCAACAAGTTCCGGGGCGACATCAGCCTGTTCGATGATGGCCTTGCAGCGATCGGCGCCTTTACCGGCTGGCCCTGCTTCGGCGTCATTCCCTGGCTTAAGGCTGCCGCCCGTCTGCCAGCGGAGGATTCCGTCGTTCTGGAGCGCTTGGTCAAGGGGACCGGCGGCGCCTTGAAGGTTGCCGTGCCGGTCCTTTCGCGGATTGCCAATTTCGACGATCTGGATCCGCTCGCCGCTGAGCCGGAGGTCGATCTCGTCTATGTTCGCGCAGGTGAACCGTTGCCCGTCGATGCGGGCCTGGTAATCCTGCCGGGCTCCAAATCGACGATCGCTGATTTGGAGGAACTCCGAAGTCACGGCTGGGACCGGGGCCTTGCAATGCATGTCCGGCGCGGCGGAAGGGTGATCGGAATTTGTGGCGGCTATCAGATTCTGGGTCGCAGCATTGCCGATCCCCTCGGCCTCGAAGGCGCGCCACGAACAGTAGACGGGCTTGGCCTGCTCGATGTTGAAACCATGATGGCGCCGGAAAAGACGGTTCGCAACAGCGAGGCCCATTCACTTGAGTACGACGTCGCTCTGTCAGGCTACGAGATCCATCTCGGGGTCACCCAAGGACCGGATACGTTGCGCGCCCCGGTTCGCATTGGCGGACGCTCCGACGGTGCGGGCTCGGCCGATGGGCGCGTCGTCGGCACTTATCTGCATGGACTGTTCTCAAGTGACGCCTATCGACGCAAGCTTCTGGAAAGTTTCGGCGTTCATGGCGGTGGGACAAACTATCGCGCGAGTGTCGACGCGGCCTTGGACGATCTGGCGACAGAACTGGAAGCGCGCCTGTCGCGTGAATGGTTGGATGAACTACTCGGCTGAATGTGGGCGCATTCTGAGCGGCCGGGGGTTAAGCTTCCGCAATCAGGTTTCCTGCGAGACGTCCATCGGCGATGCCATCAGCTCTCCGCCGCCGAGCGAATTGTTCGCGTATTTAAACGCGAGTATGCTGAGCACCGAGGCGATCAGCAGGATGAAAATATATCTCATGGTCTTTGCTCCTGCCTGACGATCCTCAACGAGATTGCGGCAAAACCGGTTCCTCTGAGGCGGCTTTCAAGCTGGAAATACATCGGAAGAGCGCAGGCTGTGGTCGAAAAGCCACAACCCATGTCGTTTGAAGCGATCAACCTGCTGAAACATCCGTCGCAGATGCCGTCAACCGTCCACCACCGAGGGATTGCTCGGAATATTTGATCGCCAGGATGCTGAACACCGCTGCGATCATCAGGGCCACCGTCACTCGCATGAAACCAATCCTGCCAACCTGCCTTGATCCAGAATAGGACACAGGGGCTTGGTGATCCGCTAAATCAATGGTTACAATCTGATCGATCTTGCGAAAAACAGAGCTGCACCGCGGCGCGCCACGCGAAATCCTGAACGTTAGCCGCGGCAAGGCACAGTTCTGGTTCGGGCAGGGCAACGGGGAACCGGTGCGAGCGATCGGATATGCTGGCAGAACGGAATTTTGTGTTTCGTGGCGGATGGGGTGGGATTCGAACCCACGGTACGGTCTCCCGCACGCCGGTTTTCAAGACCGGTTCCTTAAACCACTCGGACACCCATCCGGACGGCTGCGTTATGCGCAAAGCTACAGGATTTGGCAAGTGTGTGCTTTAGGGAATTGCACGGCTTATGCGGCGCCATTGGCTGGCTGCCGACCGGTTTGCGACACGCCTGATGTTAGCGAAGCGCTAACCATGACTGCAGATGGTGCGCAAAATTGTCACTGAAATTGTGACTTTTCCCATTTTGGCCATTTTTGCACAGCCTACATTGCGCGCAAGTGAGGGGAGGCATGGGAGCCTCTTGGACAGGGCGCGGATGATCAGCGCCCGCGATCTGAAGTGGGACACATGCATCTGACGACGCGCGGCCTCTTGGCCAATTCCGGGAAGTGGCTGGCGCTAACCCTGCTCTGCGCCTTCACGGCTTCCTGTTCGACGACCAAGGACACAGCGGAAAAGTCAAAGCGTTCGAAGGAGTATTTCGCCGAGTCGGTCTATGGCGTGAAGGCAAGTCCACGCCTGGTGGCAAGTGGTCCCGTACCGAAAGGCGGGGGGCGTTACATGGTCGGCAAGCCTTATGTGGTAAAGGGAAAGACCTTCGTCCCCAAGGAAAACCCCAATTACGACAAGGTGGGTGTCGCGTCCTGGTATGGCGATGCCTTTCATGGCCGAATGACGGCGAATGGCGAGCTCTACGACAAGGAGCACCTGTCGGCCGCCCATCCGACACTGCCGCTACCGAGCTACGCCCGCGTCACCAATCTCAACACCGGTAGTTCTGTCATCGTGCGAATCAATGATCGCGGGCCGTTCCACAAGGGACGGATCATCGATCTTTCACGCAAGACGGCTGACATGCTCGACATGAAGCACAGCGGGACCGGTGAAGTCCGCGTTCAGTATATCGGGCCGGCACGCATGGACGGCCATGACATGCCCTATCTGATGGCCTCCTACATCCGGAAGGGCGAGCGCGGTCCGGTCATCGATCCGGGCGGTCAGATCGCCTCAGGCGTAATGGTGGCGTCCAACGAGACCAGAACGCCGGATTATCAGCCGCCAGTGGCAACGACTTACCAGACGGCGCTTGCAGGGCCAACGCCGAGCGGTAATGCGGCGCCTCAGACACTCGATGCCCAAGTGCTGATGCAGTCAGGCGCAACAGCCCCGGCTGCGGTCGCCGCAGGCGAAACCTTTGCGGCCCTCCCGGACTTTGGTCCCACGCCAATGCCGCGTCCCCACCACATCGACGGTTACGACGGATCCGGATATGCCGCAGCCTTCGCACCGGAGCGTCCGGAAGCCGGAACGCTTGCCTTCGACGCCATTCTGGTGCGCAATGACGGCCTCACCGAGCGTTCGATTCTCGCTTCGGTCGCAAAGGGCGGAATTATGCTCTCAAGCGGGCGCTGAACCTGCTGCGACCGCGCTGGAGAAGGCGCATCATTGTTGAGCCGGCCAGCCGAAGTGTGAACATGCGTCTCATCCTCTCCCTCTTCCTGTTGCTGGCCTTGGTGTCGCCAAATGGGGCAATGACGAGCGCCGCTCGTGCGCAAGCCGTTCCCACTCCGCAGTTGATCGAAACCAAGGCGGCTCAGGCCTATTTGGTCGAGGCGTCAACCGGCACGGTGCTGCTCGCCAAGAACGAGCGCCAGAGCTTCGCCCCGGCATCCCTTGCCAAGCTGATGACGCTGGAAGTCGTCTTCGATGCGCTCAGGAAGGGCGAAATAACGCCAGATACGATCTATACGGTCTCGGAATATGCTTGGCGCACCGGCGGCGCGCCGTCGCGGACCTCGACGATGTTCGCGGCCGTGAAGAGCCAGGTTCCTGTGGCCGAACTCATCAAGGGCATCGCGGTTCAGACGGCCAATGACGGCTGCCTGATCATCGCCGAGGGCATGGCGGGATCGGAGGCGAAATTCGTCGAGCGGATGAATGCGCGCGCAGCCGACCTTGGGCTTGTCGACAGCCGTTTCGGCAACGCAACCGGTCTGCCGCATCCCGACAACCGGTCGACCCTCTATGATCTCGTGAAGCTGTCACGCCATCTGGTCGCGACCTATCCCGATCTCTACCAGACCTTTGGCCTGCCGGAATTCGAGTGGAATAAGATTCTGCAGCGCAACCGCAATCCGCTTCTATCTTTCGGCGCTGACGGGCTCGGGACCGGCTTCGCCGAAGGCAGCGGCTTTGCCATCGTCGCTTCGATGGAACGAGACGGGCGCCGGCTGTTTCTGGGGCTGAGCGGCGTTGCCACCGACAAGGAGCGGACCGAAGAGGCGCGGCGTTTGCTGAGTTGGGGTTTCGACAGCTTCGAGATGCGTACGCTGTTCAAGCCAGGCGAGATCATCGGTGAGGCGAGCGTTTATGGCGGCGCGCAATCGAAGGTCCCACTGGTCGCGGCCCAGCCAGTCGAAGTCTATGTCCCGATCAACAATCCCGAACGTCTGCAGGCACGCATCGTCTATCGCTGGCCGCTCGATCCACCGGTCGCAGCCGATGCCGAAATCGCCACGCTCAATGTCTTGTCCGGCGAACGGCCGCTGGTCAGCGTACCCTTGAAAAGCGCCGCTGCCGTTGAGGTTGGAACACTTCGCCAGCGGGCCTGGGATGCCTTGATTGAACTGATGTTCTTCTGGATCTGAAGGAAAATTTGAAGCCTCCAGGTCATCAGCGGTTTCGCAGGCTGCCATCTTGGTTTAGAGCCGTAGAAAGCCCAAAGGGCAGGTTCTGAAACGCTTCGGGCAGGAAGTAGCAAGGCATTGACGACAGCGCGCGGATTGTTCGTGAGTTTCGAGGGAGGCGAGGGGGCCGGGAAATCGACCCAGATCCGCCTGCTGGCCGAGAACCTGCGCGCGAATGGACAAACGGTCGTCACCACACGCGAGCCGGGCGGATCGCCGGGTGCTGAAGCCCTCCGTCATGTGCTCCTTTCCGGGGCGGCCGAGGCCTTTGGTGTGCGCATGGAAGCGCTCTTGTTTGCCGCTGCCCGTGCCGATCATCTGGATTGCGTAATCCGGCCGGCACTCGCCCGTGGCGATATCGTTCTCTGCGACCGCTTTGTCGATTCCTCCCGTGTCTATCAGGGCGTCACCGGCAATATCGAGCCGCCGCTGATGGCGGCTCTCGAGCGCGTTTCCATCGGCGCAACCATGCCCGATGTCACCCTCGTTCTTGACCTTCCGGCCGATGTCGGCCTGGAGCGCGCCCGCAGACGGGCAGGGGAGGAGGCCGCGACTGCCGCCCCTGACCGTTTCGAGAAAGAGAAGCTCGAGATCCACGAGAGGCGCAGGCACGGGTTCCTGGATATTGCCAGCCGTGAACCGGATCGCTGCCGCGTGATCGATGCGTCGCGCGACCAGGCCACAATCGCCAACGGTATCCTGTCGGAGGTATTGCAGGCCATGACGCGCAAGGCGGAGACGCCCGGCGACGGCGGACAGGCGGCGCGCTCATGAGCGAGGAGAGGGCGGGACTTCTTGACGGGGCGATTGCACCCGTCAGCAATCGGCATCTCTTCGGTCACGAAGCCGCAGAGGCGTTTCTGGCGCGCAGCTACCGCTCGGGCAAGGGACACCACGCCATCCTGATCGAGGGACCGGAGGGCATCGGTAAAGCAACACTTGCCTTCCGTTATGCCAATCACATCCTGCGGTATCCGGATCCCACAAGCGCACCGGAGGTCATCTCGGATCCGGATCCAGAGCATCCGGTCACCCGCCAGCTCGCTTCCGGGGCAAGTCACAATCTCCTGCATCTCTCGCGACCGGTCGATGAAAAGACCGGACGGGTGAAGACCGCAATCACCGTCGACGAGGTCCGCAAGGCCGGGCACTTCTTCGCCCAGACCTCGGGCACCGGGAACTGGCGTATCGTGATCATCGACCCGGCTGACGATCTCAACCGCAATGCGGCCAATGCGATTTTGAAGATCCTCGAGGAACCGCCAAAGCGGGCGATGTTCCTGGTGCTCTCCCACGCGCCGGGAAAGCTGCTGCCGACCATCCGCTCGCGCTGCCTGCCGCTTCGCCTGCACGAACTGCCACCTCAGGCGATGGACCAGGCGCTGGGGCAGCTGGGGCTCACGATCCCGGCGGAAAAGCGAGAAGCCGTGCTGGCGCTCGCCAAGGGCAGCGTGGCGCGGGCGTTGAAGCTCGTCAATTACGGTGGCGCCGACATTCTCGATGCCTTCGAGCAGATGCTGGTCGCGTCCGGGCCCGCGCAGCGCAAGATGATGTTCAAGATCGCCGATGCACTTTCGGGCAAGGACAGCGAGGTCGCCTTCGGCTTCTTCGTCGAGCATCTCGGAGATCATCTGGCCGAAACCGCGAGAAGTCTTGCGATCGCGGGCGATCTCTCGGGCGCCGAGCACTATGCGCGGCTCTCGTCTGTCATCAATCAGCAGCTCGGTATCGCTGCGGCCTATAATCTCGACCGCAAGCAGACCATGCTCGACGTGCTCGCGGCGATCATGCGCTGACCGGCGCGACCACCGTCTTCATGGCGCTGCAGCAAAACGGATGTTCCTAAAGCCAGAGGAATGTTTTAAGAGCGTTCGACCCCATTTGTTTTCGCTGTTCATGGCAGGCCGCTCCGTGCCGCCATGGTCAGGCGCCGAGACAACAGCACACGACAATCGCAACCGACGAAAAGACAACAAGAAGCCATGAGCGATCCCTTCTACATCACGACTGCCATCTCCTATCCGAACGGCAAGCCGCATATCGGCCATGCCTATGAGCTGATCGCGACCGACGCCATGGCGCGGTTTCAACGGCTCGACGGTCGGGACGTGTTCTTCCTGACGGGCACGGACGAACACGGGCAGAAGATGCAGCAGACGGCGCGCGCCGAGGGCATTTCGCCGGAAGAACTTGCCGAGCGGAACTCCAACGAATTCCGCGAGATGGGCAAGCTCCTCAATTCCTCGAATGACGACTTCATCCGCACGACCGAGAAGCGTCATCACGAGACGGTGCAGGAAGTCTGGCGCCGGATGGAGAAGAATGGTGACATCTACAAGGGCGGCTATGCCGGCTGGTATTCGGTGCGCGACGAAGCCTATTACCAGGAAGAGGAAACCGAGCTGCGCGCTGACGGCGTGCGCTACGGTCCGCAAGGCACGCCGGTCGAATGGGTGGAAGAGGAAAGCTACTTCTTCAAGCTTTCGGCCTATGAAGAGAAGCTTCTGAAGCTGTACGAAGACCAGCCGGATTTCATCGGTCCGAACGAGCGCCGCAACGAGGTCATTTCCTTCGTCAAATCGGGTCTCAAGGACCTGTCGATCTCGCGCACGACCTTCGACTGGGGCATCAAGGTGCCCGGCGACGACAAGCATGTGATGTATGTCTGGGTCGATGCGCTGACCAACTACATCACCGCGACCGGTTACGTCGAAGACACGAATGGTCCGCGCGCCAAATACTGGCCGGCGGATGTGCATATCATCGGCAAGGACATCATCCGCTTCCACGCGGTCTATTGGCCGGCCTTCCTGATGTCGGCGGGCCTGCCGTTGCCGAAACGCGTCTATGCCCACGGCTTCCTGCTCAACAAGGGCGAGAAGATGTCGAAGTCGCTCGGCAACGTCGTCGATCCAGTCAATCTGGTGAACCATTTCGGCCTCGACCAGGTGCGCTATTTCTTCCTGCGCGAAGTCTCCTTCGGCCAGGATGGCAGCTATTCGGAAGAAGGGATCGGCACACGTATCAATGCCGACCTCGCAAACGGCATCGGCAATCTGGCCTCGCGCTCGCTGTCGATGATCAACAAGAACTGCGAGGGCAGGGTGCCGACACCGGGTCCGCTGACCGCAGAAGACGAGGCGATCCTGAAGATTGCCGACGAGGCGATCGACATCTGCCGCGAGGAGATGGGCAAACAGCAGATCCATAAGGCTGTTGCGGCCGTTATCAACATCGTCAACGAGGCGGACCGCTATTTCGCAGCCCAGGCACCGTGGGTCTTGAAGAAGACCGACGAGGCGCGCATGGGCACTGTGCTTTATGTGACGGCCGACGTCGTTCGCCAGATCGCGATCCTGTTCCAGCCGATCATGCCGGAGACCTCGGCGAAGATCCTCGATCTCGTCGCTGTGGCCGAAGAAGACCGCGTGTTTGCGAAACTCGGTGCCGCCGGTCGCCTACAGCTGGGCAGGGAGCTGCCGGCGCCGTCGCCGGTCTATCCGCGCTATGTCGCCCCGGACGCGGGCAAGGCGTGAGACGATGCTGATCGATACCCATTGCCATCTGGATTTCGCCGACTTCGACAGCGAGCGTGACGAACTGGTCACGCGCGCCCATCAGGCAGGCGTCAAACAGATGGTGACGATCTCGACGCGGGTGCGCAAGCTCGATACGCTGCTGGCGCTGACCGAGCGTTATCCGAGCGTCTTCTGCTCGGTTGGCACGCATCCGAACAATGCCGGCGACGAGATGGATGTGACGGCGGACGAGCTGGTGCGGCTTGCGGAAAGTCATGAGAAGATCGTGGCGATCGGCGAGGCCGGGCTCGACTATTTCTACGACACGCAGAAGCCCGAGGACCAGAAAACGGGCCTGATCCGCCATATCGAGGCGGCGCGTCGCACGGGTCTACCGCTTGTCATCCACAGCCGCAGCGCTGACGAGGATATGGCTGCCATCTCGACCGAGGAAACAGGGAAGGGGGGCTTCCCTTTCATCCTGCATTGCTTCTCCTCCGGCCAAGCGCTGGCCGATACCGGCGTGGCGCTCGGCGGTTATGTTTCGTTTTCTGGCATTGTCACCTTCCCGAAATCGGAAGAGTTGCGCGAGATCGCCAAGAGCGTGCCGATGGACCGGTTGCTGGTCGAGACGGATGCGCCGTATCTTGCGCCGAAGCGCTGGCGTGGAAAACGCAACGAGCCGTCCTATGTGGTGAACACGGCGGAGGTTCTGGCGGAGGTGAAGGGCGTGAGTTACGCGGAGATGGCCGAGATCACCACCGAGAATGCCTTCCGCTGCTTCTCGAAAATGCCGCGGGTGGCTTGAGGGAGCTTTGATGAAGGTCACGCGCCGGTTTACGCTGCTCGGTTGTTCCTCGTCTCCCGGCGTGCCCAGGATCAATGGCGACTGGGGCAATTGCGACCCCAACAACCCGCGTAACCGCCGGACGCGTGCATCCTTCCTGATCGAGCAGATCGCCCAAGATGGCGGCAAGACGACCGTCGTCGTGGATACCGGCCCGGATTTTCGCGAGCAGATGATCCGCGCCAAGGTCGAGCGTGTCGACGCCGTTGTCTACAGCCACGCGCATGCCGACCATCTGCATGGCATTGATGACATCAGAGGTTATTTCATCACCCAGAAGAACCGTATCCCGATTTACGCGGAGCCAGTGACAATGGCCCGCATCGAGGAAGGATTCGGTTATTGTCTCAAGACGCCTCCTGGTAGCAGCTATCCGCCGATCGTTGCACCTGTCATCGTCGAGGACATGGACAAACCGATCGTCATTGATGGCGCCGGCGGACCCATCGAGCTCATGCCGCTTGTCCAGCAGCATGGCGACATCATATCGCTGGGCTTGCGCATTGGTGACGTGGCCTATCGCTGCGATGTCTCCGACTTTCCCGAGGAAACCGTCGCCAAACTTTCAGGGCTGGAGCTGCTCTATATCGACGCGCTGCAATACCGGCCGCATCCGAGCCATCTGTCACTCGAACAGGCACTCGGCTGGATCGAGCGTCTGGCACCCAAACATGCGGTTCTGACCCATATGCATACGCCGCTCGACTATGAAACGGTGATGGGCGAGACGCCACCCCATGTCGAGCCAGGATACGACGGTCACGTCATGGAAATTCAGATTGTTATCTGACCATATCGATAGAAAACTATAGAAAAACCTCACAAAGCATTGTTTTTGGACGTTTTTTGCGTATTAAGTGCGGTTAAACGAGTTCGACTCTCATCATATAGAGAACGAAAGCGGCCGTTCCAAGCGTAAGCAGCGGCCAGCGAACCTCGCGTTGGAGGATCAGATTGGCAGCACAGAAAGCCGCAATCACGGCAACCGCCCACCAGCCCATCGAGGCATTTGCGACCATCAATCCAAGGCAGATGATCACCACAGTTGCTCCGAGGGTCATCTCGATTTCGGAGGTCCCGTCAGCCGTTTTCCAAAGCATCAGACCTGCACTGGGCAGACTGGCGGCGCAGGCAATGACGAGAAGTGCAGGGCTAAGATCCATGGGCGCTCCGTGCTGACGGAGACTGCCGAGCAAGCCGTGTGCCAGTGCGGCCAAATGGGCGAGGGGATCGGTATCGGCTCATGAAAACCGATCTGCCTCTGCCTTCCAGCCAAGACACGTGTTGCATTGCTGCAAATTTGGGCTTAGTGCGAAAAAGATGAGCAGTTGGAGGCGTTTCCGCGATGAACTTCATGCGCCGCACGCGTCTACGGCAGATAGCCGGCTGGCTCGGAGATCGACCGTTCTTCGCACCCATACTGACTGGCGCAACGCTTGGTGATCGGCTGATTGGTTGCCTGGGTGCGCTGATCGGCATCTGCCTGACCGGAATGGTCTGCAATCTGGCGATCGGCGGAGATCCGCAACTGCCTTTGATCGTGGCCCCGATGGGCGCTTCTGCCGTGCTTCTGTTCGCCGTTCCGGCGAGTCCCTTGGCTCAACCATGGCCGATCGTCGGCGGCAATACGATTTCCGCTCTGGTCGGCGTGGCCGTCGCGCACCTTATTTCCGATCCGCTTCTCGCCGTGGGCCTTGCGGTTTCACTCGCGATCCTCGCGATGTCACTGACCCGGTCGCTGCATCCGCCGGGCGGTGCTGCGGCATTGACGGCCGTGATCGGCGGTGCGGCGGTCGCTAGATCAGGCTTCTGGTTTCCGCTGGTGCCGGTGGCGATCAATGCCCTGATCCTGGTCGCGCTCGGCATGCTGTTCCATCGGCTGGCCGGACGACGTTATCC
The DNA here is from genome assembly GCA_045377275.1 of Allorhizobium sp. GTDB lineage: Bacteria > Pseudomonadota > Alphaproteobacteria > Rhizobiales > Rhizobiaceae > Allorhizobium. The sequence continues at coordinate 64,810 of JBJIOA010000014.1, read as the reverse complement.
CCATCGTCCGGCAGTGGCGCCCGTCAATCAGCATGAAACGAAGGATGTACCGCCAGCCTTGCGTGTCGGATTCACCAGCGCCGACATCGATGCAGCCATCGCCAAGTACCAGGAAACGCTCGATATCAGCCGTGATGATCTAGACGCCTTGTTGCGTGAGGTCGAGCACGAGGCACTCATCCGCCAGCATGCAGCACTGTCTGTAGCCGACGTCATGTCACGCGATGTCGTCACAGTGACGGCCGAGGAAACACCGGAAGAAGCGCAACGGCTGCTGTTGCAGCACAAGATCCGGACACTGCCGATCTTGGACCAGACAGGCCGACTGATGGGCCAGGTCGGTTTGCGCGAGCTGGCCGCAGCAAAGGATAGGTTTCGTCTGCCAGTAGCCGAAGCCGTGACCGCCAGGCCGAGCGAACCGGCGGTCGCATTGCTGCCGAGACTGACGGATGGTCTGAGCCACATCGTCATTGTCACCGACGACGACAGACGCGTGCTGGGCGTGGTTTCGCAGACCGATCTGCTTGCGACCGTGGCCCGAAGCCTGGCTCACGGTGCTACAATGACGACGCCCACGGCGGTCTGAGTCAGAAGCGCCGTGGCAATTCAGACCCGCACGTTCCGCACCCATGGCATCCATCAGTTCCATAATCTATCTTATGCGATCTTCGGATGTAGTCTTTCCGGGCAGGCTCCTGCCGTCCGCGGCCTTCTCCCGTCTGACAATGACACCGGCGAAGCGCATGTCAGTTACCCGATACTGTTGCACGGCGCAGAGTTCCGCCCCAGTCGTTCCTCAGATCGTCCCCGTGACCCGCAGAGCCGACAACACCACGCCACCGATCAAGACGGTTGAGGACGCGATGGTCGCGAGGACCAAAGCCACCAGCCGTATCGGCGAGATATGCGGTGAGACTTCCAGTTCGAAATTCTGCCGTATCACCTCTGGATTGAGACAGACGATCTCGAAGCGCCCCGGAGCATCACACTTGAATGAGCCGAGCGGAATGATCCTTCGTCCCGCATGTCCGATCGTCTCACCTGAAACAGCGCTCGACCATGGGACCGATAGTCGGACGGCGCGCCTGTGTCGCGGTTCGTGATCGCAAACGACGCGGAGAAATGCGACGTACCGGCAATGAAGGTCAGCGGCGGGATGACAACGCAGATCGTATATCGTCCTGCGGTCGGCAAGACGAATTGGTGGGGTCCGCCCGCAGCGGAAAACCGGTTCTTCACCTGTGGGACGATGACGCGTCTGAGCCGCGTAACGCATAGCGCCAAGATGTAGCCGCCCGTGATTGCGGTGGCGACTGGTACAGCGAGCGACTGAAGAGTTTCCAGCGCCATCTCCGTTCACATCCTTTTTCGTTCTTCAGAGCACAGCTTAACTCGGCAAATCTCGATCGCTGTCAGGCGCGCTTAGAGATCTGCCACATGCAGGATGGTTTTGGCCGAGATCTCGGTTTCCTTGGGATAGCCAAAGGCGTTGTTGATGTAGGTGACGCCGTCGATCTCCTTGTTGCGGTTCAGGTGGCTGTGGCCGTAAAAATGCTTGGATGCGCCGAGCGCCCGGATCCGCGCTTCCAGCCTGTTGGTGCCGAGCACCGGAAACAGCGCCTTATGCTTTTCCGGATAGCGCGCCGGCATCAGGTCGATACGAGGTACGAAATGAGAGACGCTGTAGACAGTTTCGAACCCTGAGGTATTAGGCATGACATTCATTGTGTCGAAACGCGCAGCAACCTCCGCAGGCGCGAGACCTTCCCAATTGCATTTGTAGAAATCCATCCAGCCACGACGGAGGGTCAGGCCGGGCTCGCCGAAGGAATAATCATACCAGGCGAGCAGCGGCACGATCAGTGTCTTGCCGAAGGCCACCGGTCGGGTTTCGATGCCGTAGCCGTGGCAGAGCGCATTCAGCGTCTCGAATTTCTCGAAGGATGGCCCCTTCCCGCTTCTCGCCGTCCAGAGATCGTGATTGCCGGGCAGGAAGAGCAGTTTGCGATAGCGCGGCACGAGTTCGTCGAAACATGTTTTAACGAGGTCGAGTTCGTCGGAGAGATCACCGGCGACAACAAGGACGTCGTCGGTGAAATCGGCGCGGGACAGCGCCCGCAGCCAGTCGAGGTTCTGCCGGTAATCGACGTGAAAATCGGATCCGAGAAAGAGGCGCATGCTCAGCGGATCCGGAAAGGTTCAGAAGACATACTAGGCTTCTAATCGAATTTCACAGCACGGCAAGAGACGGCGGAGGCCGGCAACCTCCGCCGCAGCGGATCATTCGACGACATCAGGCAGAGGCGGCGCCGAGACCCCTTCCCGCCATTCGCTTGCCAGTTTCAGCGGCAGCGTTGCGCGGATATCCTCGGCATTGGCGGCAATCACGAGTTCATAGTCCCCGGCCTCGGCGATCCAGGCGCGGGCGTCCGGATCGAAGTAGGCAAGGTCGCGGACGGTAATCGAAAGCTTTGCCGTTGCGGTCTCGCCCGCGGCGAGATGCAGCTTGGCGAAGGCCTTGAGTTCCTTGACCGGACGCGGCAGGCGCGACGACTTCGGCTTGACATAGAGCTGGACCAGGTCGGCCCCTGCCCGGTCGCCGATGTTCGTCACATCCACTTCGATGGCAACGCCCGCAGGCCCCATGTCGAGGCTGGACGCGCGCGGGACGGACCATGCGAACCGGGTATAGGAGAGGCCGTAACCAAATGGGAAGAGCGGCTTTGCGCCATCTGCATCGTGGTGACGATAGCCGACCGCAAGGCCTTCCGCGTAGACGACATGTCCGTTTTGGCCGGGATAGGTTCTCGGATCGCCCGTCATGACGGAATTGTCGGAAAGACGCTGCGGGAAGGTCTGCGGCAACCGGCCACCGGGTTCGGCATCGCCGAACAATACGTCGGCGATCGCGTTGCCGGCCTCCTGGCCCGGATACCAGGCCTGAATCACTGCCGAGACCTTGTCGAGCCAGGGCATTTCGATGGGGCCGCCGGTCTGCAGCACCACGACAGTGCGCGGATTGACGGCGGCGACCTTCTCGATCAGTTCCTCCTGGCGACCGGGCAGGCGCATGTCGGGCAGGTCGAGGCCTTCGGTATCCCACTCCCCTTCCCGACCGACGACAAGGATGGCGACGTCACAGTCCCTAGCCTGCTCGACCGCTTCGGCGATCGCCGCATCCGAGGTCGGCAGTTCGGCCCCGAAGCGCACCGCGCGGATCTCGATGCCTTCGTAGCCCTCCGGCATGGCGCGGTAGTCGACACGGATCTCGTAGGTCCGGCCAGCTTCGAGCGGCTTTTCGACACGCACTTCGGTATTCCCGAGGCCGAAGAAATTGTCTCCCTTCGCCGAGCCGGTTTCGCCATCCACGACAAGTTCGCCGTCAACATAGAGCTTTGCGAAGCCCGCATTGGTGAGGCCGAAGACATGCGAGCCCGTCTCTTCCGGATGGAAGCGGGTCGTCACGCGGGCAGAAAAATCCCGGGGGTCGAGCGAGCCATCCGGCATGTCGAGCCAGAAGAACTGGCTTTCCTCGGCCGTAGAGCGCAGGACGACCGGGCCGGACCACTCGCGCCCTTGGAAGAACTCGACCGACACCTCGCCGCGCATCATCTGCGTCAGGCGATTGTTCCGGCAGGCCTTCAGATGCATGACCCGGTTGGTGCCGGAGAGCGCGCTCTTGATGCCCTCGAGCGGGCTTACCTTGTAATGCGCATTGATCTGGGCGCTACCGCCGCCCATGACGCGCGGTTCGGCGGCATTGGGGCCGAGGACTGCGATACGGTCGAGGGCGGTTTTGTCGAGCGGCAGGATACCGTCATTCTTCAGAAGAACAATGCCTTCGGCCCCGAGCTTGCGGATGAGCGCGCGATGCTCCGGGCGGTCTACAGCATTCTCTTCTTCCATCTTCGGGTCTGCGAAGGCGCCGACGCGCTCGAGCAGCAGGAGAATGCGGCGGGCCGCAGACTTTACGGTTTCGGCCGGCACCCTGCCCTCGCGCACGGCTGCGACGAGCTTCTCCCCACGGTCGCGCGTCGGTCCCGGCATTTCAAGATCAAGGCCGCCGATGACAGAGGCCTCCGTCGTATGTGAGCCAAACCAGTCGGACATGACGATGCCGTCATAGCCCCATTCCTCGCGCAGCAACTCCGTCAACAGCCAGCGGTTCTCGCTGGTCCAGACACCGTTCAACCGGTTATAGGAGGACATGATCGCCCAGACGCCGGCCTTTTTCACCGCGGCTTCGAAGGGTGGCAGATAGATTTCACGCAGGGTGCGCTCGTCCATGTCGGAGGACATTGTCTGACGCTCGATCTCGCTTTCATTGGCGACGAAATGCTTGATCGTGGCAGCGATTCCCTGAGACTGCACACCCTCGATATAGGCGACCGCCAGTGCCGAGGCCAGCATCGGGTCCTCGGAATAGCATTCGAAGTTGCGGCCGTTGAGGCCAGAGCGGTGGATGTTGACGGTCGGCGCAAGCAGGACCCGCGCGCTCTTTGTCTTCGCCTCTTCTGCCAGTGCCACGCCCATATCGCGCACCAGTTCGGGGTTCCAGCTGGCACCGATGCCGATGGCAGCGGGAAAGCAGGCGGACCTTACGCCGCCGACCAGAGAGCCGCCGCCCCTCGCCCCGTTCGGCCCGTCGGTCACCTTGATCTTGGGTATACCAAGCCGTTCAACCGCAACCGTGGTCCAGAAATCTGCCCCGGCCAGCAGCGCAACCTGCTCCTCCAAGGTCATCTGATCGAGCAATTGGTCGAGCACGTGGCCTCCTCCTGGTCTCACGTCTCGAGGCACGCAGTGATCCCCGAGATTATGCTTTTGTTCGGAGCCAACGACAAAGGCGACGAAAAAACAAGGGCAATATGCTCGTTGTGGCTGTTCCATGCGCAGAGCAGTACAAAATTGAGGTCGCTCAAAGTTGTCTGTTGACCATCAGCTTATCTGAAATTACCTGTATGACAGGTTGGCGTGATGCAGGTCGCGCTTCAGCCTCGGACAGAGCGACGGCGCATGTGGAGGCATGTGACACGTCGGCGGAAGGCGGGCATGCTGTCTTGCGCGGCTGGACGATCATTCGGAGGAACGGCCGGGATCCCCGGCATTGGGAGGACTGATCATGAAACTGACCCGCAGGAGCGCTACCCTGGCGCTCGCCACACTGTCATTGGCAGGCATTTTTGCAGCACCGGCACAGGCGGCCATGGAGCTCAAATGGGCGCATGTGTACGAGACCGGCGAGCCCTATCACACGCAAGCGATATGGGCGGCCGAGGAGATCAAGAAGCGGACCAATGGCGAGATATCGATCTCGGTTTTTCCAGCCTCGCAACTTGGCAATGAGAACCAGATCAACGAGGGACTGGGCCTCGGCACCGTCGATATCATCTATACCGGCGTCGCATTCGCCGGTGCGATCCACAAGCCGATCGCGATTTCCAATGCGCCTTTCATCCTCAGGGACTTCGATCACTGGAAAGCCTATCGCGACAGCGACCTCTTCAAGGATATCGCAGGCGGTTATGACGGTGCCACCGGGCACAAGGTGCATGCGCTGACCTATTATGGCCAAAGACATCTGACTGCGAACCGGGAGGTCACCAAGCCCGATGACATGAAGGGCATGAAGCTTCGCGTCCCGCCCGCTCCGCTCTTCCTGATGTTCACCAAGTCTGTCGGTGCGAATGCCACGCCGATCGCCTTTGCCGAAGTCTATCTCGCCCTGCAGCAGGGTACCGTCGATGGCCAGGAGAACCCGCTGCCGACGATCATGGCCAAGAAGTTCTACGAGGTGCAGAGCCATATCATGCTCAGCGGCCATATCACGGAATCGCTGCTGACCATCGTTGGTGGCCATGTGATGGGGCAGTTGTCCGATGAGCAGAAGGTGATCATGGACGAGGTCCTGAAAGAGGCTGCGTCGCGCGCAACGGATGAGATCCGTGCAGCGGAAGGCCGCCTTGCCGACGAGTTCCGGGGCCTCGGAAAGACGGTTGTCGAGGTGGATCGTCAACCGTTTATCGATGCGGCCGTGCCTCTGCACAACGATCCGGAGTCCGGCGCCGGCTGGTCTAAGGAGCAATATGACGCCCTGCAGGCGCTCTGACGCTCCGCGCCTTCAAGATCTCTGGCTGTGGCGCTTTGCGCCGCAGCCGCTTCAGTGGCCAGCCAGCGCGGAGCAAGGCGCATGACACACGAGCCGATTGACGAGCCTGTGAACGCAGCCACCATGCTGCATGTGGAGGACGAGGCCGATCCGCCCATCGTCTTTCGCGTTGATGATGTTTTGGCCTTCTGCCTGTTCTGGTTGCTCGGCGGCGTCACCTTTCTGCAATTTTTCAGCCGCTACGTCCTGAATGATTCCGTTGCCTGGACAGAGGAGATCGGGCGCTATCTGCTGATCTGGGTGACCTTCTTTGGCGCCGCCATCGTCTTCAGGCGACGAACCAATATCGCCGTCGAGGTAATCGTCGACATGCTTCCCCGTCCGCAGGCAAGGATCATGCGCTGCATCGCGGATGTCATCACGCTCGGCTTCGTGATCCTGCTCGTCTGGTTCGCCTGGAACCTGACCCAGCGCATGATGATCCAGCGGATGACCGTGATCGATGTGTCGATGAGCGTGGTCTATGGCGGCGTGCTTGTCGGCTGCCTGCTGATCCTCTGGAGAGCAGTTCAGGCCTTCATCTCCAATGCCAAGCGTCGCTGGGATCCCGTGTCGGACCCCTCGCAGATGTTCGATTGAGGTCTGGCCATGGTCCTTCTTCTTGTCGTCTTCTTCGTATTGCTTCTTATCAGCGTCCCGGTCTTTGTCGCACTCGGCGGTGCCTCCCTGGCCTATACGCATTTCATCGGCAATCTTCCGGATTTCGTCGTGCTGCACCGGATGGTGGGGGGCGTCGACAGCTTCCCGCTGATTGCCGTCCCCTTTTTCATTCTGGCGGGAAATCTGATGAACTCCGCCGGGATCACCAACCGGATCTTCGACTTTGCAACGGCCGCCGTCGGCTGGCTGAAAGGAGGACTTGGCCATGTCAACGTGATTGCATCGGTCATCTTTGCCGGCATGTCCGGGGCTGCAGTCGCGGATGCGGGCGGCCTTGGGACCATCGAAGTGAAGGCCATGCGCGACCGGGGATACAATGATCACCTCGCCGTCGGCGTGACCGCAGCATCGTCCACGATCGGGCCGATCATTCCTCCCTCGCTACCCATGGTGATTTTCGGGGTAATGGCGAATGTCTCGATCGGGCAGTTGTTTGCCGCAGGCTTTATCCCGGGGCTGCTGATGGCGGGCTCCCTGATGCTTTACATCACCTGGTATTCATGGCGCCACAAGATCGGCGCGGATCAGGCCTTTCGATTGCGCGTGCTCGCAACGAGCTTCCTGAATGCCGTGCCCGCTCTGCTCACCCCGGCAATCATCATCGGCGGGATCGCCACAGGAGCCTTCACCCCGACGGAGGCTGCGATTGCGGCCTGTGCCTGGGCGCTGATCCTTGGCTTTGTCGTCTACCGAACCCTGTCGGTGAAGCGCTTCTACCAGATTTCGATCCAAACGATTGAAACGACGGCCTCGGTACTGGTCATCGTCGCAGCGGCCTCGCTGTTCGGCTGGGTGTTGACGGTAACCCAGGTCACGGCGCAGTTCACGGCACTGCTTCTGACGATCACCGATGACCCGATCATGCTGCTTTTGATCATCAATGTGATCATTCTGATCGTCGGCTGCTTCATGGAGACGATTGCAGCGATCTCAATCCTTGTGCCGATCCTGATGCCGGCCGTCCTGCATGTCGGGATCGACCCGGTTCAGTTCGGTGTGGTGATGGTCCTCAACCTGATGATTGGCCTGATCACGCCGCCAATCGGCATGGTTTTGTTCGTGCTGGCCAGGGTCTCCAACCTGTCGATCGAGAAAACGATGAAGGCGACTGCGCCGTTCCTCATCCCTCTCTTTGCCGTCTTGATGCTGATCACGATCTTTTCGGATCTGACACTCTGGCTCCCCACACTATGGTACCGCTGAGCGGCGGATGTGAGCCTTGCCCGCTCACATCCGCTTGAACGGACTTCCCATCGTCACGAATCGGCCTATCCTTTTATTTCAGACTTCCTGAAACAAGGGGATGATGATGCGCATGCGGATTGGAGTTGCCCTATTTCTCATGGCCGGCCTGCTCGCTGCCCCGGTCATTGCCCAGCAGGATGCCAAGACCGAGGCCGCGGGTCTCGCCAAGGACGTGATCGAGCAGCAGATCGCAGCCTTCCTCAATGACGATGCGACGACTGCCTATTCCTTCGCCTCGCCGGAGATCAAGTCGGTGTTCCCCAATGCCGAGCGCTTCTTCGATATGGTGAAGAAGAGCTATGGCCCCGTCTACCGGCCCGGCAACTACGCCTTCGGACGCAATCAGGTCTCCCCCGACGGCATGGTCGCCTATCAGGAAGTGCTGATCTCGGCACCAGATGGCAAGGACTGGGCCGTCTATTACGAGCTGAAGCGCCAGCGCGATGGCCAGTTCGCCATCAACGGTGTCCGCATCAAACGCGAAACCAACAGTCAGGGGATCTGATTTGACAGATGGCGGGCGGTATCAGCCTCCTGCCCTGACCTGTATCAGACCGGGTCGATATCGCCTCGCGCCCACATCTCGATGGTTTCCGCCTTGAAATCTTCGAAGCGATCTTCCGCGATTGCCTGGCGAATCCCCTGCATAAGCTCCTGATAGTAGCTGAGGTTGTTCCAGGACAGGAGCATACCGCCGAGCGCTTCGTTGGAGCGTACGAGATGGTGGAGGTAAGCACGCGAATAGTCACGGGTCGCCGGGCAAGACGACTGTTCGTCGAGCGGCCGCATGTCCTCGGCGTGGCGGGCATTGCGGATATTGACCTTGCCACGGCGCGTGAAGGCGAGGCCATGGCGACCGGAACGCGTCGGCATGACGCAGTCGAACATGTCGATGCCTTCTGCCACCGATTTCAGCATGTCGTCGGGCGTGCCAACGCCCATCAGGTAGCGTGGCTTCTCCGTCGGCAGCACCGGCAGCGTGATGCGCAGCATGTCGAGCATGACGGCCTGCGGCTCGCCGACGGCAAGGCCGCCGATGGAATAGCCCTTGAGGTCGAGTTGCTTCAGGCCCTCCGCGGAGCGGATGCGCAGTGCCGGCTGATCGCCGCCCTGGACGATACCGAACATGGCCTTGCCGGGCTGGTTGCCGAAAGCGACGCGGCAACGTTCGGCCCAGCGCAGCGACAGTTCCATGGCGCGCTCAATCTCGCGGGGCTCATTCGGCAGCGCAACGCATTCGTCGAGCTGCATCTGGATGTCACTGTCGAGCAGGCCCTGGATCTCGATTGAGCGCTCCGGCGACATGTGGTGCAGCGAACCATCGACATGAACTCTTGAAGGTCACGCCCTGCTCGTCGAGCTTGCGCAGGCCCGAAAGCGACATGACCTGGAAACCACCGCTGTCGGTCAGGATCGGACCCGGCCAGCGGATCAGCTCATGCAGGCCGCCGAGGCGGGCGACGCGTTCGGGACCGGGGCGCAGCATCAGGTGATAGGTATTGCCGAGGATGATGTCGGCGCCGCCTTCCTTGACCTGATCGAGATACATGGCCTTGACCGTGCCGACCGTGCCGACAGGCATGAATGCCGGTGTGCGGATGGTGCCGCGCGGCATGGTGATCTCGCCCAAGCGAGCCTTGCCGCTGGTGGCCTTCAGATTGAATGTAAAATTCTCGGACATCGGTCAGTCGTCTTTCCGGAAGAGAAGGCTGGAGTCGCCATAGGAATAGAAGCGGTAGCCGGTCTCGATAGCGTGGGCATAGGCGCCGCGCATCGTGTCGAGGCCGGCAAAGGCGGAAACCAGCATGAAAAGCGTGGATTTGGGCAGGTGGAAATTGGTCATCAGCATGTCGACTGCCTTGAAGCGATAGCCGGGCGTGATGAAGATGCCGGTGGCACCCGACCAGGCGGGGATGTGGCCACCCTCTTCGGCAGCACTTTCGAGCAGGCGCAGCGAGGTGGTGCCGACAGCGATGATCCGGTTGCCCCGGGCACGAACGGCGTTAAGAGCGGCCGAAGTCGACGGCGAGATATAGCCGATCTCTTCGTGCATCTTGTGCTCGGCGGTATCGTCGGCCTTGACCGGCAGGAAGGTGCCGGCGCCGACATGCAGGGTGACAAAGTGACGTTCGATACCGGCGGCGTCGAGTTTGGCGAAGAGGTTTGGCGTGAAATGCAGGCCGGCGGTCGGGGCGGCCACGGCGCCCTCTTCGCGGGCGTAGATGGTCTGGTAGTCGGCGCGATCCTTTTCATCTTCCGGTCGCTTGGCGGCGATATAGGGCGGAAGAGGGATATGGCCGACGGTGGCGATCGCCTGGTCGAGATCGGGGCCTGACAGATCGAAGGCAAGGGTGATTTCGCCGGCCTCGCCCTTCTCGGCAACGGTTGCGACCAGCGAACCCATCAGACAGGCGGCAGCCTCGCCCTGCCCCGTGCCGAAATCGATGCGGTCACCCTGCTTGATTCGCTTGCCGGGCTTGGCAAAGGCCTTCCATCTGGAGGCACCCACCCGCATGTGCAGCGTGCAGGAGACTGCGATCTCCTCGGCGCCTTCGCGGTGGCGGACGCCTTCGAGCTGAGCCGGAATGACCTTGGTGTCGTTGAACACCAATGCATCGCCGGGCTTCAGGAAGGACGGCAGATCATAGACATGATGGTCTTCGAGAACGGGTTCGCCCTCCGGGCGGACGACGAGAAAACGCGCATGATCCCGAGGGTTCGCGGGCCTCAGCGCAATATTGTCGTCCGGCAGGTCGAAATCGAAGAGATCTACACGCATCGCTTTCCATCAGGTCTGGCTTGACGGGTCTAAACGCGAAAACCCGCCCGGGTGCCATGCACCGAGGCGGGCTTCCGTAGAAGAAGCCGATCAGGCGTCGGCGGCAACCTTCATCGAGACGATCGAGTCGGGATCGGCAACTGGCTCGCCCTTCTTGATCTGGTCGATGACGTCCATGCCTTCGATGACCTGACCCCAGACGGAGTACTGCTTGTTGAGCCACGGTGCATCGGTGAAGCAGACGAAGAACTGCGAGTTGGCCGAGTTCGGGTTCTGCGAACGCGCCATGGAGCAGGTGCCGCGAACATGCGGCGTGGCCGAAAATTCGGCCTTCAGGTCCGGCTTGTCCGAGCCGCCCATGCCGGCGCGGCCAGGATTGAAGTCTGCGCCGCCCTTCTTGCCGAACTTGACGTCGCCGGTCTGCGCCATGAAGTCGGCGATGACACGGTGGAAGACAACGCCATCATAGGCGCCTTCGCGCGACAGTTCCTTGATGCGGGCGACATGGCCAGGGGCCAGATCCGGGAAGAGCGCGATGACGACCTTGCCCTTGGTGGTTTCCATCAGGATGGTGTTTTCCGGATCCTTGATCTCGGCCATGGTGTTTCTCCTTGGATTGGGGCGTTGAGCCCTTTTGATATCAGTTGCGACCGACAGTGACCTTGACCATGCGGTCCGGATCCGTGACTTCGCCGTTGCCGCCTTCGCCACGCTTGATCTTGTCGACATATTCCATGCCGGACACGACCTTGCCGACGACCGTGTACTGGCCGTTCAGGAAGCCGCCTTCGGCAAACATGATGAAGAACTGCGAATTGGCAGAGTTCGGGTCCTGGCTGCGCGCCATGCCGACGGTACCGCGCTCGAAGGGCACGTTCGAGAACTCAGCCTCGATGTCGGGCAGGCTTGAGCCGCCGGTACCAGCACGACCCGGCTCGAAACCGTTCTCCATGTCGCCGAACTGCACGTCGCCGGTCTGGGCCATGAAGCCTTCGATGACGCGGTGGAATGCGACATTATCGTATTCGCCCTTGGAAGCGAGTTCCTTGATTTGCGCGACATGCTTCGGTGCAACGTCAGGCATCAGCTGGATGACAACCGGGCCGTCCTTCAGCTGGATGGTCAGGAAGTCTTCGTTGGACTGGGCCTGGGCGGAGCCGAAACCGGCGAGAGCCAGGAGGAATGCGGTTGCGAGTTGGACGAGCTTCATGATCACTCCCATTCTGAAAATTGCGGCTCAGCGGCCGTATTTGGAATTAAGGGCAGCCAGCACCGGGGCCGGCACGAAGGGGCCGACGTCACCACCCATTGCGGCGATCTGTCGGACCAATGTGGCCGTTATGGGCCGCGAGGCCGCAGCCGCAGGCAGAAAAACGGTCTGCAGCTCTGGTGCCATGGCTGCGTTCATGCCGGCAAGCTGCATTTCATAATCGAAATCGGTTCCGTCTCGGAGGCCGCGCACCATAATACGGGCACCATGCCGGCGGGCGGCATCGACGGCGAGATCGGCGAAGGAAGTGACCTCGAGGTCCCCTGCCCTGTCCGGCAGAACCGCTGCGAGCGACGCACGGATGAGGTCGGCGCGCTGTTCATAGGAAAACAGCGGCGTCTTTCCTGAATGCGTTCCGATCGCGACCACCAGGCGATCGGCGATGTTCAACGCCTGGACGATTACGTCCAGGTGGCCGTTGGTCATCGGATCGAAAGAGCCAGGATAAAATGCGGTCGCCATCAGAACCCATATTTTGGTTTGCCCGCCTTTTGTCACGGAAGCCGGGATATCGCAAGCGCTCTGAACGCGCGCCTTTGTCACGACTTCCCCAGATTGAGCACCGGGTCAGACCGCTGAACCGCAGATGAACACGCTATTCAACGGCGCTTCAGGCCGAGAGAACTAAGTTTGAATCGTCAACCAAACCGAGACAGCTCAAGGACGTTCCCGTGCTCGCTCTTCTGATCGCTTCCGCCATCGCCGCGTCTCTGCTCATCGAGCTTGGCCTGATGGTCGCGCGAGACTGGATGGATCAGTCGCCGCTCGACTGTGAAGATGAACAGGAGATGAACGACATGTTCAAGAGGACTTCAGGCGCGTCCCGCTAAACGTCTTCCTACACTGTGCGGGAACTATTTCCGCACGCAAGCATTTTACGGCAGCGAATGCCGGCATTCAAAGGACTAAAGCAATGCATGACAAGGTTACCCTGATCAACCTCGTATGGATGATGATGATGACTGCCATGGTTGCCACCTCTGCAACCTTTTACATCAAGGATAGCAGTGACGCTGCATTCTACGGCCCCCCGATGACGGCCCGTTACCATAGCTTCGGCCACTAATCGGAAGTGAGTTTTCGCCGCTAGAAACGCAACGCCACGCTGAGAAAGAAAGGAATGACATGTTTATAACCCTGTCCGTTCTGGCTGCTCTGATCAGCGGCATGTTCGTCGCCTCGGTCGCTACCGCGATCACGGCATTGAAGCGCGAAAACGACGATTTCCGGGCTATGATGGAGCGCCGCAAGGCCTTCTGAGACCGATCCCAAGCGGTCACAGTCGGTGGATCCACACGCCGGCCCAAAACAAGACCGCGTCGAACTTGATGCAGACCTCCAGCAAAAAGCCCGCTCGGATCCTAGATCCGGCGGGCTTTTCGTTTGTCCATTGATCAATGGAGAAACCGGCCCCCGCGGGCCGGCCAGATGTCATTCCGTAGGGGCCTCGCCGCCTGCGTCGTCGACCGGAGCAGCAGTGCCTTCGCCGTCGACGGCTTCAGCGGCCTCGATGACTTCGTCATCGGCTTCCGGTTCGGTGATCCGCTCGACAGACACTACCTTCTCATCCTTGGCGGTCGAGAAGATCGTCACACCCTTGGTCGCACGGCTGGCGATGCGGATGCCGTTGACAGGTACGCGGATAAGCTGGCCGCCATCCGAGACGAGCATCAGCTGGTCAGTTTCCTCGACCGGGAAAGCCGCTACCAACTCGCCGATCTCAGCCGTCTTTGACGTATCGGTGGCTCGAATGCCCTTGCCACCGCGACCGGAGGTGCGGAAGTCGTAAGAGGACGAACGCTTACCGAATCCCTTCTCGGAGACCGTGAGCACGAACTGCTCGCGAGCCTTGAGCTCCTGATAGCGCTCTTCGGACAATTCGCCTTCGGCTCCGACTTCCTCGCCGACGAGCGCGATATCGTCTTCGTCGACGCCCAGGGCGCGACGCTCCGCGGCGGAACGCTTGAGATAGGCCGCACGCTGCCATGGTTCGGCATCGACATGGGCCAAGATGGTCATCGAGATCAGACGGTCTCCGTCAGCCAGCGTCAGCCCGCGCACGCCGATCGAGTTGCGGCCAGCAAAGACGCGCACTTCATCGACCGGGAAGCGGATCGCCTGACCAAGCGCCGTCGTCAAAAGGACGTCGTCACGTTCGGTGCAGGTCTCGACGCCGAGGATCTGGTCGCCCTCCTCCTCTAGCTTCATAGCGATCTTGCCGTTGCGGTTGACCTGGATGAAGTCCGACAGCTTGTTGCGGCGAACCGTACCACGGGTCGTCGAGAACATAACGTCGAGATTGCCCCAGCTTGCCTCGTCCTCGGGCAGCGGCATGATCGAGGTAATGCGCTCGCCGGGCTCCAGCGGGAACATGTTGATCATCGCCTTGCCGCGTGAAGTTGGCGTGCCGATCGGCAGACGCCAGACCTTTTCCTTGTAGACGATGCCGCGGGACGAGAAGAACAGGACCGGCGTATGGGTGTTGGCGACGAACAGGCGGGTCGCGAAATCCTCGTCCTTCATCGCCATGCCGGAGCGGCCCTTGCCGCCACGGCGCTGGGCACGGTAGGTGGTGAGCGGTACGCGCTTGATATAGCCGGCATGCGAAACGGTAACGACCATCTCTTCCCGGGCGATCAGGTCTTCGTCATCCATGTCGGGACCGCCATCGACGATCTGGGTGCGCCGGGGCGTGCCGAATTCGTCGCGGATCGCCTTGAATTCGTCCTTGACGATCTGCTGGATGCGAACGCGAGACGAGAGGATGTCGAGATAGTCCGAAATCTCGGCGCCGATCTTGTTCAGCTCTTCATCGATTTCGTCGCGACCGAGTGCCGTCAGGCGAGCAAGACGCAATTCGAGAATGGCGCGCGCCTGCTCTTCCGAGAGATTGTAGGTGAGGTCCTCGTTGATACGGTGGCGCGGATCGTCGATCAGGCGGATCAGCGATTCCACGTCATGAGCCGGCCAGCGGCGCGTCATCAGTTGTTCGCGCGCGGTCGCCGGATCCGGCGCCTTGCGGATGAGCGCAATGACTTCGTCAATATTGGCGACGGCGATCGCCAGACCGACCAAAACGTGAGCGCGTTCGCGGGCCTTGCGCAGCAGGTACTTGGTGCGGCGGCTGACGACTTCCTCGCGGAAGGCGACGAAGGCGCGCAGCATATCGAGCAGAGTCAACTGCTCCGGCTTCCCACCGTTCAGCGCCACCATGTTGCAGCCGAAGGAGGTCTGCAACGGGGTGTAGCGATAAAGCTGATTGAGGATGACGTCGGCATTGGCATCGCGCTTGAGCTCGATGACGACGCGGTATCCGTCGCGGTCGGATTCATCGCGGAGGTCAGAGATGCCCTCGATGCGCTTTTCGCGCACGAGTTCGGCCATCTTCTCGATCATCGTCGCCTTGTTCACCTGGTAGGGGATCTCGGTGATGATGATCTGTTCGCGGTCGCCGCGCATGGGCTCGACGCGGGCGACGCCGCGCTGGACCACGGAACCGCGACCCGTTTCATAGGCGGACCGAATGCCCGAACGGCCTAGGATCATGGCCCCTGTCGGGAAGTCCGGACCCGGAATGATCTGCATCAGTTCCGGCAGTTCGATCGCCGGATTGTCGATCAGCGCGGTGCAGCCGTCGAGAACCTCGACGAGATTGTGAGGCGGGATGTTGGTCGCCATGCCGACAGCGATACCGCCGGCACCATTGACGAGCAGGTTCGGGAACTTGGCGGGAACGACGACCGGCTCCGACATGGTGCCGTCATAGTTGTCGCGGAAGTCGACCGTTTCCTTGTCGAGGTCGTCGAGCAGCGCGTGCGAGACCTTCTGCAGGCGGCATTCCGTGTAACGCTGGGCAGCCGGCGGGTCGCCGTCGACAGAGCCGAAATTGCCCTGACCATCGATCAGCGGCATGCGCAGCGACCAGGGCTGCGCCATGCGGGCAAGTGCGTCATAGATCGCCGCATCGCCATGCGGGTGATACTTACCCATGACGTCACCGGTGACGCGGGCGCTCTTGACGTATTTCTTGTTCCAGTCGAGCCCGAGCTCGTTCATGCCGTAGAGGATGCGGCGATGCACCGGCTTCAGGCCGTCGCGCACGTCAGGCAGCGCGCGGCTCACGATAACGCTCATCGCGTAATCGAGATACGACCGCTGCATTTCCTCCATAATGGAAATCGGCTCGATATCGGACGGAAACTTGCCGCCGCCGGGAGTGCTTTGCTCAGTCAAATCAGGTCACGATCTCTGTTCGGAATCACTGGGAAATCTATAGCGGAACATGCGCGAAAGCGCCAATTTTGAGCCCGGTTATAAACAGGCTTTTGCGGCTGCGGAAAGGCATTTTCCTCAATATCTTGGGTGCGCCGCTTGCAAGCCTACCAGCGCTTCGGCTTTATGGGCGCTCGAACAGGAGAAGTACACGCCATGGCCATGACCGAAACGATGATCAGCGCCTTTACAACCCTGCTGGTCACCGTCGACCCGCCAGGGCTTGCCCCACTCTTCCTTGGCCTGACCCAGGGCATGACTCGCGCCCAGCGCCAGCAAGTGGCAATTCGCGGTTCGGTGATGGGCTTTGCCATCTTGACGGTCTTTGCGCTGTTCGGCGCCAGCATCCTCAGCGCGCTCGGCATTTCCATGGGCGCTTTCCGTATCGCCGGTGGCCTGATGCTCTTTGCCATCGCCTTCGAGATGATTTTCGAAAAGCGCAACGAGCGGAAGGAAAAGACGACCGGTGACGCGATCACCAAGGATCACATCCACAACCTCGCCGTCTTCCCGCTCGCCATTCCGCTGATCGCCGGTCCGGGAGCCATCTCAGCGACGGTGCTGATCTCGGGAGCCGTCGAGGGCTGGCTCGGCAAGCTCCAGCTGATTGCTGTTATTGCCGTGGTGCTCGGCCTCGTCCTGGTCTCGCTCTACCTTGCCGAACGGCTCAACAAGTTCCTAGGCGTGACCGGTCGCGCGCTACTGACGCGTCTACTCGGCGTCCTGCTCGCAGCGCTTTCGGTCCAGTTCGTCGTAGACGGCATCAAGTCAGCCTTTGCGGGCTGAGGAGTCCCCGATGTCCCAAGACGCCGTTTTCAGCCGCTGGCGATTTATTCTCAGGCAATTCAGTCGGCGGCTTTGGGTCCGGGCGAGTGCGATCGGTGCGATCGGCGTTCTGGCCGCCGTCCTCGCGACCGTTGCCGAGCGCTTCGTGCCTTTCGATATCCCCGGCACGATGAAGGCGGATTCGGTCGACACCATCCTCAACATCATCGCCTCCAGCATGCTGGCGGTCACCACGTTTTCGCTAAGCGCCATGACCTCGGCCTATGGCTCGGCGACCAGCAATGTGACGCCGCGGGCAACCAAGCTTCTCATCGAAGACCCGCTGACGCAGAACGTGCTGTCGACCTTCGTCGGCTCCTTTCTCTACGGGATCGTCGGCATCGTGGTGCTTCAGACCGGCGCCTATGGCGATCAGGGGCGCGTCATTCTTTTCGTAGTGACCATTGGCGTCATCGCTCTCATCGTCTTCCAGTTGCTGCGCTGGATCGACCACCTGACGAAACTCGGGCGCGTCGGCGAGACGGCGAGCCGGATCGAGTACGCTGCAGAGCGCGCGATAGAGGCGCGGCGCAACAATCCCTATCTCGGCGGACGGCCGCTCGTGGAGAGTGCGCGCACGCGGTTGGAGGGCATGAAGCCTGTCGAGGCCAATACCATCGGTTATGTGCAGCATCTCGACATGCAGGCCCTGTCGGCACTTGCCGACCGGATCGATGGCGAGATCTATATGGTCATCAACCCCGGTGCCTTCGTCTATCGGGACAGCGTGATCGCCTATATCGATGCGCCGCCCGTCGAGAAGAGCGAGGACATGCCCTTACCCGAGGACACGCTGCGGGGTGCAGTCACCATCGGCCCTGAGCGCAATTTCGACCAGGACCCCCGCTTCGGTCTGGTGGTCTTGAGCGAGACCGGTCAGCGGGCGCTGTCGCCTGCCGTCAACGACCCGGGCACGGCCATCGACATCATCGGCCGCGCAACGCGGCTCCTCACGCGCTGGGCGGAGCCGATCCAGGATCAGGATCCGCAGTTTTCCCGCGTCTATATTCCTGCATTGACCGCCGAGGATCTTTTCGAGGACGCGTTCATGACAGTGGCGCGCGATGGAGCACAGCAGGTGGAGGTTCAGCTGCGTTTGCAGAAAAGTCTGGCCGCTCTCGCGCGTCTGGGCGACGCCGATTTTCGCGCTGCCGCCGCTCATCAGTCCGCGCTGGCCCTCTCGCGCGCCGAAAAGGCGCTGAGCGACGCTGATCTCCAGCGTCTGCGCGGCGACCCCGGAAACAACTGATCGCAGCCAGAATGGTTGAATCGATCACAAACTCATAACGGCGTCTCGCCTTGCTCGGACGCCGGTTGCCGCAGATGGAGCTGGCGACGAAGTTCACTGTTTTGCCGCAAAACCGACATTCCAACGGAACAGTGCCGGCGCTCTCTGGTTAGCCAAGTGTTCCGTGATGACGGCTCTGTCGAAGATTACCGACACGGATCATCGAAAGCTGAGGGCTGCGCGCTCAAGTGCAGCCTCACATGCGACGCCGCATTTTGCGGCGATGTCGCGCTATCAGAAACGATCCATTCCATTCGGCGAGGACGGGAGCTCGAGAGGCGCCTGGCTGCCGCACATCCGTGCTCGCCACCAACCCGAAAGGAGTTCTCCATGAAGACGTCGCACACGGCACTCGCGCTTATCCTGGCCGCCGGCGCGCCGGCAATGGCCAACTCGACTGCACCGGACAACCAGGCATCGCAGGTCGGCGATCGAGCTTCGCAGAACGCATCCGCCCAGACCGGCCAGATCGACCAATATAGCGCCTCGGCATTTTCCCGCTGGGATGCCAACAACAATGACCGTCTGGATGACGGCGAGTTTTCACAGGGCCTGCACCAGAATTGGAGCGGCGAATCCGGTGAACTCGATCAGGCCGCGTTCGAAAGCAACTGGGGCAACTGGTTCAGCAGCGAACGCCCCGACTTTTCGGAGATCGATGAAAACTCGGATGACCGCATCTCCGAGACCGAGCTTCGAGCAGCGTTGGCCGACACGGACCTGCGCGGAAACTGGCAGGGAGCCGAGGATGGCTATCTGACGCGAGAGAAGTTCCAGGCCGGGGTGAATGCCGTCGGCGACAGGAACCGCGATGGATCGCTCGATCAGGCCGAAGTCGACGCCGTCGTCTCCGTGATCGCCGTCGTGGCGCCCGATCAAACGGAAACTGCTTCGACGCAGCAGGACAATGTCGACAACACGATCACGCAAACCGGCCAGCAGCAGGCATCCGCGGGCAATCGTGCCCAGAACGACGGCGAGCTTCGGGTCGGCGAGATCATCCCGCTGCGTGACTGGGACACGGACACGCTCCATGACAGCGGCTGGACGGCCGAGGCCCTGTTCGGTCGCACGGTCTACGGATCGGGTGGAGAAGAGATCGGTGACGTCGAGGATCTGATCATCGGCGCCAATGGTGATCTCGTTGCGCTCGTGGCCGAAGTCGGCGGTATCTGGGATATCGGCGACACGCATGTGAGTGTTCCCTGGGACCAGGTGTCCTTCCGCGAGGACCGGACCGTCACGATCCCCGTGACCGAAGACAATGCCGATGATTTCAGCGTCATCAACGAGCTGAGGACCGGCAACCTCTCCGAGAATGTCGCCAGCGGGCTCGATGACGAGGAACTAGGACCGCGCGTCTGGCGCGCGTCTGAACTGATCGGCGACATCGCACGCATTCGTGGTGCGCAGGCCGGCATGGAAACGGGTGACGTCCAGAACAATGCCGCTGCGACAACGCAAAACGAACAGGCAGCCGCCGCCACCGGCGACGCTCAGGGTCGCAACGACATGGCTCCCGGAAGCCGCCTCGGCTACGGCTACGTCGAGGATATCGTCTTCCAGAACGACAAGGTCGCCGCGGCGATCGTTAACCGGGATGCCGGTTACGGTACGCGAGGCCGCTATGCCTATCCGTTCTACGGCTATGGCTACGGTTGGGCTCCGGGCAGCCGCTACTACGACCTGCCTTATTCCCGTGACGACTCCGTCACGCTCACACCCTTCGATTACGATCGGATCAACGAGGGCTGACGCTCAATTCCGGCTGATCGTCGGAATGACCGCCCGGCATGACCGTGCCGGGCACGAATCTTCGCTCCGCCAGGGAGCGATACCGGCTGCCGCAGCATGATGGCAGTCACAACCTCACATCCCAAAAAGCAGGAAGGAAAACACCATGAAATATGTTGCTACCGCCCTCGCCCTCGGCCTGTTTGCCGCACCGGCACATGCTCAGTCCAGCAGCGATACACAGGACAGTTCCTCGACCGATACCACGACCACCACGTCATCGCAGTCCAGCCAGCCCTCGGCTGTCACGCAGCAGAAGCTCCAGAGCCAGCTCGAAGGCGCGGGCTTCAGCAATGTCCAGATCCTGGATGCATCCTATCTGGTGCAGGCACAGACCGAAGAGGGCAACACCGTCCTCATGGTCATCGACCCGCCGATGCGTGGTTCGGGCATGAGCGGCCAGTCGGAATCCGGGACCTCGGGTTCCAGCTCTTCCGAGAGCGGCTCGACGGAAAGCACGGCCCCGTAGGCGAATCCTCCCAGATCGACAAAGAAGAACGGCGGCCAATCGGCCGCCGTTTGCTTGTGTCGTGATCGTGGCCGCTCAGAACGGAATGTCGTCGTCGAGATCGCGCGAGAAGCCGCCGGACGGAGCGCTACCGCCGCGGCTTGCACCACCGGACGAGCCGCCGCGCGAGGAAGCCGGCGAGCCGTAGCCGCCGTCGTAACCGCCGCCGCCGTAGCTGTCGCCGCCGAAGTCATTGCCGCCACGCGATGCTCCGCCGCCATCACCGCGACCGCCAAGCATGGTCAGATTGCCATTGAAGCCCTGCAGAACGACTTCCGTCGAATAACGATCGGCGCCGCTCTGGTCCTGCCACTTGCGGGTCTGGAGCTGGCCTTCGATGTAAACGGTCGAGCCCTTCTTCAGATACTGTTCGGCGACCTTGCAGAGACCTTCGTTGAAGATCACGACCGAATGCCATTCGGTCTTTTCTTTGCGTTCGCCGCTGTTCTTGTCCCGCCAGGTTTCCGAGGTCGCGATGCGCAGATTGGCGATCGGCCGACCGTCCTGGGTCCGGCGGATTTCGGGATCGGCACCGAGATTGCCGATCAGAATGACCTTGTTGACGCTACCAGCCATGACACTCACCTTACTGCCGCGCCGCCGCGGCGTTCAAAATCCAATCAAATGCCACCTTATCCCATCCGTTCCGGCGAGTGGGAGAACAGGCGGCTAAATCCACAGCGAAAATGTTCTTTATTTGTTCTAGTATTTCTCTATGATCCTGTCAACAGAATCGAAATTCCGCAGCCGTTGCGCCTTGTGCCTCGACTCAAGGGTTTCGTTGCCTACATAAGGACAGTTCTCCCAAGGACAGTCCCCTTCCCTTTGCCGATCAGAGCCTGACATGAGCGAACTCAAGACCATTTCCATCCGTGGTGCGCGCGAGCACAATCTGAAAGGCATCGACCTCGATCTGCCGCGCAACAGCCTGATCGTGATGACCGGGCTGTCCGGCTCCGGCAAGTCGTCGCTCGCCTTCGACACGATCTATGCAGAGGGCCAGCGGCGTTACGTCGAGAGCCTCTCGGCCTATGCCCGCCAGTTCCTCGAAATGATGCAAAAGCCGGATGTCGACCAGATCGAGGGTCTGTCACCGGCGATCTCGATCGAGCAGAAGACGACCTCGCGCAATCCGCGCTCGACGGTCGGCACGGTCACCGAAATCTATGACTATATGCGCCTGCTCTTTGCCCGCGTCGGCGTGCCCTATTCGCCGGCTACCGGCCTTCCGATCGAGAGCCAGACCGTTAGTCAGATGGTCGACCGGATCCTCGCCTATGAGGAAGGCACCCGCCTCTACATCCTCGCCCCAATGATCCGCGGGCGAAAAGGCGAATACAAAAAAGAACTCGCCGAGCTGATGAAGAAGGGCTTCCAGCGCGTCAAGATCGACGGGCAGTTCTACGAGATCGCCGAGGCGCCGACGCTCGACAAGAAATACAAGCACGACATCGACGTGGTGGTCGACCGTGTAGTTGTGCGTCCTGACATCGCGAGCCGACTGGCCGACAGTCTGGAGACCTGCCTGAGGCTCGCCGACGGGTTGGCGGTCGCCGAGTTTGCAGACAAGCCGCTGCCGCCGGAGGAAACGTCGGCCGGCGGTTCTGCCAACAAGTCGCTGAACGAAACACACGAACGCGTCCTGTTCTCGGAGAAATTCGCCTGCCCCGTCTCCGGCTTCACCATTCCGGAAATCGAGCCGCGCCTCTTTTCCTTCAACAATCCCTTCGGCGCCTGCCCGACCTGCGATGGCCTTGGTTCGCAGCAGAAGATTGATGAAGCGCTGATCGTTCCGGAGGTGCATCGCAAGCTGAATGACGGGGCGATTGCGCCCTGGGCCAAGTCGAGCTCCCCTTACTACAACCAGACGCTGGAAGCGCTGGGCAAGGCCTTCGGCTTCAAGCTCACCTCGAAATGGTCTGACCTGTCGGAAGCAGCGCAGAGGGCGATCCTGCACGGCACGGAAGAGAAGATCGACTTCCATTATGCCGACGGCGCACGGTCCTATACGACGACGAAGACCTTCGAAGGCATCGTGCCGAACCTCGAGCGGCGCTGGAAGGAAACCGACAGTGCCTGGGCGCGCGAGGAAATCGAGCGCTTCATGTCGGCCGCCCCCTGCCCGGCCTGCAATGGCTTCCGCCTGAAGCCCGAGGCGCTCGCGGTCAAGATCAATGGGCTGCATATCGGCCAGGTGACGAACATGGCGATCCGCAATGCCGGCTCCTGGTTCGAGGATCTGCCGGCCAAGCTCACCGACAAGCAGAACGAAATCGCCGTGCGCGTGCTCAAGGAAATCCGCGAGCGTCTGCGCTTCCTCAACGATGTCGGCCTCGACTATCTCTCAATGTCGCGTAATTCGGGCACACTGTCTGGCGGCGAAAGCCAGCGCATTCGTCTGGCATCGCAGATCGGCTCCGGCTTGACGGGTGTGCTCTATGTGCTGGACGAGCCGTCGATCGGCCTGCACCAGCGCGACAATGCCCGCCTTCTCGACACGCTGAAACACCTGCGCGACATCGGCAATACCGTGATCGTCGTCGAGCATGACGAGGATGCGATCCTGACCGCCGATTACGTCGTCGATATCGGTCCGGCGGCCGGCATTCATGGCGGCCAGGTGATCGCGCAGGGCTCGCCGCAGGACGTGATGGCCAATCCGAAATCCCTTACGGGCAAGTATCTGACCGGCGAGATGGGTGTGAGTGTCCCAGCCCAGCGGCGCAAGCCGAAAAAGGGCCAGCAGATCAAGGTCGTCGGCGCCAAGGGCAACAATCTCAAGAACGTGACGGCGGCGATCCCGCTCGGCGTGTTCACCGCAGTCACCGGCGTGTCAGGTGGTGGCAAGTCGACCTTCCTGATCGAGACGCTTTACAAGGCAGCGGCGCGCCGCGTCATGGGTGCGCGCGAAAATCCGGCCGAGCACGAGCGCATCGACGGCTTCGAGTTCATCGACAAGGTCATCGATATCGACCAGTCACCGATCGGGCGCACGCCACGTTCCAACCCGGCCACCTATACCGGCGCCTTCACGCCGATCCGCGACTGGTTCACCGGCCTGCCGGAAGCCAAGGCCCGCGGCTACCAAGCCGGCCGTTTCTCGTTCAATGTCAAGGGCGGTCGCTGCGAGGCCTGCCAGGGCGATGGCGTGATCAAGATCGAGATGCACTTCCTGCCCGACGTCTACGTTACCTGCGACGTCTGCCATGGCAAGCGCTACAACCGCGAGACGCTCGACGTGACCTTCAAGGGCAAGTCGATCGCTGACGTGCTCGACATGACGGTCGAGGAGGGCGTCGAGTTCTTCCAGGCGGTGCCGGCGGTGCGGGACAAGCTGCAGGCGCTGTTCGATGTTGGTCTCGGCTATATCAAGGTCGGCCAGCAGGCGAACACGCTCTCGGGCGGCGAGGCGCAGCGCGTCAAGCTCGCCAAGGAGCTGTCGAAGCGCTCGACCGGCCGCACGCTCTATATCCTGGACGAGCCGACCACCGGTCTGCATTTCCATGATGTCGCCAAGCTTCTGGAAATGCTGCAGGAATTGGTCAATCAGGGCAATAGCGTCGTGGTTATCGAGCACAATCTCGAGGTCATCAAGACGGCCGACTACATCCTCGATTTCGGCCCGGAAGGCGGCGATGGCGGCGGCCAGATCGTCGCTCAGGGCACGCCGGAGGAGGTGGTGAAGGTCGAGGCGTCCTATACGGGGCAGTTCCTCAAGGAGTTGCTGGAGCGGCGTCCCATGAAGAGGGTGCAGGCGGCGGAGTAACGGATGAGCGAAACACTTCAGCGCATCGTCAGCCTCATCGGCGACAGAAAGCTAAGGGTTTCTGCTCACAGGGAATGCCTATTCATCTGGTTTGGGGCCTTCCGGCAGGCGCTCAAGCGCCTGCCGTTTTGGTGACAGCCTATCGTCCAGATCCGGATCGTTGGACGGATCATTTTTCGCGGAGGATCGTGAGATGACAACGACGGTACAAGTGGTGCGGGAGGGAGATTTTGCGGTCGAGGTTTCCGTCACGATGGATGACGCAGCCGGATCATGGCGGCCGTCTGTTGGCCTGGATGAGTTCCGCAAACTCGATCGTGCGAGAGAGGCACTGCGACGTGGGGATCTGCCTGCCGCCACGCGTGAAGGCCGGGTTTATCGCTTGATCCTTCAAGATGTCGGCCAGACCTCGGGATTTGCCGAAACTGAACAGGATGCATTCAAGTCATGACCAAGTCAGGTACGATCCGCACGGGCATCGGTGGCTGGACCTTCGATCCCTGGGACGACAGCTTTTACCCCTCCGATCTGCCGAAGAAGCGGCAGCTCGACTATGCCAGCCGTCAGCTGACCGCGATTGAGGTCAACGGCACCTACTATTCCAGCCAGAAGCCGGCAACCTTCGCCAAATGGGCATCGGAGGTGCCGGAGGGATTCGTCTTTTCGCTGAAAGCAAGCCGCTATTGCACCAATCGCAAGGTGCTCGCCGAAGCCGGTCCGTCGATCGAGAAATTCGTGAACCAGGGCATTGCCGAACTCGGGGATCATCTCGGGCCGATCCTCTGGCAGTTCATGGCCACCAAGAAGTTCGAGCCCGAAGATTTCGAAGCCTTTCTGACCCTATTGCCGAAGACCCTGGAGGGCCGCCCCCTCACCCATGTCGTCGAGCCCCGTCATGCTTCATTCCAGGTACCGGAGTTCATCGAGATGCTGCGGCGCCATGGCGTGACCGCCGTCTGCGCCGATCATCACGACTACCCGATGTTCGCGGATCCGACCGCCGATTTCGTCTATGCACGGCTGCAAAAGGGTACGGACGAGACCCCGACCTGTTACCCGCCGGCGGAACTCGATGCCTGGGCCGAACGGCTGAAGGCCTACGCGGCAGGCGGTGTGCCCGACGATCTCCCGCTGATTGCGAAAGGCCAGAAGTCAGAGCAAAAACCTCGTGACGTCTTTGCCTTCTTCATTTCCGGCGGCAAGGTCAATGCACCACGCGGCGCCATGGAGTTGCAAAAGAAGTTCAGTTGATTGCTCCCGCCGACTGACGGTCATCAATTTGTGACAATGGCGAATTTGGACTAGGCTCGGTCGCAGAGTCGCGGACAAGACCACGACCTCGGCCGGCATGCTTCCCGTTTTGGACGTGCACGTCCACCACTACGAATTTTCGGGGCACTTTCATGTCGGGCATTGCCGTCTTCATTCATCTCGCCGGCGCCGTTGCGCTGCTTCTCTGGGCGACCCGCATGGTGCGCACCGGGATCGAGCGCGCCTATGGCGGCGTGTTGAAGGACAAGCTCCGGCATGCCGTTGGCAACCGCTTTTCAGCGGCCTTCGCGGGCTTTCTGTTCGCGGTGGCGCTGCAAAGCGCAACCGCCGTCGCCCTGATTGTCTCGTCCTTCTCGGCAGCCGGCTATGTGCTGCCGGCCATCGGTGTAGCGACCCTGCTTGGCGCCGACTTCGGCTCGGCCTTTGTCGTGCGCATTTTGCGCTACGATCTCTCGCTGCTTGTTCCCGTTCTGCTTCTCGCGGGCACCGTCGCCTTCCGGACATCAGAGGCGCGCGGCTGGCGACAGATCGGCCGCATTCTCTTCGGTCTCGGCCTGCTGCTCCTGTCGCTCAGACTGATCGGCGAGGCGTCGGAACCGCTGCGCGAAAGCCGGATCCTGCCCGTTCTCTTCAACTATCTCGCCAGCGACTGGATCAGCGCCTTTGCGCTCGCGGCCCTGCTCGCCTGGGCTTTCCATTCCAGTGTTGCGGCCGTCCTCCTGGTCGCTTCGCTCGCCGACCAGCATCTCTTGCCGGATGCGCTGATCATTCCACTGGTGCTCGGCATCAATTTCGGCGCCGCCATTATCGCCGCACTGCTCACCAAGAATGCCGCGCCGAACGCCAGGATCGTGCCGCTCGGCAATGTTGTGATCCGCGGGATGATGACTTTGATCGCGCTCGCGGCCCAGTTTGTGTTTGCGATCAGCCCGACGGTCTTTGCCACCCTTCCCGGGGATGCCGTCGTCATGGTGCATCTGGCAATGAACGGCGCCGTGCTCGTGCTCGGTCTGCCCTTTGCCGGGTTCGTGGCTGGCCTTCTCGAGCGCACGCTCGCCCGAAGCGAGGAGCGGCCGGCGAATGACGATCGCCTTTCTGCCCTGAACGTCATGGATCTCGGCAATCCGCAGCAAGCGATCTCCAACGCGACGCGTGAGGTTCTGGCTGTCTGCGACAAGACCGAAGTCATGCTGGACGGTATCTTCGATCTCTTCGAGCGCTGGGATCCGAAGAAGATGGAGCGGATCGAAACGCTCGACGACCAGATCGACACGATCCATCGCGACATCAAGTTCTACCTCGCCCGCATTTCCGCAACGGCCCTCGACCAGACGTCGGCGGCACAATGCCAGAACCTCCTGGGCGCGACGATCAAGATCGAGCAGGCGGCCGACATCATCTCGCAGAACATGCTGACACGCGCCCGCAAGAAGAAGGAGCGAAACGTAGGCTTCTCGGCCGAGGGCTGGGCGGAGCTCTGCGCCATGCACAACGAGGTGGTGAAAAACGCCCATCTCGCCTTCAACCTGCTCGTTACCCGCGATCTCGAGCATGCCCGCCAGCTCGTCGCCCGCAAGGAAGCGATCCGCAACCTGGTCAAGATCAGCGAGGAGAGCCACCTTCAGCGACTGCGCCAGGGCAATGCTGCGAGTTTTGAATTCGAGTTCGCTGCATATCGACACCATGCGCGATCTGAAGGAGATCAACTCCCTCTTCGTCTCGATCGCCTACCCCTTGCTGGAAGGCGAAGGCATGTTGCGACGCAGCCGCCTCATGCAACCGGCGGAGCTCTGATCATTGAAGTCGAGATTGTAGAAGCCTAGTCCACCCGGATCTCGGTGATCAGGTCTTCGGCCGTCAGCGTGCGACCAACACGGAGCGCCGCCTGGCCGTGCTGGTAGACAGCCGCACAGGCCGCCTCAAAAGCTGGCATCCCATTGGCCAGCTTTGCGCCAATGATACCTGCAAGAACATCACCCGATCCGGCAGTGGCAAGGGTCGGGGGCGCCGCTTCCTCAATGGCTGCGCGCCCGTCCGGCGCGGCAATCACAGTATCCGCTCCCTTGTAGACAACGATACCGCCGAGGGCGTGGGCAGCCGCCAGCGCCTTCTCCACCTTGCCAAGGCTTCGTCCTGCCGCAATTTCCGGAAAGAGGCGTGAAAACTCGCCCTCATGCGGCGTGACGACCAGCCTCGACTCATCGGAACCGAAGCCCGCATTCAGTCGCTTGGCGGCACCCGCAAAGGCAGTGATACCGTCGGCATCGAGGACGAGCTTGCGGCCGGCCTCGCCGATCATCTCCGCAAACGCGCGGGCACGCTGCCGATCACCGAAACCCGGGCCGAGCACGAACGTGGTGCGGCGCGTGTCGGCCAGCCATTCGGACAACTCGCCCACACCGTCGATTGCTGCCAGCATCACGGCCGTCAGGTGGGCGGCATTGGTCGAAAGCGCTTCGAATGGCGACGCCAGCGTCACCAGTCCGGCCCCAGCCCTCAAAGCCGCCTCCGCAGATAGGCGCCCTGCGCCGGTCGCCGTCTGCGGACCGGAGAACACAGTCACATGGCCGCGGCGGTACTTGTGATCGTGCGCAGAACTTTGACGGGCATGCTCCGCCCAGATCGCAGGACCGTTGATCCAGAGCGAACGAGCTTCCGCCTCAATGACCCGCCGGGGAATGCCGATGTCGAAAACCGCAAGGCTCCCGCAATGAAGTCGTCCAGGCAGCAACACATGGCCGGGCTTTCTCGTCATGAAGGTCACGCTGTGGCTAGCGTCAAAGGCTTCGCCCCTGATCTCACCCGTTGCCCCGTCAATGCCGGACGGAAGATCAACGGCAAGCACAGGCAGTCCCGCCTCGCGGATCATGCGGATGAGCGCCTGCACGGCCTCCGGAAGATCCCGCGTCAGGCCGGCCCCGAACAGCGCATCGATGATCACCTCACCTGCGCTGGGGTGGAACTGCTCGATGTCCATCACTGGGGCTAGGCAGGCCGATTGCGCGCGAGCAGCATCCCCCTTGAGCGCCGCCGTCTCCACCAGACTGTAGACGTGGACATCGGCGCCCGAGCGCGCCAGGGCAGAAGCCGCGACATATCCGTCTCCGCCATTGTTTCCCGGCCCACAGAAGATCACGAACCGCGAGGCTCCGGGAAAATGCCGAAGTGCTGCCGCCGCAACAGCCTCCCCCGCGCGCCGCATCAAGCCGAAGCTGTCGATACCCGAAGACGCAGCGGCCAGATCGACACGGACCATGGCCTGCGGTGTCAGAAGGATCTCGGGGCGGAGGTGCTGGCTCAGGCGGGTCATAAGCCGAGGTTAGAGCATAATCCACGCTTTGCGCAACGCTGCACGATTTTAGGCAAAGCGAAGTGACCTCCAAATATGCAGATGCCTATTTACAAGGCGTCATGGTGATAAATTACGCAGGAAGGCCAGCGGGTTAGTGACGGCCGCACTCCCGAAAAAAGATTGGCCAAAATCGATATTTTAAAGGAAACGGGCTGGCTTTTCCGGTCATTTTGCAGGAGATTTGCCCTGTCGGACGGAGGAGGCGACGGTTTTCGCGCAATTTTCGCGAAAAACTGGCACGTTCCCTGCATCCATGCCGGCGGGCGGGGCTCATCCTGCTTTACTGAGGAAGCGGAGAGAAATTTTCTCATGAAAAAGATCGAAGCGATCATCAAGCCTTTCAAGCTCGACGAAGTGAAGGAAGCCCTTCAGGAAGTCGGCTTGCAGGGTATCACCGTGACGGAAGCCAAGGGCTTCGGTCGCCAGAAGGGCCATACCGAGCTCTATCGTGGCGCCGAATATGTCGTGGACTTCCTGCCAAAGGTGAAGGTCGAAGTTGTACTGGCCGACGAGAATGTGGAGGCCGTCATCGACGCCATCCGCAATGCAGCTCAGACGGGCCGCATCGGCGACGGCAAAATCTTCGTTTCGAACGTCGAAGAAGTCGTCCGCATTCGAACCGGCGAAACCGGTATCGACGCCATCTAATCGGACCCGGCACCAAGGGAGGTCGGGTTTAAATCGTCAGCTCACGCGAGGAATACAAGAATATGACGACCGCAAACGATATTCTGAAACAGATCAAGGACAACGACATCAAGTTCGTCGACCTGCGCTTCACCGATCCGAAGGGCAAGCTGCAGCACGTCACGATGGACGTCGCTTGCGTCGACGAAGACATGTTCGCCGATGGCGTCATGTTCGACGGTTCCTCGATCGCCGGCTGGAAGGCCATCAACGAGTCCGACATGGTGCTGATGCCCGATCCGGCAACCGTGCACATGGACCCCTTCTTCGCGCAGTCGACGATGGTCATCCTCTGCGACATCCTCGATCCTGTCTCGGGTGAAGCCTACAACCGCGACCCGCGCGGCACCGCCAAGAAGGCCGAAGCCTATCTCAAGGCATCGGGCATCGGTGACACCGTGTTTGTCGGTCCGGAAGCCGAATTCTTCGTCTTCGACGACGTGAAGTACAAGGCCGACCCCTACAACACCGGCTTCAAGCTCGATTCGACCGAACTCCCGTCCAACGACGACACCGATTATGAGACCGGCAACCTCGGTCACCGTCCGCGCGTCAAGGGCGGTTACTTCCCGGTTCCGCCGATCGACAGCCTGCAGGACATGCGCTCCGAAATGCTGACGGTTCTCGGCGAAATGGGCGTTGTCGTCGAAAAGCACCACCACGAAGTGGCAGCGGCCCAGCACGAGCTCGGCATCAAGTTCGACGCGCTCGTGCGCAACGCCGACAAGATGCAGATCTACAAGTACGTCGTCCACCAGGTCGCCAATGCCTATGGCAAGACTGCGACCTTCATGCCGAAGCCGATCTTCGGTGACAACGGTTCAGGCATGCACGTGCACATGTCGATCTGGAAGGACGGTAAGCCGACCTTCGCCGGCGACGAATATGCCGGTCTTTCGGAGAGCTGCCTGTTCTTCATCGGCGGCATCATCAAGCACGCCAAGTCGATCAACGCCTTCTCCAATCCGTCGACCAACTCCTACAAGCGTCTTGTCCCGGGTTACGAAGCACCGGTTCTGCTCGCCTATTCCGCGCGCAACCGCTCGGCTTCATGCCGTATCCCCTTCGGCTCCAACCCGAAGGCTAAGCGCGTCGAAGTCCGCTTCCCGGATCCGACCGCGAACCCCTACCTCGCCTTCGCTGCCATGCTGATGGCCGGTCTCGACGGCATCAAGAACAAGATCCATCCGGGCAAGGCCATGGACAAGGATCTCTATGACCTGCCGCCGAAGGAACTGAAGAAGATCCCGACCGTCTGCGGTTCGCTGCGTGAAGCGCTCGAAAGCCTGGACAAGGATCGCAAGTACCTGACCGCTGGCGGCGTCTTCGACGACGACCAGATCGATTCGTTCATCGAACTGAAGATGCAGGAAGTCATGCGCTTCGAAATGACCCCGCATCCGGTCGAATTCGACATGTACTACTCGGTCTGATTGTTCGAGCCTGACAATAACAAAACGCCGGCGGAGAGATCCGTCGGCGTTTTTCGTTCCCAGGGGTACAGTTTCGAGGAAAAGCCGCTTTCACGAAGCACCGTGACGCGCTAGCACTTTGATAGTCCTTCTCTCCGCGACTGCGATCCCCATGCCCGCTCCCCACCAGACCACCGATCCGCGCCTCTACGACTGGCTGCTGTTCTTCCTGGCGCCCTTGTTCTTCTCCTCGAACCTGATCTTCGGTCGTGGGATATCAGGCGAGGTCGGACCTTTCACGACGGCGCTGTTGCGATGGGTCGGCGCCGCTATCCTTATGTCGCCCTTCATCTGGCGTGAGCGGCGGGCCTGCCTTGCCTTCGTTCGACATCATACGGTCCTCTGGCTCACGCTGGGTATTCTCGGCATGGGCATTTGCGGCGGCGTGGTTTACTGGGCGCTGACGCTAACCACGGCCTCGAACGCGACTCTGATCTACACGACCTCGTCGCTCTTCATCATCCTGTTCCAGTGGCTGTTTCAGAAACGCGCGATCACCGGTCGCGAGCTACTCGGCATGATCATCGCCTTCGGCGGTGTCGTTGCGATCGTCCTGAAGGGTCACCCAGAAGCGCTGCTCAAACTCACCTTCAACATCGGTGATCTCGCCATCCTCGTGGCTGCAATCGCCTTTGCCGCCTATTCCCTCTTGCTCAGGCGCCCGTCTGTGCGTGCAATGCCGCCACTGCCCCTGTTCGCCCTTCTGGCTTTGTCGGGCGCGATTGTCCTCATCCCGCCGGGACTGATCGAAATGGCCTCGGGCGGCCCCCTGCCCGACACCGGGATGGAATTCGCAAAGCTCGCCGGGATCATTCTTTTTGCCTCGCTGGCGGCCTTCTACTGCTTCCAGCACGCCGTTCAGGTCTTCGGGCCCGGGATCGCCGGGATGACCCTTTACCTCATGCCGCCGATGTCCATCCTGATGGCCGTCGCCTTCCTCGGCGAACGGTTCGAACACTATCACGCCATCGGCATCGTTCTGGTGACCGGCGGGCTGATCCTGGCCACCGCACCCGGGCGAAAAACGCCCTAGGTGTGGCATCCGGCCACGCTATCAGACACCATCCCTTGATTTTGCCAGGCTTTCTTCCCAAATATGACAGGGAAAGGAAGTCAAACCATGAAACAACGAAGCGCTAAATTTGGTATCGGGGACGTCGTACGGCACAAGTTCTTTCCGTTCCGCGGCGTGATCTTCGATGTTGATCCGGAGTTTGCCAATTCCGAGGAATGGTGGAACGCTATCCCTGCCGAGGTTCGGCCGCACAAGGACCAGCCTTTCTACCATCTGCTCGCGGAGAACTCCGAGACGGAATATGTGGCTTACGTATCCGAGCAGAACCTCGAGCGTGACCAGAGCCAGGAGCCTCTGCGCAATCCGCAGATCCAGCAGATCTTCGAACCGCAGCAGACGGGTCGCTACAAACCGAAGATGAACTTTGCGCACTAAGTGCAAGTCCTAAGCGTCATGCGAAAAGCCCGCGTCTGATGACGCGGGCTTTTTATGTGATTTGATTGCCGTAAAGCGGATCAGTTGCCCTGCTTGGCTGCGTTCTGGGCGTCGGTGATCGCCTTGTTGCGCTCTTCCTGCTTCTTCTGCATGGCTTCCTGCAGCAGACGCTGGCGCTCTTCGGCCTGCGACTGCGACATCGCTTCGCCTTCGAAGGCACCGGTAAAGCCGGTCAGCGGAATCTTGATCGGGTTCGGCGCGCGACGGAAGTTGATCGAGGTGAACACGACCTCGCCACCCTTCTTGAGGCTGTCGATGATCGCATCTGTCAGCGGGATTTCGGCAGTGCAGCGGTCGGGCAGGCAAACAGCATAGTCGAGCTTGGTGCCCTTGGCGCCATCGATCTGCATCATCACGCCCGGCGGGATAAGGCGGGCCGAGGGAACCGTGACCTGCAGCAGCTTGCGGTTAACCTTGCCTTCAACCGTGATCAGGCCAACAGCGGTGATCAGCTGGCCGTTTGCGGCGACGAGCTGGTTCTGAACCACGCATACGTCGGATTCTTCCTGCTTGGCGCAGGTCTTGAACCACCGAGGCTCGGAAGGCGCGGCCGCTTCCTGTGCCTGTGCGACGACAGGCATGGCGCTTGCCGCGAAGGACAGAGCGATTGCAGACACAGCCGTCCGCGTTGCGTTGCTAAGTTTGAACATCATACGTATTCCGTCTCCTGAAAACCCCTGTCGCGCGGACTTGTGTGCCGCGTCATTCACCGGTCTTGATTGCCCACCTGTGGTTCAAATGAGGCAAATACATGACCCTGCGATCTGGCTCACCTGTTACATCGCGGCGGCCAGAATATCCAGCGTTTCTTTGACGCTGGATCGACTCACATCTCCTCATTCTCACCCCCTTGTGTTGGTTTTATGGTGAGTGTGCTAGCGTCCTGGCACATTCGAGATTCTAATACGAGGAGGACCGCCGTCTTGCGCCGTCTCTTGTTCACTCTGCTTCTGTTACCCTTTGCCTCTGCCGCTTCGGCAGAACCCGTGCACGGCATTGCCATGCACGGCGAGCCTGCGCTTGCCGCGGACTACACGCATTTTCCCTATGCGAATCCTGAAGTGAAGAAGGGCGGCAAGGTCAATTACGGTGTGGTTGGCACCTATGATGCTTTGAACCCCTTTGTCCTCAAGGGCATGCGGACGACCGCGCGCGGCGTCTGGGATCCGGAATTCGGCAATCTGCTCTACGAGCCCCTGATGTCGCGGTCCGCCGATGAACCCTTTACCCTTTACGGCCTGCTGGCTGAAACCGTCGAATGGGATGCGGACCGGACCTATGTGCAGTTCAATCTCAACCCCAAAGCGCGCTGGCATGACGGCAAGCCTGTCACTCCCGAAGATGTGATCTTCACCTTCGAATTGTTGCGCGACAAGGGACGACCTCCCTTCAACGGCCGGCTCAATGCCGTCGCCAAGATGGAGAAGGTCGGCGAGCACGGCATCAAGTTCACGTTCAACGAAAAGGCCAATCGCGAGACACCGCTGATCTTCGCCAATTCCACCCCGATCCTGCCGAAACACGCGATCGATCCTGAGACCTTCGACCAGGGCGGACTTGCCATCCCTGTCGGTTCGGGCCCCTACAAGATCAAGGAGCTGAAGCCCGGCGAGAAGGTCACCTGGGCACGCGACCCCGACTACTGGGGCAAAGACATTCCTTCAAAGGTCGGCTTCGACAACTACGACGAAATCAGCGTGACTTATTTCCTCCAGGAAGCAACGCTGTTCGAAGCTTTCAAGAAAGGCGAGATCGACATCTATCCCGATGGCGATTCCAACCATTGGCAGCGGGCCTACAATTTCCCGGCCGCGGAGAATGGTGATGTCGTGAAGGAAGCCTTCAAGCCGGGGCTACCCTCCGGCATGCTGGGCTTCGTTTTCAACACCCGCCGCCCGATCTTTGCGGACGTCAAGGTCCGCGAAGCAATCAGCACCGCTTTCGACTTCGAGGCGATGAACAAGACCCTCTTCGGCAACGCCTTCACGCGGACACAAAGCTACTGGCAGAATTCGGCACTCGGCGCCTTCGGCAATGCCGCCGACGAGAGAGCTAGCCCTTCTTGGTCCTGCCAAGGAAAGGCTTTCGCCGGAGATGCTTGCTGGCACCTACACGCAATCGGCCACCGACGGGTCCGGCGGCGACCGCAAGGCGCTCGGCAAGGCCGTCAGGCTTTTCCAGGAGGCGGGTTACAAGATCCAGGGCGGCAAGATGGTCGATGCTGCCGGCAAGCCGCTTACCTTCGAGGTGATGACCCAAAACGAAGGCCAGGAGAAGATGGCTATCGCCTTTCAGCGAACGCTGAAGCTGATTGGCATCGACATGGCGATCCGCACGGTTGATGACGCGCAGTATCAGGCGCGTTCCAACAGCTTCGACTACGACATGATCATCAAAGCCTACACTTCGTCGCTCTCGCCTGGCGCCGAGCAGGTCAATCGCTGGGCATCCGAAGCGAAGGACGCCCAAGGTAGCTTCAATTACGCCGGCGTTGCCGATCCCGACATCGACCGCATGATCGAGGCGCTCCTGCAGGCTCGGGATCCCTCGGATTTCCAGGCGGCCGTGCGCGCCTATGACCGGCTGTTGGTTGCCGGCCATTATGTCGTGCCGCTCTATCATATCGGCGAGCAATGGGTCGCCCGCTGGAAGCACATCGGCCGGCCAGACGCAGCCCCGCTCTATGGGTACCAGCGCTCGACCTGGTTCGACGCACGCGTCCAGTAGCCCCACGCCAATTGACGCTGTGTTTCAGGGCTGGAGCTTGTCTCCAGCCCGCTTTGCTTTAAGTGACAGGCAGACCTCTGCCAGGAAAGGACACCCTCATGGACCGCATCACCATCGACCTCGTATCCGACGTGGTCTGCCCCTGGTGTTATCTCGGCAAGGCGCGGCTCGAACTCGCGATCGCCGAAGTGCAAGACGAAGTCAGCGTCGACATCAACTGGCGCCCCTATCAGCTCAATCCCGACTATCCGCCTGAAGGTGTCGACCAGCAGGTGGAACTGGCGAAGAAGCTGGGCGGCAAGGACAAGATGGACCAGGCGCATGCGCATCTGAAGTCGCTCGGCGCCGAGGTCGGCATTGCCTTTGATTTCGAAGCGATCAAGGTCGGCCCGAACACGCTCGATGCGCATCGGCTGATCCATTGGGCCGGCCAGGAAAGCCGGGAGACCCAGGCCCGCGTGGTCGATCTCCTGTTCAAGGCGAATTTCGAACAGGGCCGGAATCTCGGCGACACCGCCGTACTGCTCGACATCGCGACCGAGGCCGGACTGTCGCGTCCGGTGATCGAATCGCTGCTGGCAGGCGATGCCGATGTGAACCATGTGCTCTCAGAGGTGGAAGCCGCCAAGCAGATGGGGGTCAACGGAGTGCCCTTCTTCATCTTCGACCAGCAATATGCGGTCAGCGGCGCCCAGCCGCCGGCGGAACTTGCCAATGCGCTGCGCGAAATCGCCAAGGCCAAGGCCGAAGCGCTGCGCAATCTGAATTGACGGTTGTAACGAACAGCCGTATCCCGGAGAGGCAACCTCCTCCCCGGGATCATGACCTTGTCATCCGACACGACCCTCAAAGGCGTCTTCTTCGCCTTCATCTGCTTTGCCGCCTATTCCTTCAGCGATGCCGCCGTGAAGCTGGTGGAAGGGCGCGTACCCGCCTTCGAGGCAGGTTTTATCGGTAGCCTGTTCGGCTTCCTGGCAATTCCCTTTCTGATGAAACGCGGCGACCGCTATACGGATCTGGTTCGCAGCACGAACTGGCCGCTCTGGGGCCTGCGCTTTGTCTGTTCTGCCGTCGGCACGGTCGGCAGCATCATTGCCTTTACCCAGCTCTCGATGGCGGAAGCTTTCTGCCTGATCTTCCTGCTGCCGAGCTTTGCGACGATCATGTCGGTGATCTTCCTCAAGGAAGAGGTAGGCATGAAGCGCTGGGCAGCCGTGCTGATCGGCTTTCTCGGCGTGCTCGTGGTCTTGCGGCCGGGCTTTCGCGAGTTGGAAATCGGGCATCTCGCAGCACTGATTTCGGGCTTTGCCGGCGCCGTCACCATCATCATCTTCCGCGCCATGGGCCCGCAGGAGAAGAACATCTCGCTCTATGGTGCAGGCCTCCTCGGCAGCGTGATCATATGCGCGGCCTTCTCTCTGCCGGACTTCCAGGCGCCTGACAGCTACGACCTGATGCTGCTTGCCGCCTTCGGCCTGCTCGCAGCCGTCGGCAATATCTTCATGATGCTGGCGTCGTTTTATGCCCCCGCCCCGATCGTCGGGCCGATACAGTACAGCCAGATGCTCTGGGCCATCCTGCTGGGTTACCTCGTCTTCGGCGACAAGGTCGACTGGCCGATGGGCATCGGCATCGTGCTGATTGTCGGGTCAGGGCTCCTGACGCTGATCCGCGAGCGCAAACGCGACACGCCGCTTCCGCCGCCGGTGGCCGGCAAGACGGACGCAGCCCTGGCGATCAAGCCGGAACAGAGCGACGCCTGACGTCGAGTGCCCTGCCCCCGCCTCAGCCTGCCTTCGCCAGTTCCGCCAGCTGCGTCATGACAACCGCCGCCCCTGCCAGCCGCTTTTCCGGCGTCGGCAGGTCGCGGGTCAGGAACACCGAGTGATCCGGCCTAATCTTGGCCATGGTGCCCTGCTTGGCGATATAGCCAACCAGCGCTGCCGGATTCGGGGAACTGCTTAGCCCGAAACTGCACGACGACGCCCTTGGGGCCGGCTTCCAGCTTCTCGACATTGGCCACGCGGCAGAGCGCCTTGATGATAGACGACCTTCAGCAGGTGCTGGACTTCGATCGGCAGCGGGCCGAAGCGGTCGATCAGTTCGGCGCCGAAGCCGTCGATTTCTCTGCAGATCGTCGAGTTCGCCGAGGCGGCGATAAAGCGCCATACGCAGATGCAGATCCGGCACATAGTTCTCCGGGATCATGACCGAGGTGCCGACCTGGATCTGCGGCGACCAGCCGGTATCGACCACTTCATCGACACCCTTCACCTCGGCAACCGCCTCTTCCAGCATCTGCTGGTAGAGTTCGAAACCGACTTCCTTGATATGCCCCGACTGTTCCTCGCCGAGCAGGTTGCCCGCGCCGCGGATGTCGAGGTCGTGGCTGGCGAGCTGGAAGCCGGCGCCGAGCGTATCGAGCGACTGCAGGACCTTCAGGCGCCGTTCGGCACCTGCGGTCAGCACCTTGTTGACCGGCAGCGTGAGCAGCGCAAAGGCGCGGACCTTGGAGCGACCGACACGGCCACGGATCTGGTAGAGCTGGGCGAGACCGAACATATCGGCACGGTGCACGATCAGCGTATTGGCCGTCGGCACGTCCAAGCCGGATTCGACGATGGTGGTCGAGAGGAGCACGTCATAGCGGCCTTCATAGAAGGCGTTCATGATGTCTTCGAGTTCGCCGGCGGCCATTTGGCCATGGGCGATCGCCACCTTCAGCTCCGGCACGTTCTCGTCGAGGAAGCTTTTCACATCCGCGAGATCGGCGAGACGCGGGCAGACATAAAAGCTTTGTCCGCCGCGATAATGCTCGCGCATCAGGGTCTCGCGAATGACGAGCGGATCGAAGGGCGAGATGAAGGTGCGGACCGCCATGCGGTCGACCGGCGGCGTGGTGATCAGCGAAAGTTCGCGCACACCGGTCATGGCCAACTGCAGGGTACGCGGAATGGGCGTCGCCGAGAGCGTCAACACGTGAACGTCCGACTTCAGCTCCTTCAGCCGCTCCTTGTGCTTTACGCCGAAATGCTGCTCCTCGTCGATGATCAAGAGGCCGAGATTGGCGAAATTGACGCCAGAGCCGAGCAGCGCATGGGTACCGACGACGATGTCGGTCTTGCCTTCGGCGACTTCCTTTTTGACGAGGTTCAGTTCCTTCGTGCCGACAAGGCGCGAAGCCTGCTGCACGCGGATCGGCAGCCCCCTAAAGCGTTCGGAGAAGGTCTTGAAGTGCTGGCGGGCCAGAAGCGTGGTCGGCACGACGACGGCGACCTGGATGCCATTCATCGCGGCGATAAAGGCGGCACGAAGCGCCACTTCCGTCTTGCCGAACCCGACATCGCCGCAGACGAGGCGGTCCATGGGACGGCCGGCACCAAGGTCGGAGCGAACGGATTCGATCGCTGTTTCCTGATCTTCCGTCTCGTCATAAGGGAATCGGGCGGCAAACTCGTCGTAGAGCCCCTCCTGGGTGGTGAGCACCGGGGCAGACCGCGTCATGCGTTCGGCGGCAATGCGAATCAAGGCCCCTGCCATGTCGAGCAGGCGCTTCTTGAGCTTCGCCTTGCGCATCTGCCAGGCGCCACCGCCCAGCTTGTCGAGCTGTACTTCCGTTGCCTCACCGCCGTAGCGCGAGAGAAGATCGATATTTTCGACCGGAAGGAATAGCTTGGCCTCATCGGCATATTGCAGTTCGAGGCACGCATGCGGGGCACCCGCAGCCTCGATGGTGCGCAGGCCGACGAAGCGGCCGATGCCGTGTTCGGCATGCACGACAATGGAGCCCTCATCGATCCCGGCGACTTCCGAGATGAAATCTGCGGCCCGCTTTCGGCGCTTGGAGCGGCGGACCATACGGTCGCCGAGAATGTCCTGTTCGCCGATGATGACGAGATTGTTTGTCTCGAAGCCTCCTTCGAGACTGAGCACGGCGGTTCCCGCCTCGCCCTTCTTCAGCTTGTCGACATCCTTGAGGGCTGCGACGGGCACAAGCCGCCCCAGGCCGTGTTCGTTCAGCACCTGCAGCAGGCGGTCGAGCGAGCCCTCGGACCAGCCGGACACAATGACCTTGGCGCCCGCTGCGCGCTTGTCGGCGATATAGGTGACCGCCTGGCCGAAGACATTGGCGCGATTGCCTTCTTCGCTGGCTTCGTTGGCGCTCTTCGCCCAGCGCGGCGTCGGGCGGGCATCCACCTCGATGACCAAGCGGCTTTCACCCCCGTGTTCGGCAAAGGGGGTGATGCGGATCGGATCGAAAGCGTCGAGGTTGGCGCCGAACTCGCCAGCGCCGAGATAGAGCCGCTCCGGCGGCACCGGCTTGTAGGGCGTTCCCTGGGCGAGATGGCCCTTGCCGGGTGTGGCGCTGTTGAGGCGCGCCTCGTAGTAGTCGCGGATAAGCTTGGCGCGTTCTTCCGCTGCCTCATGTACGGTATGGTCGGTGACCATACGGAAGCCGCGCAAATAGTCGAAAGTGGTCTCCAGCTTGTCATAGAACATCGGGAGCCAATGCTCCATGCCTGCATAGCGGCGCCCCTCCGAGACCGCCGCATAGAGCGCGTCGTCGCGGGTCGCGGCGCCGAACAGCGAGAGATAGTTCTTGCGGAACCGACTGATGCTCTCCGGCGTCAGAGTCACCTCGCTCATAGGATTGAGATCAAGCGAACGGACCTGCGCGATCGTCCGCTGATTTGCCGGATCGAAGGAGCGGATGCTTTCGAGCGTATCACCGAAGAAGTCGAGACGCACAGGCTCTTCCGCACCGGGTACGAAGACATCGAGAATGCCGCCGCGCACGGCGAATTCGCCGACCTCGCGCACGGTGGCGACCCGGTCGAAACCGTTGCGCTCCAGGCGTGCGGCAATGTCGTCCATGCGCACCTGATTGCCGGGCTTGGCCGAAAAGCCGAGGCTGTCGATGACGTCAGCAGGTGCCACCTTCTGCAGCATGGCATTGACCGTCACCAGCACGATTGCAGGATGCGGATTGAGATAAAGCGCAATTAGACCCGACAGTGCCGCCAATCTCCGGGCCGACACATCAGCGGACGGCGAGACGCGGTCGTAAGGCAGACAGTCCCAGGCAGGCAGGCTTAAGACCGGAATGTCGGGCGCAGCAAAGCTCAGTGTCTGCTCGAGGTTCTGCAGCCGCTGCCCATCGGATACCACATAGGCCACAGGTTTCCCTTCACGTGCCAACTCGGCCAGGATGAAGGCATCCATGCCGTCGGGTACATGAGAAAGCGTCAGCGCAGATTGTGCGCCGACAATCCGCTTCACATCGATCAGGGGCATATCAGTTACTTTGCAGCGTGTTCTTCGCCGGTCACCGGTGAGAAATCCGGGCGCAGGGCGGCTATGCGTTCGAAGAGCGGTGTCTGGAGATGGGCCGGCACCGGATCGGCACCAGTGATGTAACGGACGAGGTCATTGTCCTCTTCGACCATGATGCGCTCCAGCTCGTCGAGCTCCTCGTCAGAAAGCTCGCTGATATGGGCCTCGCAGAACTGCCCGAGCATCAAGTCCATTTCCCGGATGCCGCGATGCCAGCAGCGGAACAGGATGCGCCGACGGCGCGGATCGAGGTCGGCACTGCTTTTCACCAGTCCAGTCATCTTGGCATCCTTTTAAATCTTGCGCTTCTATAGAGCAGCGTCCGGCAAATGTCAGCTTGCCAAAGGGGCAAATAACGAGGCATTTTGCCCCCATCATGCGTCCCCATCTTCTCGATCCCCTGTTTGCCTCCGTCGCCTCGCTCAGCGGAGTAGGCCCCAAACTCGCTCAGCTTCTCGCCACACTGCTCGGGCGAGAAGATGCTGAGGATGCGCGGGTCGTCGACCTGCTCTTCCTCGCCCCACACCGTCTGATCGACCGTCGCCACCAGCCGGGCATCGCTTATGCCCAACAGGGCTCGCTGGTAACGATCACCGGCCGCGTAGACAGACACCTGCCGCCCCCACCGGGCAAGAACAACATGCCCTACCGCGTGATGCTGCATGACGAGACGGGGGAACTGGCGCTCACCTTCTTCCGGGTCAAGGGCAACTGGCTGGAAAAGACGCTGCCGATTGACGAGATCGTCATGGTCTCCGGCAAGGTCGATTGGTTCAATGGCCGCGCCTCCATGGTCCATCCCGACCTGATGGTGAAGGCGAGCGAGGCGGAGAACCTGCCACTGGTCGAGCCGGTCTATCCGCTGACGGCAGGGCTAGGCCCCAAGGTTCTGCGCAAGGCGGTCGAGGCTGCGGTCGAGCGCATGCCTGAAATGCCGGAATGGGCGGATGCACCGCTTGTGACGAAACAAGGCTTCGCCAGCGTGCGCGAGAGCCTTTTCGCGCTCCACAATCCGCGCGACGAGAGGGACATCGACCCGCAAGCGCCCGCAAGACGCAGGCTCGCCTATGATGAATTCCTGGCGGGCCAGGTGTCACTCGCCTTGGTGCGGCAGAAGCTGCGGCGGGTGCCAGGCACGCCCATCAAGCCGACGGGCGAGATCAGCGGAAAGATCCGCGCCACCCTCCCTTTCACCCCGACCAACAGCCAACTGGCAGCGATCGACGACATCCTGAAGGACATGGCATCCGATCAGCGCATGCTGCGGCTGGTCCAGGGAGATGTCGGCGCGGGCAAGACGCTGGTGGCGCTGTTTGCGATGGCGGCAGCCGTCGAGGCCGGTGGACAGGCGGTGCTGATGGCGCCGACGGAGATCCTGGCGCGCCAACACCATGCCACCCTTGCCAAGCTGGGCGCGCCGGCTGGCCTCCGGATCGAAGTGCTGACCGGCCGCACCAAGGGCAAGGAGCGCGAGGCGATCCTGGAGCGGATTGCCTCCGGCGAAGCGCAGATCGTCATCGGCACGCATGCGCTCTTCCAGGACACCGTCAACTATAAGAACCTGACGCTTGCCGTGGTCGACGAGCAGCACCGCTTCGGCGTGCACCAGCGTCTGCGGCTGACCTCCAAGGGCATCTCGCCGCATATGCTGGTCATGACCGCCACGCCGATCCCGCGCACGCTGGTGCTGGCCGCCTTCGGCGATATGGATGTCTCGAAGCTGACCGAAAAGCCGGCGGGCCGTAAGCCGATTCAGACGGTGACCGTGCCGACTGAGCGCGTGCCCGATGTCATCGAACGGCTGAGGGCCGCGATCGCAGAAGGTAAGAAAGCCTACTGGATCTGCCCGCTGGTCGAGGAAACGGAAGAAAGCGAATTGATGTCGGCCGAGGAGCGTCAGTCCGTGCTCGCGCAGTTCATCAAGGCGCCGATCGGATTGGTGCATGGGCGGATGGCTGGACCGGAAAAGGATGCAGCCATGCTCGCCTTCAAGAACGGCGAGACGCG
Organism: Allorhizobium sp.; assembly: GCA_045377275.1. GTDB lineage: Bacteria > Pseudomonadota > Alphaproteobacteria > Rhizobiales > Rhizobiaceae > Allorhizobium. The sequence continues at coordinate 21,873 of JBJIOA010000014.1, read as the reverse complement.
GCTTCTGGTGGCCACGACGGTGGTGGAAGTCGGCGTCGATGTGCCTGATGCAACGATCATGGTCATCGAACACGCCGAACGCTTTGGCCTGGCGCAACTGCATCAGTTGCGTGGGCGCGTGGGCCGTGGCGACGAGGCCTCAAGCTGCATCCTGCTCTATAAGGGTCCTTTGGGAGAGACCGGCAAGGCGCGGCTGTCGATCCTGCGCGATTCGGAGGATGGCTTCCTGATCGCCGAGGAGGATCTGAAGCTGCGCGGTGAAGGCGAGCTTTTGGGGACTCGACAGTCGGGCACCCCGGGCTTCAAGATTGCGAGCCTTGAGCACCACGGAGATCTTCTGGAAATCGCCCGCAAGGACGCGGCCTATCTGCTGGAGCGTGATCCGGAGCTCACCTCCGAGCGTGGCGAGGCCGTGCGCACGCTACTCTATCTCCATCGCCGCGACGAGGCGATTCGCTTCCTGCATGCAGGCTAAGGAGAACGGTCAGGAGCGGCCGGCGCGCTTGGGCGGTTCCACCGGCTGCTCGGCATCGAGATCCCGAAATGCCGCCATGGCGTCTACAACGGTCGGCTTGTAGTCCGGCGTGACCAACCCCGCCGAGATAAGCAGCTTCACACCCTCTTCCGGCGTCATGTCGAGCAGCATTAGCTTGCTGCGCGGCACGAACATCAAAAAGCCGGCGGTTGGCACCGGGGTCGGCGCGAGGAAGACCGCCACCATCTCCTCGCCGTTCTGATTGAGCTTCGCAGCAATCTCGCCCTTCGCGTCCGTCGAGACGAAGACCAGAGCCCAGGTGCCGGCGCGCGGGAATTCGATCAGGCCGACCTTCTTGAAGGAATTGCCCTGCTCTTTCAGCACGGTCTCGAAGATCTGCTTGGTGCTTTTGTAGACGGTGCGGACCAGCGGCATCCGGTTCAGGATGTTTTCGCTATAGGAAACGATCGAGCGGCCGATCAGGTTTCGACCGAGGAAGCCGACAAGCGTGATGAAGAGAATGGCGATCAGAAGCCCGGTCCCGGGAACGGCAAACTTCAGATAGGCTTCCGGATTGTAGCGATCCGGCAGATAGGGCTTCACCCAGCTGTCTGCCCAATGGATGAAGGTCCAGGTCAGATAGATGGTGATTGCCATTGGCGCGCAGATGATCAGACCGGTCAGGAAGTTGTTCCTGAGCCGGGCGGCCACTGATATCCTGTCAGAACCTTCGGTCATGCCCACCGTCATTGTGCAGTGCCGTAACGCTGCGGACAATGCCGGAGTGACACCTATGGCGCAAGAGCAAGAATTGGGGCAGCGGACTGCCCCGCTCCAGGATCACTCGACCGTGACGGATTTGGCGAGGTTGCGCGGCTGATCGACGTCGGTCCCCATGAAGACCGCCGTGTGATAGGCGAGCAGCTGGATCGGGATCGAATAGATCATCGGCGAGACAATCTCCGCAACTTCGGGCAGCACGATGGTTGCCATGGTCTCGAGCTTTGAGGCAGCAGCGCCCTTCTCGTCGGTGATGAAGATGATCTTGCCCCCGCGCGCCGCCACCTCCTGCATATTCGACACGGTCTTTTCGAAAAACCGGTCGAACGGCGCGATCACGATCACAGGCATGTTCTCGTCGATCAGGGCGATGGGCCCGTGCTTCAGCTCGCCGGCGGCGTAACCTTCGGCATGGATATAGGAAATTTCCTTGAGCTTCAGCGCACCTTCGAGCGCCAAAGGATAGCTGGTGCCACGGCCGAGATAGAGCACGTCCTTGAACTTCGAGAGATCGCGCGACAGGGCCTCGATCTGCGGCTGCACCGCATTCAGCACCTGGCTCATGATGCGCGGCATTTCGGCGAGGCTCTTCACGAGCTGCTTCTCTTCCGCTTCCGTGATTGTGCCGCGAGCGCGGCCGGCGGCGAGCGCCAGCGAAGCGAGAACGGCGAGTTGGCAGGTAAAGGCCTTGGTCGAGGCGACGCCGATTTCCGGACCGGCGAGGATCGGGAAGACGGCATCCAATTCGCGGGCGATCGTCAATTCCTTGACGTTCACCACAGCGCCGATCTTCAACCCGTTGTCACGGCAATAGCGGAGTGAAGCCAGCGTGTCGGCGGTTTCACCGGACTGCGAGATGAAGAGGGCCGCCTGATCCTTCGACAACGGCATCTCGCGGTAGCGGAACTCCGAGGCGACATCGATTTCGACCGGCAGGCGAGCATAGCGCTCGAACCAGTATTTGCCGACGAGGCCAGCCAGATAAGCGGTACCGCAGGCGGAGATTGCGAGGCCACGCAGGTTGGCGAAATCGATCTCGGCGGCCATGTCGCGCACGGTGTGCTCGGCAAAGTCGACATAATGCGACAGCGCATGCGAGATCACCTCCGGCTGCTCGTAGATCTCCTTTTCCATGAAGTGGCGATGGTTGCCCTTGTCGATCATGTAGGCGGAAGCCGAGGAGATCTGCACCGGACGATCGACCGGATTGCCGTCGATATCGAAGATGTGGGCGCCCTGCTTGCCAAGGATCGCCCAGTCGCCGTCATGCAGATAGGCAATACGGTTGGTGAAGGGTGAAAGCGCGATGGCATCTGACCCCAAGAACATCTCGCCATCGCCGAAACCGATCGCGAGCGGCGGACCGGAGCGTGCCGCCATGATCGTCGACGGATCGTCCTCAAAGATGACGGCGAGCGCATAGGCGCCGGTCACATGGCGCAGCATCTCGTGCATCGCCTCGCGGCGGCCAAGCCCCTGGCGGCGATGTTTGGCGAGCAGCTGCGCGACGACTTCCGTGTCGGTCTGGGTGGTGAAGGTGGCGCCTTCGGCCGCCAGTTCTTCCTTGATCTCGGAAAAATTCTCGATGATGCCGTTATGAACGACGGCGACGCCCTCGACGAAATGCGGATGGGCGTTGGTTTCGTTGGGCACACCATGGGTTGCCCAGCGGGTGTGAGCGATGCCGATGGATCCGGGAAGCGGATCGCCGGCAAGCTTGCCCTCGAGATTGAAGAGCTTGCCTTCAGCGCGGCGGCGATCGAGCTTGCCGTCATTGATTGTGGCAACACCGGCGGAATCATAGCCGCGATATTCGAGCCGCTTCAAGGCGTCGACCAGACGCTCCGCCACAGGCTTGTTACCGACAATGCCGACGATGCCGCACATGAAATTCTCCGTTTCATATCAATCACGCGGATTGTTCCTAGCGGTTCCGCCGCAATAGGCAATCACGCGCCAAGTCAAATTGCGTTTCGTCTCGTAATGCAACGCAGCATAACAAGCGGTGAAGTCTCAACTGGTCGTATTACTTGCCGGCCTTCTTTGCGGCCTTAATCGCCAGATTGCGCTCGCGGATCACAGCGGCACGGCCCGGCTTCATCTCTTGGCGCGCACGGCCAAGAGCGAGGGCATCGGCAGGCACGTCCTCGGTGATGACGCTGCCGGACGCAATCAGCGCACCATCGCCGATCTTGACCGGGGCAACCAGCGAGGAGTTCGAACCGATGAAGGCCCCTGCCCCAATATGGGTTTCGTGCTTGTTCACGCCGTCATAGTTGCAGGTGATGGTGCCGGCGCCGATATTGGCCTCGGCGCCAACGACAGCGTCGCCGATATAGGTCAGGTGATTGACCTTGGCGCCGCGGCCGATCTCGGCCTTCTTCACTTCGCAGAAATTGCCGACCTTGGAACCTTCGGCGAGGTTTGCACCGGGGCGCAGGCGAGCAAATGGCCCAACGGTCGCACCAGCTGCCACATGGGCGCCTTCGAGATGCGAGAAGGCATGGATGACCGCTCCGCCTTCAACCGTCACGCCAGGCCCGAAAACGACATTCGGTTCGATCAGCGCGTCCTGGCCGATGACAGTGTCGTGGCTCAGAAACACCGTTTCCGGTGCGATCATCGTGACGCCCGAAACCATCAGTTCGTGACGGCGGCGCTCCTGCCAGAGGCGCTCGATGACGGCGAGTTCTGCGCGGTTGTTGCAGCCGGTGAGTTCACTTTCAGGCGCATCGACGGCAACTGCCTTGCCGCCAAGCGAACGGGCGATCTCGACGAGATCGGTCAGATAGTACTCGGCCTTGGCATTCTGGTTGCCGATCCGCGAGAGGAGATCGAGGGCCTTCTTACCGTCGATCGCCATCAGTCCACTGTTGCACCAGGTCACAGCACGCTCGACCTCGTTCGCATCCTTCTCCTCGCGGATCGCGATGAGTTCGCCGTTCTCGACGAGCAAGCGCCCATAGCCGGTGGGGTTTTTCGTATGAAAACCGATGACCGCGACATCGGCACCGCCGGCAAGTGCTTCGCGGGCAGCTTTCAGCGGAGCGGCAGTGATGAGCGGCACATCGCCATAGGCAACCAGGATCTCGTCGTAGCCGCGGGCAATTGCGTCTTTGGCCATCAGAACGGCGTGCCCCGTACCGAGGCGCTCGGTCTGCAACACCCCTTCGACAGCAAGCCCATCGATTGAGGCCGCCTTTTCAACCTTCTCGGCATCGCGGCCGAGCACCAACGCCACATCAGAGACGCCGGACGCTGCGATCGACGCCATGACATGGGCGATCATCGGGCGCCCGCCCACCGGATGCAGCACCTTCGACATCGACGACTTCATGCGGGTGCTGTCACCAGCAGCGAGGACGACGGCGAGACAGGTGCGGTTCATGGATGGCTCCGAGCTGAGAATGGCGCTCCTCACTAATACCAGCAAGTCTTGCCCGCAAGTGTTGGAAGGACTAGCCGCGCTTCATCGAGCTGTCGACGGCCTTCAACGCTGCAGCTCGCCCTTGCTCGATCGCCCGTTCCGTAGCCGTTCTCGCAGCCTCGGGATCACGCTGCTCGATCGCGTCGACGATCGCCAGATGCAGCTCCGTGATCGCCTCCCCCCGACCAGCAAGCTGCGGATCGAAGGCCATGGTGAAGGCTCCGTCGAGTGAGGCCTTGATGAAACCAACCATGCTTTCCAGGAACGGGTTGGCGCCGACGAGGGTCAGAAGGACATGGAAGCGCAGATCCGCCTCCACCTGACTTGGCCAGTCGAGCTCGTTGGAACCCAGCTGCTTGGCGTAGTGCCGCAGCTCCGCGCAGTCCTCAGGCGAAGCACGCAGCGCCGCAAAGGCAGCCGATGCCGGCTCCAGCACGAGGCGGACATCATAGAGATGATCGATGAATTCGCGGGAAACGCCGGTTCTGAAATGCCAGCGCAGCACGTCTTCATCGACGAGGTTCCAGTGACAGCGGTCGGTTACCCTTGTCCCAACTCGCGATTTGGCAACCACGAGCCCCTTGGCGGTCAGCGTCTTCATCGCCTCGCGCAGCACGGATCGCGACACACCGAACTGTGCTTCCAGTTCGGCATCTCCCGGCAAAGGCTCGCCGATGCCGTAACGGCCACCGACAATCGCGAGGCCGAGTTGCTCGACCACCTTTGCATGGCTTGTTCGAAGATTGGAAACGACCTTCAGCTCCCCAACTTCTTCCCTGCGCATGCCGCCTCTCAACACCAACCGTACTGGTTGGTTAATTATACGAAAGGCTAAAATTGGTGAAGCCGTTATCTCTCGGCTTTCGAATTTTTACATGAGCTCAACAAGAAAGGGCGCGAAAACGCGCCCTTTCAGATCTGAGGTCCTACGCTGATTACTGCGGCAGCTTGTCGTCTACACCTTCGATGTAGAAGTTCATGCCGAGAATCGTGCCGTCGTCAGCCGACTCACCTGCCGCCAGCCAGGCCGACCCGTCCTGCTTGTTGATCGGGCCGGTGAAGGGCTTCAGTTCGCCCGACTTGATCTTGGCTTCAGTGTCCATAGCCATGGCCTTCACGTCGTCAGGCATGTTGGTATAGGGCGCCATGGAAAGGATGCCGTCCTTCAGCCCGTCAAAGGTCTGAGCGGATGTCCAGGTACCGTCGAGAACGGCCTGGGTGCGCTTGATGTAGTACGGCGCCCAAGTGTCGACAATCGAGCTCAACTGAGCGGTCGGACCAGCAGCGATCATGTCGGACGCCTGACCGAAGGCCTTCAGGCCACGCTCTTCGGCAACCTGCATCGGCGCCGTGGTGTCCGTGTGCTGGGTCAAGATATCAACGCCCTGGTCAAACAGAGCCTTGGCAGCATCGGCTTCCTTGCCGGGATCGAACCAGGTGTTGACCCAGATGACCTTCAGTTTGAAGTCCGGATTGACGGTACGCGCGCCATGCAGGAAGGCGTTGATGCCAGCGACGACTTCCGGGATCGGGAAAGAAGCGATGTAACCGGCAACGCCGGTCTTCGACATCTTGCCAGCGATCTGACCGTTGATGAAGCGGCCCTCATAGAAGCGCGAATTGTAGGTGGCGACATTGTCGGCAGTCTTGTAGCCGGTCGCATGCTCGAACTTCACGTCCGGGAACTTCTCGGCAACCTTCAACGTGGCATCCATGAAGCCGAAAGAGGTCGTGTAGACCATGGCGCAGCCTGAACGGGCCATGCGCTCGATGGCGCGCTCGGCATCCGGGCCTTCCGGCACATTTTCGAGGTAAGGCGTTTCAATCTTGTCGCCGAAATGAGCCTGAAGCTCCTGACGGCCGATATCATGTGCCTGCGTCCAGCCGCCGTCGGTCTTCGAGCCGACATGGACAAAGCAGATCTTGGTCTTGTCCTGGGCCGCGGCAGGTGCCGCGACGCCCACGATTGCGGCTGCCGAGGCGGCAAGCGCGAGGAGGATGTTCTTCATGATGTACCCCTGTCTGGTTAGGTTGAAGCTTTTGTTTTGATTATCTATCCGGCACGAACGGCTTGCCGAGGCAGGCCGGTGTGTTGATCAGCGTCGTGCGGCGATTATGGGAGATTATGATCAGCACGACAATGGTCGCCGCATAGGGCAGCGCGGACAGAAATTGTGAGGGCAGACCGATGCCAAGCGCCTGCGCATGCAGCTGCCCGATGGTCACGGCACCAAAGAGATAGCCACCGGCAAGAACCCGCCAGGGCCGCCAGGCAGCGAAGACGACGAGTGCGAGCGCGATCCAGCCGCGGCCGGCCGACATGTTCTCCACCCATTGCGGCGTGTAGACGAGCGACAGCTGCGCACCGGCAAGACCGGCACAAGCGCCGCCGAACATCACCGCCAGATAGCGCGTCCGGATGACGGGTAACCCGAGCGTATGCGCTGAACCGTGGCTGTCGCCGATCGCGCGAAGTTTCAGGCCCGCGCGGCTCTTGAACAGATACCAGTTGACGCCGGCCACGAGCAGAATGGAAAGGTAGAAGAACAGGTCTTGGGCGAAAAAGATGGGGCCGATAACCGGAATGTCGGACAGAAGCGGAATGACGATCGGCTGCATCTTCACACCGGGCACGCCGACCACGCTTTCACCGATCATGCCGGAAACACCAAGGCCGAGAATGGTGAGGGCGAGACCGGTCGCCACCTGGTTGGCAACCAGCGTGAGCGTGAGGAAACCGAAGAGCATCGAAAAGATCGCGCCGGTCGCAATGCCCGCGAGAACGCCGATATAGGGCGATCCCGTCATGTTGGTCGCGAGGAAGGCGCAGACCGCGCCGATGATCATCATGCCTTCGACGCCGAGGTTCAGCACGCCCGAACGCTCGGCCACGAGTTCACCCATGGCGGCGATCACCAGCGGTGTCGAGGCTGTGATGACAGTGAGAAGGATGGCCTCGAACATGATCAGGCCCTCTTCGTCGCGGCATTGCGGGCACGGTCGAAGACGATCCGCACCTTGTAGAGAATGAGCGTGTCACAGGAGAGCACAAAGAACAGCAGAAGCCCCTGGAAGACACGGGTAACCTTGTCGGAAACGCCAATTGACAGCTGCGCGCCCTCGCCACCGAGATAGGTGAGCGCCAGAATGAAGCCCGACGCGATGATGCCGAGCGGATTGAGACGGCCAAGGAAGGCAACGATGATGGCGGTGAAGCCGTACCCCGGTGAAATCGTCGGCTGCAGGTGACCGATCGAGCCCGACACTTCCGAAATCCCGGCAAGACCTGCCAGCGCGCCGGAAAACATCATCGAGAACCAGACCATCTTGCGCGAGGAGAAGCCGGCAAAGCGGCCCGCCCGTTCCGACTGCCCGAGCACCACAACCTGAAAGCCCTTCAGCGTGTAGCGCATCATGAACCAGACGGCGACGGCCGCAACCAGCGCAAAGATGATGCCGAGATGGGCGCGGCCCGACGACAGGATCTCCGGCAACACCGCCTCAGATACGAACGAACGCGACTGCGGAAAATTATAGCCGGCCGGGTCCTTCCAGATGCCGCGGGTCAGCCAGTCGAGGAGCAACTGCGCGATATAGACCAGCATCAGGCTGGTCAGGATTTCGTTGGTGTTGAAGCGGGTCTTCAATAGCGCCGGGATCGCGGCATAGGCAGCCCCGCCGAGCGCGCCCATGACGATCATCAGCGGCAAGAGAAGCGGTGAATTCCATTCGTAAAAGGTGATTGGCAGAATCGAGCCGACGATGGCCCCGACAATGAACTGACCTTCGGCGCCGATATTCCAGTTGTTCGAGCGATAACAGACCGACAGACCCACACCGATCAGGATCAACGGTGCGGCCTTCACCGCAAGTTCGTGCAGCGACCAGACCTCGAGCAGCGGCTCGATGAAGAAGCTGAACAGTGCCGAGACCGGGTCCTTGCCGAGCAGCGCAAACATGATGCCGCCGAAGAAGACGGTGAGTGCCAGCGCCAGCAGAGGGGATACGATGGCAAACAGGCTGGACTGACGCGAGCGGCGTTCGAGTTCAATGCGCATGGGCCGCCTCCGGGGCAGTGGTCAGGCCATGCACGCCGCCCATCAGGATACCGATGCGTTCGCGGGTCATGGTCGAGGCGGGGTAGGCATCGGACAGCGTGCCTTCCGAAATGGCCGCAATCGAGGTTGCCACTTCGAAGATCTCGTCGAGATCCTGGCTGATGACGACGACGGCCGAGCCCGACTTGGCGAGATCGACGAGCGCCTGGCGGATGCGGCTCGCAGCGCCTGCATCGACACCCCAGGTCGGCTGGTTGACGACGAGCACCGAAGGCTGGCGGTCGAGTTCACGTCCGACGATGAATTTTTGCAGATTACCGCCGGAGAGCGAACCGGCGGACGGATCATCGCCGCTCTTGCGCACATCCATCATCTCGGAGATGCGGCGCGCTGCCTGCTGCACCAGACCATGGCGGATGAGGCCGATCTTGCCGCCCGCGAGATAGGCCGAACGGTCCGATGCATTGCGCGAGAGGAAGAGGTTTTCCGACAGGCTCATGGCCGGGATTGCCGCATGGCCATGGCGCTCTTCCGGCACGAAGCCGGCGCCGAGCAGCCGACGTTCGTTGATCCCGAGGCGCCCGACCGACTTGCCGCGCAAACGGATGGCATCCGGGTTCTGGACCACATACTCGCCGGAAAGCGCATCGAAGAGCTCGCTCTGGCCGTTGCCGGCGACACCGGCAATCGCCAGGATCTCGCCAGCCTTGACGGTCATCGATACTTTCTTCAGCGGCATGGCAAAAGGCGTCCGAGGACTGACCGAAAGCTCCGTCACCTGCAGCTGTATCGCACCATCTGCCGGTGGCTCGACTTTCTCGACGCCCGCGACATCGGCGCCGACCATCATCCGGGCAAGCGAAGCCGGCGTTTCCTGCCGCGGGTCACAGGCGCCCGTCACCTTGCCATGCCGAAGCACGGTTGCGCGATCACAGATGCGCTGCACTTCCTCGAGCCGGTGGCTGATATAGAGAACGGAGCGGCCCTCCGCCTTCAGCTTGAACAAGGTTTCGAACAGCTTGTCGGCCTCCTGCGGCGTCAGCACCGAGGTCGGCTCGTCGAGAATGATCAGCTTGGGGTTCTGCAGGAGCGCGCGGACAATTTCGATGCGCTGGCGCTCACCCACCGAGAGATCGGCGACATGGGCATGGGGATCAAGCGGCAATCCATAGGCGACCGAAAGCTCGGCCGCCTTCTTGGAAAGCTCCGAGATCGAGATTTTCTCGTCTAGCGACAGCGCGATGTTCTCCGCGACCGTCAGTGCTTCGAAAAGTGAAAAATGCTGAAAGACCATGCCGATGCCGAGACGCCGGGCTGCAGCAGGATTGGGGATGATCTGTTCTTCGCCTTCCCAGCCGATCGAGCCCGCCGAGGGGGCGAGAACACCGAACAGCATCTTAACCAGGGTTGACTTGCCCGCTCCGTTCTCACCGAGAAGGGCGTGGATCTCGCCATGGCCGATGTCGAGATCAATCCCATCACAGGCCTTGAAACTGCCGAACAGCTTCGTGAGGTCCCGCACGGTCAAAAGCGGCTTGTCACCCTCGGGCGATTGATGCAGCACAGGTCCCCCTTGCACTCTCATGCGCGTCGGCCAGGTCTTGCGCCCGGTCCATCGCTTAATTCATAACCTGTTTGCGGCAGCGCACAATATATAGGCAATAGTTTTTTTTGGTTTTGCCCAGCCATCACCTGTCGGATCAGCCTCGGCGTCCAAGCCCCGGGAAAAATTGCAGCACGCCGCCAATCACATAGAGGTAAATTCCGGTCAGGATCATGCCCCAAACGACCCAGGGAGGCGACTGGAAATGCAGGAGGAGTGCATAGCCACCGAAAGCGCACCAGAGGAGGAAAACCGCCATATTGAGATTGCGCAGCCGTTTCACACGCACGGGGTGCAGGAAGAAGATCGGCAAGAAGGTCAGGACAACAGAGACGAGAACCGCGATCAGGGCCGTGGTGGCGCTCGCATCGATGACAAAAAGTGTGAAGATCAGCATGTTCCAGACGACGGGGAAACCGGAGAAGAAATACTCGTCCGTCTTCATCCCCATGTCGGCATAATAGATGGCACTGGAAACCACGATCAATCCAGCCGCGACAAACGACCAGGGCTCGCCGATCATGCCGCTCTGATAAAGCGCAAAGGCCGGCAGAAGCACATAGGTGACATAGTCGATGATGTTGTCGAGCGTATCGCCGGACCAGTTGGGCAGGACTTCCTTGACCCGCACCTTGCGGGCGATCGGTCCGTCTATGCCGTCGACGAGCAGGGCCAAGCCCAGCCACCAGAACATATCGACGAAGCGATGCTCCGCAGCAGCGACGACCCCAAGGAAAGCAAGAAAGGATCCGGAAGCGGTGAGGATGTGGACCGAAAAGGCGCGGATCTCGGCATAAGGCACGCGCTTGTAATTGAAGATCTTCATCCCTGCTCCAGTCGGCGGCACTTCGGAGGAAACGGTATCGGACGAATTGACGCGCATTGCAACACAAGTGGCGGTCTATGCCCGGATTTCGCCCGGAACCCGCTTGGCACATGCGCCATTTCGGCCCATGGATTTTACCGTGCGGCGGCTCTAAATAGCCTCACAAGATGCCAATCGGGACCTTCACCATGAGCTACGAATTCGACATTGCCGTGATCGGCGCCGGCCCCGCCGGACAGATCGCAGCCCTTGCCATGGCCCGCGGCGGTCGCCGCGTCGTGCTCGTTGGACCGGAACCCAATGGCTCGGACCGGCGCACGACAGCCCTCATGGACCAGTCGCTGGCGATGATCGAACGTCTCGGTCTCTGGCAAGATTTACAAGGGACCGCTGCCGCCCTCACCGTCATGCAGATCGTCGATGGCACACGGCGCCTTTTGCGCGCGCCGACGGTGGCATTTCGGAGCGCGGAAATCGGCCTTGACGCCTTCGGCTACAATATTCCCAATTCCGCATTGCTCGAAACGCTGGCAAAGGCGGTCGCGAGCGAGCCGCTGATCACCCGCCGCCCCTCGTCTGCCGAAACCATCCATATCGGCGCAGACGCGGTCACCATCGGTATCCAGGGCGAGGAAGCGATCACCGCCGGCTTTGCGATCGGCGCCGATGGCCGTCGCTCGAAGACCCGCGAAAGTGCCGGCGTCGGCGTCAAGACCTGGTCCTACCCGCAGACAGCCGTGGTGATGAACTTCATCCACAGCCTGCCGCACCAGAACGTCTCGACGGAGTTCCACACCGAATCGGGCCCATTTACCCAGGTCCCCCTGCCCGGCCTGCGCTCGAGCCTCGTCTGGGTCTTGCCCCCGCAGGAAGCCGACAGGATGATCTCGCTGTCATCTGATCAGCTCTCTGCTGAAGTCGAGGCGCGCATGCAGTCCATGCTGGGCAAGGTTCAGGTGGAAGACGGCGTCCAGGCATGGCCGCTCTCGGGCATGACCGCCCGTCAGTACGGCAAGGGCCGCGCCGCCTTCATCGGCGAAGCCGGACACGCATTCCCGCCGATCGGTGCCCAGGGCTTGAACCTCAGCCTCCGCGACATCGCCGCGCTGGAAGACATTCTGCTCGATCCCGGTTCTTCACCGATTGCGGCGGACGCGGGCGACCGCTTCGACCGCAAGCGCCGCCTCGATATCGCGAGCCGCACGGCAAGCGTCGATCTTCTCAACCGATCGCTGCTCTCGGGCCTTCTGCCTGTTCAGATGATGCGTGCGGCCGGCCTTCAGGTCCTGGCGAGTATCGCCCCTCTGCGCAATCTCGTCATGCAGGAAGGCGTGGCACCGGGGCGCGGGCTGAAGGCCCTTCCGTCACTGCTACGGGAAAAGGTCCGCCGGTAGGTAGCCCTGGGTAATGGCGAACAAAAGCGCCGACACCGAGAACACAGAAATCACCGTGGTGATCAGGATTGTGGCCGACGCCCTCTCCTGCCAGACCCCGTATTGCTGGCCGATGACAAAGACATTGGTCGCCGTCGGCAGCGAGGCGAGCAGTACTGCGGTATAGACCCAGAGCGGGTCGAAGTTTCCGACAAAACTTAAGACGACATAAACCAGGATCGGATGCAGCACGAGTTTGATCGGCACGATGTAGCCGATCTCGGCCGGAATGCGCTTGAGCGGCCGCAGCGCAAGCGTCACACCCATGGCAAACAGCGCGCAAGGTGCTGCCGCCTGGGCGAGATAGTCGATCAGCCGTTGCAGTGCGAGCGGTGGCTCGAAGGCGAAGGCCGCAGCGACGAAACCGACGAGCGTCGCGATGATGAAGGGATGGGTCAGGATTTTCTTCGCCACATCGAGCGCCAGTTGCGCCGGCGGCCGTTTGTCACCACCGGCAAAAGCCATCATGGCGGGTGCAACCATGAAATGGACAGCGTTTTCGAAGCAGAAGACGAGTGCGACCGGAACAGCCGCCTTTTCGCCGAAGGCGAGCAGCGACAGGCCCGGCCCCATGTAGCCGATGTTGCCATAAGCGCCGGCAAGCGCCTGCACGGTCGATTCGGCAATGTTGTTACCGCGAACATAGCGGCCGATCACAAAGACCAGCACAAAGATCGAATAGGTGGCCGCAAGACAGGCCGCGATGAAGTCGATTCGGGTGAGCTGTTCGATCGGCGTGCGCGAGACAAGCTTGAAGAACAGCGCTGGCAGTGTGACGTAAATGACGAAGAAGTTGAGCCAGCCGAGCGCTTGGGCGGAATGATCGCCAAGTTTCCCCGACACGTAACCGATCAGGATCAGGCCGAAAAACGGCAAGACCAGCGCGATGATATCCGCCATGGCTCACTCCCCCCGAACGCGATGATGCGTTCAAACGGGACTTAGCCGATTTGCGACAGGATTGGAAAGGTCTGCTGAAACCAGATTGCCATGTCAGAGACATAACCGAATATGAAGGCAAGCCCCGTCAGCACCAGCAGCCCGCCCATGGCCTTCTCCACGACGCCGAGATGTCGGCGAAAGCGCGTCAGGAACCGCATGAAGGCACCCGAAAATCCGGCCGCGATCCAGAAGGGCACGGCAAGTCCCAGCGAATAGATCGCCAGCAAAAGCGCGCCATCGCCAACTGTCTCTTTCGAGGCGGCGACCCCGAGAATGGCGCCCAGCACCGGGCCGATGCACGGCGTCCAGCCGAAAGCGAAAGCGAGACCCATGACATAGGCGCCCGAAAGCGTTGCCGGCTTTCCGCCGCCTGCGAATCGATATTCCGAGGACAAAAGCCCGAGGCGGAAGACGCCGAGGAAATTCAGACCCATGATGATGATGATCACGCCGCCGATCTTGGAAAGAAGATCCATGTGCTGGCGCAAAAGCCCGCCAATCGTCGAGGCCCCGGCACCGAGCGCGACGAAGACGGTGGCAAAACCGAGCGTGAAGACGAGTGCGGTCAACATCACCGTCCGGCGCGCCGCCGCATTCTCCGCCTGTTCGCCCTCGCGGAACTGATCAACCGAAATGCCTGCCATATAGCAGAGATAGGGCGGCACCAGCGGCAGCACGCAGGGCGAAAGGAACGACAGGGCTCCGGCCAGAAGCGCGCTGAAAAAGGAAATATCGGCAATCGACACTGTGAACTCCGGAACCCGAACCGGCCCTTCCTAATCCCGCAACCCCGTGCTTGCCAATCACCATTGCGTAGCCTGCGACAAGAGGACTGCATTTTGCTGCCGAAACTGCATTTTTGCGGTTGACCGGCCGGGGTCACCTGCCTATGTTCCGCGCACTTCTTGAGGCGGCGCAAAACCGCACGGGAGAGCGTAGCTCAGCCGGTAGAGCAACTGACTTTTAATCAGTAGGTCCAGGGTTCGAATCCCTGCGCTCTCACCACACAAGTGGTCTTACAAATGCGACTGCCTCACATCATGCGAGCAAACCAGCGATACATTTTGACAATCCTAAATTTTCGAGTGGAATTGGGTTCGTAGCGGCAGCGATGTTTCCAGTCAGATGTAACGGCTTAGATTCCAGTCGCGCCAACGAAAAATAAGAGGCTTTGCCGATACTGGGCTGGCCCTTACTTTTTTTGGCAGCGATAGAATTCCGCATTAAGCAAGCCGCACCAGTGTACCGAAATATTGGATGAACTGGATTAAAAGAATAAGACCACTCAAGACAAAAAATAAATAGAAAACAATGAATATAAACTTGGAAAGAAACGGCCTAGTTTTATGATGCCTCAGGCGCCAATTGTTTACAACTTCATTCTCCAAGTATAATTCATTTACAAACAGGTCTGCATTGAAATCAATTCCAGCTTCCAACGGAAGCATAGCCGGTCTGAGCCTGTGAGACCCTATCCTTCTGCAAACGTACATCAACGGTAATTTTTTTGGTGCGCCTGATTTGGCAATGATGTCATCAAGCTTACCAGACTCATCCGCGATGAGCATGTTCTGAAAAAATGTGACCATACGACTCCGCTCAAGGATGATGAGGCGAAAATTGTGCGTACCTACAATTCCAAGAAGCCATAACGTAAAAAACATAATCAACAAAATAAGGGTTTCAAAATATCTATCTTGGGCCCAGCTTGTGGCGGCGCCTTCGCTCAAGAGAAAGGACACCAGGACCAGTATTCCTGCCGCCAACAAACCAAGCAGAGTTATTGCCATTATTCGATACTGCTGCAGCAAGCCTTCTTGAATATTCCAGAAATATTTTATATCGTCCCGCCTGCTCAATTTCACCACATCCCTTATGATCTTTTTGAACCCTATGTCCTTAATATCATAATACAAAAGTACGTAGATGCAACTATAAAAAATTTTTGCGCGTATATAGTTTTATTGAGTTATTTATTCGCGCCTGTTTCTGGCGATTTATGATGGAGAAATACGTCGATTTGGTAGAATTTCGTTCCGAAGGATTGTGATAGTCGGTGTCGTCGCAACGTCACAGGATACTGGCATCGCGTAAGCTGGTGGCAATTTCGTCAAGCTGGCCTGAGCCGAAGATCCCCGCTTCATTAGTTTTCATCATATCGCCGCGTGACCTAACACCCGGAACGTTTCCCACCTCCCAACCTTACCAATGTTTCACTGTCCTTTCCGCCGCGAAGGTCTATCTGCATAGCCAAGGGAACCGTTCCGCCACTTGACCCCTATCAAGGGCAAAGGCCCGGGCTTGGGCCATGGTCCCGGCAAAGTGAGAATGCAGTGTGACGGAGCAGACGTGAGCGACGAAGCAAAACCCGAGACCTCGGCCGAAGCCAATGAGCTGAAAGCGATTCTGGCCAATGCCGCACGACCGAAGCGACGCTGGGGTCTGCGCGTTCTGTTCGTCGTCGCGCTCGCCGGTCTTGGCTACGGCGCCTATCTCTGGTCGGCCGGCGGCACCACGGTGAGCTATACGACGTCGGAGCTGAAGCCCGGCGATCTCACTGTCATCGTCACCGCCACCGGTTCCGTCGAGCCGACGGTTCAGGTCGACGTGTCCTCTGAGCAATCGGGCACCGTGCGCGAAGTGCTGGTCGACTACAACAGCGAGGTGAAGAAGGGCGACGTTCTGGCCCGTCTCGACACCGACAAGCTGAGTGCCGATCTCAAAGCCAAGGAGGCGGCGCTCGCCTCCTCCCGCGCCGCCGTCTCGAAAGCCCGCGCGGACGAGCAATCCGCCAAGTCCAGGCTCGACCGGCTGACGGCCCTCGTCTCCAGCCGCGTTTCCACCCAGCAGGATCTGGACACCGCCGAATTCACCTATCAGGCAGCATCCGCCGCCCGCGAGAGCGCCGAGGCCGATGTCATTGCGGCAGAAGCTGCGCTCGAGCAGGCGAAGCTGTCGCTTTCGAAAGCAACCATCGCCTCGCCGATCGACGGCATCGTTCTGTCGCGCAATGTCGATCCCGGCGCAACGGTGGCCGCCTCGCTGGAGGCACCCACGCTTTTCACCATCGCCGGCGATCTGCGTGAAATGGAACTGCAGGTCTCCATCGACGAGGCCGATGTCGGGCAGGTCGCCGTCGGCCAGGCAGCCACCTTCACGGTCGACGCCTTTCCCGAGCAGCGCTTTCCGGCCGAGATCACCTCGATCCGCTATGCGGCCGAAACGGTGAACGACGTCGTCACCTATAAGGGCATCCTTTCGGTCGCCAATAACGAATTGCTGTTGCGCCAGGGCATGACGGCGACCGCCGATATCGTCGTTCAGTCGGTCGAAGACGGCCTGCTCATTCCCAATGCCGCCCTGCGCTACTCGCCCCCGGCCCCGCAGACCGAGACCTCCGAAGGTGGCAGCGGCGTCTTCAGCTTGTTTCGCCCGCCCCGCATGGCACCCGCCAGCGCACCGGAGCCGAGGGGCAGCGAGCGCACCATCTGGCTGTTGCGCAACGGTCAGCCGGTCGCCGTCAACATCGAGATCGGTTCCTCCGACGGACAGAATACGGTGATCGTCAAGGGCGACGTGAAGGAAGGCGACCGGGTGATCACCGATCAGACGGTTCGCAACGGTTGAGGCACAGGATGGCAGTGGCCCCGCTCATCGAGTTTCGCCAGATCTCGCGCATCTACGGCCGCGGCGAAGCGACCATCCGCGCGCTGGATCGGGTCGACCTGACGATCGATCGGCATGAATTCGTCGCGATCATGGGCCCGTCGGGCTCCGGCAAATCGACGGCCATGAACATCCTTGGCTGTCTGGATGTGCCGACATCCGGCCAATACCTCTTTCAGGGAATCGACACCACGGGCTTTGACCGTGCGCAATACACACTTTTGCGCCGTCACATGCTGGGCTTCGTCTTTCAGGGCTTTAATCTCCTCGCCCGCACCTCGGCCGTCGAAAATGTCGAGCTGCCGCTGGTTTATCGCGGCATGGATGCGCGTGAACGGCGTGCCCGCGCCTTGACCGCGCTGTCGCAGGTGGGTCTGGCCGGCCGCGAAAACCACACGACCCAGGAACTCTCGGGCGGCCAGCAGCAACGCGTCGCCATTGCCCGCGCCATCGTCACCAGCCCTTCCGTGCTCCTGGCCGATGAACCGACCGGCAATCTCGACACCAAGACCAGCCGCGAGATCATGGAACTGATCACCGGCCTCAACCACGACCATGGGATCACGGTCATCATGGTCACCCACGAAGACGATATTGCAGCCTATGCCAAGCGCACATTGCGTTTCGTCGATGGTCACATCCAGTCCGACAGCCTGACCGTGAAGGAGACGGCCGATGTTCGGTGAAACCCTGAAGCTCGCGCTTCGCGCCATCCGCCGCAATCTCCTGCGCTCCTTCCTGACGGTGCTCGGCGTCGTCATCGGCGTCGCCGCCGTTATCGCCATGGTGACGATCGGCAACGGCACCACGGCTCAGGTCACGGCAGAAATTTCCAAGCTTGGCACCAACCTGCTCTTCGTCCGCCCCGGCCAATTCGGCCCCGGTCGCGCGGCAACCGATGCCAAGAAGTTCACCATCCGGGACCTCGACGCGATCCGCGAGCAGATCCCGGGCCTGCGCGCCGTGGCCGCCATCAACCAGTCCAGTCAGACGGTGGTCTTCAGTGGCCAGAGCCGCCAGACCACGATCATCGGCTCGGGTAACGATTATCTCGTGGCCCAGAACTGGGAACTCGCCTCCGGTCGCAGCTTTCTTCCGTCGGAAGAGCGCGGTGGACAGGCCGTCTGCATCATCGGTGAGACGGTACGCTCCAGGCTGTTCGGCTCGACCCCGGCCTTCGACCAGACCATCCGCGTCGGCAATGTCGCCTGCCAAGTGATCGGCCTTCTCGACAAGAAGGGACAGAGCGGCATGGGGAGCGACCAGGACGATGTCGTGATGATGCCGCTCAAGGTCTTCCAGCGCCGCATCGGCGGCTCGACGGATATCTCCAGCATCATGCTGTCAGCCGAAGACGGAGTATCCACGTCAAAGGTGCAGGCCGATGTGGAACGCCTGTTGCGCGAACGCCGCAAGATCGTCGCCGGCCGCGACGACGATTTCACCGTCAACGACATGACCCAGATGGCAGCGACGCTCACGGGGACCACGACACTGATGACGGGTCTGCTTGGCGCGGTCGCCGCAGTCTCCCTGCTCGTCGGCGGCATAGGCATCATGAACATCATGCTCGTCTCCGTCACCGAGCGCACCCGCGAGATCGGCATCCGCCTGGCGATCGGCGCAGTGGAGCGCCAGGTGCTGACGCAGTTTCTCGTCGAAGCGGTGACGCTCTCTGTCTTCGGCGGCGTGGTTGGCATCGCGCTTGGCCTTGGCATCGCCTACACCGCCGTCACGCTGATGTCGGTTCCCTTTGTCGCGAGCCCCTCGATCATCCTGCTCGCCTTCGCCTTTTCAGCGGCGATCGGCATGGTCTTCGGCTATTTCCCCGCCCGCCGCGCCGCACAGATGAACCCGATCGACGCACTGCGCCACGAGTGACGACCAGCCGAGCGCCGAACCACTAGACCAGCCTGGGGCAAACTTGATGTGCTGTAGCTAGACCTAATGGACGTATGGCTCGGCTATGCGTGCATGAGCATTCTGACCAGCAGAGGGAGTAAGCCCATGTCCGCCTTTCCGGACCGCAACACCGTCGCCGCCAAGATCGCCTCGATGCAGGAGCCCGACCAGGCTTTCCTGAAGCTCATTTTCGAGAACCCGGCCCAGGATGATGCCTTGCTCGAAGGCCTGTATCTCTATCTGGACATCGCCTCCGAAGGCAAGTTCCTCAACTCCCTGAAGCTGGAGCGCAATGGTGAGTGGATCGGTGAGAATGCCCCGGCCCGCCTGCAGATCCGCCTGATGGAAGCCGCCCGCTCCAGCCAGCACCCGGCCTTTGCTGCCTTCCGCACCGGTCTCAGCCGTTCCGGTGGCCTTGAGCGCGCCTATCCCAAGGCCGCCGTCTGACCTCTGGTCTCACTGCGGGATCGGCATGCTGACCGAAAGGATCGGCCCCATGGGGAAGAACCGGTCCATCCGCTTCTTTTCGGCGATGAACACGCTCGAAATCGTACCGTCGAGATAGAGGGCGTTGGTGCAACCGAGCCTGTCGCGAAACAGGCGGGCAAAATCGTAGAAGCGGACAGGCACCCGCGACACCACCATATGCACCTTCCCATCGGCATCGACACCGACGCCGTTGCGGATCTTGAAGCTGTCACTATCGGCCAGAAACCGCGGATGCAGTTTCCCGTCGATTACCAGCATCGGCCCGGACTGCGTGCCGAAGTCAGGCGTCAATCCGCTGGCGACAAAGGCCTTCGTCTCGATCACCGACGCCTTGCCATCCTTGATCAGGAAGACGCCATTTGGCAGCAGGTGAAAATTCCCCCATCCACCGCCCGTGACAGCCGGTTTCAGAACCTTGCCATATTCGGCGAAGTAACCGACCGGCGACAGATCGTCATGATACATGCCGGCATTCATCGCAAAAGTAAGCACCCGCCGCTCGGCCCAGAGCTTGCGCCTCAGGCTGGCAAACCCACCATAGGCGTCGCCCTCGGGCGAGCCCAGATGCAGCCGGATCTCGTCGTGGGCAGGATCGAACCGGCAGGCAAGATAGCGGCCATCACCGTCGATGAGATCTCCGCAGGCCGCCTGCGCCAGCGATGGCAGGCAAGAGCCGATTAGAAGACCGAAAATGGAGAGGAGTTTTCGCACCGGGGCCTCTTGTACTTAAGTCCGCTTTTTTGACTGCAGTTCCGGGCGATGTGAAGGCCGTTGGCTTGAATATTCAGATGATCAACCGGTTGCCCATCAACCCGGCAACCTAAGCGCCTGCATGTGAAAGCGCCGCTGCGAATCCGGATAGCGGTACTCGGCTCCAACCGGACAGGCATTGCGGGCGAGACAGCCTGACACCATGCAGCCGCCCTGCCCTTCAGGGCTCGCCAGATGCGCGCGGCACGCCGCCACATCGAACCCATCCAGCGAGATCGCGCCGACAGGGCACGCCGTCAGACAGAGTTTATCGCGACAGGTCTCGCAAGGATACGGCGCGATTTCAGCCGAGCCATCTTGGCCTTCGTCCCAGTTCCGAAACAGAAGCGCCCCACGATAGCTGTGCCAAAGACCGAAGCGCTGATGAATCAGGATACCGAGTGGCGAGGGTTTGAGCCCCTCGGCCCGCATCGCCCAGCGCTGAAAGGGTTGGTAAGGCGGATCTGACGGATAACAGGCCTCGCCCCCCACTTCATCGGCGACCCGATCGATCACCGTCTTCGACCAGTGATCGAGCGGATCGGCACCCCCGTGATCGGCTTGCGCCATCCGCCAGCGCTCGAAATGCGGCCACATGGCACCACCGATGACCCCGATTAGGAGAACGGCCTCAGCCGCCGCGCCGTTGGCAAGCAGCGGCGCCCGGTCTTCTGGTCCGAAGCGAACGAGGCCGCGCGGCGTTAGCCCATGCTCGGCAAACTGCGCCTCGAGCGTATGAATAGTGGCAGAAGGGCCGCTCATCGCGGCCCTTCGATCTTGTAATGGGGTCGCCAGACCTCCTCCTGGATCATGTCGGCAACCCTGCTGGCTCCGCCTTGCTCCCTGGCAACGGGACCCTTTCAGGTGAAGGCGTCAGGCATCGAGTTCTTGCGGCTGGCGATGAAGGCTAGCAGCGCCTCGTCGATCGCAGGATCGAGTGCCGGGGCTTCATAAGCGTCCAGCCAAGAGCGGCAGAGCGCATTGGCACGATCCTCGATCCGCTTGCGACCTTCGATTTCCCACTGCTCGAAGGAGTTGTTGTCGGCGAGTGCCGAGCGATAGAAAGCCGTCTGGAAATTCGCCTGCGTATGCGCGCAGCCGAGATAATGGGCACCCGGACCCACTTCCCGAATAGCATCCATCGCCTGGCCGTCTTCGGTCAGATCGACGCCTTGCGCCATCTTTTGCATCATACCGAGCTGGTCCTGGTCGATCATGAACTTCTCGTAGCAGGCGGCAAGACCGCCCTCAAGCCAGCCGGCAGCATGCAGGACGAAGTTCGCACCGGCGAGCAGCGTCATGTTGAGTGTATTGGCACTCTCGTGGGCGGCCTGCGCATCCGGAACCTTCGACGCACAGAGCGAGCCGCCGGTACGGAAGGGCAGACCCATGCGTCGCGCGAGCTGTGCGGCCCCATAGGAAACCAGCGCCGGCTCCGGCGTACCAAAGGTCGGCGCACCCGACTGCATCGAGATCGAAGCGGCGAAGGTACCGAAGAGCACCGGCGCGCCGGCGATTGCGT
>JBJIOA010000013.1:0-11537 GCA_045377275.1 Allorhizobium sp. | reverse complement strand
GAAGATGGCAAACACAGGAATTGCCACCACCCGCCATATTCGTCCGAATTTGTCATCCAGAACCTCCGGGACCGCTCTGTTTGGTCCATCTCCATAACCCGGGGGTGGCACCAGAAAACTGGCGCTGTCCTCAAGCATGAATGTGGACCGCGAAGGCGGTTCCGGCGAGGCGAATACATGTGCATCGAGTGCAGCTGCCACCGCCTCAAATCCACATGTGGATTCTCTACAGGTAACCAGAAGCGCGGCGTAGGCACGAGCGGCCTCGTTTCGATCACTGGCTCCAAGCTTCGTTCGGGCAGATTTAAGGCGCTGGTCGACCGCGCTAAGCGTGATGCTTAGATCGTGGGCAATGACTTTGAGAGACTTATGAAGGAGGATCCGATCCAGAACTTCGCGTTCCTTAGCGGTCAACTGATCGAGCCGCTCTTGAGGTTCGCTTTGCGATTCGGGAAGCACATCCATCGCCATCAACTGTCTGCCCCAGTTCAATTCTGACCTAAAATTGCGCGATGTGCTTGCCTGCAGAAGTTAACGGATTTCACGGAAAATTGCAATTGCGCGTGTCCTGGACAAACCGCTTAACGGCAGGAAGCCTACGCTCCACCTCCGGTCAGCCATAGCGCCAGAGGCAATCTTGCACTAACAATCACAGCGGACCCACTCACTGGTGGCTGTTCGCTCGCATCCAGCGCAGTGTGCCGACTGCGATAATGGTATGGTTCTACGATGAGGTATCGCAAGTGGCGCTTTTCACCGCCATGGCAACCATCGCGATGAGGCGCGCGAGGCGCTTCGGCACCCAAAAAGCGCTCCACCAAAAGCCGCTTGGGTTTTCAAATCCGATATATTGCGCGTGAAGCCCAGCTTCCGGTTTTCGCTCAGGGCTTCTTCGGCAAAGCACTCGATCTACAAGGCGCAGTTGATGACGATGACTTGCTGGCCAGAGTTAATCTCAAGACCCGTTTCGCGGCACCTGTCTCACGACACCTTCTTTCTGTATCGAGTCAATCGCGGATGACAAATGAGCCCCGGCCACCCAGAGCTCAAGGCTGTCCAGTCGGTCGAGGATTTGTCTCAGATCGGTGACGATCCGGTCTTGCGCGGCCTTGGTCAGCGTCCCTTCGGATGCGAATTCGTCCTCAGGCATGGGGACCGTTGCTCCCCTTTAATCCAAGATCGGATCCACATTGCACAATCGTGTTCCCCATCATCGCTCCCGTAGCATACGACGGTACAAAAAACTCCGGAGAGCAACAATTGTTGAAACGTGTACATTTCTAATCAAAACGCGCACTTGATGCTCAAAACGTTTAAGCGCCATCCGGCTTTCCAGCGAGTCTTAGTATTGCGGTCATCCCGCGCCCCGAATTGGGTGTCAAGGAGATTGAACCGGAGTGGTGCTCGGCGACCTCCTGACAGATCGACAGGCCGATCCCCGCGCCAGTCTCCTTAGTGCTCTGGAATGCACCGAAAGCCTTCTGTAGAGCTTCATGAGCAAGGCCCTTGCCATTATCGATTACCAAGACTTCAACCCAGCCGTGCTCGGTCCTTCGGCAGTCAACGGACACAACGGCATCTTCAGTCGGATCGTCGAATGCCTCCATCGCATTGCGCAAGAGGTTTATTGTCGCCAGAGCAATTTCCGGCGCACAAACCAGGGCCGTCGTTTCGGAAGCTGCCCGCTCAAACAGGAGCTTGATGCCACGCCTATCGAATTCAGCCTTCGCCAGATTCACCTGATCCCTGACGATGTCACGCACGTCGGCCAGCGCGTAGGCTCGGTCCTTCTTCGTTGTCAGCAGGCGGATGTTGTCGATCAGTTTGGCAGCCCTGTCGACATTGCTCTCGACACCGGAGACAGCCCGTAATGTCTCTGAAGCACCCTGGCATTCGATTGCCGCCCAGTTCCGGGCCGCCCGAGAATAGGTCAATGCTGCCGCGAGCGGCTGGTTGATCTCGTGAGCGATGCTCGCCCCGAGTGCTTCGACAACCGAAATGCGGTTCAGCTGGATTGCTTTCTCTCGCGCCACACGCTTCGCATTTTCGATCTCCATCTCAGCTTCGAGTGCAGCCATTTGCAACCTGATCGCGCCGAGTTGCTCGATCAACATTCCTCGCACGGTCAGAACGAGGTGCTGCAACAACAAGCATGCAGCGCTCAGCACGACCGCGTTGAGCATGAACGGTTGCGCTGCAGAAGCATCTGGTCCTTCTGCCATCTGCAATGATTGCCCCACGCAGACAAGCACTGCGAAAAAGACAGCAAAATTCAACACAAAAACTACAATTAACCTAAAGACGATTGCATTTATCACAAAATACATGACTGTCTGACAAACAGTAATTAATTTTATTGGAAGCCCTGCGCCAAAAGTTTGGTAAATATTTGTAAATACGAATGCAATATTGAATGCAATTATTGCCAGTGGCAAAATATAATATCTTTTAAAAAATACACCAAATGTCAATAAAACAAGCATAAAAAAAATAAATATGGTATATATTGAAATAAACGAAAATTTTCCCCCGAAAATTGAGGGCCCGTCGTTGATGAATAAAAGGAAGAATCCTATTGTGATCGCAGTGTATGCCGATCCGGTTATCTTTTTACTAGAAAATAACCCTCCCCAGTCCGACTTATTCAGGATCAGGTGACGGTCGAGCCACATCATGGCCGATACTCATATCTATTGTGTAGCATGATCAGCTCTCCAAGATTCTTGAGTCGAATCTTGGACTTGATGTTCCGCCGATGCACGCGGACCGTTGAGGGACTCAACTTGCGTTTGGTTGCGATCTCCTTGACCTGGAGACCCGACGACAAGTCGTCGAGGACTTCGCGCTCCTTTTGCGAAAGGAGCAGGATACTCGCCTGATAATCATTGCGGTTCCGGTCATCCTCAGCAGCCCTTTCCGACCAAGCCATTGCCTCAGCAACGGCATCGAGCAGTTGCTGCTCGCGAAAAGGCTTGGGCAAAAACTCGACAGCGCCCGCCTTCATCGCCGCAACAGCCATCTGGATATCACCGTGGGCTGTGAGAAAGATTGCCGGGATCGTCTGCTTGGCTTCGCTCAAACGCCGCTGGATTTCGAGGCCACTCACAAACGGCAGTCGTACATCGAGCAGTACACACCCTGAAATTCCTGTCTGCGCACGTTCAAGGAAGCTCAGCGCCGCCGTGAAGACTTCAACCCGGTATCCCAGTGAGCACAGCAAGGATGCAAGCGACTGGCCCATCTCCTCGTCGTCATCTACAATGAAGACCGTCTTTCCTTCCAAGGGATCCTCCGCGGTCTTCAGCGCGATTGCTCCGCAATATGTCACCGGCCCCAGAATTGCTGATCGTAACGATTGGCTGTCCCATCGCCTGCTTGAACTTACCCCGCAGCGTCGGGACATTCAAGCTGGCGGCGGAGTCGAGCCTTGTCAACATCATTGACTCGAACAAGACTTAGGCTCTTGTCTCAGGCGTCGGGTCAGATGGGCTTCGCTTCCAAGAATGGGGGCTGCGTCTATCGGCAAAGCATTGCCGCTTGTGAGTGGATTGTGTCGAAACGCCCGGCACTGAGATTGGCGCTGCTGTGAGCCTGGAGGCGGCTTGCAGGCATTCGCCCCCTTGTCCGGGGGCTCGGGTTGCTGGCATGGGGATCAGCTTCGCCGCCTTGAAGAGGTTTTGAGCGGTGGCAGCAAAGAGAATCTCATCTTTCGTGCCCCCGGGGTAGCGGCCTTCTTTATGACAGGCGACGAGCCTTCATCACATCCTTAGCTTTGGATTGGAAACTCCCCGCCGCATAAGTTCATGCACAAAAAAATCGGTTAGGGGCTTTCTGCAAAAACATAAATATGATATGGATTTAGTGTATTCAATTTAAGAAATATCATTGGAAACTCTCTCTCCTTGGATTTTGAGATCTTATGCCTAATGAATTTCAAAAGGACGACATTTTCGATCAACAATCGGCAATTGATCACGAAATTGCAGAAGCTGATGGCAGTCGTTTCCAGGAACTGCAGCAGGCGTTGGTCATGGCTGAGCAAGCGCCGAGTGGCGCCGAGCCGCTTGGCGCATTCGCGGCCTTGGTCTTGGCATGGCGCAGCAAAATTGATGCGATCTTCGAATTTGATGGATTTGCAGCGGCGCCCGCATGGGACATTATGCTCGGGCTCTACCAGGCTCAGGCAACCGGGCTATCCCTCACGGTGAGGGATGTCGTCAACCTATCGCGCTGTGCGCCACCAACCGTTTCGCGCTGGATTTCAGCGCTTGAAGACATGCAATTGCTTCAGCGAGTGAAGCCAGCCAATGGTTCTTCCGAGCCAATCATTTCCTTAGCCGGCGATGGTAGGCGCAAGACCGAAATGGCGCTGCGGTTGCGTTTGTAAGTCAGTCGACAGCTTTTCAAGCGTGCCGGTCGGGTTCCCGCAAGAACCATACGCGATTGTTCACATGATTTGGGCAAGAAACTGCGCAGTGGCGACGACCCCGCTGGGCCCTCTTCCTGTGTATCGGTTTCAGGGGGTGGAAATGGGATAGCTAGACTAACTGCCCAAGCGGCCCGAAACTTTCCAGCGGCAGAGTTTGCGGCGGGGTTGAAGCCGCTTTCTGGCTGGCGCAGGTGATTTGGCGCAGGGTGCGCCGCTCCTGCTGCAAGTGACGGGTCGGGGTCATCTCGCACCTTGAGGCGCCTGGCGGTATCTGCCCGCCATATAGCCCATTTCGCTCACAGGGTCCGCGTGCGCTTGTCCATTAGCCTGTAAGTTTTATTTTAAACTTATAGCCTAAGCTGGCCCAAGCGCTTCTTTCAGGCAGCAGGCGGTCTTACGTGCAATGCGAGCTTTTCTAAGACTTCTTTGATCTGGACACCAGCGATCCGGAACTGAATCGCGCGCAATTTCGCTCGTTTCAGGGCCATATCCCACTGCTATACGGCATCCTTGTGTGCAACACGGTGGCCATCACAGTCACCTCGTTCAATGCCGAAATGCTTGTGAAAACTCTCTTCGCGCCGATTGCAATGGCCAGCATTGCGATCATCCGGGCGATCTGGTGGCTGCGACAAGGTGATGCCCATAAGCTGAGCGACGCAGAGATTTCAAACCATCTCAAGCGAACCTGTCAACTTGCTGTGCTGATGACTCTTTTCTTCAACGCGTGGGTCATCTGGGTCTATCAGGACGCCGATGCCTTTGCGCGCAGCAACCTGACGTTCTTTCTCGCGCTGAGCCAGGTCAGCTCGGTCTTTTGCCTGATGACTTTGCGGGCAGCCGCGATGCTGGTCGCGGTGGTCAGCACAATATCCTTTGCGTTGTATTTCTCGTGGGTGGAAGGTGGCCAATTGTTGCCGCAATCGCTGGTTTTGTGTTGCGTGTGCATCGGGATGGCGGTTGTTACGCACAGCTTCAACCGCTCGTTCTCGGAAGTCGTGCAATCACGCCGCACGCTGCATCTGCGACAGCTGGAAACCGAAAAGCTAAGCGAGGAAAACCGCCGCATTGCCTTCAGCGATCCGCTCTCCGGCTTGCCCAACCGGCGAGAGCTTCTTGCCCGCCTCGATCGCCTCGACGAGCGGGACGCTTTGCCACCGAACAGTCTGGCAATCGTGTTCATCGATCTGGACGGCTTCAAGCAGGTCAATGACGAACATGGTCATCATGCCGGTGATGAACTGATCCGCACCGTCTGCAATCGCCTGCGCGAACAATGCCCCGATAATGCCACGCTGGCCCGCATGGGCGGAGATGAATTCACTGTCCTGCTGGAGACTGACGGAAGCACAGCCAATGCCCATGTCACAGCGTTCAACTTGGCGTTGTGTCTGCTGGAGCAGATGGCGCTGCCGGTGCAGGTTGATCGCCATGTGCTGCAAATCAGCGGATCGATCGGAATTGCCACCAATAGCGAAGCTGCAGTGCACCCACGCGAAGTGCTGCGCCGGGCCGATCTGGCGATGTATCATGCCAAGACCCAAGGCAAGGCGCAGGTCGCTCTGTATAGCGACGATCTTGACAAGGGGCGGCTGCGGAGGATCGAGATTGAAGGTCAGATCGGCAACGGGCTCAGGCGTAACGAATTCGACGTTGTCTATCAGCCCATCATTGATGCCGCCAGCGGTGCGATCATTTCGGCCGAGGCACTCTTGCGCTGGCCGCGCCGCAAGGAAGGTGCGCTTTCACCTGACGAGTTCATCGAAGTTGCAGAGGCTACGGGTCAGATCCATCCCCTTGGCATCTACGTCCTCGAACGCGCCTGCCGAGAAATCCAGCCATTTGGCGATCTTTGTCTCAGCGTCAATGTGTCGCCAGCCCAGTTCCGCCACCCCGGTTTCGAGCGGCAGGTTCTTAAAATTCTGGAACAGACCGGCCTTGCACCGCATCGCTTACAGTTGGAGATGACCGAAAGCTATCTGCTCACCAATCCCGGCCTTGCAATCAGCGCGACCAACATCTTGAAGGCCGCCGGCATTTCGCTCGCGCTCGACGATTTCGGCACAGGCTTCACCAGCATCCATTATCTGAAGTCCTATGGATTTACCCACATCAAAATCGACAAGTCTCTGCTTGCAGGGCTCGAGCCCGGCAGCAAGGCCACTATGCTTGTTGCAGGCGCGGTCACTCTGGCCAATGCGCTTGATATGAGCGTTATTGCAGAAGGTGTCGAACACGAAACGCAGGCAGCGGTCCTGCGCGACATCGGGTGTCACGCGATGCAAGGCTACTTATTCGGAAGGCCGACTTCTCTGGCTGAGTTTGAACAACATCTCGAGAGTACGAGCAAGGACCACGGGCAAGCCCGCATCAGATTGCGATGTTAGTTTGAAGCTGGGGCCCCAGAACGGATGGCTGAAAAATGACCCTCCGAGGCGTCGGACGTGCATTCCAAGCCCTACTTTCCTGGGTCATATACGTCTGATCAAGGCAAAGAACCGCGTTGCGACGGGACCTGAATATTTTGAACTTACCTCGTAGCACTACTTTGGCGAAAGTGCATTTTTGAGATTCACAAGAGTCGCTTATCGTGATTCAAGATCGTCAGCGCCTGGAGGCTAGCGATGGTGGATGATTGGCGGGATGATCTTGCGGAGTGGCTTGCGCCCTTTGTGGGTCTTTTGGGCGATCGGCGCAGGGCGCGGATGTGCCCGGCCTACGTCGAGGGGTTGATCGGGCCAGGAGACCGCAAGAGCGTACATCCGATGGCGATGCGTTCGCCGGGGATTGGCTAAGATCAGCTGCACCATTTTATCGGTGGTGGCCTGTCGGACAGTGCTCCACTTGAAGAGGAGCTTGCCAGACAGGCCGATGCGCTTGTTGGCGGGAGCGATGCATGGCTGATCATTGATGACACGGCTTTGCCAAAGAAGGGGTCCTCGGTCGGCGTGGCACCGCAATATGCCTCGGCGCTGGGAAAGAACGCCAACTGCCAGACCCTCGTGTCGGTGACGCTGGCATCGAGCGAGGTGCCTATGATGATCGGGCTTCGCTTGTTCCTGGCCGAGAGCTGGGCCTGCGATGCGGCGCGGATGGACCGTGCCAAGGTTCCTGCAGAGGCGCGCGCCTATCGCACCAAACCCGATATCGCCCGTGCCGAGATCGACCGCGTGCGCAGCGCTGGTGTGCGCTTCGGCGGCATATTGGCCGACGCTGGCTATGGCCTGTCCGGCCCGTTCCGGCAGGCACTGACCGAGCGCGGTCTGACCTGGGCAGTGGGCATCCCTTACAAGCAGAAGGTCTATCCGGCCGATGTTGCCATGATCTTCCCGGTTGCTGGCCGCGGACGGCCACGCAAGAGCCATGTGCCTGCCTGCCATCAGGCAGGCAATCCTGACCCAGCTCAGCCAGCCTCCGCCGCCAACATGCCCGCACTGCCGTAGACGATGGCGACGAATGATCCGCAAAAAATCTGCCAAAGTAGTGTTAGGCCGTGTTGACAAAAGGGATTCCCATCGGCCCCGAGTTCTGATTCAAGGCTTCCTTTTGAGGAGCAGTCATGAGTTGTGGGGACTTGTCGGATGCGCAGTGGGAACTGATCGGCCCACCGCTGCCGCCTGAGCGTGGCCGCTGGGCGCGTCCAGCGGGCGATAACCGGCGCTTTCTGAATGGCATGCTCCACTTGCTTCGGTTGGTCTGCCCTTGGCGCGACATGCACGAGCGCTACGGCAAGTGGAACTTTGTCTATGTTCGGTTCCGGCGCTGGGCCGAGCAGGGCGTCTGGGATGCGCTGCTGCAAACCCTGGTTGATCTTGGTCTGACCGGCGACTGGCAACACATTATCGACAGCACCAGCGTTCGCGGCCACATCTCGGCAGCGGGAGGAAAAGGGGGACTTGTGCGAATGCTCTTGGTCGATCACGCGGCGGCTTCGGTAGGCGCATGCTGCCCTAGATATGGTCACTGCTATGCATAAAGGGAACATCTTTCGATTGGTGCGAGAGTGGGTTGCGAACCGGCTTGGCATTGAGGATGAAGCTGCTCGCAACGGACAATGGTGGGAAATCGATCTCGTCATTGTCATCTTTTGTGGCTCAATCGTTGCTGGCTTAATCGCATGGGCTGAGCTCTGAACCTATTCTCTGACCCGCATCGTAATAGCGCTCACCCTGCTGCCACCGATCGCGAAACCCGTGTCCGGTTGTAAAAGCCATATCAGCATCGATCGGCGGTTCGGCTTTATCCGGAAGGCCGCTGTGACTTGGGCTGCCGACAGCGACGGGTGGCCGTTGCGCGGTCGGTGGGCTATCGGCCTCCGGCTCCGGAAGCGGGCACGCCACCATGGTTGCCCAGCGGTTTCCGCTACGCCCCACTTCTGCTCAGCCATGGCACCGGAGGCGGTTTTGCAAGAACAATCAATAAGCACCACTCAATTGGGGGGCGGTCACGAGGAATCCATCCGCTGAAGGCCGCGCCGGTTTGTGTCAGCGGTCATCGGGGTTGATGATACGTTTTGCAGCGGCGTTACGGCGAGCAGCAATACGGCCGAGGATGCCGTTGATCGGGAGCACTTCGAGTTCGTTGAGGTCGTTGTCGTCGAGCCATTCGCTGACATCGGCGTGGTCGGGATGTTCCGGATCCGCTCTCGCCTCGAGCATTTCGTAGATACGTGACGAGCGGGGTATGGTAACGATAAAACGCCATCTGGGAACGCGCCGTAACTCCACAGTTTATCCACGAAACAAGTGCAGAAAACCTCGTAGAATTACGGATACGCAAGATGCCTGAGAGATTATATGCGACCCGTGCGATGCAGCTCGGCGGCAGCCTCTGGTCACTTGTGCGCTGAGATTGCACCAGTAAAGGAACCGCGAAATTGTTAGCAAATCATTGTCAACCCCTTTGGGATTCGAATCCTGAAATGCGTTGCGATAGTGTAGTACAACAAGCCTCGGTCTTGGCAGATCATATGGAGGCTCTTGCTATCGAATTGCGGAGCATGTCTGATGACTCAACAGCAGTGATCCCGACCAATGGCACTCTCTCGTTCCTCGCAAAGCGAACTTATGACGCGCGCCGTGCTATCGACAAAATTTTTGGCCTGTCGGGCTTTGCCGTAAGCCCGGCATGGGATGTCATGCTTGACCTTTTCCAGGCGAGATCAAGTCAGGAGAAGGTTTCGGTGAGCAGTGCTTGCATCGGCGCCGCCTGCCCTCCAACTACGGCCCTGCGCTGGCTTGTGCTACTCGAAGATATGCAACTTATCGTGCGCGTTCCGGACGAGAATGATCGGCGCAGAGTCATTGTTGAACTCACCGAGTGTGCGGTTGTAAAGATCAGCAAAGCACTCGAATCCTATTTATGACTGATGTGATCCGCGGGTCATTTCCCGGCTGCAGTCGGGCTAGTCACCGCGGTCACCTTCGCTCAAGCATGTGGAAACATGTCAGGGGGTAAGCCCCACAGGCATTCGGGCCTGAGATGTCGCGGGGCTGTTCTGCCGTTGCCCCTCAATTCGCGGACAGTTCCTCGCTGGTTGAGCGGCTGATCTATTCGCACCCGGGGGGGTAGCCTAGGGGGCCATGCTGGTGGGCGGTGCTGCAAGCGCCACGCTGATACTGGGCAAGACGGTCCCTTCTGCCATGCGGACCTACTTAGGGTTCCTGTCGATGATATGCCTCACCCGTACAAAAGAGCGAAGACACGCCCTTGCCTACCGTTTCAGGAATTTTCCAATAGTTAATCGGGAACTAACCCAGCGTATTGCGGTTTCTACCTACGGCGCAGCGTGCGCGATCCAGTGTGGAATGGAGGCTGCAATGAGTTTTAATCACACGTGCCAAGAGCATGTAGCAGGTAAAGCACCGGGCATATTTGAGAAAGTGGATCAGCGCCAAGTCTTGGCGGTTCGCATGGAAAAGCTCGCGAATGATCTTCGGAATCTCGACAATCGCGAACAGTTGAGCCAAGTGGCGCCAAGTGAGCTTGTTGATGCTGCGAGAAAAATTTACGCCGCACGGCGAAGGATCGACAAGCATCTTCGGTCTTGCCGGGTTCGCTGTAAGCCCTGCCTGGGATATCATGCTGGATTTGTTTCAGTCCCATGCAAATGGCCGCAGGGACTCCGTTAGCAGTGCATCTATTGGTGCTGCGTGCCCGCCCACGACAGCGTTGCGGTGGCTCAAAGTGCTCGAGACCATGGGATTGATTGACAGGGCGGCAGATCCAAACGATCAGCGACGAGTATATGTGAAGCTGACGAGTAACGGTGTCGCCCGGGTAGAAAGGTCCCTTTTGGCCTACATTTGAGGTGACCTACTCCCTATCGGCCCTGTGGCCATACCAAAGGTCTGCCCGTTTGATATTCATACTCGCCCGTTGACACACCCGCGCTGGGCGTGACGCCTCCATCTTGCAGGAACGCCCGGCGCGGTTCTCGCTCGCCCACTTCAAGATCGTCCGGATCGTAAACTTGCGTCGTGTCGCACATTGGGAAGTTGCCCCTCAAAGGCAGCGGCCCCCTTGATGGAAAAAGGGACCTTGGCGCCCGCAGGCGTCATCAAGGCGATCATCAACGGCCAGCGTGTCAATAAAGTGAAGTTGTCAAATCGGCACTTTGAAGACAGACCGACCATTACCAAGCTCAGTTCCACATCCGCCGATGCCGTGATGGTAGCCATCGATTTGTCCAAGCACCGCCAAGAGGTAGTCATCGAACGACCGGAAGACGGACGCCGACAGCGTATGACAGTGATGTCGACGAAGACCCGGTACGACCGCGCCGTCACAGCATTGACATGCCCTCCTTCAGGTTGAATTGGGGGAGTCATTTGGTGTTTCATCGCGTGTCCCGTGCTCGGGAGCATGAAGCCAACGCGCCGGTAGCCGATACCACCACGCTTACGCTGTGAATGACAGCTAAGCTTAAGTCGAATTCCTGATACCAGACATGCAGGATGCGACCCCTGAGTAGTCATCTTGAGGCTCAGCGCGTCACGACTTTATCCGACATCGGGGCAAGTCTCGCGAGCAGGCGGTTCTGCGCGCCAAAGGGCACGGCGGCCTCACGCATGGCAGCTTGCAGGTTTTCGACCAGCGCGTTCATGGT
>JBJIOA010000012.1:0-540804 GCA_045377275.1 Allorhizobium sp. | reverse complement strand
CCGCAATTCCATCATTCTGATCGACCAGATCGACCAGGACATCGCAGCTGGTATGGAACGGCGTGAAGCGATCATCGGCTCGGCTGTCCGCCGCTTCCGCCCCATCATGCTGACGGCGCTGACCGCTGTCCTCGCGCTGATCCCGATTTCCCGCGGCATCTTTTGGGGGCCGCTGGCCTACGCGATGATGGGTGGCATTCTCGTTGCAACCGTGCTGACCATTCTGGTTCTGCCTGCAGCCTATGCGTTCTTCTTCGGTCGCTCTCCCCACAAAGCGTGACCGAAAGAGGGGGGGAGGGGTCCCCAAGCCCCTCCTCCTTTCCTTCTTTTCGCGGTGCCGATCGCCGCGGGTTTCATTGTTTTTTTTGATCGGTTGATAAATTTTCCTTCCGTTGCTAGACCACCGCGACTCGGTTGAATGTGCTTGTCGTTTTGCGACGCACTATTTGAGGCGACCTTGATTCTCAAGGGTTTTCAATGATCTCTAATGTTCTATAAGTTCGGAATGGGACTGGTCAATTTAGAGAATAATCAAGCTGCAATATTTCGATTGCGGCGAAAACCAGACCAATTCTGTGACGGAATTGAGCCAAATCTCTCTTTACAACGTTTCCGAAGGCGATAAGACACTGCATCAGTGATCAGATGGATGGTTTTGCCCGCTTGTCAGTTTACGACGCGCGACTGCTATCCGTTTATCGCCGGAAGACCGGTTGACCCCGACCTTCACACAACACGGGCGCGATCCACGCGCCGCGGGACCAAAAGAACCGGCGATGGCGCTTGCCCTTCGCCTTTGGGAGACTGTTCATGAAAACCAAGTTCGCACTTGCTGCCGCAGCCCTTGCAGCGGCAACCTTCCTGTCGGGTGCTGCCAGCGCCAAGACCTTCGTTTATTGCTCGGAAGGTTCGCCCGAAGGCTTCGACCCCGGCATGTATACCGCCGGCACCACTTTCGACGCCTCCGCCCATCCGATCTACAGCCGTCTGATGGAATTCAAGCCGGGCACGACCGAAGCTGAAGCCGGTCTGGCCGAGAGCTACGAAGTCAATGCTGACGGCACCGAATACACCTTCAAGCTCCGCCCGGGCGTCAAGTTC
Source organism: Allorhizobium sp. (assembly GCA_045377275.1). Lineage (GTDB taxonomy): Bacteria > Pseudomonadota > Alphaproteobacteria > Rhizobiales > Rhizobiaceae > Allorhizobium. Next base: position 539,703 of record JBJIOA010000012.1, on the reverse strand, counting down.
CACACCACCGAGTTCTTCACCCCGTCGCGTGATCTCAACGCTGACGACGTGATCTTCTCGCTGGATCGCCAGCTGAAGGCCGATCATCCGTGGAACCAGTATGTTGCCGGCACCTCCTGGGAATATGCTGCTGGCATGGGCTTCCCGGAGCTGATCAAGACCATCGAGAAGGTCGATGACATGACTGTCAAGATCACGCTCAACAAGCCGGAGGCACCGTTCCTCGCGAACCTCGCAATGCCGTTCGCTTCGATCGTCTCAAAGGAATATGCCGACAAGCTCGAAGCTGAAGGCAAGAAGGAACAGCTGAACCAGATGCCGGTCGGCACGGGTCCGTTCTCCTTCGTCGGCTACCAGCAGGACGCCGTCATCCGCTACAAGAAAAACGCCGATTACTGGGGTGGCGCGCCGAAGATTGACGATCTCGTCTTCGCGATCACCACGGATGCTGCCGTTCGCTACCAGAAGCTCAAGGCCGGCGAATGCCACCTGATGCCGTTCCCGAACGCTGCCGACGTCGAGACCATGAAGTCCGACCCGGCGCTGACGGTCATGGAACAGGAAGGCCTGAACGTTGCTTACCTCGCCTACAACACCACCCAGGCTCCGTTCGACAAGCCGGAAGTGCGTAAGGCTCTGAACAAGGCGATCAACAAGGAAGCCATCGTCGACGCCGTATTCCAGGGTATGGCGACTCCGGCAAAGAACCCCATCCCGCCGACCATGTGGTCCTACAACCAGTCCACCCAGGACGACGCATATGACCTGGAAGCCGCCAAGGCAGAACTGGAAGCCGCTGGTGTCACCGGCCTTTCGATGAAGGTCTGGGCAATGCCGGTTTCGCGCCCCTACATGCTGAACGCACGTCGCGCCGCTGAAATCATCCAGGACGACTTCTCCAAGATCGGCGTGACCGTCGAGATCGTCTCCTACGAATGGGCCGAATACCTCGACCGTTCGAAGGCCAAGGATCGTGACGGTGCCGTCATGCTCGGCTGGACCGGCGACAACGGCGACCCGGACAACTTCCTCGACACGCTGCTCGGCTGCTCTGCCGTCGGCGGCAACAACCGCGCTCAGTGGTGCAACGAGGAGTTCGACGCCCTGGTGAAGAAGGCCAAGGTCACTTCTGACCAGGCCGAGCGCACCAAGCTCTATGAGGAAGCTCAGCTCGTCTTCAAGCGCGAAGCACCTTGGGCCACGATCGACCACTCGCTCTCGATCGTTCCGATGCGCAAGGAAGTCTCTGGTTTCGTCCAGAGCCCGCTTGGCGACTTCACCTTCGAAAACGTCGACATCGCCGAGTAATCGAAACAGACAATCTTTCGCCGCGGGCCCTGGCCCGCGGCGTTTGTCGTTGATACGAGACCGATCTCGCGTCATGCTCGAACGCTCAGGCGGAGCGTCTCTTGCAAACCTCAAACGGCCACGCGGCCGTGGTTCGACCTCCTTAAAAACAACAGGTCTCACACATGTTTGGCTTTCTCCTGCGACGGCTCGCCGTCTTGATCCCGACCTTTATCGGCGTCTCGATCATTGCCTTCGCGTTTATCCGGCTTCTCCCCGGCGATCCGGTTGCGCTGCTCTCGGGTGAGCGCGTCATGTCACCCGAGCGGCACGCACAGATCAGTGCGCAGCTTGGTCTCGACCGCCCGCTCGTCGTCCAGTATTTCGATTATCTCGGCGGCGTCCTGACCGGTGACTTCGGCACTTCGATCGTCTCGAAGAGCCCGATCATCGACCAGTTCTTCGCGCTGTTCCCCGCTACAGTCGAGCTGTCGCTCTGTGCGATCCTTCTCGCGGTCGCCATCGGCGTTCCCGCCGGCATCATTGCAGCGATCAAGCGTGGCTCCTTCTTCGACCAGACCATGATGGGCATCGCCCTTGTCGGCTATTCCATGCCGATCTTCTGGTGGGGCCTCCTGTTGATGATCCTGTTTTCCGGCATCCTGCAATGGACGCCGGTATCGGGACGTATCTCACTGATGTACTTCTTCCCGCCGGTCACGGGTTTCATGCTGATCGACAGCCTCCTGTCGGGTCAGAAGGGTGCCTTCGCCTCCGCCGTCAGCCATCTGATCCTGCCGACGATCGTGCTTGCGACCATTCCTCTCGCCGTCATCGCCCGCCAGACGCGCTCGGCCATGCTCGAAGTCCTGTCGGAAGATTATATCCGCACGGCACGCGCCAAGGGTCTCTCGCCCTTCCGCGTCGTTGGACTGCATGCGCTGCGCAACGCCATGATCCCGGTCATCACCACGATCGGCCTGCAGATCGGCGTCATGCTGGCAGGTGCCATCCTCACCGAGACGATCTTCTCCTGGCCGGGCATCGGCAAGTGGATGGTCGACAGTGTGTTCCGCCGTGACTACCCGGTCATCCAGGGAGGTCTCCTCCTGATCGCCGGCATCATCATGGTCGTGAACCTCATCGTTGACCTGCTCTACGGCCTTATCAACCCGCGCATCCGCCACTAAGAAGGATAAAGTCCCATGGCAGAGACAACCACCAGCCAGCCGGTTTCGAGCGCTCAGATGCGCCGCCAGATGCTGGCAGAGTTCTGGTTCTACTTTTCCGAAAATCGCGGCGCCGTAATCGGTCTCTTCGTTTTCGTTGCTCTCGTGCTGATCGCCGTCTTCGCCGACGTGATCGCACCGCATTCGCCCTTTGAGCAGTATCGTGATGCGGTACTGCTTCCACCAGCCTGGCTAGACGGTGGCAACTGGAACTTTGTGCTCGGCACAGATCCGGTCGGACGCGACATTCTCTCGCGCCTGATCTACGGCTCGCAGTATTCGCTGTTCATTGGCGTCTTCGTCACCACGCTGTCGCTGACGACGGGCATCATCATCGGCGTCATCGCCGGCTATTATGGCGGCTGGCTCGACACGGCGATCATGCGCCTGATGGACATCATCTTGGCCTTCCCGTCCCTGCTGCTTGCCCTGGTTCTCGTTGCCATTCTCGGACCCGGCCTGACCAACGGCATGATTGCGATCGCTCTGGTTCTCCAGCCGCACTTCGTTCGTCTGACGCGCGCTGCTGTGATGACGGAGAAGACGCGCGACTACGTGACGGCCGCGCGGCTCGCCGGGGCAAGCCCACTTCGCCTGATGTTCAAGACGATCCTGCCAAACTGCATGGCGCCGCTGATCGTCCAGGCGACGCTGTCCTTCTCGAACGCCATCCTCGATGCGGCTGCCCTCGGCTTCCTCGGCATGGGTGCCCAGCCGCCGGCTCCCGAATGGGGCACGATGCTCGCCGAAGCGCGCGAATTCATCCTGCGCGCCTGGTGGGTTGTCACTTTCCCGGGTCTTGCCATCCTGATCACCGTTCTCGCCATCAACCTCATGGGCGATGGCCTGCGCGATGCGCTCGATCCCAAGCTGAAGAGGTCCTGACCATGGCACTTCTCGAGATTCAGAACCTCACCGTCCAGTTCGAGACTGCCAGTGGCTGGTTCAAGGCCGTCGACGGCGTGTCAATGTCGGTTGAGCCAGGTGAAGTGCTTGCCATCGTCGGCGAAAGCGGCTCTGGCAAGTCGGTCGCCATGCTTGCCGTCATGGGCCTGCTGCCCTGGACAGCCAAGATCACGGCCGACAAGATGGAATTCCAGGGACGCGACATCCAGAAGATCTCGGCCGCCGAACGGCGCAAGTTGATCGGCAAGGACGTGGCCATGATCTTCCAGGAGCCGGTCGCGAGCCTCAATCCGTGCTTCACCGTCGGCTTCCAGATCGAAGAAGTTCTGCGCCTGCACATGGGTCTTGGAAAGAAGGAGCGCCGCGAACGCGCCATCGAGCTGTTCAAGCTGGTCGGCCTTCCCGATCCGGCGGAGCGGCTCAATCACTTTCCGCACCAGATGTCGGGTGGCCAGTGCCAGCGCGTCATGATCGCGATCGCGATTGCCTGCAATCCGAAGCTTCTGATCGCCGATGAGCCAACTACTGCGCTTGACGTCACGATCCAGAAGCAAATCCTTGATCTCCTGATGCAGCTCCAGGCCGATACCGGCATGGGCCTTATCATGATCACTCACGATATGGGTGTCGTGGCTGAAACCGCGGACCGCGTCATCGTCCAGTACAAGGGCCGGAAGATGGAGGAGGCCGACGTGCTCTCGCTCTTCGAAAGCCCGAAGAACCCCTATACCCGTGCGCTGCTTTCCGCACTTCCGGAAAACGCCACCGGCGACCGCCTGACGACGGTCTCCGACTTCCTGGCCGCCGCTGAAACGGAAGGTGCCGCATGACTGCCGCTACACAAACGCCGATGCTTGAGATCCGCGACATCAAGCGCGACTATCGCGTGCCGCAGGGCATGTTCAAAGACGACAAGATCGTCCATGCGGTCAAAGGCGTGTCCTTTAAACTCGACAAGGGCAAGACACTCGCCATCGTCGGCGAGAGCGGCTGTGGCAAGTCCACGCTTGCCCGCATTCTGACCTTCATCGACGAGCCGACGGCGGGTGAACTGCTGATCGACGGCCAGAAGGTCGATACGCGTCCGGGCCATCTGACCGCCGACATGCGCCAGAAAGTGCAGATCGTTTTTCAGAACCCCTATGGCTCGCTCAATCCGCGCCAGAAGATCGGCGACGTGCTCGGCGAGCCGCTGCTGATCAACACCAAGATGAGTGCTGCTGAACGGCGCGAACGCGCGACCGAAATGCTGGTCAAGGTCGGCCTCGGTCCGGAGCACTACAACCGCTACCCGCACATGTTCTCCGGCGGCCAGCGCCAGCGTATCGCCATCGCCCGTGCGTTGATGCTCAATCCGAAGCTGCTCGTGCTCGACGAACCGGTTTCGGCGCTCGACCTCTCGGTCCAGGCACAGGTCCTGAACCTGCTTGCCGACCTGCAGGAAGAGTTCGGCCTGACCTATGTCTTCATCAGCCACGACCTCTCGGTCGTGCGCTACATCGCCGACGAGGTGATGGTGATGTATTACGGTGAGGCCGTGGAATACGGCACGCGCGATGCGGTCTTCTCGGATCCGCAGCACGAATACACGCGCACGCTGTTTGCCGCGACGCCCCGCGCTGACGTGGAATCGATCCGCGCCCGCATGGCAAAGCGTCAACTGGCAACGGCAGCCGGTTGAAGACTTACAGACCTTGATGCAATGCGACAGGGCGCCGACACGGCGCCCTTTTGTTACGGGAGATAGCCGTAGGAGATCTTCGGACTATCGAACACCATGGTCGATCGGATTGTCTTGATCTCCGCCAGGCGATCGAACTCCTGCCAGATCAGGCGCTTGAAGTCCGTCATGTCACGAACCGAGATCTTCAGGAGAAAATCGAAGCCGCCGGCAACGGCATGGATCTCCACCACTTCCGGCAGTTTGCCGACATGGTCGATGAAACGTTCGCCGACCTGCGGCGTCGTGCGATCGAGGGTGATTTCCACGAAGGCCTGCAGGCCGAGGCCGACACGCGGCGCATCGACTACGATCGCCTGCCGGATGATCCCGCTCGAATAGAGACGGGCGAGCCGACGCGAAAGGGGCGCGGCGGTAAGCCCGACACGTTCTGAAAGTTCCGCATTGTTCAGGCTCGCGTCGTCCAGAAGGCAGGCGATGATCTTCCGATCGATCCTGTCCAGTGTTGCGCTCTCTGCTTCCATTATTGATCTCTACTGTCCGTCATTGCGCAAATTTCTATCGTAAAAATGCTGTCTCTGGCAATGTGTCTTAAGTTCACCTCCTGCAGCACATGAAATCCGCAGAGACTTTGCGCGGCAAACTTGATATCTCTCGTCCAACACAATCGCATTTTGACGAAGGTCCACGATGTTCGACAAGCTCGCCTCCCAGCCCAATGACCCGTTGCTTGCCCTGATCGGCCTCTACAATGCCGATCATCGCGCCGACAAGATCGACCTCGGTGTCGGTGTCTACCGTGACGATCTCGGTCGCACGCCAGTCATGCGCTCGGTCAAGGCGGCAGAGAAGCAGCTGTTGGAGAAGCAGGACAGCAAGTCCTATGTGGCGCCGGAAGGTGACCGGGTCTTCCTCGATCTACTCTGGGATCTCGTCGGCGGCAAGGGACAGGGCAAGTTCGCCGCGGGCGTTCAGACCCCCGGCGGTTCGGGCGCGCTGCGTCTCGCCTCGGAACTCATCGCGCGCGCGGGCAGTGGCCGCATCCATCTTGGCCTGCCCAGCTGGCCGAACCATGCCGGTATCTTCGGCGCCACCGGCCTCAGCGTTGAGACCTATCCCTATTTCGATGTGCCGACCCAAGACGTCCGTTTCGCCAGCATGATGAAGGCGCTGAGCAGCGCACCGCGTGGTGATGCCGTGCTCATTCATGCCAGCTGCCACAATCCGACTGGCGCGACGCTGACCTCAGCCCAGTGGGAAGAGCTGGCCGCAGTGATCGCCGAGCGCCGCCTAGTGCCACTGATCGATTCCGCCTATCAGGGCTTCGGGGCCGGTATCGAGGAAGACGCCGCTGGTCTGCGTGCCATCATCGCTGCAGTGCCAGAAGCGCTGGTCGCCGTCTCCTGCTCGAAGTCCTTCGGCATCTACCGTGAGCGCACAGGAGCCATCTTTGCCGTTGCCGAGACGCAAGATGCGGCCGACATCGCCCGCTCGAATCTCGTGACCATGGCACGCACTAGCTATTCCATGCCGCCTGATCACGGTGCGGCCGTCGTGCGAACGATCCTCTCGACCGAAAGCCTGCGTCAGGACTGGATCGACGAACTGAACAGCATGCGCAACCGCCTTAATGGCTTGCGCCGCGAACTGGCGGCAGCCCTTGGCGATGGTTGGCAGCTGGCGCCGCAGATCGCCGAGCAGCAAGGCATGTTCTCGCTCTTGCCGCTCAAGGAAGCCGATGTGCTGGCGCTGCGCAAGGAACACGGCATCTACATGCCGACCTCTGGACGCATCAATATTGCGGGCTTGAAAAGCGAAGACATCCCGCGCGTCGCCGCTGTTCTGAAACCGCTTCTGGGCTGAGATCATGACCACGACAACCGTGAACCAGGCGGGCGCCGAGCGCCATCGCCTCTATGAAGACGTGCTCGCGATGATCTCCGGTACGATGTTCGTCTCGCTCGGGACGCTGATCTACACAGAAACCATGCTGACGGTCGGATCGAGCGCCGGCCTTGCGCTGCTTCTGTCTTATGTCAGCGGCTGGGGTTTTGGGGTGATCTTCTTCATCGTCAATCTGCCCTTCTACATCTTGGCGGTCAAACGCATGGGCTGGGCTTTCACGCTCCGGACCTTCACTGCCGTGGCACTCGTGTCGATCCTGTCGAAGCTGAACGGCCAGTGGATCGATTTTTCCCATCTCGATCCGCTCTACGCCACGGTGATCGGCGGCGGGTTGATCGGCACGGGGCTGCTAATGCTCTTCCGTCACCGCACGGGTCTCGGCGGCATCAACATCCTCGCGATGTATCTGCAGGACAAGACAGGGCTGCGCGCCGGCTACTTCCAGCTCGGCGTCGACCTGACGATCCTCGCAATCGCATTCTTCGTGCTGCCGGCCGACCGGCTGGCGCTGTCGGTTCTGGGCGCTGCCATCGCGAATCTGATCCTCGCCATCAACCACAAGCCCGGCCGCTATATGGGTCTCAGCTGAGGTTACTGACGGGCTGGCCCGGCGGTGCCTCGTCCAGGGACCAGCGGGCGCCTCTGGCTGCAGGCTTCAATTCGGCCATCCCACGAGATGGATGTCGCGAAGGGCAGGGGGCATGGCGTCGCCAGTCCTGCAGCGCAATCACAAATAGAGACGCCTGTCGACGACGCTGCCCCCACATTTACACGCCTCAAGAACTGATATACTAATATCTCAGTTGGGAGGGCGCGATGCCGGAGACAGAGAAGCATGCCGGGAAAATGCGCAACGTTCCCGTCGAACATCATCGCGGACGAACGCGTGACGGACGTGCCGCGACCCGGATCCATGCGATCTTGCAGGACGAAATCGTCCGCCTCCAGTTGAAGCCGCTGGACACCCTGAACGAGAAGCAGCTCGGTCAGCGCTTCGGCGTCAGCCGCACGCCTGTGCGCGAAGCTCTGCTGCGGCTGGCGGATGAGGGGCTCGTCGAGATCTATCCCCAGTCCGGCACTTTCGTGTCTCGCATACCCCGCCGTGCGCTCTACGAGGCAATCCTGATCCGCAAGGCGCTCGAGGCAACCACCGTCTCGCTCGCCATTGTCGCGATGAAGGACGGCAGCCGGTTGCGCTCGCTCGAAGACAATCAGTCGGCCTTGATAGAGGCGGCCGAGGCCGGTGACATTCCGCTCTTCCACCGGATCGACACCGAATTCCATCAGTTGATCGCCGACATCGCCGGTTATCCGGGGATCTGGACGGTCATTGCGCAGGTCAAGGTCCATATCGACCGCTATCGCTTCATCACACTGCCCCGCACGGGGCGGCTGGATATCGTCATTGCCGAGCATGCGGCGATCATCGACGGGATCCGTGTCCGCGACGACGGCGCGGCGGTACTGGCCATGAGCCAGCATATCGGCCGCATGACCGAGGAGCTGGACGATATCGGGGATCTCGATCCCGAGCTTTTCATCGACGCCTAGATCGAACAGGCGGCCCTTGCCAGATATTCCGGGAGCAGCATCATGAAACCATCCTTCGACCTTTCGGGCCGCACGGCCATCGTCACCGGAGCCAATACCGGTATCGGCCAGGCCATTGCCGTGGCACTCGCCGCTGCTGGTGCCGCTGTTCTCGGCGTCGGCCGATCGGGCATGAGCGAAACAGAGACCATGATTGCCTCTGCAGGTGGGCGTTTCGCCTCCTTTTCTGCCGACCTTTCGACCATCGATCCGGTCGACGACATCGTCGAAGCGGCGGTATCCGCTTTTGGCTCGGTCGACATTCTCGTCAACAATGCGGGCATCATCCGGCGTGCCGATGCCATCGACTTCACCGAGGCGGACTGGGATGCCGTCATGGACGTCAACCTGAAGACGGCTTTCTTCCTTTCTCAAGCTGCTGCCAAGCGCATGATCCCCAATGCCCGCGGCAAGATCATCAACATCGCGTCCATGCTCTCCTTCCAGGGAGGCATTCGCATTCCCTCCTACACGGCGTCCAAGAGCGGTCTGGCGGGGCTTACCCGCCTTTTGGCCTGTGAATGGGCCGCCAAGGGCATCAATGTGAACGCGATTGCGCCCGGTTACTTTGTCACAAACAACACGACCGCCTTGCGGGAGGACCCGAAGCGATCCGGCGATATTCTCGGCCGGATCCCGGCAGGCCGCTGGGGCAATCCGGAGGAGCTCGGGGGGGCCGCAGTTTTCCTGGCCTCGGACGCCTCGGCTTATGTGCATGGCACGATCCTGCCCGTCGACGGCGGTTGGCTGGCGCGCTAGGTAGGAACGGGAAGCGACAAGGCGGGGGATGAAGATGGGACGGATCGTATCGATCGGCGAATGCATGGGCGAGCTGTCGGAGACGGGTTCGCCCGGCACACTCAGCATGGGTTTTGCCGGAGATACGCTGAACACCGCTTATTATCTGCGTCACAGTCTGGGGGAGGACTGGCAGGTCGACTATGTGAGCGCCGTCGGTACAGACGGGCTCTCCGACAGGATGATCGATTTCCTGAAGAGTGAGGGCATCGGGACCGACCATGTCCGCCGCCTGGCCGACAAGACGATTGGGCTCTACTACATCACCTTGAAGGACGGCGAGCGCAGTTTCACCTATTGGCGCAACGACAGTGCCGCAAAGCGGCTCGCGAGTGATCCTGCAGCCCTCAATCACGCGCTAGAGGGTGCGGATCTCGCCTACTGGTCCGGCATCACCCTGGCCATTCTTTCGAACCAGGATCGGCTGGCGCTGATCGAGGCGCTTGGCCAGTTCGCGGGCAAGGGCGGCACCGTTGTCTTCGACCCCAATCTCCGGCCGCGTCTTTGGGACAATCCCGAGACCATGCGCGGCTGGGTGCATCGCGCTGCGGCTGTGAGTGACCTCTGCCTCCCGTCATTCGAGGACGAGGCGACATGGTTTGGCGATGCCGATCCGACTGCAACGGCGAAACGTTATCAGGCGGAAGGTGCTCGAAGGGTCATCGTCAAGAACGGATCCGAGGACGTCACATTTGCAGGTAGCAGCGGTGAACTCTCATGCTTCTCCGTACCCCTGGTCGAGTATGTTGTGGATACGACCGCTGCCGGCGACAGTTTCAACGCTGGCTACCTGGCTGCAGAGCTGAATGGCGCATCCGTTGAGAATGCGGTTGCTGCCGGCGCCAGACTGGCGGGTAGAGTAATCGGCGCCCGGGGAGCTTTGGTGCCGGATGCCTTGAAGCCTGCCTGAGAAGGATTGACTTAAGCCGGCGCCGCAGCGCCGCCACCAAAGAGCGTGAAATAGGCCCAGGCAAGCCCGAAAGCAGCGACGATCCCTACCCAGATAAGGATTTTTCGCATCGAAGGGGAAACGCTGGCTTTCGGCTTCGGCGGCTTTTCTTCGGGCGGGCGCTCGAACTTGATGACGTTCGACATGCTTTGGCTCTCTCGTGATGCTTGTCTTCAAGCTTCCTGCCATGATCGTGCGACAACAACAAGCCTGCTGCCTGCGTCTTTGCTGATGCATGCGGCAGTGACTTCGGCGACACGCGCGCCGAACAATCTTTCATTTCACACTTGTCGGCAGACTTCGGCCTCGCTAGCGTCCGCTTTCAAGGGAAAAGATGCCGACAGGCCAAGCTCAAGGCCTTTCCCGTCGGACGCATGATGGACTTTGCCGAACTGCAATGAGAACTTTTCTGGATACCGCCCTGGGTGATGCTTCTTCCGGACAGGACGGAGACGCGTCTGCAGCCGGAAGAAAGATTTCAGGCGTTTCGTCCACCCATTTCCTAAAACTCGTGGAAGAACACGGCAATACCGGGTTCTGGACCTGTGATCTCACCACCGGTCAATGCAGCTGCAGTCCGGGTCTCCTGCGCGTGATCGGGCTCGAGCAGGCCCGACCGTTTAGAATGATCGATCTGATTGATCAGGTGCACCCCGAGGATCGCACATCCTGCGAGGATATCTGGTCGCTGATACGCTCCGGCGTGCCGGTAAACCGGAATTTCCGCATCATCCGCGGTGACAGGACCGTGCGCTGGATCGAGTTTCGGTCCGAAGTGGTGCTCGACGCCGAGCAACGCCCGGCCCGCGCCATCGGGCTGCTGCAGGACGTTTCGCAACAGCATGAGAGCCGCCAGGCGCTGGATGAAAGCACCGGCCGCTACAGAGCATTGATCGGCACAGTCGCAACCATGGAATGGCGCGCGACGGCGGCTGGCGAGCCCGTGTTTTCCCATGGATGGGCGACACTCACCGGGCAGCGTGAATCAGACATGCTTGAGGGGAACTGGCTAAGCGCGGTCCACCCCGATGATCGCGAAGCAGTGAGTGCCGCCTGGCAGCAAGCCGTCGCCTCGCTTTCCCCCTATCGCTCCAATCAGCGCATCCGCCGGGCCGACGGCGAATATGAATGGTTTCATGCTCGCGCGGTGCCAGTCCCTCACAAGGGCGGACGCTCGCATGAATGGCTGGGCATGATCATCCGCCATCAAGACTTTGCCATGACGGGCAGCGGTGGGTCTGCCGCCGATCCCACAGTGACACCAATGCAGATCCGGGCGGGACGGGCCATGTTGCAATGGACCCTCGAAGACCTCTCGCGGCAGTCCGGCGTATCGGTCTCCTCGATCCGGCGGATCGAGGGGGAGGGAGAGCGTTCGACACGGCCGGCTTCGCTAAGTGCGATTCGAGAGGCCTTCGAGCGAGAGGGCCTGGCGTTCAGCGATGGCAATACCGTGTCGTTGCAGCGCTTTCCCATGTCGAGGAGCTGAAGCTTCAAATCATGCGTTCAGCTGGAGATCCGGGGCGTGCTGACGATCTTGAGGAATAGCGCATTCATGGCGTTTTCGATCCCCTCACTTGGGCTGACTTCGAAATACAGACCCGGCGATGCACAAGACTGCATGCGCGTCGGGATTTCGGCCTGGAACGGACTGATCCATTTCTTGTACCAGTCATTGGTGGGAAGCGGCAGATAGGTCGTATAGAGAACGGCGATGCGATAACCCTTCTTCTTAAGGGCCTCGCATTGCGTCGTATCGATAGGCTCCTGACAGCGCCCGTTGGTGGTCTTCTTTGTGCATGCGCTAGGCTTGTAGGCGTCGCCCACCCCGTCCGAGACAAAGAACACGATCTTCTCCGGATCTCCTGCGGAAGCACCGGTGCCGGAAGCGCCCATGAGGTCGCCGATATTCTTGAGGGCGCGGTCGAAATCCGTCTGCTGGTCGTTATCATAACCCTGCCAGGGGATAGACATCAGCCCGATCTTGGACGCCTTTGACTGAACCTGGTCGAGATTGTCGGTAAGCGAGGCGACTTCCAGCAACTTGGTATCTTCTGCACGCTCGCCGAAGGTATAAACGGCCATGCGGAACTGGTTAGAACTTTTGCGGGAATTCTTGGCGGTGTCCATAAGCGCCGCCGTTGCCTTGGCGACGACGTCGATGCGGATCGTCACGCCGAGTTTCTTGGCGAGGTAATAGTAGCTGTTCTTGTCCTCGACACCGTTTTTGACGATGTGGCAAGCAAACGCACACTTGTCTCCGGTGTTGTTGACCATCTTGGTCACGTCTGCCGGCGTCGCGCCGACTCCCATGGAGGGTGTATTGTCGAGAAGAAGGTAAAAATCCCGGAAGGTGTCTGTCTGATAGACGGCCTCGGCCTTGCCGCTGACGGTGACGTCTTTCTGCCCCATGACCCGTGCGAGTGTGGTGGGAACGGTCGCGTCGAATGTGAAGACGGCCTTCAGCTGGGTCCCGCTCTTGACCACCTCTACGTCGAAATTCTTGAGCTCGTACGCTTGAGACATCTTGGCGTGACCGAGAAACACCTTCTTGGCATCTGCGATCGCTGCCGACAGCTGTCCGTCGGATTTCATCTGCATCGCCTGCATCACGCCGGCGGAGGTTTCAGCGACGGCTGCGATCGCTGCTGCGTCGGCCGCCGCCTGCAGGGTGCTGCGCACCGTCAGCGCATTGCTGATATCGATGGCCAGACCCGCCGCTCCGATCACGGGTACAAGCAGGATGGCGGTCAAGACGCCAAAATTGCCACTGCGGTCGCCGAGAAATCGTCTGAACATAATATACCCCCATATATCAAGGGGGCAATTTAGACGCGGTGCGTATCGTTTTCGTTCATCTGCTTGGTTAGCAAATGCCTGACAGGCGAAGCATGCCGATCAGGCAGCGGCGACCTTCTTCTTTGCCGGCGGATTTTCAGCATCGTAAACAGCGCGTGCCTCGCGGATACGAGCATGATGCTCCGCCGTCCAGACCACCAGAGCCGCGACCGGGCCAAGCAGGGATTGTCCCAGCTCCGTCAGGCTGTATTCGACACTCGGCGGCTGGGTTGGGAAGACCTCGCGATGCACCAGACCGTCGCGCTGGAGGCTGCGCAATGTTCCCGTGAGCATCGCCTGCGAGATATCCGGGATTGCTCGCTTCAGCTCGCCGAAACGATGCGGCCTGTAGCCGAGCGTCTGCAGGATGAGGGAAGCCCACTTGTCGCCGATATGGGAAAAGACATCGCGAACCGGGCAATTCCCGGCATCGAAAACCGTGTTCGCAGGCGTCTCGATCATGGCCATCACCGAACGGATCGCCGCCGTGTAATCGGTCTTCGCCTTCGCATGTGCTGTCATCGGTACCGTCCTCAGAACCTGGTTCTAAAAAACTGCCTACTTTACGGCAGGAGTATGGTCTGCAATTTAGACCTACTCTATAAATTAAACCATCCCCAAAGTTTGGGGACCAGACTATGAGAGAACCATGACCGCGAAGTATCTCGTCACCGGCGCATCGGGCCAGCTCGGCCAGCGCGTAGTCCATCATCTCCTTGAAACCTCGGGCGTCGCCGCAGGCGACATCATCGCTGCCAGCCGCAAGCCGGAGCAACTGGCAGACCTTGCTGCAAAGGGCGTGTTGGTGCGCCGGGTCGATTTCGACGATGCTGCGTCCATGGAAGCAGCCTTCGCCGAAGCCGAAAAGGTGCTGATCATCAGCACGGACACGCTCGACCGTCCGGGACATCGTCTGGTTCAGCATCGTGCGGCCGTCGCCGCAGCTGAAAAAACCGGTGTTGCCCATCTGCTTTACACCTCGATGCCGGAGCCGGTGAACTCCGCTCTGCTCTTCGCACCCGATCATGAAGGGACGGAAGCGGCCATTGAGGCAAGCTCGGTGCCTGCCTGGACCATTCTGCGAAATAACTGGTATTTCGAAAACGTCATGATGAGCGCGGGCCCCGCCCTTGCCTCCGGCCATTGGTATTCGGCAGCCGGCGACGGCAAGGTGGCGCACATTTCACGCGATGACATCGGTCGCGCCACGGCCGCAGCGCTCGTCGCCGCTGGGAAGGAAAAGACCGTTTACACGCTGACGGGCTCCTCTTCCTACACGCATCGCGAAATGGCGTCCCTCATCTCCGCCGCTGCCGGCAAGGAGATCACCGTGATCGATGTTCCGGTCGAAGGTCTCGTTCAGGGCATGGTCGGAGCCGGTCTGCCTGAACCCGTCGCGCGCGTCTTTGCCTCCATCGATACAATGGTCGGAAACGGTGGTCTGTCTCGCGTCACTGGTGACGTAAAGACGCTGACGGGCCAGGAGCCGCAGAGTTTCGAAAGCTGGGTAGAGAGCCAGGCCGAAGCTTTCAAATCCATGACCGCGTGATCGTTCTTGGTCATGTAGTCGCTCTGATCGGTCCCCGCTAGGCCGATCCGGTCGTGCCATATCCCACACGTGGCATGACCGCGGAAACGCCCGTTCTCCTGAGCGGGCGTTCCTGTTGTTTTCTATGCAGTCGGGCACAACTTACGGCGTCTGCGCACCCCGTGTCGCAGTGTAGATCGCATAGAGTGATGTCGAGGCCGTAATGAATAGGCGGTTCTTTTTCGGTCCGCCGAAAGTCAGGTTGGCGACCGCCTGCGGCACCAGGATCTTGCCGAGCAGCGTGCCATCGGGATGGAAGCAATGCACGCCGTCGGCAGCGCTCGACCAGAGGTTTCCTTCCATATCCGTTCGCATGCCGTCAGGAATACCCTTGTCGATATGGGCGAAGACTCGCCCGTTAGTCAGCCGCTTGCCATCGGTCACATCGAACACCCGGATATGGCGCGGCGCGTCCGGTTGGTGGCTGGCGCCGGAATCGGCGACGTAGAGCAATGTCTCGTCGGGCGAGAAGCAGAGCCCGTTCGGCTGCAGGAAGTCGTCGACCACGACGGAGAGCTCACCCGTCGAAGGTTCGAGCCGGTAGACATTGCGGCTCGCCTGTTCCTCGTCGGCCTTGTAGCCCTCGTAGTCAGAGAGAATGCCGTAGGAGGGGTCGGTGAACCACACGCTGCCATCCGACTTGACCACCACGTCATTGGGGGAGTTCAGCCGCTTGCCTTGGTAGCGATCGGCAAGCGTCGTGATCGTCCCGTCGATCTCGGTGCGGATGACGCGGCGTCCGCCATGCTCGCAGGAGACGAGCCGCCCCTCGCGGTCGCGCGTATTGCCGTTGATGAAATTGGACGGCGCGCGATAGACGGAGGTGCCAGCACCCTCGATCCAGCGCAGAACGCGTTCGTTCGGGATGTCGCTGAACAGCAGATAGCCGCCATCATTGAACCAGACTGGCCCCTCGGCCCATCGGCAGCCCGAGTAAAGCTCTTCGAGGGCGGCGCTGGAAACGAGCAGGTCGCGGAAGCGGGGGTCGCGGATCTCGTAGTGTGGATTTTCCATGGGACAGTCCTGGAGCGCTTCAGGTTTTGCCGACGCTGCGCGTGGTCGGCAGCATGATGACGGCGATGATGATGAGACCGGTGAGAATGAGGCGGATGCCGGCACCAAAGCCGTAGGTGTTCAGCATCGAAACGACAAGGAACATGAAGAGCGAGGCGCCCCATATCCCCGGAACATTCGAATTGCCGCCGGCAACCGCCGTGCCACCGATGACGACGACGGCAATCGACATCAGAAGATATTCCGTGCCCATGTTGAGCGCTGCACCGCCGGAAAAGCTGGCGAGTAGATAGCCGCAGAGCGAGGCGAGCACGGCGCAGAGCAGGTAGGTGACGAGCCGCGTGCCGTCGATCGGAATGCCGGCCATGCGGGCAGCCCGGATGCTCTGGCCGATCGCGGCAATCGAGCGTCCATAGACCGTGCGGTTGAGGACGTACCAGACGATGACGGACAGCACCAAAGCGACAAGCGCGACATTCGGGACGCCAGCCGTCGTCGCCGTGGTGAAGTCGGCAAGCCAGCTCGGCGGCTTGATGCGCAGTCCCCGGTTCGTCCAGATCGCCGTCGATTGCACGATGAAGCTCATCGACAGCGTCGCGATGATCGGGGGAATGCGCAAGAGCTTGATCAGCGCGTAATTGCCGATCCCGATCGCGACCCCCACTCCCATGGCGACCAGCAGCCCCGTCAGGATCATGCTGTTTTCGACATTCATCACCTTCAGCGAGACGGTCGCCGCAAGCGTCATGTTGGCGGGAACCGAGAGGTCTATATTGCCGGGACCGAGCGTGATCACCAGCATCTGCCCGAGGCCGACCAGTACCGAGAAGGCCCCGAAGGTGAGAGCCGCCTGTGCCAGCCCGACGGTGCTTGCCCCGCCCGTGAAAACGATGGTGACGAGGAAGACGCTGGCGGCCGCGATAAAGGACCAGATCCAGGTCCGGGAGAAGAGTGTGGAGAGTGCCTGGGTCATGACTTGCCCTTCCGGCCTTCGGCGCGATTGAGGGCAAGACGCAGCGTCAGCACCAGGATCAGGATCGCCCCCTGCGCGCCGATCTGCCAGTCCGGCGAGATCCGCAGGAAGGACAGGAAAGAGCCGGCGAGCGTCAGGGTGAGCGCACCGATGACAGCACCGATCGGCGAGACGCGCCCGCCGACGAATTCTCCGCCGCCGAGAATGACGCCCGCGATCGAGAGCAGCGTGTAGCGCAGAGCGATATTGGCGTCCGCTGAGGTGGTCAGCCCCACCAGCGCCATGCCGGCGAGCACCGCAAAGAAGCCGGCGAGTCCATAGACGGCCGCCCGCGCGCCGATGATCGACCATCCGGCCCGGGCCACGGAGCGGCTATTGCCGCCCACTCCGCGCAAGACAACGCCGAAGGACGAGCGCATGATGACATAGTGGCTGACAACGGCGATCAGGATGCTGGCAACGATCGCCATGGGAACGAGCGGCGGCTTGACCGTCATGATTGCGCGGATCCAGCCCGGTGCCTCACCGCCGGGCGCCGGCAGGATCAGAACCGCAAGCCCGCCCCAGACAAAGCTCATGCCGAGCGTCACGACGATCGACGGCAGATCCCTCAGATAGATCATCACGCCGATCAGAGCATAGACGCCGATCGCTGCCATCAGGATGAGGACGCCCAGCAAAGGCGAGGATTGCAGGTATGTAGCCGTCACACAGGCGACGAAGCTGACGAAGGTGCCCATCGACAGATCGAGGTCGTTCACCGTCATGATCAGCATCTGGGCAATGGTCGCAAGCGCGATCGGCACCGCCAGATTGAACAGCAGGTTGAGCCCCGTATAGCTCATGGCCCTCGGCTGGAGATAGAAGACCGCCGCGAGCAGCCCGACCAGCGATAGGGCCGGGATGACGAGGCGCAATCCGTCGGCTGAGAGAAACCTCGTCATGCGGCCTCCTGAAAAGAGGCGGAGAGGATGTTTTCTTCCGTCACCTCGTCGCCCTTCAGTTCGGCAACGATCATGCCGTTGTTGAACACATAGACTCGGTCGCAGAGGCAGACCTCGTCCATCTCGGTCGAGTACCAGATGAAAGTCCGCCCGGCGTCCGCCTCCTGGCGCAGGATCGCATAGACCTCCTGCTTAGTGCCGAAATCGACGCCGCGCATCGGGTCGTCCATCAAAACCACGGGCGCGCGGCTGGCGAGCGCCCGGGCGAAGAGAACCTTCTGCTGGTTGCCGCCTGAGAGCGACAGGATCGGATTGTCCATGTCGGGTGTGCGGATGCCGATCCGCTCCTTCCAGGTCTGCCCCAGCGTTTCCTCCCGTTCAAAGTCTAGGGTGTGAAGCCGCGACAGGTCCGGCAGGATGCCGATGCTGAGGTTTCTCAAGATGCTCCACAGTGTGAAGGTGCCATTGACGGCACGGTCGCCGGCGACGAACGCGACTTCGGGGTCATTAGCCCGCAGCCAGTTGCCGGTTCGGGCTTCGAACAGGCCGACCAGCATGTCGGTCTGGCCGTGCCCACCGAGACCGGCAAAACCGACGATTTCACCCTTCATCGCTTGGAAGGGGAGGCCGCGTCCGCGCACCGGAGCAGCGGTAAGCACGGTTTCCCCAGCAGCCCGATCAACGGACTGGCGGGCTTGGCGCGCCTTGACGACGCTGCCCATCGCTTCGATCAGCCCTTGCTCCGAAAATTCCTCGGCCGGTCTTTGGCTGACCACCTTGCCATCCTTCATGACGACGATGCGGCTGGAGACCGAGAGTATCTCGCCGAGAATATGGGAGATGAAAAGGATCGAGCCACCGTCGCGGACGAAGTGCTCGACATAGGCGAGCAACTGCTCTGCAAGCCGCGCATCCAGCGACGAGGTGGGTTCATCGAGAATGACGAGGCGCACCGGGCTGCCGAACTCGCAGAAGGTAATCGCGATCTCCACCATCTGGCGTTCCGCGATGGTGAGGTTGCCGACGGCCTCGTGGCAGTCGATCGAATGGCCCGGAAAGATCTCCCGCAATTTGCTCTCGATGAGCGCAGCACCCCGCTTGCGCCAGCCCCAGCCTTTGAGACTGCGATGCATGACACGGGTGTTCTCCACGATCGTCAAATTCGGGCAGAGCGACAGCTCCTGGAAGACGCAGCGAATGCCGGCCTCTCGCGCAGCATTGATGCTGTGGCCCCCGCTGCCGTGACCGTATCGGATGGAACCCTCATGTGGGCTGAGCCCACCATTGATGACGTTGACGATGGTAGATTTGCCAGCGCCGTTGTGGCCAACCAGGCCGACGCACTCGCCACCCCCGATCTCTAGGGTGACGCCATCCAGCGCTTTGACCGCGCCGAAACGCACTCTTGCATCGGTAACGCTGACGACAGGCCGTCCATCACCCTTATCGAGCATGGCATTCATGCTGCACAACTCTCTCACTCACGCGCCAAAGGTTCCCCACACCGCCCGGCCCGAAGGCCGGACGGTTCGGGGAGGGTTCCGGTCGGTTACATCGCAGAGCCGATGACCTTCTGGGCGTCTTCGAGGGAATACTCGACATTGGCGACGCCGCCCGCCTGGGTGTTGGCCAGGTTGGCTTCCAGATTGTCCTGATCGATGCGCAGGAAGGGAACGACAAGGTCCTTCTTGACTTCCTTGCCGTCGAGGATCTGCTGGGCGACCCAGAAGGCAAGCGTGGAAACGCCGGGCGCAATCGAGACCGACATGGTCTCATAGCCGTTGGCATCCTTCTGTTCCTTCCACCATTTCAGCTCGTCTTCGCGATTGCCCATGACGATAACGGGCATCGGGCGGTTGGCGGCAGCGATCGCCTGGGCCGCGCCATAGCCGTCACCACCCTGTGTCACGACGCCAGCGAGTTCCGGCAGGCTGGGCAGAATGCCGGCGACGGCCTTCTGGGCCACATCCTGCGCCCAGTCGCCATGCACGGAGCCGACGATCTTGAACTGCGGAAACTGCTCGACACCCGCATGGATGCCGGCCGAGATCTCGTCATCAACGAAGACGCCTGCAAGACCGCGGATTTCCAGGAGGTTGCCGCCATCAGGCAGCTTGCCGGCGAGATATTCGACCTGGCTGCGGCCCATTTCCTTGAAGTCGACGGCGATGCGCCAGGCGCAGGGTTCGGTCACGATACCGTCGAAGGAAACGACGGTGATGCCGGCGTCACAAGCTTCCTTGACCGCACCGTTCAGTGCCGTCGGCGAGGCAGCGTTGATGACGATAGCATCATAGCCCTGCAGGATCATGTTCTGGATCTGGGCTGCCTGTTCGGTCGCCTGGTTTTCGGCGGTGGTGAAGGCATCGGCGGCTGCGACCTGTCCGGCCTTCACGGCCTCACCGGTCACCTTTTCCCAGCTGGTCAGCATGGCCTGGCGCCAGGAGTTGCCGGCATAATTGTTGGACAGCGCAATTTTCTTACCCGAGGTGTCGGCCATTGCGGGCATGGATGTAGCGATAAGGCACAGTGCCGCGCTCGCCAGAAGGGTTCTGCTGGTCTTCATAATCTCACTCCCTGTTGTCCGGCGCTCTTGGCTCCGGTTTCCTCCAAACAGCCGGGCGTGTCCCGGTCTGAATTCCCCGCCGAGTTCCTCTTCTCGGCAGGATCAGGATGGAGGCAACGGTGACGCCTGTACAGGTCGAGGACGGCAGGACGTTTGCGGGAATTACGCAAAGTCCTGCGGGATCCCGCAGGACGACCTCCCTGTCGAGATGTGTTATGAAGGCGATGCGGCCGTGGGAGTGGTCGCGGGGAGGACATCATGCTCAAGATCGCGCCGTCAGCGCTGCTCGATCACTATCTCGGCATATCCAGGCTCCTGGCCGGACAGCTCGATTTCCGCTCGGCTATCAAGGCCGTCGGCGTCGAAGTATCGCATATCGTGCCGCATGACCACCTCGATGTCTGCATCACCATGGTCAACGGGCTCTATCACACCGCTTACGAGACTGGTCTCGACACCTTCTGGGGCCAGACGACGCCGGCACCGGTGGCGAGCAGCCCGATCCGGACCCTGCTCTGGGGCGAGATAGACTTCCTCCTGACGGCAGATGCACAGCTTGAAACCCGCTACCACGTCGATACGCCCTTTACCCGTCCGATCTTCGAGCACAACCTGCGCAGCCGCATCCATGTGCCGCTCAAGGTAGGTGGTGAAGTGATCGGCGCGCTCAGCTGCTCGTCGCACCAGGTGGATTTCTACTTGTCACAGGATGTCGAAAACGCCCAGTCGATCGCCGACCTCCTATCCCCCTATTTCTTTGCCCTTCGAGCCGCTGAACAGGCAAAGCAGTCGGCCATCATCGAGGCCGAGGCGCGCGCTCGCGAGGAGGGCTTGCGACTGGGCGCTCTCAATCTCACCGAGGCGCTCGAAAGCGAGCGGCAGCGCATCGGCATGGACCTGCACGACCAGACGCTTGCCGACCTGACGCGCCTGTCGCGCCGGGTCGACAGGATGATGCAGGAGAAGGACCTGAATGGAGAGATGCTCGAGCCTGTGGCCCGCAGTCTGCAGCAATGCATGCAGAATTTGCGTGAGATCATCGAGGAGGCGAAACCGGCTGTCTTGCAGCTTTTCGGCTTTGCCCATGCGATCGAGAACCATCTCGATCGGGCGGTGCGAGATCAGGGGGCATCTTTGTCCTGGCGTCTGGTGGACGACAGCGACGGTGTCATCGATCTCCTGGATCAAACGGTCCGGATCGCGCTGTTTCGGATCACGCAGGAGGCCATCAACAATGCGGTTCGCCATGCGCAGGCCAGCGAGCTTGAGGTCCGTCTCCGGGCAAGCAACTGCGCGGTCGTTGTCGAAGTCGCCGATGATGGACGCGGCCTGTCTCGTGGCGGCCGAGGCGAGGGCGGGGGCATCGACAACATGATGACGCGGGCGCGGCTGATCTCGGCCAAGTTCACCATAGGAGCAAACCGGGAGGGCGAGGGGACGACTGTCCGGGTGCAACTGCCTATCCCCTTGCAGGCAATGGCAGCAAAGGGAGATGATGCATGAAGGTCTTGATCGTGGAGGACGATCCGCTGCACCGCTCCTATCTGCTCGAAGCGGTGTGTGCGGCCCTTCCGGAATGCGACAAGGTCATTGAGGCCGGCAATGGGGCGGAAGGCGAGCGCCTGGCGCGCGACCACAAGTCCGCCCATATCGTGATGGACCTGCAGATGAACGCCCGCAACGGCATCGAGGCAGCGCGTACCATCTGGAAGGAGCGGCCCGATACCCGCATCCTCTTCTGGTCCAACTATTCCGACGAGGCCTATGTGCGTGGCGTCTCCCGCATCGTGCCGGACGGCGCGGCTTATGGCTACGTCCTGAAATCAGCCTCCGATGAGCGGTTGAAACTCGCGCTCCGCAGCATCTTTGTTGAGGCGCAATGCGTCATCGATCGCGAAGTGCGCGGCATGCAGCAGAAGAGCCTCGGACAAGTTAGGGGCTTTAGCGACAGCGAATACGAGATCCTCGTCGACATCGCGCTCGGATTGACGGACCGCACCATCGCCCGCCGACGGGGCCTTTCGATCCGCAGCGTTCAGAACCGCCTTCAACAGCTCTACGAAAAACTCGGCGTCTACCAGATGTCGGTCGAAGACAGCGACGAAGGACGCTTCAACCTGCGGGCCAGGGCCGTGACGGTCGCGCTGCTGCGCAAGCTTCTGAACTACAGTGCTCTGGAGCGCGCCGAGGCCGAACTGGCGGAGTGGCTGCGGTCTCATTGATCAATTGAACGGGTCCAGATGTCTGTTGACGATCGCCCACGAAGTTGGGACACCGGGCCCATGGACGAACCGTCGAAAGCCACCGAAGATCAGCCCACGCCTCGCATGTTGGCCTGGGCGAAGAATTCCGCCGCCTACCGTCTCGCGAAACGCATGATGACCGAGCGCGAGCTTTCCGACGCGATCAAGCGCAAGGCTCGCAGCAAATTCGAAGATATCAGCGAGGGTCAGGTCAATGCGCTGGCCGAGACGGCCCTTGCCTTCGGCCGCAGCATGAAGGCGCTCGACGACCAGAACTATGCCGAGATCCGGGCGAATTCGGCCGCACGCAGCGGCCGATCCAAGCGTGCGATTGCCCGCAAGCTTGCGGAGAAGGGGGTCGATCGCAGTATTGTCGAGGCCGTCCTCGTCGACGCGGACGATCTGCGCTCGGCTGTCGTCTATGCCCGAAAGAAAGCCTTTGGCCCCTTCCGTCGCCCGGATATCGAGGCGGATGAAGCGCGCTGGAGCAAGGAGATCGCCTCCTTCGCGCGTCAGGGCTTCAGCTTTGATCTGGCCAAGCGTGTACTCGACATGCAGCGTGAAGAAGCGGAGGACATTCTTCTCGGCCCGGCGTGACCGGATCGGGCTAACGGGCAGGCCGCCGCTCCGTCAATCGTCCAGTCAGGAGCTCGCGCTGCCCGCCATGACCTGCACTGGCAAGGTCCACGAACAGGTGACCTGATTCCGGCCGTTGGCCTTGGATCGATAGAGGGCCTCATCCGCGCGCCGCAAGGGATCTGCCAGACCAATGTCGCTCTGATCGAGCATGGTGACACCGAAACTCGCCGTGACAGCGCCATCAACATCTGGGCGTCGCGAGCTTTCGATTGCCTGACGGAGGCGCTCGGCGACTGCAAGCGCGCTCTTGGCTGTTGCCCCCGGCAAGAGAACGGCGAATTCCTCGCCTCCCATCCGTGAGATCACGTCGCCGTCGCGCAGGACGCCGCGGCACACCTCCACAACCTCGATCAGCACACGATCGCCTGCCATATGACCAAATCGGTCGTTGATCTGCTTGAAGTGATCGATGTCGAAGCTGATCAGGCCGATCGACGGTGGTGCCATGCGTCCGACAAGCTTCTCCAAGGTGCCATGGAAGGCCATACGAGATGTGGCACCGGTGAGCCAGTCTTGATCGATCTGCCTCCGAAGCTCCATTTCCCGCATCACCAGGGCGGCGAGCGACTGCAGGATCGCCATTTGCCGCTCGTCGAAATGTCGCGGCTCGCGATCCATGATGCAGAGTGAACCGAGGCGTGCTTTTTCCGAGGTCACCAGCGGAGCGCCTGCATAAAATGTGACGTAAGGTTTTCCGATGACGAAAGGGTTTCGCGCCGTCCGGATGTCCTGCCTTGTGTCGGCAATCACCAGAACGTCGTCGCTGCGAATTGTCTCGTTGCATATCGCGTGTTCGCGCTCGGTTCGCGCAGATCCAGACCGATATTCGACTTGAACCATTGGCGATCGTCGTCAAGCAGCGAGATGAGCACGATGGGCGCATCGAAGATCAGCCGAGCCAGGGCGGCGATCCGTTCGAAGGGCTCCTCATGCGGCGTGTCGAGAATGCCGTACTGATGGAGTATGTTTAGGCGTTCGACTTCATTCATCCGGCCAGACTCCTTGGAGATGAGGACATTAGGCCGCAAACATTTCCGCCAACTTAAATTTGGAGCGAACCCCTAGATCTTGGGGGAGGACTTCAGTCCTTCGCCCGCTGCAGCATGCCGAACAGGTCGCGAGGATCGTCCGGATCGGCGATCAGATCGACAGACTGGTAGAAGGCGGTCCCCCGTACGCGTTCGCGCACATAGCGCAATGCCGAAAAATCTTCGATCGCAAAGCCGACGCTGTCGAAGAGGGTGATCTGCTTGTCGTTCTTGCGACCTGCGACCTGACCGGTGACCACCTGCCAGAGCTCGGTGACGGGATAGTCCTGATCCATCTGCTGGATCTCTCCCTCGATCCGCGTCTGCGGCGGATATTCGACGAAGGTGTCGGCACGCGAGAGGATGTCGCGATGCAGCTCGGTCTTGCCGGGGCAGTCGCCACCGATGGCGTTGATGTGCACGCCGGCGCCGACCATGTTGTCCGTCAAGATGGTCGCGTACTGCTTGTCGGCGGTGCAGGTCGTGATAATCTGGGCCCCCTCGATCGCCGCCTGTGACGTTGGGCAGGCCGTGACATGCAGTCCGGAACCGTCGAGGTTGCGCTGCGTCTTTTCCGTCGCCTTCGGGTCGATGTCGAAGAGCCTGACATGGGTGAGCCCCAGCACGGCCTTCATCGCAAGCGCCTGGAATTCTGCCTGGGCACCGTTGCCGATCATTGCCATGGTCGTTGCGCCCTTGGGGGCGAGGTGGCGGGCAGCCATCGCCGAGGTCGCGGCGGTGCGAAGGGCCGTCAGCAGCGTCATTTCGGTGAGCAGAACCGGATAGCCGGTCGACACATCGGCCAATAGTCCGAAGGCGGTTACCGTCTGCAGACCCTCTGCCATGTTCTTCGGATGCCCGTTCACGTATTTGAACGAATAGATCTCCCCATCCGATGTCGGCATCAGCTCAATGACGCCCTCGCGGGAATGCGACGCGACGCGCGGTGTCTTGTCGAACAACTCCCAGCGTCTGAAATCGGCCTCGATAACGTCGGTAAGCTCGGTAAGCACACGCTCGATCCCGATGTGATGCACGAGCCGCATCATGTTTTCGACGCTGACGAAGGGGACGAGGGCTTTTTCCGAGGGGGCTGGCGCTGTCATGATCCACCGGTTGAGAACGAAGATGGGATCAGTCTAGCCTTGGCACCGCTCTGCCGAAACGGCGATAAACTGTCATTTTGCGTGGTTCACTTGCCAAAATGTCACTGCTGGATGTGCACTATGACGTCGGAATCCAAAAGGCAGGGGCCGAGGCCCCTGCAGAAAACCCTCGGAAGGCGAGGGCGGGAGGATCATTTGAACTGCGCCGGCAGCCAGAGCGATATCTCGGGAATGAAGGTAACCAACAAAAGCACCATCACGCAGGCGCCAAAGAATGGCCAGATGGTCTGCATCGCTTCTCGGATCGTGATCTTGCCCACGGCACAGCCGACGAAGAGGACGGTTCCAACCGGCGGCGTGATCAGCCCGATCCCGGCGTTCAGGATCATGATGACACCGAAATGCACGGGATCGATGCCGAAGGCCTGGACGATCGGCAGGAAAACCGGCGTCGTGATGATGATCAACGGCGCCATGTCCATGAAAGTGCCAAGCAGCAGGAGGACCACGGTGATCAGCAGCAGGACGACCATCGGGTTGTCCGAGATCGACTTGACCACCTGGATGAGCGTGACCTGCACCTGCAGAAAGGACATGAGCCAAGCAAAGGCAGCGGCCATGCCGATGACGAGCAGAACCAGTGACGTGGTTTTCACCGCGCCGAGGATCGCCTCGACAAAGCCGCTCCAGTTTAGCTCGCGATAGACGAGCACGGCGACGAGAAAGGCGTAGATAACGGCGATGCAGGAGCTTTCGGTCGCCGTGAAGACACCGGAGCGCACGCCGCCGAAGATAATGGCGATCAGCAGCAGACCGGGTAGGGCTGCGAAGAAGAACACCAGCAGTCTCGAAAAGCCCGGAAAGGGTTCGGCCGGATAACCGCGTCTGCGGGCAACGACATACGCCGTGACCATCAGGGCGACGGTCAGAAGCATCCCGGGAATGATACCCGCTGTGAAGAGATCGGCGACCGAAACCGTTCCTCCCGCCGAGATCGAGTAAAGGATCATGTTATGCGACGGCGGGATCATCAGGGCGATCAGGGCAGAACTGATCGTCACGTTGACGGCGTAGCCGCGATCGTATCCGCGCGCCGCCATCTGCGGCACCATCAGGCCGCCGATCGCTGACGCATCGGCAACCGCCGAGCCCGAAATGCCGCCGAACAACGTCGATGAGACGATATTCACCTGCCCCAGCCCGCCGCGCATGTGTCCGACGAAACCGGAGGCAAAGCGAATGAGACGGAAAGCGATGCCGCCGCGCACCATCAGGTCGCCGGCGAAGATGAAGAACGGGATCGCCATCATGGCGAAGACGTTCATCCCCGAATTCAGCTGCTGGAAGATCACGATCGGCGGGATGCCGATATAGAGGACCGTCGCCAGGGACGCGATCCCGAGGCAAAAAGCGATGGGCATGCCAAGGAGCATGAGAAAGGCGAAGGTACCGAAGAGGATCGTATAGGCCATCACACTACCTCGGTCTGGGCGACATCGTCCGCCGCCGGGATAGGAGTACCTATGAACGTGTCGGCG
Organism: Allorhizobium sp.; assembly: GCA_045377275.1. Taxonomy (GTDB): domain Bacteria; phylum Pseudomonadota; class Alphaproteobacteria; order Rhizobiales; family Rhizobiaceae; genus Allorhizobium. The sequence goes on along the minus strand of JBJIOA010000012.1, from coordinate 512,881 downwards.
AAGCGCTCGAGCGCGAAGATGGAGATCATTGCGCCACCGACGATGAGGGGAATGAAGTCTATGCCACCGGGCCACCCAAGCACGGGGATCCGGGCTGTCCAGGTGCCCATGGCCAGCAGCGTGCCATAGTAGGACATGGCGCCGCCGAACAGGCAGATCAGGCCAAGACTGACGAGATCCATTAGGCGCTGGATTGCAGGAGGCATGTTATGGCGAACGATGTCGAGCCCGAGATGCACGCTTTCGCGCACGCCAACGGCCGCACCCAAGAGGATGAACCAGGACATCAGCTGCAGCGACAGGGGCTCGGACCAGCTCGGTGTGTCATTGAGCACGTAACGGCCGAAAACCTGCCAGCCGATGATCAAGGTCATCAGGACCACGCCGAGGCCGGCCAGATAAAGGCAGGCGAGGCTCAGCCAGCTGAGGCCGGGCCTGATGGCCCGCATGAAACGCGACATGGATCCTCCGAAATCCAGGATAAGAAAAACCGGCCGCATCGAGGATGCGGCCGGTCCGTGGTGCTTACTTGACGGCGCGAACGCGCTCCACCAGCTCTTTCATCTTGGGATCCGTGACGAACTTGTCGTAGACCGGCTGCATGGCCGCGGCGAACTCTTCCTTGTTGGGGGTGATCACGTTCACGCCGGATGCGCGGATCTTCTCTTCCGACGCCTTTTCGCGTGCCTGCCACAGTTCACGCATCTTACCGACGGATTCCTTGGCGGCCTCCCGGATGATCGTCTGGTCTTCCGGCGTCAGCTTGTCCCAGGTGATCTTGGAGATCGCCAGGATTTCCGGCGTCAGCGAATGATCGGTCAGCGTGTAGTTCTTGGCCACTTCGAAGTGACGCGAGGATTCATAAGAAGGCCAGTTGTTTTCGGCCGCGTCCACGACGCCGGTTTCCAGCGACGAATAGACTTCACCGAAGGGCATCGGTGTCGGGTTGGCGCCGAAGGCTTCCATCATCGCGATCCAGAGGTCTGACTGCTGGACGCGGACCTTCATGCCCTTGAGGTCGGCAAGGCTGTTGATCGGCTTGTTGGTCGAATAGAACGAGCGCGCACCGGAATCGTAGAAGGCAAGACCGATCAGGCCATGCGGTTCGAAGGCGGCCAGCACTTCATCGCCGATCTCGCCATCGACCACCTTGTGCATGTGTTCGGTGTCGCGAAACAGGAAGGGCAGGCCGAAGACCACCGTTTCCGGCACGAGGTTGTTGAACGGCGCGCTGTTGACACGGTTCATGTCGATCACGCCGAAACGCGTCTGCTCGATCGTGTCCTTTTCGGAGCCCAGTGCAGCGTTGTTCATCACCTGGATGGCGATGCGGCCGTTGGTGCGTTCCTTGACCAGTTCGCCCATGAACTTGACGGCATCGACCGTCGGATAGCCGTCGGGATGGATGTCGGCGGAACGCAGGGTGATCTCCTGGGCGAAGGCAGCACCCGCGCCAAAAGTGAGCCCCATCGCGAGGCTGAGCATTGCGGCAGTCTTCATTGGTCTTCCTCCTCTTTGATTGAGCCGCCGGAACCTCCCGTTTCGGCGGATTGCAGTCCGGCTACCTGCCTGCAGCAGGCGCGATAGCGAAAAGTTCTTCCGGATTGTCCACGAGCGCGAGACGGCGAGCCGTCTCGTCTGGCAGCCAGCCAAGCACGGTGTCGGCGAGCGCGGCATCGTCGGGATAGTCAGCCTGGGTTCGCGCCAGATTGTGCGGCCAGTTCGAGCCCCAGACGATCCGCTCCGGCGCATGCGCCGCAATCGATCGGGCAACGGCGGCGACGTCGGCGAAATCCGGTCCGCCCGTCTTGGAGGACTCGTAGGCGCCGGCGAACTTGAACCAGCAGCGGCCACCGTCGATCAGCCGTTTGGTGGCATTCACCTGAGGACTGTCTGGCGTCACCCCGCAGAAGAACTTGCCGTGGTGATCGAGCACCCAGCGTGATCTGAGTTTTGAGAGCCGCTCCTCATAGTCGAGGATGTCGCTGCCATCGAACTGGATGGCGATCATCCAGTCGCGGCTGGCGGCAATCGCATCCACCTCTTCAAGCTTGGTCAGATTGGCCGCACCGCCCGGCAGGTTCATGATCCGCGCGCCGCGCACCCTCGCAGCCGACAAACGATCGAGCTCGGCTTCGCTGGTGCTGGCATCGACCGCTGCGATGCCCCAGGCGATGTCTCCAAACCATTCAAGGCAGGCGACGAGATTGGAATTGTCCAGCTGATGCGCCATGCCCTGGGTGACGACGACGCGATCGATGCCGATCCAATCCATGAACTGGCGATATTGCGCAGGTGTCGGCAGGTCCCCGGCGGGCAGGCCAGGCCCGCCGGGCAAAGCCGGATAGCCGGGCAGATAGGCATGCATCTGCGTATCGATCGCGCCCTTGGGCAGGGTGATGGACGGTTTGGCGCCGGAAAGGGTGCGGATCAGGCTCATGCCTCGTCCTTCATCTTGAACTCCTGTAGAGCATCGCGGTTGATTTCGATGCCGAGACCTGGCGCATTCGGAATGGCGACGACGCCATTCTCGTGTTCGATCGGCGTCTGGATGACGGCTTGGCGGAAGGGGTTGTCGGTACGATCGAATTCCAGGATCGGCTCGATCGGGTTGACGCGCACCGGGTCCGGAACCATCGCGGCGATGAACTGCAGAGCGGCTGCGATATGGACTGCCGTCCCCCAGACATGCGGCACGACCCGCACACCGTGCAGCGCCGCGAGATCTGCGACGCGCTTCGCTTCGGTAAAGCCGCCGACACCGGCAAGATCCGGCTGGATAATGTCGATTGCGCGGCTCTCGATCGGTTCCTTCATGCCCCAGCGGCTTTGCCAGGTTTCGCCGCCAGCGACCGGTATCGGCTGCCGGGCCCGCACTTCGCGATAGGCAGCGAGCTGTTCGGGGACGACGGGTTCCTCGAACCAGTCGAGACCATACTCTGCAGCCTGACGGCCGAATTCGACGGCGTCCAATACGCCATAGCCATGATTGGCATCGGCCATCAGACGCATCTCGGAGCCGGCTGCCTCGCGTGCAGCCCGGATGACCCGCAGATCCTCCTCGATCCCGAAACCGACCTTGATCTTGGATGCGTGAAAACCCTGGGAGCGATAGAGCGCGATGTCACGCGCATTGTCCTCGACCCTGTCGACGCCATCACGCTTGAAGCTGCCGGTCGCGTAAGCCTTTACACTCTCGCGGAAACGTCCTCCGAGCAGCGTCGACACAGACGCGCCGAAATGTTTGCCCTTGATATCCCAGAGTGCGATGTCGATGCCCGACAATGCGGTAAGCGTCAGGCCGCGCTGGCCTTGGTCGCGCAGGGCGTTGTAGAGAACCGCCCAGATCTTCTCGGTCTCCAGCGGGTTCATGCCGATCAGCCAGTTGCGATACGCCGCGACCACCGCCGCGTTCGGCCGAGCCGGTCCAAGGCATTCTCCCCAGCCCGTCAGCCCGTTGTCGCAGACGATCTCCACCAGCACATGCGCCCGCCGGTCAAAGCGCATGGAAGCGCTCTGGAAGGGAACGGTGAGCCTGTGCTCAAGAAGATGGGTGCGAACCTCGGCGATCTTCATCTGGGGCCTCCTTTGCTCAGCGCTTCCACGGCGCGATAAGCTTGGCCATCATCTCTTCTTCTTCCGCCGTGAGGTCATCAAGGGGAGGGCGCACCTTGCCGGCGGCAAAGCCCTGCAAACGCACGCCGGCCTTCACGGCAGAGACGGCATAACCCTTGCGCCGGCTGCGGATGGCCATGAACGGATAAAAGAAGTCCTTGAGAATGGTCTCGCAGCGCTCGCGTTCACCGGCGCGCAGCGCCTTGTAAAAGTCGACGGCTAGACCTGGCACGAAGTTGAAGACGGCGGATGAATAGGTGGTGAAGCCAGCCCCAAGATAGGCTTCGGCGAAGAGTTCGGCCGTCGGCATGCCACCGAGATAGGTGAGGCGATCCCCCATGGTCGCCGTGATTTGGCGCACGAGGCCAATATCGCCGGTGCCGTCCTTGAAGCCGATCAGGTTCGGGCATTCGTCGCACAGGCGCTGCAGCGTCTCGACGCCGAGCACGGAGTTGTCACGGTTATAGACCATGACGCCGATGCCGACGGATTGGCAGATGCGCTTGACGTGCTGGTACATGCCCTCTTGCGGCGCGTCGATCAGATAATGCGGCAGCAGCAGGATGCCGTCAGCGCCGACCTTCTCGACCGATCGTGCGATCTCGATGGCAATGTCGGTGCCATATCCGCAGCCGGAGACGATGGCCGTCTTGCCGGCCGCCTCCTTGGCCGCGGCAACCACGCGCGGAACTTCCGATGGCGTCAGCGAGAAAAACTCTCCGGTGCCACCAGCCGCGAACAGTACAGGCGCATCGAAGCCGGATAGCCACGCCACATGCTCTGCATAGCTGTCGGACTTGAAATTCCCTGCGTCATCGAAATGCGTGACAGGAAAGGAGAGCAGGCCGGCGCCGAGCGCGGCCTTGATATCTTGCGGCGTCATGTTCGAATGTCCTCTCTTGGCCTCCTCCGGCCAAGTTGTCATACGTATTAACGACGCCTATGTCAAATGTTATCGTACAGGTTGACGCTGCTCGCGCAAAAGGGCGCGGTAGCGGGCCTGACTGCCGCGCAAATGTCGGCGCATTGCGTCGCGCGCCGCCTCCTCGTCGCCCTGGGAAATCGCCTCGACAATGTCTGCGTGTTCTGCATCGATGAGGCGTAGATAGGCGGACTGGTCTTCCTCGCTGTCCTCGTCGCGTAAGGCGGCCCGCGGGATGACATTCTTGCCGATCATTGCCAGAAATTCACGGAAACGGGGATTGTTGGTCGCTTCGGCGATGGCGAGATGCAGGGCGAAATCGGCTTCCGTCGTCGACTGCCCGGCCTCAAGGCAGGCGCGCACGGCATAGTGCCTCTCGAGAATAACCTCCTCCTGCGCAGGCGACCGACGTAAAGCTGCAAGTCCTGCTGCCTCGACTTCGACTGCCGTCCTGAGCTCCAGCAGTTCGATCATCGACGAGACGCGGACAGGGTCGATGCTGCCGATCAGCAGCGGTGCGGGTGTTGGTTCCTGAGGGGTGAGGACGAAGACGCCGGCGCCCTGTCGGGCCTCCACCAGGCGGTCGGCGCGCAGCGAAGCGATCGCCTCGCGCACGACGGTTCGGGAGACGCCGTGGGCTTCGGACAACTGCGCCTCGCTCGGCAGCTTGCTGCCGGGCGGGAACTGGCCGGCGCCGATCGCCTTGCGCAACGTGTCGCCGAGTTTCTCCACAAGTGTTCCTGAGCCCGCTTCGCTTCTTGCCTGCAATGTCATACGTGTTTCCCCGCCCCTATGTACCTGCGCACATCATCATCCATGCGTCGGACTTTGTCAGCCTGTTGGCCATAAGGTTTACGATATTGACCGGGGCAGGGCAACCTGTATGATAAGTTGAAGTGTGACATCATGGAGGACTGCGCGTGAAGAGGCTTTTGCTGACGGGGGCTGCGGGCGGGCTGGGCAGCGCAATGCGCCAGCGCTTGAAGGGGCTTGCGGAGATCGTCAGGGTCTCGGATATCGTTGATCTCGGTCAGGTTGCGGCGCATGAGGAGGCAATGGTTTGCGATCTTGGCGATCGGGCAGCCGTCGACAGGCTCGTTGAAGGCTGTGACGCCATCATCCATCTTGGTGGCATCTCGGTTGAAGACAAGTTCTCCAAGATCATGAACGCCAATCTGCTCGGTCTCTACAATCTCTATGAGGCCGCGCGCGCGAACCGCATGCCGCGCATCCTGTTTGCCAGCTCCAATCATACGATCGGCTTCTATCGGCAGGACGAGTATCTCAACCACGAGATGCCCCTGCGCCCGGACGGGCTTTACGGCGTGTCCAAATGCTTCGGTGAAGCGCTGGCGCGGATGTATTTCGAGAAGTTCGGTCAGGAGACGGCTTTGGTCCGCATCGGAAGCTGCATGGAGAAGCCGAAGAACCACCGGATGCTGTCGACCTGGATGAGTTACGACGACTTTCTCTTAATGATCGAATGTATCTTCCGCGCCCCGCGCCTGGGCTGCCCTGTGATTTGGGGTTGCTCGAACAACGACACCCGGTGGTGGGACAATTCCCATGTCTCATATCTCGGCTGGCAGCCAAAGGACAATGCCGAACGCTTCCGTGCCGAAATCGATGCAGCGGTAGCAAGGCCGAAGCCGAGCGATACGATCGCGATCTATCAGGGCGGCCCCTTCATCAACGACCCGATCTTCGCGGAAGACTGATCTCCTCATCCCGTCTTTTTGAGTGGCCGGATACCTGACAGGTGTCCGGCCTTTGCTTGTTTTCAGTAGCCCTCTGGATACTGCTTCAAGTGGACTTCTTGCTCGCTAGCGCAATCGGTGGATGCCATTCCAGCCGCCGGCGCCCATTCGTTAAAATTTGAATAAACTGCAGAAATAAAAGGATTTTTCGGCCTAAAATTAACTTCTTTTTCAATAATGGTCGCTCCAAGCATAACCGGTTATGTATTCAGGGTTAAGAAACCGTTGCACTTGCCCCGGCATCGGGATTTAACTGCCCTCAACTTGTTAAGGGGTGAGTTACCATGTCCATCGAAGATCCGCGCCTGTCCAGCATCGACAATACTTCCGCAGCCGACGAGTTCGAACTCTGCGGTCGAGCAGCATCTGGGTTTCGCCAGCGAGACCGTAGAGGGGATTGAAGTGGCTCAGGCGGAAACGCCCGACGCCGGCCGCACCGATCGTCTGCCGGCTCAGCAGCCGGTTGACGTCGCCGCTGCGGTGATCCCGAGCGAAGTAACGCCGGACAACGAGAATGTTGTGACGCTGCCGGCTGGTGTCGAACTCGACAACCTCGAATTTCAGGTCGAGGGTGAAAACCTCGTTCTCGTCCTGGCCGACGGCACCGAGATCACCGTGATCGGCGGCGCCGCCAACATCCCGACCTTTGTGATCGGCGATGTCGAGCTTCCGCAGGTCGCGCTCTTCGCGGCGCTCGAAGAGAGTAACATCAACGTCGCGGCCGGTCCCGATGGCACCTTCTCGGCCCAGTCGACGCCTGCTGCGAGCCGCAACTTCAATGATGATCCGATCGACGCCGGCCCGGAAGATCTGACACTCGCTGATCTGCTGGGTGATACCAGCTTCGGCGACGAACTGCGTACCGCTGCCGTGTTCGGCGGCAATGGCCGTCCCTCCATCCCAACCCCTCTGACGACCTCGTTCATCTACGATGAGGCTGTCATTGCCGGTGGCGATGGCGCAAAGATCATCAGCGGCCGCCTGCCCTTCAACCCGGGCCCGGATTCCGGCACGATCACCGCCATCGGTTTCGTCGGCGCGTCCGATGTCGATGAAGGCGATGGTGTCAAGGTCCTCGGCGGCTTTACGTCGGGCGGTCTTCCGATCTCGGTCACGAGCTTCGCACCCGTTGGCCCCGGTCTCAGCTTCTTGGCTGCTGAAGGGCGAGATTCCGCCGGCAACCTCGTCTTTACCATCACGGTTACCAACCGTGTCACGGGCGACTTCACCTTCGAGCTCGTCGGCAAGCTCGAGCATCCTGATGCTGGCAGCAATGGCTCGCAGGATGATCTCGATGACCTCCTGCGCCTCGGCTTCACCTATACGGTTACCGACCGCGACGGCGACAGCGTAACCGGCACCTTCAACATCGACGTGCAGGACGATGCGCCGACGATTGGTGCGCCCGTCGGTGGATCCGTCAATGAAGACGATCTCACGGGCAAGGTCGAGGAGCCCAAGCTTGTGAAGCGTATTTCGGACTCTGAGTCCAACTCGGACATGCCGCTTTCGAACACTTCGAAGGCAGAAGGTTCGCTCGCCATTCGTTGGGGTGCCGACAACGACCTGAAGAGCGAGACGCTGAATGAAGACAATCAGCCAACCGGCGATGACCCGGTTGGTCGCACCGTCAGTTTCACGGGCCTCGACACCTCTTCGACCTCGGAAGAGATCCAAGCAGCGATTCCTGGTCTGGCGGGCCTGAGCTCCGACGGTTTTCGGCTGGCCTATCGCATCGAATATACCACTGGCGCAGACGGCAAGTGGAATGGCGGCTATCAGCTGGTCGCATTCAAGGCCTTCGACGGCCCGCTCAAGCCGCTCTTCATCGAAGGTGAAGGAGACGCGTTCCTCGACTTCCCATATCGGGGCGAGGGCGAAACGATTTTCGTCATCACGCTCAATCCGACGACAGCCAATGGCTCCTACACCTTTGAGCTGATCGGCAATCTCGATCACTATGTGGCAGGCGGCAGTGGCTCGGTTCCGTCCGAGACGGATGTTTCCGCACGGGTATTCGGTCCGGAAACGCCGCGTGAAGCGGTCGACTTCCTCGACTTTGAGATCCCCTTCACGGCAACCGATTCCGATGGCGACAGCGCCGATGGCAAGTTTACGGTTCGCGTTGAGGATGATGAGCCGGTGATCGTCGGTCGGCCGATCGCTCACACGGTGGATGAAGACGATATCTCGACCATCGGCCGGGATATTCCTGGCGAGTCGCTCGGCACCAGCCCGAACGACGGCAACCGTGATGGATCCTTCACAGGCGATCGCGGATCGAACAATCCAGGCCCGGCCACAGTGTCCGGCTCCTTCGCCGGCATGGTGGATTTCGGTGCCGATAACAGGTTCACGACCTATTCCATCATTGATGAGGATGCGGCTCGTGCAGCGCTGACCCGCCTCGGCCTGACCTCGAAGGGTGGCGTACTGTCCTTCGATCTCATCGGTGATACGCTGTACGCCTTCGTCAACGCCGGCGAGCCGGGTGTCGTCTACAATGCGGGCCCGGATCGCCTGGTCTTCACGCTCACCGTGGAAGCCAATGGCGAATACGCTTTCAAGCTCTTCGACCAGCTCGACCACGATCTCGGCAAGGGGCAGAACACCGATCTCCAGGATAAGATCGAAGGCGACGTCCGGGACATCGACTTTGGCCAGATCATTAAGGCATCCGATTTCGACGGCGATAGCGTATCGCTTGAGGGCTACTTCTCCGTCACGATCCGCGATGATGTTCCGGAACTCGTTCGCGGTGCTTCAGAAGATCGTACGGTCGATGAAGACGACATTTCCACGATCGGTGACCGTTTCCCCGGTGAATCGCTCGGAACAAGCCCGAACGATGGCAATGCTGACGGCTCCTTTACCGGCAGCCAGGGCAATAACCAGCCCGGCCCAGCCTTTATCGCTGGCTCGCTCGCCAGCCTCGTGAAGTCTGGCGCCGACGAGTCGCTGACCTTCTCCTTCATCAATGGCGATGTTGCCCGTGGCATGCTGGAGAGCCTCGGCCTTTCTTCCAAGGGCGCCGAACTCAGCTATGAAATTCGCAACGGCGTTCTCTATGCCTTCGATAACGCGGGCTCGGAACTTGGCAAAAGCTACGACCCGCAGTTTGGTGATCGTCTCGTTTTCGAGCTGAAGCTGAACGGCAACGGATCTTACGAATTCCGTCTCTACGATCAGCTCGACCACGATGCGCCCGGCGATGATTTCTGGGAGCGCCCGACCAATTCAGATGAGAACTTCGACCTGCAGGATGCCCTGTGGTTTAAGGATGTCACCGCCATCAACTTCGGCGCCCTCATCAAGGCGACGGACTATGATGGTGACAGCGTCTCGCTGAACAACGCCTTCTCGATCAAAATCCGCGACGACGTTCCGGAATTGAGCGGCAAGGAAGAGAACCGCCTCGTCGATGAAGACGACATCAAGAACGACCAGTCGACGGGTAACTTCCCGAATGATGGTAGTGGCGATGGGTCCTTCACCGGCAACCAGAACAACAACGGCAATGGTCCGGCCAATATCTCGGGTTCGCTCGCCAAGCTCATTAAGGGTGGTGCTGACGATACCGTGGAATTCTCCTTCATCAGGGAAGATGCGGCGCGTGCCGCACTCGAGAAGCTTGGCCTTAAGTCCGAGGGTGCCGAGCTCAGCTATGATATTCGCGACGGTGTGCTTTACGCGTTTGACAACGCAGGTCCACAGAAGGGCGAGAGCTACGATCCGGATAATGGTGATCGCCTTGTCTTCAAGCTGACCTTGAGCAAGGACGGCTCCTACACGTTCGAACTTCTTGACCAGCTTGATCACGACCTCGGCGGCGGTCAGAACACCGACTTGCAGAACGGCCCACGGGTCAACGAGGTCGAGGCGATCGACTTTGGTTCGATCATCAAGGCGACCGACTATGACGGCGACAGCGTTGTCCTGAAGGACGCCTTCTCGATCACCATCAAGGATGATGCGCCGGTCCTCAGTGGCCGTAAGGAAAACCGCATTGTTGATGAAGACGATATCTCGACGCTCAATGATGGCCTGATCGGCGGCTCGCTCGGTACGTCTCCGAACGACGATGACGAAGATGACGACTCCTTCACGGGCAGCCCGAACAACAACCAGCCAGGTCCGGCCTTCATTTCCGGCTCGCTTGCCAACTTGGTCCGGGGCGGCGCAGACGACCCGATCAAGTTCTCCTTCATCGATGAAGCCACCGTAATCCGTACGCTTGAAAATCTCGGCCTGTCGTCCAAGGGTGAAGAACTCAGCTACGACATCCAGGGCAACGTGCTCTATGGTTTTGACAACGATAAGGGCTCCAACTCCTATGGCACTGGAGACCGCCCGGTCTTCAAGCTGACACTGAGCGAGGATGGCTCCTACACGTTCGAACTGCTTGACCAGCTTGACCATGACAAGCCCGCATCTGGCGTGAACGAAAATTATGATCTTCAGGATGACATCGCGGGTGATGTCACTGCCATCAATTTTGGTGCCTTGATCAAGGCCACCGATTATGACGGGGACAGCGTGTCGCTCGACGGCGCCTTCTCGATCACGATCCGCGATGATGTGCCGACGGCTTTTGCACGCAACACCAACGAGACCCTAGTGGTCGATGAGAGTGACAAGCGGCAGAACGACGACGTAACCGGCCCTCTTAACGTCTTCAAGTTTGTCGGTACCAAGGGCGAAGATCCGAACATGTCGGCTCAGTTCGCCCAGCAGTCGAATTTCGTCGCGGCTGACATCAACGGCGGCGCCGATGATGACGTAAAGATTGAATGGGATCTGAAGATCAACGGTGGGAATGGCACCCCCTCGGGCCTGTTCACCACCGATGGCCGCTCGATCGTGCTTTTCCTAGAAAACGGCCTGATCGTCGGCCGCTATGACAGCCCGAATGACGGCAATACCAACATCACTTCGTCGGACCCGGCCGCCTTTGCTCTGCATCTCTCGGACAATGGTACCCTTTCCATGGTCCAGTATGTCTCGATCAGGCACGACGACCCGTCCGATCACGACGAGAACGACGACGCGAATGATGGCAATCCGTCGACCGCACTGCAGACCCTCGCGGGCAAGGTCAACGCCGTCCTGACGGTCACGGATTACGATGGCGACAAGGCCGTCAGCGAAGTGGCTGTCGGCGATCGGATCCAGTTCCAGGATGATGGCCCGAGCGTCAAGTCCGGATCGCTGACGATCAAGGTTGATGAAGATGGCCTATCCTCTGCGGCGCCCGACGCCGGACGTCCCGGTGAGGTTGCCGGAACCGGCTCGGCCATGGCCTCCGGTGTCGCAGGAACCCTTACGGCACTCTTCGACTTTGGTGCCGATGGCGCCCATGCGACAGGAGCGATCTCGCTCAATCCGACGACTTCGCTGGTCGACTCCGGCCTGAATTCCCAGGGCGCCGATGTTATGATCAAGGTAGTCGGCAACACGCTCGTCGGTTTCGTCCCCGGCACGCCGGAGCGCGCAGTTTTCGAACTCAAAGTCAACGCAAACGGCTCCTACGAATTCAAGCTGAAGGACCAGATCGACCATCCGTCGCTCGACGGCGTGGCGAGCGGCGCGAATGGCGAATTCGACAATGCTGAAAACGCGGTGTCCCTGGACCTGTCGCAGTTCATCGTCGGCAAGGATGGTGACGGCGACACGGTGACACTGACGACCGGCAAGCTCGTGATCGAGATCCAGGACGATATCCCGGTCCTGACGTCGGCGAATGAGGCAGTCACCGTCATCGCTCCAGAAGTCGTTGACTCTGTCCCGGGCAAGGTGGCGAACTTTGTTCTCGTGCTGGATACGTCCGGCAGCGTTACGCTCGCCGACATCAAGGCTCAGGTCACCGGGTTCCTGAATTCCCTGGCGGACTCGAAGGCGGAAGATGTGCGGGTGCATGTCGTTCGGTTTGCGGGTGATGCTGCACCGGTCGGCACGTTCGACCTGATCAAGGATGGCGACATTCAGGAAGACGTTCTGGCGGACGCGCTCGCCAAGATCGCAGCGCTGCCCAGCGGCGGTGCCACGAACTATGAAGCCGGTCTTCAGCAGGCTCTGCAGTGGATCGAGGGCGTTCCTGCCGGTTCGATCAACGTGACGTCGACGTTGAAGTCCTTCGACGCCAACACCAACGGTGGCTCGGGCCAGGGCAATGATGACACGGCTGCCATCATTGGCAACGGCACAATCCAGATCGCTTTGGTTTCTGGTTGGAGAACTCCGGGAACCGCCAATGGTCATCTGGAAAGCATCGTCGGCAATACTGACGAAGGGTGGGGAGTGATCGACAGTGATGTCGATCGCGAGGAGATCCTTCGCTTCGACTTCGGCGCCTTCAACGACTTTGATGGCATCAATGGTGCTTATGAAAACGTCGGCGGTTTCGCTGGTATTCCGGTCACCAGCGCCACGTTTAAGCTTGATAGGGAATCGTGGGACAACCCGACCTTCCGTTATACTGTTCATTTCACAGACGGAACGTCGCAAACCTTCGATCGGACGGTCGGTAATGATAACACGACTGTCACCGTTTCAGGTGGAGGCAAGGAAATTGCCTTTGTTGAGTTTACAGTAGTCAACAGGGGCCGCTCCTCGGGCTTTGGCGACGTGGACCTCGAGTCGGTGGTCACTTCTGGCGTTGCCCCCGGCACCCTGGAGGATGCGCAAGTTAACCAGTTGATCTTCCTTTCGGATGGTCAGCCCAACGCAAATTTGTCCAACAACAGCAGCAACGCTGGCGTGGCGCTGGACATGATCGCTAATGAGATCTTGCGTATCGAGAACGACAACGATGGCACCGGCCGAGATCTGGCCTTCACCATCGAAGCCTTCGGCGTTCGTGCAAATTCCGGCGGACTGACCAATCTCGGTAGGGTCGAAGGCCTAGGTGGAAGCTCGACGAACGTCGATACCTCGTCCACTCTGTCCGCTGCTATGCAGAGCACGCTGAGCGGTCTTGCAGGCACATCAGGTCAGACCGGTCAGCCAGCAGTCGGCAATTTCGATCTCGGCGCTCTCGTCGCGGGCGGTGCGGATGAGGTGGTCAAATTCAGCTTGAAGACCGGCACTGCTGCACTCACCGCCCAGGCGTTGTCCGTCGGTGGCACGGCATTGACCTACACCGTTGACGGTAACGTCCTGACCGCCAAGGCAGGTCTTGTGACCGTCTTCACCCTGTCCATCGCGGCCAATGGTGAAGGCACCTTCACCCTCAACAAGCCGCTCGACGGCAACGCCGCCAAGGCAATCGACTTCTCCTCGATCATCCAGGCGGTCGATGCCGATGGCGACGGCGTATCCCTGACTTCGGACAAGTTTGTCATCACGGTGACCCCGCCGAATGATCCGCCGACCGACATTTCGCTCTCTGCCTCGACGGTCGCCGAGAACGCGGCAGGTGCGGTGATCGGTACACTGACGACGGTCGATCCGAATGCAGGTGACACCCACACCTACACGGTGAGCGACAACCGCTTCGAGGTCGTCGGCAATCAGCTGAAGCTGAAGTCCGGCGTCTCGCTGAACTACGAAGCGGAGCCGACTGTCAATGTTACGGTGACGACGAAGGATGGTGGCAATCTCAGCTATTCGGAAGCGTTCACGATCACGGTGACGAACGTCAACGAAGCACCGACCGACATCACGCTGTCTGCCTCGACGGTTGCCGAGAACGCCGCTGGCGCAGTGATCAGTACCGTGGCGACGACGGATCCGGATGCAGGTGACACGCACTCCTACACGGTTGACGACAACCGCTTCGAGGTTGTGGGTGGTCAGCTGAAGCTCAAGGATGGCGTGTCCCTCGATTACGAAGCCGCAGCTTCGGTGAATGTGAAGGTAACGACGACAGATGCCGGTGGCCTGTCGCACGAGCAGACCTTCGCAATCACGGTTACGAACGTGAACGAGAAGCCGACGGATATTACGCTGTCTGCCTCGACGGTTGCCGAGAACACCGCTGGTGCGGTGATCGGTACCCTGGCGACGACGGATCCGGATGCAGGTGACACGCACAGCTACACGGTTGACGACGAACGCTTCGAGGTTCTCGGTGGTCAGTTGAAGCTGAAGGATGGTGTGTCGCTCGATCACGAAGCCGCAGCTTCGGTGAACGTGAAGGTAACGACGACGGATGCCGGTGGCCTGTCGCACGAGCAGACCTTCGCAATCACGGTTACGAACGTGAACGAGAAGCCGACGGAGATTACGCTGTCTGCCTCGACGGTTGCCGAGAATGCCGCTGGTGCGGTGATCGGCGCTCTGGCGACGACTGATCCGGATGCAGGTGACACGCACAGCTACGCGGTTGACGACGAACGCTTCGAGGTTCTCGGTGGTCAGTTGAAGCTGAAGGATGGTGTGTCGCTCGATCACGAAGCCGCAGCTTCGGTGAACGTGAAGGTAACGACGACGGATGCCGGTGGCCTGTCGCACGAGCAGACCTTCGCAATCACGGTTACGAACGTGAACGAGAAGCCGACGGAGATTACGCTGTCTGCCTCGACGGTTGCCGAGAATGCCGCTGGTGCGGTGATCGGCGCTCTGGCGACGACTGATCCGGATGCAGGTGACACGCACAGCTACACGGTTGACGACGAACGCTTCGAGGTTCTCGGTGGTCAGTTGAAGCTGAAGGATGGTGTGTCGCTCGATCACGAAGCCGCAGCTTCGGTGAACGTGAAGGTAACGACGACCGATGCCGGTGGACTGTCGCACGAACAGACCTTCGTGATCACGGTTACCGACGTGAATGAAGTCGTGGCGCAAGATCCGACTGGCCAGGATAAGACCGTCAATCTGGTCGAAGACGTGACCTACACGTTCAAGACCACTGACTTCGGCTTCCAGGACGCAGATGGCCACGCATTCGCTGGTATCACCGTTGCTCCGCCGACAGGCACCAGTGCCGGAAAGCTGATGCTCGGTAACGTCCAGATCTTGGGAACCCAGTTTGTTACTGCGGAGCAGATTGCGGCAGGCATGCTGACTTGGGCTCCTGCGGATAACCGGACCGGCACGAACGGTTCCACGCTGTTCACATTTAAGGTGAAGGATAGCAGTGGCGCAGAAGACGCCGTCGCAAACGACGTTCGGCTTCAGATGTCGACGACTGATTTCAGTGACTTCGATGAGCCGGGAAATGTTACGTTGGGCGTGGGGGTCGGTTTCGCCAACGCCTCTGTTCTCCAGACAACCAGTGGTACAGAGCGGATCACCTTTGGCAATACGGATGCAGCAGGAAACGCGTATAGCGGACTGAATTTCCAGCGTTCTGACAACAATCTTGAAATCACTGTTACCACTGAAGGCGCCACACGCGTAATCACGGTACTGGACCAGTATGCCGGAGGTAACCCAGTCTGGGAGCAGGTCAGGTTTGATGAAGGCGTGTTCGCGGGCTACGATTTTGCCGGTACCTATAATTTGGTGACGGGTCTGGGAGGCGGAGCTGGAAACGACGTTGTCGCTGGATCTGCTGCGTCAGATGCTATCAGCGGCGGCGATGGAAAGGATTTGCTGTTCGGCAACGGCGGCAATGACACTATCAATGGCGGCGCTGGCGATGATCTGATCTTCGGCGGACTGGGCGACGACCGTATCATAGGCGGTGCCGGAGCAGACGTTTTGAATGGCGGAGATGGTCGTGACACGTTTGTGTTCGCAGCCGGAGATTCGATCGCGAGCATTGGCACCCGCGGCAACGGTGATGTGACTGGGATCTCAGGTTACGATGTGATCACCGACTTTAATGCATCCGAGGATAAGTTGGAGCTGCCAGTTGCCGTAAGGGCGGCGGTGAATACCTCTGGTGTGAACGGTACAGACTCGAATGAAGCATGGTCAGAATACACAACAATCCGCTCCCACGCGATCGCCAATGGCGTAGTTCGTTTTGATGACTCGAACACTTTCTCGTCGTCCTCGCCGGTTGCGATCACCAATGCAGAGCGGTTGGGCATGGCTGTCCAATACCTCCAGCGGAACGACCTGGGGGATGCTGGTACCACAGTGGCATTCCACGCAACACTTGGGGGCATAGCCTACACGTTTGTCTATCAGCAGTCGGGAACCGATCGCGGAGCAGTTTCAGGTTACACACTCGTGGCTCTCCAGGGCACGACGATCAGCGACTTCAACGCCCTGATCTCAAGCGGCGCCGCCGACCCGATCATCCTCGACCTTGACAGAAACGGCTTCGCCTTCTCGTCGATCGACAATGGTGTCACCTTCGACATCAACGCCGATGGCAAGAGTGATCAGATCGCCTGGACCAGCGACGATGGCATCCTCGCCTACGATGTCGACGGCAACGGCCTGATCGACAATGGCTCGGAAATCTTCACGCCGGACTTTAACGGCGGGAAGTTTGCAAGCGGCGTGGCAGCTCTTGCCTCGCTCGACAGCAATAGCGACGGCAAGATCGACTCAAGCGACGATGTCTTCTCCAAGCTCAAGATCTGGGTTGATGCCAACAACAACGGCATCAGCGACGAAGGCGAGCTGTCGAGCCTCTTCGACAACGGCGTCACGAGCATCTCGCTCACCACCGACAACACCGGCGGTCAGGAAGATGGTCAGACGGTCTTCTCGACGGGCACGTTCACCTTCGCTGACGGCTCGACGGGCGACTTCATGGAAGTCGGCTTCGATACGATCTTCGGATCGGATGCGGATCCGCTGACGGTCATGGGAACGGATGGCGATGACATCCTGCATGGCGGCATGGGCCAGGTGGTGATGACCGGCGGTGCCGGCAACGACACCTTCGTCTTCGACGGGACGGCGCTGGACGAGCTCGATGTGGCCGATGTCATCACCGACTTCAACGGTGACGGCGACGTGCTCGATGTCACGGCCCTGCTCGACAGCCTGCTTGGTGAACAGGCGTCTGCTGAGACCGCAGCCTCGCATCTGCGGGCAACAGTCGACGACGGCAACACCACGGTCAGCGTCCAGACGGGTGCCGACACCTGGAAGGACGTCGTAGTCCTGCAAAACCACGACACCGCCATCAAGGTGCTGTTCGACGACAAGCATGCGGTCGTCACCCCGCACGACTAAGACAGATAGTGGTTTTACTAGGAAAAAGGGCGCCAGATCGGCGCCCTTTTTCTTTTCACGGTTGTACTGATGTGAGCTTTACTTGCCATCGATTCGAAAAGGACTCTGGCTTTGCGCATGCGTTGCTGCCTACCGACGGCCAAAGGCGCTAAAAGAGGTGTTGCGTATGGGAGACAGTTCCATCGCTTCTGCCGAATTCCTCCTGGAATTACGGGATCTTTATCGAACGGTTAACGCCGAAGCGCAGCAAAATGATTTGAAGGACTGGACGCAATAGTTGCGCACAGTCAAGCAGGTCGTGTTTTTCGAGTAATTCTTTTCTCAAGAGCTAAAGAATCTCGATTTTCGTTCCAACAGATCAAAATTGGGTGCATCTTTTGGACATGCCGATTGGACTTCCCCTCGCCAGTCGCCCCGGTATATAACGACCCCCAAGCAAGATTTGGGTAGGGGCAATCCGTTGTTTACCAAAAAGACTTTATTCGCAGCCTTGTATACCTCGGCAGCTTTCGCCATCGCGTCTGTTGCCCCTGCAAGCGCTATGTCGCTGCAAGAGGCCATTCAGAAGGCTCTGACGACCAATCCGCAGATTTCCCAGGCGGTCCAGAACCGCGAGGCGGTCGAGTTCGAACTGCGCCAGGCGCGCGGTCTCTACCTCCCGTCGATCGATCTCGAGGCAAGCGTGGGAAAGCGCCGCCTCTCGAACGAGAGCACGGGAACGCTGACGCGGGACTACGAGGATTTTAATTCGTCCGAGGTCGGCCTTACGGTCACTCAGCGGTTGCTGGATGGTGGCGGTCGCCGCGCCCAGGTCGATCAGCAGGCCTCGCGCGTCGACGGTGCGTCCTTCCGTGTTCTGGAGCGTTCGGAAACGATCGCCCTGCAGGTCGTTCAGGACTATCTCGAATACATCCTGCAGGCCAAGATCGTCGGTGTGGCGCAGCAGAACGTCTCGTTCCACAATGGCATTCTCTCTGATATCAACCAGGGCATTTCCGGCGGCGCGCTGACCGAAGTCGATGCCGTTCAGGGCCGCGAGCGTCTCGCGGCCGCCAAGGCCCGCCTGCGCGAAGCCCAAGAAGAGCTGGAGCTCACCAAGATCCGCTTCCTGAAGACGGTCGGTGAGCCGATCACCAATGCAAAGGTGCCGGCCTCGGTCGCCAAGCTGCTTCCGCGCACGCTCGATGATGCCATCGCAACGGCGAAGTCTAACAATCCGCGCATCTATTCGGCCCGCGCCGACATTGATGCCGCTGACGCTGCGGTGCGTGCCGCCCGTTCCAACTATGCTCCGACCGTGGATCTCGAAGGTCGTGCGAGCGTCGGCAATGACGTAGGCACCAGCCAGGGCAATACCAATGATGTTCAGGTGCGCCTGGTTGCCCGTTGGAACCTCTATCGCGGTGGTATCGATCAGGCCCGCGAGCAGGAGCAGATCCGCCGCGCCAGCGAGCAGCGTTACGCATCCGATCAGGTTCACCGCGAGATCGAAGAATCCGTGCGTTCGGCCTGGAACGAGCGCCGTAGCCGCGGCGAGCTCTCCCAGATCCTGAGCTCGCAGTCCTCGCAGAATGCCCAGCTTGTCTCGTCCTATGGCGAGCAGTTCAAGATCGGCCAGCGATCGCTTCTCGACGTTCTGGATGCACAGAATACCCGCTTCAACACCAGTATCGTCGCCGAAACGGCCCGCGTTGCGGCCCTGTTCGCGGAGTATAAGATCCTGGCGGCTTCGGGTTCTCTGCTGAAGACGATGAATGTAAAGGCGGTCGGTCAGACCGACGCTTACGCGCGCAATGAATTCTCCGTGAAGACGACCCCGAATGGGGCCTATGTCGAGCGGGATCCGCGGCAAAAGGCGGGAATTCCGATGGACCTCCTGGCGCCGCTCCAGTAAACGCCCATCCGATAGGATGACATGTTAAATTCGTTGATCGAACCGGCGGGCCCTCGTGCCCGCCTGAGCTTTCGTGCGTCATTCAAGGCTGTCGCCACATTTTACGGTCGGCCCAGCTCCGACACCGTACTGTTCTCAGGTCTGCCGGACGAAATCGTTGAATCTCTCGAACTCGACGATGTGGAACATGTCGCCGAGCGCATTGGCTTGCAGGTCATGCGGGTTGGCGAACGTGCGATCCGGGAAAACGATTTTGACTGTCCAGCCATTGTCGTCCTCAAGGATGGCGGCACGCTGCCCTTGCTCGAGGTCAGCGAAGATGGCGTCTACACGCTCGATATCCGCGAAGGCATCGTTTCGGCGAGGCTGACGCACCAAGAGCTTCTGGCGCTCGGTCCGGAATTCCTGTTCGCCTTCACGCTCTTTTATCGGAACGACAGTGAAGACGCGCATATCGGCAGCGCGGACGAGATCGAGAAGCGCCATTGGCTTGTGCGCGCGCTGATGCCTTATTGGCGGACCTATCTGCGGGTCATCCTTGCGGCGTTGTTCATCAATCTCATCGCGCTTGCCTCGCCGCTCTTCACGATGAATGTTTACGACCGTGTGTTGCCCAACAAAGCGATCCCCACCTTGTGGGTGCTCGCGGCCGGCATCATGCTCGCCTATCTCTTCGACTACCTGCTGAAGGAAGCGCGCGCCTCCCTGATCGACCATGCCGGCCGCAACGCCGACCTGCGTCTGTCGCAGATGATCTTCGACAAGGTGCTGAATACAACGCTCGCGTCGCGCCCGATGTCGACGGGCGAATATGCCAATCGGGTCATGCAATACGAGTTCGTGCGTGAGTTCTTCACTTCGAACACAATCGGCCTGATGATCGATACGGCCTTCGTCTTCATTTTCCTGATCGTCATCTATCTGATCTCCGGCTGGCTTGCGATCATTCCGGCCATTGCGCTGATCCTGTCCATTGCGATCGGTCTACGCGCCCAGGCCCAGATCGGGCATCGCATGGCGGCGGCCTCCAATGAGGCGTCGAAACGACAGGCGCTTCTGGTGGAAACGATCTCCACCATCGAAACGCTGAAAAGCCTGCGCGCCGAAGCGACCATGCTGCGTCGCTGGCAGGAATTGATGAAGCATTCGAGCCGCACCAGCGAAGAAATCAAGCACATCTCGACAAATGCGATCAATCTGACCGCATTGATCCAGCAGATTGTCGGCGTGCTGATCGTAATTGCCGGTACTTACGAATTCTCGGAAGGGCGCCTCGCCATGGGCGCGATCATTGCCACCGTAATGCTCGCCAGCCGTGCTGGCGCGCCGCTTGGACAGATCGCCATGACGCTCGCTCGGTTCCGTCAGGCGACGCTGTCGCTTAGAATTCTCGATCAGGTGATGGAGCAGCCCGAGGATCGGCCGTCGACTGTCGGATTTGTCAATCGTGAGATCAAGCATGGCGGTTTCAGCTTCCAGGATGTCAGCTTCCAGTATCCAGGCACGGACAATCCTGTCATCAACAAGCTGTCGCTGACCGTCGCGCCCGGCGAAAAGGTCGGCATCATCGGCCGGATCGGTTCCGGCAAGACAACGCTTGGCCGTCTGCTCGACGGTCTCTTCGTCCCGACCGAAGGTCGCGTGCTGATCGATGGCGTCGATATTCGGCAGTATCACATGTCTGAGGTTCGCTCGGCCGTCGCCGTCGCAGGCCAGTCCTCGGATCTCTTTTCCGGAACGGTCAAGGAGAACCTTTTGATCGGTCGCGCGGACGCCACCGACGCGGAATTGCTGGAAGTAGCCCGCATGACCGGCGTTGAGGAGTTCGTCTCACGCCATCCGCGCGGGTTCGATATGCCTGTCGGTGAACGTGGTTCCAACCTGTCGAGCGGCCAGAAACAGGCCATGACGATCGCACGTCTCCTGCTGACGAAACCGAAGATCGTTTTCCTTGATGAGCCCTCGGGCGCCATGGATCTGGCCAGCGAGCGCCATCTGATCAACCGGTTGTCAAATGCCTTCGACAAGAGCACCACCCTTCTGATCGCGACGCATCGCTTTACCATGCTGGATCTCGTTGATCGTCTCATCGTCCTCGACAAGGGCCGTGTGGTGGCGGATGGGCCGAAGCATCAGGTTATTGAAGCCATGCAGAAGAAGGGGGTTAAGCCATGAGCCGTCCGGTTGCCGATACGCCACCGTTCATGGCCCGCATGATCGTGGTTCTGGTGGCGTCCTTCATTGTCCTCTTTCTGGCATGGGCCGCATTTGCCGAAATTGACGAGATTGCACGAGGGGAAGGAAAAGTCATTCCCGTCTCCAAGACGCAGATCGTGCAGTCGTCCGAAGCAGGAGTGGTGGAAACCATCGCCGTTCAGGTCGGCCAGGTCGTCCGCAAGGGTGAACTGATTGTCCAGCTCAACAATACGACAACGGAATCGTCGCTCGGCGAGTCCGTCGCAAAGGCGCGGGCCCTCGGCGCCAAGATTGCGCGACTGGCGCTGGAAGAAGCCGGATCCTACGATGTCGCTTTCGTATGCCCTGAGGATGTCCAGTCGGTCGCCAGCCAGGTTTGCGCCAATGAAGAACGGCTCTTTGCGGCCAACAAGGCGGCGTATCTCAATAAGGCAGGCGTGTTGCGGGAACGCGTACGCCAGCGTGAGAACGAACTGAGCGAGGCTCAGGCCAATATTGTGCGCCTGGAGCAGAACATCACCCAGGCGACGCGTCAATACGATCTGATGAGCCCGCTGGCCAAGAAAGGCCTAGTGGCGCAGACCGAGCTGATTGCGCTTGAGCGCGAACTGACGGATCAGCGTGGTCAGATCACGGTTTATCAGGAGAGCCTCGAGCGCCTCCGTGGTGCGGTAGAGGAAGCGCGTCTTCAGGTGGAGGAACTGGCGCTTCAACTGCGTCAGCAGGCCTTGACGGAAAAGGCGCAGACCCTCGCGGAACTCTCGGTCATCGACGAAACGATCCGCGGCGCAACCGATCGCGTCAGCCGCACCGATATCCGCTCCCCGGTGGATGGCATCGTCAACACGCTCGAGGTCAACACGATCGGCGCTTATGTCGATCCAGGCACCGTGATCGCCGGCATTGTCCCGACGGCGGATACGCTTTTGATCGAGGCCAAGATATCACCGCGTGACGTCGCATTCGTGACGCGCGGCCAGAAGGCAATCGTGAAAGTCACGGCTTACGACTTCTCGATCTTCGGCGGTCTGGAAGGTGAGGTCGCAAATATCTCCGCCGACAGCATCGTCGACAAGGAGAAGGGCGAGACCTTCTATCTGGTCCAGGTGAAAACGGACCAATCCGAACTGATGCGCGGTGGCAAGAGCTATCCGATCATTCCGGGCATGGTCGCCTCGGCGGAAATCATGACCGGTCGGAAGACCATCCTCAGCTATCTGATGAAGCCGATCAACAAGGCGCAATCCGTCGCCCTGACCGAGCGGTGAGCCATGGCCTTTCCCGATCGGCAAGCTGGATACTCAGAACCGGCCGATTTGAATCCGGCCGCCATGCGGCAGGTCGAGGAACATGACGCGGAACCGAAATTCCGCGCCGTCATCGGCAAGGGTGGCGCGCGCCGCGGTATCCGGCTGGAAAGCGTGTACTGGGACGGCCTCGCCTGGCTCCTGAGCGGTTCACGGCAATCCCTCGGCGATGTGGTGGATCAGGCCGCGGGCCAGATGGGCGAAAATGGCAACCTCGCGTCCATGCTCCGCGTGCTTGCGTTTCGCTGGATGTGGCGTCGCCTGTCGCTGATGGAGAACGTCTACTCCGTTGAGAATCTGAATGCGCTGGTCCAGGCCTGTCCGACACCCGCCATCGTGCTGACGCGTGACAAGAAGATCCAGTTTTTCAACGAACCCTTCATGACTATGCTTAAGCAGAAGCTTGTGCTGGGCAATATTGCCCAGCTGTCGGCCGGCTTTCGCTTCGTTCTCGACACGCAAGTCGATGAAGCACTGCAGAGCCTTTCATCCAAGGGCAAGATGATAACGACGGGTTTCACCGCCACCTGCGCCGGAAAGCAGTTGACTGGCCAGATGAACCTCGCGATGGCGCCGAGCCATCAGAAGCAGATGGTCATCGGCTACGTCGTGCGGGGCTGACGTCGTGCGGGGCTGACGTCGAGCTGCGCGCTTGCGGCTGAAGATCTGCTCAGAGTTCCCCGCCTTCGCCCGGTGCGATGCTGTCGAAGCTCTTCATAGCCATAGCCTTGCCTTTGGTGCGGGTACCGTGCAGGAAGCCGCGGCCATTGGAGATGGAAAACAGCGGCTGGTAATCGGGCAGGCGGCTGTCCGCGAGAACCTGATCGCGCATGTTGTCCAGGATGTAGTGTGTTCCCTGGATCTCGACCGATAGGACGGCATGATAGAAGTGCCGTTTTTTGTCGTAGAGGATAACGACGGTCATGTCCTGCAGGGAAAAGCCCTGTGCTTCGAGGACCGCCATTTTCAAGAGGGCATAGTCTTCGCAGTCGCCGTAGCCAGAAGCGAGTGTCTGCGACGGGGAGGACCACTGATCCAACCGACCGTGACTGTCGATATCCTTGCGGTACTTGATGCGGCGGTTCACGGCGTGATTGACGAGATTGAGCTTGTCGCGAAGCGATGACATGCCGCCGCCGGCCGATGTCCGATGAACGGCTGCATCCATGTCGAAGCAATCCGCGCCGCCGCACTGAAGTGCGGTGCCCTTGGCGATCTCAGCAAAGGTCGGTGCCGCCTTCTTCAGTGCTCCGAGTTTCTTGAAGGGAATAGCTACAGAATCGAAAACGTCATTGGTCGGTGTCTTGCGCCGGTTCGGCGCAACATCTTTCGCCGCCTTGGCGACAGTGCCGGTTGAGAGCTCGATGCGGGTGGGAGCGAACGCGACGATCTGTGTGGCGATCGACTGGGCAAAGACTTCCGTGGTCTGGGACCAGCGCTGCTCGAACTTGCCGAAGAGACTTGTGCCGAGCGAGCTTGCGATTGGACTCATTCCGAGCACCAGAGTTCTGGGCGACGTTTGAGTAAGACGTCATCGTGTGTGGCAGCATGGGGGCGGCCATGGAACCCGATGAAACCAGGGTGGCCGCCGCGAGGGCTGAGACTGCGACAATGTTCTTGTTCTTCTTGAGCATCGCTATTCTCCAATCGTTGCTTGGAGAATAGCGGCAATGCTTGAATTATCGGTTCGTATAGATAGCTTCCGTACTTTAAATATGCGTAGATATATTATAGTAAAATGCGGCGAATGATTGTTATATATTGTTAACCACGGTGGCCAAGATGCAGAGAATGAAGGGCATGAGGCGTCTGGAATCTAAGCCGCTCCCCTATGTTGCCAGTCGAGCCCAGCTATTGCTTTTGCTGCAGTCTGCCCAGATATGGAACAGCTTCGCTCTTGCTTCACCGAGTGCCAATGCTTAACGTTCGCCAACGGATCGGGAACGAGACTTGGCGCCATCATGGTCGGAATAGAACACTTTACGCGGAGCTTCCTGCGCGCCGGAGCTTCGGCTCTGCTGCTTGCCGCTCTCTCCTCTTGTCAGACCGATGACTTCAAACCGAACGCCGGAGAAGGCGGAGCCTCTGCGGCCGTCAACCCGGCTAACGATACGGGTCTCTATAACCAGACCTTGGGATCTGGTTCGGTCAAGGTCGCCTATCTCGGTGTCCGTCGTGCCGATCAACCGAGCCGTCAGGCAGATAGTGAATACCGGGATGGCGCCGCGCTTGCCGTCAATACGCTTGGTTCCGACGTCGTGAAGCTCACCATGCTCGAGACGACGGAAAAGCCGGAGGAAATCGAGGCCGCGGCAAGGGCCTTGGCGCGCCAGCAGGTCTCCTTCATCGTCACCACTGCCCGTGGCGCGGAGTTCGAAGCGGTTCAGCGTGGCCTCGGC
Source organism: Allorhizobium sp. (assembly GCA_045377275.1). GTDB lineage: Bacteria > Pseudomonadota > Alphaproteobacteria > Rhizobiales > Rhizobiaceae > Allorhizobium. The sequence goes on along the minus strand of JBJIOA010000012.1, from coordinate 487,712 downwards.
GGACTGCAGGTCCCCATGGTCGCATTCCAGACGAACGAGGCAGTCCTGCCTGAAAATGTCTATCCATTTGTATCAAGTCCTGCCGATAGTCTGATCGAGAGCGCATCCTTTGCGATGGCCGAAGGGGCGACCCATGCCGTGATCCTCGCCTCGTCTCCGGCAGAGAAAGCGCAGGCCGATCGCATCGCGAGCCAGATTAAGGCGTTTGGCGGCAAGGTCGAGCCGATTATCGAGTTGGGCGGGGGCGCGCTGCCTGCAAAGGCTCTGAACTCGTGGAGCAAGGCGGACATGGTGGTGCTGATGCCCGGCATCAAGTCGCCGGGTGAGGTGTTGAAAAAGGCCGACGCCGCCAAGCCACCGCGCCCGGGCCGCAGGATTGTCGCGAGTACCGTTCTGACGGCGCAGGACCTGAATGACCCGAAGCTGACCGGCAGCATCGTCTGTCGCTATGACCAGAACGTCCAGGCAAGGATCGGTAGCCGTTACATGGCGAGTTATGGAATGCCGGCCTCTGCCCAGGCCGGCTATGGCTTCGACGCCATGGCGATGGCCATCGGCCTCGCTGGCCGTTTCCGGGAGCTGGCCTTCGGGCCCGATCAGCTTATGTCGCCGAATGGCTTTTCAGGCTCGCTCGGTGTTTTCCGGCTGGAAGGCGATCGCAAAGTCCGGCGCAACTGCGATATCTTCAAGGTCGCCAAAGGCTCCTATGTTTTCTTCCAGAAAGCGCCCCCGACGCTATGATCACCACAGCGTGACATGATCTGCGAGCCCTGATCTTCCGTTTACATTGTTGTCAAACCGTCACATCCTGAGGACGGATGACCAATGGGCGGCAGACGAGGAGGTCTGGTGCACGAATGGTCTGGGATCGGAGCAAAGTGTAATGAACGGCGCACAATCGATGGTCGCGGGCGAACGCTATGCAGGCACGCTGCGCGTCCTCCATTGGCTGATTGCAGTCCTCGTTCTCATGACCTGGCCCCTTGGCCAGATGATTGGGTTCGTGAAGGAGGACGTGAAGCTCGACTTCTATCTGATCCACGAAAGTCTGGGCTTCCTGGTCCTGTGGTTGATGTTGCTGCGGATCGGTACAAGGCTGACGAGCGGGGCGCCTCTGGTCGAGGCGCCGCCATTGGAGAAGGCAGCTGCCCACGCAGTGCACGGGCTTCTCTATGTCTTCCTGATCGTCATGCCGGTTTCCGGGTTCCTGGCAACCAATGCCCATGGCTTTCCGCTCAAATGGTTTGGTCTGTTAACCGTTTGGAGCCCGATCGGCAAGTCACCGGAAATCGCCTTCACCCTCTCTGCAATCCATACTTGGAGCGCATGGATCATTTTGGCTCTCTTTGCGTTGCATATATCGGCGGTGATCTTTCATCACGTGATCCGCCGCGACGGTACGCTTTATCGCATTCTGTAAAATACTTCAGGACAAGACCTAGATGCGTAAGATCGACATGACGGACCAGCTTTGGGCGCGCCTTCTTGCGATGCGCGGTAGCGCAAGCCAGGCCGGTATCGACGAAGGCGATCCCGTCATGGCCCTCTACGCACCGATCGCCGCCGCAGAGCGCAGCTTTGTATTGGCGCAGGTCGGACAGTCGCTCGATGGCCGCGTGGCCACGCCATCAGGTGACGCACGCGACATCTCCGGAAGCGACGGCATCGCCCATCTTCATCGCTGTCGAGCGCTGGTCGAAGCGGTGGTCGTCGGTGTCGGCACCGTGAAATGCGACGACCCGAGGCTTTCCGTCAGGGCCGTGAAAGGCCCCAATCCCGTCCGCGTTGTGATTGATTGTCGCGCGGAACTGACCGGCGAGGAACGCCTGTTTCGCGACGGCGGCGCACCGGTCATTCTCGTGCAGGGTCATGATGCGCCGGTGAAATCGCATGGAGCCGACATCATCCGTGTTCGCAGGGGCGAGGGTGGCCTCGATCCTCAGGACATTCTGAACGCACTAGCGGAGCGCGGCTTGCGTCGTATCCTTGTCGAGGGAGGCGCCCGTACGATCGCCCGCTTCATCGAAGCCGACCTCGTTGATCGCCTGCATGTCGCAATTGCCCCCCTGATCATTGGCTCGGGACCCGCCGGCATCGCGCTGCCCCCGATTGACAAGCTCTCAAGCGCTCATCGTCCGGCCGCCAAGGTCTATAGCCTCGGCAGCGACATCCTGTTCGATTGCGACTTGAAACAATCCGCTGCTTCAGTGGCGGGGGAGCGCGAGGATATCCGAGTGGCCGACCACGCATGAACTACCGGCCTCTGCGATCTTTTCGAGCCTGAATCCCACCCAGTCCCTGATTTGAACGCGTGTCAGAGAACCGATCTCCGAAAGCGGCTGTTCGAGCCCCTTAAGGAACGCGGCCTGCAAGTCACCGTCATCCGGACCCATGACCCAGGGGCTCGTGGCAACAGAGACTGAATAGCCTAAGCGCTCGAACGCTTGCTTCAGATGCGCGGTCGCGTCCGGACCAAGTGCCGGCCCAAAGCCCTTGTCGAAATGCTGGTGCTGATTGAAGTCTTTGGCGACCTGTTGGTCGAGCGGATGAGCAATGGACCACTCCATGACGCCGTCATAGTTCAGCGCGGCATAGAGCCCCGTATTGCTTGCTGAGAGTATCTCGGCAAAGTGATCGCAAAACTCTGCTGAGGAGAGATCGAAGAGAGCCGATGCCGTCACCACGCTCACTTCGGTGAGCGGCAGTGTGTCGATCTCGTTCAGATCGAACTGGCGAAAAGAAACATTCTGGTGATCCCCGATACGGCGTTCGGCCTCCGCCAGCAGCAGCGGGTCGTAGTCGAGCAACTGCCATTCCGAATGCGCCGGGAATCGATACGCGAGGCTGCGCCAGGTGGAGCCCGTGCCGCAGCCTATGTCGAGTATGTGGGGGCGCTCGAAACCGTCGAGATGCTGCGACAATTGCTGGACGAGCGGCTTCGCCCGCGCTCTCATGTCAACGGGTTCTCGCAGTGCCAGCCAGTTCTTGTTGAAGCCGCTCATGAAATGCCATCCAATGTGTTGGAGATGATTGCCGCCGTGTCTGTCCATGTCGGCAAGAGGCTGCCCGCTTGAAGGGCCGCCTTTGATCGCGTCTCGCGCTCCCCTGTGCTTTGCAGCAGATGACGGAGCGCTTCTGCGAAAGCCGGTGCGTCATCGACCGGCACCAGTATGCCCGCGTCGGAAGGAACCACGTCTGGAACGGCGCCGGCGTGGCAGGCCACGATCGGAAGCCCGTGAGACAGAGCTTCTGCAAACACCATTCCATAGCCTTCATACCGGCTCGCCAGCGCAAAGATGTCCGCCGAGGCGAAGTGGACCTGTGGATCATCAACCTCGCCGAGCAACTGAACGCGGGCTTCTAGGCCCAGCGCTTCCACCTGTCGCGCCAACGCTTCGCTCGTCGAAGGATCGAGGCTCTTGCTGCCAATGATCACGGCCTGCCAGTCGAGATCCTCGACCGATTTGAGAGCCCTCAGCAGCACGTCATGACCCTTGCGCCGGGTGAGCGTGCCGACCGAGAGGATCTGCGGGGCCGCATTAACGACACGCCTTACGTCGCTCTTGTCGATGCCAGGCAGGGCGACCGTAATGCGGGAAGACGCGACCCCATAGTTGGATGCAAGCTCACGTGCCGTCATCGGCGAGGTGACAATCACATGCCGGGCGGCTGCCAGCGCCCTCTGTTCGCTCTGTCGGAAGTGCTGCTGCTGCTCGTCCGAAAGCCCCGTTTCGAGAGCAAGCGGATGATGAACAAGAGCAACGATCCGGAGACGTTCGGCATGGGCTCCAGCCCAGGCGTCGAGTACGCCGAAGGCAAGGCCGTCGATCAGAACGAGCGTCCCGTCCGGTATCGACGACAGCGCGGTTTCTGCCCCACGCAGGGTGTCTGCGGCGGGAAACGGAAAACCGTCACCCAGAGGCAGGAGTGTGATCTGCCAACCGCGTTCACGCAGTCCATCGAGGACCTGGCGATCATAGCCATAGCCGCCGGTCTTCAGCGAAAGATCGCCCGGATAGGCGAACACGAGGGAACGGTTCAAAGATCGGCCTCGTACCAGCCGCGCGCCGCATGGGATTCGTGCAGCATCACCTTCAGGCGGCAGATCCGGTGGCTGCCGGGGCCGAGACGCTTGTCTGAAACGGCCTGCGCCAACTGGTCGAAGATGTGCTTTGCAATGACTTCCGTCGTGCTGACCTTACCCTTGAAGACCGCAAGCTCGTCCAGGTTCTGGTAGTTCAGCGGCTTCAAGACTTCGGACAAGACGGTTGTCGCAGCACCGATGTCGACGGCCAGGCCATCCTCGTCCACGTCCTTGGTGAAAAAGGCCGCATCGACGACGAATGTTGCGCCATGCATCCCCTGTGCGGGCCCGAAAACCGGGCGCGGCAGGCTGTGGGCGATCATGATATGGTCTCGGACTTCAACAGCGAACATGAGATCTCTTTCGTCAGTAACGGATGCGATGGCACAGGGTGTCCTGTGTGGAGAGGATACGAGCGTAGGCGTCTGGCAGTTCAGAAAAAGCGGTCTCGCCGGAGATAAGGCGCTCCAGACGAACGTCCAGAAGCAGTTCCAGCGCCTTGCTCATTCGCCGACGATAGGTCCAGCGAGCCCCACGTGAGGACGGGATGCCGCCGACCTGCGAGCTGACGAGGGACAGGCGGCGGGAATGAAACGCGCCGCCCAGGGGAATACTGACCATCCGGTCGCCATACCAGCTGGCTTCGACAATTCTTGCTTCAAAGCCCGCATGGGCAATGGCGTTTTCCAGTGCCGCTGGGGCGGCGCTGGCATTGATCAAGATGTCGAATTCCCCGTCTATCCTATCAGGCTCGGCAAATGCGAGGTCCAGATCGGAAGCGAGTTTGCCACGCTTGGGGTCCTTGTCGATCAGGATAGTCTCCGTACCGGCGATCCGCGAGGCGAGATAGGCGACGAGCGTCCCGACAACGCCAGCGCCGAAAACGGCGACGCGGTCGCCCGGCTGTACGCCTGCATCCCAGATGATGTTGAGCGCAGTTTCCATATTGGCGGCCAGCACCGCCCGTTCCGGCGGCAGCGCCTCAGGCAACAGCGTCACCTGATCGGACGCCAGGATGAAGCGATTCTGGTGAGGATGAAGGGCAAAGACGTGGCGACCGATCAGGTCTGTCGGACCTTCCACGACCTCGCCGACAGCCGCATATCCATATTTGACCGGAAAGGGGAACTCGCCTTCCATATGCGGCCCGCGCATACGCTCGAACTCGCTCTCAGGGACCGCTCCCTTGAAAATCAGGGCCTCGGTCCCGCGGCTGATCCCGCTATAGAGTGTTCGCACAAGCACTTCGTTCTGAGCAGGCATGCCGAGCGGCTCATGCCGGACTAGGCAGATTTCCTTCGCCTCGAACCACAGCGCAGCCGCCATCTCACCGGCAGAAACGATTTGTTCATTTGCGTCGAGCTTCAAAATGCATGTCCCCCACCCTAAATATGCGTAGCAATGGAACGTATTGCCGTAGAAGACATTTTGTTCCTTAGCCGCCATCAAAATAAATTTATGGCGGATGCGCAAACCATCGCTGAACCTTCGGCGTAATGGTTGCCACTGATAGGGAGAGTACGCCTCATGTCCAAGTCCAGCCAGTCCGCTTTCCAATTCTCAACCGCCGAAATCGAAGTAGAACGCGCTGTAGCCGAGCTGCGTTATGGCCGACCCGTTATCGTAACGGAGGGGGAACGAAAGCTTGCTGCTCTGGCGCTCGACTGTGTAGCGCCTTCGCTTTTCGATCAATTCGCAGAGGTTACCGAAAACCGCCATAGCCTCTTGTTGACGGCGCCGCGGGCCGGTCGGTTGGGCCTCGGAGCAGAGCAGGACGTGATCACACCGCTGGCCGGCTTGTCTTTCGATGATGCGTCGCGCCTTGCTTACACACTTGGTGCGGAAAAGCCTGCTTTGTGGCAGCCAGCTGATGCGCTCGCGATACAGACGACTGAACTCGCCCGCCTGGCGCTATTGCTGCCAGCAATGGTGCTGGCGGATGTCACCACCATGACAGATCGGTTCGGCGGTTGCTGCGAGATCGCTTCCAGCCGTTTGAAAGGCGCGGATGCCGCCCGCCAGCGCTTCGACAAGGTCGTTCGCACCCGCGTGCCCTTGAAAGATCTTGGTGATGCCGATTTTGTCGTGTTCCGGGGTGGCCTTGCTCAGAAGGATCAGGTCGCCATTATCGTCGGCAAGCCGGATGTCACGAAGACCGTGCCGATCCGCATTCACTCCTCCTGCATTACCGGTGATCTCTGCGGCTCGCTGAAATGCGATTGCGGCGACCAGCTGCGCAATGGTCTTTCCCTGCTCAAGCAGACAGGCGGCGGCGTGCTGCTTTATCTCGACCAGGAAGGCCGCGGCACCGGCATCGGCGCCAAGATGCGCGCCTATGGCTATCAGCATCTCGGTCTCGACACGATCGATGCGGATGCCGAGCTCGGGCTCGCTGAAGATCATCGTCGCTATGAGGCGGCCGTGGCCATGCTCCGGCACCTCGAAATCGCGAAGGTAGCAGTCTATACCAACAACCCGACCAAGATCGCGGGCCTAAAGCTGGGCGGTATCGAAGTCGAGGCGCGAGCGCCGGTCACCGGCCGTGTCACGGCGGAAAATGAAAACTATCTGCGCACCAAGACCTTGCGGGCCGGACACATGCTGGATCTGGAAACTCTGGTCGCAGCAGAATAAGCTCCAAGCGGGCAGGAGGATTTCAGGATGGCAAGCGAGCCTGAACGGCTTGGCGGCGATGGCTTCGGTCGGCCATGGGCAGATGCCCAGCTCGACTGGGTCGCGATGCTGCGGCAGCGCCGCGGACTGCTGATGAACACGCTGGCGGGCCTCTCCGGCCTGCTGATCGGTACATCGGTCATCGCGTTGATCGTTTCCTTCCATCTCCCTCTCGGCTGGGACTTCGTGGCCTCGGTCATTCTGTCGCTTGCGCTGATGTTTGCGCTGGTGGTTTATGCTCTGCCCGACCACCCCCATCGCAAGTTCGGCCCGGCCAATCTCGTCACCGCCTTTCGCGCTTGTCTCGTCAGCCTGACTGGTGCAACCGTGCTGTGTTTCGACAGTCTCGCTGCGACCGACACGGCACTCTGGACACTTGCCGGTGTGGTTCTCATTGCCTTGGCTCTCGATGGTGTCGATGGGTATCTCGCACGAAGCTACGGCCATGAATCGTCCTTCGGTGCCCGCTTCGATATGGAAGTCGACGCACTTTTGATCCTGGTGTTGTCCGTCGCCGCAGCCTTTCTGGAAAAGGCCGGGCTCTGGGTCTTGCTGATTGGCCTCATGCGCTACGGCTTCGTGGCCGCAGGCTGGGTCATGCCGAAGCTGAACGGCGAGCTCCTTCCCTCCTTCCGACGCAAGCTTGTCTGCGTCATTCAGATTTCGGCACTCTGCTTGATCCTGATCCCCTTTGTGACCGTTCCCTATTCGACCGCCATCGCAGCGGTCGCGCTTGTGGCGCTCGCCTATTCCTTCACGGTGGATGTCCTCTACCTCCTGCGCCGGCCCGTCACACCATGACCAGTCTCACCGAGCGTCTCTCGACATCATTCGGCCTCGCCCGCTCGCTTGTTGTTTATTACGGCCAGCCCTGGCGCAGATCGGCGTTGCGGCAATTCTATGCATCGATTGTCAAGCCGGGTGAGCTCGTCTTCGATATCGGCGCCCATGTCGGCAGCCGCAGCAGCACCCTGTTGAAGCTCGGAGCGAAAGTCGTTGCCGTCGAGCCACAGCCGGCTTTTGCGGACTTCATCGAAAGCCGCTTTGCAGGCGCCTTGACCGGCTTCGAACGGGTGGCCGTCGGTCGGACCGCCGGGCAGATCGATTTGCTGATTTCGAGCCGCCATCCGACGGTCACAAGCATTTCCAGCCGCTTCGTCGAGACAGTCAAGCAGAGCAAGGGTTTTTCGCAGGTCGTCTGGGACCGCAAGGTCACGGTACCCATGGTGACGCTTGACCATCTGGTCGGGAAATACGGTCTGCCGGCCTTTTGCAAGATCGACGTCGAGGGTGCAGAGGCGGAAATTCTCTGCGGCCTTTCAAAACCGATACCTCTAATCGCCTTCGAATACATTCCAGCCATGCCCTCCGTTGCGTCCAACGCGATCGATCGACTGATGGGCATTGGCAATTATCGCTTCAACCGTGTCGTCGGAGAGCAACATCGATTCGTGTCGGATCGCTGGAAGTCGGCAGACGAACTTTTGGTCGAGCTGTCGCAAATGCCTCCTGAAGCGCAATCCGGCGACGTCTACGCCCGGATCGAGACCCGATGACAGGGCGTTCAGGCGCGACGCGGCTTTCCGCGGATGGCCTCGATCGACAGGATTGCGAGACCCGGAAGAGCGCCGGCAAGAGAGAGACCGCCATAGACGATGCTCGCAGCCAATCCCTGGCTCTCGGAAGCACCAAGCAGCGGCCAGAGCGACATGGCAGCGGCTTCCCGCGTACCCCAGCCTCCGAAACCAGCGGGGATCAGCATCGCGATCAGGCAGAGCGGAATGATCGTGAATGTCGCAATGCCGGGGAGAGGCGCGCCAACGGCATGGCTCGCAAGAAAGAAGGTCGCGACGTAGCTGCCGACGATCACAAGACTGAGCCCCGCCTGAACAGGCAGCGCGCCGCAGTGGATGAAGACGCGCAAGAGGTCATCGCCGATATGGCTGAGCCTTTTGTACCGGCGCTTCGCGATGATCAGGCCCGCGCAGACTGCGGCGACAAAAAGCAGGAAGCAGAGCACCAGCAGCAAGGCCTGACGTCCGGCATCCTCGCCTCCGAGGACCAGCGGCCAGGCGAACAGGCCGGAAAGCGCCAGAACGAAAAATGCGGCCTGGCCAGAAAGCCGCTCGAAAACCACGGCCTTGGCCGGCCCTTTCCAACCGCCGGCGCCGGCATTGCGCATGCGGTAGGCGCGCACGGCATCACCGGCGACACCGCCGGGAAGGCTTTGGTTGAGAAGGCTCGCCACGTAGTACTCGCTGATCGCGACGCTCGCCGGGAACGGTTCGCCGAGACGGCTCGCGGTAAAGCGCCAGCGCAGCGCCGACACGATAATCTGCATCTGCACCAGAGCGAGACCAGCGATCACATGCAAAGCGGAGATTTGCGAGAAGGCGTCTCGCAACGCGGTCAGATCCGTTCTGGACAGGAGGAATGCCAGGAGCGCGATCAACGCGATGGGAGCAAGGAAACGCAGAATGGGCAAACGGCAGGGCTTTCGTCGAGGGTGAATGGGTATTTGTTGTCTAATACGGGGAAAGAGAGGCAGCGGACCTTCATGACGGCAAATCCTCTCGCGTGCAATCGGTCTAACCCCTTCAGAAGCGGAGCGACTGGGTCATGAAGTCAGCCGAAACGCTGAAGCCCTATCTCGGCGCATTCGTGGCAACGGTGATCGCCTGGTTTGCCTTCACCCTGCCGGATCGCCTCGATGCCATCACCTTCCAGGCATTCGCCCGCCTGCCGCTCGAATGGCCGCTCCTGCTGCTGCTGTTGCTTGCAGTCCCACGCATCCTTCGCCGGCCGGTCGGAGTTCTATGCGGGCTGGTCCTACTTCTTATCCTTTTCCTAAAGGTAGCCGACATCGGCACTCGGGAGGCCTTTCAGCGCCCATTCAACCCTTACCTCGATATCAAGATGATGGCGGACGGCTGGAACCTGTTCTCCGGAACCGTCGGAACGCTCGCCGCCTTTGTGGCTGTCGCAGCCGCGCTTGTCGGCCTACTGGTGGTTCTCCTGCTGTTTCTATGGGCCGCAGCGCGACTGACGGAAATCCAACGCCCCCGACGCTCTTGGCTGGTTCTGTCTCTGGTGGCGATTACGCTTTTCGGCGGGACTGCGTTCCTCCTGAATACCCCCCGTGTCGAGGCGCGCATGCCCTCTTACCTCAACAATCGACTGACGCTTGTCATCCGCTCCTTTCAGGACATGCATGTCTTCGAAACCGCTCTGTCGCGGGGCGAGGGACCTCGCAATGGAGCCGGACTTTTCGGGCGCATCAAGGACAAGGACTTCGTGCTGCTCTTCGTGGAATCCTACGGACGCTCTGCGCTGGAGGATCCGCGATATGCGTCGATTACCCGTCCTCGCCTGGAAACAGTTCAAGCCGAAATCGAAAGCGCCGGTCTTGCCTCTGCCAGTGCCTGGGTCACTTCCCCGACCGTCGGCGGTCTGAGCTGGCTTGCCCATGGAACGCTCCTCTCCGGCCTCTGGGTCGACAGTCAGGCGCGCTATGACCGTCTGATGATCAGCCAGCAGCCGAGCCTCAACAGGCTGTTTGCCGAAGCCGGATGGAAGAGCATCGCGGCCATGCCCGCAATCACAATGGATTGGCCGGAAGCGGCTTATTACGGATACCGGCAGATCCTGGCGGCAGCCGACCTCGATTACCAGGGCAAACCCTTCAATTGGGTGACCATGCCGGACCAATACACGCTGTCGGCCTTCGAACGGCTGGGCCGCGCTCCCGCGCGTGCTGCCGGCGAACGTGTGATGGCCGAGGTGGCGCTGATCTCTAGCCATGCCCCTTGGACACCTGTTGCCCGCCTAATCGACTGGGACGATGTCGGCGACGGATCGATCTTCAACGCACAGGCGGAAAGCGGCGACCCACCTCGGGTCGTCTGGGCCGATCCGGAGCGTGTGCGCGCCCAATACATCCAGACGATCGACTATTCCCTTGAAACGCTCGGCAGCTATATGGCGCGGTTTAGCGAAGACACCGTCTTCGTCATCCTCGGTGACCATCAGCCTGCCGCCATAATCACCGGTCCCAACGCATCGCGCGCCGTCCCGATCCACGTCGTGTCGGCTGACAGGGAACTCGTTGCCCGTTTCGAGCGGGAAGGTTTCCTCACCGGCATGCTCCCGGAGACGCAGACCAGGGAGTGGCCGATGAACGAGATGCGGCAGGTTCTGATCGACCTCTTCAGCCAGCCGTGACGGCTAGGCCTTGTCTGTCCGGGATCCCAGTCGCAGCTGTTCCTGAGCGCGCCAGTTGGCAGGCGTCATCCCGGTCTGGCGGCTGAAGAAGCGGGAGAAATAGGCCGGATCGGCAAAGCCGAGGCGGAACGAGACTTCCTTGACGCTGCCGGGCGTGAAGAGCAGTTCGCGTTGTGCTTCCTCGATCAGGCGTCTCGCGACGAGCTCCTGTGTACCGAGACCTGTCTTGCCTTTCAGCACACGGTTGAGGTGGGTCGGCGTGATCCCCAGGGCATGGGCGTAAAACGATGCCGGACGATGGTTGCGCACCTCCCGATGCAGCAGTGAGGAGAAGGCTTCAAGCCTTCGGTCGTTGTCATCAATCTCTTCGGTCTCAGTTCGATCCTGGGCATCGAGGCGGGCGGCAAGTGCCAGAGCCGCAGCAAGCCCCGTTTCCATCAGCACAGTGCGTCCCGTAAGCCGCCCCTGCCATTCGCTCGCGACCCTCAGCAAGTGGGAGAGGATCAACTGCCCCTCCGGATCCTGCGGGGCAAGCCGCGTCACGCTTGGTCTCGAAAGAAACTGACCGAGCGCGCTCGGCTCGCCCGGTCGGACCGGCAGGCGACTGGCAAGAAAGGTAAAGACGTAGCCGTCGATTTCCGGCGAAAAGCGGAACCCGTGCCCGATAGCGGGCGGAACGGTGACGATCGAGATTGGTTCGAAACGGGCAATGTCCCCCTCGAAGACCGCATCGCCGGAGCCGCCCGTCACGAGCAGGATCTGAAAATAGCGTTCGTGTCTGTGCAGCCCGATTTCCCAGTGATGCAGTGCACTTCGGGCCGGAATCGTCTCGCAATGCACCCAGAAGCGCGATCCTGTCGGATCGTCCTCGCCGTAGAGCTCGTAGGTTGGGATCGAGGCCCGTATTGGCTGTTTGCGTTTCGTCATGTTCGATTTGTGCAACAAAAGACGCGATGCGTCCATTGTTGACGACCGCGCTCGACGTCAAAACTTGTCGAAAGACAAATTGGCAGCACTGTGGGAGGAAACATGCGAACGAAAGTCGTCATCATCGGATCAGGTCCGTCCGGCCTCTTGCTCGGCCAGCTTCTTACCAATGCCGGCATCGACAATGTCATCGTCGACCGCGTCGGCAAGGAACACATTCTGTCTCGCGTGCGGGCCGGGGTGCTCGAAGAAGGCACCGTCGGCCTTGTGGATCGCGCCGGCGTCGGCGAGCGCCTGCATCGGGAAGGTCTTCCGCATGACGGTTTCTCCCTTACGTTCGACGGCCGCGACCATCGTATCGACCTCTTCGATCTGACCGGTGGCAAGCGGGTCATGGTCTATGGCCAGACGGAACTGACGCGCGATCTCATCGAGCGCCGCGAGCATGATGGCGGTGTGACGATCTACGATGCCGCCAACGTCGTTCCCTCCGGTTTCGACGGCGACCAGCCGCATGTCACCTTCGAGAAAGATGGTGTCACGCAGCGCATCGATTGCGACTTCATCGCCGGATGTGACGGCTTCCACGGCGCGAGCCGCAAGGCCGTGCCCGAAGGCGCGATCAAGACCTTCGAAAAGATCTACCCCTTCGGTTGGCTGGGGATCCTCGCCGACGTGCCGCCGGTCAACCATGAACTCATCTATGCCAATCACCCGCGGGGGTTTGCGCTGTGCTCGATGCGCTCCGAAACCCGTAGCCGCTACTATGTTCAGTGCTCGCTCGACGACAAGGTCGAGATGTGGTCCGATGACCGCTTCTGGGACGAACTGCGTCGTCGCCTGCCGGCCCATCACGCAGAGGTGATGGTGACGGGACCGAGCTTCGAAAAATCGATCGCGCCGCTGCGTTCCTTCGTCGCCGAGCCGATGCGCTTCGGACGGATGTTCCTGGTCGGCGATGCTGCGCATATCGTCCCGCCGACCGGCGCCAAGGGCTTGAACCTCGCCGCATCCGACGTCTACTACCTCATCGAGGGACTTCTCGAACATTACCAGGAGAAGTCCGATGCGGCACTCGACGCCTATTCCGCGCGGGCTCTCAGCCGAGTCTGGAAAGCGGTTCGCTTCTCCTGGTCGATGACCACATTGCTGCACCGTTTTCCGGATACCGGAGATTTCGGCCAGAAGATCCAGGAAGCAGAACTCGATTACCTCACGCATTCGAGAGCCGCATCGACAGCCATGGCGGAGAACTATGTCGGGCTTCCCTATTGACGTGCCGACTGAGCGGCACCACTTGTCAAAAAACAATCGTTTGTTAGACTTACAAAAATAGATCGGATCGGGGAGGCCGCCGGTCCTTTGAATACCCTGCTTGTGGAAGATCATAACAGGATTGCAACAGAGCGGGTGGGGCAGTCGAACAAGACTGACCAGTTTCTGAACCTGATGATAATGGAGGAGGAAAATCCATGAATATGCATGTGTCGCTGTTGATCAATGGTGCCGAAAAGGCAGCCGCCGGCGGACGGACTTTTACCCGCATCAATCCCTTTACGCAGGAAGTGGCGACCACGGCCTCGGCCGCGAGCCTCGAGGATGCCAACGCTGCCGTAGAAGCGGCTGCTGCAGCCTTCCCGGCCTGGTCGAAGACCGGCCCCGGTGAGCGCCGCAAGATCCTGCTAAAGGCTGCCGACATCATGGAATCGAAGACCGCCGAGTTCTCCGAACTCGTGGTCGCCGAAACCGGTGCTACCGGCCATTGGGGCGCCTTCAACGTCATGGTTGCTGCAAGCATGCTGCGCGAAGCCGCTTCCATGACCACTCAGATCTCGGGCGAGGTCATTCCGTCGAACAAGCCGGGTTCGTTGTCCATGGGCATGCGCCAGGCCGTGGGCGTCTGCCTTGGCATCGCGCCGTGGAATGCGCCGATCATCCTCGGTACCCGTGCGGTCGCCATGCCGCTCGCCTGCGGCAACACCGTGATCCTGAAGGCATCGGAGCAGTGCCCGGGTACCCATCGTCTGATCGCGCAGTGCCTCGTTGAGGCCGGCCTTCCGACGGGTGCCATCAGCGTCATTACCAACGCGCCCGAGGATGCAGCTCAGATCGTCGAAGCCCTGATCACCAATCCGGCGGTCAAGCGCGTCAATTTCACCGGCTCCACCAAGGTCGGCAAGATCATCGGCGAACTGTGCGGCCGTCATCTGAAGCCGGCCCTTCTGGAGCTCGGAGGCAAGGCGCCGCTCGTCATCCTCGACGATGCCGATATCGACGCGGCAGTGAACGCCGCCGCCTTCGGTGCCTTTGCCAATATGGGCCAGATCTGCATGTCGACGGAGCGCATCATCGTCGATGAAAAGATCGCCGACGAGTTCGTCGCAAAGCTCGCGGCGAAGGCCTCCAAGCTGCCGGCCGGTGACCCAAAGGGCCATGTCGTGCTTGGCTCGCTCATCAGCCTCGACTCCGCAAAGAAGATGGACGAGCTGATCGCAGATGCCGTCTCCAAGGGCGCGAAGCTCGTTGCCGGTGGCAAGCGTGAAGGCAGCGTCGTTGAAGCAACCTTGCTCGACAATGTCACCTCGGACATGCGGATGTATCAGGAAGAAAGCTTCGGCCCGGTCAAGCCGATCATCCGCGTGAAGGATGAGGAAGAAGCGATCCGCGTTGCCAACGACACCGAGTACGGTCTCTCCGGCGCCGTCTTCAGCCGCGACATCCGCCGTGCTCTGGCCGTTGCCGCCCGCATCGAATCCGGCATTTGCCACATCAATGGCCCGACGGTCTTCGACGAGCCGCAGATGCCGTTCGGTGGCGTCAAGGGCAGTGGCTATGGTCGCTTCGGCGGCAAGGCCGCGATCTCCGAATTTACGGAGCTGCGCTGGATCACCATCGAAGACCCGAACCAGCACTATCCCTTCTGATCCCCAAGTAGGAACGGCCGCCCACGGGTGGCCGTTTCATCTTGTACTGTACGCAGGAGTTATTAGTCGGTCTGGCTGTTGCGTGGGATGATATCGGCATAGACACGCTTCAAGCCTTCGATGAACTGCTCCAACTCCTCGGGCGAAAACCGCGAGGTGAAGCGCAGCTCGTGCTGTTGCTGGATGTTGCGCGCCTGCTTCAAGACCTCAGCTCCAGCCTCGGTCAACAGCAGTTCCTGGCGTCGCCGATCGATGGGAGATGGCTGCCGTTCCAGAAGATCGCGGCTTTCCAGACGGTTCACCAATGCCATCATTGTAGCCCGGTCCATGCTGAGCTGGTTGGCGATATCGATCTGGCTCACCCGCGGATTGGCTGCGATCAGTTCCAGAACGGCAAATTGCTTCTGCGTCAGCCCGATGTCACCCATGGCGGCCGTGTAGTCCTGATAGATGGCGACATTCGCCATCCTGAGGTGAAAGCCGAGAATGTCGTCGAGGCGCCCTGTGCGTAATGGTGAGCCCACTTCGAAGACGTCGTCGTCATTCGCAGGCTTCAGGTCATTGTGTCGAGTCATGGCTGCTCTTCCAATCATGCGGCATCTTAACTGCTGATTCATTCATGATCACTTTCGACTGCAACAGTCAAATTGCCGCTTGTCAAACCTTTGGAGGTGAAATAGTATGCGTAGCATACAATTCGCCAAGGAGGCCCCTCAGGGGTGGCGACGAGGAGGACAAGCATGCAGCCTGAAATCGAGTCTGTTCTGGCAGTCAGGGGAGCCGTCGGCCTTAAGACGGACGATCCCGTCATCTACCGCGCTCAGGTGACGCCGGAACGGCCGGCGGTCTACGAAGTGGCGACCGGACGAACACTGAATTATGCGGCATTGGATCTCGCCGTGGCCCGCGCCGCATACCGCCTTCTGGAGATCGTTGGCAATCCGCATGCCATGCAGCGCATCGCCTTTCTGGGGCGCAACTCCATCGAGCAGATCACCGTGTGCCTTGCATGCCAGCGCGCAGGCCTGGTCTTCGTGCCCTTGAACTGGCGCCTCGGCGCAGCCGAGCTCGGACAGATCATCGCCGATTGCGAGCCTTCGCTGCTGCTGCATGATGCAGAATTCGCTCCGGTCCTCGCCGAGATCTCTGCGGCAATGTCGCGCACCATTGCCGTTGAAGGCGAAGGTGGCTGGGCTGAGCTTGTCGCCACAGCACCGAGGGCGGAGCCGGCCAGGATCGATGCGGATGCACCCTGCATCATGCTCTACACCTCGGGGACTACGGGGAGCCCCAAGGGGGTGGTCATCACACGCCGCAACGCCTTTGCCTCCGCCGTCAACTTTTCGCTCGTCGGTGAAGTCACCAGTCACTCCGTCACGCTCTGCGATCTGCCGTTTTTCCATACCATCGGTCTGGTCGCGATCGGCCGCACGACACTGATGATGGGCGGACGCCTGGTCATCTCCGATCGCTTCATCCCCGACCGCACCCTTTCAGTCCTCGGAGATCCAGCGCTCGGCATTACCCATTATTTCGCGGTCCCGCAGATGGCGGCGGCCCTTCGAAACGCTCCCGCCTGGGACCCGACGGCTCTGAAAGCACTGCAGGCGATCTTCATCGGAGGGGCGCCATTGTCGCCAGCGCTGATCGAAACCTTCCTCGAAGACGGCATTCCGCTCGTTAACGGCTACGGCATGAGCGAAGCCGGGACGACGATTCACATGCCGCTGGATCTTGATGCAGTCGCGCGGCATCCTGGCAGCGTCGGCTATCCCGCACCGCTTCTCGCCGTTCGGCTGGTCGGCGATGACGGTCAGGATGTGCCGGATGGCGAGGTCGGTGAAATCTGGGTGAAGGGTCCCTCGGTCACGCCAGGCTATTGGAACAATCCGGAAGAGACTGCCCGGGCTTTCGTCGGCGAATGGTATCGCACGGGGGATCTTGGCCGACGTGGTGAAGGAGGCGTCATCTACGTCCCGGATAGACTCAAGGACATGTACATCTCCGGTGGGGAGAACGTCTTCCCGGCAGAGATCGAGGCCGTCATCGGCGCGCATCCCAAGGTCCGGGATGTTGCTGTGCTGGGGCTGCCCGATCCGAAATGGGGCGAATGCGGCGTCGCCTTCATAGTCGCCCAAGCAGACTTGCCCTCTGCCGACGAAATCCTCGCCCATTGTGCCGATCGTCTGGCGTCCTACAAGCGCCCGGCCCGCATCGTCTTTCTCGACCAGATCCCGCGAACGGCATCCGGAAAGGCGCAGAAACACATCCTGCGCCAAGCCCATGCCAACATCTGAACACCTTCGACCGGGCCCATGCCCCAAGAAATGCCTCAAGGAGCCATCATGACTGAGACAAACACCACGCCAGATCCGGTTCTGGTCGAATTTGACAACGGCATCGCCTTCGTGACCCTGAACCGGCCGGAAAAGCGCAATGCGATGAACCCGAAGCTGAATGTCCGCATGCTGGAAGTGCTGGACGAATTGGAAGCCGATGATCGCTGCGGCGTGCTCGTCCTGCGCGGCGCTGGCCAGTCCTGGTCCGCCGGCATGGATTTGAAGGAATATTTCCGGGAGAATGACGGCAAGGGCCGTGCGGCTGTCCTGAAGAGCCGCCGTCAGTCTGGTGGCTGGTGGAACCGCCTGATGTATTTCGAAAAGCCGACCATCGCCATGGTCAACGGCTGGTGCTTCGGCGGCGCCTTCACGCCGCTCGTTTCCTGCGATCTCGCGATCGCCGCAGACGAAGCCACGTTTGGCCTTTCGGAAATCAACTGGGGCATCCTGCCGGGCGGCAATGTCACCCGCGCCGTTGCGGAAGTGATGAACCACCGGGACTCGCTCTATTACATCATGACCGGCGAGACCTTCGGCGGTCAGAAGGCCCGTGAGATGGGCCTCGTCAACGAGTCCGTACCCCTGGCTGACCTTGAGACCCGCGTCCGCGCTCTCTGTGCAAGCCTGCTCGAAAAGAACCCCGTGGTGCTCAAGGCTGCCAAGGACACGTTCAAGCGCGTGCGCAACATGCCTTGGGAACAGGCCGACGACTACATCTACGCCAAGCTGGAGCAGATGCTCTTCCTCGACAAGAGCAACGGCCGCGCCGAGGGCCTGAAGCAGTTCCTCGACGACAAGACCTACCGTCCCGGTCTCGGCGCCTACAAGCGCTGACTGTCGGGTTGAATGGATCAAACGAACCGGTGATGGGTGACCTCATCACCGGTTTTTCTGTGTTCTGCGGGCGCGCAGCAACAGAGGGAGCCTCACACATTCGTGTTCCCTAGGGCCCCATCCCGTCCGGGGTATTCGGCCTCAAGCATCGGAACGAATTGCGCCCTAAAGCATTGTATGTGCAAGCGGATCGTTGAGCAGCGCGAGATGGACTTTCCCGGCAGACATGACCGGGTAGCGAATTGAAAGCTGTGCGTTACCGCCAACAAGGAGAACGAAAATGGGTTCCACATCCGACAAGATTTCCGGCAAGACGAATGAACTCGTAGGCAAGGCCAAGCAGGCCGTCGGTGACGCCACCGACAACCACAGCCTGGAAGCCAAGGGCGCGGCTCAGGAAGCCAAGGGCCATGGCCAGCAGGTCAAGGGTGAAGCCAAGGACGCCGTGAAGAACGTCGTCGACAAGGCCTAAGTCTCATCGACTTCAGCGTTTGGCCCGCCATTGGCGGGCCTTTTGCTGTTTGAAAGAGAGTTGTTCAGAGGAGACGGGCCGACAGGGTTTGTCCAGCCCTCTCGGTTCAAACGCACGCAGCACTTAGTCTAGATAGCGCGCGATCTCCTGCCCGGCAGCCAGATAGGCGCCTGCCTCGCTTTTGAAGCTGACACGCCCGTCGCGCGCCGCGATGACTTGGGTTTCCATCTTCATCGCTTCCATCACCGCAATCAGATCGCCGCTTTGCACCTCTGCACCCTCTTCGACCTTGAACGCCTGCAGCGTGCCCGAAATGGGCGCGGCGATACTCAGGCTGTCTTGCGCCTTGGCGGTGGAAGGTTCTGCGCCGCCAGCCTGTCCACCAGCGATATTGCCGAGGCCGGAAAGCAGCATGGCGGGGATCGCCAGTTCGTGCCTTCTGCCATCAATCTCGACGTGGGTCCGGATCAGGGACGCATCAGAGACCGGCTCCGGACGGGCGGCGGCCGTAAGCGGCTCGGCGAAATCCGTCTCGATCCAGCGGGTGTGGACGCGGAAGCCTTCTTCTCCGGTGAAGTCGCGGTGTTCCATGGCCGCGCGATGGAAAGGCAAGACGGTCGCCACGCCTTCGATCTTGAACTCGGCGAGTGCCCGTCGAGCACGTGCAAGGGCCTGCTCGCGTGTCGCGCCGGTCACGATCAGCTTCGCCATGAGGGAATCGAAGGTGCCGGGAATGGTCGAACCGCTGACGACGCCCGAGTCCAGGCGAACACCGGGACCCGAAGGCGGATCGAAACGGGTGATCGCACCCGGCGTCGGCAGGAAGCCGCGGCCCGGATCTTCGGCATTGATGCGGAATTCGATCGAGTGGCCCCGCGGGGCAGGGGTCTCCAGCACATCGAGTGCCTTGCCTTCGGCAATCCGGAACTGTTCCACGACGAGATCGATCCCCGTGGTTTCTTCGGTCACCGGATGTTCGACCTGCAGACGGGTGTTTACTTCCAGGAATGAGATGGTGCCGTCGACCCCGAGCAGAAACTCGACCGTACCGGCGCCCGAATAGCCGGCAGCTGCACAGATCTTCTTGGCGGCATCATGGATCGACTGGCGCTGTGCGTCGGTCAGGTAGGGTGCTGGCGCCTCCTCGACGAGCTTCTGGTTGCGCCGCTGCAGCGAGCAGTCACGGGTGCCGAGGACAAGCACATTGCCATGTTTGTCGGCAAGAACCTGCGCCTCGATATGGCGTGGCCGATCGAGGAAGCGCTCGAGGAAACACTCGCCACGCCCGAAGGCGGCCTCGGCCTCGCGCACGGCCGAATGATAGAGCTCTGCCACCTCCTCCATCTTCCAGGCGACCTTGAGGCCACGTCCGCCGCCGCCATGGGCAGCCTTGATGGCGACGGGAAGCCCATGCTGCTTGGCAAAAGCGATGACCTCTTCGGCGGTCTCGACCGGACCATCGCTGCCTGCGACCAGCGGAGCACCCACCGACTGTGCGATCCGTCGCGCCTCGACCTTGTCGCCGAGGGCCTCGATGACTTCCGGGTCCGGGCCAATCAGGCAAGCCCCGCCTCCTGGACGGCGCGAGCGAACTCGGCGCGTTCGGACAGGAAACCGTAGCCGGGATGGACGGCATCCGCCCCCGAGCGCTTCGCAATGTCGAGGAGCTTCTCGATGTCGAGATAAGTCTCGGCAGGACGGCTGCCGCCAAGGCCATAGGCCTCGTCTGCGAGCTTGACGAACACTGCATCCATGTCCGGATCGGCATAGACGGCAACGGATTGGAGCCCGTAGTCGCGGCAGGCGCGGATGATACGCACGGCGATTTCGCCGCGATTGGCAATCAGCACTTTTTTCATCGGGGTCTCCTCACTGTCTTCTTGGGCTTTCATCGCGGCGCTGCGGGTCATGCCCTGTCGGGCATGATCTCGGCGAAGCGCGTGATGGGCCGGAACTGGATTTTGGCATTCACCGGGATCTGCCCGGCGAGATCGAGATGATATTCGGCGACCGTGCCGATGACTGGATAACCGCCTGTCAGGGGGTGATCGGCAAGGAAAAGCACAGGCTGGCCACTATGCGGAACCTGGATCGCGCCGGTCGCCGTGCCTTCGCTCGGAAGCTCCGCCTTGTCCTTACGTTCAAGCGGCTCCGGACCGGACAAGCGGATGCCGACCCGGTTCGACTGCGGCGTCACCTCAAAGACCTGGGATGAAAGCGTGGAGATGCCGTGCTCGGTGAACCAGTCGCTGCGTGGCCCCATGACCACATCAAGCGTAACGATCTCGCCCGGTGCGGGGCAGTCGAAGGCGGGGCTCTCGGTGAGCGATACGGGAGTAAGGCTGTGCTCGGCCGTGCCAACCGCAAGCATCGCGCCCATGCCGACCGGGTCGGGACCGACGACGGCAAGCGTATCGGTCGACGCGCTGCCGAGCACCGGCGCCACGTCGATGCCCCCGCGAAAGGCGAGATAGCTGCGTGCGCCTCGGGCGGCAAAGCCGAGTGTTAAGCGATCGCCGGCTTCGAGCGAGATGGGTTGATAGCTGGACGCCTCCGTCACGCGGCCCTTCGCGTCCTGAATGGAGACAGGGCAGGGCGCACCGGTCAGCGCCATCACGCCAGTGCCGGAGATCTCGAACGAGAAGCCACCCATGGCAATTTCCAGACAAGGGGTGTTGACCGGATTGCCGACGATGCGGTTTGCGGCCCGGAACGCGCCCTGGTCCAGCGCACCGGCGGAGGAGACACCCTGGCCCGTCTGACCGAAACGACCGAGATCCTGCACCAGCGCTGGCATCGGGGCGGCCGTGACCTTGATGGTGGTGGATGCCGCATACTCTGCAACAGGGGGCGTGGCTACATCCGATGTCACCGAGGCGATGACTGGCTGTGTTCGTTTAGCCAGATCGAAAAAGCGTACGCGGTATCCCGGCTGGAAAAGGGCAGGCGGCTCGCGCGTCAGATCCCACATTTTCACGGGCGTCGTGCCGATGATCTGCCAGCCGCCCGGGCTCGCCTGCGGATAGACCCCGGAAAAGGCGCCGGCCAGCGCAACGGAGCCGGCCGGGATCTTCGTCCGAGGGCTCTGGCGCCGCGGCACCTGCAGGGCCGGATCGCCACCGACGAGATAACCGAAGCCGGGAGCAAAGCCGCAGAAGGCGACTGTGAACTCGCTTGCGGTATGTCGTTCGATCACTTCCGCAATCGACAAGCCCGTCAGGTTAGCAACGTCCTGCAGGTCTTCGCCATCATAGGAGACGGGGATTTCGACCAGCATGTCGGATGGCGGGATCTTGGCCGAGAGGTCGCGCGTGCTGATCGCCGCCGCCAGCTTTTCCGCCGTCAGCATTTCCGCACGAAAGCGGATCATCAAAGTGCGCGCGGCCGGCACGATGTCGACCACGCCGTCGACGGGCTCCGCCTCCAGCGAGGCGAAGAGCGCGAGCGTCTCGTCGAGATCCCTCAATTCGACGATCAGAACGGTCAGGCTGACGGGAAGAAAACGCATCTTGGCCTCAGGCGTGATAGGCGGAATCGGGAATATCGGTGATGAACATGTGGCCGGGGGCGTGGGTGATGGCGAACGGAACCTTAGACGCCATGACCGCAGCCTGAGGTGTCACCCCGCAGGCCCAGAAGACCGGCACTTCCCCCGGCTCGATCCGCACTGCATCGCCGAACTCTGGCTTGCCGAGATCAGCAATCCCAAGCTCTTCCGGCGCACCCACATGCACGGGCGCCCCATGCACAGCCGGGAAACGGCCCGAAATGGTGGCCGCATCCGCCACGCGCGCCGCCGGGATAGGCCGCATCGAGACGACCAGATTGCCTTGCAGTCGACCCGCAGGCCGGCAGGCGCGATTGGTCAGGTACATCGGCACATTCGACTTGTCGGTGATGTGGCGGATCTCGATGCCCGCCTCGATCATCGGCGTCTCGAAAGTGAAGCTACAGCCAATCAGGAAGCTGACGAGATCGGGATGCTCCGCCCAGGCTTTCGTCGCGTCGGTCACTTCTTCCGCGAGCTTGCCGTCGCGCCAAATCCGATAGAGCGGCACATCGCGCCGCAGATCGGCACCATCGGCGAGTACGGTCGCATGCGAGCCCGGATCGGAGACGTCGAGCACGGGACAGGCCTTCGGATTGCGCTGTGCATAGAGCAGGAAGTCGAAGGCCCAGTCACGTGGAAGCACGATCATGTTCGCCTGGGTAAAGCCAGGCGCCACGCCCGAAGTCGGCTCAATGGCGCCGCTGCGATAGCGCTCTCTGGCCGCCCGCGCTGCAGCCGTATCCACATGCCGCAAAGTGTCGAGATTGATCATCGAACGTCTCCTGTTGAGGGCGTCAGCGCGTCAGGAAGGACCGAACCACGATGCCGTCCTTCTCAAAGGCCTGGCGGATCTCGCGTGCGATCGCGACGGCGCCGGGGCTGTCGCCATGGACGCAGATCGATTGCGCATCGATCTTGATGATCGAACCGTCGATCGCTTCGATCGTGCCGTCATGCGCCAGCTGCAGCATGCGTCTGGCGATGAGACCTGCGTCATGCAGCACCGCGCCGGCTTCGCGCCTTGATACCAGCGCGCCCGAAGGCGTGTAGGCGCGATCCGCGAAAGCCTCCGCGACCACCTTGAGCCCCGAGGCACGCGCCAGCTCGAGGATGGGCGAACCCGCAAGCCCCATCATCACAAGTTCAGGATCGATCGCCTTGATACCGTCGATCACGGCCTGGCCCTGCTTGGGGTCGTGGGCGATGCGGTTGTAGAGGGCGCCATGCGGCTTCACATATCCGACGCTGACCCCGGATGCCGCAGCGATGCCCTTGATTGCACCGATCTGGTAGATCACATCGGCGGTCAGTTCCGCCGAGGTGACATCCATGTCGCGCCGGCCGAAGCCGACGCGATCCGGGTAGGAGACATGCGCCCCGATCGAGACGCCGCGCTCTGCCGCAGCCTTCACGGTCTTCAGTATGCCGAGCGGATCGCCGGCATGGAAACCGCAGGCGACATTGGCGCTTGAGACGATGGAAAGCATCGCCTCGTCGTCGCCCATGGCCCAGGCACCATAGCTTTCCCCGAGGTCGCTGTTCAGATCGATGGCAGTCATGTCGTCCTCCCTTTGGTGCGAGTTACGCCGCGGTCAGCAGCGCGAATATCGGTCCGATCGACTTGTAGCCCATGTACCAGGTGAGCGCGCAAGTGAGGGCCCCTAGGATCAGCAGCCAGCGCGGATAGCGATAGCCACCCATC
This sequence comes from Allorhizobium sp., assembly GCA_045377275.1. Lineage (GTDB taxonomy): Bacteria > Pseudomonadota > Alphaproteobacteria > Rhizobiales > Rhizobiaceae > Allorhizobium. The sequence goes on along the minus strand of JBJIOA010000012.1, from coordinate 463,986 downwards.
AGGTCGGAGCGCGCCCAGCCGGCATAGATGAAGATGGTGAGGCCGATCGGCAGGATGAGGCCGTTCAAACCGCCGACGAAGACCAGCATCTGTGCCGGCGGCGTCGTGATGATGATGTAGAAGAACAGCGAAACCGCGATGAAGATGACGGTCGCGATGTTGCGAGCGCGTTCGGTCATGTCCTTTTTGAAGACGGTGACGAAGGATACCGAGGTATAGGCCGCGCCGATGACCGAGGTGATCGCAGCTGCCCAGAAGATCGCACCGAAGATGCGCATGCCGACGTCGCCTGCGGCAGCCTGGAATGCCTGGGCTGCCGGGTTGGCGCCAGCACCGGTGACGTCGATCGCTACACCGCTGGCGACAACGCCGAGGATGGCGAGGAAGAGTACGTAGCGCATGACGCCGGTGACGGCGATGCCGGTCAGAGCGGCGCGGTTGACAGCGCCGAGGTTCTCGATGCCAACAGTGCCCTTGTCGAGCAGACGGTGGGCGCCGGAATAGGTGATGTAGCCGCCGACCGTACCGCCGACGATCGTCGTGATCGTCGCAAAATCGATCGTGCTCGGCAGGAAGGTCTGGAAGAAGGCGTCACCCACCGGCGGCTGCGAGACAAGCGCGACGTAAACGGTCAATACGATCATCATCAGGCCGGCGACGACGATGACGCGGTCGATCGCGATACCTGCGCGATGCGAGAGGAAGATACCGATCGCGATCAGTGCGCTGATCGATCCGCCCAGCTTGGGGTCGAGGCCGAGTAGCGCATTGAGGCCAAGGCCCGCACCGCCGATATTGCCGATGTTGAAGAACAACCCGCCGACGATGACGAGGATCGCCAGCACATAGCCGGTGCCGGGAATGGCGGCGTTCGCGATATCTGACGCGCGCATCTTGGTCAGCGTCACGATCCGCCAGATGTTCAGCTGGACCACGAAGTCGATGAGGATCGAGGCGAGGATCGCAAACGCGAAAGCGGATCCGAGCTTCGTCGTAAATGTTGCGGTCTGGGTAATGAAACCAGGCCCGATGGCGGACGTCGCCATGAGAAAGATTGCGGCGATCAAGGCGCCGCGGCGCGTCTTGGCGGACATGCCGCCGGATGCGGCTCCATCGGGAGCTGTCGAAGTCTGTTCCATATTTACCCTCTCGGTTGACCTGTCCCGGCTTTGCGCGGGGCTTGTTGTTCACCTGCAGGGGGTAGCCTCTCGTGGTTTCACAATTCTGTCAATATTGTTCAACGATTTTATTTGATCGTTCTACTTGATTGCCGCAATGTTGAGCAAATTGATACTCGGATAAGCAGTTTCTCGCTGTTTAAGAACAATTTTTGGCCGTGATTGGCTCCCGCCTTGCTGCGATTTCGCACATGGACGATAAGGCCGCGGAGCTCTCCACCGATCGACGGATGGCTCGTGAAGATGCAGCGGACTAACGGCACCTTGGGGCCGGCAACTTGGGGAATGAACATGGCAGAGACGGAACCGACAGCGGCCTTGGCGCCACGCCTGGCGGAGGCAATTCGCGACAGACTGATCAGCGGAGAGCTGAAGCCCGGACAGCGCTTGTCGGAAGCTGCGCTCAGCGCCGACTTTGCTGTGTCTCGCAATTCGCTGCGCGAAGCATTCCGGCTATTGACCAAAGACGGACTGCTTCAGCACGAACCGAACAGGGGTGTCTTCGTTGCAACGCCCAGCATGGCCTCGATAATCGATATCTATCGCGTTCGCCGCCTTGTCGAGTGTCAGGCGCTGTCCAATGCCTATCCCAACCACCCGGCAGTTGCCCGCATGCGGGCGGCAGTTGAGACCGCCCGTGCGGCGAGCAAGCTCAACGACTGGACCGCGGTCGGTAGCGAGAACATGAAATTCCACGCAGCAATCGTCGATCTGGCCGATAGTGAAAGACTGACGGGCTTTTATGCGCAGATCGCCGCCGAACTGCGCTTGAGCTTCGGCCTGCTGAAAGAGCCGGAACTGCTGCACGCGCCCTACGTCGAGATGAATGCGGCCATTCTCGAAAAACTGGTGGCAGGCGATCCCAAGGGAGCGGCCGCCGCCTTGGAAGCCTATCTCCTGCAGTCCGAACGGACGGTGCTGGCGGCCTTCTCCCGGATCTGAAGACGCAACACTCAGCCTCGCGGTTAGAGGGAAGCGGTAATGCCTCCGTCCACATAGAGGATGTGGCCGTTGACGAAGGAAGACGCGTCGGATGCGAGAAAGACGCAGGCTCCTGCCAGTTCCTCGACCTTGCCCCAGCGCCCCGCCGGCGTGCGTCTCGACAGCCAGGTCGTGAACTCCGGATCTGCAACCAGTGCCGCATTGAGCGGCGTCTCGAAATAGCCGGGCGCAATCGCATTGCATTGCAGCCCATGGCGTGCCCAATCGGTCGCCATGCCCTTGGTGAGGTTGCCGACGGCGCCCTTGGTCGCCGTGTAGGGCGCGATGGTCGGACGCGCGAGTGCCGTCTGGACGCTGGCGATGTTGATGATCTTGCCACGCTTGCGGCCGATCATGTGTCGGGCGACGGCTTGGCCGACATTGAAAACGCTTGAGACATTCGCGGCCAGCAGCTTTTCGAACGCGTCGGCCGGGAAGTCTTCCAGCGGCGCTCGGTGCTGCATGCCGGCACTGTTGACAAGGATGTCAATCGAACCGACGTCTGCTTCGAACCGGTCGACAGCATCCCGCACGGCCACATGATCGGTCACGTCGAACGGCAGGATCCTCGCTCCGGATCCAAGCTTGGCTGCAGCCACCTTGAGCTTGTCCAGGCTACGGCCGTTGAGCACGATTTCCGCGCCGGCCTGCTGCAAGCCGGCTGCGAGGGCAAAGCCGATGCCCTGTGAAGAGCCTGTCACCAGCGCGCGGCGCCCCGAAAGATCAAAAAGCTTCTGCATCATTTCCAACTCCACCATGCACCACAGCCACCTCGGACTTGGTCAAAGGTGCGACAAAGTCAAGCAATTCGGGTTTGCCTCACGCGATCGGAAGGGCTTCTTCTGCGGTCTGGCTCGCCTCTCTGAAGCGCGCCTCGAATTCCAGCCGCAGCGCCCGGCGGGTTTCCGCAGCGCGCTGTCGACGCTTGCGAACCTCTGTTTGCGGCATGTAGGTCGGCACCGCCGTCGGTCTGCCTTCGGCATCGACGGCGACCATGGTGAAGTAACAGGAATTCGTGTGGCGCCGCTCGCCGGTCCTGATGTTTTCGGCCTCGACCCGAATGCCGACTTCCATCGATGTCCGACCGGCATGGTTGATTGAGGCCCGGAACGTCACGAGTTCACCGACATGGATCGGCTGGCGAAACACGACCTGATCCACTGACAACGTCACCGCATATTGTTGCGAGTAGCGCGAAGCGCAGGAATAGGCGACCCGATCGAGCAGATTGAGCAGCGCGCCGCCATGCACCTTGCCGGAAAAGTTGGCCATGTCGGGTGTCATCAGGACCACCATCTCGAGTTGGCTGGTGTCGTGCGGTTCGTCCATGAAATACCCCCTGCGCTTTTTCCTGCTCCCCATCCTATTGTGCGGCGCGATAGGCGCAAGTGTCACACTGTGCAGGCAGAAGAGTTGTTGAAGCAGCACTGAGGCAGCGGAACGCTTCGCTTCCTGCCAACGCTGCGAGGCCAGCACACCGTGCACGATTTTTGCCGTGACTGCGACACACCTCGGTTTTGATCCCCTTGGGACGGCAGAACACGGGCACGAACCGATCGATGCAGATTTTAGACTCCCGTCATGCACGCATTTGGAGAAAGATACGGCCGCCGACCCTGCCGGCGCGTCCGCTGGGGCATGTCTGGATTGCCGCCGCACCTAAGCCTGTTTCAAGTCCTTTCATCACGCGCGGTCCCCATTTGTGCCGCATGATTTTTCCTGTCATGCCCCGGCGGACTGCCGGCCGATGACGCTGACCGCGCCGGCTGGATTGATGGACGTAAAGACGAGTTCGCCGCTGCGCGGAACGATCGATGTCAGCCCCGTGATGTTGACCTGATGCGTGACGAGAACCAGCGGGAGGTCGCCCGGACTGCTCGATAGCCAAGCCCTGAGCGCTTCCGTCTGTGAGGCGCCGTTCTCCGCCCGGCCGAAAAAGGAATTGAGAAGCGGCTGCGGCGACACCGGCCCCAGATCCAGTAGACGCGCGGTGTCCAGACAGCGACACCATTCACTCGAATAGACCGCCGCCCTGTCGATCCCCTTTTCGCGCAGCAAGGAGCCGATCCGCTGCGCCTGGGCCCGACCCTCATCGGAAAGATTGCGCTGCGTGCTGCACTCGCCGAGGCGCATGCCAGGCGGATCGCCGGTCCCCGGCGCAATCGCATGCCGGAGGAGAACGAAGGCGCGCCTAGTGCGCAGTGCTTCCCAAGGATCGGCACTGCGCGCCGGTATCCCGGCCAAAACGAACAAGGAGGTCATCAGAAAAGAGCGTCGCGAAAGCATGGCGGTCGTTTCCTGTGTTCAAGATATCCCGTCTGTTCGTTCTACGGTGTCCGAAACCCTGAAGATCGCCCCGAGGCTGCACATCTGTGTGAACGGTCACTCTTTGGCGTCACTTCGTCGAAACCTGATGCGGCCCGTAAAGATTGCATTCACCTTTTCCCGGTAAAGCTTTGTTAGCAATTCCCAGAGGCCCCGGGTGTCCGACTTCGAATGCGCCCGGCATTTGTTTTGAGTTCTGTGCCATGCGTTCCAAGGTTGTCCCTTCGCTCCTCATCGGCTGTCTGGTGCTTGCCGGATGCAGTGCTCGCACCAATCCGATAGAAGCCCTGCAACTTGGATCAAAGCGGGCGCCCCAACAGGTTCAGACTGCCGCAGCCCCGACACCTGCCGTTGCCGTCAGCGAGCAAACCGGTTCCATTTCATCCGTCGCCTCGACCTCCGGCCGTGACCCGCAGGCTCTGTCCTGGGCTGGTGACACGCCGACCCAGGCGCATTTCGATACGCCACCCATGACGGCCGGCATGCCCGTGCCCGATCAGCGGCCAATGGCCATGCTGTCGTCGCCGATACGCGCGGTCCTCGCACCTCGCGACCCGTCAGCGCGTTCCGGCGGACGCCATCGTGTTTACAATCAGCGCTTCAGCGACGCCAAGCCGATCAATTTCGGTAAGGTGGCACCGAAACATCACGCCGTACACGGCGTCGACGTTTCGCGCTGGCAGGGCAACATTGACTGGCAAACTCTGCGCAGCCAGGGCGCCAACTTCGCCTACATCAAGGCGACCGATGGGGGCGATCATCTCGATCCGATGTTTCGCACCAACTGGGATCGAGCCAAAGAGGCCGGCGTAAAGCGCGGCGCCTATCATTTCTTCTATTGGTGCCGCGTGGCCTCGGAGCAGGCGGACTGGTTCATCCGCAACGTCCCGCGTGATCCGGATGCCCTGCCGCCCGTCATCGACGTCGAATACAATGGCGAATCCAGCTGCCGCTTCCGCCTTTCGCCGGAAAAGGCGCGCGAAAAGATGCAGGTCTTCATGGATCGTCTCGAGCGGCATTACGGCAAGCGGCCGGTCATCTACACGGCCCCTGACTTCTACAAGGACAATCTGCGCGGCCACTTCCTCGACTATCCCTTCTGGCTCCGCTCAGTCGCGGCCCACCCGTCCAAGGTCTATCCGGGCCGTAAATGGGTCTTCTGGCAGTATTCCGGCTCTGGTCTCTCGCAGGGCGTCAACGGCAAAATCGACCTGAACGTCTTCTATGGCTCGGTCACTGACTGGCAGAACTGGGTTGCAGGAAAGAAGAGCTGGGAGAAGGTCGCGGGCCTGCGCTAAGGCCCGCGTCGACACTTACTGTCAAATCGGCGACGGCTCCGTCACAGGCGGATCGCGCGTCTCGTCGGGATTGGGTGTCGGTACCTCGTCCGGCAAGACATCCGGTTGCGGTTCATCGATCGGTATCTCCGGGGTCCAGGTCGGAGCAGGCATCGGGGGCTGGTCGTCATAGGGTGTCGTGGGGTTTGGGGTCGTCATGATCATCTCCCTGGGAGCCGCCCGCCGCGGAATGCGACCGGCCCGGCATCATGAACAAGCAATCCCGCCGCCCTCGACTTTGTTCCTGAAAACACTTAGGGCCGCCGTCCGCCGTTTCCTCGCATCACTGCAGGAACTTGCCGCAACGCGCTCAACCGAGCATGCGGGGTCTCTCGCAGTTGCCCGCGAGAAGCCTAATCGTTGCCTGCGGTTAACAGCCCCCACGAAGAAAAATTGCATCTTGGCAGGAACCCTTCGGCCAATCGCGCGTTCGGGCGATATCAGGAGGAGTGCGGCATGACTCAAGTGTATTGCGATATTGTCCCCCAGGCGAACGGTTGGTGTTTCCTCTCGGAGGAAGGGCAGTCGGCAGTCTATCCGAGCTATCGGCTCGCAGTAGAAGCCGCTCAAGAATACTCCGCCAGCCAGCATTCAATCCGAAAGGTGACTGTTTTCCGCCAACAGGACTTGCGCGGGCGAATGCAGGAGATCGTCGGCTTAACGCAGGCATGGGGGATGGACGGCACAAACGGCATGGGTGGGCGCGCCTGACATTTTGTCGGCGAGGAAAATCGGAACATAGGTGAAATCAATCATCGCAACGATGGCTTCGATTGGTTCGTGGGGTCGGCGTGAAGCTCTTCTCCGGCGGTCGTCTCTTCTGCGACGGCTCCGGGCTTGCGGCTTTGAGGGTTTGCTCTCAGGGCGCTTCGCCGCTTTCCATCCGAACGGTGACCTTTTCGACCCCGGGCACTGCAAGCGCAACTTCAACTGCTCTGTCCATCTCGTCGCGCGTCGCTACCGTGCCGAACAGGAAGATCTCCTTGCCCGCCGCCACGACGCGAAGGCCTTCCGCCCCGGTACCGTCGGATGTGGCCAGCGCATCGGCAACTCGCTGCTCAAGCTGCGCATCGGTTGGAAACTCTTCCGTCACTTCTGGCGCCTCTCCATGGAAACGCTGCGGCTTAAAAATCATGGCAACCTCCTGTGTCGCTGTACCCTTCCTAACGCCCCCACTCGCATTTGGTTCTCCAAGGCCCTCGTGAATTCGGAGCTTAGCTTTAGGAGGGCGACGCCTTGAACCGTGTTGGCAGGCTGCTTGCTGGTCTCTTTCCGACAGCGTCGATCGGCTCATATCTCGCCGCCATGGCCGTCCTGGCGACAGTACCGCTGCTCGCTTTTGTCGCCTTTTTGCTGTTGCAGCTCGAGCGATCGCAGTTTCAGACCATGCGCGCCGATGTGGCGGACGACGCACAGGCCATTAGCCGTGCGGTCGAGCGCAAGATTGCCGATATGGAAACGACGCTTGCCCTTGTGGCAAATTCTGTCGAGCTACAGCAGGGCAACCTTCAGGCATTCCATGCGCGCGTCGGCGAGAGCCTCAAGGAAAGCTCTCTCTATGTTATGCTGGCGCGGCGAGACGGGGTGCAAATCCTCAACACGCGTATGCCTTGGGGCGCTACGCTTAAGCCCATGGCCAATCCGGGCTCGGTCATGGCTGCCCTCCGCTCCGGCGAAGTGGAGCTCTCAGGCGTTTTCTTCGGCGCGACGAGCGAACGCTGGGTGGTCAACCTGACCATGCCCGTCACCGCGCTGACTTCGGACGGCATCAACGCTGTCGTGCTCACCCAGGATGCGGCAAGCCTTGCAAGCCTTGCCGCGCGCGAGGCGCTGCCGGTTGGATGGTCGTCAGCCCTGGTGGATGGCGATGGCCGGATCGTCGTGTCGAATGGCGCTGAGAATAAGCCATCCGGTACTGAGGTCGAGCAAAGCTGGCTAGATCTGATGTATGGATCCAACAATAGCGCCGTATTCTACCAGAATGGTCGACAGTATCTGATGGGATACGCGAAAGTGGCGGACTGGCCATGGCGCGCCCTGGTCTGGGGACCGGTGGACAGTCTCAAGGGGTCGTTCATCACCCTCTGGCAAAGTCTTTTGATCGGCAGCCTCGTTCTGATGACCCTGCTGCTTGGCATCGTTCTGGTCGCAGCCCACCATCTGCGTTCGGCGATCCGCAGGATCGCGTGGATGGCGGAGCGCATCGGTCATGGTGAGATCGTCTCTCCGGAGCGCACCAAGATCCTTGAGGCCAACCAGGTGGCGGTGGCTCTGTCGAATGCTTCCTTCGACAGAGCGGAGGCGGAAGAACGCATCCACTTCATTCTGCAGGAGCTCGTTCACCGCACAAAGAACATCCTCTCGCTGGTCCAGGCCATGATGCGTCAGCTGGCCCGCGGCACCGATGACGTCGAAGAGTTCCAGCGGGCCGTCAGCGGGCGCCTGGCAGGGCTTGCCCAATCGATCGAAGCGCTCGCCAAACAGCAATGGAGCGGCATTCCGCTGGCGTCGCTCATCGACTTGCAGCTGGCCACCGTCGCAGGATCGATAGACCGCGTCCATCGCCGCGGTCCGGATCTGCTGGTCAATGCGAATGCAGTCCAAAACCTCGGCTTGGTTTTTCATGAGCTGGCGACCAATTCCGTCAAATACGGCGCGCTGTCGGTTCTCGAAGGGCGGCTTCGTATCGAATGGGAGGTGCTGGAGCCTCAGATGCCTGATGAAGAGTTCCGACTTCGGCTGCAATGGATCGAACAATACGGTCCGCCTGTTACAAAGCCCACACGGCGGGGCTTCGGATCCACTGTGATCGATCGTCATGCGGCCAGCGCGTTTGCTGGCGATGTGACGATCGATTTCGATCCCGCCGGCTTGAGCTGGACGCTGGTCGCACCGCTCTCTTCCTTCCTTGCAGGGTCCGCAGACTAGGCTGGCACAGGAACCTTTCGGTGCGTCATCGGGTTGATGATGACCACTTTGGAGGATTGACCATGACTGACAAGCGCCAGGAAGCTGACAAGGCTAAAATCCATGACGACGCGAAGGGGCAGTTCGCTGGCACACAGGCCGGCGGCGACAGCGACGGTGTCGTCAGCGCCAAGCCAACCGTAGTGACCGGGTCTGAGGACGCCACCGTCAACAAGTGGCCGCCAGGCAAGGAAGACAAGCCGAAAGACTGGAACTCGAATTTCGACATCCGAGAACAGACCAACCGTCGGTGATCAGGTCAGAATTTTCCTGACCCCATCCGCGCACCATTGATTTGTGCGGGGACCGCCACGAGCGAGCGGGAGCGCTCCCGAAGCGGCAGGTCGGCACGCAACGGCAAAGCCACCTGCCGATGTTCCTTGCTCGCTGTGTCACGCTTGGGCTTGCGCATATGCGCGAGCCACTTCGTCACCATCTCTCTGATCATCATCATTCCTTCTCCTTCATTGCCTCTGTGAAACCGTTCGGTTGATTGAGATCGCTTGCCGTTCGCCTCAGGGCTTCTGCGCGCGCTTTGGCCGTGTCGAGGATATCCCGGATCGCTTCACCCTTCTCATGCCCGCGCCCGATCCCGACAGACGGCTCTACGCCGGGATCCTCTGCGCCGTCGCGCAGGAGCACTTCCTGTTCGAGATTGCGCAGCAGTTCGGGAGCGCCTTCTGGCGAGATCAGAATTTCGCTCAGCAGCGAGACCAGGATTTCCCGGTGCGCGTTGAGCCGGGCCTCCAGCGTCTTCAAATCGCTGTCCACTATGTCTTCTCCCTGTGTTGATCACCCATCGGAAGGGGAACATTGGGACGCCCCAAATGTTTCCTGAAGGAGCAATTTCTTCTGTCGAAAAGGAGTGGATCATGTCCGAGACGGTGCGCCCGCCACGCTGGCGTCGCTTTCCCGATCCGCGTGACCGGCTGATTGTCGCGCTGTTCGCCCAACTGGAGGCGGAACGGCAGACACGCGAAACACTGCGCCAGGCAATCCGCTCTGGCGCGATCGATCCCGCTGTGCTCGAGGCCATCGCCGAAGACCCGGTACCAGCAAGCAGCGAAGACATTGCAGCACTCGAACGCACCATCGCCTTTCGCGAGCGCGTTAATGGCGATGGCGACTATCAGAGAGAGGATTGGAGATGAACGTGAAGAGAACGACGGCCGTACTCGCCGTCCTTGGACTGCTCACGGCTTGCGGCGATGGCGGCAACAATGCGGGGAGTTCAACTGACAACCAGCGAGAGAGTGCCCCCGGCACTTTGCCGGCCATGGAAACCGATAGGGATCCCACCCCTCAGACGGGAACAGGTGGTGCAGGCCAGAGTAGGCCCGATGGACAGATCAATCCGTGATCCTTCAGCCCAACACGGACAGAGGGCCCAGTTTCATCCGGGCCCTCCCCTTATGTGGCATTGCTGCAGGGCTCAGTGACGGAGTTCGGCACCGGTTTCCGTCAGGCGACCGTAAACTTCGGCATAGCTTTCCGCACTGCGATCCCAGGAATAGTCGGCACGCATTGCCTGCAGTTGCAGTCTTGCCCACTGTCGCTTGTCGCCATAGGCATCGACCGCGCGACGCAAGGCATGACGCAGCCCCTCCGGTCGAACCGGATGAAACTGAAATCCGGTCGCCGCGCGCGCTGAAATCGCCGCATCATTGGCATCGATGATCGTTTCGGACAGGCCACCGGTGCGCGACACCACAGGCACGCACCCATAACGAAGCGCATAAAGCTGTGTCAGGCCGCAAGGCTCGAAACGCGACGGCTGGATGATGGCATCCGAACCGCCATGAATGAGATGCGCAGTAGGCTCGCTGTAACCGACCGACACTGCCATGCGTCCCGGAAAGCGCGCCGCAGTCGCCTTCAGGGCGTCTTCGATGTCGTGGTCACCCTGGCCATGCACGATGAGACGGCCGCCCCTATAGAAGATCTCGTCCGCGACCTCGGCCAGCATGTCCATGCCCTTCTGCCACGTGATGCGGGTTACGGCAGAAAAGAGCGGCCCGTCGCCCTGCTCCAGATTGAAGCGCTCGAGCAGCAGAGCCTTGTTGTTCTTCTTGTTGCGCACCGTCTTCACGTCGTAGCGGAAAGGCAGGTAAGGATCCGTCGCCGGATTCCATATCTCCTTGTCGATCCCGTTGACGATCCCCTGGAGTCTGTCCATGCGCGCGTTCAGCACGCCGTCCAGTCCCATGCCGAAGGTCGGCGAAAGAATTTCCCGCGCATAGGTGGGGCTAACGACGGTTATGTGGTCGGCCGTCACCAGGCCGCCCTTAAGGTAGCTGATGTCGCCGAAATACTCCATCTGCTCGACGGAATAGACCTCCGCCGGCAATCCGATCTGCGGCAAAAGCGATGCCGAATACTGCCCCTGGAATGCCAGGTTGTGGATGGTGAGCACGACGGGCACTGCGGAGCCCATCTGGCGGAGATAGACAGAGGTCAGTGCAGACTGCCAGTCATGAGTATGCACAAGATCGGGCTTCCAGCCTGGCAAGACTCCGGCCGCAATCTCGGCGCCCGCAAGCGAAAGAACCGCAAACCGCTTCCAGTTGTCGGCATGATCGACGCCATGTTCGTCGACATAGGGACCGCCAGGACGATCGTAGAGCGATGGCGCGTCAAGGACGAAGAGGCTGAGACCGTCGATCTCCAGATGGCGCAAGGTCGCCTTTTCGCCGAGAAGATCGTCGAACTCCATGAGTGGCGGATGAAGGCGCGCCAGCGCCAGGATCGACGGATAGCCAGGCACGAGCGTATGGGTCTCGATGCCATAGGAGGAAAGCGCCTTCGGCAGCGCTCCGGTTACGTCCGCCAGACCGCCGGTCTTGATGAGCGGGTAGATTTCCGAGGTGACCGCCAGCACATGTAGAGGAATCCGCGTCGGATAATGCCGGCGCGGGCCATGCTCCTCCTCGTCCCGGTGATAGGCTTCCCGCACCCGCTGGATGAATTGCGCACGGCTGAGCGCCAGTGAAAGATCGACTCCTGCCACTTTGGTCACCCTTTCCGGCTCCTGGAAGCCTTTTTGGCCGGAAGGACCGGCTCCTCGGTGATGACAAGACCTTCGTTCTCCGCCGACGTTTGGGCCGCTGCGATCCGTTGGCCAGACTTGGCCGTGGTCTGGCGTGCCGCCGCCTGCAGGGTTTCCCAGTCGGTGAGTGCTGTCTGCCAATGCGCTTCGTCCCGACCATCGGGACGGCCTTCCTCTTCCCACAGCGAATAGGCTCGCCGGGCAATCCAGTCATAGTCTCGTTCAGGCATGGCAATTCTCCGTCGTCGCCCAATGCCCGTTCCGCACGCAATCGTCCTCGGCCGAGCGCGGTCTCGTCGCACCCGCCGGCTCCCCGGTCAGATCTGTTTTCGATACCCCCATACCGACTTCAAATCCTCCGGCTCATCATTGGAGAGGAACAGGCAAGAGATGAACGCCATCGGGGGCAAACGGTTCCCGTTGCAACTGGCGATTTGAGCGCTGATCGGAACTGTTCCGTGCCGGGGGCGTTTTCCGGGGCAGTGCCGCGGCTGGATGGCATTCGGGAGGTAGGGCAAATGGCGCAGCGCGCGTTTTGGAAAGGCTATCTGAAACTGTCCCTCGTCACCTGTCGGGTGGCCATGACACCCGCCGTCACCGAAAGCAGCAAGCTTCGTTTTCACAACATCAATCGCGAGACCGGCAACCGGGTCGTCAGCCGCTACGTCGACGCAGAAACCGGCAATCCCGTCGATGATGAGGATCAGGTGAAAGGCTACGAGCGAGCCGAGGACGATTATGTCCTCTTCGAGGATGACGAACTCGAGGACGTTGCGCTGGAAAGCACCCGGACGATCGATATCGAGAGCTTCGTCCCGCGCAGTTCGATCGGCTGGATCTGGTACGACAGTCCGCATTATCTGGCGCCCGCCGACAAGGTGAGCGAGGAAGCCTTCGCCGTAATCCGCGAAGCCATGCGCAAGACCGACACCGGCGGCATCGCCCGTCTGGTGCTCTACCGTCGCGAACACGCCGTGCTTCTCCTCCCCCGCGACGACGGTATTGTCGTCTGGACGATGCGCTATGGCGACGAGGTTCGCGAACCCGATTCCTTCTTCAAGGAGGCCGGCCGGTCCGTCGTCGCGAGCAGCGCCAAAACCATGATGAAGAAGCTCATGGAAGCGCGCCTGAGAGACTGGGATCCGAAACTCGTACGGGATCCGGTCGAGGAGCGCCTGCACGAAATCATCGAAAGCCGCACAAAGAAGTCCAAGCGGACGAAACCGAAGAAGGCGGCGGAGCCGGAGCGCAAGGACAATGTCATCGACATTATGGAAGCGCTCAAGCGAAGCCTCGCTTCGGAGAAGAAGACGGCACGGAAGTAACGTTTCCTAGCGGGTCTTCTTCTTTCTCCCGGCGGTGAATGTCAGCGGCGCTTCGGCCTTGCGGAAATCGGCCCACGGATCGGCATCGAGGCTCGCCAGTCTTGTCGGCACGTTTTCTACCGTGAAATGGTTGGGCAGTATGTCGGGGCTGAGTTCCTCGAACGTGAGCGGCATCGACACAGGCGCCCCTGGCCGGGCGCGCGTCGAATAGGGCGCAACCGCCGTCGCACCTCGGCCGTTGCGCAGATAGTCGATCAAGATCTTGCCTTTGCGTTTCGCCTTGCTGACCGTCGATACATAATCGGTCGGACTGTCGGCGCTCATGCTGTCCGCCAGTGCCTTCATGGCAGCCTTGACGTCGGGCCATTTCGCCTTCGGTTTGAGAGGCGCCACCACATGCAGGCCTTTCCCCCCAGAAGTCTTGACGAAACCTGTAAGGTCCATGTCCTCAAATCGCTGACGCACCTCGAAGGCCGCGTCAATCACCCGTTCCCAGGTGACATCGGGACCGGGATCGAGATCGATATTCACCATGTCCGGACGCTCGAGATCGCCGGCCCGTGAGCCCCAGGGGTGGATTTCGAGCGCAGCCCCCTGCACAAGGGAGAGCAGCCCCTCAATATCGTGGATGCCGACGTGACCCTCATCGTCTTGTGGATCGCGGATGGTGATGATCTCCTTGCGCATGCCGCGCCATCCATGTTTCTGAAAGAAACACGTCTTTTCGTGGCCTTCCGGGCACCGCAACAGCGCAAGTGGTCTGTCGACGATGAACGGCGCGATCAGGGGCCAGACCAGGGCGTAGTAATCCGCAAGCCCTTCCTTCGTGACGCCCGCCTCCGGCCAGTAGAGCCGGTCAGGATGCGTGAGAGTAATGTCGCGGCGCGCCGCCTGCGCTTCGCCCTTCATCGTCTTGTCCGCTGCCGAGCCGCTCTTGCCGATGCCGGCCTTCTTCGTCGATGTGGCCGCCGTCGGCACCTCCTGGATCACGTCCCTTGCAGCCTTGTCTTCGCGCAGCCCACGGAAGGATGCATGGCGCAGATGAGCGTCCCCAGTCCATCCGCGAAACTCGATCTCGGCGACGAGCTCCGGCTCGACGAAAACCGCGTCTTTCCGTTCAGCACTCGTCAACTTGTCTTTGAACGGGCTCTTGTCGCGCAACAGCGGCTGAAGCTTGGTAAACACCTGCCTGGCCAGCGTTCGGCTGTATCCGGTGCCGACGCGCCCGACATGACGCAGTCCGTCCGCCTCGTTGACGCCCATGATCAGAGAGCCAATGGCCTTGTCGGATACGGAGGAGGGCACGTAGCCTCCGATGACCAGCTCCTGGCGGGCCGTGCATTTGGACTTGACCCATTCCCGCCCGCGACCCGATCGGTACGGCGCATCGGCGACCTTGGAGATCACCCCTTCGAGACTGAGGCGGCAGGCGTGTTTGAGAACGAGATCGCCGCTCTCGTCAAAATGACTGGAATACTTGAGCGGCACGCCGGCCTCGCTGATCAAAGGCTCCAGCAGTGCCTTGCGGTCCCTGAGGGACACGCCCGTGACGTCCTGCCCGTCAAGGTGCATGATGTCGAAGAGGTAGTATGTGAAGCGATCATCGCGACCGTCGCTCAAATCCTGCTGAAGCAGGGAGAAATCGCTGCTGCCATTGCCGCTTTCGACCACGATTTCACCGTCGAGCAGGGCCGTCTGAACAGGCAGCCCTTTGAGGGCCGAAGCGACCCGCTCACCAAAGCGCTCCGTCCAGTCCAGACCCGTCCGCGTCAAGAGCTGCACCCGGCCATGATCGATCCGCGCCTGGATTCTGTACCCGTCCAACTTGATCTCGTGCAGCCAGCGGCTTCCTTTCGGCACAGTCTTCACCAGGGTGGCGAGCGCCGGCGCCAGGAAGTCCGGCAGGCTGCCCGCCTTGCCGCCCTTGATCGAGGTTGCGTTTGGCGAGGACGGACCTTCGCGTTTGGCGGGCCGTTTGGCTTTCTTCGCTCCAGCTTTCCGCGAGTTCCAGACGGCAGCCTTGCCGTCGCCTTTCAGGCTTTCGATCGATCGGCCGCTTTTCACCGAAAGCGGCTTTTCCTCGACGATGTCGGGATCATCTGTCTGACGCGCGGCGTCGTCTTCTCCCTTGATCAACAGCCAGTTCTCGCGTGTTTCGTCTTCCTTGCGTGCCATGCGCACCAGATGCCAGTGTCCCCCAAGCTTCTCGCCCTTCAGCGTGAATTCGAAGTGGCCCTTCTTGTAGCCCTTGCGCATGTCGTGGATCGGTTCCCAAGTGCCACGATCCCAGACGATTACTTCGCCCGAACCGTATTGTCCGGGCGGGATGACGCCTTCGAAATCGCCGTAGGCGAGGGGATGATCCTCCACATGCACCGCCAGCCGTTTGTCGCCCGGCACCAGGCTCGGACCGCGCGTGACGGCCCAGCTTTTCAGCACGCCGTCCATCTCCAGACGCAGGTCGTAATGCAGGCGTCTCGCCGCATGTTTCTGGATGACGAAGCTATTGCCCTTGCTCGTGGCCTTTGCGGCCTTCGGCTCCGGCGTGGCCTTGAAGTCGCGTTTGCGGCGATATTCGGAGAGCGACATGTCAGCTCGCCTTCTTCTGCTTCGTCGTCGATGCGGCGGCCGTCTTCCGCTTCGGTTCCGACTTCTCCTCCTTGGCTCCAGCACTCTTGCGCAGCGCATCGAGCAGGCTTGTGACATTCTCCGGCTTCCGTTTCGGCAGCTTCTTCGGTTTGCGCCCGGCAATCTTCGCCTTCACGAGTTCGGTCAGGGCCGCCTCGTAGCGGTCCTCGTACTGGCTCGGGTCGAATTCACCCATCTTCGTGCCGATGATGTGACGCGCGAGATCCATCATCTCCTTGTCGATGCGCACCTTGGAGATGTCGGAAAAGCTCTCGGCCGGATCGCGGACCTCGTAGTCGTAGTTGAGCGTCGTGGCGATCATCCCCCGTCCATGGGGCCGAACAAGGACGCTGCGAACTCTGCGGAACAACACGGTCCGGGCAATGGCAGCGACACCCTTCGTCTCCATCGTGCTGCGGATCAGATCATAGGCCTCGACGGATTGCCGGTCGGCCGGCGCCAGGAAATACGGACGCTCCAGGTAGAGGGTGTCGATCTTGTCGCAATCCAGAAAGGCCGACAGCTCCAGCCGCTTGTCGCTTTCGGGGACAGCATCACGGATTTCGTCGGGCTCGAGAATGACCGTCTGGCCCTCCGCCGTGTCATACCCTTTGACGAGATCATCCTTACCGACGGGGCGACCGCTGTCTTCGTCGACATATTCGCGTCGGACGCGGTTTCCCGTATCTCGGTTGATGATGTGGAAAGAGGTTCGCTCCTGAGCATTGACCGCAGAGTAGAGAGCCACGGCGCATCCGAGATCGCCGATGGCAAGATGCCCTTTCCAGATAGCCCGTGCGCTCACGTTCCACTCCTGTCGCTTTTCGGCGCAACGACCCGGAGAGGCGCTTTGTTCCGCCGGCTGCAACTGCAGGCATATGGGAATACAACGTTATTTTCTCATATTAGAGATTGCGGCTTGAGGTGGAGATTTCATTAACCTTCAAGCAAGGAATTAACCATAAAGATTGAGAGACACGTCGGAGTGGGACTCGCTTGAGAGTTTCCTTCGGGCATGACGCCATCCCGTCGTACCGGTTCTGGTCCGGTCTGTATTTCACATGGAAACAGTTCGATGAGCTGGCAGACCATGATGCGGACGGCAAAGGGAACGGTTCCCGAGCATTCTTTCCTCCGCAATCTGGGCTGCAGCACTGTTGAGCGACGGAAGGTCCGCCGTTTAGGCGGCCGTAGTGCGGGACGAATGACGGGTCAGGGGATGTCCACGGAGCGGGCAACGGGATCACAGGCGGGCAGCCTGCGTGATCGCTTGCGCTTTGCCGGTCTCGACGAGGCCCAGTGCGAGCTTCTGCGTCAGAACCGTCATGTTCTTTCGCAGCCCTTGAAGACGGCTCTTCGCGATCTTTTCCAACGCCTCCAGTCCTCTCCGGATGCGGCGCGCGTGTTCAGCAGCGAACGCCAGTATGACCGGCTTCATGATCTTCTTTCTTCCCATTGGGATGTGCTGACCGATGCCCGTTTCGATGCGCTCTATGCCGAACGGGTGAAGGTTCTCTCCGACAGCGAAAGCCGCATGGGTCTCGATCCTCGCTGGCATGTGGCGGGTCACGCGGTGGTTCTGGAACACCTGGTGACGAGCGCGATCGGGGAAACGACGGGCTCCGGCCTGTTGCCATCGAGCCGTCGTCGCCAACGCGAGGTGTCCGATCTGGTGGCTGCCCTGGTGCGACTGGTCATGGTCGATGTCGAGATAGCGGTATCGCTTCGCTTCAACGAATTGCGCCTGAAACACCACCGCGATCTAGCGGCGCAGCGCGAGCATGATCGCGCCGAGTTCGAGAGCGTCTTCCGCCCGGTCGTCGATGCGCTGGCATCAGGCGATTTAACCGCCCGCACGGCAGCAGATGTGCCGGAAGCCTATGCGGACCTCGCAGGCCGCATGAACGAGGCGCTCGAACAACTGCAGACCGCCTTCCTCTCCTCCGAAGAGAAGCTCGCAGTCGCCAGCGACGCGACCGGCCGAATGGCCGAGACTGCCCGCAGCTATGCAAACCGCGCCGAGGATCAATCCGGTGCGCTGGACGAGACGAGCCGTGCCCTGCAGGACCTCACCAGCAGCGTGCGCGAAAGTGCCGGCCAGACCAAGCGCGCGGAGGCCACGGTCGCCGCGACCCGAAACTCCGTTCAATCGAGCGGCGAAGTGGTCGGACAGGCGATTTCCGCCATGGCCGACATCGAAGCGTCCGCCGAACAGATCGGCCACATCATCGGCGCCATCGACGAAATCGCCTTCCAGACGAACCTTCTGGCGCTGAATGCCGGGATAGAGGCTGCACGTGCCGGTGACAGTGGCCGCGGCTTTGCCGTCGTCGCCCAGGAAGTCCGCGCACTCGCCCAGCGCTCCGCAGACGCCGCCCGTGAAATCAAGACGCTCGTCGCGACGACGAAGAACCAGGTCGAAGCCGGCGTTGAGATGGTGGCGAAGACGCAAGGTGCGATCGCCGACATCGTGCTTCAGGTCGGCGATATCAGCGGCACCGTGTCCGATATGGCCGAAAGGACCGACCGCCAGGCCACAGAACTTGCCGGCATTGCCGGAACGGTCGCAGCGCTCGGCGTCGACATCGGCAACACGGCAACCGTCGCCCGCCAGTCGAGCCAGGGCACGGACGATCTGCACAAGGTCATCCTGGAACTCGGCGCGACGATCCGTGAGTTTCACATCGAGCGGCAGACCCGTCGGGCGCCGAGTTCAGCCGGACGCATCCAGCTCTCCGGCCAGCGCGAGCAGGGGGCACCGGTTGCGAATGCCACCGCTTATGCCCCTCCGGATACGATGGAAGACGAATCCGCCGACTTTGGTTTCCCGGTCCATATCGCGGGGCTCGGAGGGTGAGGGGATTGTTTACCACCATGCGCTACACAAGGAAGTTAAGGGCGGGAAGTTCGGCAATCCACCCGGGGGAATGGTTCTCCTGGGAACCACATTCGGGCCTGGATGCCGCAGCCTTGGGACATAAGGAAAGAAATGATGGCAAGTAAGAAAGGCGATCAGAAGAGTCTGAAACTGGCTGCGGTATTGGACCTGAACGAGGCATCCAATCTCAAGGCCAACATACTCTCGATGCGTGGTGCCCCTTTGACGATCGATGCCTCTGGCGTCGAGCGTGTCGGTGCTCAGTGCGTGCAGGTCCTGATGGCAGCCGCCAAGGCCTGGGAAGCTGACAAGCATCCCTTCTCATATGGAAAGGCCTCTGAGGCTTTCCTGAAAACTCTTCAACTGATTGGCGTGAACATCGATCATCTGCTCGCTAAGGAGATCCGGCAATGAAGAAAAAAGTGCTCACCGTGGATGACTCCAGAACCATTCGAAACATGCTTCTGGTCACCCTCAACAACGCAGGCTTCGAGACCATTCAGGCCGAAGACGGCGTCGAAGGCCTGGAAGTGCTCGAAGAATGCAATCCCGACGTCATCGTGACCGACATCAACATGCCGCGTCTTGACGGCTTCGGTTTCATCGAGGGTGTCCGCCGCAACGAAAAGTATCGTGCGGTTCCGATCCTGGTCCTGACCACGGAAAGCGATGCCGAAAAGAAGAACCGCGCCCGCCAGGCCGGTGCGACAGGCTGGATCGTCAAGCCTTTCGATCCGACCAAGCTGATCGATGCCATCGAGCGTGTAACCGCCTAAGCCGGGATTTTCTCCTATGGATATGAACGAAATCAAAGAGATCTTTTTCCAGGAATGCGAGGAGCAGCTCGCGGAACTGGAATCCGGTCTTCTGAAAATGAATGATGGAGATCGCGACCCGGAAACGGTCAACGCCGTATTCCGCGCGGTTCACTCCATCAAGGGCGGCGCAGGTGCCTTCGGTCTCGATGACCTGGTTGCCTTCGCGCACGTCTTTGAGACGACTCTTGATTGCGTTCGTTCCAACAAGCTGGAGCCCGGCCCGGAAGTCATGAAGGTGATGCTGAAGTCGGCCGACGTTCTGGCCGACCTGGTCACCGCCTCCCGCGACGGCGGCAGTGTCGACGAAAGCCGTTCGAGCGGTCTGGTCAAGGAACTGGAAGCTCTGGCGAACGGCGATGTCCCGGCACCTTCAGCAGCCCCGGTTGCAGCAGCCAAGCCGGCTCCCAAGGCAGCCGCTCCTGCTCCGGTCGCAGCGCCGACTGACGACAGCGGCTTCCAGCCGATCCCCTTCACTTTCGACGGTTTCGGCGGTGAAGAGGAGGATACGATCGTCCCCTCGACTTTCGACGTCAGCTTCAAGCCGCGCCGCGAGCTGTATTCCAAGGGCAATGAATCCGCCCTGTTGCTGCGTGATCTCTCTCGCCTTGGCGAGATGAGCATCAACTGCAACATGGACGATCTCCCGGCTCTCGACGAACTCGACCCGGAAGCCGCATACTTCCACTGGACAATCCAGATCAAGGCGGAGAAGGGCGAAGAAGGCATCCGTCAGGTCTTCGAATTCGCAGAATGGGATTGCGATCTCGAGATCAAGTTGCACGAGACCGAAGCCGCTGCGAGCACCGAAGAACTACCGATGGTGCCGGTTCCCTTCGATCTCTCTGCTCTGGATGAGGGGCCGGAAGATGCCGCCGAGGAAAACGTAGCCGCTGCTGTCGAAGCCGCTGAGACCGCGTCCAACGTCATGAAAATGGCTGCCAGCGCTGCCAAGCCTGAGAAGAAAGAATCTCCGGCTGCCGCTGCAGCAGCTGCGGCCGCTGCCGCCGCCGCTCAGGCCAACAACGCTGCCGGCCAGACGATCCGCGTTGATCTCGATCGCGTTGACCGCCTCATCAACCTCGTCGGCGAACTCGTCATCAACCAGGCGATGCTCTCCCAGAGCGTCATCGAAAACGATGCGACCGGCACATCGGCCGTCAACATGGGCCTTGAGGAGCTGCAGCAGCTTACCCGCGAGATCCAGGACTCGGTCATGGCGATCCGCGCACAGCCCGTAAAGCCGGTCTTCCAGCGCATGTCGCGTATCGTTCGCGAAGTGGCCGACATGGTCGGAAAGTCGATCCGCCTCGTCACGGAAGGTGAAAACACCGAAGTCGACAAGACGGTCATCGATAAACTCGCCGAGCCGCTGACGCACATGATCCGTAACGCCGTCGACCACGGCATCGAAAGCCCCGAGAAGCGTGCGGCTGCCGGCAAGAACCCGGAAGGCACGGTCAAGCTGACGGCGAAGCATCGCTCGGGTCGTATCGTCATCGAACTCGTTGACGACGGCGCTGGTATCAATCGCGAACGCGTACGCCAGAAGGCTATCGACAACGATCTGATCGCAGCGGATGCCAATCTCACGGACGAGGAAATCGACAACCTGATCTTCATGCCGGGCTTCTCCACGGCGGACAAGATTTCCGATATTTCCGGTCGTGGCGTGGGCATGGACGTCGTCAAGCGCTCGATCCAGGCACTGGGTGGTCGTATCTCGATCACCTCGCGTCCGGGGCAGGGCTCGACCTTCACCATGAGCCTGCCGCTGACGCTCGCCGTCCTCGACGGCATGGTCGTCACGGTCGCCGGCCAGACCCTCGTCGTGCCTTTGACGGCGATCGTCGAGACGCTGCAGCCCGAGGCTCAGCACATCCACTCGTTCGGCGCCAACCAGCGCCTAATCTCGATCCGCAACTCCTTCTGCCCGCTGGTCGATGTGGGGCGGATCCTCAATTTCCGCGGCATCCAGGCAAACCCGATGGAAGGCGTCGCCCTCCTGGTGGAATCCGAAGGCGGTGGCCAGCGCGCGCTGATGGTCGATGCCATCCAGGGCCAGCGCCAAGTCGTCATCAAGTCGCTGGAAGCCAACTACACCCACGTTCCTGGCATCGCTGCCGCAACCATCCTTGGTGATGGACGCGTCGCACTGATCCTCGATGTGGATGCCGTCGTCGCCGCCTCGCGTGGTCAGTCCCTCAAGCAGGAAATGTCATTAGCCGTCGCAGGGTAATAGTATGTCGTATGCGGTCAAAAACTCAGGTCAGGGAAGCCGGGAGCTCATCGCCTTCCGTATCGGCGATCAGGAGTTCTGCGTTAACATCATGTCGGTACGCGAGATCCGGGGATGGACCCCGGCAACCCCGCTGCCGCATTCCCCGCACTACGTCATGGGCGTCATCAACTTGCGTGGTGCCGTCCTGCCGATCATGGACCTGTCCCTGCGTCTGGGCATGAAGCCCGCCGAGCCGACCGCCCGCCACGTCATCATCGTGGCCCAGGTCAAGTCTCGGATCGTTGGTCTCCTGGTGGATGCCGTATCCGATATCCTCACGGTGAACGATGCGGACATTCAGCCGACGCCGGAGGTCTCCTCCGATCTCGAAAAACAGTATGCCCGTGGCATTCTTGCCATCGACAAGCGGATGATCTGCCTGGTCGAGCTTGGTGCACTCTTCAACGAAGCCGCCGAAAGCGAGGCTGCATGACCTTTGCAATGAGTACATCCCGTCAATCGGACGACGAAGTCCTGGCCAGTGGCGAATACCCGCTGACCCGACGGGATCTGAACGAGATTGCTGCCATGATCTATTCGGATGCGGGCATCGCGCTGAACGACAGCAAGGCCTCGCTCGTCTACTCGCGATTGTCGAAGCATATCCGCAATCTTGGTCTCTCCGGCTTCCGCGCCTATTGCCAACTCGTCGCTTCGCCGGAGGGCTCGGCCGAGCGTCGCGAGATGCTCTCGCACCTGACAACCAACTTCACGCGCTTCTTCCGCGAGAACCATCATTTCGAGCATCTTCGTGACGAAGTGCTGCCGGGGCTCATTCAACGTGCGAAATCCGGCGGACGCGTGCGCATCTGGTCTGCCGCAAGCTCGGACGGCCAGGAGCCCTATTCGATTGCCTTGACCGTATTCCAGGCTTTTCCCAACGTGCTGGACTACGACTTCAAGATCCTCGCCACCGATATCGATCCGAAGATCCTCGCCGTGGCCCGCCAGGGCGCCTATGACGAGCAGGCGCTCGAAACCGTGTCGCCTGCGATCCGCAAGCAGTGGTTCAAGGAAGTCGAGATCGGCGGACGCCGCAAATTCCAGGTCGACGATCGTCTGAAGCGTCTGATTACCTATAACGAGCTGAACCTGATGGCCCAGTGGCCCTTCAAGGGCAAGTTCGACGTCATCTTCTGCCGGAACGTCGTGATCTACTTCGATGAGCCGACACAGATGCGTATATGGACCCGTTTTGCCGATCTGCTGCCGGTCGGCGGACACCTGTATATCGGCCACTCCGAGCGCGTCTCGGGTGACTCGAAAAACGACTTCGACAACATCGGCATCACCACCTATCGCTACATCGGCAAGAACGGAGGGCGAAAGTAATGGCGGCACCTGCACGCGTTCTCGTCGTCGATGACAGCCCTACTATGCGTGGACTGATCACTGCCGTCCTCAACCAGGATCCGGATGTGAGCGTCATCGGTCAGGCCGGCGATGCCATGGAAGCTCGCGCAGCGATCAAGCAACTCAATCCTGATGTCGTGACCCTCGACATCGAGATGCCGAACATGAACGGTCTTGAGTTCCTGGAAAAGATCATGAAGCTGCGGCCCATGCCGGTGATCATGGTTTCGACCATGACCCATCGCGGCGCGGAAGCCACTCTGGCGGCACTGGAAATCGGCGCCTTCGACTGTGTGGCGAAGCCCCAGCCAGGTGAGCCTCGTCCGTTCGGCGAGCTTGCCGAGAAGGTCAAGGCGGCGGCGCGTTCTCAGCACCGGCATCATTCGGCACCGCAGATCCAGCCGGTTGCGACTGCGCCTGCTGCAGACTTCCGCGTCGGCCGCAAGATCGTGGCTATTGGTTCATCCACCGGCGGCGTCGAAGCGCTGATCGCAGTTCTGCAGAAATTCCCGCGCAATTGTCCGCCGACGGTGATTACGCAGCATATGCCTCCAACGTTCACGAAGAGCTTCGCCGAGCGTTTGAACCGTCTTTGCGCTCCCGTGGTAGAGGAGGCCACGGATGGCGCACGGCTCGAGATCGGCAAGATCTATCTGGCGCCGGGTGGCGAACGTCACCTGCAGGTCTCGAATGCATCGGCGCCCTGCTGCCGACTGGTCGAGCGTGACCCGGTCAACGGACACCGACCCTCTGTCGATGTGCTGTTCGATTCGGTTGCTGAGCTTGCCGGCCGCAACGCCGTCGGCGTGATCCTGACAGGCATGGGGCGCGATGGTGCCTCGGGCCTGCTGAAGATGCGTCACGCCGGTGCTCGCACCATCGGCCAGAACGAAAAGACCTGTGTGGTCTATGGGATGCCACGAGTCGCCTATGAGCTGGGCGCTGTCGAGCATCAACTGCCTCTCACCTCCATTGGCGAGGAAATCCTCAAACTCACTGCTGCCCGAAAAGAAGGTATCGAATAATGTCCCTAGCCGAAAAAATCAAAGTTCTGATCGTCGACGATCAGGTCACAAGTCGCCTGCTGCTCAGCGACGCGCTGACCCAGCTGGGTTTCAAGCAGATCACTGCCGCCGGTGACGGCGAGCAGGGCATGAAGATCATGGAGCAGCAGCCCCATCACCTTGTTATCTCGGACTTCAACATGCCGAAGATGGACGGTCTGGGCCTCCTGCAGGCGGTACGCACCAATCCGAACACCAAGAAGGCGGCCTTTATCATCCTGACCGCGCAGGGCGACCGTGCGCTAGTCCAGAAGGCGGCACAGCTAGGTGCAAACAACGTCCTGGCGAAACCGTTCACGATCGAGAAGATGAAGGCGGCCATCGAGGCTGTATTCGGAGCACTGAAATGACTGAAGACGGTGCAGCAAAGCGCGTCCACATTATTCAAGGGGAGTGGAAGGTCAGCAAGGATCCGAATGTGGTCCTGTCGACGATCCTCGGTTCGTGTGTTGCTGCCTGTATTCGGGATCCGATTGCAGGAGTAGGTGGCATGAACCACTTCCTGCTTCCGGGTTCAGCAGTGCCCGGTGCTGGTGGCGGCGACGCGACCCGCTACGGCGTTCACCTTATGGAACTGTTGATCAACGGCCTTCTGAAGCAGGGCGCTCGCAGGGACCGGCTGGAAGCCAAAGTTTTCGGTGGCGCCAAGACGATCGCCACGTTCTCGAACGTCGGCGAACAGAACGCAGCATTTGCCCAGCAATTCCTGCGCGACGAAGGCATCAAGGTCGTCGGGTCCTCTACGGGCGGAGACCACGGCCGCAAGCTGGAATTCTGGCCGGTCAGCGGCCGGGCAAGACAGTATCCGCTCACGGGCGCAGAAACGCAGAAGACGGTGGCGCTGGAGCAGCGTCCGGTTCCTGTTTCGAAGCCGGTGGAAACCTCAATCGAGTTCTTCTAGTACTGGACATCGGATGCAAAACGAACACTTGGCGGGAAACCAGGATACACGGGAAGAACTTCCGGAAATCCTCATGCGCATCGTCAGCGAGCTGCACGACGTGGCCTATCTGATCGAGCGTGTGGAACCGCACCTTCTCGAACTTGGTGGCCCGAAGGTACTGGAGCATCCTGACAGCCTCAAGGTTCTGCAGGGCATTGACCTTGCCGTTCAAAAGGCGCGTGGACTGGCCGAATTTGTCGATACCATCACCGGGACGATCCCATCTGACTGGATGATTGACATGACGACGGCCCTGAGCCTCGTGAAGCTTGCTGACATGCAGAAAGCACTGGGGGCAGGTCTTCGTCACGGCCATTCGCAACCGCTGGTCAAGGCCGCCGGCGACTTCGACTTCTTCTAATCTTCCTTCAAACCTTCTTTCCGAACGCACGGGCCGCAGATCCTGGTCTGCCATATGCCGAAATGAATTCGGCTTTCCCGTTCCGCGAAACGTTCGCACAAGTTTCGCTTTCTATTGTCGCGCCAAGGGCAAAAGCGCCCAGACCCTCCTTGTAGATGGTGCGAGACAGAATGAATCTGTTAAATCAATTACTTCAGATACCTAAAAATTTCGCGGCGATGGGCCAGACGAAGATCCTGGCTATGGCCGGGGTTGCTGTTGTTTCCTTCGCGATCATCATTGCAGGTGCTCTTTACGTCAATAAACCCTCCTACGAGACGCTCTATGTCGGCCTCGAACCGGTCGACATGAACCAGATCAGCATCGCTCTTGCCGAATCGGGCATCGATTTTGAGACCGGTGCCGATGGTCAGAGCATCAGTGTGCGTGCCGGCATGACTGGAAAGGCGCGCCTCCTGCTCGCCGAACGTGGTCTGCCCAACAGCGCCAACGCTGGCTACGAGCTCTTCGATAATGTCGGTTCGCTGGGTCTGACCTCGTTCATGCAGGAAGTAACGCGTGTCCGCGCGCTGGAAGGTGAAGTCGCACGCACCATCCAGCAGATCGCAGGCATTGCCGCAGCCCGCGTCCACATCGTCATGCCCGACATCGGCAACTTCCGTCGCGGCGAACAGAAACCGACGGCCTCCGTCATGATTCGCGCCTCGACGGATGCCGGCCGCAAGGCTGCAGCATCGATCCGCCAGCTGGTTGCCTCGTCCGTCCCGGGTCTGGACGTCGAGGACGTAACCATTCTCGATTCCACCGGCCAGCTGCTTGCGGCGGGTGACGAGACCGGTGGCGAAGCCTCCCGCTCGCTGGGCGTTGTTCAGTCCGTTCAGCGCGAAATCGAAACCAATATCGACAAGGCGTTGGCTCCCTTCCTCGGCATGGACAACTTCCGTTCGAGTGTTACCGCCCAGATCAACACGGACAGCCAGCAGATCCAGGAAACCATCTACGATCCGGAATCGCGCGTCGAGCGCTCAGTGCGTGTCACCAAGGAACAGCAGAAGTCCCTCCAGCGTCAGTCTGACACGGCCGCGACCGTCGAACAGAACATTCCCCAGGCAGCGCCCGATGCCGGCGGCGGTGGTCCGGAATCGTCCGACGAGCAGGACAAGAAGGAAGAGCAGACCAACTACGAGATCAACAGCAAGACGGTCGCGACGGTCAAGAACAGCTACACGGTCGAGAAGCTCTCTGTCGCCGTCGTCGTCAACCGTGGTCGCATCGCGATGATGGTTGGAGAGCCCGTCGACCAGGCCAAGATCGATGCCTATCTCGCGGAGATGCAGAAGATCGTGACCTCTGCCGCGGGTCTCGACACCAATCGCGGTGACGTCGTCACACTGACGGCCATGGAATTCTTGGAAAACCAGTTGCTCGCAGAATCCGCGACCGGCCCCGGCTTCATGGAGATCCTGAGCCGCAACATCGGCGGTATCATCAACTCCTTGGCCTTCGTCGCCGTCGCTTTCCTCATTGTCTGGATGGGCATCCGTCCGATGATCCGGACCGCAGGTGGCGGCGGTGCCGAAACGGCACTCACCGGCGGCATTGGCGAACAGGCTGCCGGGCTTGAACTCCCCGACTTCTCGCCTGCCATTGGTGGTGGGGCAGGGGGCGGTCTCATGGATGGGTTCGGATCCGATTTCGGTTTCGACTCGACCGACGACCTTCTCACCATGGACGACGACCCGAATGGCGGCTTCAACCGACGGGTCAAGGAAGGTCCGGAGCGGCGCCTTTCGCGCATGGTGGAAATCTCGGAAGAGCGCGCCGCCAAGATCCTTCGCAAATGGGCTGTGGACAACGCCGCCTGATACTGAAGAACAAGCCAGTACCGACCGCGCCCTCCGGGCGCGGTTTTGCATTGTAGTCCCATATCGATACGGGGTTGCGCCAAAAGTCATGGCCGGGCATGCTTGGATCCGTCTCGCAATACCGCAAATGCTTGTGACCTTTGCCACTTTATATTTTACAGTGAACATGATTCGGTAGTCGGAGATTGGGCCGTATGTGAGTTGCCTGCACTCGGACGTGGCGAAGACTGCGATAATGCTAGGCTGTCACTTCAAAGGGGCACATTGAATGGATGCCGAGCTGACAACAGAGGGCAATGAGGGGCGGTCTCGTACCGCTTCAGCGTCAGAGCCTCTGCAGAAAGGCTCATCGTCGAAGGACGTATTGATCCGAAAGCTGGCAACGCCGGCGCTCTCGGGCGACATGGGCCATTGCCTTCGAGTTCTCTGTGATTATGTCGGTGCCTCTCATCACTTGCTTGCGCGCTACGATCTCGTCCAGGAAGAAGGGCTTGATTTTGTCGTGGCCGCCGATTGGCCGTTCGATCTGGTCCGCCGCCTCGAGAGCGAACTGGCCGCGAGCTATTCCCAGTCGACCGAACTTGAGAAGTGCCTTTCGGTGCTGCAGCCGAAATACGCCATTCTTCCTGACGATGCGCATGTCCCCGCGGGCACCAGCCGCCAGTATTGTACGGTGACCCTCAATGTCGGACGAACCCGTCTTGCCCTGCTTCTTCTCTTCCCGCAGGACTATGTGCTTTCGCCCGAGCGCTTGCGGGAAGTCGGCCTGCTTGCCGCCTATGCGCTGAGCCTGTCGGCCAACAAGGGTCACAAAAGCGACCGTGACTTCGATTTGACCGATCGTGAACTGGAGTGCCTGTTCTGGATTGCTGAGGGCAAGACTAGCGACGAGATCGCCACGATCCTTGGCATCTCGCGCAACACGATCAACAACTACATTACGAGCGTGATGCGCAAGACTGCGACGAAGACACGCTCGGAAGCCATCGCTTATGCGGTGCGCAACAATCTCGTTTGAGGGAGCAGGAATGGCCACCACAACCAGACCAGGCGGAAACATCCTTGAAGATGCGACTTGGTCAGGCCAGCGCCCCGTCACCTCCCGTTCGGATATCTTCCCGAAGCTTGTGTCGCTGCAGCGGTCTTTGAATGCGCGCGGCTTTGCAGCGTTTCGAGTCGCCGGCGCCAGCCTGCCGCACAAGCGACGCCTGGATGCGGAATTCGAGAATTGGAGCAGCGGTCTCAGTAGCGGCCGGGAGGCCTTCATCGGGGCCTATGGGGACGCTCTGCTCGCCCATATCGAGACTTCAACCTTGCCGGTGCTCTGGAGCGCGGAGGAGAAGACGAGCTTCCTGGATGCATCCGATTTCACGCCCTTTGCAGTCCAGTTGCAAGAGCGCCTGCTGCCGTATTCGGGTATTGCGTTTCCCGTGCGTCTCGGTGCTGTTGGAAATGGCTATGTCGTGTTTCCGACGATCGGCGGCGCCGACCTGCCCGGCGAGCTGATCCTTGCGGTCCACAGCCGCTGCTACAAGGTGATGACCGACATCCTGTCGCTCGACGAACGCCGGGCGACGCCATCCGAGACCTTGAGCGAACGTGAGATCGCCTGCCTGCAGCTTGCAGGCGATGGGCGCATAAGTGAAGAAATCGCAGAACGTCTCGGCCTGTCGGTGCATACCGTCAACGCCTATCTGGGATCGGCAACCATCAAGCTTGATTCGGTTAACCGCATCCAGGCGATCGCCAAGGCGATTCGCCTCGGCTACATCACCTGAACTGTCTCATCCGTAGAGCGGGGACGCTTGTCCCTTGACGAAGCGCGCCTCCTCCAGGCGTTCTTCCAGCATCCGCGTATTGCCGTCCGGATCTCCGGAGTTATCGTGGAATGCGATATGCTTGATGTCGAGACCGGCATGCTCGTTGGTCAGCGTCAGCTGCGAATAGATAGTGATGCCGCGCGGCTTGATCTCAAGATCGAGGACGACTTCTGGCGGACCACCCCATTCGAGCCGATAATCGCCACCGGCGCCGAAGACGACGGTGCCAGGATGAAAATAGAGTTCGGCTGCGGACGAAACGAGGTCCGATAGGTTTCCGTAAAGTTCAAAACGTAGAAGTGAAATGAGGTCGGCAGCGTCGAGAAGGCGCAATTCGCTCGCGACGGGGCTGATAGCCTCGGCCACGATGCGTTCACGCTGGTTGGTATAGGAGCACTTCTTCATCTGGCCTAGCGTATCCGTCTCTTGGGGGCCTTGGACGCATAGACCCGGTGCACGAGCTCTGCGACTGCCTTGTAAAATACTGACGGAATGACGCTATCCACCGAGACTTGCGCAAACATGGAGCGGGCGAGCGGGGGATCCTCAAAAATGGGGATGTCGTTTTCACGAGCGATTTCGCGGATTTTCAGCGCCACCAGATCCTGCCCCTTGGCAACGACCACCGGCGCCTCGTTTTCCTCGCGCACATACCGCAAAGCCACCGCGTAGTGAGTCGGATTGGTGATCACCAATGTCGCACGGGGAACGCTGGCCATCATGCGTTTGCGGGCCCGATCTCGAGCAATGGAGCGCTGGCGGGCCTTGACGATCGGGTCACCCTGAGCCTGCTTGTACTCTTCCTTTACCTCCTGCTTGGTCATCCGCAGCTGTTCGTACCAGTGATACCGCGTCCAGAAGATATCAACTGTTGCCAGCAGTGCCGTCGCCATGACGACGATGATCATCATCTTGTTCAGGATGTCCGACATCTTGACGAAAATGACCTGTGGGTCTGAGAACATCGCGTCGATGACGGCGAAATAGTCGCTGCGCAGCGCAAACACCATGATCGCCGACAGCACGACGATCTTGAAGATCGATTTGCCGAATTCGACCATGCCCTGGGCGCTGAAGATCCGTTTCCAGCCGGCGAAGAGCGAGATCCGGTTCACCTGCGGCCTGATTCGCTCCAGAACGAAGTAAGGCATGTTCTGCGCGACATTGGCGGTGACCCCGAATAAAATCAGCATGATCAGCATGGGCGCGAGAAAGGCGCCAATCTCCCAGGCGAGATGGGTGAAGAGCGAGACGACGTCGACTGCCGTGCCGAGATACCATTGGTCGGGGCGCTCGAAGATATCCTTCAGCGATTGTGCCAGCCGCGTGACCGCGCCGGGGAGAAAGAACACGGCAAAGACATAGAAGCCGAGCGCTGTCGCAAAGATCGGTGCCTCGCGGGAGCTCGGCACGTTACCCTTCTCCATCGCATCCCGAAGCTTTTTCTCGGTTGGATCTTCGGTTTTGCTGTCCTTGTCGTCATCTTCGGCCATGGCCGCTGCCATCCTCGGAGGCTGCACCGGGCGGGATTGATGATGCCCTGGTCAATTGCGCCGTTTGCGCCTGGCGCCCACGGTCACCGGAAAGGTGCCGGTTCCTTGAACGTAGACACCCGCCGATTGGGGTTCAATCGGCGGGTGCTCAAAAGGATCGGGTTTTCAACAGAGGTGACCGCTCAGGCCGCCTGCGTATCGCCGCCTTCGGTATCTTTCAGCTGAATCTGACCGGCATTGGCGAGGCGGATCGCCTCCTGTGCCACTGCACGGCGTGCGATCGCGATCTCCCGCGGGTTGATTCCGGCGGTTCCGGCCTGCAGGTCCGATTCGATCATGCGGCGGGAGCGCGGGCTGATCGAGGCCAGCACGCATTCCTTGATCTCCGCACTGGCGCCACGCAGCGCCATGGTCAGGATATCGCCGGAGATGTCGTTCAGCAGCAGCACGCGGCTGCGCTGCGGCATCACCAGCAGGTCTTCGAAGAGGAAGATCTTCGGGCGAACCTTGTTGACGGATTCCTTGCTGATCGATTCCAGCGAGGTGAGCAATGTATCGACTTCGGTCTTTTCCAGTTCGTTCATCAGTTCCGCCACCTTGGCCGAGCCTGTCGAGTTCTTTTCGGCTTCGATTTCGGCGATCAGGTCGTGAACGCGGTTCTCGATGATCTGTGCAGCCTTCGGGCTGACATTCTTCAAGTTGACCGTCCGGTTCATGATATCGGCGCGACGGCTTTCGGGCAGCTTCAAGAGCACCTTGGCGCCGAAGGAAGAGGGCAGCATCGAGAGGATGTAGGCAACAGTCTGGGGATGCTCGCGCATCAGGAAGCGCGCGATGAAATCAGGGTCTGCGTCCTGCAGACGATCCCAGATGGAGGCTTCATAGGCCTGGAACGCGGTACGACGTCCGAGAAGCCCATCGACTTCCTCGGGCGTCAGGCCTTCCTCGAGAATGCTCTCGATGGCCTTGGCATTATCCATGAGGCCCGCACCTTCGGTGAACAGATCCTCGAACTCGTTGACGAGCTCGGTCAGTTCATCCGGCGGAATAGTGCGCAGGGTCTGTGCCGACGCGATGATCGTCTGCAGCTCCGCCTGCGTGAAGTATTTGAGCAGCTTGCCGGCAACGCCCTTTCCCATGGCCAGCAGCACGGCGGCTGCCTTATCGGCCTGGGAAAGCGGTTTTCCGGTTAAGGGGCCGCCAAAATCGTCGAAGTCCATCATGGTCTTGTCCTCTCTGGCCCGTCATGGGTCAGGATGTCTTGGTCGCCATCACTTCAATCAGTTTGACACCAAATCGTGTATCGTCGTTTTCGAGAACGGTGATCTCGCCGCGCGCGATGCGACGACCATTCACCATGATCTCGACGGGTTCGCCGATCTTCTTGTCCAGCGCGATAATGGCGCCTTCTTCCAGGTTCATAAGTCCGGAAACCTGCATCCGGCTCGAGCCGAGCACGATCTGGACCTCGATCGGGATATCCATGATCAGATCTAGATTGGCGGTGAGGCCGCTGCCCGGTTCCTGCTGCGCGCCGCCGGCTCCACCGAAATCGGCGCCGCCGCCAAAGTCGCTGCTGCCGCCGAAATCGCTGGAGCCGCCAAAGTCGCTCGTCCCGCCAAAATCGCTGCTACCACCGAGATCGCTGGAGCCACCGAAATCGCCGAGCCCGAAGTCATCGCTTGGGGCCGCTGCAGCGCCGCCGCCGAAATCCGATTCGAACGCCGCGAGCGGGTCGTCCTTCAGGCCGAGGTCCGAACCGAAGTCGCCAAGTCCGCCGTCCGCATCCGCTTTGAGGACGCCGCGGAGGTCATCGACCGCCTGGTCGAAATCGGTGTCGCTCGCGCCCGGCATCGCCAGCGCGTCGTCATCCTTCGGTGGTGTCTTCTTCGTTGCCATGGATTGATTATTCCTCTTGAAACTTGCCTCAAGCTGCCGTGCGGCGAGCCCCGGTAAATTGCTAGCTCATCAAATGCTTTAGAATCTCATCTTCGCTGCTCACATTGTCCTTGACGCGCACGGTGTAGCGGTCGCCTGCGCGGCCGAACTCGCAGCGGTACAGATTCTTGCCGTTGGCGCTGACATCCACCATCACGTCAGCCTTGTCGTGGAAGGGGATGACGTCGCCGGCGACGAGGCGCGAAACGGTGGCGAGGGTCAGCGAATCGAGCCGGACTCTGGCTTCCAGGGTGACCTGAGAGCGGCGAACCTGCTCGGCGATCTGCTCCTGCCATTCCTTCTTCGACTTGCCGGCCTGGCTCTTAGACTTCGGTATCGTAACGACTGTCTTGAGCAGTGCCTTCTGCGGAATGACCAGATAGAATTCCGAGGTGACCGTGCCGAGCGTGATGCCGAGCTTCACTGTCACCGCATATTCGTCAACATGGTCTTCGTCCGGCTTCTGACGATCTTCGGCATTGTGAGCTTTTTCGAGCAATGGCTCGAACCCGCCAGGCGCGTTGACGCCCGAGCGCAGGACGTTCGCGATCTTGTCGAAGACCATGACGGCCAGATCGAGTTCGATCTGCGAAAGCGGACGCTCGATCGGCTCCTGGATGGTCTCCGGCAGTGCCCCGAGAAGATTTTCCATCAGGGTGATGACGAAGCTGTTGCCGCATGCCAGCACGAAGTTGGGCGACCAGTTGCGCAACTGCCCGTCGGCGAGCGAGACATTATCGCCGAGATCGGCGATCAGGTCTGTCATCAGGCCGCTTTCGTGGCCGTTGTAGTGCACCTGCATGGTAAGCCCGGTCTCGCTGTGAAAGACGTCAGGCAGGAACTCGACATACAGCTGACCGAAGTCGGCGCACAGGCGCTGCAGGGTTTTCGAATCGCCGAGGCCGCCGGTCAGTTTGGCAAGCAGCGCGCGGTCCATGCTGGGTGCTGTCTCAGGGATGGTCTCGGTCATGATCAAGCCGCCTTGCTTTCACCGCCGCCGCCCGGGTTCATCATTTCCTGTTCGACGGCGTCGATCGACGGACGCTCGTGAGAGGAAATTGTCTTGCGGCCGTATTCGAGTGCCACCTGCGGCACCGAGCCGTTCATGTAGGCGAGCAGTGTCTGCTTCACGATGATGTAAAGGCGATGCTGCTTGGTACGGACGACCTTTATCTGTGCGATCAGGGGGCTGATAAGGCAGTAGGACAAGAAGATGCCGAGCATGGTGCCGACCAGTGCGGCTCCAACCAGACCGCCGATCACCTCGGGTGATTCGTTGATGTAGCCCATGGTCTTGATGATCCCGAGCACGGCCGCGATGATGCCGATGGCGGGGAACGCGTCGCCGACCGTGTTCAGCGAGTAATAGGGTTTCATCTTGTCATAGAGGATCGTCTCGATCTCTTCATCCATCAGCGCTTCGATCTCGTGGCTGCGGGCATTGCCGATGATGATCAGGCGAACATAGTCGCAGATGAAGGAGGTCAGCTCCTTGTTCTTCAGCAGGTTCGGTGCTGCCGTGAAGATCGAGGATTCTTCCGGGTTGTCGATATGGGCTTCGATCTCGTTGCGTGACTTCGTGCGAAGGTCACGCATCAGAGAATAGAGAACACCCAGCACGTCCAGATAGTCGCGTTCCTTGGGTACCTTGTACTTTATGGCTTCGCCGACAGCCTTTCCGGTGTCCTTTATGACCTTCATGGAATTGGCCATGATGAAGCCGCCGACGCCCGCGCCGCCGATGATGAGCAGCTCGAACGGTTGGTTGAGCACGGCGAGCTTGCCACCCATGGCCATGTAGCCGCCGAGCACGCAGCCCAGAGTGATCACGAATCCGATGATAATGTTCATTTTGCCCGTACCCGAACGTTACTATTCACTTTGAGCGATAAGACACCTGCCTTGCGTGAGGCTGAATCAGGGTTCGTTTTAGGTATCCCTGCTCCTTGAGGCTTGGTTCCGTCTCAACAGTTTCGCGCAAGCCATTTGCGGCAAGAAAGGTGGAATGGAGCGTAGGCTATCCTGCGTTAAATAATGATTTACTGATATTATTCACTCACGGAGGCAAAGCGGTGCAATCCGGTATCTATGTGTCCCTGTCGTCGCAGATGGCTCTTGAGCGTCGTCTCACCACCATCGCCGACAACATGGCCAATGTGAACACGGTGGGCTTTCGCTCGACGGACGTGAAGTTCGACGAGATGCTGAGCCGCACGGGCAATGACCTCAATGCGAAAATCGCATTCGTGAGCCAGGGCAACGACTATCTGTCGACCAAGAGCGGCGAACTAATTGAGACCGGCAATGTGCTGGACTTCGCGATCAAGGGTGACGCCTGGTTTTCAATCGACACACCGGTCGGGCAGGTGCTGACACGCGATGGTCGTTTCACCATGACCGACACCGGCGAACTGGTGTCGACCCGTGGCTACCCGGTTCTGGATGCCGGCGGCGCGCCGATCCAGCTCAACCGCGCCGGCGGTCCGCCGGAAGTCGGGGCCAGCGGACAGATCATGCAGGACGGTCGTGTCGTCGCCACGCTCGGCATCTTCACTGCTGACGTGCGCAACGGATTCCTTCGATATGAGAACAGCGGTGTGACCACTGTCGACAACCCGCAGCCGGTCGTCGATAACCCCGAAATCTCTGTGCTTCAGGGCTATGTCGAGAATTCAAACGTCAATGGCATCGGCGAAATGACCCAGCTCATACAGGTCAATCGCGCTTTTGAAGCCATCAGCGCCCTGATCAGCTCGAGCGAGAATACCATGAGCGAGGCGATCAAGGTCCTCGGCGGCGGCAACTAAGCCTGAAAGCGGATAATCATGAGCGCGCCGACACCAGACGAATTTCCGCTGTCACCCAAGCTCGGGCAATTGGCGGCGTTGGCGCAGCGGTATTCCCAGCCGACCAATTCCGTGACCCAGGGCGGTCATGTTCGTACCATCGCAGCCGGGCACTACACGGTAACCGGCCTCTCGCGCCATGTCCGCCTCGGTGAATTCGTCGCCCACCGTTCGTCGACGGGCGTGCATCTCGGCGAGGTCGTGCGTGTCGAGCCGGATGTTTGTTACGTTTGCCCGATCGAACCCGGCGAACCCATCGGCATCCACGATGTCGTGATCCGCAAGGGTGCCTTCCGCATCGCACCCGACGACAGCTGGTGTGGCCGCACCATCAACGCGCTCGGCGATCCCATCGACAACGGCCCGGCGCTGGCTCCTGGACCCGAACGTCGTCCGATCTCGACGACAGCGCCACCTTCCATGACGCGGCGGCGTGTCGAAACCGGATTCAAGACCGGTGTTCGTGCAATCGACATCTTCTCGCCGCTTTGCCTTGGCCAGCGTCTCGGCATCTTCGCCGGGTCCGGCGTCGGCAAGTCGACGCTTCTGTCCATGCTCGCCCGTGCCGATGCCTTCGACAAGGTGGTCATCGCCCTGGTCGGTGAACGTGGTCGCGAAGTGCGCGAATTCATTGAGGACACGCTCGGCGACAACATGGCGAAGTCGATCGCTGTGGTCGCGACCAGCGATGAGAGCCCTATGCTCAGAAAGATGGCGCCGCTGACGGCGATCACCATTGCCGAGCACTTCCGCGATAAGGGCCAGAACGTTCTTTTCATCGTCGACAGTGTCACGCGTTTTGCCCATGCGATCCGAGAGGTGGCCACGGCCGCCGGGGAGCCACCGATTGCCCGAGGTTATCCGGCATCCGTCTTTACGGAATTGCCACGCCTTCTCGAGCGTGCTGGTCCGGGCGCGGAAGGGGCGGGCACCATCACCGCGATCATCTCGATTCTCGTTGATGGCGACAACCACAACGACCCGATTGCCGACTCGACGCGCGGCATCCTCGATGGTCACATCGTGCTTGATCGCGCCCTTGCCGACGAGGGACGTTATCCGCCGATCAATCCCCTGACATCGATCTCGCGCCTGGCCCGCAAGGCCTGGACGCCCGAGCAGGAAAAGCTGGTTTCGCGCCTCAAAGCGCTCATTCACCGCTTCGAGGAAACCCGAGACCTGCGCCTGATCGGCGGCTACCGCAACGGTTCCGACCCCGATCTCGACATGGCGATCAAGCAGGTGCCGGTCATCTACGACATTCTGAAGCAGACGCCGGGCGAGAAACCGGCACTTGATGCCTATGCCGATCTGGCAAACGCTCTCAAAGCGGCTGCCGGCGGGCAAGGTATGAGACAAAGGGGGTGACCATGACCGATTTCGATGCTGACGAGCCCGTGGCTCCGCTGCGACCGGTCTTGGCGAAGCGCCGTATTCCGACCGTCGACCGTGTTCTGGCCTTCACCGGCATTGCACTGGCATGCAGTGCCGCGCTGTTTCCCTGGTACGTTTTCTTCAATGAAGGGAAATTCGGCGTCCGGCTCGCCGAGTGGGGGCCTACGCGTGATCTGCCTGAGGGGCCGGGACGCAACGTCTTCAGCGTATCGCCGCTTGCTCTCGTGGACAACGATGATGATGATGAAGACAATAGCGAGGGCGAGGTAGACGCGGTTGACCAGATCGTCACCGCGACCGTCCCGACCTTGGGGCGGGAACAGCCGGATGCTCTCGATGTGCCGAGCGCGCAGCCATTTCCGGGAAAGAGCGGCTTCCGTCTTTTGCATGTCGCCAATGGTCGTGCGCTGATCGAAGACAAGTCCGGCATGTTTCTCGTGCGGGTGGGCTCGATCCTGCCTGACAACAGTCGGGTCGCCACGCTTGAGCAGCGTGACGGAAAATGGGTCATTGTAACCTCAACCGGCGAAGTTCTTCGAAACAATTGAAAAGGCGCTGGCGTGGGCAAGTCCCACGCAAGATTAAGGGTCTAGGCTCCGATCAGTAAAAGACGGAGTAACGCCCATGAATCCCATCCAGTTGTTCGAGCTGGCATCCCGACAGTCGGAATGGCTTTCGGTGCGGCAGCAGGTCGTGGCGACGAACATCGCCAACGCCAATACCCCGAAATTTCTGGCCAAGGATATAACGCCCTTCAGTGCGGTCCTTGACCGGACGAGCACCGTGCAGGGCATGGCCGTGACCCAGCCGGGCCACATGGCTGCCAACGACTTCAGCGATCGCAACATCGCCATCGAGGACGAAGATCTCAATAACGAGATCGGCATTCAGGAATCTGGCAACACGGTCGCACTCTCGGACGAACTGAGAAAGACCGGTGAAAACAAACGCAACCACGAGCTCAACACCTCGCTGGTCTCCTCCTTCCATCGCATGATGCTAATGACGGTGAAACGCTGATGACTGATCCATTGATGGCAACCTTGCGGGTTGCGGGAAGCGGGCTGGAAGCCCAGTCGACCCGCCTTCGCATCGTATCGGAAAACATCGCCAATGCGCGCACTACGGGCGATACGCCCGGCGCTGATCCCTATCGCCGCAAGACCATTACCTTCGGTGCCGAGCTGGATCGCGTGACCGGTGCACAGACTGTCGAGGTCAAGAAGCTCGGCGTGGATCTGAGTGATTTCATTGCGGAATATGACCCGGGTAACCCCGCGGCTGACGAGCGCGGCATCGTCAAGATGCCGAACGTCAACATTCTGATCGAGATGGCTGACATGCGTGAATCCAACCGCACGTATGAAGCGAATCTGCAAACCATCAAGCAGACCCGTGAAATGCTCTCTCAGACAATCGCGCTCCTGAGGGCCTCGCAATGATCGAATCTATCACCAAGACCAGCGCATTGGGCATCGGCGGCCTGGATTCATTGTCCAGCTCATTTTCGTCCAAGGGGCTGACCGCCGAAGGCACGACGCCTGGCACCATGACCGGCGAAACCTTCATGGCAGCGCTCAGCAATGTTGCCTCGGGCGCAGCCAATAACCTGAAGCAGGCTGAACAGGCCTCCTTCGATGGGATTCTTGGCAAGGCGACAACCCGCGAAGTGGTCGATGCCGTCATGCAGGCCGAGCAATCGCTCCAGACGGCGATCGCGTTCCGCGACAAGATCGTCAACGCCTATCTCGAAATCACCAAGATGCAGATCTGACAGGGGTACCGAACTATGAGAGCGCTTGCCATCGCAGCCACGGGTATGGATGCCCAGCAGACCAATCTTGAGGTCATCGCCAACAACATCGCCAACATCAACACGACGGGCTTCAAGCGCGCGCGTGCCGAGTTCTCCGACCTCCTCTATCAGACGGAGCGGGCCCAGGGCGTGCCGAACCGCGCAAACCAGGCAATCGTGCCGGAAGGCGCGAATATCGGTCTCGGCGTGCAGACGGCCGCCGTCCGCAACATCCATACCCAGGGTCAGCTCACCCAGACCGGCAACGAACTGGACCTCGCGCTCATCGGTCGCGGCTGGTTCCAGATCGAAAGCCCAGACGGCGCAACGCTCTACAGCCGCTCCGGTGCATTCAACATGAATGCCGAGGGCCAGCTGGTCACGATCGACGGTTACCTCGTCACGCCGCAGATCACGATCCCGCAGGATGCCAGTGAAGTGGTGATCAGCCGAACCGGTCAGGTTCAGGCCCGCATCGGCAACGATGCCGACTACACCGACCTAGGACAGCTGACGATCGCCAACTTCGTCAACGAAGCCGGCCTGAAGCCGCTCGGTGACAACCTGTTTGCCGAAACCGCAGCCTCGGGTGCCGCAATTGTAGGTGCTCCGGAAGATCCGGGCTTCGGCTACATCAAGCAGTCCTATCTGGAAGCCTCGAACGTCGACTCGGTGAAGGAGATCACGGACATGATCTCGGCCCAGCGCGCCTACGAGATGAATTCCAAGGTCATCACCACTGCCGACGAGATGGCTCAGATCGTCAGCAAGAACCTCAAGTAAGACAACTGGAGGCAAACATGAGGTTTCGCCGGAAATTCGGACATGCCTTGCGCGCGATGGCTCTTGCCGTCGCTGCCATGGGCCTCGGCGCCGGCAGTGCCCTGGCACAGAACACGGCCGTGATCCCCAAGCAGGTGATCTATCCCGGCGAAACCATTGCATCCGAGCAGATCGACGTGGTTGCCGTGACCAATCCCAATCTGGCTGGAGGCTATGCCCGCACCAGAGAGGAAGTGGTCGGCATGGTGGCCAAGCGCACCTTGCTCCCCGGTCGGACCATTCCGGTCCACGGTCTGCGCGAAGCGTTTGCGGTCAAACGCGGAAGCAGTGTTCGTCTGACCTTTTCGATCGGCACCATGCTGATCAGTGCCAGCGGTACGCCGCTGACCGACGCCTCGGTCGGCGAGGTCGTCAAGGTCCGCAATATCGATTCCGGCTCGATCGTGTCCGGCACGGTCATGGCGGATGGTACGGTACAGGTGATGGCAAAATGAGAATGATTGCTCCCATGCGGATTGCGCTCTGCGCGCTGGCGCTGGTCATGGCTCCCGTTGAGCCGGCCATGAGCGCCAATTCGCGTATCAAGGACATCGCTTCCCTCCAGTCCGGACGAGACAACCAGCTTATCGGCTATGGCCTCGTGGTCGGTCTGCAGGGAACCGGCGACAGCCTGCGTTCTTCGCCGTTTACCGATCAGTCGATGCGCGCGATGCTCCAGAACCTCGGCATCTCAACCCAGGGCGGGCAGTCGAACGCCAAGAACGTTGCCGCCGTCATGGTCACCGCCAATCTGCCGCCTTTCGCGAGCCCCGGAAGCCGCATCGACGTGACTGTGAGCTCGCTGGGTGACGCAACGTCTCTGCGCGGTGGCACGCTGGTCATGACGTCGCTGACCGGCGCCGACGGTCAGATCTACGCCGTTGCGCAGGGGTCTGTCGTGGTGTCGGGCTTCAATGCGCAGGGCGATGCTGCAGCCGTCCAGCAAGGCATCACGACGTCCGGCCGCGTGCCGACGGGCGCCATCATCGAGCGCGAACTGCCGTCCAAGTTCAAGGATAGCGTCAATCTCGTGCTGCAGCTCCGCAACGCCGACTTCACCACGTCGCTTCGCATTGCCGACACGATCAACGCCTATGCGGCGGCCAATTATGGCGCACCGATCGCCGAGGCGCGCGACAGCCAGGAGGTTGTTGTTCAGAAACCCCGCACGGCCGACCTTGCCCGCCTGATGGCCGACATCGAAAACCTGGTCGTCGCAACGGATTCGCCGGCCCGCGTGGTGATCAACGAGCGTACTGGTACGATCGTCATCGGCGCCGATGTCCGTGTTTCACGCGTTGCCGTCAGCTATGGAACGCTGACCGTCCAGGTCCAGGAGACACCGCAGATCATCCAGCCGGAGGCCTTCTCGCGCGGTGAGACGGCTGTCCAGCCGCAGACCGATATCTCCATCCGGCAGGAAGGCGATCAGATCGCAATCGTCGATGGACCTGATCTCAGAACCCTCGTCAGCGGCCTCAACAGCATCGGGATCAAACCGGATGGTGTCATCGCCATCCTGCAGGGCATCAAGTCCGCCGGTGCCCTGCAAGCGGAGCTCGTGCTGCAATGAGACATTTGGATTGTCTTCGCCCCTCTGCAAAGTCGCTACGTAACGTGGTTCTGGTCGTGGCTGTCGCCACCTTGCCGGCCTTCGCCCAGAATGCGGTTGGCCAGCAACAGCCGCTTGGAAGTGCGACAGAAGCCGAAATCCGCCAGTTCTGTACCGGCATCGCGGATGCGGCACGCGACCAGCGCTACCTCCTGCAGAAGCAGGAACTCGATCAGCTGCAGGCCGACGTGGACAGCCGTATAGCCATTCTCGAA
Organism: Allorhizobium sp.; assembly: GCA_045377275.1. GTDB lineage: Bacteria > Pseudomonadota > Alphaproteobacteria > Rhizobiales > Rhizobiaceae > Allorhizobium. The sequence continues at coordinate 422,703 of JBJIOA010000012.1, read as the reverse complement.
GAGCGCCGCGCAGAATACGAGGACTGGCTGACCCGTCGCAACGAATTCATGCAGCAGGCCGAGGGGCAGCTGGTCGAAATCTACCGGAAAATGGCGCCGGATGCGGCAGCTCCTCAACTTGAGGAAACCAACGTGATGCTGGCGGCTGCCATCATCATGAAACTGCCGCCGCGCCAGTCGAGTCTCATCCTGACAGAGATGAGCCCGGCCAAGGCTGCCCAGGTCGCTTCGATCATGTCGAGCGCCGGCAATCCCAATACATCGAAGGACCCATCATGATGAAGCGTTTCCCGGCACTGCTGGCCGTTCTCCTCCTCGCCGGCTGCCAGAGTCAGACCATCAAGGAGATCGGCAACGCACCGTCGATGAGCCCGATCGGGTCCGGACTGCGCTACAGCCAGACCCCGCAAATGGCGATGTACCCCAAGCAGCAGGCCCAGACCGCAAGCGGCTATTCGTTGTGGAGCGATAGTCAATCTGCACTGTTCAAGGATGCGCGTGCCCTGAACGTCGGCGACATCCTGACCGTCGATATCGAGATCAATGATCGGGCCTCGTTCGACAACAAGACTGACCGCAGCCGCACCAATGGGACGGGTCTGAGCTGGGGCGCGAACGTCTCCAACTTCCTTGGATTCTCCACGGACACCGGCACCACCGGGGACCTCTCTACCGATTCCAACACCAGTTCCAAGGGATCGGGCAAAACTGAACGATCGGAGCGCTTGAACCTCCTGGTTGCAGCCGTCGTCACGGGTGTGCTTGAAAACGGCAACCTGTTGATCAGCGGTTCCCAGGAAGTGCGCGTGAACCACGAGCTTCGCATCCTGAACGTCGCCGGTATCGTCAGGCCTCAGGATGTCAATGCAGACAACCAGATCTCCTATGACCGGATCGCCGAAGCCCGTATCTCCTATGGTGGTCGTGGCCGCCTGACCGAGGTCCAGCAGCCGCCGATCGGCCAGCAGGTCGTCGACATCTACTCGCCCTTCTGACACGACCCGAGGACACAGAAATGGAAGAACCTCAGGAAGGCGAAGGCAAGAAGAAGTCCGGGCTCCTGGCGCTCGTCATCCCGCTGGTGGTCCTCACTGCCGTCGGCGGCGGTGGCGGCTGGGTGATCGGCAACATGCTCGCACCCCAGGTGAAGCAGGCAGAAGACGCTGCCAAGGCGGCGGAAGCGGCCGCCGGTGGACATGGCGGTGAGGCAAAGAAGGACGAAGAGGGGATTCCCCCAATCTCCACCGAGGCCAATGGTGTTGTGGCGCTCGAGCCGATCACGACCAACCTCGCATACCCGTCCGAAAACTGGATCCGCCTCGAAGTGGCCCTGATGTTCAACGGCGCGCCGGATGTCCAGATTGCCGAGGCAGTGCACCAGGACATCATGGCCTATCTGCGGACCGTATCACTGCAACAGGTCGAGGGCCCGCGCGGCTTTCAATATCTCAAGGATGACCTTCAGGAGCGAGTTGACCTGCGCTCGGAAGGCCGCGTATCCAAGGTGATGTTCAGAACGCTCGTGATCGAATGATTTGGTTTCTCCTCCTCGTCGCTGTCATGATGATGGCGCCGCAACTGGCTGTGGCCCAGCAGTTGCCGACGGATATCTTCAACACCCCGATCGATGGATCGGTGGCGGCGTGGATTATTCGTACCTTCGGATTGCTGACGGTGCTGTCGATCGCACCCGGCATTCTGATCATGGTCACGAGCTTTCCCCGTTTCCTGATTGCCTTTTCCATTCTGCGCTCCGGCATGGGGCTTGCCACCACGCCATCGAACATGATCCTGACCAGCATGGCGCTGTTCATGACCTTCTATGTCATGGCGCCGACCATGGACCGCTCCTGGCGCGAAGGCGTTCAGCCGCTCATAAACAACCAGATCACCGAAGCGGAAGCGGTCGCATTGATCGCAGAGCCGTTTCGCGCCTTCATGACCGCGAACACGCGCGACCGGGATCTCGCCCTTTTCGTCGATATCGCCAACGAGCGCGGCCAGGCAACCATCGTCGACGGTCAGGTCGACTACCGTGTCCTCATCCCGGCCTTTATGCTGTCGGAAATCCGACGCGGCTTCGAGATCGGCTTCCTGATCATCCTGCCCTTCCTCGTCATCGACATGGTGGTCGCCACCATCACCATGGCCATGGGTATGATGATGTTGCCGCCCACCTCGATCTCGCTGCCGTTCAAGATATTGTTCTTCGTCCTGATCGACGGCTGGAACCTGCTCGTCGGCAGTCTGGTGCGATCGTTCGTTTGAGTTAACCATTCCTGCTTACGGTTGATTCACCACGCTCCCTTACGGGCGATTTACCACGTCCTCAGCGCCCATTGAGCTACCTTCAAATGTAAAGAAGTTGGCAAGGATTGGCTGCGAGTTTGGATCTCGCACGACGGGTCTGGTAGCAACGAAAAAATACCAAAAGGCATGATGCCGAACGTCCGTGACCGGTAAGTTTTTCAGTCCGGTATGTCCCCTCTTGTATCTCGTTTTTAAGGGACAAATCCTATGGCCAGCATTCTGACCAACTCCAGCGCGATGTCCGCGCTCTCCACTCTGCGCTCGATCTCTTCCAGCATGGAATCGACACAGAACGCTATCTCGACCGGCATGAAGGTCTCCAAGGCCTCCGATAACGCCGCTTATTGGTCGATCTCCACCACCATGAAGTCTGACAACATGGCACTTGCCGCTGTCAATGACGCCCTCGGCGTGGGTGCCGCGAAGGTCGACACCGGTTATGCTGGTATGGAATCCGCGATCGAGGTGATGAAGGAAATCAAGGCTAAGGTCGTTGCCGCCAAGGAAGAAGGCGTCGACAAGGCTAAGATCCAGGAAGAAATCACGCAGCTGAAGGACCAGCTCGTTTCGATCGCAAAGAGCGCCTCATTCAACGGCGAAAACTGGCTCGCTGCCGAGAATATGGATGAGAAGACTGTCGTGTCGGGCTTCGTCCGTGATGCATCTGGCAACGTTGGTGTAAAAACCACGACTTACCAGCTCGCGGCCACGAACGTTCTCTTCCAGCTAGATGCACAGGGGGAAGTCAACGCAGCTGGTGACTTCATCCTAACCAGCGGTGACACCGTCACGGTCGCAGGCGCGGCTGCTGCCGTCGCATCAATCAAGATCAATGATCTGGACGTCAACGGCGGTGACGATCTCGACGTCGCTCTCGCATCCGTTGACCTAGCTCTGACCAAGATGACCAGCGCCGGTGCCGAACTGGGCTCGATTTCAAAGCGTATCGATCTGCAGACTTCGTTTTCCTCGAAGCTGTCTGACGCCATCGAAAAGGGCGTTGGTCGCCTGATCGACGCTGACATGAACGAAGAGTTCGACCCGCCTCAAGGCCCTGCAGACCCAGCAGCAGCTGGCTATCCAGGCGCTCTCGATCGCCAACAACGACTCGCAGAATATCCTGTCGCTCTTCCGTTAATCGCAACATCAAGTCGGCCCATAAGGGCCGGCTAGACTGTCCCGACGCCGTTATGCCTTGGTGGCTGACCAGAGGCGTGCGAAGGGGAGGCTTGACCCTCCGGAGGCTGAACCGGAACGGAAGCTACACGAAGGCCGCGTTCGGAAACGAACGCGGCCTTTGCGTTTTATTAATCATAACATGATACGCGCGCGCACGCGCAAGGGTTGTGTTTTTTTCCAGAAAAGTTCCGTCTGCCGCTTTCGTTTAGGCCTTCATTAACCTTGATGGTTTTATCTAAGCCTATCGAAGCGGCGAGCTAACTTATACATTTCAGCCAGTTAGCAGGCATGATGCTGTGCGCCGTTACCGGTGAGACCGGAATGTCCCTTCTTAGTCAGCCATTCAAGGGGCAACACTACCATGACGAGCATTCTTACAAATATCGCCGCCATGTCGGCACTCCAGACGCTGCGCACGATCGGCAGCAGCATGGAAGACACCCAGGCCCGCGTATCGTCTGGTCAGCGCGTCGGCGAAGCTTCCGACAACGCCGCCTATTGGTCGATCGCCACCACCATGAAGTCCGACAACATGGCGCTCTCCGCTGTGTCTGACGCTCTCGGTCTCGGCGCCTCCAAGATCGATACCGCTTATGCCGGTATGGAATTGGCTATCGATGTCGTAAAGGAAATCAAGGCCAAGCTGGTCACCGCCACCGAAGAAGGTGTCGACAAGGCCAAGGTCCAGGAAGAAATCACGCAGCTGCAGGGCCAGCTGAAGTCCATCGCCGATTCGGCTTCCTTCAGCGGTGAAAACTGGATCGCTGGCGGCACCAACACGATGACCGCAGCTGTCGACGTGACTGTTGTTTCCGGCTTCGTCCGTGATGCCAACAACAATGTGGCCGTAAAGACCACGTCCTACACGCTGGATGCCACGACGGCCGGCAGCATGACCCTCCTGTTCGGTGGTGACGCCGACGGTGCAATCGACACCACGACCGGTATCCTCGGTACCACTGCCGCGGACTTCACCACTACCGACTTCGACGCCTCCGATGCAACCGTCACTGCCGCGGCAACTGCCGTGGGCGGCTTCTCCGTCTACACGCTGGACATCAACGGTTTTGAAGGCGCGGACATGGCAGAAGCTCTGACGCTTGTCGATGCGGCCCTGGCCTTCATGACTAGCGCCGGTGCAGACCTTGGTTCGATCTCGATGCGCATCGACCTGCAGGAAGACTTCGTCAACAAGCTCTCTGACTCGCTCGACTCGGGTGTAGGCCGTCTCGTTGACGCCGACATGAACGAAGAATTCGACCCGCCTCAAGGCACTGCAGACCCAGCAGCAGCTGGCCGTTCAGTCGCTCTCGATCGCCAATTCTTCTTCGGAAGTCATCCTCTCGCTCTTCCGTTAAGACTGAAGAGAACCAGCATCGAAGCCGCCCTCCGGGGCGGCTTTTTGCATTTTAACGATTTTATCAGATCTCTTTAACCATGCGTTAACCATACGGTCGTTACATGGGCTCATGTAACGATGAGTTAACCAAGACGAAGAACTGGTTAAGGGCATTAGGCCGCTTCATCGTTCCCGGAAAGACCGGGATGTCCCCAAATCTAGCCATTTAAGGGACACGACCGTGACCAGCATTTTGACGAACAATGCAGCGATGGCTGCTCTCCAGACTCTCCGTTCCATCGACTCGAAGATGCAGGATACCCAGGCGCGTGTATCCTCCGGTCTGCGTGTCGGCGGAGCTTCCGACAACGCCGCCTATTGGTCGATCGCCACCACGATGCGCTCGGACAACATGGCGCTCTCCGCCGTCGAGGACGCACTTGGTCTCGGCGCCGCCAAGATCGATACGGCCTATGCCGCGATGGAAAGCTCCATCGAGGTGATGAAGGAAATCAAGGCAAAAGTCGTCGCCGCCACGGAAGAGGGCGTCGATAAGTCGAAGATCCAGGAAGAAATCGACCAGCTGCAGGAGCAGCTTCGCTCGATCTCCGAATCCGCAAGCTTCAGCGGCCAGAACTGGGTTGCGACCGGCCCCGATACGGTATCGGGCCCCGTCGACGTGACAGTTGTGTCAGGCTTCATTCGCGAACTCGAGCGGCAATGTTTCCGTATCGACGACGCTCTATTCTCTGGATGCAACCACAGCGGACGGCATGACAGTTCTGTTCGGTGGTGACGTGAACGGCCTGATCGACTACAACTCAGGCATCATTGGTAGCGTATCGGATACCTTCGACGCATTTGTCGACTGGAATAACGACGGAACTCTGGGCGATCCGGCTGCTGAAATCGCCGGCGTTTCCATCGATCAGCTCGACATCACTGGCCTGACCACCGCCGGCATGCAGGAAGCCTTGTCACTGGTTGAATATGGTCTCCAGCAGATGACCAGTGCGGCAGCAGCCTTGGGCTCCATCTCCATGCGTATCGGGATGCAGGAAGACTTCGTGGCTGCTCTGACCGACTCGATCGACAGTGGTGTCGGTCGTCTCGTCGATGCCGACATGAACGAAGAATTGACTCGCCTCAAGGCGCTGCAGACCCAGCAGCAGCTGGCCATCCAGTCGCTCTCGATCGCCAACACCTCTTCCGAAAGCATTCTGACACTCTTCCGTCAGTAAGCGGCGCTCTGGCTAGGGGCGACTTCGTCCCGCCCTGACAGTGTCGGATGTTCTCGGTGTGAATCTGCGCCTCGCAAGAGGCGCGGATTTTCGTTTGAGCCTTGCGCGAAACTTTTGGCAATTTCGTTTGAACTACAAAAGACAAGCCTGTGCCTTGCCATCCCGTTGGTCTGTTTGTTAACTGCCGCTGTTAACGATTTGTTAACAGTGACGGGGATCGCGCGTTCGCGCGTTTTGCATGATGCCCTCCCGTCGTGCCGGCAAGTCGCCGGATGCGCAGTCCTTTACGCTTAGGGGCACCAAGCATGACCAGTATTATGACCAATGCGGCCGCCATGGCGGCGCTGCAGACACTTCGTTCGATCGACAACAATCTCGAGATGACCCAACGGCGCGTTTCGTCGGGTTACCGGGTCGAAACGGCAGCCGACAATGCCGGCTATTGGTCAATCGCCACGACGATGCGTTCCGACAATGCTGCACTTTCGACAGTTTCCGACGCACTCGGCCTCGGTGCGGCGACCGTTGATACCGCTTACACGGCGCTCGACAACGTCGTCGATGTGATGTCGACCATCAAGGCTAAGCTGGTCGCCGCCAGCGAGCCGGGTGTCGACAAGAACAAGATCAACGAGGAAATGACACAGCTGAAGAACCAGCTGATTTCTTCTGCCCAGTCCGCATCCTTCTCAGGCGAGAACTGGCTTTACAACACCAATGCGCTGGAACTCGGTACCAAGCAGGTCGTTTCGTCCTTTGTACGCGGAGCCGACGGCAGCGTTCAGGTCACCACCCTCGACTTTGACACCGCTGAATCCGTCCTGATCGATATCCAGGATGCGTCTCGCGGCTTCCTCACCAAGTCAATCGACGCCGACGTTTTGCGCAACACCGGTTTAGGTGCACGCGAATACTACCTCCTCGACATGGGGGCGCCGACCGGTGGCGACGAGATCGCGATAGACACCAACACCACGAAAGAGCAGCTCGACGACATGATTGCTGTTGTCGACAACGTCATCCAGCAGTTGACCGATGCCGCTGCCACCCTTGGTGCCATTACCAGCCGCATCGAGATGCAGGACAACTTCGTCTCGAACCTCATGGACGTGATCGACAAGGGCATTGGCCGTCTAGTTGATGCCGACATGAACGAAGAATCGACGCGTCTGAAGGCGCTGCAGACCCAGCAGCAGCTCGGCATCCAGGCACTCTCGATTGCCAACAGCAGCGCAGAAAAGCTCCTGACGCTCTTCCAGCGATAAGCCTTGAACCGCTGGATATAGGTGTATCCAGCGGTTCCGTGTCGTTTTGAAGCAGGCCGACGGAATCCCCATTCATCTTCGCGCAAGTTTGAACCCCTAGCTTCAGGAAGCGCACGTGGCATCGGAAGCGAAGCCGTGCCGAATGAGCTTTGATCGATCCTTGAAGATGAGAGAACGCGTACGGACATGCTGATGTTTGATCTTCTTCTCCTGGAAATGCACTTCAGCCGTGTCCAATCTGTCGCCGATGGAGGCGATTGCCCATGAGCATGCCTTTGGCCCGTTATCTCAAGGACTTTTCAACGACGGTCGTGCCGCCTGCGCCGCCTGCGCCGACGTTCGATATGCCGTCGGTGGATGCCTTCGACATGGACTTCCCGGCGCTTCCGGAACCCGAGGCAGTCGACGTCGAGGCCATCAAGCGCGAGGCCTATGCCGAGGGCCATGAAGCCGGTGAGAAGGCAGCTGCAGAGCGTTTCGAGGTAGACCGGCAAGCAATGGAGATAGCGCACGCCCAGGCGCTGGCCGAGCGTGACCAGAAACTGCGTGATGAATTTGCAGACCTGCTTGCGACGAAGCTGGCGGACGTGATCGAGAAGCTCTCGATGGCCGTGAGCGAACAGGCGGCGATTGCGCTTGCTCCCGCGATTGGCGAGGCGCTGGCCGAAAAGGCCGTGAAAGACCTGGCCGATCTCTTGAAGGCTGCCATAACTGCCGGCGAGGCAGGCACGATCGAAGTGAAGGGGCCTCGTCTCCTGTTTGAAAAGCTGCAGTCGGAAATGCCGGAGCAGACAGGTTTCCTGCGCCATGTCGAGGATCCTGACCTCGATCTCTCGGCTGAATTCGGCGATGCCGCGCTTGTCACCCGCATCTCGGCCTTTACGGCGAGCCTGAAGAAAGTGCTGGCATGAGCGACGAGAACCACCACCACGGCAAGAGCCAGATCATCATCGTCAAGCGCCGCAAGGGTGACCACGATGGGGCCCATGGCGGAGCGTGGAAGATCGCCTTTGCCGACTTCATGACAGCGATGATGGCCTTCTTCCTCGTCATGTGGCTGGTCAACGCAGCCAATGAAGAGACCAAGGCCACGGTGGCCAGTTACTTCAATCCTATCCAGCTTGCCGACGAAAAGCCCACTGAAAAGGGGCTCGAGAAGCCGGTCGAAACCAGCGAGGGCCAAGAGAAGAAGGAACGCTCCCAGGTCGACGAAGACCAGGATAAGGTGGGTTCCGCTGCCGCGACCGGTGACGATCAGACGGCCTCTTCGGGCGACGAAGCCAATTATTCGGAGGCAGACTTCTTCGAAAACCCCTATTCGGTTCTGGCTGAAATTGCCCAGGAAGTCGGGCAACAGGCCAATGTCAGCGCCAAGGGCGAAGGCGGCGCGGCCGACTCTGGCCCGTCCACCGGTGCTCAAGGGGGGGAGGCCTATCGCGATCCCTTCGATCCGGATTTCTGGACGCAGCAAGTGCAGACCGCCAACGGTCCTCCGGGTGAACCGACCGACGCGCAGACTCCGGCCGAGCAGGCACAGACCGCCCCGCCATCCGACACTGACACGTCTGAACCTTCGACCGAGCCCGAACAGCAGATCGCCCTTGTGGTGCCCGGTCAAAAGCCTGATCCTGCAGTCACGCCATCAGAAGTCATGGCCGCAGACAAGCCGGCCGACACAGAAGCATCTGAGATCGGCCAGACCGAACAGCCGCTTGAGGGAGTTGCCGAGAAGCCGGATGCCGCCGAGGCCGAGTTCGAGGCGCAGCTTGCAGCGGCGGACATTCTCAAGGCGGAAATCGCAAATGCCATTGGCGGTGCCGCCGGCAAGCTGGCCGAGGGGCTTATCGTCACGCCGACGGAAGGTGGCTTGCTGGTCACGATCAGCGATCAGAGCGATGCTGCCATGTTCAATCTCGGCTCTGCCGTGCCACGCCGAGAACTGGTGATCGCCATGGAGAAACTCGGTCAAATCCTGCAGGAAAGGCCTGGCCGCATCGTCATTCGTGGCCATACGGACGCTCGCCCGTTCCGCGGCACAGAAAATGATAACTGGCGGCTTTCCATGGCCCGCGCCCACAGCGCCTATTTCATGCTTGTCCGCGGCGGTCTGAACGAGGATCGTGTCGAACAGGTTTCCGGCTTTGCCGATCGGCGCTTGCAGGTGCCGGAGGACCCGCTCGCGGATGCCAACCGTCGCATCGAGATCCTGATTGAAGCGGAGCAGGGCTGACCATGCTCATCCGCCGTCTCACCTTCCGCCTGCTGCTGTCCGGTCTGACTGTGTTTTCGGTCGGATCGTTCGGCCATGCGCAGTCGACGGACGAGACGATCGAGCCCTATCGAATGCTGCGATCGCTGCAATTCGTCCAGGATACCGTCGTGCGCGGCGACCATTCTGCAGCCGACATGCAGCGGTTCGTGTTGAACACGATCGACGAGCGTTTGCGCACGGCCGACCCGAAGATTTTCCAGGATCCCCGCAATGTCGATGCGGCACTGATCTACGCGATGAGCGGCGGAAATCCGGCGACCCTGGAATTCCTGGTCGCCCGCGACATTGAGGGCAACTTCGACAACCGGGTCAGTGATGCCTTGCGCAAGTATCTGAGCGGGAAGGGTACTCTCATTGGCAAGACCCTCGGCGAGATGGCCGTCGAATACAAGAATGACAAGATCGGCCCTTATCTGGCGCTGGTCGCCGGCAATGTGACCCTGACGCGCGATCCGGTCGCTGCGCTGAGGTTCTACGATTGGGCCCGCCTGACAGCGCCCGGCACCATCGTCGAGGAAGCGGCCCTGCGACGCTCGCTTGCGGTTGCGGTCGATGCCAAGATCGTCGACAAAGCCTCGCTTTACGCCAATGGCTACGCGCGTCGCTTCCTCTACTCTCCCTATGCCAGCCAGTTCGCCGATCTGTTCGTTCGCTTCGTGGTGGAGCATTACGAGGCGCTAAAGTCCGCCGACATCGAAGCGACGCTCGGCTACATGGACGCGGATCGGCGACGTGAGGTCTACCTGCGAATTGCCCGGGAGGCGGCCATTGCGGGACACAAGCAACTGGCGACCATGGCGGCCGAGCAGGCGAAGATGCTTTCCGGCACCGAGGAAGGTGCCGACGCTCTGGCGAAACTCTATGGCAGCCTCGTGCGTGTCCCCACCGAGAATGTCACCGACGCGATGGCGGCCCTGATGCAGGTCCCGGAGGACATGTTGTCTCCCCGGGACCGCGCCTTGAGGCAGGCGGCTGAAACCATAGCAAAGGAAGTCCTGCGCAAACCCGAACCGGTTCAGCGTTCCCAGACGCCGCCGGCAGAGGCTGCGAGCATCAACGATCCGGCACAGTCCGCATCAGCTGATCCGGAGCTGCAGGATCCATTTGCCCAGCCCGAACCGATCCCGGTCGCGCAGGCTGATGAAACGCAGCCGATCACCGACGCTGCTGCGACACTTCCCGCCGAGCAGACCGAAATCGACCCGGAATTGCGTAGCTTCGTTGATTCCGGACGCTCGAAGCTGGACGCAATCGACGATCTTCTCCAGAAAGAAGGCCCGTAACATGATGGACGCACTTTCAGCCCCCAGAATGCCCGCAACGGATAGTGCGGCGGCTTCAAGCGGCTCGGGCCGCGCAGACAAGGCGGCGGACGACGGCAGCTTTTCCAAGGTGCTCTCCAAGTCCGGCGAGCAGGAGGCGGGTACGTCGAAGCAGGATCGCACGCGCGACGAGACGGAAGCCTCGGAGGCGGATGTAAACCAGCCAGATGCAAAGACGGCGAGGGCGAGTGAACGATCCTTCATCGATGATGCCTTGCTGGCGGAGCTCGATGCACTTCCGGATGACGTCTCGACGGAAGATCTGATCCGGGCTCTCGCCAAGGCGCAGGCCAAGACCAAAGCAAATACTGAGGGCGACAGGGAGCCTCAAGTCGAGATCGAAGGCCTCGATCCGGAACTGAAGGCACAACTGGCGAAGGCAATGGCGGCCGTCCGGGATCGCAAGGAAACCGGCGAAGGCGAACCAGTGGCGACCGAGCAGGCCGCAGGCGAGGCGACATCGTCCGAAACGTCGATGGCGGACCTGGCCGACGTGCTTCAGCTTCTGGCGGGCGGCAAGGTTGATGCCGCCGAGAAGGGCAAGGAGCCAGCCAAGGGCGACAAGTCGGACAAGGACGATCAGAAGGTCCTCGCAGGCAACCTCGTCGATGCCAAGGCTCGTGATGCGGGCGATAGCGGGGCTCCGGATGGCGACAGTTCTGACGGCGATCGCGATTTCCGCTTCGTCCGCGCAGATGGCAAGGGCCAGCCGCTTGTTCTGCGCGGGGAGGCTGCGTCTTCTCCGGAGCAGGCCGAACAGAAGGCCGTTGAGACGGTCACTGTTGTTGATAGCCGTCGCTACATCGCGCCAGTCTCGACATCCAATGCGGCGTCCATCACCGCAGCGATGCTGGGGGATAATGAGTGGCTCGGTGCCATGGCACCCGGTTCGGAGCTCGCCAATGCCGCCGCCCAGTCCAGCCAGGGCAAGGTCGTGCATACGTTGAAGCTCCAGATGACACCTATTGAGCTCGGCAGTGTTACCGCGACCCTGCGCCTGTCCGGTGAGGAGCTGAGTGTCCAGCTGACAGTCGACAACCCGGCTGCCTTCCGACAGCTCTCAAACGATCAGAGCGATATCCTGAAGGCGCTCCGGGCTCAGGGGCTGGTCGTCGATCAGGTCCAGGTGACCCTGCAGACCTCGTCGGCCGATCGCAGCGCGGACGCCGGACAGAATGGTCACCAGAACCAGCAGGCAGGCCAACAGGCGGGCCAACAGGCATTCCAGTCTGGACAGCAGAGCAGTGAACGGCAACAGCGCGGCGAGGCGCCGGGAAATACCGTGAGGATGGCGGATGAGCGTACGGCTGATACGACGGATGTTCCCGCTTCCGGCAATCGCGGCGCTCGCCCTGATCAGCTTTACGTCTGAGGCAGAGGCAAGCCGCGGTGCCTGTGAGGGCGCGATCAGCGCGGCAGCTGCCAAATACGGCGTTCCCGAAGGTATTCTCTATTCCGTCGGCCTGACCGAGACTGGCCGCAAGGGCAGCCTTGCGCCCTATGCCATGAACGTCGAGGGCAAAGCCTATTACTTCGACGATCTGGATGCGGCTCTCGACGGCTTCGAGCGGGCGAGAATGGGCGGAGCGAAGCTGATTGACGTCGGTTGCATGCAGATCAATCAGCACTTCCACGGCGAACAATTTACCTCAGTGGAGGCAATGTTTGACCCGAGGCGCAACGTGGAATACGCCGCTCGCTTCCTGAGCAACCTTCACAATCGTCACGAAACCTGGACAATGGCAGTCGCGCGCTACCATGCGGGCCCAAACAATGATCCCGCCCAGAAGCGTTACGTGTGCCGTGTGATCTCTAATCTGGTGGCCACGGGCTATGGAAACTGGACACCTAATGCGCGACAATTTTGCGGTGAATAGCAATCCAAGATTGATTGACAGTCACGATTGTGCCGATTTGCCAATTGTGGCGACACTGCGGTAGTCGCAGGTCTGGCAAGACCTTGTGCGAAACTTGCGTTAACTTTTCCACCGGAAAATTGTGCCTATTTAGTTAAAAACCTACTAGATCTAGTTCAAATCGGCACCAAAAGGTTAATCAATCGTTAATAACTATGGTTAAGTTCTCCTAGTTGTTCATGAATTCCCCGATTCGTACCCATGGTGCATCGAAACACCACACTGATTCGGAGGCGGCTGAATGATCGTCGTGGTAGATGAGCGCGAGCTCGTGAAAGACGGATACACATCACTATTTGGACGCGAGGGAATTCCCTCGACGGGGTTCGACCCCCGGGAGTTCGGGGAATGGGTCAATACGGCGGCCGATTCCGACATTGCAGCGGTTGAGGCGTTCGTCCTCGGCCAGGGTGAAATGACCCTCGAATTGCCGCGGGCAATTCGCGACCGAACCCAGGCGCCGGTGATCGCGGTCAGCGATCAGCCATCCCTGGAGGCTACTCTGGCGCTCTTCGATTGCGGAGTCGATGACGTCGTGCGTAAGCCCGTGCACCCCCGTGAAATCCTGGCGCGCGCTGCGGCGATCCGCCGGCGTCTGCGGGCAATCACCAACTTCACCGAGATCGGCCCGATCAAGGTCTTCTCCGACGGTCGTGATCCAGAGATCGCCGGCGACGTCTTCCCCTTGCCGCGCCGCGAGCGCCGCATCCTGGAATATTTGGTCGCAAACCGCGGCCGGCGCGTATCGAAGACGCAGATCTTCAACGCGATCTACGGGATCTTCGACGAGGAAGTCGAAGAGAACGTCGTTGAAAGTCACATTTCCAAGCTTCGCAAGAAGCTGCGCAAGAAGCTCGGTTTCGATCCTGTCGATTCCAAACGTTTCCTCGGCTACTGCATCGACTGGAGCTGATCTCTACCTGCGGCCGCCCTTGAGCGGCCGCATTTTTTTCCCTCGACGCGAGGGAAAAAAGCTGGGCGCTCAAGCCAGACAGCTTCACGCAAGGCCCACCTCATACTCTCCAAATCGACTAGCAAACGAGGATTTTGACATGAGCCTTTACGGAACCATGCGAACGGGTGTCTCCGGCATGAATGCCCAGTCGAACCGGCTGAGCACCGTCGCTGACAACATCGCCAATTCCAGCACTGTCGGCTACAAAAAGGCCTCGGTGCAATTTTCATCGATGATTTTGCCGACCACGAACGGCGCTTACAATTCCGGCGGTGTCGAAACGGACGTGCGCTACTCGATTTCGAGCCAGGGTACTTTCAGCTACACGACGTCGACGACGGACCTCGCCATCAACGGCGATGGCTTTTTCATCGTAAAGGGCGACGACGGCACCCCCTATATGACCCGTGCTGGTTCCTTCGTCCTCCAGGACGATGGCACGCTCAAGAACACGGCAGGCTACACCCTGCAGGGTTATCCCTACGATTTTGAGGTCGATCCGACGATTGTCGTCAATGGTTTCGACGGCTTGGAGCCCGTGGACCTCTCGGGTTCGGGGATTTCGGCAGTCAGATCACTGACGGGCACGCTGAACGTGAACCTGCCCAACTCTGCCGAGGTCGGGGTTGCCGCGGACATCAAGAAGACGTCTCTGACCGTCTTTGACAGTCAGGGGTCAAGCCGACTGATCGACTTTACCTACGAGAAGATCGCCGACAACACGTGGGAGGTCTCTGCCGTTGAAAGGGATGCTGGCACTCAGGTTCTGGCGCCCCAAACGTTGGTTTTCGACGCGGACGGCAAACTGGTAACTCCCGATCCAGCTGAGCTGACGCTCGATCCCTACACTGTGGACGGTGCTGAGGTCGGCGACCCGGCGACCGGTATCCTGATCAACATCGGCGATACGACCCAGCTCGCCTCTGATTTTTCCGTCCAGCTGGGCAAGGTGGACGGCAACGCGGCCTCGAAGGTCAAGGGTTATGAAATCGACGACAAGGGCATCGTTTCGATTGCCTATGACAACGGCGATTTGGTGCCGACCTTCCGCGTCGCGCTCGCCAGTGTCCAGAGCCCGGACAATCTCAATCCTGTGGCCGGCAACATGTACACCCAGTCGAACGACTCGGGTGTCGTCATCCTCGGATATGCGGGCTCCAGCGGCTTCGGCACGATCCTGTCGGGCGCACTTGAAGACTCCAACGTTGATGTCGCTGAAGAGCTCACCGCGATGATCGAGTCGCAGCGCAACTACACTGCAAACTCCAAGGTATTCCAGACCGGCTCCGAATTGATGGAAGTCCTGGTCAACCTGAAGAGATAATTGAAAGAGTAGGTTAGTCCTATGTCGCTTGCATCGTCACTGAATACGGCCAACTCGATTTTCCGGAACACGTCCCAGCAGACGTCCGTAATCTCGACGAACATCGCCAACACCGGCAACGAGAATTACGTGCGCCGTGATGCGGTGGTCACGCAGACCGTCTACGGTTTCTCGACGGTGCAGAACGAGCGGTCGCAGCAGATGGCTTTGCTGCGCCAGATGGCATCGTCGACGGGGCAGCAGAGTGCGCAATCGACACTTCTGGACGGCCTGACCACGCTCTCCAATGCGCTTGGCGGCAATGACAAGGAATTGTCGCCATCCAACTATCTCGCGAACCTGCAGAGCAGTCTGCAGGCTTTCGCTGCTGCACCGGGTGAATATGCACTCGCTTCCACGGTCGTGACGGATGCAATCGACGTCGTCAACTCGCTGAACAATACGACGAAGTCGACGCAGGAACTGCGCGAAGACACCGATGCGCAGATGTTTCAGCAGGTCGAGTCGCTGAACAAGCTGCTCGCTGAGTTCAAGATCGTCAATGACACTGTCGTGCGCCAGACGGCAACCGGCGGCAATGCTGACGACTATCTAGACCGGCGCGACACGCTCCTCAAGGAGATCTCGAAGATCGTCGGCGTCACCGTGAACATGCGCGACAACAGCGACATGGTTCTGTACACCTATGACGGCACGACGCTGTTCGAGACGGAGCCGCGCGAAGTCAGCTTCGTGCGCACCTTTACCTATGATTCGACCGTCTCCGGCAATGCCATCTACATCGACGGAACGGCGGTTCGCGCCGGCGTCGGCGGCAATACCGATGGCCAAGGTTCGCTTGCTTCGCTGGTGCAGATCCGCGATGTCATTGCACCGACCTTCCAGACCCAGCTCGATGAAATCGCCCGTGGCCTGATCGAGGCCTTCCAGGAAGTCGACACCGGTGGCGGTGGCGAACTGCCCGGCCTGTTCACCTGGCCGACTGGCACGGTTCCCTTGACGGGAACGGTCGAGCCTGGCCTCGCTGCCCTCATTCAAGTCAATCCGGCCGTTCGCTCGGATGCTGGCGGTGACCCCATGCTGATCCGTGACGGTGGCATCAATGGCGCCGCTTATGTGCTGAATGTCGATGGATCATCGGGCTTTACCGACCTGATCAACAGCTATGTGGACGAACTCGCAGCGAACAGAAGCTTCTCCGCCGATGCCGATCTTAAGACCGATGCGAGCGTGCTGTCCTTCGCCAGCAACTCGATCGGCTGGCTCGAAGAGTTGCGCTCAAACGCCTCGACGGCGTTTGAAAACAAGCAGGCGCTCTACGAGCGTACGTTCCAGACCTACTCCTCCAAGACGGCGGTGAGCCTCGACGAAGAACTCTCGATGCTGCTCGATGTCGAACAGTCCTACAAGGCCGCAGCCAAGCTCGTCTCGACCGTGGATGAGATGCTGAAGGCTGTCATGGATATGGTGAGGTAATCCAATGTCGACAGCTAGCGTTTCCAATCTTTCGACCCAGACATCCATGCGACTGACCATTCGGCAGGCGCAGAACGAGCTCTTGAAGTCCCAGCAGGAGGTCAGCACCGGCTTCTACGCCGACATCGGCGCGGAACTGGGAAGTAAGACCTCGACCGTCGTTGATCTGAACCGGGAAAGCCTGCGGCTGAACTCGATGATCAGCAACAACTCGATCGCGACGCAGCGACTGTCCGCCTCCCAGGAAGCGCTGAAGCAGATCGCGACGGCCGCCGAAGAGATGAACAATGCGCTGATCACCATCTCCGGGTCGTCGAACAGTGATACGATCAACACCACCGTGATGACCGTGTCGAACTCCCTCTCGACGATGACGAGCATGGCCAACCAGTCGGCCAATGGTGAATTCCTGTTCGCAGGCATCAACACCGATGTGAAGCCATTCAACGAATACACGGACACATCGCCGGCGAAGACAGCTTTCGACAACGCCTTCACTGGCTATTTCGGCTTTCCGCCGACCGATACGGCGAACGTCGCGACGATCGTCCCGAGTGGTGCAGCCCCGAGCATGGAGGATTTCATCACCTCGACGCTCGAGCCGATGTACACCGGAGCAGACTGGAGCACGGATTGGTCGAACGCGACCGACCAGGCGATGACCAGCCGCATCACGCAATCAGAAACCGTCCAGACATCCGCCTCGGCAAATGAAAACGGCTTCCGCTACTTCGCGCTCGCGGCCGTCGTCACCAAGGAGCTTATGGCGATCGGTGCGCCGGCTGCTGCAGTGACGGTCGCGATCAACAAGGCGATCGACTACACGGGCCGCGCCATCACCGGCATCAACTCGACGCGTTCTGCACTGGGTCTTTCCGAGAACCGAATTGAGAAGGCGGATGCCTCGCTCAAGGTTCAGGTGGATATAATCGAAACCAGCCTGTCGAGCAAAATTGAAGTAGATGCGTACGAAGCGTCGACTTGCGTTAACTCTCTGCTTGCCATGGTGGAAGCATCCTACACGCTGACGGCGAAGATCCAGGGCTTGAGTCTTGTAAACTACCTTTGATGAGCAAAGGGTGAAATGAACCTGAAGGGCAACTGAATGTACCAGTTCTCATATGCCGAGATTATGGAAGATGGCGTCGCTGACGCCAAGGAGCGCGAACGGCAGGCCCTTGACCGTTGCATCCAGCTTCTGAGCGCGGCCCGTGAAAAGAAGGGCTACTCCCGCGAGGCGATCGAAGCTCTGTTTTATACCCGCCGGGTCTGGATCCGACTGATCGAAGATCTGCAGAACCCCGAGAACCAGCTCGGCGACGAAGTACGCGCCAATCTGATTTCCATCGCCATCTGGATTTTGAAAGAGTGTGACCGGATCCGCAAACGTGAGTCCGAGAACTTCCAGGGCATCATCGACGTGACAACCATCATCAGGGATGGACTTAAATGAAGAGCACTTTGCGCATCTCGCTCAAGTCGGGCGAACGTATTTTCATCAATGGAGCGGTTCTGCGCGTCGACCGCAAGGTTGCCCTCGAGTTCCTGAACGATGTCACCTTCCTGCTCGAGAACCATGTTCTGCAGCCGGAACAGGCGACCACGCCGCTGCGTCAGCTCTATTTCATCGCCCAGATGATGCTGATCAACCCGGAAGGCAAGGATCAGTCGCTTGCGATGTTCCGCAAGTCGGTCATCATGCTGCTGTCGTGCTTCGAGAACGAGGAAATCCTCGCCGAACTGAAGCGCATCGACGGCATGGTCTCCTCCGGTCGCGCTTTCGACGCCTTGAAGGCGATCCGTCAGCTCTATCCGATCGAGGATCGCATACTGAACAACCAGGAAATGGCGCCGGCGACGATCGAGCAGATCCGCAAGGAGATCGCACCATGGCGGTAGACGGTGTAGCTGCCGCCGCTGCGGCCACGACGACATCGTCGGCCACAAGCAGCACGGCGAGCAAGGCTGCCGAGAAGGCATCGATCGATTACGATAGCTTCTTGAAACTTCTCATCGCCCAGATGAAGAATCAGGATCCGACGAATCCGATGGATGCGACGGAGCAGATTTCGCAGCTCGCCACCTTCTCCCAGGTCGAGCAGACGATCCAGACAAACTCGAACCTCGAGACACTGATCACCGGCAACGCCCTGACGAATGCCTCCTCCTACATCGGCAAAACGATCACCAGTGCCGACGAAAAGAGCAGTGGCATTGTGGCCTCTGTCCGCGTCTATTCGGACACGATGGTCGCGACGACAACGGAAGGTAAGGAAATTCCGATCGTTGTTGGCGTTCGCGTCGGCACCAAGCCCGCGACCGAGACGAGCGGTTCTTGATATGTTAGTCCTTTCGGCGCGGACGGCATGATTCGCCGCACCGAAAGGATACGGTCTCATGAATGAGGCAGACGCTCTCGACATTCTCCAAGCCGCGATCTGGACGATCATCATTGCTTCCGGGCCGGCCGTGGCCGCCGGCATGATTGTTGGCGTCGTCATCGCGTTGATCCAGGCCTTGACGCAGGTGCAGGAAATGACCCTGACCTTCGTGCCGAAGATCCTCGCCATCATGATCACCATAGGCATCTCCGCACCTTTCGTCGGAGCGCAGATCAATCTCTTCAGCAACCTGGTTTTCTCGCGGATCCAGTCAGGCTTCTAGCGGCGCTCGGCCTGACACCCTCGCGCAAGCTTCGCCGTCTATCTCTTCAAGGCAGACTGCCGGAAGCATGGTCTTCCGGATGACTTCTCATGAAGAGACGGAACGGACATGGCGCAACCACCTGCACTCGTAATCCCGAAGGCCAGCCCCAGCGGGCGTGACATCGGTTTCGCGTTCGGGATCGTGATGATCCTGTGCATCCTCTTCCTGCCAATACCGCCCTTTCTGATCGATGTCGGCCTGGCATTCTCCATTGCGCTTTCCTGTCCTGATCCTGATGGTCGCGCTCTGGATTCAGCGCCCTCTGGATTTCTCGTCCTTTCCGACCATCCTGTTGATCGCCACCATGATCCGTCTGTCGCTCAACATCGCGACGACGCGCGTCATTCTAACCCATGGTCACGAGGGCCACGGGGCCGCCGGCGGAGTGATCGCCGGTTTCTCGACCCTCGTGATGGGCGGCGACTTCGTCATCGGTCTGATCGTCTTTCTGATCCTGATTACCGTCAACTTCATCGTCATCACCAAGGGCGCCACGCGTATTGCGGAAGTCGGCGCCCGCTTCACCCTTGATGCAATCCCCGGCAAGCAGATGTCGATCGATGCCGACCTCTCGGCTGGCATCATCGACGAAAAAGAAGCACAGCACAGACGCCGTGAACTGGAGCAGGAAAGCTCGTTCTTCGGTGCCATGGACGGTGCCTCGAAGTTCGTTCGCGGCGACGCGATCGCCGGCCTGATCATCACCGCCATCAACGTCGCTGGCGGCATCATCATCGGCTACTTCCGCCACGGCATGGAACTGGGTGAAGCGGCCGATGTCTTCGTCAAGCTGTCCGTCGGTGACGGCATTGTATCGCAGGTTCCGGCGCTTATCGTTTCGCTGGCCGCCGGCCTTCTGGTCTCGCGCGGCGGCACGCCGGGTTCGACCGACCAAGCCGTCGTCAATCAGCTGAGCGGCTATCCCCGCGCGCTATCCGTGGCGGCCGCATTGATGGGCGCCCTCGCACTCGTTCCAGGCCTTCCCTTGGTCCCGTTCACTGCTCTCGGCGGCCTCATGGCCTTCGGCGCCTGGTTCATCCCGCGCCAGCTCGAAGCTGAAAACCAGCTGAAGCGCGAGCAGGAAGAGAAGAAGGTCATCCAGAACAAGGAGGCGGAAAAGGATTCGGTCAAGTCTGTTCTCAAAACCTCCGAGATCGAACTGGCCCTCGGCAAGCTCGTCTCAACGCGCCTGCTCGGAGCCCATCAGGAACTCGCCTTCCGCGTCGGCAAGATGCGCAAGAAATTCGCCAGCCAGTACGGCTTCGTTGTGCCGGAAATCAAGGTGACCGACGATATCGCGATCCCGGAAAAGGCCTATCAGATCCGTATCCACGGCACGACCGTCGCCTCGAACAACCTGCGCGTCGGTGAAGTCCTCGTCGTCACCGGTTCCGGCCGCAAGCCGAACGTGCCGGGTGACGAAATCCGCGAACCCGCCTTCGGCATGCCGGCCGTGTCAGTGCTTGAAACCTTCACCGAAGAGTTGAAGCGCGAAGGCTTCCACCCGATCGACAATGTCTCCGTCGTTCTCACCCATGTCTCGGAAGTCATCCGCAACAACCTGCCTCAGCTCCTGTCCTACAAGGACGTCAAGGTGCTGATTGATCGCCTCGACCCCGAATACAAGAAGCTCGCCGACGAAATCTGCTCGTCGCACATGTCCTATTCGGGGCTTCAGGCGGTTCTGAAACTGCTGCTCGCCGAACGCGTCTCGATCCGCAACCTGCATCTCATTCTGGAAGCGGTGGCCGAACTCGCGCCGCATGTGCGCAAGACGGAGCAGATCGTCGAGCACGTGCGTGTCCGTATGGCACAGCAGCTCTGCGGCGATCTGACCGACAACGGTGTACTGCGCGTCTTGCGCCTCGGCTCCAAGTGGGACCTCGTCTTCCACCAGGCGCTCAAGCGTGATGCCAAGGGCGAAATCGTCGAGTTCGACATCGATCCGCGCAGCCTGGAAGAGTTCTCGGAGCAGGCCAGCCAGGTTATCCGTGAATTCATGGACCGCGGACTGCCCTTCGTCCTTGTCACATCGCCCGAAACACGGTCCTATGTCCGCATGATCATCGAACGACTCTTTGCCACCTTGCCGGTCCTTTCACATGTGGAACTCGCCAAGGGCATCGAGATCAAGATTCTGGGCTCTATTTCATGATTTCTGACCCGCAGGGGAGTGTGCTGGTGCTGATCGCGATTTTCTGTCGCATCGGCGCCTGCATCATGACCCTGCCGGGCTTTTCTTCAGCCCGTATCTCGATGACGGTGCGGTTCTTCCTTGCCTTCGCCATCTCGCTGGCCATGACTCCCTTGCTCTTCGATACCGTTTATCCACGGGTCTCTGGGGGAGGTGCGTCTCTTATCGGCGTCATCGTCGCCGAACTTCTGATCGGCATGATGTACGGCCTCGTCCCGCGCTTCTATGTGCTCGGACTGCAATTTGCAGGTTCGGCGATCTCGATGGCGATCGGCCTCAACACGCCGGGTTCTTCAGACGTCCTTGAAGATGCCCCCGACAACCAGATGACCAATCTCATCTCCTTTGGCGGTCTTCTCATTCTCTTCATGCTGGATTTCCACCATGTGGTGTTTCGCGCGCTGTTCGATTCCTATTCGGTAATGCCGATCGGCGGCATGCCGGACAGCCAGAAAATGCTGATCACTTTGACCGATACCCTGACGCAGACCTTCCTGTTGATGCTGCGCCTGGCGAGCCCCTTCCTCATTTTCGGCCTCATGTTCAACGTCGCCGTCGGTCTGGTCAACAAGCTCGCGCCCCAGGTGCCCGTCTTCTACATCTCGACCCCCTATCTGCTTATGGGTGGACTGCTGCTGGTGTATTTCACCATCGCTGCCATGGTCATGCAGTTCGGCCAGTACTTTCCGATGATTTTCAATTTCTGACGAGGCTGCCTTGGGACCGCAAAAGAAATCCGACAAACTCAAGCGTCTCGTCGCAGTCCAGCGTCACATGGAGCGGATGGCCGAAAGTGATCTTGGCATCACCGCCCAACGCATCGAGGAGAACGCCCGTTCGATGGACACGGTGATGGATGCCATCGGGTCGCTCGAGCCATTGCACCGGCTTTTTGCCCAGAACTATGCGGACCGCTTTGATCGCCTGTCCAATACGGACAAGCAGCTGCACGGTCTCCAGCAGGTTCAGGAGATGAAGCTGATGCGTGAGCGCGCCAAGGGCGACCGGCTGGAAGAAAACATGAAGGATGCGCGCGACCACGAAGAGCGCGAGCGTGACGACGATGCCATCTACGATCTGATCGACCTGAAGTTTGCCACACCAGCCTCCAGCAAGCTTCAGGAGTGATAGTCGCCTCGAACCGAAATCGAGGATGTCATCGTGGCCATTTCTCCCCCAAGCGATCTGGTGCTGGACGTTGTCCGCGCTGCTGATCCGGCACAAGTTGCCGCTGCTCAGGAACAATTGAAAGCCAAACGGGCGAACTTCATGGCGACCAGTCTCGCCGAGAAGGGCGTAGGTTTTGGCGCGACGGTCGACATCCTGAACCGGAGCGCCAACGCCGCTCGCATCGAAGCGACAGCGCAACCGACCGAGGATGTCGGCAAGCCTCCGAAGATCTACCGCGATTTTGAAGCCGTTTATCTCACCAACTTCGTCCAGAGCATGCTGCCGGACGAGAGCGAGGAAGTATACGGCAAGGGCAATGCCGGCGAAATGTGGAAGAGTATGATGGCCGAGCAGCTCGGCACCGTTCTTTCTGAATCTGGTGGCGTCGGCATCGCCCAGCAGATGTACGACCAAGCGCTCCAGCGGGTGCGCGGACAGGATAGTGTCAATGCTGCCACGGACGAGACGGATCGCGGGCTCGCCATGAGCTGGGTGACCGATCTCGAGCGCCGCACCCTGGGTGCCGGCGCTGACACCGATAACAAGAATTGATCGATTTTTCGAAAGACAGGGCAGAATTCATGGAATTTGTTTCGAGCGAATATCGGGTGAAGACGGTACTGAGCCGGCTTGAGCGTATCATCGACAATGAGAACGAACGGATCGGCAAGGATCCGGAATTCGACTTCAAGGTTTCCAACGCCCACAAGAGCCGCTGCCTCTACGAATTGACCATGCTGTTCCGCGACACTGATCCGCGTGAATTTGCGGTAAACTACGTCGAGCAGCTCCATGTTCTGAAGGAAAAGCTCGCCTTGAACGCCCGCCGCGTCGAGGCGCATCTCGCGGCCGTTCGTGCAGTTGCCGACATCCTGAAGAACGCGGTTCGTGATGCCGATGGTGACGGCACCTATTCTCAGGAACAGTTCCAGTTCAGCGAGTTCTGATGGGCAAGATACTCGGAATCGGCCTTTGGGTCTGCATCGTCACGCTGGGGGCCGTCTACGGTTCGATCTACCTGGCGACAGCCCCTGCCGGCCCGAGCGAGGAAGAAACAAAGACTGCCGCGCTCGAACTCGTTCGCGGTGAGTCCATCACCATTCCGGTCATCGGCGGCGGTGATGTCACTGGATATTTCCTGACACGCATCTCCTTCATGATGGACAAGGAAAAGCTCAAGGGACAGGCGCTGCCGACGACAGAGCTGATGACCGATCAGCTGTTCACGCTGCTGGTTGGCAACAAGATGGTCGACATCGGCAACGTCTCCGCCTTCGACGTCAATTCGTTTCGTGAGCAGATCAAGACCGAGATGAATGCAAGGCTCGGTGAGGGCATGATCGCTCAGGTGCTGATCGAGCAGCTCGACTACGTCTCGAAGGACGCCGCCCGCAAGGCTGCCGACGGTGGTTCCAAGCCTATGGAGAAGACCACGGTTGTCGAAGGCGAAAAGGTTGAGGAAAAGGCGGCATCCTCAGGTCATTGACCATCCGCGTCACCTTATGGTGAACGCCGCGTTGATCATCTCGTGAGAATTGAAGCGCGGCGCTTAACCTGAATTTTAGCTGTGGCTGATAGGTTCCCGGCATCGATCCTCGGGGCCCCTTTCATGCCAGCTTCGTCATTTTTTGCACTGAGAGAGCCCGACGACGTCGATGGCCCGGTTCCGCAACCGGCGATCCCCGTACGACCGATTCTCGACATGCCCGTCCACGACCTGGGCTGGAAGCCAGCGCTCGCCCTTCTTGAGGAAAAGCTGACCCAAGACAAGGGCCTCACTCACATCGCCTTTCTTAATGCCAACAATGCCAATGTGATGATGCGGGACCCCGATTACCGTGAGGTTCTCGGTCGATGTCTGGTCCTGCCGGATGGCATCGGCGTCGACATTGCCGCAAAATTTCTGCATGGCGGCCGCTTCTCGGCCAATCTCAACGGGACTGATTTCGTCCCCGCAGCCCTGACCTTCATCACGAAGCCGCTCAGGGTCGGGCTGCTCGGAGCAACATCCGAGGTGCTGCTGGATGCAGCCAAAAACTTTCGCCTTCATACGCCCTGGCATGAATTCGTCGAAATCTCGGATGGCTACTTCGACCGGGCAGATCCGACATTCATCCTCAAGCGGATTGAGCAGGCCCGCATCGATCTGCTGCTCGTCGCCATGGGCACCCCGCTGCAGGAGAAATGGGTCGACAGGCATCTGACCGGCGATCATGCTCGGGTCGTAATCAGCGTTGGCGCACTGCTCGACTTCGTCTCGGGACGTGTCCCCCGTGCGCCCGACTGGGTCCGCCAATTCAGGTCCGAATGGCTGTTTCGTCTCTGGCAGGAGCCGTCGCGCCTTTGGCGACGCTACGTTCTCGGCATCCCTGTTTTCCTCGCCCATGTCCTGCGTCATCGGCTCGGTCGGCCGGCAACAATGTCCAGCTGACACCAAAGCGGCGAAATCCTGCCTTGCAATATGCCGCAATTTGACAGCATAGGACGGCGACAGGCAAATGGCGCCTCCGTGTTGGCGTTAGCTTGCTGCGAGTTCTAGACGGGGATTGTGCACAGTGACCACGGTAATCGATGGAAAGGCAGCCGCTGCTTCGGTGATCGAAGCGGTAACCTCAGCAGCGACGACGCTGAACACCTCCGGCCATCGCAAGCCCGGTCTGGCAGTGGTCATCGTCGGCAACGACCCGGCAAGCCATGCCTATGTCGGCGCAAAGAGCCGTATGGCCAAGCAGTGCGGCTTCAACTCGATCCAACACACGCTGCCCGAACAGACATCGCAGGAAGAGCTGATGGCCCTGGTCGCGTCGCTGAATGCGGACCCTGATGTCGACGGCATTCTCGTCCAGCTCCCGCTTCCCAAACATCTCGACAGCGAGCCGGTCATCCAGTCGATCCTTCCGGAAAAGGACGTGGACGGTCTGCACATCGTTAATGCCGGCAAACTGGCGACCGGCGACCTGAAGACGGGCCTGCTCTCCTGCACGCCCGCCGGCGCCATGATCCTTGTTCGCCAGATCCATGGTGACGATCTCTCGGGCCTTAATGCTCTGGTCATCGGCCGTTCCAACCTCTTCGGCAAGCCAATGGCGCAATTGCTGCTGAATGCCAATGCCACGGTAACCATAGGCCATTCGCGCAGTCGCGATCTGCCGGAACTGGCCCGTCAGGCGGACATTCTGGTCGCAGCCGTCGGCCGTGCCGAAATGGTCAAGGCCGACTGGTTGAAGCCCGGAGCAACCGTCATCGATGTTGGCATCAACCGTGTCGCAGCACCCGAAAAGGGCGAGGGCAAGTTCAAGTTGGTCGGCGATGTCGCGTTTGCTGAATGCAAGCCGGTAGCCAAGGCGATATCACCCGTACCGGGCGGCGTCGGCCCGATGACAATTGCCATGTTGATGGCGAATACGGTAATCGCTGCCCATCGTCGGGCAGGCATGGCGGCGCCGCGCTTCTGACGGATTGTGCCGGGCGCCGTGCTCAGGCCGGCGCCGGTCCCGTCGAGGCCCGCACCACCAGTTCCACCTTCCACAATTCCTGCTCCGGCAAGGCGGGTTCACTCTGATTGATCATCGCAATCAGGCGCTCGCCGATCCGTTTTCCTGCTGCGCGCAGCGAAGAACGCGTCGTGGTAAGGGGCGTCGAGAAGTTTTCCGGCTTCAGCAGCGGCAATTCGTCGTCATGGGCGATAAGCGAGATGTCTGTCCCGAGCTTCAGGCCGAATTCGTTCATCGCCCGGACGGCGCCAAGCGCAAGCACGGTACTGGCACACAGAACCGCAGTCGGACGATCGGGCAAGCCCAGGATCTCCTTCATGCCGCGATAGCCCTGCTCATCGCCCATGAAACTGTGCCGGGTGTGCCGGGGATCGAGCAGCAGCCCTTTCTCAGCAAGCGCCTTCTCCGTCCCAAGTCGCCGCCGATGGGCGAAGTCGAGCTCCGCCTGTCCATTCAGCAGCGCAATCCGCTTATGTCCGAGTTGAAGCAGGAAGCGTGTCGCATCATAGAAGGCGCCCTCGTTATCCACGTCGAGAAAGGGGTAGTCCAGACCGAGACCGGACGATCGACCATGCACGATGAAGGGCAGGGACAAGGATTTCGCCATCGCGATCCGCGGATCTTTCTCGCGCACATAGGCGAGATAGTAACCATCGACACTGCCGCTTGAGACGAGCCAGCGGATGGCCTGTTCCTCTTCTTCAGCCCGTGATGGCATGATCACAAAATGGAAGTCGTGGACGATCGAGGCTTCGGCGAGACCGCTCTGGAATTCGGCGAAGTGCATGTCCGAGCTATGATCGGGCGAGATCGGCATGATCAGCCCGATGGACCCGGCCTTGCCGGTCGCCAGACGCTGGGCCGCCCGATTTCGGACGGTAGCCAGTCTCCTTTGCCGCCTGAAGCACGCGCCTGCGCGTCTCCGCGTTCACTTCCGGATAGCCGTTGAGCGCACGGCTTATCGTCGTCTGCGACAGACCGAGCATCTGCGACAATTCTTTGAGATTCACTGCTGGCATTCCTCTCCCGTGCAAGACCGCCAGTTGCCTCCGCAGGTGGTCAAAGCGCTTCGACTATGGCGCAGACGCCCGGCCGGCGACAAGAGGAAAATGCTTTAAAACAATGCAGATGCCGTTGGTCGGGCGTAGGGCTGCGCCAAAATGCGGCGGAACCAGAAAAGCGCTTGACTCAATATGGAACCCAATGGGATGAAATAGGGGCCAAAGCGCTTTGAGGATAATGCGCTGACCAAGGACGTTTGGCCGTCTAATGTGATGGGAGGTAAATCACATGAAGAAGATGTTTTTGATGACCGTGGCTGCTGCCGCGCTCGTTGCTGGCACGGCCGGCGCACAGGAATTGAAGTTCGCTCCCGGTGAAGATGCCAAGTTCAATTGGGCAAGCTTCGAGGAGCTGAAGAAGACCCAGCTCAACGGCGAACAGATCACCATTTTCGGCCCCTGGCTGGGCCCTGACCAGGTTCTCGTCGAGAGCGTCCTGGCCTATTTCGCTGCCGCCACCGGCGCTGACGTCCGCTATACCGGCTCTGATAGCTTCGAGCAGCAGATCGCCGTCGATCTGGAAGCCGGCTCCGCACCGAACATCGCCATCTTCCCGCAGCCGGGCCTCGCGTCCGACATGGCGAAGCGTGGCTTCCTGACCGATCTCGGCGCTGAAAATGCATCTTGGCTGAAGGACAATTATGCCGCTGGCCAGTCCTGGGTTGATCTCGGAACCTACGCCGGACAGGACGGCAACAAGGCCTTTTACGGCTTCCCCTTCAAGACCGACCTGAAGTCGCTCGTCTGGTATTCGCCTGAAAACTTCGAGGATGCCGGTTACGAAGTCCCGCAGACCATGGAAGAGCTCAAGGCTCTGACCGAGAAGATCGTCGCTGACGGTGGTACGCCCTGGTGCATCGGTCTCGGTTCGGGTGCCGCCACCGGCTGGCCGGCCACCGACTGGGTTGAGGACATGATGCTGCGCACGGCTTCGCCGGAAGACTACGACAAGTGGGTTTCCAACGAAATGAAGTTCGACGACCCGGTTGTCGTCAATGCCATCAACGAGTTCGGCTGGTTCGCGAAGAACGACAAGTTTGTTGTCGGCGGCGCCGGTGCCGTCGCTTCGACGGACTTCCGCGACAGCCCCAAGGGCCTCTTTGCCTCGCCGCCGCAGTGCTACATGCACCGCCAGGCGTCGTTCATCCCGTCCTTCTTCCCTGAAGGCACGTCGGTGGGTGAAGATGCAGACTTCTTCTACTTCCCCGCCTATGCCGAAAAGAACCTCGGCAGCCCGGTTCTCGGCGCTGGCACGACTTTCACCATCACAAAGGACAGCAAGGCTGCTCGCGCCTTCATCGAGTTCCTGAAGTCGCCGATCGCCCATGAAGTCTGGATGGCCCAGAAGGGCTTCCTCACCCCGCACAAGGGCGTGAACCCGGAAGTCTTTACGGATCCGACTGTCCGCAAGATGAACGACATCCTGCTCCAGGCGACAACGTTCCGCTTTGACGGTTCTGACTTGATGCCGGGCGCCGTTGGTGCCGGCAGCTTCTGGACCGGCATGGTTGACTTTGTCGGTGGCAAGTCTGCCGAAGATGTTGCAAAGTCGATCCAGACAGCCTGGGACGGCATCAAGTAAGCTGCCGAAGAGCAGTCTGCCTCACGAGCGTCCGGGCTAGGCCGTCCGGGCGCTCGCAAAAATCAGAAGGCATGCGGAGGGGGAGACCATCATGAATCCAGCGTTGCAGGCTCTGATCACGATCATCATCGGTGTCGGTGGATGTGTCGGTTATTTCTACCTGTCGAACATTTTTGTCGACAGAGTGCTGTTCCCCGCCAAGGGAGAGCACGCAGGGCGTAACATCAACCGCGCCAATATGATCCGCCCTTGGCTGTTCCTGTTTCCGGCTATCGTCGCCCTCGGCTTATATCTGGTCTATCCTGTCATCGCTACGCTCTGGCTATCCGTGTCGGATCGCAGTTTAGGTGGTGCCTTTGTCGGTCTGGCCAATTATCAACGGATGGCCGCTGAACCCAAGTTCTGGGAAGCGATCACCAACAATTTGCTCTGGCTGATTGTGGTGCCGGCAGTCTCGACCGCCTTCGGCCTTCTGGCCGCACAGCTCACCGACCGGATTTCCTGGGGGAGCATCGCCAAATCGCTGATCTTCATGCCCATGGCGATTTCCTTCGTCGGTGCTTCGGTCATCTTCAAGCTGGTGTATGATACAAGACCGGCGGGTGAAGAGCAGATCGGTATCCTCAACGCCATTTGGCTCTCTTTTGACGGCGGATTTGGCGCTCTTCTGACGCTGCGCATCCTGCCGGCACTGCTTCTTCTCGCGTTCATTGCCTTCGTCGCCTATGGCATCTACCAGCTGTTGCGCCCACTTGGCGGAGGCATCGGCCATCGTGGCGGCAGTTCGAAATTCGGCGTTGTCGTCCGTGTCGCGCTGACGCTTGCCGGTGCCTGGCTCTGCTACCGTGCGCTTGTTTCCATCTACACAGTCATGACTTTTGCCTATCCGTACGGCGAGCCACAGACCTGGTTGACGATCCCCTTCTGGAACAACTTCTTCCTGATGGTGGTGTTGATTTGGATCCAGACCGGTTTTGCCATGGTCATCCTGTCGGCGGCCATTCGCGGCATCCCGGAAGAGACAATCGAGGCGGCCGTCATCGATGGCGCGAATGATTTCGAGATCTTCTTCAAGATCAAGATTCCGCAGATCATGGGTACCGTTGTCGTCGTCTGGACGACTATCACCCTCGTCGTCCTCAAGGTCTTCGACATCGTCTTTGCGATGACCAATGGCCAGTGGGAAACGCAGGTGCTTGCCAACTACATGTTCGACAAGCTCTTCCGGGCCAATGATTGGGGCATCGGTTCGGCAAGCGCCATGGTGATCATGCTGCTGGTCCTGCCGATCCTGGTCTGGAACGTCTACAACGCTCGAAAAGAAATGCGCTGAGGGGAGGCGGGATCATGGCAAAGATTGCAGGCAAGAAATCCGGTCTCGTCTGGGCCGTACACCTCTCGGTCGTCGCGCTGGTCATCCTTTGGTTGCTCCCGACCGCGGGCCTTTTCGTCTCGTCATTCCGCACGGCAGATCAGATTTCCACCAGCGGCTGGTGGAGCTCGCTTTTCTCGCAGGAGCAGAACCTCGTGCTAAGAACCGCGGCGCCGTCCACACAGCAGCAGGAAGGCAATCTCTGGGTCATCGAGGGCAATCTGCTCAGCGAAGGCGGTGCATCGGCTGAAGCCGCAATCTCGGTCTGGGGACATCCTCCCGCGCCATTAGCGAATATGAGCCCGGCGCGACTGCGCCGTTGGGAGACAATGCTCGTGTGACCGTCCAGGCCAATGGCGACTATCGTCTGGAAAGCGATGTCGAACTGACCGGAAGCCGCGGTGATCGCATCTTCGTCACGGCCGAGCTGCCGCCGAAGTTTACGCTCGACAATTACGAGACTGTGCTCTTTTCCGGCTCGACCACCGACTCCATGGCAAATGCCTTCTTCAACACGCTGACGGTCACCATTCCGGCGACCGTTATCCCGATCGTGATTGCAGCCTTTGCGGCCTATGCGCTTGCCTGGATGGAATTTCCCGGACGCGCGCTTCTGATCGCGGCCGTGGTCGCACTTCTGGTCGTGCCGCTGCAACTCGCGCTTATCCCGCTGCTGCGGCTGCATCTGTCGATCGGCATTGGCAAGGGCTATCTTGGTGTTTGGCTGGCCCATACGGGATTCGGCCTGCCGCTCGCGATCTACCTCTTGCGCAATTACATGGTGGGGCTACCGCGCGACATTATCGAATGCGCCAAGGTGGACGGTGCGACAGATTTCCAGATCTTCACTCGCATCATTCTGCCCTTGTCCTTCCCGGCGCTCGCGTCTTTCGCCATCTTCCAGTTCCTCTGGACCTGGAACGACCTGCTCGTCGCCAAGGTCTTCCTGATCGATGCGACCGGCGAGACGACCGTGATGACGAACCAGATTGTCGAGCTTCTGGGTACGCGTGGAGGCAACTGGGAAATCCTGGCGACGGCAGCCTTCGTCTCGATCGCGGTACCGCTTCTCGTCTTCTTCTTCATGCAACGCTACCTCGTGCGTGGCCTCCTTGCCGGATCGGTCAAGGGTGGCTGACGCCGGGTCTCAAGACCAAGCCAACAGGAATATCTAAATGAGTGCAGATGCAAATCCCGTCATGACGCCCGACAAGGACTGGTGGCGCGGCGCGGTCATCTATCAGATCTACCCGCGCTCCTATCAGGACTCCAACGGTGACGGCATCGGCGACCTGAAGGGTATCACCGCCCGTCTGTCGCATATCGCCGATCTCGGCGCCGACGCGATCTGGATCTCGCCTTTCTTCACCTCGCCGATGAAGGACTTCGGCTACGACGTATCGAACTATGTCGACGTCGACCCGATGTTCGGGTCGCTGACCGATTTCGACGGCCTGATCGCAGAGGCCCACCGTCTCAACATCAAGGTCATGATCGACCTTGTGATGTCGCACTCTTCCGACCAGCACCCCTGGTTCGTCGAGAGCCGCTCGAGCCGCGTCAATCCCAAGGCTGACTGGTATGTCTGGGCAGACTCAAAGCCGGACGGCACGCCGCCGAACAACTGGCTGTCGATCTTCGGTGGTTCCGCCTGGCAGTGGGATCCGACCCGCATGCAGTATTATCTGCACAACTTCCTGACCTCGCAGCCGGACATGAACCTGCACAATCCGGAAGTGCAGGATGCGCTGCTCGCCGCCACCCGCTTCTGGCTCGACCGCGGCGTCGACGGCTTCCGCCTCGACACGATCAACTTCTATTTCCACGACAAGGAACTGCGGGACAATCCGCCGCTCGCGCCTGAGCGCCGCAACGCCTCGACCGCACCAGCCGTAAACCCCTACAACTTCCAGGAACACATCTACGACAAGAACCGCCCTGAGAACATCGCCTTCCTGAAGCGCTTCCGTGCGCTGCTCGACGAATACCCGGCGATCGCCGCTGTCGGCGAAGTTGGCGATAGCCAGCGTGGTCTTGAAATCGTCGGCGAATACACGTCCGGCAACGACAAAATGCAGATGTGCTACGCGTTCGAATTCCTGGCGCCTGAACCGCTGACGCCGGAAATCGTACGCAACACGCAGAATGCATTCGCAAATGCAGCCCCAGAAGGCTGGGCCTGCTGGGCCTTCTCCAACCATGACGTCGTGCGCCACGTATCCCGCTGGGGTGCCAATGTTCTCGATCGCGACGCCTATGCGAAGATGACCTCGGCGCTGCTGCTCACCCAGCGCGGCTCCGTCTGCATCTACCAGGGCGAAGAACTTGGCCTCACCGAAGCCGACATTGCCTTCGAGGATCTCCAGGATCCCTACGGCATCCAGTTCTGGCCAGAGTTCAAGGGCCGTGATGGCTGCCGCACGCCGATGGTCTGGGACGATCATGCAGCCCAGGCGGGTTTCTCGACGGCGCAGAAGACCTGGCTGCCGATCCCGGTCGAACATGTGCTGCGCGCGGTCAATACGCAGCTCGGCAAGACGGAATCCGTGCTCGAGCACTATCGTCGCTTCCTCGCTTTCCGCCGCCAGTATCCGGCATTTGCCAAGGGCGATATCGCTTTCCACGACGCAGGCGACGATCAGTTGGTTTACACCCGCGCTTTCGGAAACGAGAAGCTGCTTTGCATCTTCAACATGAGCGCCGATGAAACGTCGATTGCCATGCCATCTGGCGAGTGGATCGCGCTCGAAGGCCATGGCTTTGAAAGTGCAGTCAACGATAACAAGGTAGAGTTGCCGGCTTGGGGCGCCTATTTCGCGCGCCACGCCTGACAGGGGAGGAAAGCATGACGGGTCTGGTTCTCAAGGACATCCGCAAGGCATACGGGCAGGTCAAGGTGCTGCATGGCATCGATCTGGAGATCAAGGAAGGCGAGTTCGTGGTCTTCGTCGGCCCCTCGGGCTGTGGCAAGTCCACGCTCCTGCGCATGATCGCGGGCCTTGAGGACATCACCGGCGGCGAACTCTATATCGACGGTCAGCTCGTCAACGATGTGCCGCCTTCGAAGCGCGGCATCGCCATGGTGTTCCAGTCCTATGCGCTCTACCCGCATATGACCGTGTACGACAACATGGCTTTCGGCATGCGTATCGCCGGAGAAAGCAAGGAAGAGATTGACCGTCGCGTTCGCTCCGCTGCCGGCATTCTCCAGCTCGATTCCTATCTCGACCGCCTGCCCAAGGCGCTGTCTGGCGGTCAGCGCCAGCGCGTTGCCATCGGTCGCGCCATCTGCCGTGACCCGAAGGTCTTCCTCTTCGACGAGCCACTGTCCAACCTTGATGCTGCCTTGCGTGTTGCGACCCGTATCGAGATCGCCAAGCTCAACGAGCAGATGGCGGACACCACGATGATCTACGTGACCCACGACCAGGTCGAGGCGATGACGCTTGCGGACCGGATCGTCGTGCTCTCGGCCGGCAAGATCGAACAGGTCGGCCCGCCGCTCGAACTCTATGAGCGTCCGGCCAACCTCTTCGTCGCCCAGTTCATCGGTTCTCCAGCCATGAACATCATGCCCGTGACGGTCACCGGCACAGGCGAGGAAACCCGGATCAAGCTGAAGGATGGATCGGAAGTCACGATTGATGTGATGACCGCGGCATCGGAACAGGGCAAGTCCGCAAGTTTTGGCGTTCGTCCGGAAGACCTGACAGTCGCTACAGGCGCGGAGTCTCTCTTCGAGGGCAGTGTCGATATCGTCGAAGCACTTGGCGAAGTCACGCTTCTCTACGTCAAGGGACCGGTCGAAGACGAACCGATCGTGGTCAAGCTGCCCGGCATTGTCGACGTGAAGAAGGGGCAGACGCTGCGCTTTTCTGCAGACCGGGCCAAGCTGCACCTCTTCGACGCCGATGGGCAGACCTACCGCCGCTGATCACAACTCGATCAGTCTGCTTAAAGCCCTGTTATCCTTACCGATAACAGGGTTTTCTCGTGGTCAGGAATGGCCCTTGCGCCAATACCGACTGTTAAGTTGTCGCTGCTAGCCTTTTGCCAATAACAACTGACAAAAGACGAGGGCAGAAACGATGAGAGCGGCAAGTGGCGGATCTCATTTCCTGAAGAAGGAGGAATCCTTCATGTACGACCGGGAGAACCGGTATCGCATGGAGGACACGATGAATGCCGGGCGCCTCGAATACACCGAAAACGGCATGACCCACATGGCGGCGCGGCGTTGCGACGTCCTGCGTATCTCGCTGAGCGGGGCCGTGATCGGACTGATCACGCAGGTGAACCTGCCCAAGCAATTCTACCTCGATATTCCGGATGCGCGCATCAACAAGGTGGGTGCGGTGTTGATGAAGAGCTTTGCCAACAACACGGCCGAAATCCGTTTCCTGCGCCTGCTGACACAGAAGGAGCTGGATCGCATCTTCGTCTTCTCCACGCATCCGGCACACAAGGACCGCGTTCTCGACGTCCGCAGCTGGTAACCAGAGCTTCAGCGAAACTATCGAGGCCGGTGCCGCAAACGCTGCACCGGCCTTCAGCATTTCTGACTGGACATCGCGGGACTGACCTTCGATCTTCGCTCCCAGCAAAGGGAGATACAGACATGTCCAGTCAGAAGGTCGCCATCGTCACGGCAGGGGGAAGCGGTATGGGGGCGGCGGCCGCAAGGCGCCTCGCTGCCGATGGTTTCAGGGTCGCCATCCTCTCGTCCTCGGGCAAGGGGGAGGCGCTTGCCGCAGAACTCGAAGGCTTCGGGGTCACCGGCTCGAACCAGTCTCCCGAAGACCTTGCACGTCTCGTGGACGGCACCATGGAACGCTATGGCCGCATCGATGTCCTTGTGAACAGTGCAGGCCACGGGCCCCGCGCCCAGATCCTCGAGATCACCGACGAGCAGTGGGCAAAGGGCATGGACGTCTATCTTCTCAACGTCATCCGCCCGACGCGCCTCGTTACGCCGATCATGCAGAGCCAAAAGTCCGGGGCCATCATCAACATATCGACAGCCTGGGCCTTCGAACCATCTTCGATGTTCCCGACCTCCGCCGTCTTTCGCGCAGGCCTTGCGTCCTTTACCAAGATCTTCGCCGATACCTATGCGGGCGAGAATATCCGGATGAACAATGTCCTTCCCGGCTGGATCGACAGCCTCCCCACGACCGAGGAGCGGCGTGATGGTGTGCCGATGAAACGCTACGGCACAAGCGAGGAAATCGCAGCGACGATCGCCTTCCTCGCCTCGGATGGTGCAGCTTACATTACGGGTCAAAACCTTAAGGTCGACGGCGGCTTAACCCGTCACGTTTGAAACTATCTCGACGCCGCGCCCGGAAATGTCACAAAGGACCTCCGGGCGTAAACCTCTTGGTTACCAAACTTCTTCATTCTTTAGGACAGCCGACAGGACGACCATCGGGCATCCTGTCCCAGTAAAGCCGGTTTCCGCTGCTAGGCGACCGGTTCTCCGAGTTTTGGTAAGCGAGTTCAGGTATCATGGCGTCCTTGACCCCTCAGGTCATCGGTGGCGATCGCGCCGCCGTTCAGAAGACAAAGTCGCGCAAAAATAAGCGCGGCTCCAGCCTGCCGACGGTCTTGGGCATCTCACTGGCCTGCCTCTTCTGGGGCACGGCAAGCCTCGCCGTAATCAAGGGACTGTCATCCTCCACAATCCAGGCACCGAGCGTGGTGGGCCACAGCCTGCCGAAGCCGGATCTCGCCCTGTCGAAGCCGCTTCCGCCCCGTACCGTGCCGGCACCATCGGCGGATTTCGCAGCCCTTGATGAGATGCGCAACCGCTTTGCCGAGGCGATCGCCGCCACCGATCATCTGGGCCTGTTGATGCTGCCTGCCGCCATGCAGCTTGCTGAGGTCGACAAATCCGACCGTCTGCTCCTCGCCCGTGTCGAAAGCGTCGTCGGTGCACAGGAAATTGCGGTGTTGCGCGAAGCGCTGGCGCAAGCGGAGGCGGGGCGCCAGCAGGCCGCCCTTGCGACTGCCGCCCATGAACGCCGTACCGGCAGGGACGACGTTGATCCCGTCGTCACCGCCTCCATCGCAAGGAACACGGCCGAAGCAGCACCTGTTGCCCTCGGCTATGCTGCAACGCCAAGCGCATCCGAAACGATGACAGCGGCCGATCCGCGGGAAGAGCCCTTCGAGGAATTACTCTCGGCACCGCAGACAGAAGATCACGGCGCGCTGCCGGATGATGGCCCGGTACCGGGTGCCAAGCCGCAGGCCAAACCGCGTGTCGAGCGTGTGCCGGCTCCGGAAGCGCCTGTCGCCGCCGCCGCGCCGCAGAAGCCGAAGAAGAAAACACTGTTCGGCATGCTGGCCTACGCAAAGCCGGAAAATCCGATCACCACGGATGACGGGGCAGGTGGCATCTTCAACCGCAAGAACAGCCTACCCGGTCCAGGCAGCCGCATCGCGGTCTATGTGATCGAGGATTCGGTCGTGCACATGCCGAATGGCGAGAAGCTGCGCGCCCATTCCGGTCGTGGCCACATGCGCGACAACCCCAAATACGTGCATGTGAAGAACATGGGCCCGACACCGCCGAACGTTTACAAGCTGCGCATGCGCGAAGCCCGTTTCCACGGCGTCGAGGCCATTCGCATGAACCCCGTCGGCGATGCCAAGATGTATAATCGCGATGGCTTCCTGACCCATACCTACCTGCTGCGCCGCCGCGGCGACAGCTCAGGCTGTGTGGTCTTTGAAGACTATAACAAGTTCCTGAATGCCTATAAGCGCGGGAACGTGCACACGCTGATCGTCGTGCCCAGCATGCGGGAACTGCCAAAATATATGGCAATGCTCTGACGAAAAGGCCTCCGCAATGATCTCGCGGAGGCCTTCTTGCTTTGGTTGGCCGGAGCCTGTCGATGCAGGCCCCTTGTAAGGCCTGGCTTACATCGCCGGGATCACGGTGATCGACTTGATCTGCGCAGGCGCGCCGGTGATGTCACCGGTCTTCGTTGCTGCACCCGTTTCCAGGTTGACCGTGTAGAGCGCGCTGTCGGCAACCAGCCAGGCAGTGTTCATGCCGTCGGCTCCCGCTTCGATGTCGAAGGCATAGGTCGTCGGCATGCCCTCGATACCCAGCTTGCCGATCGCCTTCAGCGTTCCGTCATTCGGCTTGGTCTGCTGGATGAGCGCGCCGATCGTCGCGTCGATGTTGTACATCGCGGTCTTTTCCGGCTTGCCGACAGAATTCGTATAGGCGGCAGCGACGGTGTTCGGCGTTTCGCCCTTGTGCATGTCGCCTTCCTCGAAAACGAGGCTACCGTCCACGGTCACTTCGCCGGTGTCGGGATGGACGCGGTGGTTGGTGGTGCCGGTCATGTAGCGCAGCCGATCGGCGGCGGGGTTGAAGTTCACGACCACAGGTGCATCGCCGATCGTCAGCGGCTTGTCCATTTTCGCGAGTTCCGTTGCCGCGCCTGTTTCCGGATCGATGGTGACGATCACGTTGTCCGCCGTCACGCCAACGATGGTCTGGTTGGCCGGGCGATAATCGATGCCGACCAGGCGATCAACACCGGTGACGTCCATGGATTTGCTGATCGCGGGGTTTGCAGTGTCGAACATCACGAGCGTCTTGTCGCCTGCAAGACCGACGACCTGGGCGGCCTGCGCTCCGAAGGCCGTAAGGGCGGTGGCGGCTGCGAGGCTGAGGATACGGATGCTGGTCATGGAAAACTTCTCCCGTTTGCATGGTGGCGACACCGGTCTGGTGCCTCCTGATCTCAAGACACGCGGCAGATGCCGATTGGATGCAGGCGTCAGAAGTTTTTTTCTTCTGCATCCAGAAATCGTCCTCGCGTGTCTCTGAAATGAAGGAGAAACTCATGGACGTGGCGATAACGAGTGGCCGTTCTTCGGTGGGTGCATGTGGTGCAGGTTGCCAAATCAGACGGGTGAGCTACTTTCCGCCCAGGTTCTTGGAAGGAAGCTGGATGGAGAATGAGCAAGATAAGCTCGGTGCGGCGCTGAAAGCCTGTGCCGCAGGGGATCGCAAGGGCCTGGCCTTGATCTACGAAAGCGAAGCGCCTCGCATGGTCACGGTGGCTGAGCGGATCTTGCGTCGTCACGACCTGGCGGAGGAGATCGTTCAGGAGGCCTTTCTTCAGATCTGGAACAAGGCCTGGCAGTACGATCCGTCGCGCGGCTCCGCGCGCGGATGGATCTTTGCAATTGTTCGGTCACGCTCGCTGAATGCGCTCCGGGATGGAGGGCGTGAGGATTTGACTGAGACGGACAGCCTCGAGCGGCTGCAGGACGAGAGCGCGGATGCTCTTTATCACGATCTGTTCGATCAGCTCGATACAGCAAGTCGCCTTCGGGCCTGCCTCGGACGGCTCGACGGGCTGCGTCGCAAGACGGTCATGATGGCTTACGTCTCCGGCTACAGCC
The DNA here is from genome assembly GCA_045377275.1 of Allorhizobium sp. Classification (GTDB taxonomy): domain Bacteria; phylum Pseudomonadota; class Alphaproteobacteria; order Rhizobiales; family Rhizobiaceae; genus Allorhizobium. The sequence goes on along the minus strand of JBJIOA010000012.1, from coordinate 384,092 downwards.
ACGGTGAGATCGCCGGTCGGTTGAAATTGCCGCTCGGGACCGCCAAGGCTTGGATCCGCCGCTCGCTGGTGGCGCTGAGGGAGTGCATGGCATGAGCACATGGCACACTTTAGCCGAACGCGCCGATGCCTATGTTCTCGGACTGATGGACGAGGACGAGCATCGTTCGACCGAAACTGAGCTGGAACAGGACGAGAGCCTCGCCCGTGCCGTTGCGGTGTCGCGTGATAAGTTCCTGGAGCTCGACCTCGTCGGCCCGACGGCGAGCGTCTCTCCCGATCTCTGGGCGAGGATTGAACGACAGCTCGGCCCGCAGGAACGAAAGAAGAGCGCCACCGCTCCGCCAACGGCTGTCAACGACAATGGCCTCTCCTGGTGGCGAGGTTTCGGTCTGTCAGCTGCGGCCGCTTCACTCCTGCTCGTCGGCGCCCTGTCCTACACCCTTCTCCGCAGCGCTGAGCCACAGGTCATTGCCGTCCTGATGAATGAACAGGGCGAGCCGGTGGTGATGATCGAGGATTTCGGCAATGACACTGCCAAGGTGATCCCGCTCTCAGATGTGTCCGTGGCAGCAGACCGGTCGCTGCAGCTCTGGACGCTGCCGTCGAGCGATACCGGACCGGTGTCGCTCGGCGTGCTCGACGGCTGGGGGACGGCAACAGTCGAAGGGCCGGATCTTCCCGGCCCGATCGAGGAGCAGCTTTACGAGATCACGGTAGAGCCTTTGGGTGGTTCCCCGACTGGCAAGCCGACTGGCCCGATCCTGGGCAAGGGGTTCGCAAAGGTTCCGCGCCCCTGAATGTAGTGTCGCGCCCGGTATGCGGGCGCGACCCTTGTCAGGCTCAGAACTCCTGCCACTCGTCCTGCTTGAGTGCTGCATTTCCATGCGTCTGCGCCGGGCGTGCCGGTGCGCGCCGGGGTGCGGCAGTTGGGCTGGACGGCGTGTGAGCGCGCACAGCGCCATGGGATGCTGAGGTCGCACCCTGCTGGCCGGTGTAATGCCTGCCGAGGGTAAAGCGGGAGATGAACTGGCGAAGCCGCTGTGTCTCCGTTGCGAGCGTGGCGCTCGCAGCATTGGACTCTTCCACCATGGCAGCGTTCTGCTGGGTGACCTGGTCCATCTGGTTGACCGCCGAGTTCACCTCGGAGAGGCCGGTTGCCTGCTCGCGTGCCGAACTCGCAATGGCCTGCATGTGGTCGTTGACCGCCACGATATTGTCCTGGATCGTCTTCAACGCCTCACCGGTCTCGCTGACCAGCTTCACGCCGTTCTTCACCTCATCGGATGAATTGCGGATCAGCTCCTTGATCTCCTTGGCCGCCTGCGCCGAGCGCTGGGCAAGCTCACGCACTTCCTGCGCGACGACCGCAAAACCCTTGCCAGCTTCGCCGGCGCGAGCCGCTTCGACGCCGGCATTCAGCGCCAGAAGGTTGGTTTGGAAGGCGATCTCATCGATCACTCCAATGATGTTGGAGATCTGGTTGGACGACTGCTCGATGCGCGCCATGGCCCCCACGGCCTCAGCGACGATCTGGCCGGAGCGGGTTGCGCTCGTATCGGCGGCCTGTGTCGCGTGGCGGGCCTCTTCAGCACGCTTCGAGGCGTTGTTGACGTTGACGGTAATCTGGTCGAGGGCGGCTGCCGTCTCTTCTAGCGATGCCGCCTGCTGTTCGGTCCGCTTAGACAGGTCCTCGGCGCTGGAGCTGATCTCGCGGCTGCCGCTGTCGATCATATCGGTCGACTGGGCAACCGCGCCTAGCGTGGTCGCGAGCTGCACAATGGCGTCGTTGAGATTGGTTCTGAGAGCCTCGAAGTCCGGTGCGAAGGGCTTTTCCAGCGTGAAGCTCACATCACCGTTGGCCATTTTGCCGAGCGCCAAGCCGATGGTGTTGACCGCATGAACACGGTCGCTGACATCGGTCGCGAACTTCACAACCTTGATGACATTGCCCTTTTCGTCGGTGATCGGGTTGTAGGACGCGTTGAGGAAGAGCTTGCGGCCGCCTTTTCCGAAGCGCGTGATGTCGCCGATCCGCGAGCGGTTCAAGCGAAGTTCAGACCATAGCGTCGAGAATTCCTGGTCGCCCTCGTGGCCCTCTGCAAGAAACAAGCGATGCGACTTACCCTTGATCTCAGTGAGGGAATATCCGGTCGCATTGAGGAAATTCTCGTTAGCGGCCACGATGTCGCCTTCAGGTGTGAACTCAATCACCGCCTGTGCCCGACCGATGGCTTGAAGCTGTCCCTTGTAGTCGAGGTTCTGCAGCCGCTCCTTGGCATTGGCCCATTCGACGACGAAGCCGGTGGTCTTGGCGCCGTTCTTCAGGGGCGTGACGATCAGGTCAAAGGCCCGGTGGCCGACCCAGATGGTTGCCTTGTGCTGGTTCTTCAGGCTCGACAGCATGTTGCGCTGATGGCTGGGGTCTTTGTGGAAGATGTCGATGTTGCTGCCGATAAGCTTGTCGAAGTCGAAGCGCGGCAATTCCTTCTTTAGGTCGCTTTCCGCTTCCTTCAGAAGGGCCTTGGTTGCGGTGTTCATGTAGCGAATGTTGAGCTTTTCGTCCGCGATCATGATGTTCGCGGTAATGACTTCAAGCGATTCGAGTTGCGAGCGTGTGTTGCTGGACATTCCAAACATGTTGCCTTGGTCCTTTGGCCAATTTCCTGCTTCAGAAACCGGACCGCGCATTCAAAAGGTAGACAATTGGCGAAGGTGCGACAGCAGAATCGTCTGTTTGTATAACTTGTTGGTATCGCGTGTGTTTCCGTTCCAAGATATACAAAATTAGAAGTATCGAATGTGTTAATGTGCGAGCAAACGACACATGCGGTAGACAAAAGTCTTGTAAATCGCAGATGGCAAAAAAGGCCGCGATCGCTCGCGGCCTCCATTTAAACATTTGAGCCAATGACGGTTTTAGAACAAGACGCTGGCGCCTTGGTCGGCAGGCCCGGCGATGCGGCGGAAGCTGGCAAACAGCTCGCGTCCCATGCCGAATTCATTGTCGTCCAGATTAGTGGTCGCAAGCGGGCGGGCGTTGAACTCAGCCGCATCGACCATGACTTCGAGCGTGCCGGCAATGGCATCGAGCCGGACAATGTCACCGTCCTTGATCTTGGCGATAGCGCCACCGTCGACGGCTTCGGGTGTTAGGTGGATCGCTGCCGGGATCTTGCCCGAGGCGCCGGACATGCGACCGTCGGTGACGAGCGCCACCTTGAAGCCACGGTCCTGGAGAACGCCAAGCGGCGGGGTCAGGCGGTGAAGTTCCGGCATGCCATTTGCCTTCGGTCCCTGGAAGCGGACGACCGCGACGAAGTCGCGCTCCAGCTTGCCGGCCTTGAAGGCATCCTGCAGTTCCTGCTGATCGTTGAAGACGATTGCGGGGGCCTCGATAACGTGACGCTCCGGCTTGACAGCCGAAATCTTGATGACCGCCTTGCCGAGATTTCCCGTCAGCATCTTTAGCCCGCCATTGGCCTGGAAGGGCTTGTCGATCGTCGTGAGCACCTTTGGATCGGCGCTCACCTCCGCGGCCGGCTCGCGATGGACGGTGCCGTCGTCGCCGAGCTTCGGGTCGATAGTGTAGGCTGCGAGCCCTTGGCCATAGACGGTGCGCACGTCGTCATGCAGGTAGCCTGCCTTGAGCAACTGCTTGATCAGGAAGCCCATGCCGCCGGCTGCGTGAAAGTGGTTCACATCGGCAAGGCCGTTCGGATAAACACGGGCAAGCAGCGGCACGATGTCGGAAAGCTCCGAAATGTCCTGCCAGGTAAGCTGGATGCCGCCAGCACGCGCCATGGCAATCAGATGGATCGTATGGTTGGTCGAGCCACCGGTCGCGTGCAGGCCGACGACGCCGTTGACGATGGAACGCTCGTCGATCATCTCTCCCGCCGGCGTGAATTCATTGCCGAGCGCCGTAATCGCGAGCGCCCGTTTGGTCGCTTCCTTGGTCAGCGCATCGCGCAGCGGCGTGCCGGGATTGATGAAGGAGGCGCCGGGCAGGTGGAAGCCCATGATCTCCATCAGCATCTGGTTGGAATTCGCCGTGCCGTAGAAGGTGCAGGTGCCGGGACCGTGATAGGATTTCGATTCCGCTTCGAGGAGCTCTGCGCGGCCGACCTTGCCTTCGGCATAGAGCTGGCGGATCCGTGACTTCTCGTCGTTCGGCAGGCCGGAGGTCATCGGCCCCGCCGGAACGAAGATCGACGGCAGATGCCCGAAGGTGAGTGCCGCGATCATCAAGCCCGGCACGATCTTGTCGCAGACGCCGAGATAAACGGCCGCATCAAACATGTTGTGTGAGAGGCCGATACCGGCTGCCATCGCGATGGCATCGCGGGAGAAAAGCGACAGTTCCATACCCGGCTGGCCCTGGGTCACGCCATCGCACATTGCGGGAACGCCACCGGCCACCTGAGCCACGCCGCCGGCTTCGGAAGCCGCCTGGCGGATGAGCGCCGGATAGGTCTCAAACGGCTGGTGAGCGGAGAGCATGTCGTTATATGCGGTGATGATGCCGAGGTTCGGCACAACGTCACCAGCCAGCGCTTCCTTATCCCTGGGGGAACAGACGGCAAAGCCATGGGCGAGGTTGCCGCAGGACAGTGTCGAACGATGCACGCCCTTGGAGATCGCCCGGCGTGTACGGTCAAGATAGGCTTCGCGGGTCGGCTTGGAACGCTCAATGATCCGCTTGGTGATAGCTTCGATGCGGCTGTCTGCACTCATGAGATATGGCTCCTCATCTGGCGCGGGCGCTTAAGGCGCACATCGCGCAAAGGCCTCCTCGGCCGTGAAACTCGTCTTATGCGCATGACCTGCCGGAACGCTCCGACAGGTGAGGGCTCTCCCTCAGGGCGCCCAGTAGATGTCGGTTGCGGTGTGGGCCCGTTCAAGAACGGCCCGGATCGGCATGTCCGCCTCGTCCGTGCCGGCAAGCGCCTTCTCCAGCACGGCCTTCTTTTCCGCGCCCTCAATGTGAAGCACGAGAAGGCCGGCATCGTGAAGCGCCGAGAAGGAGAGGGTGAGGCGAGCCTCGCCCGCCCCCGGCGCTTCCATGGTCATGACGCGGCGCGGCAGCGAAAGATCAAGTGCTGCAGCGAGGTGATCTCCTCCGGGGAAGAAGGAGGCGGTGTGCCCATCCGTGCCCATTCCGAGGATCGCTACGTCGAAAGGTTGGCTCATGCCCGGCACGATCCTGGACGCCGTCTTTGCCGCCTCCTCAATCGTCGCTTCGGGGCGATAGAGCGGCACGAACTCCGCAGCCGCCGCTTCATTCTTCAGAAGATGCGTCTTCACGAGCAGATGGTTCGAACGAGGATTGTCTTCCGGCACGAAACGTTCATCGACCAGCGTCACCTTCACCTTGGCCCAATCCAGCGCCCGCGTCGACAGTGCCTCGAAAAATGCCTTGGGCGTGGAGCCGCCGGAGACGGCGAGCGTCGCCTCGCCGGTTTTGGCGATCGCCGCAGACAGGGCGGCGGCCACGGCGTCGGCAAGCCCAGCTGCAAGGGCGGCCCCTGTCTCGAATGTCTTCATGTGATGTGCCATCGCCCCGGCCTCAGTCGTTCTCGTGCCAGGTACGGCCGTCGCGCTCGATCAGCGCGATGGCCTGGCTCGGGCCCCGAGTGCCGGAGGTGTACCCTTGAGCCTTCTGGCCGATCTCTTCCCAAGATTTCAGGATCGGATCACACCAGTTCCACGCCGCTTCGACCTCGTCGCGACGCATGAAGAGCGTCTGGTTCGAGCGGATGACGTCCATCAGCAAGCGTTCATAGGCATCCGGATTGCGCACGTCGAAGGCCTGGGCAAAGCTCATGTCGAGCGACACGTGGCGCAGTCGCATGCCGCCTGGACCCGGATCCTTGATCATCAGCCACTGCTTGACGCCTTCGTCCGGCTGCAGGCGGATGACCAGCTTGTTGGCCTCGATGCGGCCTGCATTTTCGCCGAAGATCGAGTGTGGGATCGGCTTGAAGGCAATGACGATTTCCGACATGCGGGTCGCCAGACGCTTGCCAGTTCTGAGGTAGAAAGGAACCCCGGCCCAGCGCCAGTTGTTGATCTCTGCCTTGATCGCGACGAAGGTTTCTGTATCCGATGTCGCGCCGAGTTCTTCCTGGTAACCATTGACGGCACCACCGGCGGAAGCGCCAGCGCGATATTGGCCACGAACTGTCTGCTTCTCGACATTGGCTGGCGTGATCGGCTTCAGCGAGCGCAGCACCTTGAGCTTCTCGTCGCGCACGGCTTCCGCGTCGAGCGAGGAGGGAGCTTCCATGGCCACGAGGCAGAGAAGCTGCAGGATATGGTTCTGCACCATGTCACGCAGCGCGCCGGCCTTATCGTAATAGGTGACGCGACCTTCGAGGCCGACGGATTCGGCGACCGTGATCTGCACATGGTCAATATGGGCGGAATTCCACAGCGGCTCGTAAAGTGCGTTGGCAAAGCGCAGCGCCATCAGGTTCTGCACCGTCTCCTTGCCGAGATAGTGGTCGATGCGGAAGATCTGATCTTCCTTGAAAACCTTGCCGATCGTGTCGTTGAGGATCTGCGCCGAGGCGAGATCGCGGCCGATCGGCTTTTCGACGACGATGCGGGTCGATTTGGTGATCAACTTGTGATCGCGGATCTTGTCGGCGATATCGCCGAAGATCGAGGGCGAAACTGCGAGATAGAAGGCGCGGACGATATCCTTGCCCTGATCGAGCAGCTTCTTCAGATCTTCCCAGCCCTGGTCCGACTTGGCATCGACAGAGACGTAATGGACGCGGTCGAGAAACTTCGCGACTTCGCTCTCGTCCAGCTCCTCGGCCTTCAGGTGCTCATGAAGCGCGTCGAGCGTGAACTTGCGGTACTCTTCGTGCGTCATCGCCGTGCGGGAAGCACCGATGATGCGGGTCGGTTCCGTCAACTGACCCGCGAGCTGGCGGTGGAACAAGGCCGGCAAAAGCTTCCGCTCGGCCAAGTCGCCGGTGCCGCCGAAGACGACGTAGTCAAAGGGTTCAACGGGGATGATCTGGCTGCTCATGCGCATCTCTCGTTCGGCAAATTGGTTGGACAGGTTCTAATCTAATCGATTTAAAAAAGCCACCCCGGCCCGGCGGAAATTGTCTTTGCATGCCGCCAGCAGGATGAACAAAGCGTGTTCTGCGACAATCAAACTCACCGGCCGGTACCCTCTATGAACGGCACCGGCAAGTGGCATCTAGGTGTCAGAAACGGTCCCGAAGCGCATACCAGGTGAGCGCGAGGAACAGCAGCGGCTTGCGCAGGCTGGCGCCACCGGGGAAGGGCGGGATCTTCAGGTCCTTGAGCACGTCGAGCTCACGGGCATTGCCGGCCACCATGTCGGCATACATCTTGCCGCAATAGTTCGACAGCATCACGCCATGCCCGGAATAGCCGGCGAGCGATGTCACCCCGGGCATGACGTCGCGTGCAAAGGGCTTGCGCGGCAGGGTGATGCCGACCGAGCCACCCCAGCCATGGGTGATCTCGATGTTCCTAAGATCTGGATAGATCTCGGCGATCTGCCGGCGGATATGGGTCGAGATATCGCGGGGGCTGTCGGCGGTATAGGCCTCGCGCCCTCCAAACAGCAGACGTCCGTCGCGGCTCTTGCGGAAATAGCGTACCACGAACCGGCTGTCGGCGACCGCTTCAGATCCCTTCAGCACCTGCGGGAACCTGCCCAGCGGTTCGGTTGCCCCGATGAAGGAGCGGATCGGCATCACATGCGACGCCGTCACCGGTTCGAGATTGCCGATATAGGCATTGGTCGCGATCAGCAGCCGGTCGGCGGTGATGGTGCCGCGCGCCGTGTCGATGACGGTCTTACCGCCTTCCTGGCGAATGGCACTCGCGGGCGTCATCTCGTGGATTCTGGCGCCGGCCTGGTGGGCAGTGCGTGCGAGGCCGATCAGCAGCTTCAGCGGATGGATATGCCCGGTGCCGGTATCGCGAACGCCATAGTGATACCGCGTCGAGCCGACACGCTCATGGGTCTCTTCCCGGTCCATGAAGGAGATATGCGGATAGCCGTAGCGCACAGCCATGATCTCGGCATCGTGCCGATAGTCCGATTCCCAACCGCGCTTATGCGCCACGTTCAACTGGCCGGGCATGTATTCGATGTCGATGCCGTGCTGTTCGGCAAAGTCGAGCAGATAGCGCTTGGCATTTTCCGCCAGGTCGAACAGTGCCTTTGATCGCTCGAAGCCGAGCTCCGCCTCGATTTCGCCTGGCCAGGCGCGCTGACCGGTACCAAGCTGACCGCCGTTGCGGCCGGACGCGCCATCGCCGAAGCGGCTGCCCTCGATCAGGATGACGGATACGCCAAGGCGCGCAAGGTTGAAGGCCGCCTGCAGGCCGGTAAAGCCGCCGCCGATGATGGCGACGTCTGCAGAGGTGGAACCGTCGAGGGCCGGATATTCCGGCCGCTCGCCCACACTATCCTGATACCAGGAGATCCCCGGCGCGATCGGGCTTTGCCATGCCATGGGTTTGCCTCCTTCACACGTTGAGCAGGAGGAATTCGCGTTCCCACGGGCTGATCACCTGCATGAAGGTTTCGAACTCGCCGCGTTTCACGCCGGCATAGAGCCCGACAAATTCCGAACCGAAGACCTCGGTGAAATCTGGTTCGCCTTCCAGCAGAGCGACCGCTTCCAGCAAACCACGAGGAAGATCAACAGAGCCTTCATTCTCCGAGCCCTCGGCCGCCGCCGTCGGTTCGATCTCCTTGACAATGCCGAGATAGCCGCAAGCGAGCGATGCCGCCAAAGCGAGATAGGGATTGGCATCCGAACTCGGCAGTCGGTTCTCGACGCGGCGTGCCGCAGCGTCCGAGACCGGCACGCGAAATGCCGTGGTGCGGTTGTCATAGCCCCAGGCATTGTTGACGGGGGCCGCCATGTCGGGCGTCAGGCGACGATAGGAATTGACGTAAGGCGCCAGCATGACAAGCGAACTCGGCACATACTTCTGCATGCCGCCGATGAAGTGGAAGAACTCAGGCGAGGCCGAGCCGTCGGGATTGGAAAAGACGTTCTTCCCGGTCTTGATGTCGACCACCGACTGATGGATGTGCATCGCTGACCCCGGCTGCCCCTGCATCGGCTTGGCCATGAAGGTTGCATAAATGCCGTGCTTCAGCGCTGCTTCGCGGATCGTGCGCTTGAACATGAAGACCTGGTCGGCAAGTTCGATCGGATTGCCGTGGCGCAGGTTGATTTCGAGCTGAGCCGGACCTTCCTCGTGGATCAGGGTGTCGATCTCCAGCCCCTGTTTTTCCGAGAAGTGATAGATATCGTCGATCAACTCGTCGAACTCGTTGATCGCGGCGATCGAATACCCCTGGCCACCGATGATCGAGCGACCGGAGCGGCCCTTCGGCGGATGCAGCGGATAGTCGGGGTCGTCGTTCATGGCCACGAGGTAGAACTCGATTTCCGGCGCAACGACCGGCTTCCAGCCCCTTTCCTCGTAAAGGCGCAGTACGTTCTTCAAGACGTTGCGGGGCGCGTAGGAGACGTTCTCTCCGCCGACATTGACGATGTCGCAGATGACCTGTGCGGTCGGATCGCTTTCCCACGGCACGACCGAAAGCGTCGAAAGATCCGGCAGGAGCTTTAGATCGCTGTCGCGCGGCTCGTAGCGGAAATTCTCCGTCTCGTCAGGATACTCGCCCGAGATCGTGTGACGGTAGAGCGCCGAGGGGAGCGCAAGCGAGGTGTTTGATGTGAACTTCGACGACGGCATCATCTTGCCGCGCGGAACGCCGGCAAGATCGGGCGTAATGCACTCGATGTCCTCGATGCCTCGTGCTCGGAGCCAGGTCGCCGCTTCCTTCCAGTTCGAGACGCCGCGCTTGGATCCGGGATCCGGCGGGATCACCGCCTTCTTGGAAGGAGCACTGTGGGATCTCATCATGGATTTCTTCGCGGGCATGTCTCACCGGTTGGTTGTTGATGCTGGTCATCATAGCCAGACTTTGGCCTTTGGCCAGCGGCACGCGTTGACTTTGATCAGAAGTTTGTCGAGACAGACGGCAGATCCCCGGGAGCAGCAGCATGGCCAGGAAGTACGACGTCGCGATCATCGGAGCCGGTGCCGCCGGCATGATGGCGGCCTTCACCGCCGGCCGGCGTGGCAAATCCGTCATCGTCCTCGACCACGCCAAGGCCCCGGGTGAGAAGATCCGCATCTCAGGCGGCGGGCGATGCAACTTCACCAATATCCATGCCACGCCGAAGAACTACATTTCACAGAACCCGCATTTCGCCAAATCGGCGCTTGCCCGCTACACACCATCAGACTTCGTTGCCATGGTCGACCGGCACAAGATCGCCTGGCACGAAAAGACCCTCGGCCAGCTCTTCTGCGATGACAGCGCGAAAGACATCATCCGCATGCTGCTTGAGGAGATGCGCGCGGTGCATGTCGACCTTAAGCTCTCGTGTGAGATCTCCGAATTGGAGAAGGGACTGGACGGTTTCCGCCTCGCCACCAGCGAAGGCCCGATTGTCACGGATAGTCTGGTTATCGCCTGTGGCGGCAAGTCGATCCCCAAGATGGGCGCGACGGGTTTTGCTTATCGTATTGCCGAGCAGTTTGGCCTGCCCGTGACGGAAACACGTCCAGCCCTCGTTCCGCTCACGCTCGAGCCCAATCTGTTGGGTGAATTGTCGGAACTCTCTGGCGTTGCCGTCGATGCGGACGTCTCCTGCGGCAAGACCCGCTTCCACGAGGCACTTCTCTTTACCCATCGCGGACTATCCGGCCCCTCCATCCTGCAGATATCGAGCTATTGGCGGGAAGGGGAAGAGATCCTGCTTTCACTGCAGCCCGAGACGGATTTCGCCGAACTCCTGAAAGCGGCAAAGCGCGAAAACGGCCGCCAGCAGGTTCAGACGGTGCTGGCCCAACATTTGCCCAAGCGGCTTTCGCAATATCTCGCCGAGACTGCGAAGCTGGAACGGCCGCTCGCCGACCTGCCAGACAAGGCGCTTGGCTCTCTCGCCGAACGCATTCGCCGCTGGCCGATCAAGCCTGCCGGATCGGAAGGCTACCGGACAGCAGAAGTCACCCTCGGCGGCGTGGATACCGACGCACTCGACAGCCGTAGCATGCAGGCAAAAACCGTGCCCGGGCTCTATTTCATCGGTGAATGCGTCGACGTTACCGGCTGGCTCGGGGGCTATAACTTCCAGTGGGCCTGGGCCTCCGGCCATGCGGTTGGCGAGTCCGTCTGAGCAAAGTCTCACGCTCCGGACAAGCTTATACCTGTAATTCAGGGCTTGTTAACATGCGTCGGTCATCCTGCCTGAATGCCGGTGCGATATGCTCTAATATCGCGACATGAGGTCTGGCCGGCTTAAGGCCCCGCAAGGGCATGACCTTCCCTGGCCGCATCAAGGACCGCGCCCCATGAAACATGAGACCCGCAAGCCCCGTGCCATCGCCATTGCCGTCACGCGCAGCCGTGACGAAGAGCGCGCCTGTTTGCGCCAAGTCAGCATCATCTGCCTCTATGCCGCAAGCGCCCTTGCTGCGCTTGCCTTCGGTCTCCTCGGCTAGGGTACCTCGACGGTCCTCCCTTTCAGTGGCAGCAAGCCGCTTTGCAGCGGTTTGACGATGGCGACCCTTTGACGCGCATAGTCTTTGGCGGGCGAGCTTTTCCTCGATCAACGATCTCTGTCCCGCTTCGGGATGACAGCCTTTGGCCTTAACTCCGTCTTGAGACTTTTACTGCAACTGTTCTGGCTGGGTAGGAGCAAAGACGGCGAAGACGACAGTCAGAGCCGCCATTTTTTAAGGTTGCGGCGCCGCTTTGATGCCGCTTTCGTTTGGAGGAACAATGTTGATCGATCAAATACTGTCGCGCTTTTCGATATCGACCAAGGTGATTGCCTTTGTGCTGCCCTTCGTCCTGTCGATCACCGCAGTCGGTCTCATGGGCCTCTACGCATCCGGCCTCCTGCAACAGCGCATGGAAATTTCCAACGGCACGATGCGGTCGCTAAACGGCTTCCGCAACGTCAACGCCGCCATGACCCACTTCCTCGATCAGACCTCGGAAGAAACGCGCAGTACCGTGTTGAACCAGTTGGCGTCCCAGCAGTCGACACTCACGCAGAACATCTCCGAAATCGGCGTAGACGGCATGGGTCGTAACTTCCTTGATGAGGCGATTGCCGGCACGGGGGCTGTCAACGAGAAGATCGATGCGCTCTGGCAACTGCACGAGGCCGAGGTGAAGCTGGCGACGTCGATCCAGGATCACCTGACGGGCCTGATGGCGCAGCAGATTCGCGTATCGGACGAGGCGCAGAAACTGCAGCGTGCCGTCGTCGGTGGTGAAAATGATGCGAAGGGCGCGCTTAAGGAGGCCGAGCGCCTGTCTTCCGGCGCCAAGCACCTCTCTGAGGTCTTCAAGGGCTTCTTCTCGGCCGGTATTCCGGAAGAGCAATTCCCCTACCTGCAGAAACAATTGCCTGAACTGGTGAAGACACAGCGCAAGATCGCCAATGCCCTGCCGGCTGAAAGCAGGGACATGGGTAAGGCCCTCCTGGCAGCGATCAACGAGATCAAGGCGAAGGTCGCGACCGGCGACATGAGCCTCGAGAACGGCCGCGCCGTTGGCTCGATCATTTCCGGCTTCCGCGGCTTCGAAGCGACGCTCAGCGCCGGTGCCGCCGTGAAATATGCCGAGTCGGTGCAGAAATTCGCAGCCGTCGAGACCGGCGCCGTACAGGCCGCCGATGTACTCGTCGGTAGCCGCACCCTGATCGCGGACGTCTATGATCTGCGCATCATGACCGCCACCTTCCTGAATGTGAAGGACGACAAGACCCGTGAACCGATCCTGCGCCAGATCAAGCTGATCGGCGACAACCTCGCCGTTCTCGGTGGCAGCATCGCTGACAAGGCCTTCTACGACAGCTTGACGGCTGCGATCACGCCGCTGCTCGCATCGCTCACCGCAGACACCGAAGCCCTCGTTACGACCAGCGCCGACCGCATCGCGAGCTTCGACGAAGCGAGCCGCACCATGGACGCGATCTGGGCATCGCTTACATCGTTCGCCGACCTTCAGAAGGATGTCGCCGGGACAGAGCGCCAGGAGGCAAACCGTCTGTCGATCGGCACGATGATCGCCGGCGTCCTCCTCGCCGTTATCGGCGGTATCGCACTGGTCCTGACCCTGCAGCGGCCTATCACCCGCATCACCTCGACGATGCAGCGCCTTGCCGAGGGCGACCTCGAAGCCGGTATCGCCGGCGATAAGCGCGGTGACAAGATCGGCGCCATGGCCCGGGCGCTCGCCGTCTTCAAGACGAACGCTCGCACCAAGCTTGAAATCGAATCCGAACGGCAGCGCGAGCAGTTGGAAGCAGAAGCCGAGCGTCGCCGCAACGACGAGGAAAAGCAGGCGCTCGACCGCGAGATCGAATATGCAGTCGGCAAGCTCGCCCAGGCGCTGGAACGTCTTGCCAATGGCGATATTTCCTTCGAGATCGAAGGCCGTTTCCACGGACGCCTGGAACAGCTCCGCAACGACTTCAACCTGTCGCTGTCGCGTCTTCGCGATACGATGCATCAGATCTCCGGCAACGTCGACCAGATCCAGAACAACGGCCGCCAGATGGCCCAGTCCGCACTCGATCTCGCCCGTCGCACCGAGCAGCAGGCAGCCTCGCTTGAGGAGACCGCAGCCGCGGTCGATGAGATCACCGCAGCCGTCCGTTCTTCCTCGGAACGCGCCGAAATGGTGAACGGCGTCGTGCGTGAAGCGAAGAAGAATGCCGACGAATCCGCTGTCGTCGTCGGCAGCGCGATTTCCGCCATGGGCCGTATCGAGGAGGCCTCGCGTCAGATCTCCAACATCATCGGCGTCATCGACGAGATCGCCTTCCAGACGAACCTGCTCGCCCTCAACGCCGGTGTCGAAGCCGCCCGCGCCGGAGAGGCCGGCAAGGGCTTTGCCGTCGTCGCTCAGGAGGTGCGCGAGCTTGCGCAACGCTCGGCCGGTGCCGCGAAGGAAATCAAGGCGCTCATCAACCGCTCGGCCGAAGAGGTGGCGAACGGCTCCACCCATGTCCAGCAGACGGGAACCGTGCTCTCGCGCATCGGCGGCCAGATCGCGATGATCAGCGAGCATATCGAGAAGATCGCCGAGACGAGTAGCGAACAGTCTGGCGCGCTACAGGAGGTCAATGGTGCCGTCGGCCGCATGGACCAGATGACCCAGCAGAATGCTGCGATGGTCGAGGAAGCGACCGCCGCCACACAGGATCTCTCGGCCCAGACCGATGCCCTTCGCGATCTGCTCCAGCAGTTCCGCATCGAATCCGATCGTCAGCGGTCTGTCGACCGCGCAGCCTGAGGTCCTGCCTTAGCCAAACGGAATAAGCCCGGTCACCGCGCCGGGCTTTTTTACATCAGGCCTCAGCCAGACGGCAAGCCTTGCCCGGTTCGGTCTCGTGATCGCCCCGTTTCTCTCGCCCGCGCGCCAGACTTTCGCGCATAGCGCGGCCGAGGCGTCGCAAGCGAGCCCAGGGTAGTTCGCTATACTGCGCATAGAATTCGTCCTCGGACAGTCGGTCTTGTTGACTTCGTTCCTGCTTGAGCGCGGTGATCGCAAGGGCTGCGTAAACTTCGTGCATGACGGATCTCCTACTGTTGATGCCGTCCTTCCTTTTATCCATCGTTTTTGGATGCAAGAACGCTCAAGGTCGTGCTATGTATTTCATTTATGAAAGACATCTCGTGGGACGCCTATCAACTCTTCCTCGCCGTCGCCCGGCAGGGCGGCCTGTCGGCCGCAGCCGAGACGACCGGCCTAAGCGCGGCTACCCTTGGCCGACGCATGGTCGAACTTGAGCAGACACTGGGTCGCGAGCTCTTCCTGCGCAGCCAGACCGGTTATCGCCTGACCGACGACGGCAGCCAGTTGCTTGAGCATCTGGTTGAACTGGAAGCCGGAAGCAGGAGGGTGGAGGAATGGCGACGCGGTACGGCGGGTCAGTCCCTGGTGCGCATCAGCCTTGGCACCTGGATCGCCTGGCTGCTCTGCCAGAACATGTCGACGATCCGCACCCCCCGCGACGCCTTCCGTATAGACCTGCATGTCGCCGAGCAACGTGCCAGGCTTGCGCATCGGGAGACTGACATCGGCATCCGCGCCTTCGAACCGGAAGAGCCGAACCTCGCTGCGATTGCAGCAGGCGAAGTGGCTTATGCGGCCTACAAGTTGCGCAATAAAGAATGGATGGGGCCGGAGCCCTGGGTCGCGGTTGATGACGAGAATGCCGTATCTGCCTATCTGCGCTGGCCGCGCCAGCAGTCGGCGGAGCAGATTGTCGCAACGGTCAATCGCCCGAGGTCACTGAGGGATCTGGTAAAGGCCGGCGCCGGTCTCGGAGTACTGCCCTGTTTCGTGGGTGATCTCGATCCGACGCTTGAACGGGTAGGGGACGAAATCCCCGAACTGCGCCATCGCCAATGGATCGTGATGAACAATGATGATCGTCATCGCAGCGATATCCGTGCGGTCGCCGACAGGCTGTCAAAGCTGCTGAAGTCTCACCGGGATATTCTCGCCTGCAAACGTCCGAGCACGAGCGCCTAGCGCACGTCCAGTCAAATTGCGTCCGCGGTTGCGTCCGGACTGCGCAGAAACAGATGACTCCAGACCCAAACGAAAAACCCGCACGACGATCGACACTTCTCCTCAGAGGCGATCATCGTGCGGGAGCCGATCCGGAGGTCAGGTGCCGGACGGGGGATAGTGATGTGGCTCAGGCGGCCTGGTGATTGCCCTGGGTCACGATGACGGGGATCAGGAGATCACCCCAGTTACCGTCGCCACCATGATGACGGGCGGAGCGGACGAGCTCGACCGAGACGCCGGCATCGACGGCCTTCATGATCGAATGGTTGAGACGGTGCAGGTCATTGGCCAGCATGCGGATCATCGCCTGCTGATCGGTGCTCATGGCCGACGACTGTTCTTCGGCGCGTTCCTTGACTCGGGTCTGGGGTGTCATGGCATTTCTCCTCTTGGTGTTGGGGGTTCTTGAAGTCGCTATGCGTGGTCTAGGGCCCCTCCCAACCCTCCCCACAAGGGGGAGGGCTTAACCCGTGGCGGCGGTCTTGCCTGTATCTGGCTCAAGGTCAGCTTGGGGCAGATCGATCACCGCGGTCTCCGGCCCCTCCCCCTTGTGGGGAGGGGTTGGGGAGGGGTGTTTTCTTTACTCAGCCGCCGGCTTGAACTGCTCGGTCTCGGTCGATTCCTTCATGGCGGTCGTCGAGGACTGGCCGGCGGTGATGGCAAGCGAAACGGCGTCGAAGTAACCGGTGCCGACTTCGCGCTGGTGCTTGGTCGCGGTGTAACCGTTGACCTCAGCCGCGAATTCCGCCTCCTGCAGCTCCGAATAGGCCGCCATCTGGCGATCCTTGTAACCGCGCGCCAGTTCGAACATGCCGTAGTTCAGCTGGTGGAAGCCGGCGAGCGTGATGAACTGGAACTTGTAGCCCATCGCACCCAGTTCGCGCTGGAATTTGGCAATCGTCGCGTCGTCGAGATGCTTCTTCCAGTTGAAGGACGGCGAGCAGTTATAGGCGAGCTTCTTGCCCGGATAGACCTTGTGCACGGCTTCGGCGAACTTGCGGGCCTGTTCCAGATCCGGCTTGCCGGTCTCCATCCAGATCATGTCGCAATAGGGTGCGTAAGCGATCGCACGGGCAATGCAGGGCTCGATGCCGTTCTTCACTTGATAGAAGCCTTCGGCAGTCCGGCCGGCATCATAGTCAACGAAGGGCTGGTCGCGCTCATCGATGTCGGAGGTCAGAAGCTTGGCGGCTTCCGCATCGGTACGGGCAACGATCAGCGTCGGGACACCCATGATGTCAGCAGCGAGGCGGGCAGCCGTCAGGTTGCGGATATGGGCGGCGGTCGGGATCAGAACCTTGCCGCCGAGATGGCCGCACTTCTTTTCCGATGCCAACTGGTCCTCGAAGTGAACGCCTGCAGCGCCGGCTTCGATGAAGGCCTTCATGATTTCAAAGGCGTTCAACGGTCCGCCGAAACCGGCTTCTGCATCGGCGACGATCGGGGCGAACCAGGTGTCGACCGAAAGGCCCTTGCCTTCCTGGGTCTCGATCTGGTCGGCACGCTGCAGCGTCCGGTTGATGCGCTTGGCCAGCTCCGGTGCGGCATTCGCCGGATAGAGCGACTGGTCCGGATACATGGCGGAAGCCGTGTTCGCGTCAGCAGCGACCTGCCAGCCGGAGAGATAAATGGCTTTCAGGCCAGCGCGGACCATCTGCATGGCCTGGTTGCCCGAGAGCGCGCCGAGCGCGTTGATGAAGGGCTCTTCGTTGATCAGCTTCCACAGGCGATTGGCGCCCATTTCAGCGAGCGTATACTTGATCTCGACCGAGCCGCGCAGGCGCTTCACGTCGTCAGCAGTGTAAGGGCGATCGATGCCGTCGTAACGGCCCTTGGGTGCATTCGGAACGAGATTGTAAAATTCAGTCATGTCGGGTCTCCCTGTTCACTGCAAGAGGCGGTTCGTGCCGGAACTCCCCGGTCATCTGCGCCGCTTCTGATGTGACTAGATTTACACCGCACTGCAAAAGACGGCCATAAAATTCGACAAAACAAAGGGATAAAAGAGGTTAGGCTGTCTTGTCTTTGACAAGCGCCCCGTGTAAATTTGTAAAAATGGTCACAGTGCATGGTCTGATCATGTCGGTCTAATCTTGTAAAGGAGCTGTAAATTGGCAGAGCGCAAGATTTTCGCGGGCCCGCGCGTCCGTCGTATCAGAAACGGCCTTGGCCTCACCCAGACTGCCATGGCCGAGGCGCTGGAAATCTCGCCGTCCTATCTCAATCTCATCGAACGCAATCAGCGGCCGCTCACGGTCCAACTGCTCTTGAAGCTTGCTTCCGTTTACAAAGTCGATCTGGACGAGTTGCAGGGCGAGGCGGGTGGCTCCACCAGCCAGTTGCGCGAGGTCTTCGCCGACCCTCTGCTGTCTGGCGAATTGCCGGGCGATCAGGAACTGATTGAGGTGGCGGAAGCCGCGCCGAATGCTGCAAGCGGCATCGTCAAGCTCTACCGCGCCTATCGCGAGCAGGCGGCCCGCCTCTCCGATCTCGCCGATCTCCTGGCCCGCGAGGGGCACGAAACCTCTCTGTCGGGCGCCCGCCTGCCGATCGATGAGGTGCGAGAAGTCTTCGAACGCCGGCCTAACTATTTCGCACGCCTTGATGAAGCCGCAGAGACATTCCATGCGGATCTAGGCCTTGCGCCCGGCGATGATCTTGCCGTCGCGCTTAAGGCCTGGCTGCGCTCCAAACATGGCATCGTGGTTCGTGCCTTGCCGGTGCAGACCATGCCGTCGCTGCGCCGCCGTTACGACCGCCATTCCATGCGTCTGTTCCTTTCCGAGCGGTTGTCGCCCTTCGATCAGTTGCGCGAAGTCGCCATGGAGGTCGTGCTTCTGGCGCTGAGCGATGATGTCCAGGCCGAACTGGATGCGCTGGGGCTGTCCTCCGGCGAGGCGCGCCGTATCACCCGTTTCGAGTTGGCACGTTACACGGCGCATGCCCTGATGATGCCCTACGGCGCCTTTCTCTCGGCTGCTATCCGCGCCCGCTACGACATCGACGTGTTGCGTGCCCGTTTCAACGTTTCCTTTGAGCAGGCCGCCAACCGTCTGACCATGATGCAGCGCCCGGGGGCTGCAGGCGTGCCCTTCTTCATGATGGAGATCGACAATGCCGGAAACCGCTTCCGGAGGGCGGGGGCTCAGGGTTTTCCCCATGCGAAGTTCGGCGGCGCCTGTCCCAAGCTCAACGTCCATGCTGCCTTCGCCCAGCCGGGGCAGGTGCTGGTCGAGCAGGTGGAGATGCCGGATGGCAGCGGCTTCCTGACGATTTCGCGCACGCTGGAAGGCCCGCAAGCCGCTTTTGGCGAGCGTATCAGGCGCACAGCCCTTCTTGTTGGCTGCGATACGGCGAGCCGCGAAGACGTGGCTTATGCCGCCGCTTTGCCCGATCGATCCCAGCCGGCAATTGCGATCGGGCCTGCTTGCCGGTTATGCGAACGATCTGGCTGCCTGGCGCGCGCCGAGCCGCCTCTCACCCGCCCGCTGGGCCTCGACGAGATGGTGACTGGGCTCTCCGCCTTCGATTTCCAATGATACGGATGCACCCGATAAAGCATTCGCGACTGCGAAGATTTTCGCTTGTCGCCCGTCCAATTCCTTTCTAGTCTCTTAAAAAATAACGGGAATGGCAAAGGGAGCTCTCCGCTCCCAAGGCTGGAACAGGAGAAAAAATGAAGGCTCAATTCATCCGTACGACGTCGGTAGCCCTGGCGACGATCTTCATCGCATCGGCTGTTCAGGCGCAGGAGCGCGTCGTCAACGTCTACAATTGGTCGGACTATATCGACGAATCCGTCCTTGCCGATTTCACTAAGGAGACCGGCATCAAGGTCGTTTACGATGTCTTCGATTCCAACGAACTGCTCGAAACCAGAGCTGCTGGCTGGCGGCTCGGGATACGACGTTGTTGTGCCAACGGCGCCCTTCCTGGCGCGCCAGATCCAGGCCGGCGTCTTCCAGAAGCTTGACAAGTCGAAGCTGACCAATCTGCCGAACCTCTGGCCGATGGTTTCCGAGCGCCTGGCGAAATATGACCCCGGCAACGAGTATGCCGTTAATTACATGTGGGGCACGACGGGCATCGGTTACAATGTCGCCAAGGTCAAGGAAGCGCTCGGTGCCGACTTCACCGTCGATAGCTGGGATGCGATCTTCAAGCCGGAGAATGCCGAGAAGCTGAAGTCGTGCGGCATCAACATCCTCGACGCATCTGACGAAACTTTCGCGATCGCGATGAACTACATCGGCAAGGATCCGGACAGCAAGGAAACGGCTGATCTGGAAGCCGGCGGCGAAGTTTACATGAACATCCGCCCATCGGTGCGCACCTTCAATTCCTCCGCCTATATCGACGATCTTGCAAACGGCGACATCTGCATGACGATCGGCTGGTCGGGTGATATCCTCCAGGCGAAGGCACGAGCCGAGGAGGCCAACAACGGCGTTGAGATAAACTACGTGATCCCGAAGGAAGGCACATACATGTGGTTCGACAACATGGCGATCCCCGCGGATGCCAAGAACGTTGCCGAGGCGCATGAGTTCATCAACTTCCTGATGCGTCCTGACGTCATCGCCAAGGCGTCCAACTATGTCCAGTATGCCAACGGCAATCTGGCATCGAAGGAAATGCTCGATCCCGAGGTGAAGGACAATCCGGCCGTTTATCCGCCGGAAGATGTCATGGCGAAGCTCTTCACGATTTCCCCTTATGGTCCGCGTGAACAACGCGTGTTGAACCGGGTCTGGACGACGATCAAGACCGGCAACTGATCAAACACTGAAATCGCCGGGCGCCACAAGCGCCCGGCGATTTACTTGCGGATAGGGGCAACAAGAAAAACGGCTGGGTTGGTAATGGCGAAGACACTGGGGCCTGTTAAGCGTAAATTCTCTCCTTGGACCGATCCGGATGCCGTTCCATTCATCCGCTTCGAAAACGTCACCAAGCGCTTCGGCGATTTCGTCGCCGTCGACAATCTGAGCCTTGATATCTACGAGCGCGAATTCTTCTCGCTGCTCGGCCCCTCGGGCTGTGGCAAGACCACGTTGATGCGCATGCTGGCCGGCTTCGAGCAGCCGACTTCAGGTCGCATCCTCCTGCAGGGCCAGGATCTCTCCGGTGTGCCGCCCTACAAGCGTCCGACGAACATGATGTTTCAGTCCTACGCGCTCTTTCCACATATGTCGGTCGAGAAAAACATCGCCTTCGGTCTCGAACAGGACAATCTGCCTAAGGCAGAGATCGACGCGCGCGTCCAGGAAATGCTGAAGCTGGTCAAGCTCGAACAGTTTGCCAAGCGCAAGCCCAACCAGCTCTCCGGTGGTCAGCGCCAGCGTGTGGCACTCGCGCGCTCGCTCGCAAAGCGCCCCAAGGTCCTTCTGCTTGATGAGCCGCTCGGCGCTCTGGATCGCAAGCTGCGCGAAGAAACACAGTTCGAGCTGATGGACATTCAGACCAAGCTCGGCCTGACCTTCCTGATCGTCACCCATGACCAGGAAGAGGCGATGACCGTTTCTGATCGCATCGCCGTGATGGACAAGGGTATCCTCGTCCAGGTGGCGACGCCGGCCGAGATCTATGAGGCGCCGAATTCCCGCTACGTGGCGGACTTCATCGGTGACATCAACATTCTTGAGGCCAGGCTTGAATCCAAGGAAAGCCAGGGGACCGAAGACCTTGTCCGCATCGATAGCGATGGTGTGAAAATTACCGTCGAGCAGGCTTGCGACGCGAACAAGGGCGACGCGGTCGCCTTTGCAATCCGTCCCGAAAAGGTGCGCATCTCCACCACTCAGCCGGAAGGCGAGGCGGCCAACGCTCTGCATGGCGAGGTCTGGGACATCGGCTATCTCGGCGACTTCTCGGTCTTCATCGTCCGCCTTGATGATGGGCGCATGTTCCGCGCTGCCCAGGCCAATGTCTCGCGCCTCGTCGATCGCCCGATCACCTTCGGCGACATGGTGTGGCTATCCTGGTCGGCCGATGCCGGCCTTGTCCTGACACGCTGAGGGGGACGAGAATGGCCGAAACCGTCACACCCTCGAAACCCGGATTGGCCAAATGGCTGGTCGTCATCATTCCCTATCTGTGGATGGTGCTCTTCTTCCTGACGCCGTTCCTGATCATCGTGAAGATCTCGCTGTCGGATACGGCGATCGCCATGCCGCCCTACACGCCGGTTCTGGATGGCTTTTCGGCGATCGGCGATTTCATCAGCGAGCTCGACTTCGAGAATTACATCTTCCTCACCGAAGACTCTCTCTATTTCAACGCCTATGTCTCTTCGCTCCGGATCGCGCTGATCTCGACGTTTCTGCTGCTTCTGATCGGCTATCCCATGGCGCTTGCCATGGCCCGCGCCTCCATCAGCATCCGCCCTACGCTGGTCATGCTGGTCATCCTGCCCTTCTGGACGTCGTTCCTGATCCGCGTCTATGCCTGGATAGGCATTCTGAAGCCGGAGGGCCTGCTGACGGTGCTGTTGCAGTCGCTCGGGCTGATGGACGAGAGCAGCCAGGTGCAGATCTTCCGCACCGAGATCGCGGTCTTTATTGGCATCGTCTATTCCTATTTGCCCTTCATGGTCCTGCCACTCTATGCGGCTTTGGAGAAAATGGATGGTACCCTGCTCGAAGCTGCAAGCGATCTCGGTTGCCCACCCTGGAAAGCCTTCTGGAAGATCACCTTTCCGCTCTCGATCCCGGGCGTCATCGCCGGCTCGATGATCTGCTTCATCCCGATTACCGGTGAGTTCGTCATCCCGGATCTGCTGGGCGGTGCCGATACGCTGATGATCGGCAAGACACTGTGGACCGAATTCTTCGGCAACCGCGACTGGCCGCTGGCTTCCGCCGTCGCAGTCCTGCTCCTGCTCATTCTGGTCGTGCCCATCGCGATCTTCCAGAACCAGCAGCAGAAAGTGTGAGGGCGCGACGATGAAACCCGCAAAATTCGATGCGACCATCCTCACGCTCGGCTTCGCCTTTCTCTATATCCCGATCCTTATCCTGGTGATCTATTCCTTCAACGAGTCGAAGCTGGTCACGGTCTGGGGAGGCTTTTCGCTCAAGTGGTATGGCGAGATGTGGCGCAATGCCGGCCTGATGAGCGCCGCCTGGGTCACGCTTCAGGTCGGTCTCTTGAGTGCCACGCTCGGCACGGTGCTCGGCACCCTTGCCGCCCTGACGCTCGTTCGCTACACGCGCTTCAAGGGGCGCCTGCTGTTCTCCGGCATGGTCTATGCACCGCTGGTCATGCCCGAGGTGATCACCGGCCTGTCGCTGCTCTTGCTCTTCGTCGCTATCGGCGTTGATCGTGGCCTTATGACCGTTGTGATCGCCCATACGACCTTCACCATGTGCTACGTGGCGATCGTCGTGCAGTCTCGCCTGCTGACCTTCGATACGAGCCTTGAGGAGGCAGCGCAGGACCTGGGCTGCCCGCCGGTCAAGACCTTCTTCAAGGTGACCTTGCCGCTGATCCTGCCCGCCGTCATCTCTGGCTGGATGCTCGCCTTCACGCTCTCGCTGGACGATCTCGTCATTGCAAGCTTCACCACCGGTCCTGGTGCCACGACGCTGCCGATCAAGATCTATTCGCAGGTGCGCTTAGGGGTTACGCCAGAGATCAACGCCATCTGCACGATCCTGATCGGCATCGTCACGATCGGCGTCATCATCGCTTCGATCGGCACAAAGCAGCGTGAGCTTCAACGGCAGCGTGACGAACATGTCGCCGCGCGCGGCACTCTGGCTTGAACCTGCGCAACAGGCTGTGTCAGCCCCGCGGCGGCATCAGGATATAGGCGACCAGCCAGATTGGCAGGATGACCACGGCACCCATCACCATGCGTGGTGCTGCCCAGGCGAAGGCCGAGACCATGCCATTATGCAACTCCTCCGCCGTCACGCCGAGGAAGTCCATGACTGATCTGGGCGTGATGCCGAAGATGGATAACAGGCTGCCAGCCAGCAACGATGCCAGAGCCAGTTTCAGAAAACCCGACAGCACAGTCTGCACTCGTCGTCCCCCAAGCTATGATTCGTCCATTCTAGTATTTGAGTTTTCGAATGGAACTGTCAGGCAGCGACGCTTCGGACCTTTATTGTCCCGGTGCCGGCCGGGCGGGGATAGGGGAGATGACGGGATCGTTCCACGCGCCGCCAATGAAGAAGCTGAGCGGAGGTTGTGTCTGGTCCCCATTGCTGGCCGCTGAAAGTGCGCCTGTCAGCGCCAGTGCCCGGCGGCTGTAGGGAATGATGCCCGTCAGGTCGAGCTTCTGTCGCTCACCGATGATTTCAGCCCGTTCGACTTCCGCCGACCCTTCCGAAAAACTGACGGCGATGTCCAGCGTACGGTAGTCGAAGCCGTCGTTTCCTGTGGCGCTCAGCTGGAAGTAGGCCCGGTCGGCCGCAAGCCGCCGCAAGCCGTCCGCGCTGAAGCTGGTAACCTGCCCGTTGTCTGACGCAATCGTCAATTTGCCTGACATGGCCTCTATATTACGCTGCCACCCGGTGCCGACTAGCTTGGCATTGAAGCCGACGGATCCTGTCCCCTTGAGCGAAGGGCCCCCGTCGAGTGAGAGGCGCGACATCAGATCTCCGAGATCGACGCGTGTCATTGTCACCGCAACGTCCGCGCCTTTGTCGAAACCTTCTCCCGTGCCGCTCAGTCGGGCGGCAATCGTCCCACCGAGGAAACGCGTGTCGGCAATCACCAGGTTGAGCGCGTCACCCCGGCCGATGAGGCTTGCCCCGAGGTCACTCATGGGAAAGCCGCCGAAAGCAGCCGTAGCCGCCGAAAGACGCAGGTCGATGTCGAGCCAACGGGTCAGACCGGGCAGCCGGACATTCGCCCGGTCACCGACATTGATGGACAGCGCTTGGAGCAGGTCGTCCAGTTGAAGATGGTTGATGGCCAGCGTGCTGCTCAGCAGAGGGCGCTCCCCGGGGCGACTTTTAAGCGCCAGGATACCGTCACCACGGCTATCGTTGATCTCGAAGTCGAGATTCTCGAAGCGCCACTCGTCCTCAGTATTCGTCACCCGCGCCTTGATGGCGGCGGTACGCCAGCGTTCTGTTCCGGCAAGGCGGAGGCCGAGTGTCGCAGCCGTCTCGGGAACATCGGAGATGCGAATATTGATATCTGTGTTTTCGGTGCTCGCCTCACGCAGGCTAACGGTTCCGCGCGCTTCTGCGCTCAAACCCGCAATCGCGGCGGAAGCATCGACCCGGCTCGCTGCTCCGCCAATCAGGACCAACGGCGTCGGCGTCTGGAGTTTGACCGAAACCGGAGTGTCGCCAAGCCGAAATCGTCCTTGGCCGGACAGGGGTGCTGCAAGACCCGGCCAATCGATGTTTGCATTGACGCCGCTTGCAACGAAAGACGCGCCGCTGGCGACATCGGTCAGCGTGACCTCGCCATCGATGATTTCGACCGATCCGATTTCTGCATTGTCGGCGGCACTGTTTGTCTGGACATCAGGCGTGGCGGCCACCGCGGCGCGCACGGCATCGCTCAAGACGCCTTGATCGCTCCAGTCGAGCCCACCATCGATACCGCGCCAGACCTGGATACGCGGGCGCTCGAGGCGAAAGGCGCTGAAGTCTGGCCGGCCCGCAAGCGCCGAGATCAGGCCGAAGCGCGCCGAAAGTCGGTCAACCTCCCCCAGCGTTTCCGTTTCACCGTTGGTGATGCGGGTCACCTTGATGCCGGTCAACGTGATCTCGGGCTGCGGCCAGAAGCCGATATCGGCAACGTCGTCGATCGTCACCTTGTGCCCGACCCAGGCCGCGATCGACGAGGCGATGGCAGATCGCACCACGGAACTCGACACGAGATAAGGAGCGCTGAGCCGCAGGACGACCGATACGGCCACAATGACGGCGGCGACCAGCAAGGCGAGCTTGATCATGCCCCTGCGGCGGCCACGCGGCCAGCGGGAGGAGGGGCCTGAAGGATGATCGCCACGTCCTGGATTGCGCATGCCCAGTTGAAGGTCCTGAGGTTTCGTGAACTCCTGCGCGGATATAGGAATTTGTCCTCTGGTGCAAATGTCAGACCATATTCCAAGCTATGCGCGTCTGTATATTGCATTGCCGCATGCTATAGAAAGACCATGCTTGCGAGGAGGATCAGCATGACCGGACAAAAAGCCCTTTGGACACCGTCTGAAGATTTCAAGGCGAAACAGCCGCTTACTCTGTTCATGCAGTGGTGTGCCGATCGCCTTGGCCTGAGCTTTGCGGATTATGATGATTTTCATCGCTGGTCGATCGATGACCGCGCTGCGTTCTGGTCCGCTGTCTGGGATTATTGCGGCGTCATCGGTGATAAGGGCGATGTGGCACTGTCTAACGGCGATGACATGCTCAAGGCACGCTTCTTCCCCGAAGCGCGACTGAATTTCGCCGAGAACCTGCTCGCCCATGCCGGCGAGGGCGATGCTCTGATCTTCCGTGGCGAAAACAAGATTGCTGATCGATGGTCCTGGTCGCGACTGACTGCGACGGTCTCCCGCCTGCAACAGGCGCTTGCCGCCATGGGCATCGGTGAAGGTGACCGCGTGGCGGCCATGATGCCGAATATGCCGGAAACGGTGGCGCTGATGCTGGCCGTCACCTCGCTCGGCGCGATCTGGTCTTCCTGCTCGCCAGATTTCGGTGATCAAGGCGTCCTTGATCGTTTCGGCCAGATCGAGCCGAAGCTCTTCGTCGCCTGTGACGGCTATTGGTATAACGGAAAGCGCCAGGACGTTTCCGACAAGATCGTCGCCGTCGCCGCCAAGCTCGATGCCCCCGTGCTCGTTATTCCCTATGCCGGGGACATGGTGGCGCTGATCGAACGCTTGGACGATGGCCGCAGCTTCGAACAGTTCATCGCGGATTTCTCGGTCAAGGACATCGAATACCGTCGTCTGCCGTTCTCCCATCCGATCTACATTCTCTTCTCCTCCGGCACGACCGGCGTGCCGAAATGCATCGTCCATTCGGCCGGCGGCACGTTGTTGCAGCATCTGAAGGAGCACCGTTTCCATTGCGGCCTTGCGGCCGGAGAGCGGCTTTTCTACTTCACCACCTGCGGCTGGATGATGTGGAACTGGCTCGTTTCGGGCCTGGCCTGTGGCGCGACCCTGTGCCTATACGATGGCTCGCCCTTCTATCCAGACGGAAATGTCCTCTTCGACTATGCCGCGACCGAGAAATTCGCAATCTTCGGCACGTCGGCCAAATACATCGATGCCGTCCGCAAGGGCGGCCTGGTGCCGAAGTCTTCGCATGATCTGTCGAGCCTGAGGTTGATGACTTCGACCGGCTCTCCGTTGTCGCCGGAGGGCTTCTCCTTCGTCTATGAGGGCATCAAGGACGATATCCAGCTTGCCTCGATTTCCGGCGGCACAGACATCGTGTCCTGCTTTGTGCTCGGCAATCCGTTGAAGCCCGTCTGGCGTGGCGAAATCCAGGGGCCGGGCCTCGGGCTTGCGGTTGAGGTCTGGGATGACGACGGCAAACCGGTCCGCGGTGAGAAGGGCGAACTGATCTGTGCCAAGGCCTTCCCGTCCATGCCGGTGATGTTCTGGAACGATCCCGATGGCGCCAAGTATCGTGCAGCCTATTTCGAACGCTTCGACAACACCTGGTGCCATGGTGACTTTGCCGAATGGACCGAGCATGACGGTATCGTCATCCACGGTCGTTCGGACGCGACCCTGAACCCCGGCGGGGTCCGGATCGGAACGGCGGAGATCTATAACCAGGTCGAAAAGCTCGATGAAGTGGTCGAGGCGATCTGCATCGGTCAGGACTGGGATGACGATGTCCGCGTCATCCTATTCGTGCGCCTCGCGCCGGGCCTGACTCTCACCGAGGACCTCGACAAAAAGATCAAGGCGCAGATCCGCACCGGCGCCTCGCCGCGTCACGTCCCGGCCAAGATCATTCAGGTGGACGATATTCCCCGCACCAAGTCCGGCAAGATCGTCGAGCTTGCGGTGCGCGAGGTGGTGCATGGACGTCCGGTCAAGAACAAGGAAGCGCTTGCCAACCCGGATGCACTCGCCCTCTTCGCCGATCTGCCACAGCTGCGCTCCTGACGAAAAAGTGTCCCGAAACGCAGCAATATCAGAGCAATACCTCAAATGTTGGGTAGCTGGTGGCGTCGATGGGTAAGGATCTCTTAACTGGCATTCGGCAAGACTGAGGGCAACTTGGAGATGCGCGATCAGACGCAGTGGGGCCGCAAAACATGCCTCCGACAAAATGTCGATCGCTCGAGTACTCCGGTTCGACAGCATGGACTCAAGGGCGGCTTCGGCCGCCCTTTTTTGTTCCGCGATGCCGGCTCAACTTTGTTCGTCGAGCGACCGGGAAACCAGGATCACCGGGATCAGACCGGCAGCAATGATGATGATCGCCGCTACAGATGCATCCTGTGCCATGCCCCGCGAGGCATCTTCATAGACCAGCGTGGCCAGCGTATTGAAGTTGAATGGCCTGAGCAGGATCGTGGCTGAGAGTTCCTTCAGCGTCTCGATGAAAACGAGCAGGGCCGCCGTCAGAACGGCCGGACGCAGGTTGGGCAGCAACACCTGGCGCAGCGTCTGCAGCCCAGATCGACCGAGTGTCCGAGCCGCCATGTCGAGATGCGGCGAAAGCTTCTGGAAGCCCGCATCAACAGTCCCTTCCGCCATGGTCAGGAAGCGGACGGTATAGGCATAGACGATTGCAAAACCGGTGCCCGACAGAAGAAGGCCGGTCGAAATGCCCATGTTGACACGCAGCCAGCCGTCTACGGCATTGTCGAAGCTCGCGAGCGGGATCAGGACACCGATGCCCAGCACAGTGCCGGGAATGCCATAGCCAAGCGCGGCAAGCCGTCCCGCGCCCTTCGCCAGGCGCGAACGGTCTGTCCGCGCCGCATAGGAGAGCACGAAGGCCAGTAAGACTGTGATCAGTGCAGCAGCCGAAGACACGAGCGTCGAGTTCCAGAGAGCATCTAGCAGGCGCGGCTCCAGGAAGTCTTCGAGACGACGCAGCGCAAACCCGCCGAGCACGAAGACCGGCACGGCGAAACCGACGAGGATCGGTAGAAGGCAGAAGATCGTCGCAAACCAAGCCTTCGGGCCCTTCAGCCCGAGCCGGATGGCATCGGGAACGATGGCCGTCGTCTTGTGGCTCGTGAAACGCTGTTGACGGCGGGCCATCCGCTCGACGATGAGCAGGCCTGCCACGATCACCAGCATCACGCAGGCGATCTGCGCTGCACCCGCCAGACTGCCGCGATTGAGCCAGGTGTCGTAGACGGAAAAGGTCAGGGTCTGAACGCCGAGATACTCCACTGCCCCGATGTCGTTGAGTGTCTCCATCATCACGAGCGTCAGGCCGATCATGATCGCCGGGCGCGCCATCGGAACCTGGATGCGGGAAAAGACCCTGAATGGGCTGGAGCCGAGAGTGCGGGCGACATCGGCTGCCGCGCGCCCCTGCATCAGAAACATCGATCGGCAGGCGAGGTAGACATAAGGATAGAGCACTGCCGACATGACCAGCACGGCACCCGACAGCGATTTCACATCGAAGAAACTGTATTCACGCGACGACGTGTAGCCGAAGATTGCCCGGTACGCCGTCTGCACCGGCCCGGTGAAATCCAGGAACTCCCCGAAAGCATAGGCAGCCAGATAGGAGGGAATGGCGAGCGGCAGAACGAGGGCCGGAGAGAGGAGGCGGCGCAGCGGGAATTCGCATGCCGTAACCAGCCAAGCCGTGCCAACCCCGACGACCGCCGTCACGAGGCCAGTGAAGAGCAGCAGCCAGAAGGTCCTGACGCCGGCGCGTGGGATGACATTCGTCATCATGTGCTGCCAGTTGTCTGGCTCGGCCGAGAAGCCGATGACGAAGATCGCCACGATCGGCATGAATACGACCGCCGCCGCAATCAGAGCAGCAAATGTTGCCGATCCTATGCGTCTACTGGCATGCGTGCCCTTGGGCGAAACGGATTGGGCTGTGCCCGTGCGCGGCAATGTGGACAAACGGTCGGCCCTTGCGAATGCGGGAATGGTTTTCCTCTAGCGGAAAGCGAGGGCGATGAAAACCGGCCCGACTGTCGCGGCGCACTCAGCTCCGCAGATGTGTCAGACTTTCGCCAATCAATCGCAGCCCAAGTGCACCGATAACGGCGCCGGCGAGCCGGTCGACCCAGTGTTTTGCGTTGAGGTAGGCGCGTTGCGATCGTGGTGCCGAGAAGGCGATCGCAACGATGGCATACCACCCGGCCTCGATCAGAAAGATCAGAGGCGGCAGTGCCACAACCACCATGAGCGGCGGGTTCTGAGGCATGAGCGCTGCAAAGATGCTGGCATAGACCACAGCGGTCTTCGGATTGCTGATCTGAGTAACGAAGCCGAGCGCCAGAGAGCGGGGCAGCGAGTGCATGCTGCGCCCCTCTGCCGATCCGACCGAGATCGGCGCAGCTGCGCCGCGCCAGATCATCACGCCGAGATAGACGAGATAGAGCCCGCCCGCGACCTTCAAAACCAGGTAGAGCCATTCTACCCGTTCGAGGAGGCCAATCAGACCCGCCAGCGCCAGCACCGCAAACAAAGCTCCGCCAAGCCCCATGCCGATGGCCGCCGCAAGTCCATGCAATCGCGTATTGGCAACCGAAATCCGTGACACGAGCACGAAGCTCGGTCCGGGGCTCATCGCACCGATCGCGATGGCGACCGCGATGCCAAGGAGAATACCGAATGCGGTCATGCCGTCCTCCCCGAACTCGCGGTCACTGCTGGATGTCAGTCCGCCAAAACACGTGGTGACGGGAAGGTCACCTCGACCAGCGTGCCCTCGTTCGGCGTCGACGAGATCGCAAACTGTGCCCGGTTGGCATCGACCATGGCCTTGGTCAGCGGCAGGCCGAGGCCGGTGCCGTCGCCGCGATTACGCGGCGTGCCGGTGGAAACCTGGCGGAATGGCTTCATCGCCTGCTCGAGTTCGCTACGCGACATGCCAATCCCGGTGTCCCGGATCCGAAGCACGACGCTGCCATTCGCCTCATAGGCTGTCGACACGATGATTTGCCCGCCGGACGGTGTAAACCGGATGGCATTCGCCAGGATGTTCAGCACAATCTGCTTGATCGAGCGCCCGTCGGCGACGACATTCGGCACGGCCTGCGACAGAGCGGTCCGGATGATCACCCGCTGGCCATTCGCCTGCGGCTGCACGATCGATACCGCCGCCTGCACTGCCTCGTTCAGACCCACAGAGGAGAAGTCCAGCTCCATCTCGCCCGCTTCGATCTTGGAAATGTCGAGGAGGTCGTTGACGATGTCGAGCACATGTCGGCCCGAGCGCACGATGTCATGGGCATATTCGCCGTAGCGCGGATGACCAACGGGACCGAAATGTTCGTTGGCCATCATGTCGGCAAAGCCGATGATCGCGTTGAGCGGTGTCCGGATCTCGTGGCTTACGCGGGCAAGGAAGTCGGTCTTATGGGCGTTGGCCGTCTCAGCTGCGCGTTTAGCATTGCGCAGCTCTTCCTCGGTCCGCTTCCATTGCGTGATGTCGCGGATGACTGCGCAATAGCCGTTGGAGGAGTTGAGCCTGCCGATGGTCATGAACAGCGGCAGGAAGCCGCCGGAGGCCTCGCGACCGATCACTTCGCGCCCGTCATTCAACACGCTTGCGACGCCGTGGCCGGAAAGCCCGTTCAGATAGTCGAGGATCGACTTCTGGCTCTCATGCGCAAACAGCATGACGAAGGGTTTGCCGCGCGTCTCCATGTCGTCGAAGTTGAAGAGCGCGCTTGCCGCCCGGTTCATCGAACGGATGTCACCGTCAGAATCCAGGATCACCACGCCGTCGGTCGCGGTTTCCAGGATCGAGCGCAGCTCGTCCACCTCGACCTTCATGCGCGCGAGTTCCCCGCCTGCACCGGTGTCGCGGCCGATGCAGGCGTCTCCGTCTCGGGCTCGGCCGGGATTTCCGGCCGGACCTGTTCCTCGGGCTGGGCAATCAGTGCCAGCATCAGGGCGGTGGTTTCCTCGAAGCGCACGGACTGCAGCCGTGCGGTGACCGGCAGCAGGCGATCGTCGGCGCAGAGCGCCACGACCTGGCCTGCCTCGTCACCGGGCTCCTCGAGATCACGACGCTGGATCAGCGTGTCGAGACCGCCGGCCTCGTCGAGCTCGTCGAGCGTCTTATATCCCGTCAGCGTGAAGAATTCTGGATTGGCGTGGATCAGCCGATCGCCGACATGCACCAGAAGCGCGACCGGCATCAGGTCGATGATATCTGCGGTCAGGCTGCGTTCGCGTTTTCCGGCCGGCCGATCCGCCGATGGACTGTGCAGATTGGCTTCAGCAGAGGGCGCGGCGACGGGCTCGGTCGGCGTGACCGAACTTGCCGGCTTCGGCTGGCTGGGTTCCGGCGTCTTCGGTGGCGGCGTGGACGGCTGCTCCCGCAGTACAGGCGGTTCAGAAGGTGCAAGCGACTGCTCTACCTTCGCCCT
Source organism: Allorhizobium sp. (assembly GCA_045377275.1). Taxonomy (GTDB): domain Bacteria; phylum Pseudomonadota; class Alphaproteobacteria; order Rhizobiales; family Rhizobiaceae; genus Allorhizobium. The sequence continues at coordinate 351,881 of JBJIOA010000012.1, read as the reverse complement.
GAGGCTCAGCGGATCGAGCTTGCGGGCGATCTCCTGGAATGCCGCCTGTTCGCCGGGTGTCAGGCTGTCGCGCTGACGGACACGATGATCCTGCAGCTGCACGACCTTGTCAGGCAGACTGGGTTTGCGCGGCTCCATGATCCGCAGCACCGGTGGTTCGAAGTCGACAGGGCGTGAGGGCGCAGGCTCCTCAGTGCCTTCGGCTTCCACGCTCGGCTGAACGTCATCGACAACGTCGTTGTCATCATCCGCATCGATAAGGTCGTCGAGGATTTGCTCGCCAGCTTCGGCTATCTGCTCTTCGACATAGTCTTCCGGCGGATGGATCTCGCCTTCGCTGAGTTCACTCAGGAACTCCGCGAGCTCCTCGTCCCGGTCGCTATGCATACCGGTCGGCAGTTCCTCGGGCGCATCGACGGGAGGCTGCTGCTCGACAAAGGTCATGCCGATCGCGTCCGGATCGTCCTGTGCATCGGCGACCCTGACGATCCCGAAGCCGCGGAAACCGTCGAATTCGCGATTGCGCGTATAGGTCGGCAGCGCCGCCAGATCGACCGGCACGACCAGCCGGGTTCCTTCGACGGGCCAGTAGATGGTCTTGCCGGACCATGTGTCACGCTTCTTGAGAAGCTCGCCGATCTTGCCGTCCGGATCGAGGTTGAACAGGGCTGCGAGATCGGAGAAGGCCACGCCCTCGATATCGGCCGCACGCGGGCCGACTGCCTGGGCGAACTCTGCCGAAACCTCGCTGAAGCGGCCCTCGGCATCGATCTTCCAGACGAAGCGTGTGGCACGCCGATCCTGACGAAACGCGAAGCCTTCGCCGTCGAGGTGTTCATCCGCGAGTTTGGTCGTCGGGGCGACGGTCGCCGCAGCGACGGTTTCAACGGGCTCAACGATTTCATTGGTCGCTGACATGTCCGCTGCCGCGATCACAGACGGTTCGTCCGACTGTTCGGTCGTCGTAGACGGAGCCTGATCCGGCTCGCTTGCGAGCGCCTCTTCGGTCTCATCCGTGAGCGCGTCGACATCCGCGTCCACCGTTTCGTCCGGCGCGTCGAAGGCGTCGGTTTCCGGTTCGATCTCCTCGATATCTCCAAGGGCGGCAATCACGCTCTCGAAGGGGGCAGCAGGCGAGGGAAGTTCGGCCGGTTCTGCCATTGCCTCATCCGCAGAGATTGCGAAGTCTTCGGTCTCGGTCTCGGTCTCGGTCTCGGTCTCGGTCTCGGTCTCGGTCTCGGTCTCGTCTTCGACCGTGTCGTCGGCCCGGACAGGCTCAGCGATCGCGGTCGGCAGATCCTTTTCCTCGTCCTCCGCAAAATCGCCGCTCGGGTCCATCTGGCCGAGGATCGTCTCGACTGCGAACAGAAGATGAAGCGCGGGCGCGTCGGAGATCTTGCCGATGGCAGCGGGGAGATATCCCCGGCCCGTCGGGATCGGCCGTTTGACGAGCCGGTCTGCATCCGCCTCGACCAGGTTGATCAGCATGCGCGCCGTCTGTGGCGTGATGCCGAGGCCTGCGAAGCCGTCGGAGCTTGCAACGAGGCCGCCATCGCCATCGAGCACCGCCATATGCGTATCCGGATCGTCGAAGCCGCTCATCAGTTCCTGGGCGAGCTGCTTGTCCCCGGTTGCGCGCTTGAGGGCCGGCAGCGAGAGCAGAATCACCGGCTCACCCTTGCGAATTTCGATGCAGTCGGCAGAGGCCGTGATCGGCAGCTTCTGGAAGCCCGAGGTGATGCGCAGCATCAGGCTGCGGCTGTCGCCCGGCGCTGACAGCTGGCGGGCAACCGTTACGAGTTGCCGGAAGGTGATGTCGGAACGGCTAGGGCCTTCCTCAAGAAAGTCATAGATCGAGTCGGCACCGAAGAAGCGCGCGCCGGCGCCGTTGCACCAGAGAACCCGTTCCAGCCCCGGCGCAAACAGCACGAGCGCCTCGCCCCGCGCCAGACGCGCTCGGATGAGGTCGTGCACGGCGACATCGATGAATGGGTATTGAGCGGGCATTTCGGGACCTGTCGCTTCATGACCTGCAAGCAAATTAACAGATTTTTAATAGCTAGGCAGTGCCTTTGGGTCCAGAAAGTCGGCACCCTTTCGATTGATAAGGTTAATCCGCCGCGGTTTTCAACATGCAGAAAATCTAATTGTGCAGCGCACAATCATGTTGCAATGCACAATGTGAGGTGCTATATAGGGTTCATGAACGAAACGAAGGGGTCGCCGAGATCCCGCCACAAGAGGAAATGCATCATGAACACCAAGGATATCTTCTCGTTCTCCTCCTTCGACCCTTCGAAGATGCAGGAAAGCTTCCGTGACTTCGCCGAAAAGGGCGCTGTCCAGTCGAAGGAAGCCTATGCCAAGATGAAGTCCGCCACGGAAGAAGCCACGAAGACCGTGGAAGCGACTGTCCAGACGGCCCAGGCCGGCACCGTCGAACTCGGCCTCAAGGCCATCGACGCGATGCGCACCAATGCCGATCTCTCGCTCTCGCACATGGAAGCGCTGCTTGGCGTAAAGTCCATGGCTGAACTGGTCGAACTCCAGACCGCTTTCATCCGCAAGCAGGCTGAAGTGACGATCGAACAGGCCAAGTCGATCCAGGAAACCGCCAAGAAGGTTGCCGAAACGATGACCAAGCCGGGCAAGGAAGCTGCCGAAAAGGTCATGTCTTCGCTCAAGGTCGCCTGATCGACCGCGTTTGCTAAAAATCCTCCCAAGGATCTTGAGGCCGGGCACAGCGCCCGGCCTTTTTCATTTCCAGAGCCTTTTCACGCAATGCGCAGAAAGGGCTTGAAAAAAAATCCATCTGCTCGTATGTGACCCCTCGACGGCGTCAGCGACGCGGTCATGTGCGGTTGTAGCTCAGTTGGTTAGAGCGCAGGTTTGTGGCACCTGAGGTCGGAGGTTCGAGACCCCCCAACCGTACCATTTTCTCCTTCTTCAAATTCGGTATTCGTTCTGAGCACGAGACCTTCGTCCATGCGGCAGTTTGGAACTTCTCAAATGCGATCGATTCCGTTTACCTGAACGAAAGGCTCGTTGAACTTCGTCCTTTTGCCCCTTGCGACTTCCTGCTCTGGTCTTCTCTGTCTGAATGGAGGTCCATGATGGAGCGACGAAATGAGCTGCGGCAGCGCTGCGAGCTGAGTTCGCTGGTGCTGATGTTCGGCTGTCACTTCCGCGCCTTCATTGCAGACTGGAGCCCAAAGGGGCTGAGGCTGGAGTTGAGAGACGGGTTGATGCTCGCCGATCGCGAGGCCTTCGTCCTGCATTCTGGGCGCTTCGGCGTGCTGCATGCGCAGGTGATCTGGCAGCGGGACAAGGAGGTCGGGGCTCGCATCCGCAATTGAGAACGGCGGCCTTGGCCGACCGGCATCATCTCATGGGACTTCACGATTAGGCTGCCTCACGGCCGTCGTCTGCCTATCCGTTCGCATCCCGTTATGAAGAACCCCGCCATGCTGCCATGGCGGGGTTTCCAAAAATGCGCAGGCGCTATCTGGGCTCAGACGCGCGTCACTTCCGTCACCCAGCCATGGACGTCAGCGACGGAGCCGCGCTGGATGCCGGTCAGCTGGTTGCGCAGCTTCTCGGTTTCGATGCCGGTGCCGGCATTGCCAATAACGAATTCGCCGCCGGGATGGCGCACCGTGCCGATCGCAGCAACGACCGCGGCCGTGCCGCAGGCAAAGGCCTCGCGCAACTTGCCGCTACGGGCATCCGCCATCCATTCATCGAAGGAATAGGGACGCTCGACGACCTTCAAGCCATTCTCGTTGGCGAGCTTGATGATCGAGTTGCGCGTAATGCCCGGCAGGATCGTGCCCGAAAGCGGCGGCGTAACCACGGTGTTGTCATCCATGACGAAGAAGACGTTCATGCCGCCCAGTTCCTCGATCCACTTGTGCTCGGCAGCATCGAGGAAAACGACCTGATCGCAGCCGCGGCTCGAGGCCTCCTTCTGCGCAAGAAGGCTCGCCGCATAGTTGCCGCCGCATTTGGCAGCACCGGTACCGCCAGGGGCTGCGCGCGTGTAGTGCTCGCTGACCCAGAGCGTCACCGGCTTGCTGCCACCCTTGAAATAGGGACCGACAGGCGAGGCGATGACGCAGAAGATGTATTCACGGGACGGGCGAACGCCGAGGAAGGCTTCGCTCGCAAACATGAAGGGACGCAGATAAAGGCTGCCTTCACCCTCCGGAACCCATTTGGCGTCGATCTTGACCAGCTCTTCGACCGCCTTCAGGAAAAGCTCTTCCGGCACGTCGGGCATGGCCATGCGCTCGGCCGACTTGTTGAAGCGGCGGGCATTCTCTTCCGGACGGAAGAGCGTGATGCGGCCATCAGCACCCTTGTAGGCCTTCATGCCTTCGAAGATTTCCTGAGCATAGTGCAACACGCTTGCCGCCGGATCGATCTGGAACGGCTTGCGGGCCGAAACCTCCGGGCTATGCCAGCCCTTGTCGACATGCCAATGCACGACCGCCATGTGGTCGGTGAACAGTGTTCCAAATCCCAGGTTTTCGAAAGCCGCGAGCCGCTCGGCTTCCGGCATGGGCGAGGCATTCGGAACGATCTGGAAGTCGAGAAGTGCGGAGTTCGTGGTCATGGAGAGCCTGTGCCTGAGCTGTTCACGGTTGCGCTGGCCACGCCGATGGAGCGGTCGCAGCCGGTGCCGTCGTTTGTGCGGTTTGATCCCGGTTTGTCAACAGAAACCGTGCTGCCGCGATGCAGCAAAACGCTTGGTCTGCAGGGCCAAAGGCGGTTCAGCCCGTCACGAGCCCGAACAGGAACCAGAAGCCCGCAAGCGATATGGCGGCTCCCAGTGCCTGCACCAGCCGTCCGCCGCCGATCGGCTTTAAGGCAGCACCAATTGCGATCCCGATTACATGGATCACGCCAGTGGAGACCACAAAGCCGACGGTAAAGGCTGCGGGGTCGCTGGCGCGGGGTGCCAATACCCCGTGCGGATAGCCATGCATCAGCGCAAAGGCCGCAATCAGCACCAGCGCCACCCATTCCGGCGCCTTCCAGGCGGCTGCGATGGCTCCCCCCAGGACGATGACCGAGAGTGCAATCCCATATTCGATCGGCTGGTCCGGCAGTACGCCGGTCATCCCGATGATCCCACCCACACACATGATCATCGGGAAGGTCGCCGGCAGCGTCCAGACCGAGCGCCCGCCCATCTGCGCGCCCCAGAGACCGACGGCGAGCATGGCGAGAAGATGGTCGAAACCGGCGAGTGGATGGCCGAAGCCCGATCCGAAACCGCCGAGCGGTCCGTCCATCACATGGGCGCTCGCCGGCAGCGCCGAAAGGAGTGCAAGCAAAAAGCCAGGAAGGCCGAGATGGAGCAAGGGCTGGCGCATGTCAGTATCCATGGGTGATCAGATCGGTGCAGTCTATCTGCGTCGCTCATGCCAGAAAAGCGCCCTCAAAACGCACGTCGGTCATCGGTTAACAGAGTCAGCCGAAGATCGCGCGATCTTCGTCCACGGCATCCTGCAGGAATTGCACCACCGCCCGAACTCGCACGAGTTCCCGCGCACTTTCGTGGAATGTCGTCCAGTAGGCCCGCCGGATGGTGACATCGGGCAGGACACGAACGAGGTCGGCATGCTGCCGGGCAATATAGCTGTGCAGGATGCCGATGCCCGCACCCGCCAGCACCGCCTCCGTCTGGCCGATCGCCGAGGAGATCTCGAAGCCGGCATTCCAGTCGCGCATCACCTCGCCGGTGAAATTCAGCGACGGGGTAAATATCAAATCCTCGACATAGCCGATGCGTCGATGCGCCTTGAGGTCTTCGGCAGATGCCGGCAGGCCATTCGTTTCGGCATAGCGCTTCGAGGAATAGAGGCCGAGCGTGTAGTCGACGAGCTTCGACGAGACGAGCCGGCCCTGATCCGGTCGCTCCAGGGTGACCGCGATGTCGGCCTCGCGCTGCGACAGCGAAAACGAGCGCGGCACCGGCACGAGCTGGATCTTCAGCTCCGGATGGCGCTCGATCAGCGTGCCGAGCCGGGAGGCAAGGAAGAAGACGCCGAAACCATCAGGGGCGCCGATCCGTACGGTGCCGGCCACCTGGGTGTCCGTCCGCCCCAGTCGCGCCTGTACCTCCAGCATTTCCGTTTCCATGCGCTCGGCAGATCCGAGAAAGGCCTCGCCCTCGGCGGTCAGTTCGCAGCCATTGGTGCGGCGGATGAAAAGTCGCGTCTTGAGCGCCGTTTCCAACGACGTCAGCCGCCGCGAGAGCGTTGCATGGTTGAGCCCCAGCCGCCGCGACGCCGCCAAGATCTGGCCGGTTCTGGCGACGGCCAGAAAGATGCGAACGTCATCCCAGTTCATGCCCGGGCCTCCTCGGCTTGAGGTCGAGGCATCATGTTTCGAAACCTTGTGCGCCGCTGCTCAAGCCCAGCATCTCCAACCGCCGGTCGAAGTCACCAGCGATGTCCGAGAGCTTGAGCGTTGCAAACCGGGAAAGCAACAGCGCCTCGGCCTCCCGGCGAGCCTCCTCAAGTGCTTCGTTGACCGATATCTCGACGAGGCAACCCGCATGGTCCGACGCGCTGACCAGGCAGAAGAGTTCCGGCCGCTCAAGCGCGTCATAGACATCGAGCAGGCTGATTTCGTCCAGGGTCTTGGTAAGCTTCCAGCCGCCGCCATGCCCCTTTTCGGATTGCACATAGCCCCGTTCGCGCAGTCCCGCCATCGTCCGACGAACGACCACGGGATTGGTGTTCAGCATCTTGGCGATCAGCTCGGAGGTCGCAGGCTCGCTGCGCCGTCCAAGATGGATCAGCACATGCAGCATGCGGGACAGGCGGCTATCACCGCGCATCGGTCTCTCCTCGGTTCGTTTTCAAACACCGGTAGCCCATACCAGCTCTCGCAACAAGTCGAGTTACATCACTTGACAGGGCTCCGTCACGTAACTTAATAAGATACATAACTTTAAAAGTTACATGGCGGAGTTTGCGATGAAATATGATGCAGTTCTTGTGGGTGGGAGTTTCGCGGGTCTCTCGGCCGCCATGCAGCTCACCCGGGCGCGCCGGCGCGTCTTGCTGGTCGATGCCGGCAAGCCGCGCAATCGTTTTGCCGAAGCCTCGCATGGCTTTCTGGGACAGGACGGCGTCGCCCCTGCAGACATTCGTCAGCTCGGCCTCCAGCAACTCGCGCGCTATCCCAATTTCACGCTTCTGGAAGGGCAGGCGACCTCGGCCGAGCGATGCCTGGGGGGCTTCAGGCTTGCAATGGCTGATGGCGCAGTAATTGAGGCGTCGGTGCTCATCCTGGCGCTGGGCGTGACCGATACCCTACCAACGATTCCAGGACTTGCCGAACGCTGGGGCCGGACGGTCCTGCATTGCCCCTATTGCCACGGCTACGAGATCGGCGGCGGTCCGATCGGCGTCCTCGCCTCCTCGCCGCTTGCAGCCCATCAGGGCAGCATGCTGCCGGATTGGGGCCGGACGACCATGTTCGTTGAACCCGGCATTAGCTTCGACGAGGAGCAGCACGCGATGCTGCTCGCCCGGGGCGTAGTGATGGAGGCCGAGCGTGTGGTGGAGCTGATCGGTGAAGGCGAGCGTCTGGAGGGTGTTCGTCTTGCCGACGGCAGAGTGGTTGAGATCCATGCCCTGTTCGCTCAGTCGAAGGTTTCGATCTCGTCGCCCTTGGCGTCGCAACTCGGCTTGGAGCTCGAGGAGGGGCCGCAGGGTCTGCACATCAAGGTCCAGATGGGCGTGACCAGCCAGCCGGGTGTCTTCGCTGCCGGCGATGCGGCCAGTCCGATGCACAACGCGACGCTGGCCAGTGCCTCCGGCGTCATGGCGGGGATCGCCGCTCATCGCGCCCTGATCGAAGCCTCGCTCTGGCCATGAGAAGTATGGCGGCTTTAATTTTTGCACAACAGATGCGTAAATGATCGCGTTGATTTGTGGAAATCAAAGCGCATACTACCTCCACAACAATTCAGGAGGAAACCCATGTATCAGGTTGGTCATTTCATCGGCGGCAAGCATGTCGCCGGCACCTCGGGCCGCAAGCAGCCCATCTACAACCCGGCAACCGGTGAAGTGCAGGGCGAAGTGTCGCTCGCAAGCGCTGAAGAGCTGAATGCAGCGGTCGAGAATGCCAAGGCAGCCCAGGTCAAGTGGGCCGCGACCAATCCGCAGCGCCGCGCCCGCGTGTTCATGAAGTTCGTCCAGCTTCTGAATGACAACATGGACGCACTTGCTGAAATCCTGTCGCGCGAACACGGCAAGACGATCGAAGACGCCAAGGGTGATATCGTCCGCGGTCTGGAAGTCTGCGAATTCGTCATCGGCATCCCGCATCTGTCCAAGAGCGAGTTCACCGAGGGCGCTGGCCCGAACATCGACATGTACTCGATCCGCCAGGCTGTCGGCATCGGCGCCGGCATCACACCTTTCAACTTTCCGGCCATGATCCCAATGTGGATGTTTGCGCCTGCCATTGCCTGCGGCAATGCCTTCATCCTGAAGCCGTCGGAGCGTGACCCGTCCGTGCCGATCCGCCTTGCCGAACTGATGATCGAGGCAGGTCTCCCGGCTGGCATCCTCAACGTCGTCAACGGCGACAAGTCGGCGGTCGATGGCATCCTGACCCATCCGGATATCTCGGCCGTCTCCTTTGTCGGCTCGACCCCGATCGCTCGTTACGTCTATGGTACGGCTGCGATGAACGGCAAGCGCGCCCAGTGCTTCGGCGGCGCCAAGAACCACATGATCATCATGCCGGATGCCGACCTCGACCAGGCCGCCCAGGCGCTGATGGGTGCCGGCTACGGCTCGGCCGGCGAGCGCTGCATGGCGATCTCCGTTGCCGTTCCGGTCGGCGAGGAGACCGCCAACCGTCTGATCGAAAAGCTGACCCCGATGGTCGAGAGCCTGCGCATCGGCCCCTATACCGATGACAAGGCAGACATGGGTCCCGTCGTCACCAAGGAGGCTCAGGCCCGTATCAAGTCGCTGATCGACAGCGGCGTTGAAGCCGGCGCCAAGCTCGTGGTCGATGGCCGCGACTTCAAGCTCCAGGGCTATGAGAACGGCTATTTCGTCGGCGGTTGCCTCTTCGACCACGTCACGCCGGATATGGACATCTACAAGACCGAAATCTTCGGACCCGTCCTCTCGGTCGTTCGCGCCAAGACCTATGAGGAAGCCCTCGATCTGCCGATGAAGCACGAATACGGCAACGGTGTCGCGATCTACACCCGCGACGGCGATGCCGCCCGTGACTTCGCCTCGCGCATTAACATCGGCATGGTCGGCATCAACGTGCCGATCCCGGTTCCGCTCGCCTACCACTCCTTCGGCGGCTGGAAGTCGTCCTCCTTCGGTGACTTGAACCAGCACGGCACGGATTCGATCAAGTTCTGGACCCGCACCAAGACGGTCACCAGCCGTTGGCCGTCGGGTATCAAGGACGGTGCCGAATTCGTCATGCCGACGATGAAGTAAGCGAACTACCCCTTCGAACAATTTCCGCCACTCCGTCGAAAGACGGGGTGGCGTTCTCTTGTCAGCCTGTCTTCAGTTGGTAGCTTCTCTTTCGGGAGGGCTGATCATGCCGAAAAAGAAGATACACACCGGCGGCTGCCTCTGCGGCGCAATCCGCTTTGAAGCCGATGCGCCGGCCGCCAAACCGCATACCTGTTCCTGCAAGATGTGCCAGCGCCATACGGGCAGTCTGACGGCCAGCTGGGTCGAATTCCCGCGCGATGCCGTCCGCTGGATCGGGCCTTCAGGCGAGCCTTCCATCTGGCGCTCATCAGATATCTCGTCGCGCGCCTTTTGCAGCACTTGCGGCTCCTCGCTCGGGGCCATCGATGACCAGCCCACGGTCGCACTCCTGCTGGGGAGCTTCGATCGCACAAGCGCTGCCGATCTCAAGCCCGTCTATCATTCCTACAAGGGTGGCCGCCCGAAATGGTGGTGCGTCGAGATCGCCGAAACCTGAAGCTTGCAGGCGTCCGAAGTGTCCGAGCGCACTTGAGTGCGTGGATCTCTCATGATCAATGTTCAGGCGCGCGTCGCGGGGGATAGCGACGTGCCGGTTTTGATTTCATGAGGGACATTTTATGCAAGAGGCAGTTTTTGGCCGGGCCGACGCTTTGCGCCGCGGCGAGTTTCGCGGCAGCGCCGGTGAGTATTTCGGGATCTGGATCGTCAACATTCTCCTGACGATCATCACGGTTGGCATCTATTCGGCCTGGGCCAAAGTTCGGCGCAATCGCTATTTCTACGGCAACTCGTTCATTGACGGTCACTCCTTCGACTACCACGCCAAGGGGCTACAGATCTTCATCGGCCGTGCCATCGTTTTCGGCTACATCATCGGCTACAACATTCTCCTGACTTTCAGCCCGATCGCCGGCGGCATCCTGGCGTTGCTGATGTTCGTCCTGCTTCCCTGGATTGTCATGCGCAGCCTGCGCTTCAATGCGCGCGTCACGAGCTATCGCAACATTCGCTTCGATTTCGTCGGCAAGACCTGGGGCGCTTTCGTCGCGATCATCTTCGGCGGGCTCATCGCCTTCATCTCGCTCGGTATCCTCGCGCCCTTCGCCAGCCGCTGGCTCTATCGCTACATCTTCAACAACCTTCGCTATGGCGACCGGGCCTTCGAGACGGATCCGAAGATCGGTGCGCTCTACCGCGTCTGGCTGCCGGCCTTCCTGCTGATGCTGGTCGGTGCTGCGATCGGCGGCGGGATCGCCATTTTCGGCTATTACAGCGCCGTCGAAGGAGCAAGTGAGGCCTTCAACGATCTCGAAATGCAGATCATCATGGCCATTTACGGTGCCCTGATCCCGCTCTTGGTGCTCTGGGGGATCGCTGCGATCTTCTACCGCATCGGAGTTCGCAACGTGGTGATGAATGCTGCCCGCTTCGACGGACGTCACCATCTGTTTTCCGACCTCGGTCGCCTGCGCTATTTCTGGATCGTGGTTTCAAACCTCGTGGTCACGGTCCTCACGCTCAGCTTGATGCGGCCCTGGGCGGCGGTCCGCGAGCATCGCTATGTGATCGAGCATTCCGGCATCGTGGTCGATGGCGAACTCGGTGATGTGGTATCCTCGATGCAGGCGTCCGGCTCCGCCGTGACGGCGGAGTATCTCGATCTCGAAGGGTTCGACTTTGGCTTCTGACGACAAGCGCATCGCCTCCGGTCGCTGGCATCCTCCCGGCTCGAGCCGGTCGGAGCCGGCGGTCCTGCTGGCCGAGAGCAAGACCCTCTTCGTCCGGCTCGACGCCGGAGGCGATCCTGTGTCGCTGGGAGACCTGGCGCGGACGGAAATATCCGCCCGCGTCGGTCGCATTCCCCGCAGGATCACTTTCGCAGACGGCTCGCTCTTCGAGGCCGATGACAACGATGCCGTTGATCTCTGGCTAAGCAAGCATGGCAAGAAGGGGGGCGTTCATGAACTGGAGCGGTTTCATCCGCGTCTGGTCGCCTTAGTCCTCGCTGTCGTGGTGCTTGCCGGCCTGATCTACCGCTATGCGGTCCCCGCTCTCGTCGAAGTCGCCGTTCTGGTCACCCCGCCGGCGGTCACCCAGTGGATGGCAAGCGGCACGCTTCTGTCGCTCGACCAGGCGGTATTCAGCGAAAGCCGACTGCCCGAAGCCCGAAAGGCGGAGATCCTCGAGGCCTTCAATCAGGTGGCCGCCCTCTCTTCCCGCGGCACTGCCGGCTACAACCTGAATTTCCGTTACGGCGGCCCGATCGGCCCGAACGCGTTTGCCCTTCCGGACGGAACGCTCGTCATCACCGACGAGTTGATCGAACTGGCCGACGGCGACATGGACATGATCATCGGGGTCCTCGCCCACGAAATCGGCCATGTCGAGGAGGAGCACTCGCTCCGCCAGCTCTATCGGGCAGCCGGAATGGCGGGCCTTATCATGCTGATCGCCGGCGATGTCGGCGCGGCCGGCGAGGACATTCTGACCAATGGCGCTGCCCTGATGTCACTCTCCCATTCGCGCGATGCGGAAAACGAAGCCGACCGCATTTCGGTGGAGCTCATGGCCAAGGCCGGCCGCGATCCGCGCGCCATCGGCCGTTTCTTCGCACGGCTGGAGGAAAAGCTCGGTCTCGATGGAAACTCCTCCTTCCTGTCCACCCATCCGGGCACCAGCGAGCGGCGCAAGGCGATCGACAATCACGCGAAAACCGTCGAAGCCGGCGGCTCCTGAGGCGGAGGTCAAGCGGCAGGCGGCTGATGATATATGCCGAAACGCAAGAAGGGGCGGTCCAAGACCGCCCCTTCTGTATTGACCAGTCTGCCGAAGCTTACTGCGTTGCGCCGTCGTTCAGGCCGACCTTGTCGACCAGCTCGGAAGCGGTCTTGCGGTTTGCGGCGATATCGACGAGCGGCAGTGTGTCGGCCTTGATGGGACCAAAGCCGGCAACGATCTCGGAGACCTTTGCATTGGGGCCGACAGGATATTCGAAGACCTGCTCGGCATAGATGGTCTGCGCTTCATCCGAAGCCAGGAATTCCATCAGCTTGACGGCATTGTCCTTGTTCGGAGCGTTCTTGGCGAGTGCCATGCCGGAAATGTTGACATGCGTACCGCGGTCGGCAGCGTTCGGGAAGAGAACCTTGACGGAAGCCGCCCAGTCCTTTTCTTCCGGCTCCTTCTCGTTGGTCTTCATCAGACCGAGATAATAGGTGTTGGCGAGGCCGAGATCGCATTCGCCGGCATGGATTGCCTTGGCCTGGGCGCGGTCATTGCCGTCGGGCTTCTTGACCAGGTTCTGCTTCAGGCCAGCGAGCCACTTCTCGGTGTATTCGGCACCGTGATGGGCGACCATCGAGGCAAACAGGCCGATATTGTAGGAGTGCTGGCCGTCGCGCATGCAGATGCGGCCCTTCCACTTGGGATCGGCAAGCTCTTCATAGGTGATGGCATCTTCGGTGACGCGGTCCTTGGAAGCGTAGAGCACGCGGCCACGGGTCGTCAGGCCAAACCAATTGCCATCCGTATCGCGATACTGCGCCGGGATCTGGTTGTTGATGTCGTCGTCGTTGAGCGGCTGGGTCACGCCGCCATCCTTGGCTTCCGTCAGGCGGGCGATATCGACGGTCAGGATGACGTCGGCCGGCGAGTTTGCGCCTTCAGCCGTGATGCGCTCGACAAGGCCCTTGTCGAGGAACAGCACGTTGGTCTTGATGCCCGTTTCCTTGGTGAAGGCGTCCATCAGCGGCTGGATCAGTTCCGGCTGACGATAGGAATAGATGTTGACTTCGCCTTCTGCCAGCGCCGAGCCGGCCGAAAGGGCCAGAACGGAAACTGCACCGAGTGCGATCGTACGGATGGATGTCATGGTAGGCCTCCCTCTTCGTGGATTGTTGAGGCGCATATTCATGAAATAAAATAAGCTGTCAATTGCAGTCTAGTTTATTCACCAACACGTGAGTCTAGAACTTGAGTATTTTGGAATTGTTCAAAACTGCAAAAGGCGCTATATAAGCCGCAAGAAAACAGAGGAATCGTGCATGCGTTTGACAAAACAGACAAATTACGCCGTGCGCATGCTGATGTATTGCGCTGCTAACAACGACCAGCTGAGCCGGATCCCGGAGATTGCCAAGGCCTATGGCGTGTCGGAGCTCTTTCTGTTCAAGATCCTCCAGCCCCTCAATAAGGCAGGTTTGGTGGAGACCGTCCGCGGTCGCAACGGTGGCGTGCGCCTCGGCCGTCCGGCTGAAAAGATCACGCTGTTCGATGTCGTTAAGGTCACGGAAGACAGCTTCGCCATGGCGGAATGCTTCGAGGATGACGGTGACGTCGAATGCCCGCTGATCGACAGCTGTGGTCTGAATTCTGCCCTGCGGAAGGCGCTGAACGCGTTCTTCGACGTGCTTTCCGAATACACGATCGATGATCTGGTCAAGGCACGCCCGCAGATCAACTTCCTGCTCGGTATCGACGATCTGCAGCCGCGCCGTGTCTCCGCCGCTCCAGCTGCCGCACCGGCCGCCTGAAGATTTCAATTCTGCATTTGATGAAACCCGCCGAAAGGCGGGTTTTTTGTTGCCGGTCGGGTCGTTGGCCCCGTCTTGCTTCCTTTCGGCGCTCTGCTACGTTTACGTACACGGCAGTTTAAGTCTGCCAGACTGGTCTGGGGCGGGCGGGCCGCGGGGGTGCAGGTCTCTGGGGGGAGCATGTACGACTATGTGATTATCGGCGGCGGGTCGGCCGGCTCCGTTCTTGCGGCGCGGCTGAGCGAAGATCCATCGGTCACCGTCTGCCTGCTCGAAGCCGGCGGTCGGGGTGATAGCGTTTTCGCCCGTGTGCCGATGGCGGCGGCGGCTGTTGTGCCGGGCCATGTGAAGAGCGGCAATTGGCGTTTTTCGACGGTGCCGCAGACGGGCCTCAACGGTCGCCGCGGCTACCAGCCGCGTGGTCGCGGGCTCGGCGGCTCCAGCCTGATCAACGCCATGCTCTATGTCCGTGGCCATTCAAGCGATTACGACGAATGGGCCTCCCTCGGCAGTGACGGCTGGTCCTGGGCCGATGTTCTCCCCTGGTTCAAAAAGTCGGAAGACAACATTCGTGGCGCCGACGACCTGCATGGCCGCGGCGGTCCTCTCCAGGTCTGTGATCAGAACTGGACGCGCCCGATCAACCAGGCCTTTCTGAAGGCCTGCGAGCAGAAGGGGCATCAGCAAAACGACGATTTCAACGGGCCGCAGCAGGAGGGGGCCGGCGTCTATCAGGCCACCCAGTTCTGGAACGGCCCGAAGCGCGGCGAACGCTGCTCGGCGGCTGCCGCCTATCTCCACGACGTGATGATGCGGCGCAATCTCACCGTCATCACCGAAGCCCAAGTGTCGCGCATTCTTGTCGAACAGGGCAGGGCGGTCGGGGTCACCTATCGCTTCGGCAAGGACGAGCGGACCATCCGTGCGGGACGCGAGGTGCTCTTGTCTGCAGGGGCGCTGCAGTCGCCACAGATCCTGATGCTGTCCGGGATCGGGCCGGCCGATCATCTGACCTCTCTCGGCATTCCCGTGGTTCTCGATCGGCCGCAGGTTGGCGCCAATCTGCAGGATCACCTCGACTACACCATGATCTTCCGCTCACCGGATACCGACATGTTCGGCATGGGAGTCATGGCAACGCGCGATTTGATGCGGGCGGCCAATGAATGGCGCACGGAGCGCATGGGCCATCTGCGATCGACCTGCGCGGAATCAGGCGCTTTTTTGAAGACCGATCCGTCGCTCGATCGGCCGGACATCCAGCTGCATTTCCTCGTTGCGATGGTCGACGACCACGTGCGCAAAATGCACTGGGGCCATGGCTATTCCTGCCATGTCTGCGTGCTGCGCCCGCATTCTCGCGGGACCGTTCGGCTTGCAAGTGCCGATCCGTCCGCTCCACCGCTCATCGATCCCGCTTTTCTCTCCGATCCACGCGACCTGGAAACCTTGCGCAAGGGCGCCCGCATGATGGCCGAGATCATGGCAGCCCCCGCATTCAACCGCTATCGCGGACCTGAACTCTATCCGGCCGGAACGTCGGATGCGGAACTTGACGCTGCCATCCGCGCCCGGGCCGATACGATCTACCACCCTGTCGGCACATGCCGCATGGGCTCGGATGCCGATGCGGTGCTCGATCCCGATCTCAGACTTAAGGGTATAGAAGGGCTGCGCGTCGTCGATGCCTCGGTCATGCCGCGCCTGATCGGCGGCAACACCAACGCCCCCGTCATCATGATGGCGGAAAAGATCGCCGCATCCATCCGGGCAGAGGCGAGAGCAGCCAGGGAACGGGCCACCGGCAGAAGCGCAAACAGTGAGAGCGGATTGCATTTCGCCTGAACCTTCCTATTGTCGCGGCCCTTGGATGAGGGTTGAGGAAGAGGAAGAGCATGCCGCAGGACAACAAGCCGACCGCCCCGCAGGCGGTGATCGTCATGGGAGTCAGCGGCTGCGGAAAGTCCTCGGTCGGCGAGGCGCTCGCGGCCCGTCTCGGGCTTCCCTTCATCGAGGGGGATGTCCTGCACCCCGAAAGCAACGTCGCGAAGATGGCCGCCGGTACGCCGCTCACCGACGAGGACCGCTGGCCCTGGTTGACCGTGATCGGTGAGCGCATGGCGGACGCTTTGGCGCGCGGGGAGGGGATCATCGTGTCCTGCTCGGCGCTGAAGAAGATCTACCGCGAGCACCTGCGCGCCGCGACCGGTGGCCGTCTCGCCTTCGTCTATCTCGATGGTTCGCGAGAGCTGCTCGGCCGCCGTATGGGCGCCCGCACAGGCCATTTCATGCCACTCGGGCTGCTCGACAGCCAGCTCGCCACGCTGGAAGTGCCGACCGGTGAGCCCGGTGTGGTCACTGTCTCCATCGATCAACCGGTCGAGGGCATCGTCACCGACGCGCTCGAAGGTCTGAGAGCTGAAGCCTGAGCCTCAGCCCTCGTAACCCAATAGCGGACCGTATAGCTCCGGCCGGCGATCGCGGAACAGACCCCAGCTGGCGCGCTGCTTCGCGATGCCATCAAGGTCGAAGGTCGCGGTCAACACCGTTTCCGTCTCCCGGTCGGCCGTCGCCACCATTGAACCGGTCTGGTCGCAGATGAAGGACGAGCCGTAGAAGGTAAGCGAGGTGCCCTTGCGACCATCTTCCTTGCCGATCCGATTCGACGCGATGACCGGCATGAGATTGGCCGCTGCATGCCCCTGCATCACCCGCTGCCAATGGCCGGAGCTGTCGAGGCTCGCATCCTGCGGCTCCGAGCCGATCGCGGTCGGGTAGAACAGCAGTTCGGCGCCCTGCAGCGCCATGGCACGGGCTGCTTCCGGGAACCACTGGTCCCAGCAGATGCCGACGCCGATCGCCGCGTGCCGCGTCTCCCAGACTTCGAAACCGGTATCGCCGGGCGAGAAGTAGAACTTCTCGGTGTATCCAGGACCATCAGGAATATGGCTCTTGCGATATATGCCGAGCACGTCCCCGGTCGCGTCGACGATGGCGACGCTGTTGAAGAAGGTCTGCCCCGCCTTTTCGAAGAAGCTGACGGGAATGACGACGTTGAGCTCTTCGGCAAGCGCTGCGAAATGCTCGATGAGCGCATTGTCATGGGCCGGCTTGGCGAGATCGAAGAACTCCGCGATCTGGTCCTGGCAGAAGTAAGGTGCCTCGAACAGTTCCTGGATCAGGACGATCTGCGCGCCTTTGGACGCAGCCTCGCGCACGAGTTTCTCGGCCCGGGCGATGTTGGCGGCCAGATCCCATGAGCAGGCCATCTGGGTGGCGGCGACGGTGACGGTGCGGGTCATCTCTGCTCTCCTTACACGCCGAGCCGGTCACGCATGCCATAATACCAGGCGCCAAGTGCTGTGAACGGCACGCGGAACATGCGCCCACCCGGGAAGGGATAGGCCTGCAGCGACGACCAGACGTCGAAGCGGCTCATCTGGCCATGCACGGCCTCGCCGAGGATCTTGCCGAGCAGATGCGTCGTGGTCACGCCATGGCCGCTGTCGCCATGCGAGAAGTACACCGTGTCGGACAGCTTGCCCATATGCGGGATACGCGTCAGCGTCAGCGCGAAGTTGCCGCTCCAGGCATAGTCGATCTTCACATCCTTCAGCTGCGGGAAGGTTTTGAGCATGTTCGGTCGGATGACGCCCGTCAGGTTCTTCGGATCCTGGCCGCCATAGCCGATGCCGCCGCCATAGAGCAGGCGGTTGTCGGCCGTGCGGCGGTAGTAATCGAGCACGTAATTGGCATCCTCGACGCAGTAGTTGGCCGGCAGCAGTTCCTCGATCAGCTTGGCGTCGAGCGGCTCGGTTGCCATCACCTGGCTGGAAACCGGCATCATCTTTTCGGTTACCTTCGGCGCGATGCCAGCCATATAGGCATTGCCGCAGACGAGGATATGCTTGGCCCTGACGATGCCGCCCTCGGTGCAGACGAAGGGTTGCGGACCGGTGTCGAGATGCACGACCTTCGACTTTTCGAAGATCTTGGCGCCGAGGCTTTCGGCCGCTGCCGCCTCGCCGAGCACCAGATCGAGCGGATGGATATGGCCGCCGTGGCGATCGATCATGCCGCCGACATAGCGGTCGGTCTTGGCATACTTGGCGACCTCGGCCTTGGAGACCATCTCCAGCCCGTCATGCCCATGCTTCATCCAGTGGGCCCGGACGTCCGCCATCTCCTTCACCTGCTTGTCGGTGAAGGCTGCGAAGAACCCGCCGTCGACGAGATCGCATTCGATCCCGTATTTCGCCACGCGCTCCCGGATGATCCGACCACCCTCGAGCGACATCTCGCCGAGCCGATCCGCCTTTTCCTGCCCGTAGCGTTTTGCAATCGTTTCAAGATCACGGCTATAGCCGTTGACGATCTGACCGCCATTGCGACCCGAGGCGCCGAAGCCGATCCGATCGCCTTCGAGAACGATCACGGCATAGCCCTTTTCCAAAAGCTCAAGGGCTGCCGAAATGCCAGTAAAGCCTGCGCCGATGATACAGATGTCGGCCGTGTGCTGGCCGTCAAGCTTCGGGCGCACGCGCTTGTCGCGGGCAGAGGCTGCATAATAGGTGGCCGCATGGCCGGGATTGGGTCCGATCGACTTCGTCATGGCTTCACCTCACACGGTCCGGATATAGGCGTCGTATTCGACGTCGGTCACACGCAGCGAAAACTCCGAGAGTTCCTGCTGCTTGCAGGCGGTATAAAGGCCGCGATATTTCGGCCCGAGCGCTGCATAGGCGAAGCTCGACTTGGCAAAGCGCTGCAGCGCATAGTCCCAGTTCGTCGGCAAGGGCTCATGGTTGACGGCATGGTCGTCGCCGGAGATTGCGCCACCCGGCGAAAGCTTTTCCTTCATGCCGGCGAGCGCTGCCGACAGGATCATCGCGAGAACCAGATAGGGATTGGTGTCGGATCCCGCGACGCGATGTTCGATGCGGGTCGCCGGTTTCGACGCGGTGATGACGCGAACGGCCGCTGACCGGTTGTCGAAGCCCCAGGATGCATAGGTCGGCGCATGTTCGGAGGGGCGAAGGCGGCGATAGGAGTTCTGGTGCGGTGCAAAGATCGCCATGCTCTCGCCCATGCTTTCCAGGAGGCCACCGACCGAATGGAAAAGGGCGTCCGAGGGGCCATCCTCTCCGACATAGATGTTCTCGCCCTTTTCGTTGAGGACAGAGAAATGCACATGCATGCCGCTTCCAGCCTGCATGCCATAGGGCTTTGCCATGAAGGTCGCGTCGAGGTCGCTGGCGCGCGCCACGCCCTTGACGATGCGCTTGAGCAAAACCGCATAGTCGGCAGCGGCCAGCGCATCCGGCACATGGTTGAGGTTGATCTCGTACTGGCCAGGGCCATTTTCGCGCAGCGTCGTGTCCGCAGGCACTTTCTGGGCACGTGCCGCCGTCGAGATGCCGTGGAAGACCTCCTCGAAGTCCTGCAATTCGGAGATCGACAGCACCTGCGTCTGACCGGTATGCCAGCGACCGTCTCTTGTGTTGGGCGGACGCACCGGGTCGAGCGCCGAGCGCACGGGATCGATCAGGTAGAATTCGAGTTCGGTGGCAACGACCGGCGTCAGTTTCGCCGCCGTGAAGCGTTTGAGCACATTGGCGAGCACCTGACGCGGATCGGCATAGAAGCTTTCGCCTTCCTGGGTGTGCATCTGCAAGAGCACCTGCGCCGTCGGGCGCGACAACCAGGTCACGCGCGACAGCGTGCCCGGAACCGGAAAGCAGATGCCATCCGGATCGCCGGTTCCCTCGGCAAGGCCAGCCGCATTGACGTCACGCCCCCAGACGTCGAGTGCATAGACCGAGCGCGGCATGGCCATGCCCTTGGTCAACACATCGATCGCGCGTTCCCGCGGGATCCACTTGCCGCGGGGCACGCCGTTCACGTCGATGACGAAGGCTTCAAGTACTTCAATATCGGGATTTGCCGCGAAGAATTCGCGTGCCTCTTCGGCCATGTCCATGGATCACCGTGTGGCTGATGTCGATCGGGTTCGAAACGCGCGATAGTGCGCGAACGGATGCTGGTCCGCTAACGATAGACGCTTTTCGCGTTATGGATCAAACACCGGCGCATGCCACTGTCCGTCTTTTCCTGATCCCCTTGACCGGCGGCGTTCTTGCGACGCGTGCTTCGTTCCGGCCTGTTTCCACCGGGAAACAATTTGATCAAATTATGCGGAATGACTACCACCTCGGCGCCAAAAAGGCTAGCCCCTGGGAAGGGGGCTAGAAAAGCTCAGGTTTTCAGGGGCGAAAACGTTCAGGGCCCCAGGCCTTTGCGTCGATGAAAGTCTTCTCCCCATCCATCATTTCCGCGATCAGACGGCCCGTGACTGGCCCGAGCGTCAGCCCGTGATGTGCATGGCCGAAGGCGAACCACATGCCATCGTGGCGCGGCGCCTTGCCGATAACAGGCATCATGTCCGGCGTGCAGGGCCGCGCACCCATCCAGGGTTCTGCATCGAGCCGGTCGGCGAGCGGGAAGATCTCGCGCGCCACCTTTTCCGCCCGGGCCAGCTGCACCGGAGATTTCGGCGCATCGCGATTGGCGAATTCCGCACCTGTGGTCAGGCGGATGCCCTTTTCCATTGGCGCCAGGAAATAACCGCGCTCAGCATCCATGGTCCAGTTGTTGAGGACGGCATTCCCCTCGGGCGCATAATGCATGTGGTAACCGCGCTTGACGCCGAGCAGGAAGCGATAGCCGAACTTGCGGGTCACTTCCTCGGACCACGGCCCGAGTGCCAGCACCACATCGTCGCCCTCGACCATCCCGTCATCGGTCTTCACTTTCCAGCCGCGGCCGGAGGCACCGGTCTCAAGCGTCGTTGCATCGCCTTTGAGGAAACGACCGCCAAGCGACTGGAAGTAGCTGAGATAGGCTTGTGTCAGCCCATGCGGATTGGTGACCGACCACGGATCGTTCCACTTCAGACCGCCGACGAAGTCACCGCGAATGTGCGGCTCTTCCTTGGCGAGGTCCTCGCGGCTGAGCGCTCGGTAGCTGACGCCGTATTCGCGGGCGAGGCGAGCCGCCTCGGCCAATTCCGTGTCTTGTTTGCCGGTGGTGCGGAAGATTTCCATCCAGCCGTCCTTGCGGATCAGATGGTCGGCTTTGGCCGCCTGGATCAGGTCCTGATGCTCGGTGATCGAGTTCTCGATCAGCGGCGCATAGGCGCGTGCAATCGCCTGATGGCGGCTCTTGTTCGAATGCCACCAGTAGCGCGACAGGAACGGCACGAGCTTCAGCATCGCGCTTGCATGATAATGCGCGTCGATCCGGTTGTTGAAGCCGTAGCGGATCAGCATGCCAAGCTCCTGCGGGAAGCCGTAGGGCACGACGCCCTCGCGCTGGATCAGGCCCGCATTGCCGAAGGAGGTTTCCTCGCCGGCCCCCCGGCGATCCACCAGCACCACCGAACGGCCGCGACGGGCCAGATGAATGGCTGTGGAAACGCCGATAATGCCGGCGCCGAGCACGAGGGTGACCTTGGACATGTCAGTTGAATTCCTGCAGGTGGGATTACGCGGGCAAGGATGCATTCCGGCCTGTTGCGGCGCAAACGAAAAATCGCCGCATTTGCCGCAATCCTCAAAATCCTTGTCGATCCCGAATCATGCCATATCTCCAGTCGAAGCGACGGCAGCCAGCGAAAGGGACTTGATGCGCCTGCTCATTCTTGGCTGCGCCTGGCTAATGGTCGGGATCGGTGTCATCGGCATCTTCCTGCCGGTTCTGCCGACGACGCCTTTCATGATCCTCGCAGCCGCGCTCTTCGCCCGGTCTTCACCGCGCTTCGAGCAATGGTTGCTCGATCACCCCCGCTATGGTCAGCCCCTGATCGACTGGCGTCGCGAAGGCGCGATTTCGCAAAGGGCCAAGATTGCATCGGTGTCGTTGATGACGCTGAGCTACGGCATTGTTCTCTTCTTCGGGCCGCCGCAGCTTTGGCTAAAGCTGCTGATCGGCGTCATCCTCGTCGCCTCTGCAGCCTTTGTCCTCACCCGGCCTGCGCCAGGGCGCTGACGGGGGCTTCGTGCCCTCCGGAAAGCAGCGAGTGGGCAGCCGACAGAACCTGGATCTGTCGGGCCGACTGTGGCCTGCCAAAAAGATAGCCTTGTCCCTCTTCGCAGCCCATGGCCGCGAGCATTTCAGACTGCAGCGCATTTTCGATGCCCTCGCCGACCACCTTGAGGCCGAGGCCGAGGCCGTGGGCGAGGGTCATGACGGCCTGAACGATACTCTGGGCTGCGGGATCGCTGACCATGTCGCGTACGAAGGACTGATCGATCTTCAGCTTGTCGAGCGGCAGGCTGGAGATGTAGCTGAGCGATGAGTAGCCGGTTCCAAAGTCGTCGAGCGCGATGGTCACCCCGAGATCACGCAGCGCATCCAGTTTGCTGAGAAGCTCCTCGGAGCGTTCGACGAAGATGGATTCGGTGATCTCGACATGCAGCCGATGCGGCTGAAGACCGCTGGCGTCGAGCGCCCCACGGATATCGGAAATCAGATCGCCGCGCAGAAACTGGACCGGAGAAATGTTGACGGCAACGCTGACATGCGAGGGCCAGCTTGTGGCGGCCTTGCAGGCCTCCCGGAACATGAACTGGCCGAGATCGCAGATGAAGCCGTTGGCTTCCGAGATGCTGATGAATTCCGCCGGCGAGATCATGCCGAGCGTCGGATGCTGCCACCGCAAAAGCGCCTCGGCGCCCACGAGCCGCCCGGAGGTGAGGGCGACCTGGGGCTGAAAGAGCAGGAAAAACTGCCCCTGATCGAGCCCGCTGCGCAACTCTGCTTCCAGTAGCCTTGAGCGAGCCCTGCGCAGCGTCGAGGCAGGATCATAGGCCCGCCAGCCACTTCCTCCGACCCGCTTGGCATCGATGAGCGCAAGTTCCGCCGCTTCGATCCATTTCCCTGGGCTGCCGAGGTTTTCGGAGCCACTGCAGGCGCCAACGCGGGCGTTGAGTTCGATCTTGATCCCGTCGATACCGAAGGGAGTGTCGAAGAGTGCGAGCAATTGCGCGGCACTTTCAGCGAGTGCATCCTCGCTCTCGATGCCCGGGGTCGCCAGGCAGAGAACGTCGCCAGCAAGCCTGGCCGTCAGGCCGTCTATCCCCGCATGGCGCCGAAGTCGGGCGGCGACGGCCTGAAGGACGCTGTCGCCTTTTTCCCGGCCGAGCATTTCATTGAGGTGACCGAAGCGATGCAGGTCGATGGCAAATACGGAAAAGCCGCGCCCGGTGCCTGCCATCGCGTCAATCAGGCCACGTCGGGTCAGGAGGCCGGTAAGGTCATCGATCCGAGCCATCTCTTCGAGCTTGGTCTCGTAGAGGCGGCGCGCCGTCACGTCCCGAAGGCTGATGCAGGTCACATGCGAGCCGACCGATGACAGCCCCTGGCCGCCATGGCTTTCGAAGGGTGAGATCGTGATCACGGCTTCGAGATGCCGTCGGCCCTGCCGGCCCGGAATATCGAATGCGATGGTCTGGCTGTGAACCTGTTCGGGTTTTGTCATGTGGATCGCTTCTAGCGCGATCAGGGCCTCGGTCAGATCAGGCGGCGCAAAAGCACTCAGATTGCTGCCGCGCGCGACCGCTTCGTCGCGTTCGAGTACACCGCTCAGGGTCTCGCTGGCGTCTAGAAGGTTACGCTTCTGATCGAGCACGATGACAGGGTCGATACTGTCATTGATGATGCGCTTCAGGACACGGCGAATGTCGCGGTTCTCCGTTACCGCGAGCTCCGCCAGCCATCCGCTGAGCCCCACCTTCTCGGCCATCAGCATGAAAAAGCCGAAGGCGAATATCAGCCACAGGCTGGCGGTGTGGAAGATCAGGGCCTCGTGCTTGTAGATCAGGAACGAGACCGCCTCGGCAATCGTCAACAGGGCTGCGGTCGCTGCGAGCGGCACGATCAGCGTCTGCCGATGGAGTGTCAGCGTATAGGCGATGATCAGGGCCGTGATCAGCAAGCCGATCGGCTCGCTGCGCAGCGGCCGGAGAATTCGGTCCTGGACCAGTGTCTCGGTCGCCAGCACATGCAGCATGGGCCCGCTGAGGATGCCGTAGACGGGGACGGCAAAGAGGTCCTTCAGCTCCGTTGCATATGCACCGACCACCACCGACCTCCCATCGATGGCATCGCGTCCTACGGCGCCGGAAAGGATATCGGCGACTGAGAAGGTTGGTACGGTTTCCGGTCGAATGGAGAAGTCGATCGCGAGCCTGTCGATCCGTGCATCGCTGTAGCCGGCGAGAACTGCAGGCGCCGACTGCGTCGGAATGCCGTCGATGAGTTCCGTCACCGGGAATGACCGCATCAAGCCGTCGTCATCCAGCGCAACATCGACCAGAGCAGGCCAGGAATGTTCCGCAAAGATCGGCAGCGGCGAAGTCACGGTCAGCGGATCGGCTGACCTGGCACCGAACTGCTGGCGGAATACAGGCAGGATTACACCGCCACCGGCCTCTTCTAGGGCACGTGCAAGCCGCGCATCGTTTTCTGCCTGAGAAGGGGTGCTGAAGTCGATATCGAGAAAGATGTCGCGCGCACCGGCCGCCACCAGCCCGTCGATCAGCTCGGCATGCACCGCGCGCGGCCAGGGCCAAGTGCCGACCTCGATTAAGCTTTTCTTGTCGATCGCGACGAAAACGAAGTCGCCGCTGGCAGCCCGGGGAGCCGCAGCGGCACGAAAAGCGCTCAGATCGTTGTCGAGACGCTGTACGACCGACAAGGACGGCAAGAAGAGCGGCAGCGCCATGATAACGGCGATCATGGCGACCCGAAGTGAAACCAGCCGTGTCAGGAAACCGGCTGCAGGACGAATACTATCCGTCATGCGGCCATCCCGGTGATGCAATGGTGAATGACCTCCTGATCAACCACCGTTCCCACCACCGTTGCCGTTCCCACCACCGTTGCCGTTTCCACCACCGTTGCCGTTTCCGCCGCCGTTGCCGTTTCCACCACCGTTGCCGTTCCCGCCACCGTTGCCGTTCCCGCCACCGTTGCCGTTCCCGCCGCCGTTGCCGTTTCCACCACCGTTGCCGTTTCCACCACCGTTGCCGTTTCCGCCACCGTTGCCGTTTCCGCCACCGTTGCCGTTTCCGCCGCCGTTGCCGTTTCCGCCGCCGTTGCCGTTTCCGCCACCATTGCCGTTCCCGCCGCCGTTGCCGTTTCCGCCACCATTGCCGTTCCCGCCGCCGTTGCCGTTTCCGTCACCATTGCCGTTCCCGCCACCGTTGCCGTTTCCGCCAATGCCGCTTTTGGATTTGCTGGCGCCCATGGCGCCCTTGGCTTCTTCGGGTGTCGTCGACACTTTGTTCACAGCGCCAGCGGCCGGAACCTTGGCCTTCGACGGTGCCACACGCGTGATCTGCGGCTTTTCCGAAAGGCCGGCTACGGTCATTCCGGATGAGGTTACCTTGGCACCCTGGCCGGCACCCAAGTCGCTACGCTCACCGGTACTGAAGCTGGTCACCTGAACCAGGCCCTGGTCTACAGCGACAGCCGCGTTTGTTTTGCTGACCTTGACGGTGAATTGCGTGCCCTTGACCACGGCTGCCAGGAAAGGGGTCTGGACCGTCGTATGCGGACGCTGCCGTTTCTCAATTTCGAGACTGATCTCGCCCACCTGCTGGACCACCTCGGTCTTGCGGCTCATATCCTGGCCCCGGGTGATGATGGCCGCCAGCGTGTTCGGCTGAAAGGCGATGCTTTCCGTACCGCGCACCAGCTGCAACCGCCCCCGCGGCCCTGTCGAGATCCAGGCTTTGTTGGGTACTTCCATGCCTCTCTTGAGCGGAACCCAGGTCTTCTTGTCCACGGTATAGGCGACCTGTGCCGTCGCCTTGGTCGCCGTCCATACCTCGCCGGCGGCCGATGCCGCACCGGCAAGGCCAGTCAGGAAAAGACAGAGGATGGTTGAAACAATAAAGCGCATGATAGGTCTCCCTTGAGCACCTAATTCAGCACGCGTTTCTTAAGATTCTTCTGAATCTGCTATGTCGGTTTTATCAAATGCCTGATTATTCGACGAAATATGCGCGAAACCTGGCGTGTCCCGGTTGGTGGCGCCCGTGCAGATTGTGCCTGCAGCTTTGATGCTATCCACTCAGCAAGGTGATGGAAGCTTGATCGAACCTCGCCCGGTTCTAGTTAGCGTGAGGCGAGTGATGTCGGCCCTTGCATCAACCAAACCCGAAAAGGATTTCCCGTGCACACTGGAAGACAGGTATCAGCAGCCAGAATTCTGCTCGGCATGACTAAGGCGCAGCTTGCCGACCGCGCCGGCCTTCCTGTGTCGACAGTCGAGCGGCTGGAGAGCTCGGCCCCGCTCGCCGAGGAGGAAGTCGCTATGCTCGATGGTATCAGGTCCGTTCTGGAAGACGCGGGCGTCACATTTATTGATGAACGGGTAACAAGCGCTGCCGGCGGCTTTGGTGTGCGTCTGTCCGTCCCTGCTTCCCAGTCTGTCGACACCGACGGCAATGAAACTGTTCAGTATCCCGAAATGGCGAAGAACGGCCCCTTCGGCGCCGGTGGCTGAAGCGATCGGGCTCTCAGCTCTCGTTCTCCCAGTACCAGGCAACGTATTGCTTCCGGCGGTCGCGACCCCTCTCGGCGAGATGGCGCTTGATCGTCCGCACATCCGCCTTTTCGCCGGCAAACCAGACAAAGGTTCCGGCATCCACATCGCCGAGTGCAGCCTTTACCTTGTCCACCAGAGGATGGGCGTCGGCGCCTGTATAGGATGATCGGTGCAGCCATTCGACATGGATCGGAGCCTGACCGCGCAATGGCTGCTCCTCGTTGGCATCTTCGACTTCGATGATCGCCCGCATCGCGACGCCTGGCGGCGCCTCCTCGACCATCCGGGCGATGGCTGGCAGCGCACTTTCGTCGCCGGCAAAGAAGATATCCTGTGCGTCAGGCAAGCCGCCGCCGCCCGGTCCCATGATCGCCACCTGCTGGCCGATCTGAGCGTCCCGTGCGAAATCCGCGCCGGGTGTGGCCACGCCCTCGGCCGGGTGCTGCAGGATATCAAGGGCAATGTGGCGTGCTTGCGCGTCGACGCAGCGGATCGTGTAAATCCGCACGAGCAACTCGTCGGGCCAGCCGATGCGTCCATTTTCCTGAAGGTGAGGCCAGACAGGCGTCTGACCCTGCGGCGGCACCAGCAGCCGCACATGCATGTTGCGCACGAGAAAGGGCGAGACGTCGGCGACGGAGAGCGTGACCCGCCGCATCCTGGGGGTGACATCCTCGACGCCGACAACGGTCGCCTCGTGGAAACCCGGCGGTTTCACCTTCGCGGCCGGCTTCGACCACTCGAGCGAGAAGGGCTCATCCCCGGCGAAATAGAAGAGATGTTCGGCGAACATGGTGCGCGTGACGGCGAGCGCCTCTTCACCCAAGGTGCTGATCTCGATCTGCAAAATATCCTCGGCCGTCGCGATGTTGATCGTCCAGTCCTCCGATTTCAGCGTGGCAACGCCATCGGCGTGAGCCACGTCCGAGTGCTCGACGAAGTGTTCGCAGATTTCGGCAAGCATGGCGCCGACATCGGCAGGACGGGCAATGCCTGTGAGTTTGGTGGGCTGAAGATCGGTCATGAGTGTGCCAGTCGCGTGAGGGAGGACGAGGATTGCATGTGGTGCCGCCCGATCGGGAGCATCATCGGTCGGCCGGAGGTCGGATCGGTGAGAATGCGTGCCTCGAGGTTGAACACCCGGCGCACCATGTCTTCGGTCAAGACGGTTTCCGGGCTGCCGCTTTTGAAGGGGCTTCCGCCCAGCATCGCGACGAGATGATCGGCATAACGAGCTGCGAGGTTCAGGTCGTGCAAGACCATCACGATGGTCGTGCCGCGGCTGCGGTTGAGGTCGGTCAGGAGATCGAGGACGTCGATCTGGTGGCTGATGTCGAGAAAGGTCGTCGGCTCGTCGAGCAGCAGGAATTCGGTCTCCTGGGCGAGAGCCATCGCGATCCAGACCCGTTGCCGCTGGCCACCCGAGAGCTCGTCCACCGGCCGGTCTGCAAGCTCGGCGGTCTGCGTGGCCGCCAGGGCATCGGCGACCGCCTGATCGTCGCCCTTGGTCCGGGACTGAAACAGCCCATGATGCGGATGGCGGCCACGGCTCACCAGATCCATGACCGTGATGCCATCAGGCGCGATCGGGGATTGTGGCAGAAGCCCCAGCCTGCGGGCGAGTTCGCGGGTCGGGATCTTGTGGATCGCCTTGCCGTCGAGCAGCACCTCGCCAGCCTTGGGCTCGATCAGCCGTGACAGGGCCTTGAGTAGGGTGGATTTGCCACAGGCATTGGCGCCGACGATGGCTGTGATCTGGCCGGATGGTAGGATGAGGTCCAGATCGCTAAGGACGAGGCTGTCACCGTAGCCGGCTGAGAGGGTCTTCGCTTCGAGGCGGTGATCGGTCATGTCGCGGCTCCCCGCCGATTGCTCCTGATGATCAGGGTGATGAGGTAGGGTGCTCCCAGCGCCCCGGTCACCACACCGACCGGGTATCGGCTGGGCAAGAGAAACTGTCCGACGAAATCTGCGGTGAGTACCAGCAAGGCGCCGACCACGGCGGCCGGCAGGAGGATGGAACTGCGCCTCCCGAAGATGCTGCTCGCGATCGGGCCTGCGAGAAAGGCGACGAAGGCGATCGGGCCCGTGACCGCGGTCGCGGTGGCAATCAGCCCGATGGCGCAGACGATAACCATGAGCTTGGTTGATGAGACATGCACCCCGAGCGCGGTCGCCGTCTCGTCGCCCGCCCGCATAACATCGAGATCGCGCGCCTTGGCCAGAAGCAGGCTGCCCAGCGCAATGAGCGCAACGATCAGCGGAAGGGCCTGATCGAGCTTGGCGCCGTTGAGGCTGCCGGTCAGCCAGCGCATGGCTTCCTGCAGCGTGAAGGCGGGCGCGCGCGACAGGATGTAGGCGATCATGCTTTCGAGCATGGCAGAGACGCCGATCCCGACAAGGATCAGCCGCGGTCCGGCAACCCCGTTCTTCGAGGCGAGGCCATGCACCAGAAGTGCGATTGCAAGGCCGGCACCGACGGCGAGAAGAGAGACCAGGGGCCCTGTGAGTGAGAGCACCACAATGGCAAAGACCGCTGCCGCGCTGGCGCCGGAGGTGATGCCGATGATGTCGGGGCTGGCGAGCGGATTGCGCAACAGCGTTTGGAAAGCCGTTCCCCCGAGACCGAAACTCATACCGGCGGCAATGGCCAGCACGGCACGTGGCAGGCGCAGCTGTCCGACGGTGAAATCCGCGCCGGCAACTGGTTCTCCGATGAGGACGCGGATGACGTCTCCCAAAGGCGTGAAGGTTCGACCGGCCATCAGCGTCAACGTGAAGCCGGCGAGGATGAGGACCAGAATAAGGGCCAGCATGACCAGCCGCCGGCGCGACCTTTGCTTGCGGTTTGTCGCGACCATTGCGGTGAGGGAAGCATCGGATCGAAGAAGGATCACAGATCTCTCACCTTCTGCCGACGGACGATGAAGATGAAGACCGGCGCGCCGATAAGGGCGGTCACGACGCCGACCTCGAGCTCGGACGGGCGGGCGGCAATGCGGCCGAGAATGTCGCTTGCCGTCAGCAGAATCGCCCCGCCAACGGCCGAGAATGGCAGAAGCCAGCGATGGTCCACGCCGACCAGAAGCCGGCAGGCATGCGGGACGACGAGACCGACGAAGCCGATCGGGCCGCAGACGGCGGTCGTTGCGCCGCACAGCACGACAGCACCGAGTGTGGCCATACCGCGCGCCACGGCTACGCGCTCGCCAAGTCCCGCGGCAAGTTCGTCACCGAGGGCCAGGGCATTCAGGCGTCGGGCAGAAAACAGGCACAGGAGGAACCCGGCCAGAAGGAACGGATAAATGTGCTCCATCCGCTCGAAGGTGGCGCCCCCGACGCCCCCGATCTGCCAGGAGCGGATGCCGCCGGCAATGTCGGCACGCGGCAAGACGACGGCAATCACCAGCGATGAAAAGGCGATCGCGGTTGCCGTGCCGGCAAGTGCGAGCTTCAGCGGCGTTGCGCCGCCGCGTCCCATCGACCCGATGACATAGACGAAGACGGCCGTGGCGCCGGCACCTGCGATGGCAACCCAGATGAAGGCGTGGGCCGAGCTGATGCCGAACCACGCTACCGCAACCACGACCGCGAGCGATGCGCCGACATTGACGCCGAGGATGCCGGGATCGGCGAGCGGATTGCGCGTCACGCCCTGCATGACGGCGCCTGCAAGGCCAAGGGCCGCACCAGTGAGCAGGGCCAGAACGGTACGGGGCACGCGGGTCGCAACCGCAGCGCGGTCAAGCGTCGTTGAGTCTCCGGAGAGGGCCGCCAGCACCTGCGAGAGCGGCACATCGCGGGTGCCGACGGTGAGGGACAGCAAGGCGACGCCGATGCCGACCGCGATCGCCGCAGCCAACCAAACCAATCCAACTTTGGCTGCCTTTGGATGAGACGGCCGACGCGCGGAGGAAAGGGTAGGGGCGGTTATCATTCCGTCTTTCGCGCCGCTTCTGCGAGCTTCTCCACATAGGCGGGCAATACCCAGGTGATCGACAGTGGCGTGGGATTGGCTGCAGTCCCCACGGGATCGCGGCCGAGCGTGACGATGGCGTCATGCTTCACGGCCGGCATGTGCGACAGCAGGGGATTGGCCTTCATAGCGTCGATCAAGGCCTGGTCGCCATAGGTCACGAGAATATCGACGTCATCAAAGAGATCGATCTGTTCGGCGCTGATCGAGCCGGCGAAGCTGCCGGTCGTCGATGCCTGCATCACGCTTTTCGGCATCGAAAGCCCGAGATCGGCGAAGAACCGGACGCGGGTGTCCTGGGTCGTATAGAAATTGACGACGCTGAGGTCGGTCGCGTCGAGATGGGTGACGAACATCGCCCGTTTGCCCTTGAGTTCGGGATGTTTGGCGACCTCGGCTGCGATCTTCTTCTCAATATCGGCAATCAGCGCTTCACCATCAGGCGCCATGCCCATGCCGGCGCTATCGAAGCGGATCGTTTCACGCCAATCCGTCGACCACGGGGCCTGCGGATAGGCGATAACGGGAGCGATCTGGCTCAAGGTGTCGTAGTCGGATTGGCTCAAGCCCGAATAGGCGGCGAGAATGACATCCGGTGCCGTCCCGGCAACCGCCTCGAAGTCGATCCCGTCCCCCTCGTCGAACAGGACTGGCGCGTCGGCCCCAAGGGATTTCAGGCGCTCCGAAACCCAGGGCAGCAGCCCGTCGCCGTCATCATCACCGAAATTCGCAGCCGCCATGCCGACCGGTACGATGCCGAGGGCAAGCGGGACTTCGTGGTTGGCCCAGGCCACCGTCGCCACGCGTTGTGGTTTTTCGGGAACGGTCGTCTGCCCGAGCGCATGGCTGATCTCGAGGGGAAAACGAGCCTCCTCGGCGGCGAAGGCCGTCGGGCCGGAGACAGAGAGGAAGATGGCTGCAAGAGGCGCCAGGTGATGCAAATTGATCCGCATGGGTCCCAATCATCCCTTGGTTAAGTTGACTTTCCCTCTCAGCTTCAATTCATGGGGTCAAGCAGTTTGGACCGAGCGGACGAAATCGGCTCTTGATTTTCCGGGGAATCTTACAAAAAAGAGAAATCTACAATACTGGATGAAAAATATCCAGTTAAAGGCGGACAGACCGATCCGATCTCGGTCTGCAGCGGCCGGGGCTCAGGGATAGGGCCGCAAGAGACTGCAGACCTAAATCCGGTGTCGGTCGGCGCCCGACGATGATCCTCTTCTGTTCATCGTGCGGGAATGTCGGAACGTCAAATTCTGGAAACAACATGATCAGAACCATTTCCGCCCGGGGCACCAAGCGCGTCTCCCTTCGCCATCGCATCAGCATTCTACTTGGCTGCACGGCATTCGTGGCCCTGGTGCCGGTATTCGCCGTCGCTCAGGACGCCGATACCGATGGCGACACGATCGTTCTGCAGACGATCACTGTCGATGGGGCCGGCAAGGCCGACGCGGATTCCAAATCGATCGTCGCGACCCAATCGAGCGCTGTCGGCAAGATGCCCGGCGAAATCCTGACGACACCGGCGACCGTTTCCGTCGTCACATCCAAAGAAATCGAGCAGCGCGGTGCCGACAGCGTCGAGAAGGTGGTGCAGTACACCGCCGGCGTAACCACCGATTTCTACGGATCGGACGATCGTTTCGATTACGTCACCATTCGGGGCTTCTCGCCCTACACCTACCGCGACGGTCTGGCCCTCGGCAGAACCTGGCTGGGTGTGAAGGAAGAACCCTATGCCTTTGAGAGGCTCGAGATCCTGAAGGGCGCCAATTCCACCGGCTTCGGCGTTTCCGATCCGGGCGGCGCCATCAATTATGTGACGAAGACGCCGCGCAGCGAGCGTTTCGGCGAGGTCTATGGCACGGTAGGATCCTTCGCCCACAAGGAGACGGGCTTCGACTTCGGCGACAATCTGACGGAAGACGACACCCTGTCCTATCGCCTGACCGGCAAATTCCAGCGGGCCGACGGCGAGTATGATTTCTCGGAGAACGATGAGAACTTCATCATGGGCGGTTTGACCTGGCGTCCCACCGACATGACCAGTTTGACATTCGTCTTCGATCACCTCGACCGCAACGTGACCCCGAGCGGTGGCGGTCATCCGCTTTACACCGATTTCGATCGGGACCGGTTCTTCGGAGAGCCGGATTTCAACTACGATGCGACGAACCGCAACACCTATACGATGCTGTTCGACCACGACTTCGGCAACGGCCTGAGCTTCAATTCCAGTGCGCGCTACAGCAATGCCAACCGCGACACCGGCTTTGCCTATATCTATGACACGGCCGGCGCCTCCAGCCTTGCTGACACCAGAGCAGATC
The DNA here is from genome assembly GCA_045377275.1 of Allorhizobium sp. Classification (GTDB taxonomy): domain Bacteria; phylum Pseudomonadota; class Alphaproteobacteria; order Rhizobiales; family Rhizobiaceae; genus Allorhizobium. The sequence continues at coordinate 318,924 of JBJIOA010000012.1, read as the reverse complement.
GTATCTATTCTCTCGGCTCCAGTTCGAGCGAACAATTCATTGTCGATGCCCATCTGCTGTATGAGGCGAGTTTTGATCAGGTGGAAAGCCGGACCCTGGCTGGCCTCGACTACAACAGCATCGAGTCCCGCAACGAGTCCGGCTATGTCTGGGGCGCTGGCGCGCCGTCGATCGATTGGCAAAATCCTGTCTACGCGGGGCTACCGTCGGCGATCCCGCTAACGACCCGCAAGAGCAACGACCGCAGCACCCGGGCCATCTATCTGCAGCAGGATCTGATCTTCTCGGACCGAGTCACGGCCAGTGTCGGCCTGCGCAACGACTGGCTGGATCTTGAAGAAACCGATCTGGCGACCCGGGTGTCCAAGTCGCGCGACTACAGCGAGTTCAGCAAGCGCGTCGGTCTGAGCTACAAGGTCACCGAGGAGCTGGCAGCCTATGTCAGCTATGCCGAGTCCGTCGCCCCGCCGAGCACGGGCAACGAGCCTCTCTACGGCTCGCAGTACGAGGTGGGCGTCAAATATCGTCCGGACGCCTTCCCCGGCCTGATCACCGCCTCGATCTACGATCTCACGCTCGAAAACATCACCACATCCGAGGGGCCGTTCTACCTTGCGACCACGGTCGAAAAAGTGCGCCATCGCGGTCTCGATCTCGAGGCAAAGGTCGAGGTCACGCCAAGCTTCGGGCTAATCGCGGGATACAGCTACATCGACTCGAAGATCGAAGACACGAGCACCGCCTCGAGCTCGATGAACGGCAAGCGTTTCGCCCAGGTTCCCGAGCACATGGCATCGATCTGGGGTACCTACACGCTCGAAGGCAACGGCGATCGCGGCGACATGACCTTCGGCGCAGGAGCGCGCTTCGTCGGCTCCTACTATTTCAACAATGCGAACACCCGCAAATCTGACGGCGCAGTGATCTTCGATGCCTCCTTTACCTATGCGATCAAGGAGAACACGAGCTTCCAGTTGAACGTCAGCAACCTGTTCGACGAAAAGCACATCGCCAACAATGATGGCGGTGCGCTCTACTACAATCCCGGTCGCGCCATCTACGCGACCCTTCGCCAGACCTGGTAAAAAAACAGCGAGGGCTTGCCGCGCCGAGTGCGACTAGCCCTCAATCATCTAGATCGAATGCAGTTGTTTGCGTCGCCAGACGGCCGGGGTCTCCCCGGTGATGCTGCGGAACACCTTGGTCAGATGCGCCTGGTCGGAAAAGCCGAGCTGCGCACTGATGTCAGCGATACTCATCTCCGTTTCCGAAAGCATCTGCCGCGCCATGTCGATCCGGCGTGACAATTGCCATTGGAGCGGCGTCATATCGGTGGTCTGACGGAACACCGTGGCGAACCAGCTCTCCGACAGGCCGACGACATCTGCCATTTCCCGGACGCTCAATCGACGCCCGCCGCAATTGGCGAAATAGCCCGAAAGTCGGTTCAGCTGTGCCTTGGTGAGACGCCCGGCATGCGCCGCCGTTCGATCGTCGCTTGCCCGCAGATCGAGAAGTCCGGTGACGATGCTGCCCACCAGGTTCTCGGCAAAGACAGGATGCCTGCCATCCGTCGACAACTCGTCGACGACAAGCGTCGCAAGGCTGGCCAGGGGGCCGGGATCCTGCAGCTCAACCGGTTGCCGGATGATGGCCCGCGCCGCCGACGAACCGACAGCCGGTGTAAGATAGCGCATCAGGCGTTCGGTGTGGAGATGCAGGTCGAGGTGTGAAAAGCGATGGCGGCTGCTGAACTTCGTCCACATGGGCATGCCAGCCGGCACATAGATGGCACGCGCCATGCCGCGCTCACCGCGATCCAGTTCTTCCGCGCGCTCCGCCACCCGGATCTGCGTGCTGACATCGTTGAAGAAGAAGACGATCCGCGGATCCGGCGAGAGATAATAGCCGTTCGCCCCCGCATGGCCTTCCGCTTCCCAGTGGACGCCGACGACGCCGTCGAGGGAGCGCCATCTAGGCGGCGTAAGGGCTCGAATGCCCTCGATTTCGGACTGCATCGAATGGAGATATGTCAAACCAATGGCCTCTCACCCGGTTTCGGTGACCTGCACATGCGTCATGGCGCGGTGCACTATTGGCCGGATGCAGGCGCCGGGTCAATAAAGATGACTTCATAAATCATATTTTTTGGCTTTACCCGTGAGTGTGGCTGTTCTGCGTCACGACTTGGATCGTGACGAATGAGCGCAGGTCTGCCCTCTCGGCGGAGCCGTAGTGTTGTCTGGCAGGTACCAGTGAGTGCCAGCCGGATTGAACGCATCTGGAGTGACAATGGCAGACTTCGACTTCCCGCTGACCCGCAGCGACGCCCTTCAACGCCTGGACGATTTTCTGCCGCATGCGGGTGCTGCCTATGCACGCTTGCGCAACAAGGAACAGGGGCAGGGAGAGCATGTGCATGTATCGCGTTTGTCCGCTGCGCTGCGCAGGCGGCTGATCTCGGAGCAGGAGGTGGTCGAAGCGGTCCTCGCACGGCATCGGCTGTCGGTCGCCGAAAAATTCGTCAGCGAAGTGTTCTGGCGCACCTACTGGAAGGGCTGGCTCGAGCAGCGCCCGACAGTCTGGGAAGACTATGGTGCCGCCGTCGAACGGGCGCTGGAGCAGCTGGATGCAGTGTCGGGACTACGTAGACGCTATGCTTCGGCGATCGATGGATCGACCGGCATCGACTGTTTCGACGCATGGGCAAGAGAGCTTAAGGAGACAGGCTATCTGCACAACTGGGCGCGCATGCAGTTTGCCTCGATCTGGATCTTCACGCTCGGCCTGCCCTGGGAGCTCGGTGCCGCCTCGATGTTCGACCGTCTGATCGACGCCGATCCTGCATCGAACACCCTGTCCTGGCGTTGGGTGGCGGGGCTGCACACTGCCGGCAAGGCCTATCTCGCCGATGCCGAACGCATCCGCTCGATGACCGATGGCCGCTTTTCGCCTGCCGGCCTGGCACGCACGGCCCGCATTCCCGCAGACAGTGTGCGGACCGCTTCACCTTCGTCCATTCGGCTTGCCTCTTCTCCGGATCCATCCGCAGCCACCCTGGTGCTGCTGACCACGGAGGATCTGTCGGTCGAGCAGGTTGGCACGATGCGTGCGCTGCGGGTTAAGGCCATCGCGTTTCTTCAGGGTCGCAACAAGTGGGATGACGCTGCGCTTGCTGATGGTCTTGCCCGTGCCGCACAGGTGTGGCCGGATGCGGATGCCTGCGGGGCTCTCGCCCCGGGCGCACTGGCCGCGGCGGCTAAGTCGGCAGGCTGCACACAGGTCGCAACCGCTTTCCTGCCCGTTGGCCCTGTGGGGTCTTCTATTGCCCCTGTGCGAGGCGAGCTAGACAGGCTCGGCATCGCCTTCACGGAATATCTGCGCGATTGGGATCGGATGGCCTGGCCACATTGCCGGAAGGGCTTCTTCGGGCTGAAGGAGAAGATTCCGGCCCTTCTACAGGCGGGGCACCGCTGACATGCGCTCCAATCCTCGGAAGGATAGTGATGAGTGATCGTGATCGATACAGGCCCGTACCCCAGGGGCGTCTCAGCCGGCTCGCAGCACTTGGCCAGATTGCAGGCGGCGTCGCCTCGGGCATGGTCGCGGAAGGCTTGAGCCGTCTGGCGAAAGGGGAACGTCCGCACTTAAGAGACCTGCTTCTGACACCGTCGAACGCGCTCAAGGCTGCAGAGCAGCTGTCGCGTATGCGCGGCGCGGCCATGAAGCTCGGCCAGATGATCTCGCTGGAACCGGGCGAATTCCTGCCGCCCGAGCTGCAGTCGATCTTCGCGCAGCTCCGGTCCTCGGCGCATTTCATGCCGCCGAGCCAGCTTTCCGCCTCACTGTCCAGCGCCTGGGGCCCGGACTGGCGGCGCCATTTCAGCCAGTTCGAGACGACACCGATCGCAGCCGCATCGATCGGGCAGGTCCATCGGGGCATTCTGTCCTCAGGCCGTAAGGTTGCCGTCAAGGTTCAATATCCAGGCGTGCTCCAGAGCATCGATTCCGACATCGATAATGTCGCGACCTTCCTGCGTCTGTCGGGTCTTCTACCGGCAGGGCTCGACATTGCGCCGCATCTGGCGGAGGCCAAGCGGCAGTTGCGGGAAGAAGCAGATTATCTGCGGGAGGCGGAGGAAATGCGCCGCTTCGGCCGCCTGCTCGCCGATGACGACCGCTTCGTGGTGCCGGTCCCGGTGGAGGAGCTGCTGCGGCCGACAGTCCTGCCGATGGATTTCATCGAGGGGGCTCCGCTCGAAACCCTGGCCCATGCACCCCAAACGCAAAGGGATGCGGCCATGCAGGCGATCTCCGAGCTGGCACTGCGCGAGCTTTTCGTCTTCGGTCATATGCAGACGGATCCGAACTTCGCCAACTATCTCTGGAGGCCGAAGGACGGACGGGTGGCCCTGCTCGATTTCGGCGCGGTGCGTCCTGTCTCGCCTGATAGTGCCAAGGACTACCATCGTCTCTTGCAGGCGACCCTCGGTGACAGCGTGACGGCTGTGCGCGACGCGCTGATGGGTATGCGCTACCTGTCTCGAGCACAAATGGACCGCTACGGACGGACGCTGGATGAAATGACACGCGTCGTCCTCGACCATGTCCTGAAGGCGCCGGAGGGGCTGGTCGATTTCAGCGACCGTGGCCCGCTCGTGGAAATCCGTGAGCGCGCGGTGCCGATATTTGCCGATCGCGCGCTCTGGGCGTTGCCGGCTCCGGACAAGATGTTCCTGCAACGCAAGATAACCGGGCTTGCACTTCTCAGCATGAAGCTGCGCGTCCGCATGCCGCTTTCGGCCATGCTCCGGGACTATGGCTGACGCGTATCGTATCGCAGAGAGGCTTGCTTTTGCGCGCCTGTCTACAGGCTGGGGGCTACTGCAGCAATTTTCAGTCTGCCTGCTTCGCGGTTGCGACCGGCGCCGTGACCAGTTTGAACTCCGCCATCTCCTCCGGCGTCAGGTAGTAGAGCCGGTCCGGAGGGGTTTCGAGTGCGTTGATCCAGAGCCCGTTGCCGATGCCCATTTCTTCGAGATGGCGGGCAATGCGTGCCGTGGTGCTCTGCGCACCGGACATCGCCTGCTCGGGTGAGGGGCGGTCTTGCCCGGCATTGAAGACCTGATGCACGCCGAGAATGGCATCCTCTTCCGCCTCGCGTGTCACGCCGCCGGCAAAGACCAGAGGACAGGAAGAGGCGCAGAGCGCCTTGCTTGCCACCTTGGTGTTGATGCCTTTCTCCCGGATCAGTTTCGACATGGCGAGAGCATCGTTGACCGAGCCACCCGGCGAATTCAGCGACACCTCTTGAACATATTCGCCGCGAGCAGCGATCTCTTCTGCAAATCGCTCCGCAGCGCCGAGGTCGATCGAACCTTCCGCCTTGAGCAAGCCACCGGTCAGCAGTTCGAACCGCATCGGTTGGCGAAGGACCTCCGGAGAACTGCCGGGCTCAACCGGGGGCAGATGGGGAGTGCCGTCCGTCAGCGCCGGCGGAAGCACGGGCGCGTCTGTCGTCATCGGATCATGGCCGGGAAGGGGAGCATGCGCGAGGCTCATCTCCCTGAGATCCGTGAAAAGAAAGGCACCTGCCGCCGCCAGCAGTCCGAAGAAGGCGCTGCGCATTAGCAAACCGTCGTCGGCACGTACAATGGCTGTCTTGAGGCGCAGGGCGAGCGAAGCTGGTTTCACGCCGGGGGTCCCTTGCGTGGCGCCTTGGCGGCCATGTCGAGGCTGGTGATGTTGGAATCGATCCGCCCACGCTCGTCTTCCGCTTCGGCGGAGTGGAGCGCCTGTTCGACATCGATCCCCTGTCGATTGAGTGCGCGTTGCACCTCGAGCGCCTCCAGCAGTTCGGCTGCGGTAATGCGCTGTGCGAAGGGCATCCGCTCCTCCTGTCGCCGGATAGCTCCGTGCACGACGGCCAGGATAAAGACCAGCACGGCGGGCAGAAGATCGATCGAAATCGCCCCTGCCCAAGCCGGTATGAAATCGCTGGCATACCGCAGGACAGCTTCTGCGGAGGAGAGCGGTACGAAGCGCCGTTCGGCGACCGGCTCGCGCGCGAGGATTTCGTCGGCGGCCTGCGACAGAACCTGCGACTGGGCGGAAACGGAGGCCCGGATCGTCTGCATGACCTGGTCCTGACGCTCTGCGAGATCGGCCGCCCGGCCATCGGCAACAGGCGCGATGAAGCCGAGCGAGAGGTCGTCGGCGGCCCGCTTGACGGAGGGGGCGATCGAGGTCTGCTCGAGCGATGTGATGACGCCGGAAAGGGCGACGACTTCGGCGGAGAATTCGTCGCTGCGAGGTGCAATTGCGCCGGGCGCCGAAACCAGCGTGCGCATGGTCGCCAGATGAGCCCGCCCCTGGTCAAAGAGCGTCGTCACCCGCTCGCGCGAGGCGGTGATGCCGGTTTCCAACTCGTCGAGTTGGGCGGACATCTGCGTCAGAAGCTGGACGACACTGCCCGCACCCGTGGTGCCGGTGAGCGCGCCATTCTGACGTTCATCTTCGGCGAGCCGCGAAAAGCGTTCCGATGTCCGCTGGATGTCCGGCAGCAGGCTTTGGGCGGCGAGCGCATTCTGATGCGCCTGATCGAGGTCGGCCGTGTAGTCTTGCACCGTCTCGGCGAGATGCTGTTCGAGTGCAGCAGATCCGGCAAGCGCCGCCGCATTCAGCCAGCTCGACATGGCAATGATCATCGCGCAGCCGAGTGCCATCACTCCGATCATCGCACCACGTGCGGCAGCGCCAATTACATGGGGGTAAAAGCGCGCCATGTAGGACCAGAAGGCGTAGATCGCGACCGAGACCGAGGCCGAATAGATGATCGCGGCAAAAAAGACCGCAGTCGGCGAGCCATCGAGAAGGCTACGGACCCCCAGATAGGTATAGACACCGGACGCAAGGGCCAGAACGGCAAGCGCAAAGCGGGTCATGGTTTCGACGGCAAGGACGCCATCCTGCAAACGATGCGATGCGCCAAGCGCCATAGAGACCTCCGACAGGAATGAATTCTTAACAAGCTCTTAAGAAACAGGCGAAATGAAGGCTGAGGCTGAGCTGTATTTCTGTCAGCTGCTGGCGCTCCCGAGCAGGCCAAACTTCCACAATCGGTATGATTTGCAACCAATTTGCGCTTGTCGAAATGCCTGTTGCTCCGACAAAGGCACAGTCTGAGCCCTAGGAAGCGCCGACTTCAGCCTTTCGGTGGACGAATCTCGCGACATCGTGATCGTTCCTGCCGATCAGAGACTGGGTGTCGGCGCAAGCCGGTTCGCTGATTGTGGAGGCGAGACAGGTCTTCGTGGACGGCCCCTTGCCGATCCAAGCGGGGCCAGAAGGCCCCGCTGATGTAGGGGACGGATGGTCTCAGTTGAGACGCGCGCCGTTTGCATCGAAATAGTGCAGGTCCGATGCCTTGGCGCCGATCTGCACCATGTCGTCCATCTCGATCCGCGAGCGACCCGCCACGCGAAAGACGATGTCACTGCCATCGGCAAGCGTTCCATGCACGTAGCTTTCGGCCCCGACCAGTTCGACCGCAGCCACCTTGACGTTTGCGGTGAAGATCTCACCCTCTGACGCGTCGGTGATCAGGTGGAGGTCTTCCGGGCGGATGCCGAGGGTCGCGGTGCCTGACGGGACAGCCGGTTCCGACGTCATCGACCAGCTGCCGGTTGCCTTCGTCATCTGCAGCAGGTTCATCGAAGGTGATCCGATGAAGGTCGCAACGAAGGTCGTTGCCGGGCGCTCGTAAAGCTCGATCGGTGTACCCACCTGTTCGATCCGACCGGCATTCAGCACCACGAGCCTGTCGGCGAGCGTCATCGCTTCCATCTGGTCGTGGGTCACGTAGACGCTGGTTGTGGCGAGCGACCGCTGCAGCCGCTTGATCTCGACGCGCATCTGCACGCGCAGCTTCGCATCAAGGTTCGATAGCGGTTCATCGAAGAGATAGGCCGCCGGCTCGCGCACGATCGCGCGACCCATGGCAACGCGCTGACGCTGGCCGCCCGAGAGCTGGCGGGGCTTACGCTCCAGGAATTGCTCGATCTCCAGTGCCTTGGCTGCCTGCTCGATGCGGCGATCAATCTCGTCCTTCGGCGTGTTGCGGTTCTTCAGGCCATAGGCCAGGTTCTGGCGAACCGTCATGTGCGGATAGAGCGCATAGTTCTGGAACACCATGGCAATGTCGCGCTCGGACGGTTCCAGCTGGTTGACGACACGATCGCCAATCGCGATCTCGCCGCCTGAAATGCTCTCAAGGCCGGCAATCATGCGCAGCAGCGTAGACTTGCCGCAGCCGGATGGGCCGACGAGAACCACCAGTTCGCCATCGGCGATTTCCAGAGACACGCCTTTGATGGCTTCGACATTGCCATACATCTTGCGGACATCGTTCAAAACAATCTGGGCCATTACTTTTCTGTCTCCACAAGACCTTTGACGAACCATCGCTGCATCAGAACGACAACGATGATGGGAGGGATGATGGCGAGGATCGCCGTAACCATGACGTAATTCCAGGGCGTGGAGGCGTCGGTAAAATCAACCATGCGGCGAAGGCCGATGATGATGGTGTTCATCTTGGCATCGTTCGTGACCAGAAGCGGCCAGAGATACTGGGTCCAGCCATAGATGAAGAGGATGACGAAGAGTGCTGCGATATTGGTGGTCGACAGCGGCAGCAGGATGTCCTTCATGAAGCGGAACGGCCCCGCATTGTCGATGCGCGCAGCTTCCACCAGCTCGCCCGGTATCGTCAGGAAGAACTGCCGGAACAGGAACGTTGCCGTGGCCGACGCCATCAAGGGGAGTGTGAGCCCCGCATAGGTATCGATCAGCCCGAGATCTACGATGACCTTGTAGGTGGGCAGGATGCGCACCTCGACCGGCAGCATCAGGGTGATGAAGATCATCCAGAAGAAGAACATCCGGAACCGGAAGCGGAAGAAGACGATCGCGAAGGCCGAGAGGAAGGAGATGATGATCTTGCCGACGGCGATCGCAATCGCGACGACGAAGGAATTGAACAGCAGCCGTTCGAGGCTGACGCCGACGACGCGTTCGACGCCGCCGGACATGGCTTCCGTGTAGTTTTCGACCAGGTGGTCGCCCGGCAGCAGCGACATCGGCGGCCGGATGATATCCTGCGAGCTCATAGAGGACGCGATGAAGGTGTAGTAGATCGGAAAGGCAACGACGATGATGCCGATGACGAGGATAAGGTGGCCAATCAGATTGGCGATGGGGCGTTTTTCAATCATGTCCGGTCCTCAGCCGTAATGAACCCGCTTCTCGACGAAGCGGAACTGGAAGGCAGTCAGGCCGATCACGATGATCATCAGGATCACGGACTGTGCTGCGGATGAGCCGAGGTTCAGGTTGACGAAGCCGTCATTGTAAACCTTGTAGACCAGCGTTTCGGTCGCCTTGGCCGGGCCACCTCCGGTGACGGCGTGGATGATGCCGAAGGTGTCGAAGAAGGCGTAGACCGTGTTGACCACCAGCAGGAAGAAGGTCGTCGGGGCCAGAAGCGGGAAGATGATGGTCCAGAACCGTCGGCTGCCGCGGGCCCCGTCGATCGCGGCCGCTTCGATCAGCGACTTCGGGATTGCCTGAAGGCCTGCAACGAAGAAGAGGAAATTGTAGCTGATCTGCTTCCAGGCGGCTGCGAAGACGATGAGCGCCATGGCCTGGTCGCCCTTCAGAAGCGGATCCCAATCGAAACCCGTCGAGCGCAACAGATAGGCAAGCGTTCCCATGGCCGGGTTGAACATGAAGAGCCACAGCATGCCGGCAACGGCAGGTGCTACGGCATAGGGCCAGATCAGCAGCGTGCGGTAGAATGTCTGCCCGCGGACCACCTTGTCGGCCGCTGTCGCCAGAAGCAGCGCGACCGCCATCGAGACGAGAGCCGTCAGTGCGCTGAAGACGATCGTCACCTGAAACGAATGCAGGTAGTTCGGATCGGACAGAATGTTGGAGAAATTGGCAAAGCCCACAAAGGTGCTTTGGAGCCCGAACGGATCTTCCCTCAGCATGGACTGATAGATCGCCTGGCTTGCTGGCCAAAAGAAAAATATCAGCGTCAGGATAATCTGCGGCGCCAAGAGCAGGTAGGGCAGGATTTTGTTCGGGAAGTGAACCGTGTGCAAGGCGATGCTCCTCAGCCGGCCATGGAAAAAGCACTGCCCGCACCTTGCGATGCGGGCAGTGTCGTCATTTGGTCAGATCAGTTGCTGGAAACGGCTGCGATGGCCGCATTGCCACGATCAACGATCTTGTCGAGCGTGGTCTTGGCATCCTGCGAGCCGGCCAGCATGGCTTCGAACTCTTCGTTCATGATGTCGCGAACCTGCGGCAGGTTCGGCAGACGCACGCCCTTGGAGTTTTCGGTCGGTGCCTTGCCGGTCATCTGCAGGATCGGCGTTTCACGCGCCGGGTTCTTTTCGTAGAAGCCCGAGGCCTTGGTCGCCTCGTAGGCTGCGTTGGTCACCGGAAGATAACCGGAAACCTGATGCAGGCGTGCCTGGATTTCCGTCTGCGACAGGAAGTTGAAGAACTGGGCGATGCCCTTGTATTCTTCGTCGCTCTTACCACCGAAGACCCAGAGGCTGGCGCCGCCCGGAATGGTGTTCTGCGGGCCATTGCCGTCATAGTAGGGAAGCTGGCCAATCCCGTAGTTCATGCCGGACTTGACGATGTCGCCGAGGCCACCGGAGGACTCGGTCATGATCGCGCATTCGCCCGAAAGGAAGAGCTGCTTGGCTTCCGAGGTGCGGCCGCCGTAACGGAACACACCGTCCTTGGCCAGATCTGCGATCGACTGGAAGTGCTGGACGTAGAGATCAGAATTGACGTTCAGTTCGACGGTGCCGCCGGCAAGACCGTTTTCGTTGGTGCCGTAGGAGACGTTGTTCCAGGCTGCAAAGTTCTCGGTCTGGATCCAGGTCAGCCAGGTGGAGGTCAGGCCGCAAGGGGCAGCGCCGCTGTCCTTGATCTTGCGCGCGGCTTCGAAGACTTCCGGCCAGGTCTTCGGCGGGTTTTCAGCATCAAGGCCGGCCTTCGTGAAGACGTCCTTGTTGTAGTAAAGAACCGGCGAGGACGAATTGTAGGGGAAGGACAGCATGGTGCCGTCAGGCTTCGAATAATAGGCAACTATGCCGGCCAGATAGTCAGACTTGTTGAACTCGAAGCCACCCTTCTGCAGCACCTCGGCGACCGGAACAACGGCGCCTTCGGCGCCCATCATTACGCCCGAGCCAGCGTCGAAGACCTGAATGATGGCCGGCGGCTGCTTGGAACGGAATGCGGCGATACCGGCATTCAGCGTTTCCGGATAGGTACCCTTGAAAACGGGCGTGATCTTGTACTCGCTCTGGCTTTCGTTGAATTCCTTGGCCAGCTGGTCGACCACTTCGTTGTTGGCGCCGGTCATGGCATGCCACCACTGCAGTTCGGTCGCGGCAAAGGCAGAAGAGCCGAAAGAAAGCGAAAGGGCGATGGTCGCCGCAGATGCAGCGAAACGTTTCGTGGACATGGTGCCTCCCTGATGTTCCACCTGGCCAAGCGACAGGCTTGCCAGACTAGCCCTACGAAGATCCTCCCAGATCTGCGTGAGCGTGCTTCGTTTGAAGCGTCCCGCATTCAAAACGAAAACATATGAACCTGCAACGAAATTGTGACAGTCGGTTGTCCCGAGCTGTGCACAATCAAAGATCGCGATCGGAGACTCTTGAAAAACGTGAGCGGAGTGGGAGTTTGCGCAGCACGAGGCTTACCTTCTCGATCGCTCGCGACCACTTTCGCAAAAGCCGGATGACCCATATGTCGATCACATGCACGTGACAGGGTGTTTTGATGATCCGAACTTGGGCTGACGGCCGGAGCAGTCCGACAATCGAGAAGGCTCGAGCGTGCCGGCCCGAGATGTGCTTTCGAATGCGGCACATCCATCACCGCGAGATGTGTCATGGACGATCAAGGCTTTAGGCGTCACCCGCCGCATCAACACCAGCACTGATGCTGGCTGGCAGGGGCGGCTTCCCTGCTTCCAACGAAGGTCCGTTTGGGAAGCTGCAAACACAGCGCTTGTGGTCAGTTATTATAGTTGATAGTTCCAATCATCTTTTGGAGGTGGTCGCGTCTTGCGACGATCCGATCCCCCTTGTTTGGAGTTTCATATGCGCATGTGCCTGATTGCGATCCTCTCGATGTTCTGCCTTGCCGGCCCTTCGGCCGCACAAGATCCCGGTTGGGACCCGCGCATTGCCACAGGGACGCTCGACAACGGCCTTCGCTACTTCCTCCATGACAGTGGCAAGGAAGCGGACCCCTTCAATATCCGCCTGATCGTGCATGCAGGTTCGGTGGATGAGCCGGTGCCGAGCGGCATTGCCCATATCCTCGAGCATATGGTTTTCCAGACGAACGAGGCCCGTGGACGCTCCATGCACGAGGAGATCGAGGCGCTCGGCTGGCGGACCGGCGTCGAGATCAATGCGGTAACGCGGGAGGCGGAGACACAGTTCATGCTGCGCACCCGCCCTGATGATGCGCTCGACCTTGCGGGATCGCTGCAGTTGATGGCCGATCTTGTGATGAAGCCGGCACTGGAGGCTGAGGACTGGGAGAAGGAACGCTTTGTCATCCTCGAAGAATTGCGCCAGACGGTAAGCGTCGCCGACCGGGTGAGCCGCCTGAAGAAGGCGGCTCTGCGCACGGGATCCCGGTATGTCGAGCGGCCGACAATCGGCACCCATGCCGGCATATCGCGCACCTCGATCGAAGAGATCCGCAGCTTTTACAAAAGCTTCTATCGCGCCTCCAACATGACGCTGATCGTCTCCGGTCGCATTGACAAGGAGGCGGCACGTAAGGCCCTTGAGAGTGCTGTCGGTCCTGCACCGACGCTGCCCGCACCGAAGCGCGACTACCGTATTCTGCCCTTGAAGCAGGGTCTCAATGTCAACCTGGTGCAGGACGAGCAGGGCTCGAGCTCGCAGGTGACCTATGCCCTGCGGCTGCCTATGCCGAACCGGATGACGGATGCGGGCCAGATCGCCTACTTGGAGCAGTATTTCCTGACACGGTTGATCCGCGACGCCGTGCAGGCTGAGGCACCGTATCATGGGGCGGTCACTGACAGCCTCGGCTTTGCGGCACAGGAAACCACCGAGGAGCGGCTGATCCTCGCCTTTAACGCCCGCACCGACAACCACGCAGCAGCTATACCCGTGCTGATCGAAACAGTCGAACGGCTGCGGCGTGACGGTGTGTCGCGCGACGGGTTTGAAAGCCTGATGACGCGCGCCCGCGCCATCAACGAGAACAACAGAAAAGCAGCCGAGAACCGAACCTATGCGGAATGGGAAGACCGGATCGCCTCTGCGGTTCTGACCGGCTCGGTCGTCGATGATCCCGCAACCCGCACGACCCGCACGGCCGCTCTCCTCGATCGCATCACCTTCGAGGGTCTCAATAAGCGCCTGCGGGAGATGCTGGCAGCCGAGGATCAGGTCCTGTTCTACCAGGTGCCGGGCGGCGTTTCGGTGACGCTGCCGACGGTTGCCACCGTGGAGGCGGAACGGGCGCGCTGGGCGGCCATGGCTGACCTTCCGCCGCGCCAGCCGCGGACACCGGAGCCCGAGGTTGCGACCGCCGCACCCGTATGGCCAGCCGATCAACAGGTGGCCAGATCGGGCCACATCACCGCCGAGCGCCGCACGGGAAATCCCGATGTCATCGAATGGACGCTGTCAAACGGCGACGTCGTCGTCTGGTTGGTACGGGATACGCCGGATGGCAAGGTCTATCTTTCGGGCCAATCGCGCCCGGGCTACCTCAACAGCCTTTTCGCAAGCTCTGCCTCGCAGGCGGCAGTCCAGCTTTTTGATCAAAGTGGCTTCACCTTCTGGAGCCAGACCGAACACGATCTCTGGGAAAAACAGCAGGCGCAGCGGTGGAGCATCGCCCTGAAGGAAGGCCATCTTGACGCCGGCATCGCCACGTCTCCAGGCGATCTGCCGGCCCGCCTTGAGACCTATGCCTCGATCCTCGGCTTCGGCAGCGTACGACCGGAAGCCGTCGAGGCGCTGCACGAGCAGATAAACGGCGAGCGACCGGATGAGGTTGCCGCACGGCGCACCGAACTGCTTTACGGCGAAGCAGGTGCGGTCGATACCTTGCAGGACCTGAGGCAGGTCGATGCGGAAGAGTTGAGTGAGATCGCCCGCACCCACTTTCAGCAACCAGTGACCTGGTATGCCGTCGGTCCAGAGCCCGGCTTGGAGATCCGCGACAGCTTTGCCTCGGTGATTGGTGCCATCCCACGTGCGGCATCGATGACGACGGAGGTTGCTCTGCAAAGGGCCGGGCGGCACGAGGCCGAGGTCGAAGTCTTCTCCGATGATCGGGCACGCGTCGAGATTTCCTTTTTCGCCGGACTCGACTGGACGCCCGAGGCGAGCTTCGTCATCTCCACGCTGACGCCGATTGCCCAGCAGAACCTGAAGAAGGAACTGCGCAATGTTCTCGGTGGCATCTACAGCCTTGAATTCGAACTGGATGCCGATCCCGATCAGGACCGGGTTCTCGGCACGCTCGCATTTTATTGCGCGCCGGAACGCACGGAGGAGCTGACCCAAGCTGCGTTTGCCGTACTCGATCGCATGCCGGAGATTGCCAGAGGGGCGGATGTGGCGAAGATCCGCTCCGACATTGCCTTTGCCGAAGAAAGTCGTCTGACCGATCCCAATACATGGTTGCGCCGGCTTGCACTCAGCCATCGCCGCTACGGGGATGCCGGATATTTGCGGCGCATGCAGGGGCTGGGCGAGCGAGTCACGGCGCAAAGGCTGGTCGCTCATGCGAAGCATATCTTCCGCACCGAAAATGTCGCCGTTCTGACCAAGGTGCCGCTAGGCGCAGGTGCCAGGCCGGAACGCGACGTCGAATGACGGACATGCCGGCCTTGGCGGAGCCATTGCGCGCTTGGCTGAGGCTGGCGTCGTCGCTCATGTCCTGCGGCAAGGGATTATCATGACCGGCGATACGCAGAGGTTGGACGACGCGTTTCTCGGCATGCGGCAGTCGCTCTACCGGGCGATCCTGCGGATCGTGCGCGATGCAGCCGAAGCAGAAGAGTTGACGCACGACGCCTATCTGAGAGCGCGTCGGGCGCTCGATCAGGGCACGCCTGGCAATATCGAAGCCTTTCTCTGGCAAACGGCGCGCAATCTGGCCCTCGATCACCTCCGCCGCCGCAAGGTGCGGGCTCTGCATGAGGAGCGGGACTTCCAGGCGGCGGATACCGTTGTTGTCGTTGATCCCCAGCCGAGCATCGAGGACCAGGCCATTCAGCGGGACCTGGTCAAGGCCTTCAATCGCGCGCTGCTGACGCTTCCGCCGCGCGCCCGTTCGGCCTGGTGCCTCAACCGGCTCGAAGGCCTCGCCTATCCGGAGATTGCCAGACGGCTTGGGGTCTCGCCCAACACCGTGTTCAACGACATGAAGATGGCCATGGCCGTCCTCATGGAAATCCGGGAGAAGATGGAGCGATGAGCCGCGTGCACGGGCGGGGATCTGCAATTTTTGGGAGGAGAACTGATTTGAAACGTCATCTAGGAACAGGCACCATTTCAGCGGAAGACCGTCATGCACGCAGTGACTGACAATGAGGAGCAGACGCACTATCGGCATCCGGACCCGGTCGTCGATCAGGCGCTCGAATGGGTGTTGAAGCGTCAGGCGGGGGAGGTCGATCAGAATGAGCTCGATGCCTGGCTGGCAGAAAGTGCAGACAGGCGCGGGGCGTTCGCGCGGGTGCTGGCGCTCCATGAATGTCCTGCATTGACCGTGGCTTCCGCGCAGTCAGCACCGACATCGCCGCCGGTCGAGGCCATCAGACACGCGCCGGCTACCGCCCGGCGCTCTCCGCTTTTGCCGCTCGCGCTCGCGGCCTCGATCGCCGCAGCCGTGGTCGTGCCGCTCCTTGGAAGTGACTGGCTCCTCGATTTGCAGGCCGACTATCGGACCGCTGCCGGCGAGATCGTCGCGGTCGATCTGCCCGACGGCTCCCGCATGCAGATGAACAGCCAGACGGCAGTGCGCCTCGATTTCGAAGCTGGCCGGCGGGCCGTCCGGCTTCTCGAGGGTGAGGCCTATTTCGAGGTGGCGCATGACGCTGCCCGCCCGTTCACCGTCATAGGGGGCTATGGCACCGTGACGGTGACCGGCACGGCTTTCGATGTGGCGCGCGGTGATGCCGAAGACGTCGTGCATCTGGAAAGCGGCCGCGTCGTCTTGACCCGCGATGGCGAGCAATCGAGCCCGGTTGCCATGACGCCAGGTCAGACAGCGGCCGTCGATCGCACCCGGATCGCATTCCTTCCTCAAGGAGACAATGAAAGCCGGCTTGCCTGGCGCGAAGGCTGGATCCAGCTTTCCGCCGTACCCTTGCGTGACGCCCTCCTCGAGATCGGACGCCATACGGATCTCACCATCGTCACCCTGCCGGCCGCCGCCCTTGATACCCCCGTCAGCGGCAGCTTCCGCATCGCCGAGGCGGATGCCGCACTCGATAGCGTCGCAACTGCCGCAGGGGCACGGATCGAGCGATTGCCGGGCGGAATCGTATTCATTCGCTAAAGCCTCAAGTTTTTTTGTGAGACCGGCCGGGCTGACACGTCATCCCCATCAGAGCCGACGCGCATGACGCGCGGCGGCGGGGTGACAACAGGGTGACAAGGGCTTCCGGCCCGGGATCAAGATGGCAGAGCGTAGAGTATCTCGCGGCAAGCACAGGCTTGCCATGTTCATGGTGTCCACGGCACTGGTTTCGGCTTCGGCCGGTGTGTTTGAGGTTCGAGCGCAGGATACCGGGACAAGTCCCGCGACGAACGGTCCCCGGGCGATCTCGATCCCTGCACAGCCGCTTGATGCAGCCCTCAGGGCCTTCACGCGACAGACAGGCTGGCAGGTCGGCTATGCCGCAGCCCTCGTGTCTGGCCGGACCTCATCGGCCGTCGCCGGCGAAACCGATCCGCTCGTCGCACTGCGCGCCCTCACCGCCGGTTCAGGCATCGAGATCCGCGTAACCGGCGCCCGCACCGCATCGCTGGTTGCCGAAGGCACGATCGACGAAGCCGCTGCCGCCGGCACGACCGTGCTCGAGGAGATCACGGTCTCGTCCTCCGGCGGCGGCGTGAAACTCGGAACCGAGAGCGCAGGCGATACCGGCACCACCGTGATGGCTTCAACCCAGGTCGGAATTCGCACGAGCAGCGGGGATGCCAACAGCTTCCTGCGCGGTCTGCCGAACGTGCAGTACCAGAACGATACCAACGAGAATGCCGGCGTCGAAAGTCAGTCGATCCTGAACACCAAGCCGCAGGAAGTCTCGATCTCAGGTGGCCGAACCTATGAGAACAACTTTATCCTGAACGGCATCGGCATCAATACGATCACGGGGACCGAGGAGCCGTACGACACCGGCAACCGCGGCGAACTGTCTGACGATGACACGGCCTACAATGCTGACCGCATCTACGGCTTGCATTCACAGACGGTGTTCGTGCCCACGGATTTTGTTCAATCCGCAACGGTCATCGACAGCAATGCGTCGGCCCGTTACGGCGCCTTCCAGGGCGGCGTCGTCGAATACGAACTGATGCAGCCCGCAACCGACAGGCTGAGGGCATTGGCCACGGTGGAATATGAGAATGACGATCTCGTCAAATACAATCTCGCGACCGAGGACGGTCTCAATCCGAATGGGATAAGTGAGCCGGAATTCTACAAGAAGAAGAAGGCCTTCTCGGTGACCGGTCCGATCACGGACAATATCGCCGTCATCGGACAATACAGCGTGACGGATGCCTGGACCAAGAAGGCGAAGAACTACATCTATGGCGACGAGCTTGTGCAGTCGGAGTCCAAGAACGAGTTCTACCGGTTCCAGGCCGATGCAGAGACGGATCTCGGCCTGTTCAAGCTGGAAGGCATTCACACCGATTACTATCAGGACTTCGAGTCCGACAATTATCGGGTACTTGAGATTGATACTGCGACCCGGACCTATGCAGGCAAGCTCGAGAACTTGTACGAGTTCGAGGATTTTTCGCTCGGTGGCGTAGCGCTTTCCAACGTTTCTCTGACCAGCAAGATCACGGCTTCGAAATCCGACGCACTCAACCTCGGTGGCGATAACACGATCCGCAACTGGATCTCGACCTACTGGCGCACCATTTCGGGGACGAGAACCAAGGTCTTCGAGTCGAGCATGCTCGACTGGTGCCGCGTCGATCCGACCTCGACCACAACCACATCTTGCCGGGAAGGCGGAATGGGCAAGGAGCGCGGTCAGGGGCAGGAAAGCTACACCTGGTCACAAGCGCTGGCGGGAGATGTCTGGAATGGTACTTTCCAGACCGGCTACGAGTTCGGCTATACTGAGGCGCACCGTTGGCGAGCAGAAGACTACGTCAGCTACACCTACAACGTCGCTCAGGCCTATACGGCCTTGAGGGCTGCGAACATATCCACCTTTACCTGCAACACGACGGAAGAGTGCTACAGCGAACAGTTTGCGTATAGCAAGACGGTCCATAAGGCATTTGATATTCAGGCGCAGATCATGCAGGCAAATGCCTATCTGCAGTTCGATCAGACCTTCGACTGGCTAAAGATCCGCCCCGGCATCCGTCTCGACTATGACGATTACCAGGGCAACCTGAATATATCTCCGCGTTTAGTGGCAACGGTAACGCCAATAGAGGATTTCAGCATTTCCGGTGGTTTCAACCGATACTACGACGCTGCCAATCTTTCTTACGCAATTCGTAACCAGCAACCGCGCATCACGACCTTCTCCAGGACGCCGAGCTCCACAGGTGTTGTCGGCGATTTCACCACGACGCCGACGCAAACCTATTACACTCTGGATGCTGCGGATCTGAAGACGCCTTACACGGACGAGTTCACTGCCGGGATCGACTTTACCGATCCTCTAACCGGTGGCGATTGGCGTTTTCGCTATCTGCATCGCAGTTCTCGTGACCAGTATGCCTCGCAGACGCCGACGAATACGTCCTATGTGCTGACCAACAATGCCAAAGGATCATATGACTCCTTCACGGCCGAATATGCCAAAGAATTGCCGACGGCTTCCTGGAACCCGGCGGACAACTCTCTTCTTGCCGCTTCGATTACCTGGGCGGACAAAAATGTCTCGGCCGACAGCTACTTCTTCGATGAAGACGATCTGGAAAACCGGATTTCTTATAAGGGCACATCCTACACCCAGGCCGGCTTCAAAGCCGTCACCGGCAACATGGACATTCCGCTGCGCGCCCAGGTCGGTCTTTCCGGCAGTTTCTTCGACGAGCGGCTGACGCTTGGGCTCTCCGCCAACTACAACTTCGCATATGATGGCGTCGAGGACACCGATGACACCGAGAGCATAGATGGAGTGCTGCACGACATCTGGGATGACAAGGCTTTTGCTGCCGTGCTCACCGTCGATTTGAGTGGCTCTTACAAGTTCGCGTCCGTGGACGACCATGGAATGACCCTGAACTTCAAGGTCGTCAATCTCTTCAACGAGCTTGGCAACGCAAAGTCATCCAACGGCAATCCCTGGGGCATCGGCCGCACTCTCTGGGTCGGCGCCTCTGCGGAGTTTTGAGCCACGATCGACGTATGGAACAGTGCCGCGACCCACGTAGCGCGGCACTGCATCTTCGACCCGTCGAGTTTTCGATTACGCCGGACGCTTCAGGTATCGTCGGGGCTGATGTTCAGGCGTCTCATCTTTTCCCACAATGTCGTTCGCGACACGCCCAGCGCTTCGGCGGCTTCTTTCGCCGAGCCGTCGGCGCGTGCCAGGGCAGCCTTGATATGGGCACGTTCGGCGGCATCGCGCACGTCGGCGAGTGTGGCGTTGGCGTCAGGAACGACGCTTAACCCGAGATCTTTGACGGCCAGTCCTTCGGGGAAAAGTTCGGTTTCGGACAGGACCTGGCCGTCACCCATGGCAACGGCGCGATCGACGCGATTGATCAGTTCGCGGATGTTGCCGGGCCAGCGGTGACGCTTGGCCGCTTCATACGCCGCCTCGTCAACGACGATCCTGCCATGTCCGAGCCTTGCTGCCGCTGCAGATGCAAAACTCTCGAGAAGCGATGGCAGTTCTTCCTGTCTTTCCCTGAGCGGCGGCAGCTTGCAGGCGATGACATTGATGCGGAACCAGAGATCCTCGCGGAACTGGCTATCTGCCACCATGGCGCCGAGATCCTTGTTGGTGGCGCAGACGAGGCGTGCTCCGAACTTCCGTGTCTCACTTCCCCCAAGCCGTCGGAATTCCCGCGTTTCGAGAACGCGCAGCAACTTCACCTGCAGCACGGGTGACAGGTCGCCGATCTCGTCCAGAAACAGCGTGCCCTCGTCCGCCTCTTCGAAAAAGCCGCGATGCATGCCCGAAGCGCCGGTAAAGGAACCGCGCTCGTGACCGAAAAGCAGCGAGTCCGCGAGTTCGGCTGGCAAGGCACCGCAATTGACCGGGACAAACGGCAGGTGCTTGCGTGGACCGGCCTCATGCACATAGCGGGCCGCGACTTCCTTGCCGGTTCCCGTCTCACCGAGGATGAGGACTGGCAGGTCGATGTTCGAAGCGCGCAGCAGTGTTTCGCCGATCTTGCGCATCGCGCTGCTACCGGAAAATGCGGTCCCGACCTGTGGCCCGTTGTTCTTGCGGCGACTGATACCCTGCAAGGTCTCGATAAGCAGATCGAGATCGAATGGTTTGCTGACATAGTCGACCGCACCGTCCCGCACCAGACGAACGGCCTGGTCGATGTCGCCATAGGCTGTCATGAAGATGACCGGGACCAGTCCGAAGCGCTCGAAATGCCGGCGCATGATGGTTTCGCCGTCACCATCCGGCAGACGGATATCCGACAGAATGATGTCGGGTGCAGCAGCCTTGAGCGCCGCATTGGCTTCTGCCGCCGAACGCGCCCATCTGACGGTGAAGCCTTCCAGCACAAGTCTTTGTTGCAGCGACTGGCCGAGCGTTGCGTCGTCCTCCACCACCAGTATGCGACCTGCCGTCATGATGTCATGTCTCCGCTCCGCCCTGCTGCGCCGTGACCAGCGTGAGTTGGACATTGGTTCCCTTGCTGTCGCTGCGGATCGACAGGTCAGCTCCCATTCGCTCCACCAGGGAGGCAACGATCCAGATACCGATGCTGCGCTCCACGGGGATGTCGTTGACACGGCCCGAAATCATCGCGGCGACGATCTCGGGCGGCATCCCCGGTCCCTCGTCAGCGACGCTGAGCACGACCGTCTGGGCATCCTTTCGGATGAGAGAAACTGTGACGGTGGAACCTGGCGGTGATGCGCGAACGGCATTCAGCATCAGATTAATGAGAATTTGTCGCAGCGCATCGACGTCCACCCGGAATTCGGTCGGCTCTTCGAACGTCCAGGCAAGCCCGACACCGGCTCGTCCCGCTTCCGGAGCGATCAAGATTTCGAGGTCACGAATATCCTGAGCGGTGATCATTCTCGACCCGGAGCGCCGACGATAGGTGGAGAGCGTAACGTCGACCACCCGGCCGATGCTGTCGAGCCCGTTCTCCAAAAATGCCAAGGTTTCCCGTCGCACATCCTCGCGGTCGCCAAATCGCTTCAGGGTGGAGATACCGTTCTTCAGTCCGGCCAGCGGATTGCGCACCTCGTGCGCGATGCTAGCTGCCATGCGTGCCAGAAGTCCGTCGCGTTCCTGCTGCGCCATCTGCTCGAGGATGGTAACCCTCTGGGCTTCCGATTGCTCGCGCATCGCCAGAGCCGCTTCCAGCTGGCGCAATTCGTTACCGCGCCGCCAGTCTGCGCCGTTTGTCGAGGAACCCTCCGGGGCGGCCAAACGGTCGATAAACTGATCAAGTGGCTTCAGCGAACGCCGTGTTACGACATAAGCCGCAGCAGCAGCGATGATGGCCACCAGAATATCGATCCCGATTGCCGCATTGGACGCTGCATCCGTGGCTGCCTCAAGCGGCTCAGTGTCAAAGGTCGCGGCCAGATAGAGACGCCCCTCGGCCATTCCATAGCTGCGTGCAACCAGAAGAACGGATCGGTCCGGAACCAGTCGCGGACTGACGTCACCAGGGCTGTTGGCTTGCGCCTCCGTCAAGGCGACGTCGAGCAGATCTCCATCGCTCTCGGCCAGCGCTACCGTGATCGTTTCACCCGACGTGTCGGTCCAACGTGCGGCGATGCTTTCTTCGAGAAGCGCGGTGCGAAACTCGAGCGACGCCGCCAGGGTCCGCTGCACGGATTGCCGGGCATCTGCCTCCTTGATTTCGGCAGCAATGTTGCCGGCGACGGCATCGAGGAAGACCAGTGCCTGATCGCGCAGGCCCGTCTCGTTGCTCGACCGCAAAGCCATGATGCCGATCTGGGTCGTGCCGACTGCCACGAGGAACATCGCGACTGCCACGAAGAGTGGCAGCGCGACGGAGAGGGGCAGTTTGGGACGCGAAAGTGAGGACATGCAGATTGATTAGACCAAGTCGCGCTTGACCTGCCAGCACATTATTCCAGTCAGAGCTCTCAGCGTTCCATGATCAGGACCTCACCTGCCATGTCCGGTGCGATCCGACTGAGCCAGGGCGCGCCAAACCAGTTCGTGCGCAGTGGCCTTGGTGTACGACCCAGCACGACCGCTCGCACACCCACGATACCGGCCGGTATGGCGCAGACACTGTCTGGCGCTGCATGGCGTGTATAACTGCAACCGAAGCGGTCTGCGATTTCGGCAAATCCGGTATCCTTCAACTGCTTGTCCGCAACATGCACGATCTCAGTCACCTCCCAGAGATTGTTGAGAAGGGACCATTCGACGAGCGGGGCCAGGTGATCCTCGCCGCAGTCGCGCACCACCAGCGTGCGTGCCGTGTCAGACAACGGCGTCTTGCCCACGAAAAGCACAGGGCCGCTATGGCAGCTCGGCAGACGCAACAGTCCATCCGGATCCCAGGTGGTACGCTCCATTCGCGCCTCCACCTGGTGATGGAACCAGCCCTGGCAGGGCAGAACGAGGAGCGTCTGGCCCGGCTGCGTCTCGCAGCGAAGAATGTGCTCGGGATCGCCTTCATCATAGCGCAGGATCGAAGCCACGTCCGTTCCTGCTGTAACCGATTTAAGTTCGCTGATCGCGTCGCTTGCACGCTCGCGGATCAACCGACGCACCCGAGCTTGATCTGCGGCGGCATGGATCGCATGTGTATCTATGATGGTGTGTGCAGAAAGGCTCGCCCCGCTTCTCTTCGCAATCGTGCCCGCGCGTTCCGCGACATGAGCGACCTGCCCGTCGATGACGGCGAACCGGACGGTCTCGAGAGCCGGCAGAACCGGCATGTCGTTTCGTGGCGCCGGTCGCGGCTGGGGCGCTTGGTCCCTGTTGTCGCCGGCCTGCACTTTCGGAGCCACGGAAGTCCAGCCGCTTCGCTTGCCAAGCGACTGGTTGGCACGCGTTAGCACACCGTCGAGGGCGTCATCATGCGAAAGCGTCAGTTTCGCACCCGAGACATAGGCCGCGCGACCAAGAAGATGGCCGGCGACCGGCACGGTGAGCAGGAGGAAGACGACGGTCAGCAAACCCATCACCGTCGCGTCCAGCGCTCCATGGGCAATGACGCTGCCGATGATCACCAGGCCAGCACCCAACGTGCCGGCTTTCGTGGCTGCATGCATGCGCTGGAACGGATCGGCAAGTTTGATGACGCCGTAAGCGGCGATGCAGAGGAACACGACACCGACAAGCTTGAACAGAATGGACAGGAGTGCGAGCATCACACGTCCTCCTTTTTCTTCTCGAGAAGGGCAGACAGCGAACACGTCGCCAGGAAACCGATCAATGCGATCCCGAAGGCGACGTCGAGAAATTCGCGACGGCCGGTGACAATCATCGTCAAGGCGGCGATCGCGACCGCAATGCCGGTCAGCATGTCCAGCGCAACGAAGCGGTCTGCATAACCAGGACCGGTCACCATGCGGACCGCAGCAAGCAGCAGGGGTACCATCAGAACGGCGATCATGATGGCGGCAAATGTTGATAGGATCCCATCCAGAAGCGCAATCATCCTTCGATCTCCTTAATGCGTGTCTCGAACGTGTTCTTGATGCTGTCCACCACCGCATCGGGCTGGGGCGCATCCAGAACGTGAACATAGAGGGTGCTCAGATCCTCGCTGACATGCAGCGAGGTCGTGCCGGGGGTCAGGCTGACGCAGTTCGCAAGCGCCGTAACGCCTGCTCTGCTGCGCAGATCAAGCGGCACGGCGAGAATTGCGGGCTTCAGCTGCGAGCTGTCGCCCAGCACCTGGCGGGCGACGGCAATCGACGAACGAATGAGTTCGTTGATGAAGACCAAGCCCAGTGTCATGGATCTGCCGATACGTTTGACGATGGTCATGGCGACACTCCTGCTGTGGTGTTCTGGTCAATGATGGCGCTGATCAGCTCGGTACGATTGCCGATGCTGTCGGCAGCGAGGTTGGAGAACGCGACCAGAGGTTCCGGGTTGAAGCCGATCGCGAGCGTTATGGCTCCAAGCACCGCGATCGGTGCGATCATGGCCGCGGGAACCGCGCGCACTCGGGTCTTGCGCGCTGGCTCTTTCCAGAAGGCCTCGATCCAGATTTTGCTCATCGAGAAGATGGTGAGGAGACCTACAAAGAGCGCGATGCCCGCAAGCCAGGCCGCATCCCCCTGGAACGAGGCGTCGACCACCATCAGCTTCGCCCAGAAGCCGGAGAGCGGCGGGATGCCAGCCAGGGACAGGGCAGGAATTGCGAATAGCACGGCCAGCATCGGGGAGGACTTCATCAGTCCACCGGATTTACGCAAGTCGAAGGTCCCGGTTGCGCGGTGAATGGCGCCTGCGATGAAGAACAGGTTCGCCTTCACCACGATATGGTGGATGATGTAGAAGACCGCGCCTGCCATGGCGAGTGGCGTGGCGATCGCCAGTCCCAGCATGATGTAGCCGATCTGGCTGATGATGTGGAACGACAGGATACGACGCACATCCCACTGCACGGCCGCCCCGAAAACGCCGAACAGCATGGTGCCCGCAGCAAACACGGCGATCAGCGGCTTCAAGATGCCGTCGTCGACTTCGAACAGAAGAGTGAACACGCGGAAGAGCGCGTAGACCCCCACTTTGGTCAGGAGCCCCGCAAACACGGCCGACACGATGATCGATGCCGTGTGATAAGAGGCCGGAAGCCAGAAGAACATCGGGAAGAAGCCGGCCTTGATACCGAAGGCGAGCAGGAACATCATCGCTGACAGGGTGAGCGCAGCCGACGATTCCGTCTGCGGCAGCACCATGGCCAGGTCAGCCATGTTCAAGGTACCGGTCGCGCCGTACAGCAATCCGATCGCCATCAGGAAGAGGATGGTCGAAAGGAGGTTGAGGACAGCATATTTGATCGCCCCGTCAATCTGGGCGCGAGTACGGTCCAGCGTGATCAGGCCAAGTGTTGCGATCAGCATCACTTCGAACCAGACATAGAGATTGAAGATGTCGCCGGTCAAAAATGCGCCATTGACCCCGATCATCAAGCCCAGAAACAGCGGGTAGAAGCCGGAACGGACCTGGCGCTGGCGAAGGTCAGCGACGGAGAAGATCAGGGCGCAGAGCGCCAGAAGACTTGAGATCACCACCATCGCGACGCTGAAGCGGTCAGCGACGAAGACGACGCCGAAGGGTGGCATCCAGCTGCCGAAGGTCTTGGTCAGAATGCCGCCGACCACGACCGCGTTGGCAAGCATGAAGGACGCGCCGAGCGTCATGATCATGACGGTGAGCGCGATGATGCGCTGCACGTCAGGCCGGGAATGAAAAGCGGCAGCCAGTGCCGCCCCGATGAGCGGTAACACGACGGGCCACAGGAGAATTGTGTCAGCCATTGCGGACGGCCTCCTTTTCGAAGGGCGAGCCGAGTTCTTCGGCATCGTTATGCTCGTCGGTGAAGACCGAGCCGAGCGTGTAGTAGGCCTTGAGCACCAGGGCTGCGGCAAACGAGACGAGCGCAAAGCCAATGACGATTGCGGTCAGGATAAGCGCCTGGGGCAGCGGGTTTGCAGACCCTTCGGCCAGTGTCTGCGATCCCTCCTCGATGACGGGAGGGGCCGTGAACTGCAGGCCGCCTGCGACGAAGATCAGGAGGTTGGCTGCGGTGGACAGCAGAACGACCCCGAACAGGATGCGCATCACATGGCGCGACAGGAGGAGATAGATGCCGGCACCCATCTGGGCCGCAATGGCGAACGCGTAGATCAGGCTCACTGTTCTACTCCTTCATAAAAACGGAAGACCAGGGAAAGCACACCGCCGATGACGACCATGAAGACGCCGATATCGAAGGCGGTGGCGGTGCCGAGATGCGTGGACCCGAGCTCGAACCACCAATGCGTCAGGAACGACCCATCCGAGATGAGGCCAGGGATACCGCTGACGAAGGCGAGCACGAGGCCGGCCCCGATCAGGCCGACCGGGTGAACGATCAGGGCTTTGCGGGCCTTTGCCACGCTGTCGGAGAGCGCAAGAAGCGCAAAGGCAAGCGCCGCGAACAGCCCGCCGATGAAGCCGCCGCCCGGCTCGTTATGGCCGCGAAACAGCATGAAGACAGCCGCACCCAGCAGAAGCACGAAGAACAGGCGGGACATGGTGGAAAAGATGACGGACATGGTCGGTCACTCCTTGTTGCGGGCGGGTTTGAGGGAGCCGCGCAGCAGTCCCCAGGCGGCGATGGTGGCAATGGCGACGACGACGATCTCGCCGAGCGTATCGATGGCGCGGTAATCGACGAGAATGACGTTCACGACGTTGCGGCCATAGGCTTCGAGGTAGCTGGTCTCGCCGAAATACTCGGAAAGGCGCAGGTCGATGGGCGTGACGCCGATGGAGGCGAGCGCGATAAACATCATCACGGCAAAGCCTGCGGCGATCACGCCGTCACGCCGCCGCTCGGAAATCGTGCGCGAATGACGACGTCGCGATGGCAGCTTGAGAAGTACGGCCGTCATCAGGATGACGATCAGCGTTTCGACCGCCATCTGTGTCAGAGCGAGGTCCGGAGCGCCGTTCAGCATGAAGATCACGGCCGAGCCGAAGCCGACTATGCCGACGGAGACAAGGCCTGCAATCAGCGAGCGGACGATGATTGTGGCAATCGCGCCGACGACTGTCAGCATAAGGACAAGGGCAACCGAGATGCGGATGTTGCCCTCGGAGGCGAGGAAGTCGGTCGATGGTGCAGCCAGGAAGGCGATGGCCAGACCCAGTGTCACCACCAGGACGACCAGTGTGGTGTAGCGATGCTGATCACCGTTCTGGAGCACCCTGGTTGACAGGCGTGCCGTCGCCAGAACCCCATTCAGGGCCTTGTGGTAGAACCGATCGCCGAGGAAGGCATACAGTGCGTCGTGACGGCGCAGCGCGTTGTGGATCCGGGTCCACTGGATGACGATGACCGCGCCGATGGCGACAACGAGCATTGACAGAACCAGCATCGGCGTCAGGCCGTGCCAGAGCTTGAAGGAAACATCGACCGGCTGACCGAGGAGTGCCGAAGCGGCAGGCCCGATGAGCCACTGTCCTGCGGGTGCGGGTATAAGGCCGATCAGAATGCCGCCGGCGGCGAGGAGCAACGGTCCTGCAAGAAGGCCTGATGTCTCGCCATGATGGATCTCACGTTCAGTCTCAGCCTTGAAGTAGAACGGACGGATCGAAACGACGCCGGCCACGCCGACCATCACGGCATTGACGAGAACCGCAGCCGCAATCGGCAGGATGTTCCAGTCATTGGCGAGCTGCGCCTCGAACAGATATTCCTTCGAGATGAAACCGACAAACGGTGGCAGGCCGGCCATCGACAGGCTGGCAAGCACCGCGGCGACGGCAGTAACCGGCAGGAAGCGCGCCAAGCCGGCAAGCTTGTCCAATCTGGTTTCACCGGTCGCATGGATGGCGGTACCCGCGCAAAAGAACAGTGCCGCCTTGTAAAGCGCATGGCTGAGGATGAAGCCGACGGTGGCAACAGCGGCGACTTCGCCTGTCAGGCCGATCAGCATCACGAGAATGCCGAGCGAGGCGACGGTGGATTGGGCGAGAACCGCCTTGAAGCCTTCTGCGCGAAGCGCCTGTAGGGCAGCAACGATCATCGTCAGAGATCCGAAGATCACCAGTGTATGCCCGAACCCCGGCATGCCGGCAAACACACCGTCGAAGCGCGCGAGCAGGAAGACGCCGAGCTTCACCATGGTCGCCGAATGCAGATAGGCGGAGGCGGGCGTCGGCGCGGCCATGGCATTGGGCAGCCAGAAGTGGAAAGGGAACTGCGCACTCTTGGTGAAAGCGCCGATCATGATCAGGACTGCGATCGGGATGGCCCAGCTGCTGGCGACCAGCTCGTTCGATCGTGCGAGCACTTCCGTGAAGGAGAAGGTGCCGAGCGTCATGCCGATGAGAAGGATGCCGGCAAACAGCGCGAGGCCGCCGCCGCCAGTGACGATCAAAGACTGCAGCGCCGACTTGCGTGCCGCTTCCTTGTGACCGTCGAAGCCGATCAGCAGGAAGGAGGCGAGGCTCGTCAGTTCCCAGAAGACGAACATGACAATGAGATTGTCCGAAAGGACGGTTCCCAGCATCGCGGTCATGAACAGCATGATGAGGCTTAGGAAACGCCCGATCTCGGCGCTCGGCTTTTCGGCGAAATACGCCCCCGCATAGATCACCACCAGCGTTCCGATACCGCTGATCAGCAAGCCAAACAGCAGCGCGAAACCGTCCAGGCGGAAGGCGAGTTCGACGCCGAGCGAGGGCACCCAGGCCAGCTGCGCGATTAACGCCTCTCCGTTTGCTACTGGAGCGAGGTGCGTCAGAAGCGATGCGAAGATGAACAGCGGTATCAGGCTTACCACCCAGCCGGTGTATCGACCGAGCAGCGACGAGACCGGTTTGGCGATGATGGCCCCGGCCAGTGCGATCAGTATGGTCCACTCAAAGTTCACGGTACGAGTTCCTCTTGTTGTCGACCAATGGACAGCAAGAGGCGTGCCAGTTCGAAATACGCTTATAATTCAGGGGTTTTAGCTGTCTGCCTTCTCCAGGTCTGTTCGGAATTCCGAACGCGAGCTATCGGAATTCGGAATTCCGAACGCGCGACCAACCTTGAAACTTCTCTACTCCAAGAACGTCTCCTGACACAGTCTCGACAACCGCGCATCCGAGGGATGGGAACCATCTGCCTGCCGAGACGATTTCCCAAAGTGGAAGGCGGCGGCGAGAGCGCCGACCGCGTTCACTATCGAACATCGCGAAGGAGAAGACATATGCTCAAGTTTATCGGTGGTACCATCGGCGTCATATTTCTCATCGGATTGGCAGTCGTCGTTCTACTTCTAATGCTGATTTTCTGACGCCGGACGCTGCCTTCATTTGGCGGTAACATGCCACGGAAATATCGTGGGTTTCGGCGTATGAAGACTGAAGCGGTGATGAAATCAGAGGAGCCATAAATGACACCAAAACGTGTGCTCGCGGTCCTGACCATGCTCGCCTGTGGGTCGGCCTCTCCGGCTCTGGGACAATCTGCACCATATCCAGGCGGCGCGAACCCCGCCGAACTCTTTGGCTACGACATCGAAGTCAGCGAAACGGACGACGAGCGTGTCGCTGAGAGGGCCTTGCGTTCCGTGCAGCGCGCGAGGGAAACGGCTGAGGAAATCAAAATGGTTTTCGGCGCCACGCAGGTCCGGTTCGTGGCGCTGAAGCAGGACAGCATGGACGTCGTGGCGCCGGAGCTCGAAAACAGGAAATCCGACGTCTCGCGCCTGCAGGCGGCTATCGAGAGCAGCGCCTTATTCTATACGGCCATGCGAAGCGAGGGTGTCGCTGCGAGCGATGTCATCGGTGCAGATCTTGCCGACGGAGATAGCGGTCTGAGTTCCGAAAAGCGGGTGACGATCTATTTGGCGCCCTGAACGGTGATGTGCATCAGCCTCACGCCGGCGAGTTCCGACCGAGCCGTCAGTGGTTGGCTTTACCGGGATCGGCGGTTCCATGCATGCTGGGCAAGCGCGAAGACAATCCCGACCGCGACCGCCGGGACCAGATCATCCAGCATGACGCCCCAGCCGGATGGGACCTGCTCGACATAGGCCATCGGCCAGGGCTTTAATCTGTCGAAGAAGAGGAAGACAGCCGCAAACGGCACGAGCATCCGCCAGCCCGCCTGCCGGATCAGCGACGCACCGATCAGGAAGGCTGCGACTTCGTCGATGACGATCCGGCGGTCATCCTTCACACCGGTCGCCAGGTCGATCGCCGACGCGACATAGACGCCGAGGGCGAATATGAACACGGCAAATGCCGGAACCACCAGCCGGGGCATCTTAATCGAAATGACCAGCAGCGGGAGGAGCGCGAAAACTGCAAGACCCGCCCGAAGCGGCACGACCAATCCTGTTCCGAGCCAGGTGGCCATGAGCCACTGCCACATGGGAACCAGACCTACGCCTGGGGGTTCGAGAACGTAAATTTCGGCCATAGGCTCCTGCGGTTGTCGCGATTGGCGCTTGTCGCCCGCGGGGGCGTGAGCGGCATGTGCACCCACTTATGGAGCCCACGGCTGAAATTCGAGACGATCACGCGAAGTTTTTCTTTGTCGGCTTGGCAGTGAGCCTGGACGGACCATTCATGTTCGCCCCTTGGGACTTCGGATATGGCCAGCGCCAACTCTTGCGCCCTTTGCGGGGAGGAAATTATGCACGCGTCATTCTATCGAACGCCGAGTATCCACCGCACCCGCTAAGCGCCTTCCCCTTGCTCATTCAAATCGTGATCCTCCGCTGCGGCATCAGCCTGGGCGAGGGATTTTTCGCTTGCCCTTAGACCCGTTTGCCGCAATATTGCCACCATCAACCGGACCCGCAAAGCGGGTGGCTTCTCCGGGCGCCTATCCCCCGGCAACCAGCTAACTCCTGCCCATATCTCTATTGATATCGCTGCAGCGAGTATTCCGATTGGACATCCCCAATGACCAAGACGGCGTGATCACGCCATAGAACCGATATCGATGATCACGGCACCAGCCGTGTTCGACGCGCTCGCAATTCGTGCGCGCGACGTCATCCACCCATTTAATTTTGACCCGCCGCGCTGACAAACTCCCAAGCGTCGCCGGCATGGAGAACACACACTTAAATCGCGATTATATAGGAACCCTCAAAACCGAATGGTTCGGCAACATCCGTGCAGATGTGCTCGCCGGCCTCGTCGTGGCGCTCGCCCTCATTCCCGAAGCCATTGCCTTTTCGATCATCGCCGGCGTCGATCCGAAGGTTGGACTTTATGCCTCCTTCTCGATTGCCGTGCTGATCGCCTTTGTTGGCGGTCGTCCTGGCATGATCTCGGCCGCCACAGCGGCAACCGCCGTTCTCATGGTCACGCTGGTGCGCGACCATGGCCTTCAGTATCTCTTGGCGGCAACCGTCCTCGCGGGTCTGATCCAGATCGTCGCGGGTGTGCTGAAACTCGGCTACGTCATGCGCTTCGTCTCGAAGTCCGTCATGACCGGCTTCGTTAACGCGCTTGCCATCCTGATCTTCATGGCGCAACTTCCGGAACTGATCGACGTGCCGATGCTGACCTATATCATGGTCGCCGCCGGTCTGGGGATCATCTATCTCTTCCCGTATGTCACCAAGGCTGTGCCGTCGCCGCTCGTCTGCATCGTGGTTCTCACGGCGCTCTCGCTTTGGTTCGGCTTCGACATCCGCACTGTCGGCGATATGGGTGAACTGCCCTCGACACTGCCGATCTTTCTGATCCCGCAGATCCCGTTCAACCTCGAAACTCTGATGATCATCCTGCCATACTCCGTCGCAGTCGCAGCGGTAGGCCTGCTGGAATCGCTGATGACCGCGCAGATCGTCGATGACCTGACCGACACCCCAAGCGACAAGAACCGCGAATGCATCGGCCAGGGCATCGCCAACACGGCGACCGGCTTCATTGGCGGCATGGCCGGTTGCGCGATGATCGGCCAGTCGATCATCAATGTGAAGTCCGGCGGTCGCGGACGTCTATCGACCTTCTGCGCCGGCGTCTTCCTGCTTTTCCTGCTTCTTGTGCTGGGTGACCTCGTGAGCCAGATCCCGATGGCAGCACTCGTCGCCATCATGATCATGGTCTCGATCGGCACCTTCTCCTGGTCCTCGATCAAGAATTTGAGGGATCACCCGCGGTCGTCGTCGATCGTGATGATCGCGACCGTCATCGGCGTCGTCTACACCCATAACCTCGCCATCGGCGTGTTGATCGGTGTGCTGCTTTCGGCCGTCTTCTTCGCCTGGAAGATCTCGCAGATTTTCCGCGTCACCTCGGCTGTCTCGGCTGACGGCATGCATCGCACCTATACGGTCGAGGGGCAGGTGTTCTTTGCCTCCGTCGAGGACTTCAATAAGGCCTTCGACTTCAAGGAAGCCCTCGACAAGGTCACCATCGATGTCAGCCACGCCCATATCTGGGATATCTCCAGCGTGGCGGCCCTCGACATGATCGTGCTCAAGTTCCGTCGGGAAGGCGCGGATGTGGAAATCATTGGCCTCAATGAGGCAAGCGAGACCATTGTCGACAAGCTCGCCATCCATGACAAGCCCGGCGCCATGGAACGTCTGATGGGCCACTGAGGGAGATCAAAAATGACAAGAATACTCGGACTGATCGACGGTTCGCCCTATGCCCAGAGCGTATGCGACCACATCGCCTGGATCGCGGGCAAAACCGACGTGACCGTCGAACTCCTCCACGTCATCGGCAGGCGGGATCTCGCCTCGGAACCCGTCAACCTCAGCGGCAATATCGGGCTCGGTGCCCGCACCGCACTTCTCGAGGAACTGGCGGAACTCGATGCGCGGAAGGCAAAGGTTGCACACAAGCGTGGGCGTCTTCTCTTGGAGGAGGCAAAGGCCCGGCTCAACGAGGCTGGCGTTGCCAATGTCGAGACGAAGCTGCGTAACGGCGATCTGGTCGATACCGTGCTTGAATTCGAGGCCAATGCCGACATCATCGTGATCGGCAAGCGTGGTGAGGGTGCCGACTTTGCCAAGGGCCACCTCGGATCCAACCTGGAACGCGTCGTGCGTTCAACCCACAAGGCGATCGTCATTGCCTCGCGCGCCTTCAAGCCGGTCGCTAAGCTGCTGATCGCCCATGACGGCGGCACGATGGCGATGAAGACGGTCGACCAGGTGTCCCGCAGCCCGATCCTTGACGGTCTCGGGGCCAAGGTCGTGATGGCGGGTGCGGACACCAGCGAAAACCGCAAGAAGCTCGATGACGCTGCGATCGTATTGAAGGCCGCCGGCTACGTCCCGGAAGTCGCACTCGTGCAGGGCGCGCCTGACAAGGTGATCTCGGACATGGTGGAAAAGGAAGGCTTCGACCTCCTGGCCATGGGGGCCTACAGCCATTCCCGGCTGCGCTCCCTCTTCATCGGGTCAACGACGACGGAGATGATCCGCTCCTGTAAGGTGCCGGTCGTCATCTTCCGCTGATAGTGAGACGGGCGGGCCTGTTGCCCGCCCTCTTTACCGGAAGAAAACCGCGAAAACGGTCGGGGATCTCGGTCTCGTCTAGGCGTTCAAGAACCGCCTCGAACACGAGACGATTGAGATGGTTCGGCTGATCGACGAAACTCGCGCGTATCGGGCTCCGTTCGAGCTGGATCAGCAGAGCATCTTCTTAGTCATAGCGGCGGTCAAAGCTGATTACCGTCCCGTCGGCCTTTGTCAGGCTCCGTGCGTAGATTTCCAGCGGTCCCAGACCGTCATCCACAAAGCCATTCACGGTGACGTTTTCTCCGACTTCAGCGGGAACCCAGTTCGGACCGACATAAATTCTGACGGAGCCGCTGTTGTCAGTGAGCCGGAATTCGTCTTCGTCAGTGATACGTTCTACCGTTCCTTCGACGGTGACCATGGTTCCACGTTTCAGCTCGTTGAGTGGTGTCAGCTCTCCGGAGGCCGATGCGACGCCGGCAGAGAGCGCCATAAAGACGGCGGCAATTGCGAGTTTCATTTCTGTTCCTTTCTGCGAGAGTTGAAGGCGACTGCGTGCCCGATGTCAGTCAAACGCCATCATGACCAGGATAAAGGCGAGCATGGCGCCGGCGACCAAGAGCTTCCTGGACACCTTGATCTCCACCTCACCTGCAAGCCACTCGTTGGCACGCTTCAGGTCCGTTGGCTGATTTTCATTCATGACTATTCGCTCCTTTCGTGGATCATTGATCGATCCGATGGGAGCGTTTTGCGTCGTGTAGCTGACAGCAGTCTGACAGACCTCAGAAATTTCGCGCGGGCCAGGTCAGCTTGAACTCGGCGCCTCCGCCCTCTGCGTTCCGCGCCTCGACTTTTGCTCCCACAGCACGCTGGACGCGGTCCACAATGGCCAGGCCAAGGCCGGCACCACCCGGTGTTGCATCGGATCCACGCCAGAACGGCTTGAACAGATTTCCCTCCGAGCCGTCTGGAAGACCCGGACCATGATCACGTATGGTCAAGCTCGGTCCCGGTTCCAGAGAAACCTCGACAAGGCCGGGCCCGCCATGAATGACGGCATTTTCCAAGAGATTGGAGAGCGCCATTTCAATCCCTTCCGGATCTGCCCGCACAGTGACTTCGTCCTCAGGCATTACGAGAGATAGCTCTGCACCCCTGCTATAGGCGAATGACGCAAGCGTTGCGACCACGTCCTGGACGAGGGCTTTGAGGTCGATAAGGGTGGTGGCAGCGCCCGAAGCCCGTTCTGCCCGCGAAGACGCAAGCACCTGCTGAACCGTACGCGAGAGGTTGGAAAGATCGGAGCGGATCTTCTCCGTCGCATCACTCGGCGGCAGACTGTCCATCCGTGCCATGAGGACGGCAACCGGAGTGCGCAGCGCATGCGCGGCCTCTGCAGAATGTCGCTTTTCGGTTTCCAGCGCCTGCGCCAGCCTCTCGACCGAACGCTCTGTCGCCTGGACGAGATCGGCTATCTCCGCTGGAAGAGTTCCACCGGGCGGTGGCGTGGGCGATCCTGGTCTGAGATTGCGGGCCCATTCAGCCGCCGCAGCCACTGGCGCCAGTCCCCTGCGGATCAGAAGAAAGTTCGTGGCTGCGAGCACGATGACGAGCGGCAGGATGGGTAGCCATACATGTTGATAGAACTCAGCCAGATAGGCACGCCAGAGCAGGTGGGCCGGATCGTCGCGCATGACGAAGACCATCCGCAGGCCATCATTCCGGCCGGCAAATTCATGCCCTGCAACAAGCATGGGCGCATTGGTTCCAACCATCCGCGTCATCCAATCATCGGCATAAATATCCTTGGCTCCAGGCGGGATCAGATCTGAGTTCATGCTGTCGAGCACCCTGCCGCTACGATCGACAAGTGCGAAGGCGTAGGATGAGGGGTGATCGGCAAAAAGTCGGCGAACCTCAGCGTCATGGGGCAGCAAGCCCTTTGATAACGCGCCTTCAAACTCTTCAGCCTGCTCCGAGACAACTTCAGTCTCCAGAGCCCGTTTATCTGAGCCGTAATAGATACCAACTGCAACCGAGTTAAGCAGGAAGACGATACCAGCGATCAGCAAAAGGCGTTGAGCCAGAAGCCGACCCAAAGGTGGGCCCGACCGAAATTCCGTTGGCATTACTTATGGTCCTCACGCGGGATCATCCAGCCCAGGCCTCGCACAGTCACGATAGGTAACTGGCATCCAGCCTTTTCAAGTGCGCGCCGAAGACGTGACACACAAGCCTCCAGCGCGTTCGGGCTCACCTCGTCATCGAAACCATAAACGGCCTCTTCGAGCAGTTGTCTGGAAACCACCCGACCTGAGGCGCGCATCAGATGCTCAAGAACCGTCACTTCGCGCCGACCGAGCGTCACGGGCTGATCCATCACGCTTGCACGACGCGCCGCAACATCCAGCAAAAGAGGACCGAGCTGCAGGCTGCTGGCCGATCGTTCGCCCGGCCGGCGCAGCACCGCGCGACACCGCGCGACGAGTTCTGGCATCGCGATTGGCTTCACCACATAGTCGTCGGCACCTCCGTCCAGACCCGTAAGTCGGTCGGCCAACTGGTCTCTTGCGGTCAGGATGATCACCGGAACCTGCCCCTCTTTTCGGAGCTGCGGAAGTAACCGAAGCCCGTCGCCATCCGGCAATCCGAGATCGAGTAGAACAAGCGCATAAGATACCGAAGCCGACATATGTACGGCGCTCTCGATCGTTGATGCATGGTCGACAGTAAAGCCGGCGCGGTGAAGCGCCTGACTCACGGCCTCGGCAAGCGGCGGGTGATCCTCCACCAGCAAGATACGCATGGATGTTATATCCTTTTCCTTGCCGCGTGTTCTCACTTCCGCATGCGAGACCACGTCAAACAGTTTCTGACGGTTGGCTGCGACTGAGCGCCTGTCAACTCTCCCGCTTGACTGGGCTTGGTGACTTATGACCCTGAACCCTCCGGTCTCGTCAAAACGTACGTCTCAACAAAACATCACGTCTTCGTGGGGTCCGCCTGACCAAGAGTTGGCTTTTCGTCTGAGGAATTGCGTGTCGTCCCGATTGGGGTGAAAGGCGACAACGGGAGAGCGGCAGTTATTTCCGCCAGGGAGCGCCAAGCCGGAGGCGAGGGTTTTCCGCGACGACGCCGTATGGAAAAGGCCAAAATGCTCTTGGCCGCTGGAGAGATGTCGTCTGGAGTACTCCTCCACCTTCCGAGCAGTTCGGCATTATCATCCTGTCTACTGACATTGAGCGGGGAGTTCTGGCGCAAAAATTGCTTCGTGACGTGCGGATGTAAGCGGGAGACCTCATTGTCCGTACACACGATCAGCCAAACATGTTGCACGAAGCCACGGCGCGTTTTGGGCAATGCAATGGATTCGGTGAGTGGTCTGAGTATTGCGGGGTCAACGCGGACGACTGTCGGAACCGCGGTCTGAGCATGTCAAAACCTTCCACCGACCTGACGATCCTTGTCATTGATGAAAATGCCATTCGGGCCTCGATCATCGAAGAGGGGCTGAACGAAGCTGGGCATCTGAATGTCCGCGTGATTAATGAGATGCAGGGTGTCGCGCGGCTGATCGAGACGATGGATCCTGATGTCATCATCATCGACATCGAGAACCCCAATCGAGACATGATGGAGCATATGTTCCAGCTCACCCGGATGATTTCCCGGCCTATTGCCATGTTTGTCGACCGCTCGGATACCGCTGCCATCGAGGCTGCCGTGGATGCCGGGGTATCGGCCTATGTGGTTGATGGCCTAAAGAAAGAGCGGATCAAGCCCATACTCGACATGGCGGTGAGCCGCTTCAATGCCTTCAGCCGCCTTCAGCGCGAACTGGTCGAGGCGCGCAATGCGCTTGAGGAGCGCAAGGTCATCGAGCGCGCCAAGGGCATCCTGATGAAAATGCGGGGCTTGAGCGAGGAGGAGGCTTTCGCTGTGCTTCGACAGACCGCCATGAATGAGAAGAAGAAGCTGGCCGACATCGCGCAGAGCGTCGTGACGGCTGCAGGACTCTTGCTGTGAGCGCGGCATGGATCGGAGAATGCTGGTGAGCGATATGGTTTCAACCCAATCCGGCGATACGGCCATCCATGCGCCCGTGACTGTGCGTGGCAAGGAGCAGAGGACGCTCAGGGCAGGCTACATCCCGCTGATGGATGCCTCGATCCTGATCGTCGCGGCAGAGCTTGGCTTCGCCGAAAGGGAGGGACTGCACCTCGAACTGGTCCGGGACGTCACCTGGGCGAATGTCCGCGATCGGCTTGCCTTCCGCCAGTTCGACATTGCCCACATGCTCTCGCCAATGCCGGTCGCATCCATGCTCGGGCTTGGATCCAATCCCTCGCCGACCATCGCGCCCTTTTCCCTCGGCCGCGGTGGCAATGCAATCACGCTATCGGCCCGAATCTTCGACCGGATGAAGTCTTTGACGGGGCTGGCAGACGATGCGGATGCTCTGGCCAATGCAAAGGCACTGGCGGCCTTGCTCGCCGACATGCGCATGCGGGGCGAACCGGTGCCAACACTCGGGATGACCTATCCCTTCTCCTCGCATAATTATGAGTTCCGCTACTGGCTGGCGGCTGGCGGCATTGATCCCGACCGGGACGTGAAGCTGGTTGTGGTTCCGCCACCGCTCACTTCGGATGCGCTCGCAGCCGGCGCGATCGATGGCTTCTGTGTCGGGGCGCCCTGGAACATGATTGCCTCGGAACGAGGCATTGGACGTATCGTTGCTGCCAAACAGGATATCTGGCCGCTTGCGCCGGAGAAGGTGCTCGGCATGCGCCCCGACTGGGCCGACGCCAATGCCGACACGGTCTCCCGTCTGATCGTTGCGCTCGATCGGGCGGCGCGCTGGTGCGATGACCCTGCTCACCACAACGAGCTTGCCGAGATCCTAAGCGCGCCGCAATACATCGCAGCGCCTACGAGCATCATTCGCCGCGTATTGAATGGCGAGTTCAGTCTCGATGCACAGGGGACAAAACGGGTCGTCCCGGATTATTTCCTCTTCCATCGCGGCGCCGCCAACCATCCGAGGCCAGACCAAGCAAGCTGGATCTATAGCCAGATGCTTCGCTGGGGCCAGACCGACTTCAGCGATGAAGGCATGACACATGCGCGAAGCGCTTTTCGGCCGGACCTATATCTTACAGCGCTCGGACCGGATGCCGCCTTGCCGGACGAGGCAAGCGAGAAAGGTGCCGGCGGCTATGAGGGTTTCATGGATGGCAAGCACTTTGATCCGGATGCGGTGCAGGCTTACGTCGACGGCTTTCCGGTCCGATCAAGCTTCTCGCCCAGCCACCCGATCACGGATAGCTGAAGCGCTGCGGTGCACAAAGCTGAGGCAATTGCACTAAGAGCCAGGTCTTTGAATGAGCAGGCGGATCGTTCGACCGTCGAGAGGCGGTCCTGCCTGCGGCTGAAACAGCGATTGTTTTTCTGACGCTTAGCCGACGTCCAGTGAAACTGGCACGGCCCTTGCTTCACTCTTCATGTCCACGGTCAACGGCGATCGAGGGACGGATGAGCGCCTTCACGGCGCAGATAACCATCAGACAATGACGTCGCAGGCTTCTTGCTGTCCGGCTACTCCCGCCAGGACCGCGCAGGAAAGCACGCGGCGTTTTTTTCGTTTTCCGGATCTCCGTCAGACAATAGAGGGGCACACAGCTATGACCAACACCAAAGCAATGAGCATCAGCCGCCGTCAGGTCCTCAAGATCAGCTCTGCGGCAGCACTTGTGAGTGCAGCCCGCCTAGCCTTTCCGTCCGGCGCATTCGCCGCGACGGCAGGTCCTGAAGTCACCGGCGTCAAGCTCGGCTATATCGCGCTCACCGATGCCGCACCGCTGATCATCGCGCAGGAAAAGGGGCTGTTTGCGAAATATGGTCTCACCGAAGTGGAAGTCCTCAAACAGGCTTCCTGGGGTGCAACCCGCGACAATCTCGTGCTCGGTGGCGAGGCGAATGGCATAGATGGCGCGCATATACTGACCCCGATGCCCTACCTGATTTCGACCGGCAAGGTCACCCAGAACAATGTACCGGTTCCGATGTCGATCATTGCGCGGCTCAATCTCGATAGTCAGGGCATTTCGGTCGCCAAGGAATATGCCGAGACTGGTGTCCAGCTTGACGCCTCCAAGCTAAGGGAAGCCTTTGCCGCCAAGAAGGCAGCTGGCCATGAGATCAAGGTCGCGATGACCTTCCCCGGTGGCACGCATGACCTTTGGCTGCGCTACTGGCTGGCAGCCGGCGGTATCGACCCGGACAAGGACGTCTCCACCATCGTCGTGCCACCACCGCAGATGGTCGCCAACATGAAGGTCGGTAACATGGATGCCTTCTGCGTCGGTGAACCGTGGAATGAGCAACTGGTCAACCAGGGCATCGGCTTTACCGCCTGCACGACAGGCGAGCTTTGGAAGGGACATCCTGAAAAGGCGCTCGGCCTGCGTAGCGACTGGATCGAGAAGAACCCGAATGCGGCGAAGGCTCTGATGATGGCCGTTATGGAAGCCCAGATCTGGGCCGACAGCATGGACAACAAGGAAGAGATGTCGGCGATCCTCGGCAAACGCCAATGGTTCAATGTTCCACCGAATGATGTCGCCGGTCGCCTCAAGGGCACCATCAACTACGGCAATGGCCGTGTCGCCGAAGACACCGGGCTCGAGATGAAGTTCTGGAAGGATCACGCTTCCTATCCCTTCAAGAGCCACGATGCCTGGTTCCTTACCGAGAATATCCGCTGGGGCAAGTTCGCGCCCGACACGGACATCAAGGCACTTATCGACCAGGTCAACCGCGAAGACATCTGGCGCGCGGCGGCCGCTGATCTCGGCATTGCTGCCGCCGACATACCGGCATCCAGCTCGCGCGGTCCCGAAACCTTCTTCGACGGCAAGGTCTTCGATCCGGAAAACCCCAAGGCATATCTCGACAGCCTGACAATCAAGGCCGGGGCGTAAGGACCTAGGTCCGATCACTACTCCCCTCAGCCGCAGCCGTTCCGTCCCCTCTCCACACCTGCGGGGAGAGGGGCAGGGTGAGGGGCAGTTTCATGACAACGACCACCCACTCGAAAGAGGACCACACCATGACCGCAACCGCGCGCAAGATTGACACCGAGGCGACGGCCATTTCAGCGACCAGGACAGGCACGGTCGTCATGATCGCACAACGCCCGACCCGCAGAATCGATCTTCAGAAGGCAACTGCTGCCATCTGTCGCAATGTCCTGCCGCCGCTTGTGGTGCTGATCGCGCTACTCGGCATCTGGCAGATCGCCTGCTCAAATCCGGGCGCCACGCTGCCGCCACCATCACAGGTGTGGATCGACAGCTATGATCTGATCGCCGCCCCGTTCTTTGATTACGGGCCGCAGGATATCGGCCTTGCCTGGCGCGTTCTCGTCTCGCTCGAGCGTGTCGCGATCGGCTTCGGGCTCGCCGCCGTCGTCGGCGTCTTTCTCGGTGCCGTTGTCGGTCAATCGGTCTGGGCGATGCGTGGTCTCGACCCGATTTTCCAGATCCTGCGCACGGTACCGCCGCTTGCCTGGCTGCCGCTCTCGCTTGCTGCCTTCCAGAATTCAAATCCGTCGGCGATCTTCGTCATCTTCATCACCTCGATCTGGCCCATCATCATCAATACCGCTGTCGGTGTGCGCAACATTCCCGACGACTATCGCAACATCGCCCGCGTGCTGCGCCTGAACCCGCTGGAATTCTTCATCCGCATCATGGTGCCGGCCGCCGCCCCTTACATCTTCACCGGTCTTCGCATTGGCATCGGCCTCTCCTGGCTCGCGATTGTTGCTGCGGAAATGCTGACCGGCGGTGTCGGCATCGGCTTCTTCATCTGGGATGCGTGGAATTCCTCGCGTCTCTCCGACATCATCGTGGCGCTCGCCTATATCGGCGTGACCGGCTTTGTCCTCGACAAGCTCGTCGCCCTCCTCGGCAGTGTCATCACCCGCGGCACCGCGAAGAACTGAGGAGCGCAACCATGAACGCCTATCTTAAGATCGACCATATCGACAAAAGCTTCGAACGTTCGGGTGCGCGAACTGAGGTGCTGAAGGACGTCACACTCACCATCGAGAAGGGCGAGTTCGTCTCGATCATCGGCCATTCCGGCTGTGGCAAGTCCACGCTGCTCAACCTGATCGCCGGCCTGACACGCGTTTCCGCCGGGGCTGTGCTGCTGGAAAACCAAGAGGTCAATGAACCCGGTCCGGAACGCGCCGTCGTCTTCCAGAACCACTCGCTCTTACCTTGGTTGACTGTCTACGAAAATGTCAACCTCGCGGTTTCCAAGGTCTTCGCAGGTAAGAAAACCAAGGCGGAGAAGCATGAATGGGTCATGCGCAATCTCGATCTCGTGCAAATGGCGCATGCCAAGGACAGGCGCCCGGCAGAAATCTCCGGCGGCATGAAGCAGCGTGTCGGCATTGCTCGGGCGCTCGCGATGGAGCCGAAAATCCTGCTGCTCGACGAGCCTTTCGGCGCGCTGGATGCGCTGACCCGCGCCCACCTGCAGGACGCGGTGATGGAGATCCATGCCCGCCTCGGCAATACGATGATCATGATCACCCATGATGTCGATGAGGCGGTGCTCTTGTCCGACCGCATCGTGATGATGACCAATGGCCCCGCCGCCCGCATCGGCGAAGTGCTGGACGTGCCGATCCCGCGACCCCGCGACCGCATCGCGCTCGCCGCCGACCGCACCTACCTGAAATCCCGCGAAGCCGTGTTGAAGTTCCTCTACGAACGCCACCGCTTCGTCGAAGCCGCGGAGTAAGACCAATGGCTGAGAAACTCGTCATCATCGGCAACGGCATGGCCCCCGGCCGCATGCTGGAAGAACTGTTCGAGAGGGCACCCGGCCATTTCGACGTCACGATCTTCAACGCCGAACCGCGCGTTAATTACGACCGCATCATGCTGTCGCCGGTGCTGTCAGGCGAAAAGGCTTACGAGGACATCGTCATTCACGACGATGCCTGGTATGCCGCCCACGGCGTGACCCTGCACAAGGGCGCCAGGGTCACAGAGATCGACCGCCATGCGAAGACGGTCACCTCGGCGAACGGCATTACAGCATCCTACGACAACTTGGTGATCGCGACAGGCTCGCTGCCGTTCATCATCCCGGTTCCGGGTCATCAATTGCCGGGCGTGTTGCCCTACCGCGATCTCGACGACGTCGACGCCATGCTGAGGATCGCGGAAGGCAAGGGGAGAGCCATCGTTATCGGCGCTGGACTGCTCGGCCTTGAGGCAGCCTATGGCCTGAAGCGGCAGGGTATGGATGTCACGGTCATCCACCTGATGCCGACCATCATGGAGCGTCAGCTTGATCCGGCGGCCGCCTATCTCCTCGAAAAGGCGCTCACCGAACGCGGCATCGAGATCATCACCAAGGCCAACACCAAGCAGATTCTCGGAACCGATAAGGTCGAGGGCATCGAGCTGGAAGATGGCCGCGTGATATCAGGCGACATGGTTGTCATGGCGGTCGGCATCCGCCCGGCCTCGCAGCTCGCCAAGGACGCCGGTATCGCCGTGAACCGCGGCATCGTCGTCGATGACGGCATGATGACCTCGGACCCGAACGTCTTCGCACTTGGTGAATGCGCTGAACATCGCGGCACCTGCTACGGCCTTGTTGCGCCGCTTTATGAGGCGGCCCGCGTTCTCGCCGATCGCCTGACCGGCGGCACCAGCGAATATCACGGCTCCTTCGTCAACACGAAGCTCAAGGTCACCGGCATCAATCTCTTCTCCGCCGGCGATTTCGCCGAGGCCCCCGACCGCGAGGAAATCGTGCTGCGCGATGCCTCGGCCGGTATCTACAAGCGGCTCGTGCTGAAGGACAACAAGATCCTCGGCGCCGTGCTCTATGGTGAAACCGCCGATGGCTCCTGGTTCTTCGACCTGATGAAGCGCGGAACCGATATCTCGCAGATGCGCGACACCCTGATCTTCGGCCAGTCCTATCAGGGGGGCACCCCGCTGGACCCTATGGCGGCCGTTGCAGCCTTGCCGGATGATGCAGAAATCTGCGGCTGCAACGGCGTCTGCAAGGGCAAGATCACATCGACAATATCCGGCAAGGGACTGACCACGCTCGACGGCGTGCGAGCGCATACCAAGGCATCCGCGTCCTGCGGCAACTGCACCGGTCTCGTCGAGCAACTCTTGGCTCTCACGCTGGGCGACAGCTACAATCCCGCTGCCGTCACACCGATGTGCACCTGCACGGAGCTGGGCCATGACGACGTCCGCCGCTTGATCAAGGCCAAGAGGCTGAAGACCATTCCGGCCGTCATGCAGGAACTGGAATGGAAGACCTCCTGCGGCTGCGCGAAATGTCGCCCGGCGCTCAACTACTATCTCGTGTCAGACTGGCCGGACGAGTATGCCGACGATTACCAGTCGCGTTTCATCAATGAGCGTGTCCACGCCAATATCCAGAAGGATGGTACCTATTCCGTCGTGCCCCGCATGTGGGGTGGTGTCACCAATGCCGCCGAGCTTCGTGCCATCGCCGATGTCGTCGACAAGTTCGAAATCCCCATGGTCAAGGTCACCGGCGGCCAGCGCATCGATCTGCTCGGCATTGAGAAGGAAGACCTGCCCGCGGTCTGGGCCGATCTCGGCAAGGCAGGCTTTGTGTCAGGCCAGGCTTACGCAAAGGGACTGAGAACCGTGAAGACCTGTGTAGGCTCCGATTGGTGCCGGTTCGGCACGCAGGATTCGACCGGGCTTGGCATCCGCATCGAGAAATTCATGTGGGGTTCCTGGACACCCGCCAAGCTGAAGCTCGCCGTATCCGGCTGTCCGCGCAATTGCGCCGAAGCCACCTGCAAGGATATCGGCGTCATCTGCGTGGATAGCGGCTTCGAGATCCATTTCGCCGGTGCCGCCGGCCTCGACATCAAAGGCACCGATGTTCTGGGCCTTGTGAAGACCGAGGACGAGGCGCTGGAGCACATCGTGGCGCTCACCCAGATGTATCGCGAGCAGGGGCGCTATCTCGAACGCATCTACAAATGGGCAAAGCGCATCGGCCATGACGAGATCCGTCGCCAGATCATGGAGGATGCCGACAAGCGCCGTGCCTATTACGACCGCTTCGTTTTCAGTCAGAAATTCGCCCAGGTCGACCCCTGGTCCGAGCGCGTCTCCGGCAAGGACAAGCATGAGTTCAAGCCGATGGCGACCATCAACTACAATCAGGCTGCGGAGTGAGGCGATGAACGTGAACTGGATCGCAATCGGCACCATTGACGATATC
This sequence comes from Allorhizobium sp., assembly GCA_045377275.1. GTDB lineage: Bacteria > Pseudomonadota > Alphaproteobacteria > Rhizobiales > Rhizobiaceae > Allorhizobium. The sequence goes on along the minus strand of JBJIOA010000012.1, from coordinate 273,957 downwards.
CCGCTACGTGGCGCGCGCTGCGTGAAGACCCCTCAGGGTAAGATCGGTGTGTTTCGTACCGCCGAGAACGAGGTCTTCGCCATCGATGACCATTGCCCCCACAAGGGCGGTCCGCTCACGCAGGGGATTGTCCACGGCAAGGCAGTGACCTGCCCACTGCACAACTGGGTCATCTCGCTCGAAACCGGTCGGGCTCTCGGGGCCGACGAAGGCGCGGTCAAGACCATCCCCGTCCGCAACATCGACGGTCATCTCTCCATCATGCTCGAAAGCATGATGGTCGCAGCCGAGTGAGTGGCAAGAGCAAAGTGCGGAGCCGAGGCCATGCCCTGTGAAACCAAGACGACCTGCCCCTATTGCGGTGTCGGCTGCGGCGTGATCGCCGCAGTTGATGACGAGGGCAAGGCCAGCGTGCGGGGAGATCCGGACCATCCTGCCAATTACGGTCGTCTTTGCTCGAAGGGTTCGGCGCTGGCCGAAACGCTCGACCTCGAAGGCCGCGTGCTTCATCCGGAAATCCGTGGCCAACGCGTCAGTTGGGATGAGGCGCTCGATCTTGTTGCCTCAACCTTCCAGCGGACGATCACCGATCATGGCCCCGATTCCGTCGCCTTCTACCTCTCCGGGCAGTTGCTGACCGAAGACTATTACGTCGCCAACAAGCTGATGAAAGGCTTCATCGGCTCCGCCAATATCGACACCAATTCCCGCCTGTGCATGGCATCCTCCGTCGCCGGCCACCGCCGTGCTTTCGGCACCGATACGGTGCCCGCCTGTTACGAGGACCTGGAGCTTGCAGACCTGGTGGTTCTTGTTGGTTCCAACATGGCCTGGTGCCATCCGGTCCTCTACCAGCGCCTGGCGGCTGCCAAGGCCGCCCGTCCCGCCATGAAGGTGGTGGTGATCGATCCGCGCCGAACCGCGACCAGCGATATCGCCGACCTGCATCTCGCAGTCCGGGCTGATGGCGACATCGCTCTCTTCAATGGCCTCCTTGCCTATCTGGCGGAGACAGGCGCGGTCGACGAAAACTATGTCGGACAGCACACCTCCGGCTTTGGCGAAGCGCTTCTCGCCGCCTCGAACGGAAGCATGGCGGATCTCTCCGAAGCGACCGGCGTCTCCGGCATGCTGCTGCGCCAGTTCTTCCGCCTTTTCGCGACGACGGAGAAAGTGGTCACCTGTTACAGCCAGGGTGTGAACCAGTCCTCGGTCGGCACAGACAAGGTCAGCGCCATCCTCAACTGTCACTTGGCGACAGGGCGGATCGGTCGACCGGGCATGGGGCCGCTGTCACTGACCGGCCAGCCCAATGCTATGGGTGGGCGCGAGGTTGGCGGTCTCGCCAACATGCTGGCGGCCCATATGGCAATCGAGAACCCTGTTCACAGGGAGCGCGTGCGAGGCTTCTGGAAATCGCCGGGAATCGCGGAGAGACCCGGCCTGAAGGCTGTCGACATGTTCGAGGCGGTGGCCGATGGGCGGATCAAGGCGATCTGGATTATGTCCACCAATCCCGTCGTCTCCATGCCCGATGCCGATGCGGTGAAGGCAGCCCTTGAGACCTGTCCCTTCGTGGTGGTGTCGGACATCCAGAAACACACGGATACGGCCCGTCTCGCCCATGTCCTGCTTCCGGCCAGCGGCTGGGGCGAAAAATCCGGCACCGTGACGAATTCCGAACGGCGCATCTCCCGGCAGAGACCTTTTTTATCTGTTCCGGGCGAGGCCCGCGCCGACTGGTGGCAGTTGGCGGAGGTCGGCAAACGCTTGGGCTTCGGTGCTGATTTCGACTATCGCGGCCCGGCCGATATCTATGCCGAGCACGCCGCGCTCTCCGCCTTCGAGAACGACGGTCAACGGGATTTTGACATTGGCGCCCATGCCGGGATCGACGCGGAAACCTATGAAGCGCTTCTGCCGTTCCAATGGCCTTTGCGCCAGAACGGATCATCGATCGCACGCTTTTTCGCGGATGGTGGCTTCTTCACTTCGGACCGAAAGGCGCGCCTCGTGCCTATTGCGGCGCCGGCGCTTGAAGAGGCGGATGGGCGCTATCCCTTCACCCTCAATACCGGCCGGATCCGCGATCACTGGCACACGATGACGCGAACGGGGAAAAGCGCCCGCCTGTCTGCGCATATTGCCGAACCTTTCTGCGAGATCCATCCGGCGGACGCCGCGAGTGCCGGCATCAGTGATGCCGATCTCGTCTGTGTCGAAGGTGCAAACGGCAGATCGATCCTCGCGCGAGCCCTGCTGACCGAACGGCAGATGCGCGGCGCAATCTTCGTGCCCATGCATTGGACGGGCGAGACAGCACCCAGCGCCCGTGTCGACACTCTGGTTTCCTCTCGCGTCGATCCGACGTCCGGCCAACCGGCGTTGAAGATGTCCCGTGCATCCGTCACCCGCCACGTGGCGAAGGCCCATGGCTTCCTGGTATCGGCGAGCCGCCCACTTGACCTTCCTTTCACCTACTGGTCGATCGCGAAAGCTGAAGGCGGCTACCGCGTGGAATTTGCAGGTGAACAACCTGCGGAGGGCTGGGAGACCTGGCTGCGAAGCAGCCTGCAGCTTGAAGATAATCATGAGTACTCCGGTTACATCGACGAACGCGCCGGCGACCATCGCCTACTCGTCTTTGAGGGAGAAAGACTTCAGGCGGCGCTGTTCGTCTCGGCAGCCCCTGTTTCGGTCTCTCGGCAATGGGCGGTGGATCAACTCAAGGAAAGCCATCAGGATCGCAATGCGCGCTCGATGCTTGTCGCCGGTCGTCCGGCTGCGGGCCGGCCCGACAACGGCGCGATCGTCTGTTCCTGCTTCTCGGTCGGCATCAACCAGATCAACTTTGCCGCACGAGCCGGTTGCCGGTCGATTGAGGCCATCGGCGTTGCCTTGAGTGCTGGAACGAACTGCGGCTCCTGCCGCCCCGAAATCAGGAGGATCCTGGATGCGACGCAACCCATTGCCGCAGAGTGACGGGCAAGAGCGCATCTCGGCGCTCGCCAGGCCGCAGATTTCCTGGAACCTTTCGGTCAAACTGGCGGTCGGAAAAATCCCCTTTTAATTTCCTTTCTTTGCCTGTCGCGGGCGATCGTGGATGCCATCCTTGTGCCCTGGCTTTGGGCCGACCCATCTTCACTTTTAATAATTCAGGTTTCTGAAATGCTCGGTTGAATGGTGAGGGCTCAAGGCCCTCAATGGTGAGCTCGCACCCGCTCGTGTTCAGCCTGCCAAGGCGTTCCCTCGGACTTCGACGGGAGGAAACAAAGCTCGACGCGGGTGCCTTCCCCCAAACGGGAAGTAATTCTGACTTCGCCACCAGACTGGCGGACAAAACCATAGACCATGGCGAGCCCGAGGCCAGATCCTCCGGTTTTCGACCTCGTGGTGAAGTAGGGCTCCATCGCTTGGTCGAGGACTTCGGGCGACATGCCGACACCTTCGTCGATGACTGCGATGGTGACCGTGTCGATCTCCCCCCGCGCTTCAATCCGGACCGTTCCGCCATCCGGCATGGCAGCCGACGCGTTGAGGCAGAGATTCAGAATGGATTGCTCGAGCAGCGCAGGATCAAGGCTGACTTTTGGCAGATTGGCTCCAAGCTCCAGCTCCAGACGATTGCGGGTGCCAATTGCCATCTCTAGAACATCCGCCATCCCATGAAGGATCGTGCCAATGTCTATCGAGGCTGGACGTATCTGCTGCTGGCTGCCGACGGATAACATGCTGGAGGCCAGTGCGCGCCCTCGTTCGGCGGCCTTTCGTATGCGCCCGAGGTGGCGCTTCTGGCGTTCGGTGAAGCCTGCTTCACGCTCCAGTAAGCCAAGACTTCCGGTGATGATGCCGATCATGTTGCCAACTTCGTGGCTCACCTGATGCGTCATGCGCATGACAACATCCAGGCGCTGGGCGCGGGCCGCCTCGATCTCCTGACGATCCATGGCTGTTACGTCGCGGGCGAGCAGGACCACGCCGCCGTCAGGTTGTCGTGAGGCAGAGATCTCTACGACCTGATCGCCAACGAACCGATGTCGGAGGACGTGACGCTCTACGAGTGAACCGCTTTCGTTCTCACTCGGCATTAAATCTGGATCGATCTCCGGGACAGTCTCGACGAAGCGGCGCAACGGCATTTTCCGCGACGAGCCCGTCTGTCGCATGAGCTCTATGATGCGACGGTTCATGGTGATCGGCCGGCCAGAGGGGTCGAAGAGCGCAATGCCTTCGTTCATCATACGGAAGGTCGAGCGGATTGTGCGGGCTGCCGCCTCAGCCGTGCGCCTGAGCCGCGACACTCGATCGACGCTTTCCTTGAAGGCGCGAAATGCATCTAGCAAGCGGATCAACTCCGTTTCTGTCCCGGTATAGGCAGGTGGCCCTACATTCTCCTCTCCACGGGCCAGCGCGTTCATCCCGCGAGACAGATCTCCGATCCCATGCGAGACGCGCATGACTGACCGGATGGACAGAATGGCGAGGATCACGACCGCAAAGGACGCGAGCACGATCATGACAAGCAACTGGCGCAATGCGCTTGAGGTGGCTTCGAGATTTCTGGTTCAGCGCGCTGGCAACGAACGCGCTCTGGGTTTCGGTCGCATGCGAGAGGTCGCGCGAGACGGTGTGCAGGCGCGAGACCGATGCGCGGATAGTGAACATCTCGAGGAGGTAACGGGTCTGTGCCTCGAAGATCCGTCGATAAGGTTCCAGTTGCTGAGGCGAGACCCTTAGATTGGGCCCGGGAACCAGCATTCGGACAGTCGTCTCGGCCACGAAGCGCCGTTGAAGTTCGCCAAGCTGGAAGAGACTGTCCGATGTGGAGGCTGATTGTGCGATGTCGTTCAGGCGCTGCCGTAGCTCCTGATCCTGAATGGCGCGAGCGGTCGCTATCTCTCCGAGTGCGACGGCGGCTTCTGCCTTGTGTACCTGCGCGGCATCTGCATTGGCCGCGAGTGCCAATGTCTGAGCCTCAATGCTCTCAAGCAGTTCAATGATCCGGTGCGCGCCGGTGCCAGGCATGCCAGCACGCGGCTTATCCGGTGCCATGGTCTGAAGAAGTGTGCCCACCTGGGAAACCACGGCGCGGCTTTCGCTGGAGACACGGTAGGGAGACGTTGCGTTCATCAGGAAAGGTGCGCTCGAAACGAGGTCGGAAACCTGCCTTGAGACGAGAGAGGCCTTGGCGAGACTTGAGAAGGCCTGCACACTATAGGCCGACATTTCGCTGCGCGCTCTTTGCAGGCCATAGATGGCGACGATCGAAAGGAGGAGAACCGAGACGCAGATGAATGCGATTGCGAACGGCAATCGAAAGGCGATAGACGAGAGGAATGCACGGTTGATCAAGGAAGGGATCCAGCATCGTCGGTGTGCAAGACATAGCCCTTTCCGCGTCGCGTTTGGATATGGCATGGGAGGTCCGGGTTCCGCTCGATCTTGCGCCTGAGACGCAGCACCAGAACATCGACGTTGCGATCAACGAAACGATCCGAATCTGCCCCCATCCGGTCGAGAATGTGCGCACGGCTTACGGGCGTGTTCGGCGTCTCGGCGAGGATCTCAAGCAGGGCAAACTCAGCAGCCGTTAAGGTCTTGGTTGGATCGGTCAGGCAAACGGCGCGGCGCTGAGCCAAATCGACAGCCCATTCGCCGAGCCTGAGCGCCGTCGACGGCTGTTCGCGCTCAATCTCCCTGTCGTGGCGCAGTTGTGGATGGGTACGACGGAGAACAGCCTTGATCCGTGCGGTCAGTTCGTTCGGTTCGAAGGGTTTGACCACATAGTCATCCGCCGCAGTTTCGAGCCCCAGCACCCGATCGGTCGCACTTCCTGCTGCTGTCACCATGACGATGCCGACATCGGTCTGCGCCCTCAAACGCTGCGCGAAGGCTCGGCCCGAAAGGCCCGGCAGATTGTGGTCGACCAGAACCAGTTGAACCGTCTCATGCTGCAATCGTTCTTGTGCAACCTCGGCTGAGGGGGCGGTAACTGGTATCCAGCCTTCTGCCTCCACCAGATCGCAGATAAGCTCCGCCATATCCGGATCGTCCTCGACGATCAGAATTTTCACCCTCTGGTTCAACACGTTGCAGTCCTCCCAGCGGCATCATAACCGGGCAGGGCAAAAACACCAAAGACTTGGTGGTTATCGGCAAACGTCACAATTGTAACATTTGAAATCTCCGAAACGCTGGAGTGGGCGAATGTTGAAAGATCGGTAACCATTCTCCGGGTTGCCAGCCCGATTCGATATGGACATGCTTCGGTCATTGGAACGGGGAGGTTCCAAGGGAGGACGAGGTGAAGTTATTGAACGCCATAGGCGCCGGGGTACTTGTGACCTTCGCCGCGGCCACGGGTTCCCGGGCAGCCGACACGCTGAACATTCTCTGCGGTGTTGACGAGGTTTGGTGCGCCGTCATGGAAAAGACCTACGAGGCCAAGACCGGCCTTGCGGTCAACATGCCGCGGATGAGCACCGGGGAGATACTCGACTATGTTCGGGCCGAGAAGGATGCGCCCACCGTCGATGTCTGGTGGGGCGGCACCGGCGTCACGCACCTGCAGGCCGCCTATGAGGGGCTGCTCGACCCCCATCGTCCCAAACACGAAGCCGATCTTCTGCCCTGGGCGCGAAACTTCTTCTCTCTGTCGGGCGGCAGTTCCGTGGGCCTTTACGCCGGAGCGCTCGGCTTCGCCTACAATGCGGATCTTTTAGCGGCTGCAGGCTTGCCGGCACCCAACTGCTGGAAGGATCTCGCCAAGCCAATCTATCGTGGCCATATCCTCTCCGGCAATCCACACTCCTCGGGCACAGCTTTTACGACCCTTGTCACACTGGTGCAGCTCCTCGGCGAGGATGAGGCTTTCGCCTATATGCGCGAGCTCGGACAGAATATCACCGAATACACCAAGGCCGGTGCGGAGCCGGTCAAGGCGGCGGGCAGGGGAGAGATCACGATCGGCATCTCCTTCATGCATGACGCCGTCACGCAGAAAGAGGCGGGCGCTCCCCTCGTCATCGTCGCGCCCTGCGAGGGCACCGGCTATGAAATAGGCGCGGTCAGCATCGTCAAGGGCAGTCGCAATCTGGAAGAAGCGCGCCGCTTCGTCGATTTTGCGCTCAGTCCCGAAGGGCAGGCGACCGGGGCCGCAGCAGGCCAGAACCAGGTCCCATCAAACGCCAGGGCCATGCTGCCGCCAGCCGCTCCCGATATCTCGATGATCAAGATGGTGGACTATGACTTCGCCACCTTCGGATCGCCCGAACAGCGAAGTCGGCTGTTGAGCCGCTTCGATCGCGAGATCAACCCGATCAACTGACTTTCTAACCACCGGATGATCTCAGACCCGGCGCCTTTGAGGCGCCGCCGCCGAAGGCTTGTCCGTTTTCCGACTACCATCAGACGCAAGCAACAGGAGGATACCCATGCGACTGACGATACTCTCCACGCTACTCTTTGCCGGCACGAGCTTGTCTGCCGGCTCGGCTCTTGCCGCCGGTGAGCTCAACCTCATCTGCGCCGCCGACGTCGTCATCTGCGAACAGATGCAGGGCGATTTTCAAAAGGCCCATGACATCAAGGTCAACATGGTGCGCATGTCCTCGGGCGAGGCCTATGCCAAGATCCGCGCCGAAGCGCGCAACCCGAAGACTGATCTCTGGTGGGCCGGTACCGGTGATCCCCATCTCCAGGCTGCTTCTGAAGGGCTTACCGAGGAATATAAGTCGCCGATGCTCGACCAATTGCAGGATTGGGCGAAAAGCCAGGCCGAGAGCTCCGGCTTCAAGACCGTCGGTGTCTATGCCGGTGCGCTCGGCTGGGGCTACAACACCGAGATCTTCAAGCAGAAGGGCTACAAGGAGCCCACCTGCTGGGCGGATCTTCTGGCACCCGAACTGAAGGGTGAGATCCAGATTGCCAACCCGAACTCGTCGGGCACCGCCTATACGGCGCTCGCCTCGCTGGTGCAGATCATGGGCGAAGATAAGGCCTTCGAGTATCTGAAGTCCCTGAACGCAAACGTGTCGCAATACACCAAGTCGGGTTCCGCGCCGGTCAAGGCGGCTGCACGCGGGGAAACCGGCCTCGGCATCGTTTTCATGCATGACGCGGTGGCCCAGACGGCCGAAGGTTTCCCGGTCAAGTCGATCGCTCCGTGTGAGGGCACCGGCTACGAAATCGGCTCGATGTCGATCGTCAAGGGCGCCCGCAACATGGAAAATGCCAAGATCTGGTACGACTGGTCGCTGAAGCCGGAAGTGCAGTCCCGCATGAAGGATGCCAAGTCCTTCCAGCTTCCCTCGAACAAGACGGCAGAGATCCCCAAGGAAGCGCCGCGGTTCGAGGACATCAAGCTGATCGACTACGACTTCAAGACCTATGGCGATCCTGAAAAGCGCAAGGCGCTGCTTGAGCGCTGGGATCGCGAAATCGGCGCTGTCGCGAACTGACCTTTGCGTCCTGGGGCCGGCAGCCTCTATGCCGCCGGCCGCCTTCTGCTCTCTTCCTGATATCTTTGAATGAGGTCGACCATGAGACATGGCAACCGCAGACTGGACCTATTGCTGGCCTTCGGAGCCGCGTCCTTCATTCTGCTCCCTTGGTACAGGCTGGACTCCGGCTTTTTCGGCCTTGATTGGCTCGGCGAATTTCCGTTCACGGAGAGCGCAGCGCCAGGCGTCTTACAGCTATTGGGTCACGGTCGCCTTTGGCTTATCGGTGTCGTCCTCTTCTTCGGTCTGGGTCTGGGCTCACGGTTCATTGTCGACCCGATGCGCCGCGGTGCGTTCTTCGCGGCAGCAGGTGCGGCTGGCCTCGTCTACCTCTGCCTTCAGGGACTGGCAGTCGGCTTCTCCGGCTGGACCTGGGTGATCAGCGAAACTCTCTTCGGAGCGCTGTCTGACGGGCAGCCATCCATGGGTGCCGGCGCCGTGACCATGGCGATCGTCTTTGTCCTGATGTTCGCCTTCGGTCTCGTAGAACGCGGGGTCATGAAAGGTGACGCCTTTGTCGTCGGGTCTATCTCGCTTCTCGTCTTCCTCGTCTTCGTCTTCGTTTTCTATCCGATCGGCAGCATGCTTGTCGCAGCCGTCCAGGATTTCGATGGCTCCTTCAAGCCGGATGGGTTTATCAAGAACCTGCAGGATCCCGGCATCTGGAGCCTGAGCTGTGTGATCAGCGAAGGACGCTGCGGTGTTGCCTGGCGAACCTTCACGCTCGCCATCATGACGGCCTCTGCGTCGACGCTTCTTGGGCTCGCCTTCGCACTTGTCGCAACCCGCACCCGCTTTCCCTTCAAGAAGGGACTGCGGCTGCTGACTGTCCTGCCGATCATCACACCGCCCTTCGTTATCGGCCTTGCGCTCGTCTTGCTATTCGGTCGCGCCGGCGTGGTCACTGAAACTCTGTCCAGCCTGTTCGGTATCGAACCGGGACGTTGGCTCTATGGCCTGACCGGGATCTGGATCGCTCAGGTCCTATCCTTCACGCCCATCTCCTTCCTCGTCCTGATCGGAGTCGTCGAGGGCGTGAGCCCGTCCATGGAGGAGGCTTCGCAGACGCTGCGCGCCGACCGCTGGCGCACCTTCTGGCGCGTCTCGCTACCTCTCATGAAGCCGGGCCTCGCAAATGCCTTCCTGATCGGCTTCATCGAAAGCATGGCCGATTTCGGCAATCCGCTTGTGCTCGGTGGCAGCAATGGCGTGCTCTCGACCGAGATCTTCTTCGCCGTGGTCGGCTCGCAGAACGATCCGTCGCGGGCCGCCGTGTTGGCCCTGGTCCTCCTGCTCTTTACGCTGTCGGCCTTTCTTGCCCAGCGCCTCTGGCTGTCCGGCAAGAACTTCGCGACCGTCACCGGCAAGGGCGACAGTGGAGCCCACATCGCCCTCCCGCGCGGTATCTCAATCGGCGTCCATGCTCTCGTCATTCCGTGGATGCTCTTCACCGTCGTCGTCTACGGCATGATCCTCGTTGGAGGCTTTGTCACCACCTGGGGCCTCGACAGCACGCTGACCCTCGAACACTACGCCCGCGCGTTTTCCGTCAGTATTGATAACGGTTCGATTGCATGGACCGGTGTTGCCTGGAATTCCTTCTGGACGACCATGGAGATCTCGCTCATCTCCGCGCCTCTGACAGCCGCTGTCGGCCTTCTCACGGCCTACATCATCGTTCGGCAGAAGTTCGCCGGCCGGAACCTCTTCGAATTCGCCCTGATGATGAGCTTTGCCATTCCGGGAACGGTCATCGGCGTCAGCTACATCATGGCCTTCAACCTGCCTCCACTCGAGATGACCGGCTCGGCGCTCATCCTGATTGCCTGCTTCGTCTTCCGCAACATGCCGGTCGGCGTGCGCGGTGGGATCGCGGCGATGAGCCAGCTCGACAAGAGCCTGGATGAAGCTTCTCTCACGCTTCGAGCCGACAGCTTCCGCACGGTGCGCAAGATCATCCTGCCGCTTTTACGCCCGGCGATCACCGCCGCCCTCGTTTACTCCTTCGTGCGGGCCATAACCTCGATCAGCGCGGTCATCTTCCTCGTCAGCGCCGAACACAACATGGCGACCTCCTACATCGTCGGCCTCGTCGAAAATGGCGAATATGGCGTGGCGATCGCCTATTCCTCGATGCTGATCGTCGTGATGATCACCGTCATCGCCGGTTTTCAGCTCCTCGTCGGCGAACGAAAGCTGCGCCGCGAAAATCGTGTTGCCGGTCTCGGTAACAAAAATCCCGTTCCTCTCGGTCAGGAGAAAACCGCATGATCAATGTCAAAGCCGGATCCGTCACCTTTCAGAGTGTCCGCAAGACTTTCGGTGCCTTCACCGCCATCCACGATCTCTCGCTCACCATCGAGCCGGGCACGCTGGTTACCTTGCTCGGACCTTCTGGCTGCGGCAAGACGACGACGCTGCGCATGCTGGCAGGGCTGGAACACCCGACGTCCGGAAACATCCTGATCGGCGGCAAGGATGTGACCATGCTGCCGGCCAATGAACGCGACGTGTCCATGGTCTTCCAGTCCTACGCGCTCTTTCCGCACATGACCTCGCTCGAAAACGTCGCCTATGGCTTACAGTCATCAGGCCTTGGCAAGAAGGAGGCGCGCGAGAAGGCAGAGGAGGGTCTGAAGCTTGTCGGCCTCGCCGGCATGGGCCATCGCCTGCCGGCAGAACTGTCCGGCGGCCAGCAGCAGCGCGTCGCCGTCGCCCGTGCCCTGGTTCTGGAGCCGCAGGTGCTGTTGCTGGATGAGCCACTGTCGAACCTCGATGCGCGCCTACGCCGGCGTGTGCGGACCGAGATCCGAGACCTCCAGCAGCGCCTCGGCTTCACCGCCGTCTACGTCACCCACGATCAGGACGAGGCGCTTGCCGTCTCCGACCGAATCGTCGTCATGAAGGATGGCGCGATCGCCCAGTCGGGGGCACCGCGCGAACTCTATGAAGCGCCGGCCTCGCCCTTCATTGCCGACTTCATGGGGGAGGCGAACGTTTTGCCCTGCGAGGTCATGCAATCGGATGGCCGGGAAGTCCTTGTACGTGTCAGCAATCTCGAGCATCGCCTGCAGTCATCGGCGGGCCGAGGCTCTGCCAAACTCGCCGTGCGGCCCGGTGCCATCCGGATCGACTCTGCTGGCGCAGAAGGCCTGAAAGGCCGCGTCCTGCACTCCGCCTATCTCGGCGGCCATGTCGAATATGAGGTCGAGACCGACGTCGGAACACTCTTCGTCATCGATCACGATGTCGACCATGCCCATCCCGCTGCAAGCGACGTCACATTGGCGTTCAAGAACCGTGGCATTGCCGTCATCAGCGGCTGACGCTTATTTCAGAAAGACCAAGGAAGAAGAGAATGACAGTGAATGATACGGCACTCGCCGCGCGTTTTGCGCTCGCCAAGACGCTGGCAGCCGAAGCAGGCGCCATGGCTCTCGATTACTTCAATCGGCGCGACACGCTGGTCATCGAGACGAAGCGCGATCTACAGGACGTCGTCTCGATCGCCGACCGCAATGTTGAAAGCTTCCTGAAGGAGCGTGTGGCCGAGGTCTATGCCAATGATGGTTTTCTCGGAGAAGAGTTTGGCCACGATGAGGGGAGCTCGGGCTTTACCTGGGTTGTCGACCCGATCGACGGCACGGCCCCATTTGTCAATGGCATGCCGACATGGTGTGTCTCTGTCGCAATCGTCAGGGATGGTGAACCGGTGGTCGGCGTCATTAATGTGCCCTGCTCGGACGAGCTTTATGCCTCGGCACAGGGCTTCGGAGCGACGCTGAATGACGAGGCCCTGCGCCTCGACCCCACTCGTAACCTCCAGAACGCGATGACGGGGATAGGCTGCAACAACTACGTCACCCCGGAGCGCGTCGGTGCGATCATCGCAGGCCTGATGGCTCAGGGCGGTAATTTCATCCGCAACGGGTCGGGAGCGCTGATGCTGGCCTATGTCGCGGCTGGCCGCTTGGTCGGGTATTACGAGCCCCATATGCGCGCGTGGGATTGCATGGCAGGTTTCTGCCTCGTCCGCGAAGCTGGCGGCAAGAACTTGGCCTTTCCCGCAAGCGGTCCGGAGTTCCTGAACGGCCATCCGGTTCTTGCCGCAAACCAATCCTGCTATGATGAACTGATGCAGCTTCACCTCAACAATCTCCAGAGCTTACGGGCCCCCGATAACGATTGCTGACAACTAAGCCGATATTGACCAAGCAGTATGATTTGGGCCAAGGCCTTGACAATGATGTCGGCTCTTCTGGCTAAACGCGGACTTTGTGCCATCGGTCAAAGTCGTCGCGTTAGCCAGTTGGAGCAGGTTCGGTAAAACAAAGTTTTTGAATGAGGTTCATGCTTAGGGGGGCTCAGCCGATTTTGCGATACCCGTTTAAATACGACGGATAGTCTAAGAACAGCAGCCAGGATTGCCCAAGTTATTGAGAAGGCGTCGCTTCTTTCTGCGAGAAACATCCGCTGATTTCAGCGGAAAACCGACCGCAATTGACCTGCCTGGAGAGCCTGTATTCTCACATGATTTCAAAAGCTTCACAAAATAACCTTTGATTTTCCTCTGTTTTTCTGCCGCGAGCGACCGTGGATGCCATCTTTGTGCCCTGGCTTTGGGCCGGCTTCAACATGGCGGGAGAGCGGCAATGATTTCCGCTCGGGAGGGCCGAGCCGGAGGCCCGGTGAGTATCTACGCGAGGTAGCTAAGCGTATTCATTACGGTCGTTCAGCTTAATTCAAGGCTACAGCCGCCGCTCTACGCGGCACGTCACGTCAGCGGCGCTTTTTTCGGAGGCGCTCAAGCAAATGGGGACGGAAGCGGTGATTCTGTCCTCAGGCAGGTTCACAAGTTGATGTGAATGTCTCCCTTGGCTCGCTGGTTTCTCAGGCCGGAATTTGGGTTATTGTTTTGGTGGCGGGAGGGAGAGTTCACATTCGAAGCCCGTACGCCCCTCGGGCAGAACCACAGACCTCAAGGTCATCGAGCCGCCCATCTGAGCCACCAGTTTTTCGACGATCGCAAGACCGAGACCTGATCCGGGTTTGCTAGTTCGGCCACGCCTGAAGCGCGCTCGGTAAACATCAAGGTCCGGATCGAGTGGAGCGGAAACGGCATTGGTCACCGTAATGCGACCATCCGCGCAGACGGCGATCGTGACGGGCTGGTCGGCATCGCCGTAACGAGTTGCGTTTTCCAGAAGGTTGTTGAACGCAATGGCGAAGGCGTCTGGGTCAATGTCTCGAACGAGGCTCAGAAACTCGGGTTCTGGTCGCAACACGATCATCGCGGACGGATGCGAGCGCTGGAACGTCTCGACAAGCAGCTTGACGAGGGGCAGCAAATCAACGGGAGTGCTGGATGATCCGACACCGGCCTCTGCGCGGGAGAGTTGCAGCAATTTCTCCAGCATTCGCGATAGGCGACGCAGAGCTTCAAGCACACGCTCCGAACGAGACCTCTCGTGAGGCTCGGTTAACTGTGCTGAGAGCAATTCCATCTGGGCAAGGGCTCCGGCGAGTGGCGTGCGGAGCTCGTGCGCGCTGTTGGCGGCAAGCTCCCGCTCAGCCTGAATCGCATGCTTCAGCCGCGCGAGCAGGGTGTTCACTGAGCCGGGGATCGTCGCGATTTCCGTTGGCAGGCCATCAAGCGCGATCGGTTCGAGATTGCTTCCGTCTCGTGCGCTGATCGCGTCCCGCAAGCTGTTCACGGGTCGTGTCGCGCGCACCACGATCCAGCGGGTCGCGAACATGCCGAGCGGCAGGAGCAATAGGACCGGCAGGAGAAGCGTAAGCGCGCTTTCGAGCGTGGCCTCCCGACGATGCGCGAGCGAATCCGCCACCTGGATGAAGAGCGTGTCGCTGACGGTCGCGATGGTGAAGATCCTGATGTCGTCACCGCTCCAGAAGCCGGATGTGAGCGGCGCAGGATAGGGCTCCGTCCCGACGTTGTGCGAATGCATCAGCACGCGCCCGGCCGCATCCCGCACCTGATAGGTCAGATATTCGTCGGCTGTGCCCGGCGTAAGCGCGGCGACCCGGTTCGGCATGCTGCCGGCATCCCGGCGGAAATAGTCGTCGACCACCAGAGGCGCGAGACGCTCGGTGGTTTCCTGCAGCGCGCTGTCGAAGACCTCGTCGAATTCCGCGCGCATGACATGGATGGAAAGGCCGACGGCGATCGTCCAGAAGACGGCAAGCAGGATCGACAGGGACCAGACGAGGCGTCCGGCAAGGCTTTTGGTTTCAAGTCGCATCGCCGGAAATCCTGTAGCCGACACCGCGCACGGTCTCGATGGAATCCTTGCCGAGTTTGCGCCGTAGGCGACTGACATAAACCTCGACGGTGTTGCTCTCGACCTCTGCCCCGAAGGCATAAAGCGCTTCTTCGATCTGGGCCTTGGAAACGATGGCACGCTTGCGGGCGATCAGCCTGTCGAGAACGGCCCATTCGCGCGAAGATAACTGGATTTCCTCGCTGCCTCTACCAGCAATCCGCCGTTCGGACGGGTAGATGGCAAGGCCCCCGATGGTAAGATCGGGCAGCTTGTGCGTGCCGTAGCGTCGCGACACGGCGTGAATGCGGGCCTGCAACTCGCCGAGATCGACGGGTTTGACGAGGTAGTCGTCCGCACCGGCATTCAGCCCGGCGATCCGGTCCGACACCTGGTCATGCGCCGTCATGATGATCACAGGCATCTCGTCCCGGCGGGCGCGCAGAGCCTTGAGGATGTCGAGCCCGCTCCCATCCGGCAGCCGCAGGTCGAGGAGAACGAGATCATAAGCCGCGGTCTCGAGGCTCGCTTCGGCGTCGTCGCGCGTCAGCGCCCAGTCTACGGCATGGCCCTGGCGGTCGACATGCGTCTTCACGGCGTCGCCCAGAATCTCATCGTCTTCGACCAAAAGTACCCGCATTCCATGCCCTTTATCCAAGCGACTGCGATCCCTTGTGCCGCACAAAACTGACAGGCTGCTGAACCCACCGCAAGATTGGTTGAACCTATTCAGGTGGATGTCAGCTTGAACACTGATCTTTCCCTCCGTGTCCAACACAGGAAAGGAACACGTCACATGCGCAAGATCATCATCGCCCTCAGCCTCGCAACAGCATTCGGCGGCACCGCGCTCGCCTCGGAAAAATGCAATGTCGCCATGGCCGACTGGAAGCCGCGAGAGACCCTGCAGGCCAAGCTCGAAGGCGAAGGCTGGAAGGTCCGCTCGATCAAGACCGAGGACGGCTGCTACGAAGCCTATGCCATCAATGCCAAGGGCGAGAAGGTCGAGGCCTATTTCAATCCGCAGACGTTCGACGCCGTCGACATGAAGATCGAGGACTGATCGATGACGTCGACAGTCAAGGTCTGGGATCGTCCGATCAGGCTCTTCCACTGGAGCCTTGCGGGTAGTGTCGCCTTGTGCTGGTTGACGGCGGACGAGTTGCAGAGCCTGCACGAAGTGGCAGGCTATGCAGCCCCCGGCCTGATTGGCCTGCGGCTCGTCCTCGGCTTGGCCGGCACACGCTACGCCCGCTTCAGTCAGTTCATCCGCTCGCCGAAAAGCACGCTCACTTATGCCCGTGAGATGCTGCGCCACAAAGAGCAGCGTTACCTCGGCCACAACCCGCTCGGGGCGGCCATGGTCGTTGCGCTGATCGTGATGGTCGGCGGCGTCGCGCTCACCGGCTGGATGCAGAACACTGATGCCTATTGGGGCATCGAGTGGGTTGAGGAAACGCATGAGACGCTGGCAGAACTGCTCCTGGTGGCGATCGCCTTGCATGTTGCGGGCGTGATCCATGCCAGCCTCCGGCACCATGAGAACCTGATGCTGGCCATGATCACCGGCCGCAAGCGCGCGCCTGCCAGCGGCGATATCGCCTGATTTCTGATATCCGGTGAAAGCAAACAAGGACGCCGCGGCCCGCGGCGTCCTTGTTGTATTTGGGCTCGCTCCAGCGGATGTCGTAGAATGCGGGCCGGCAACGCCAGTGTCACATCGAGAGATGGATCGAGAGCGCGTAGAAGAGCAGCAGGGAATTGGCCACGATCAGGCAGAAGACGGCGAGAGAGCCGAGATCCTTGGCATGCTTGCCGGTATCGGACACTTCGGGCGAGATACGGTCGATGATCTCCTCGATTGCCGTGTTGACCGCCTCCATGGCGATCAGAAGGAGAAACAGCACGGCCGCAGACAGCCTGATTGCAGCCGTCACATCCATGATTGCGTAGGCGGCCACGAGCCCCGCGCCCGCCATTGCCTCCTGGCGGAAGGCTGCTTCTTTCGCCAGTCGTGTCAGGCCGCCGATGGAATAGCCGGCCGCAGAGAACAGATGGGCAAGTCCCGCCTGCTTCGGCTGGGCGTGTTCAGTCTGATGGGTCATGAGGATGCTCCCGTGCGGCAGTTTGCGAAGATGTCCAGCGCGGGGTCTCGCACGTCCGTCGTGACCTGCATCAGGCCGAGGACACTATGGAACAGATTGTCGTGCGAAAGCGGCGCGTTTGCCTTGGCAGCAAGGCAGGCTTGTTCGACCCCGGATGACTGTTGCAGACCCGGCGACATCCAGAGGACGAAGGGGACATGGGTCTGCTGCGTCGGCGCGAACATGTAAGGCGCACCATGCAGGTAAAGACCGTTCTCGCCCAGCGATTCCCCATGGTCCGACATGTAGATCATCGCCGTGTCCAGCCGGTCGCCCTGCGCACCCAGCGTGTCGATGACTTCCGACAGAATGTGGTCGGTGTAGAGCAAAGCATTGTCGTAGGCGTTGGTGATGGTCTCCGGCGTGCAGGTGTCGAATTCGACCGAGCGACAGTCGGGCACGAATTTCCGGAATTCTTCGGGGTAGCGGAGGTAGTAGGCGGGTCCGTGGTTGCCCAACTGGTGCAGCACCAAGACGGCGTCGCCATCGACCTGATCCAGCCAGGCATTCAGGCCGTCGACCAGGATTTGGTCCAGACACTCACCTCCAGCACAGAAGCGCGGATCGTTGGACTGGAACAAGTCCGCTTTCTTGATCCGATCGGCAACGTGCTTGTCCCCGGTGTTATTGTCCCACCATTCGGTCTTAATCCCGGCATGACCGAGGACATCCACGAGATCTTCGGTGGCCAGCGCTTTCCCGTGAGTATAGTCCTTGCGACCATAGACGGAGAACATGCAGGGCACAGATACGGCGGTCGCCGTTCCGCAACTCGACGTGTTGTCGAAATAGACGATGTCGCGCTTTGAAAGCTCTGGATTGGTTTCGCGATGGTAGCCACCGAGCTGGAAATTCTGCGCCCGTGCGGTCTCTCCGACGACGATGATCGTCACCCGCGGCTTACGATGGCCGGCTGGCCCATCATCCGCGACCTTCGCATCGGTACCGAGTGGCTGAACGACGATGTTCTGCTCCTTGCTTTGACCAATGAAGAATCCGGCTGCACTCGCCATCGGGAAAACGGGATTCAAGGTGCGGAACCACTCCTTGTGCTGGCGGATGTTGAAGATGAAGGTGCCGCTGTTGGAAAGCCCAGCAAGCCCGAACACGACGAGGCATGGCAGGATGATCATCAGATTGACGGCGACCTTCTTGAGGATCGGTCGATGCACGATATCCACGACGACGATGAACAGCACCGGCAACAGGCCGAACAGCAGCATGTGAAGGATAAAGGCCGTGGTGATCAGGTGACTGGCTTCCGCCTGATTGGTCTCCATCGCGTTGCGGATCATCTCGCCATCGATAATGACGCCGAAGCGGTCCATGAACCAGGCTCCGGAGACGCTTGCCAGGATTAGGACGATCAGTACCGGCTTGATCAGGAACTTCGCCGAGAAGGTGACGATCAGTGCGATGAAAGCAGCAAGCAGTCCGATCCCAAGCGCAAGCAATGCCAGGGTGTCGCCTTTGAGGAAGACGGAGGATTTGTCCCAGAACGTCCCGTTCATGAAAATGAGAAGATAGACTGCGGTGAGGATGCTCAGCCACTCGCTGCGCATCCTCGGCCTGAAGCTCAAAAGCGTCTTGAACAAGCCCGCTTCCTTTCATGCATGGATCAAAGAGATCCGATGCACTGAAGGGAAAAGCTGACAGGAGCCTGAACGGTGGCTCGGAGGCGAAACCGACTGCGCCGTGCCCCCAGCACCAGCATCCATGGATCCCCAGTCAACCCTGCGGGTGCATCCTTATCTTTTCTTTATTCCCCTCCCGCCTCTTCCCAATCGAAGCCTGATGCGGCCGGACGTAAATCATCTCCTGTATCAACAGGAGACCCTGGTATGTCCGACCTCATCTTTATCGCGCTGGGCGCAGGCACGCTTCTCGTGCTGGCATTTTATGCCCGCGCGCTCGACCGGCTGTGAGGGGCACGCAGATGCTTGAACCTCTCTTCGGCCTTTTCGTCGCGCTGGCCCTCGGCGCCTATCTCGTCATGACGCTCTTGCGTCCCGAGCGTTTCTGATCCGGAGCAGTTCCATGACAACAGTCGGATGGCTGCAGATCAGCCTTCTCTTCCTCGCCGTCCTCCTCGTCATCAAACCACTCGGCCTCTACATGGCCCGGGTGTTTTCCGGCGAGCGGACATTTCTCTCCCCTGTGCTCGGCCGCGTCGAGCGTGACCTCTACCGGTTGAGCGGCATCACGCCTGAGAAGGAGCAGAGCTGGCTCGCCTACACGCTTGCCATGCTCGCCTTTTCGTTGGCCGGCTTCCTGGCGCTTTACACGATGCTGCGGCTGCAGGCCTATCTGCCGCTGAACCCGCAAGGCTTTTCCGGTCTGCCCTCGGATCTGGCCTTCAACACGGCTGTCTCCTTCGTCACCAACACCAACTGGCAGAACTACGGTGGTGAGACGACGATGAGCCACTTCTCCCAGATGGCCGGCCTCACCGTGCAGAATTTCCTGTCGGCCGCCACAGGCATGGCCCTCGCGATCGCCGTCACCCGCGCACTCGCGCGTTCGAAGGTCGCAACAACAGGCAATTTCTGGGTCGATATGACGAGAGCCACGCTCTACGTGCTGCTGCCACTTGCCATCGTCGTCGCACTCGCCTTCGTCGCCATGGGCTTGCCGCAGACGCTCCAGGGTTCCGTGACCGCCACGACACTCGAAGGCGCCAATCAGGTGATTTCGCTCGGCCCCGTCGCATCGCAGGAAGCGATCAAGCAGCTCGGCACCAATGGCGGCGGCTTCTTCAACGTCAACGCGGCCCATCCTTTCGAAAACCCGTCGGCCTGGTCGAACTACCTCAACATCTTTGCAATGCTCTCGATCTCGGCGTCACTCGTCTACACTTTCGGCCAGATGGTCGGAAACCGCCGGCAGGGCTGGGCGCTGATCTCTGCCATGGCAGTCCTGCTCATTGCAGGCGTGGCGGTGACCTATTGGGCCGAATCCAGGGCAACACCATCATGACCGCGATTGGCGTCGATCCGGCACTCGGCAACATGGAAGGCAAGGAAGTCCGTTTCGGCCAGGCCATGACGGCGCTCTATGCGGCGGTCACGACCGGCCTTTCGGATGGTGGCGTCAATGGCATGCACGGCTCGTTTACCGGGATCGGCGGCCTCGTGCCGATGTTCCTGATGCAACTCGGCGAAGTGCTGCCGGGCGGCGTCGGTTCAGGGCTTTACGGCATGCTGGTCTTCGCCTTGCTCTCCGTCTTCGTCGCAGGCCTGATGGTCGGCCGCACGCCGGAATTCCTCGGCAAGAAGATCGAGGGCCGCGAGATGAAGTTCGCCATGCTGGCCGTGCTCATCCTGCCGCTGGTCATCCTCGGCTTCACCGCCGTCTCGGCCATGCTGCCCTTCGCCGTGGCGAGCATCGGCACGGCGGGTCCCCACGGCCTGTCGGAAATCCTCTATGCCTATACCTCGGCGGCCGGCAACAATGGCTCGGCTTTCGGCGGTCTGTCAGGCAACACGCCCTGGTACAACACGACGCTTGGGATCGCCATGCTGCTTGGCCGCTTCGCCTATGTCGTGCCGGTCATGGCAATTGCCGGATCGCTTGCCGCCAAGGTGAAGTCGCCGGCCTCGGCTGGTACCTTCCCGACCGACGGTCCGCTCTTCGTCGGCCTTCTGATCGGCATCATCCTCATTCTCGGCGGCCTGCAGTTTCTGCCAGCCCTGGTGCTCGGCCCGATCGTCGAACACTTCGCCATGCTCGCCGGCCAGACCTTTTAAAGGACCCATCATGTCAAAAGACCATAAAGCCCCCGGTCTTCTCGACCCTCAGATCCTGTTTCCGGCGATGCGCGATGCTGTCGTCAAGCTCGATCCGCGCAAGCTGTTGCGCAACCCGGTCATCTTCGTCACCGAGATCGTTGCCGTCGTCGTGACGATCCTCTTCGTCCGCGATCTCGTCAGCCAGTCTGGCGGCGCGGGCTTCTCCGGCCAGATCGCCGCTTGGCTCTGGTTCACCGTGCTCTTCGCCACCTTCGCCGAAGCCGTGGCCGAGGGCCGGGGTCGCGCCCAGGCCGACAGCCTCAAGAAGACCAAGTCCGAGCTTGTCGCCCGCCGGCTGGGTAGCAACGGGAAGACGGAAACGATCCCAGCCTCCAGCCTCAAGGTCGGCGATATCGTGCTGGTGGCGGCCGGTGAACTCATCCCCGGCGACGGTGAGGTGATCGAAGGTGTCGCCTCGGTCAACGAAAGCGCCATCACCGGCGAATCCGCCCCCGTCATCCGCGAATCCGGTGGCGACCGTTCGGCCGTCACGGGTGGCACGCAGGTGCTCTCCGACGAGATCAAGATCAAGATCACCGTCCAGCCGGGTTCCTCCTTCGTCGACCGGATGATCGCGTTGATCGAAGGCGCCCAGCGCCAGAAGACGCCGAACGAGATCGCCCTGTCGATCCTGCTCTCCGGCCTGACGCTGATCTTTCTCTTCGTCTGCGTCGCGATCTGGGGTCTCGCCGGTTATTCCGGCACGGTGCTTTCGGTCACGGTGCTGGCAGCCTTGTTGGTAACGCTGATCCCGACCACGATCGGCGGTCTGCTCTCGGCCATCGGCATCGCCGGCATGGACCGTCTGGTCCGCTTTAACGTCATCGCTACCTCCGGCCGCGCGGTCGAAGCTGCCGGCGACGTGGATACGTTGCTCCTCGACAAGACGGGCACGATCACCTTCGGCAACCGCATGGCGAGCGACTTTCTCGCTGCGCCAAGCGTCACGCCGGCGGAACTTGCGGAAGCCGCGTTGATTGCCTCGCTATCGGACGAAACGCCCGAGGGACGCTCGGTCGTGGCGCTCGCCACCGGTGAGTTCGGCGTGCCCATGCCGAAGGCCGAGTTCGATGCCGTCATCGGCTTCACCGCCGAAACCCGCCTTTCGGGTGTCGACATCGGTCAGCGCCGCCTGCGCAAGGGCGCCGTCGATGCGGTGCTGAAATTCGCAGGCCTCACCGAACCGGATGCGCCGGCTGAATTCCGCCGCGCCGTCGACCAGGTCGCCCGCACCGGGGGTACACCCCTTGGCGTTGCCGACGGTGACCGCCTGCTCGGCGTCATCCACCTCAAGGATGTCGTCAAGCCTGGAATAAAGGAGCGGTTTGCGGCGCTCCGCGCCATGGGCATCCGCACCGTCATGGTGACAGGCGACAACCCGGTGACGGCAGCCGCCATCGCCTCGGAAGCCGGCGTCGACGATTTCCTCGCCCAGGCGACGCCGGAGGACAAGCTCGCCTACATCAGGCGCGAACAGCAGGGAGGCCGTTTGATCGCCATGTGCGGTGACGGCACCAATGATGCCCCGGCGCTTGCGCAGGCGGATGTCGGCGTCGCCATGCAGACCGGCACCCAGGCCGCCCGCGAAGCCGCCAACATGGTGGATCTCGATTCCAGCCCGACGAAGCTCATCGAGATCGTCGAGATCGGCAAGCAGCTGCTGATGACGCGTGGCTCGCTGACGACGTTTTCGATCGCCAATGACGTCGCCAAATACTTCGCCATCATCCCGGCACTGTTCGTCGCGACCTATCCGGCCCTAGAAGCCCTCAACGTCATGGGCCTTGCCTCGCCGCAATCGGCGATCCTGTCGGCCGTCATCTTCAATGCATTAATCATCGTGGCGCTTATCCCGCTGGCATTGAAAGGCGTGGCTTACCGTCCGTCAGGTGCCGCAGCGCTTCTTCGCCGCAACCTGCTGGTCTACGGCGTCGGCGGCCTGATCCTTCCCTTTGCCGGCATCAAGGTGATCGACCTTGCCGTCAGCGCTCTTCATCTGGTGTAATCATGCTCAACCATCTTAGACCCGCACTCACCCTCGTTGTCGCCATGACCGCACTCACCGGTCTCGCCTATCCGCTCACGATCACCGGCATCGCCCAGGCGGTCATGCCCGCAAACGCGAATGGCAACCTGATCGAACGCGACGCAGCGGTCGTAGGCTCCGCCCTGATTGGCCAGAACTTCGCCTCAGACCGCTACTTCTGGCCGCGACCCTCTGCGACGGGACCATTCCCATACAACGCTGCTGCGTCATCCGGCTCGAATCTCGGAACGACCTCGGCCAAATTAAAGGATCGTGTGACGGCCGATGTCGCCCGGTTAACCGAAACCGGCATCACGCAGCCTGTCCCGGCTGATGCCGTCACGACCTCTGGCTCTGGCCTCGACCCGCATGTCTCGCCGGCCTTCGCGGAAGCTCAGGTGGCGCGCGTTGCGCAGGCGAGGGGGCTCGATCCATCTGCCATCGCCTCGCTCGTCGCGCAACAGATCGAAATTCCGACCTTCGGCGTTATCGGTCAAGCAAGGGTCAATGTGCTAGAGCTCAACCTGGCACTCGATGCCCTGTAATGTGTGAGACCTAAATGGCGGATGACGACCGCAGGGACGATAGACGTCCTGATCCCGATGCATTGCTTGCCCTGGCGGATAAGGACCGCCGGGGCAAGCTGACCGTCTTTCTGGGGGCCGCACCCGGCGTCGGCAAGACCTATGCGATGTTGTCGCGGGCCAGACGCCTGAAGGCCGACGGCGTGGATCTCGTCGTTGGGCTGGTCGAGACCCATGGTCGCGGTGAGACGGCAGCACTACTCGATGGGCTCGAGATCTTGCCGCGTCATAGGGTGGCTCACCGTGGTCGGCTGCTGGAAGAGTTCGATCTCGATGCAGCGCTCGAACGGCGCCCCCGCATCATCATCGTCGACGAACTCGCTCATTCCAACCCGGAAGACAGCCGCCATCCGAAGCGCCATCAGGATATCGAGGAGCTGATATCAGCCGGCATCGATGTCTGGACGGCGCTCAACATCCAGCACCTCGAAAGTCTGGCCGATCTCGTCGCCCAGATCACTGGCGTCACCGTGCGTGAACGCGTGCCCGATATCGTCCTCAAACGTGCCGATGAAGTTCTGCTGGTCGATCTCGCCCCATCCGAACTGATCGAGCGGCTGAAGGAGGGCAAGGTTTATCTGCCCGAAAGCGCCAACCGCGCCGTCGACCGTTTTTTCCGTCTCGGCAATCTGACGGCGCTTCGCGAACTGGCGCTGCGGCGCACCGCCGACCGCGTCGACGACCAGATGGTCGACTATCTCAAGCAGAACGCCATCGACGGTCCCTGGGCCACCGGCGAGCGCCTCGTCGTCTGTGTCGGCTCAGATGCCCTCTCGGAAAAGGTCGTGCGGGTAGCAAGCCGGCTCGCCTCCGGTCTCAACGCCCCCTGGCTGGTTGTCTCGATCGAGCGGGCCGACCGTGAAGTGGAAACGCCGGAACGCCTGCAACGGATCGAGACGCTGTTTCGCCTCGCCGAACAGCTTGGGGCGGAAACCCGTCGCATCATCGGTAGTGACTTCGTTGACGAGATCCTGAAGCTCGCCCGCCGCGAGCATGCGACCCAGATCGTCATCGGCACGCGCAAGCGCAGCCGCTGGCAGAGGCTGATCACCCGCACGCTGCCCGATGCATTGGCGGGCAGGGCATCCGGTCTTGGCATTCACATCGTGACACCAGACGGCACGCCCGCCGACCGTACACGCTCGTCGCTCCGACTGCCGAGAACGACGGCACTCAGGCAATCGGCCCTGTGGGCTCTCGGCTTCGTCGCAATCACTACGGCCTTGGGAAAAGGGATCGATCTTTTCGTCGAACTGCCGAACATTTCCTTGCTCTTCCTCCTCGCCGTCCTCGGAGCCTCTTTGGTCGGCGGCTACGCCTCGGCATTCCTGGCAGCACTCCTCTCGGCGCTGGCCTACAACTTCTTCTTCATCGACCCGCGCCACACCTTCACGATTGCAGCACCGCACGAGGTCTTCGCGCTCTTCGTCTTTCTGGCCGTGGCCATCATCGCCGGCGGTCTCGCTTCGCGCATCCGTGAACAGGCGGCCGTTGCACGGATCCGCGCAACGGCGCTGCAATCGCTTTATGATTTCTCCCGCAAGCTGGCCAGCACGGGAAAGGGCGACGACGCGATCTGGCTCGCCGTCTCGCAATTGCAGGCAAGTCTAAAGCGCAAGGTCGTGCTGCTTGTCCCGCGCAAGGGCGATCTCGGCGTGGCCGCCGCCTGGCCGCCGGATACCGAACTCGACATGACCGACATGACGGCCGCCCGGTGGACGCATGACAAGCGCGAACCGGCAGGTCATGGAACCAGCACGTTACCGAACAGCCGCTTCGAGTTTCGGCCACTGCTGGGGCCGCACGGGATTGTCGGTGTCTGCGGCATCGAGCACACGGGTGACCGGCTCGACCTGAACGCCGAGCGCTCGCTCACCGCCATTCTCGATCAGACGGCCATTGCGCTCGACCGAGCGCGCCTTGCCGATGAAACCGTAGAGCAGGCTGCGAGGCTAGAGGGCGAGCGCTACAGGGAGGCGTTGCTCTCCTCGATCTCCCATGACCTACGAACACCACTGGCAACCATCACCGGAGCTGTCACCGGCTTGCGCCAACTCGGTGAGCGCATGACGTCGGAGAACCGCGACGATCTCCTGCAGTCGATCGAGGAAGAGAGCGGTCGGATGAGCCGCTTCGTCGCCAATCTGCTCGACATGACACGCATCGAGGCGGGCACGCTGAAGCCTAAACAGGACTGGGTGGATGTCACAGACGTGGTGCAGTCCGCCGTCGAACGTACCCGAAAATACGCACCGGGACATGTCGTCGAAACCGGCATTGCCGCCGACCTTCCGTTGATCCGGGGTGACAGCGTTCTGATCGGTCAGGTGCTGTTCAACCTTCTGGACAATGCGGTGAAATATGGCGGCGACGAGCCGATCAATGTCTATGCGCGGCGCGACGGCAAGGATGTGCTTATCTCCGTCACCGATCACGGCCGGGGCATTCCGCCTGAAGATCTGGACCGCATCTTCGAAAAATTCTATCGCAGGGGAAAGCCGGACGGGCGTTCGCCGGGCACCGGGCTCGGCCTTTCGATCGCCCGCGGCTTCGTCGATGCCATGGGCGGCAGGATCCATGCGGAAAGCCCGGCCTTGAAGAAGAGAGGCACGCGCATCGTCATGCGTTTTCCGGGAAGCGACGAAGCAAGAGGCGATGTCCGATGAACCAGTCCCGCATCTTGGTGGTGGATGACGAGCCGCAGATACAGCGTTTCCTGAAACCTTCGCTGACGGCTGCGGGTTATGAAGTCGTCGAAGCCGGGACCGGCGCGGAGGCGCTGAAGGCCGTAGCCACCCAGGCGCCTGACCTTGTCATCCTCGATCTCGGTCTGCCGGATATGGACGGCAAGGAGGTGATCGCGAGCCTCAGAGGCTGGTCGGACATCCCGATCGTCATCCTCTCGGCCCGCGACCGCGAAAGCGAGAAAATCGCGGCGCTCGACCTCGGTGCAGACGACTATGTCGAAAAACCCTTTGGTATCGGAGAACTCACCGCGCGTATCCGCACCGCGCTGCGCCATCGTGGACGTCGGGATGCGATCCCGACCGTGATGGAAGTCGACGGCCTGACGATCGATCCGATCAAGCGCATCGTCGCGCGAGATGGCGAGCTCGTGCACCTGACGCCAAAGGAATATGACCTGCTCCTTCTGCTTTCCCGCCATACCGGTCGGGTCGTGACCCACAGAACCTTGTTGACGACCGTCTGGGGGCCAGCACACGGCGACGACCTGCATTACCTCCGCGTCTTCATCGGCCAGTTGCGCCAGAAGATCGAGCAAGATCCAACCCAGCCCCGGATCGTGCGCACGGAACCGGGCGTCGGCTATCGGATGGCCGAGCAGGAATGACGACTGCTGCAGGATGCCCCTTCAGCTCAAGTACGAGTGTCCGTTCCTGTTGCTTCGTTTCATTGCAGGGACGGTTTCTTCAATCCCCAAATACGGACGCTATATGCGGGTCCCCAGCCAGCTTTAAAAGGGCCGCTTAAGCACGAAGGATGGCCTAATGAACGGCCCTCAGAATTCTTCAAGTTGTTGAGAAGACGTCGCTTTTTTCTGTGAGAAACAGCCGCCGATCTCGCGCGGAAAACCGGCCTAAAATGGCTCGCCTGGAAAACCTGGATTCTCACATGATGTCAAGGGCTTAGCAAGAAAGCCTTTGATTTCCCTGTATTTTTTCGCCGCGGGCGACCGTGGATGCCATCTTTGTGCCCTGGCTTTGGGCCGACGTCAACAGGGAGCGAGGGCGGCAATAATTTCCGCTCCTCGACCTCAGTTTTGAAGTGCGCTAGCTTAAAGGCTGCGACAACTGACGCCCCCGTTGCGGCCATATAGATCTGCAACGGGAGCGACTTTGACCCTACTTCGGTAACAGTAACCCCGCGCTTACGCGGCCTGTTTCTCCTTAAGGCTTCCAGCCTCGACAAGGGCAGAGACGATCACGCCGGCGACCAAGGCCCAGAATGGGGCGCTGATGCCGAGGAGCGAAACGTTCGACATGGCGACGGCAAGGGCGACGAAGGCGCCGGTTTGATTGCCGAGCGACTTGCCGAAGGCGTTCTGGAAGGCCGACAGGAGCACGCTGATCATGGCGAGGCCGGCGACCGTGCCGATGAGGGCCGACGGCAGGCTGAGCACGATCGGAACGGCAGCACCCGCGATGAGGCCGAAGGCAGCGAAGAGAAGGCCGTTGACGACCGTCGCGGCATAGCGCCCTTCCTTGTTTTCGCCCGCTTGTTCGGAAGAGCAAATCGCCGTCATCGGACCTGCGATATTGGCATTGTGGCCCCCGAGAATGCCGGCCGCAACGCCGCCGATGCCGGAAATGATCGTCATCGCGTTGACCGGTGGCTTGTAGCCTTCCGCCATCAGTACACCGGTCGCCTGTGCGTTCTCGGCGCCGATTACCAGAAGGGCGAGTGGGATGGCGATCGCGAAGAAAGCATCAATGGTGAATACCGGCATCGTGAATTCCGGCGCCGCAAAGGCGATGTTGGCGGCGCCGCCTCCGACCGCACCGGTGACGACTGCCGCGATCAGGCCGGCGACGAGGGCGGCCAGTACGGGCGGAATGCTCCTGGTCAACCGCATCGAGACGAAGAAGGCAAGGATCGCGGCACCGGCGATCAGCGGTGCCGTGCCAAGCGCCGTCACGGCGCCTGTTGCAAAACGGATTAGCGCACCGGCGATCATCGCCATGACGATCGGCATGGGCAGCCAGCGCATGACCTTGCCGATGAGCCCGGTGACGCCGAGCAGCAGAACCAACAGCCCCGCCAGGATGAAGGCGCCAACCGCTTCATTGAACGGAATGGTCGCAAGCGAGCCGGCGACGAGGGCTGCACCCGGGATCGAATAGGCGCCGTTGATAGGTTGCTTGTAGTGTAGCGCGAGCAGCATGCTGATAAACCCGCCGAGCACGTAGATCGCAAAGAGCCAGGCGACGGTCTGGCCGTTGGTCAATTTGCCCGCCTCGGCCGCGCCGATGACGATCAGGGCCGGGCCGGAGCAGCCGAAGATGGCGGCGACGAGCCCGGCGCTCATCGTCTTGATGCCGAGATGTTTCGGCAGGTCGCGCAGACCCGACGCAATGCCGGGTCCCCGTTCGACAAGGCGCTTTTCCTGTGTCGTCTGCTGTGTGGTATCCATTCTCAATCCTCCCGAAGCGGATCCGAGGCCGCTCCCTCCTCCTGGAACATGAAGCCGGGTTCCCGCCCGGCCGATGATTAAATGTCCGGTGGGTCAGCGCCCGACGAAGGCCGGTGCGCGCTTTTCGTGGAAGGCGAGTACGCCTTCGCGGAAATCCTCCGATGTGCGAAGCCGGCTGTAGCAATGGCCTTCGAGCTCGATGGCCGTTGAAAGCGGAGCGTCGTCGGTATCGTTCAAAAGCTTCTTCGCCGTGCGCTGGGCCAGTGGCGAGAAGCCGATCAGTTCCTCGACCAGCGCATCGACGGCCTTTTCCAGATCGGCATCCGCAACGATCTCCGATGCGATGCCCCAGTCATAGGCTTCCTGGCCGGTGACCCGCTTCGAGCGCATCACGATGTTCTTGGTGCGGGTGACGCCGACCATCTTCTGAAGACGCGCCGAGCCGCCGGAGCCCGGGATCTGGCCGAGCTTCTGCTCGGGCAAGGCGTAGCGGGTGGTTTCGGTCGCGATGCGGAAGTCGCAGGCTAGCGACAGCTCGAAGCCGACGCCGAAGCAAAAGCCGCGATTGGCGGCGATGACCGGCTTTGAACAACGCGTGGGTGCCGCGATGTTCCAGGCGAGGTGCGAGACATGCTCCGGGCTCGCCTCGAGGAAGCCCTTGATGTTGCCGCCGGACGAAAAGTGCTCGCCCTTGCCGGCAACGACGATGATGCGCACGCGATCATCCTCGTCGAGGGCCTCGAAGACGAGACGCAACTGGTCGCGCGCCAGCATGGAGACGACGTTGTAAGGCGGACGGTCGAGCGTGATGTCGGCGCGCTGGCGAGCCGCATCGATCGTGACGGTGAAGCCGTCGAGTTCTGCGAGACGCGGGTCCTGGAATGTAGCCTGTTCGGGCATGGAATGTCCTTTCATGGGTCTTGTGGCGGTCTGGTCGCTCACTGGTGTTCGGGAATGCGTTCCTCGGTGTATTCGCCGGCGACCAGAAGGCGGCGCAGCAGCTTGCCGACGGGTGATTTCGGGATCGCTTCGACGAAGACGATGCGGCGTGGGCGGCGGAAATTGGCGAGACCGGAATCGCGGCAATGGCGGTCGAGATCCTCGGCCGTGACGTCGCCGCGCCGTTTGACGAAAGCGACGACGATCTTGCCCCAGCGTTCGTCGGGCAGGCCGACGACGGCGACTTCGGCGACGCTCTCATGCAGCGACAGGCAGCTTTCCACCTCGACCGGCGACACGTTCTCGCCGCCGGTGATGATCATGTCGTCGGCCCGGCCGGTGACGAAGAGATCGCCGTCCTGGTCGACGAAGCCGGTGTCGCCGGTGAAGTACCAGCCGCCGTGAAGTGCCTTGGCGTCCGCATCGGGCCGCTTCCAGTAGCCCTCGAACGCCTCGTCGCTTTTCATCAACGCGATGATTTCGCCTTCTTCTCCGACGGCTGCCCGCTCGTCCGGATTGCGACTGCCGAGCTTGACGACGCGGATCGTCTGGTTGATGCCGGCGCGGCCGGCGGAGCCGGGTTTCGCAGTTGCCGTCTGCTCGATCGTGAAGGTGTAGATTTCCGACGAGCCATAATGGTTGACGAAGAGCTCCGGCCGGAAGGTCTGGTCCAGCCGCTTCAGCAATCCGTCGGTCATCGAGGCGCCGGCATAGCCGAGCTTGGTGACGGAGGCGACGCGCTCAGGCGAGAACGCCTCGTGATGCACGAGGTCGTGGTAGAGCGTCGGCACGAGGTACAGATTGGTGATCTTCTCCTCTTCGATGAGGTCGAGCGCCCTCGCCACGTCGAAGCGCGGCAGGCAGACGAAGGTGCCGCCGATCAGCGAGGATGCGATCAGGGAGCGCACGCCCATCGTGTGGTAGAGCGGCATGACACCGAGCGTGCGCTCGCCATGCCGGTAGAGGTTCTGCGCCACATGGGCGACGGCGCCGGCACGTTCGGCGCGGTGACGGCGTGGCACCCCCTTCGGCTTCGAGGTCGTGCCTGACGTGTAGAGCATCAGCGACCAGTCTGCAGCGTCAGCCACAGGCACCACATCGGGTGCCTTGCCTGTCATGATATCGGCCAGCGCCTCGGCCGAAAATTGCGGCAAGTCCTGCGCGAGCCGCGACAGGCGCACGGCCTCTTCCGTCGATGCCTCGTAGAACACGGCCTTCGCGTCGGCATCCTCGATGCCGAAGTCGATTTCATCGGCCTTCGCCCGCCAGTTGAGCGGTGTGACGACCAGGCCGAGAAACTGGCAGGCCCAGTGCAGCGACGCGTTCTCCCAACGGTTCTGCATGGCAGTCAGCACATGATCTCCACGCTTCAGGCCGGTCTCGCGAAGGGCCGCTGCAAGCGCCGAAATCTTGTCGTACCATTGGCGATAGCTCAGTCGCATCTCCCCGTCGACGATCGCGAGCGCGTCCGGGTCGCGCTCCACGCTCGCGAGGAAGCTCGTTCCTAGATCAAGCATTGGGTGTCTCCTCCTTCCGTTGTTCCTCCGCGGCGGCGAGCGCCGCCTCGACGATGGTCGCGTAGCCCGTGCACCGGCAGAGATGGCCGGAGAGGTGTTCGCGTATCTCTTCCCGGCCGGCGTCCGGCTGCTCGCGCAAGAGCGCGTCGAGCGAGATCAGGATGCCGGGCGTACAGAAGCCGCATTGCAGGCCGTGATGGCGGCGAAAGGCCGCCTGAAGCGGGGAAAGTTCGGCAGGACTGGGGGCCAGCGCTTCCACGGTCCGCACATCGCTGCCGCGCACCTGCTGGGCAAGCGTCAGGCAGGCGCGTGCCGGCTTTCCGTCGATCTGCACGGTGCAGGCGCCGCAGACACCGTGCTCGCAGCCGACATGGGTGCCGGTCAGCCCGACTTCGTGGCGCAGCAGGTCAGAAAGCAACATGCGGTTTTCGGCCTCGGCGCGGACCTTCTGGCCGTTCAGCGTGAAATCGACCACATGCCTTTGGGCAGCGTTCATGCGCGGCATCGGCTTGCCTCCTTGAGGGTTTCGCGACCGAGATTGCGGACCAGTTCGCGCCGGTAGCGGGCGCTGGCGTGAATGTCGTCGCGGGCGTTCAGTGACCATGCGATATCGTTGAGGGCATCGTCGAACTGGTCGTCGTCGAGCGCGGGCAGGGCGAAGACGCGCGGTCGGTCATCGACCCCGGCAATGCCGAGCCGCAATCCCTTGTCGTCGGCGACGGCAGCGCAGGCGACGATGGCGAAATCGCCATGCCTCCGGCCAATCTCGCGGAAGGCATAACCGCTGCCGGGCCGGGCTTTCGGGAAATGCACGGCTTCAATCATCTCGCCCTCGGCGAGATCGGTCGCCATCATGCCGATGAAGAAGTCGTCCGCCTTGACCTTGCGCTTCTGCTTGCGGCTGCGCAGGCTCACGGCACCGCCAAGCGTCACCAGGGAAAGCGGCAACTCTGCGCTCGGGTCGGCATGGGCGACAGAGCCGCAGACCGTGCCGCGTGCCCGGGTCTTGCACGTGGCCGAGCCAGGGGAAGGCGGCGGCGAGAAGCGGCAGGTCGCGCGAAAGATTTGTCCAGGCTTCCAGTTCCGCCTGCCGCACGCCGGCGCCGACGGTGATCTCGTCGCCCGAGGTATCGATCCGGCGCAATGCCTCAAGCCGCATGATGTCGACCAGCAGGCCGGGACGGGCGAGCCGCATGTTGAGCATCGGCACCAGAGATTGCCCACCGGCGATGACGCGGGCCTCACCGCCGCCCTCTGCGAGCGCGGCAAGCGCTTCCTCCAGCGTGTCCGGGCAGAGGAAATCGAAGGATGCAGGCTTCATCTGCGCCTCCTGAAAAGGCTCAAAAGCCGTTGAGTGAAGCCGGCGGCGGCGCTGGGAGGCCCTCCGCCGCCGGCATGACGGGCGAGCGCCTGGAAGAACTGTCCGATCACCACGCGCGCCGCGCCGTCGAGGAGGCGGCCGCCCACCGAGGCGACCTTGCCGCTAATCGCTGCCTCGTAGCGATATTCGATGCGGGTGCCGGTCGCTGTTCCCGTCAGCGTGACACGGCCCGTGCCGCGACCGGAACCGAGTGCGCCCTCCGTGCCGCCGGACAGCGTGACCGCTTCAGGTGCCACCATGTCGGAGAGACGGATGTCGGCGCGGTACCGGCCCTTGACCGGACCGATCCCGAGCGTGACCTCGGCGCGAAAATGCGTGTCGGAAACCTTACGAACCTCGTGTGCGCCGGGAATGATGGCCTTCAGCGTGTTCGGGTCGAGCAGCATCGTCCAGACGGAGTCACGCGTGGCGACGACGTCGGCCGAGCCCGAGCCCGTCAGCAAGCGTTCTCCGGAGACGCCGGTGGCGACGGGGGTCGAATCCTGAGGTTTCGACGGCGGCCGCTCCTCGCCATAGAGCCATTCGCTGACCCGGCTCGGCGACAGCGGCAACCGGATGTCCTCGACCCCGAGCGCATCGGCGACGGCATTGGCGATGCAGACCGGCGTCGACATGCAATTGCCCTCTCCGACGCCCTTTGCGCCAAGCGGCGTGAAGGGCGATGGCGTCTCGTGATGGAGGATCAGCGGCTCCGGCGTCTCCATGACTGTCGGGATGAGGTAGTCGGCGAGCGTACCGGTCAGGAAACTGCCGTCGCCGCCATAGGAATATTCCTCGTAGAGTGCGGCGCCTATAGCCTGGGCGAAACCGCCGCGGACCTGGCCGTCGACCATGCCGGGATGCAGGATGCGGCCGCAGTCATGCATTGTTACATAGCGGTCGATGCGGACCTGGCCGGTCGCCCGGTCGATCTCCACGCCGCATATGTCGAAGATGAAGCCATGGCAAAGCGAGGAGTTGATACCGTCCGCTGCCGTCGGCGCCTCGAGTTGCTCCGGCGTCCAGAAAACGGTCTCGCGGATGGTCTGGCCGGTTCCATCAGGCAGGGTGCCTGGTGCCCAGTGGCTTGCAGCCGCAACACGCCCGAAGGAGATGGCATTGTCCGGATTGTCGCGATCGAAAAGCTTTCCGGCTTTGAAGTCTATGCGATCCGCCGTGACATTGAGCTGGCTTGCAGCGATCGCTGCAAGACGGTCCCTGATACGGTCGGCGGCAAGGGCCGCAGCGCCGGCGACGGCTGCAGCAAACCGGCTTGCATAGTTGCCCGAGGCAATCGACCAGGCGTCGCGCGCCGTGTCGAGTTCTGTATTGACGCGCACGGCCTCCAGGGGAAGGCCGAGCCGCTCGGCGACGACCTGCGCCAGAATGGTGCGATGGCCCTGGCCCTGCGGGACTGACGCGACCTTGACGGTCACGGAGCCGAGTGGATCGATGGCTACCGTCGCGACGGACTGGGCGCCGTTCTTCGGACCCGCCTTCGCTCTTTCCTCCGGCGTCAGGACCGTCGTGATATAGCCCATGTTGGAGACGCTCGGCTCCACAACCGTCGCATAGCCGATGCCGTAGAGGCGCCCTTCGGCACGCGCTTGATCCCTTCTCAGCCGAAGAGCCTCCAGGCCGCCTTCAGCACAGGCGCGGTCGATTGCGGTTTGATAGTCGCCCGAATCCAAAAGCCCGCCGGTCGCTGTGCGATAGGGAAAGGCGTCGGCCGGCACGAGGTTGCGGCGGATGACCGCAAGCCTGTCGAGGCCAAGTTCGTCGGCGATCTTGTGGACGAGCCGTTCGAGCGCGAAGTAGACCTGTGGTCCGCCGAAGCCGCGGTTGAGCCCGGTCGGCGTCTTGTTGGTGAGCACGACGCGGTTGCGGATGGCGACGTTTTCGATCGCATAGGCGCCGGTCATGTTGCCATGCATGCGGTAGAGGGTCGCCGGTTCCGGTGCGCGGAGATGCGCGCCGCAATCTTCCAGTTGATCCCAACAGAGTGCAGTGATGCGGCCGTCGGCGGCAACGGCCGCCTCCAACGTCGTCACGCGGTTAGTGGCCGAAACGGAGGCCGTCAGGTGTTCGAGCCGGTCCTCGATCCATTTCACCGGCCGTCCTGCAACGCGGGCGGCGACGGCGGCGAGGATGACATAGGGAAAGACACCCTGCTTGATGCCGAAGGAGCCGCCGGAATCGGGCGGTGTGCGTAGCCGCATGCGGTTGCCGGGTACGTTCAGCGCGCGGGAAATCACGGCATGGATCGAGAACGGGCCCTGGAAATTCGCCGTGACGTCATAGGCGTCCTCACCGGGATTGTATTCCGCAATGACACCGTAGGTCTCGATCGGCGTGCAGGAATTGCGGGGATAGGCAATGCGGATGGAAATGCGGTGGTCGGCAGTCGCAAGCGCTGCTTCAGGGTCCCCGTAGCGAAAGCTGCGCTCGTTGATGAGGTTGGTGCCGAGTGAGGGATGCAGCACCGGGGCATCGGCTCCAAGCGCCTTTTCAGGATCGACAACGGCGGCCAGGGTTTCGTACTCGACCTCGATCAGATCGAGCGCATCCTCTGCAACATAGCGGTTCTCGGCAACGACGAGGGCCACGGGTTCCCCGACATAGCGTACCCGGTCCCGGGCGATCGGCCAGCATTCGACGTTCGCCTTGACCCCCACGGTCATGCTGCGGGTAAGCCGCGCCACGTCGACCCCGGTCAGCACGGCAGAGACGCCGGGCAGGGCACTGGCAGCAGACGTATTGATCGCACGGATTTCGGCATGGCCATGCGGCGAGCGCAGGATCGCCAGATGGGCGGTGTCGCGCCGGACGGGCAGGTCATCGATGTAGCGGCCGCGGCCGGTCAGAAGTCCGGCATCCTCGACACGTTCCACGGTCCGGCCGATCAGGCCGCCCGCCGTCTCCAAACTCTTCATGTGCTCCTCCCGCACCCGTTGGTGTCGGGGTGCCGTGGGAGAAAGGTGAAGGAGGGAGCAAGATCGGGCGATACCGCCGCGTATCAGACCTTACCGAGGAGTCTGCAAAATCGTCAGCCGAGAGCCGGCTGACGGTGCGGAAGATGCTCGGCGAGGAGCCGGCATGATCGTGGAAGAAGCGCGAGAAATGAGCCGGTACGGAAAAGCCGAGCTGGTCGCCGATCGCCGCGAAACTCTCCGTTCCATCGGCAACGGCGGACACCGCCCGTTCCAGGCGCTGCACATTGAGGAAGACCCGCGGCGTTACACCCAGCGATGTCTCGAACAGCCGGAAGAAATGCGCCCGGGACAGTCCGATCTCGGTCGCGAGAAGATCGAGATCGGCGATCTCGCCAGGTGCCGCCTTCATGCGCTCGACGGCCTTGCGGATACGAAAGTCGAGAAGCGGGCGTGATGCGAGATCGCGGATCGAATTGGGCACGGCCCGCCAGTCGGCGAAGCGTTCGATGACGGCGACCATCAGTTCACCGAGAAGCACCTCATGCACTTCGGCGCTGTTCGGCTCCTTCACCATGGCCTCCGCAAGCGTGCGTGTGCGCGAACGAATGTCGGGGGTGATCGAGCCGACATTCGAGGCGAAGAAGTCGGGGGCGTGGCTTGCCGCCCAATTCGGCCGGAAATGGCCGAGCCATTGCGGCTCGATGTAGAGCGCCAGGATCACCGTCTTCGGCCGCGCCTGGTCATGCGCATAGGCATGCGGCTCCCAGGCATTGATCAGGACGGCGCTTTCGTCCGTGAGAGGCACGAGCCGGTCGCGCACTGAAAACTGCGTGTCTGCACCCTCGACCTTCAACAGAACATGGCAATGCGGATGCGCATGCCGCACCAGGGGCCGATCCATATCCAGCAGCGCCACTCTCCCGAAGCGACCACGTGCGATGCGTAAAGCATTCGACATTGCTTAAATATTGGGTTGTTCCGCAGAAACTACAAGTTCGAAAGAGCTTTCCCGCTCAAGACGGGTGTTGATCGGAAGCCTTCAGGCCGACGAGCCTGAGCCTTCGGAGAACTTCCTGGGGTGCCGGCGCCCGCCACACGGTCTGGAAGCACTCCACCACATTGCTTGCGGTGACCGCAAGGCCGGGAAGCGCGACCCAGTCAGGGGCCGGCCTGCCGAGGAGCGCGGTCACTGTGATGGAGGCTGCGCTCTCACCCTGGCGGAACGGCTGCTGGGCGGCAATCGCGACAAGGGGGTCGCTGGCAGCAAGCCCGATCGCCGCCGCATGGCCGAGATCCACGGTCGTCATCGGAATCTTGCGCCCTAGTGTTTTGAGAACGCCGGCGGCCATCATTGCCGGCGTGTCCCAGACGACAAAGAGGCCGGCGAGATCCGGATGGGCTTCGGCAAGAGTGCGCGTGGTTGCGGCAACTGCCGACAGGGCCGGAAACCGCTGGACTCGCAGCGTAACGTCCGGACGGTGGATCTGCATCCATTTCACGAAGGCGATTTCCCGCTCGTTGGTCGCGAAGAAATCGGCGTCGTAGCCGAGCACGCCGACCTCCGCGCCATCAGGCAGATGCGGCGACAAGCCTTCAGCCGCGATCTTGCCGAGGCCGAAATTGTCTGCCGAGACGAGGGAGATGTAGTCCTTTCCCGGAAGAAGTCCGGTTGGTGCGTTGTCGAGCAGGATGAGCTTTATGCCGGCCGCAGACACGTGCGCATGCGCCGCTGCCACTTTCGAATTGGCGACGGGCAGGGATATGATGGCATCCGGTGCTTCCTCGATCAGCCGCCCGAGTGCCTCGATCTGGACCTCCGGCGTGAAGGCGCAGTCGATCACGTCGATGACCGCAACCCCGCAATTGCCGAGCATGCCGATGATGCCGGAAAGCTGCTGTTTGGCCCAGTCGCTTTCGAGCGTGTGCAGGACGACGGCGACCCGCAAGCCTCCTGCTCGCGCCCGCTCCATGTCCTCTGGTAGCAGCAGAACCCGTTCGGGCGCTGATGCTCGCTCTCCATGAGGGCCGAGACCCGCAATCGCCATTCAATCCTCCTCACATGTCCGGCGGTCGGACCATATCTCCCTTGATGACCTTTCGCCGGGCAATTTCCTTTTTCAACTCCTGGAACAGCGGATGCGCCTGAGGCTGCCCGGCCATGATCCAGTCTTTCAGCATCGGTGGTGTAAACAGGCCCTCGGACGCGACGATCGCGGCTCCGACAAGACCTGAAGAGCTCCCCATCTGGGATCGGATGATCTGGAGGTCGCGGCTGACGAGGGGGTGGCAGGCTCCGTAGATGGCCTCGCGCGCAGAGGCGAGCAGAATATCGTTGGTCTGCGCGATCGAGCCGGACAGCACGATGAGCGCGGGGTTCAGCATGTTGGCGAGCGTCGCGACCACCTGGCCGATCAGCCGGCCGCTCTGCGCCAGGATATCGATGGCGGCGGCATCGCCCATCTGTGCGGCTTGGGCGACTTCCAGCGCGGTGATGTCGACGCCGCGTCGAACGAGCTCGGCAAGTATCGGGCTGATGCCGTTTTCGGCAGCAAGCCGGCCATCCTGGGCAATGTGATCCGACCCCGCCATCGCCTCAAGAGTACCCGTCCTGTCGCCGACGGTCACCGGAACAGAACCGATGAGGCCAACGGCCCCTTGTGCGCCGCGAAAGAGAATTCCGTCGCTTGCAAGCCCGGCCCCGATGCGTTTGCCGACTTTGACGAACATCATGGTGCGCTGATTGCGCCCGGCTCCGGCATGCAGTTCGCCCATCGTCATGGTCTCGACGCTGGAACGGAGCCAGACGGGTGCATCGAAGGCCCCGAACGAGTGTTTCGACAAGCGGAAAACTCTCCCAGCCGGGCAGAACGCCAGGCGTGGCGCGTTGGAATAGCGTCTCGGCACCGTCGGAGACGGCGCCTGGAACCGAGATGGAGATGCCGTAGAGCTGGATGTCCGAATGCCGTTCCAGGATCCAGCGAAAAAGCGTGACCAGACGATCGGCGAGGGCCGACACCGGTTGGCTGAGTTCGGTCGCCTCGTGATGCTCCATGAGCAGGGAGCCGCCAAGATCGGCAATACCGACGCCGAGCGCGGTTTGGTCGAGCGTGGCGACCAGGATCCGGCCACGATCTGCAGCAAAACGCACGAGGCGCGGCGCGCGCCCACCGGATGCGGTCGCAAGTTCGCTTTCGTCGATCAGACCGAGTTCGCCGAGCGTACCCAAGCGGTCTGCGACGACCGCGCGGCCGAGTTCACTTTGGCGCTCGATTTCCTGGCGTGTGGTGGCCTGCTCCGTCCGCACCAGATTGAGAATCTCGACAAGGCTCGGCGCCGCGGTCTCGGTGACGCGCGGCCGACCTTTGCGGCGGGGAGCGGTGTCATTTGCCGCGGTTGCGGTCGTCGCCATGACTTCTTCCTTCCGGCGGATTTGCCCTCTCCATCCTTATTAAGGCGGAGGCTTCCGACTGGCAACACGGATCTTTTGCATTAAATCTGCAAAAGAGTATTAAGTTGTGCAGTTAAATAATTGACATACCCTTTTTCCGGGCGTAAGACAGCTCGCACATCAACACGGTCACTGGGAGGAGGCGCCGATGTCGAACTTCAAGCTCGCCTATCATGCGAACTGCTGGGGCAGCCTTGGCGGAGACGCTGTCGGCGTCACGTCAATCACCA
Source organism: Allorhizobium sp. (assembly GCA_045377275.1). GTDB lineage: Bacteria > Pseudomonadota > Alphaproteobacteria > Rhizobiales > Rhizobiaceae > Allorhizobium. The sequence goes on along the minus strand of JBJIOA010000012.1, from coordinate 235,057 downwards.
ATCTTGCCTACCGCACCTTTGGCGACATGCGCCGTGCCTTCGCGGACATTGCGTCGGCGGGTTACGAAGGCGTCGAGCTCTTCGACGGCAATCTTCTTGATTATGGCGTGGAAGATATGCGTGCCCTGCTTGCCGATTACGGGCTGACGCTCGTGGCAACCTATGCCGGCGGCAACTTCATCTTCGACGACATCCTGCCGGAGGAACTGGCCCGGGTGACCCGCGCGGCGGATCGCGCAGCCGAGCTCGGCGCCCCGCATCTTGTCGTCGGCGGTGGCGCCAAACGCTTCGATGGCATTCGCGAGGCCGACTATCACAAGCTCGCAGCCGCGCTCGACCGCGTGAAGGAAATCGCCGAGGCGCGCGGCCTCACCGCACACTACCACCCGCATCTTTCAACCATCGTCGAGGGACCGGCCGAGGTGCGCAAGATCTTTGCGCTTACCGGCATTCATTTCTGCCCGGACACGGCCCATCTCGTCGCTGCCGGAGGGGATCCCGCCACACTCGTCCGCGAGCATGCGGCACGCATTTCCTATGTCCATCTCAAAGGGTTTCAGAAGGAGCCCTTCGCCTTCACACCGATCGATCGCGGCGACGTGCCGACGGATGACATCATCGCGGCCCTTCGGGAGGTTGGCTTCGATGGCTGGGTCTGCACCGAGCTCGATTCATGGTCTGACCCACTCGAAGGTGCGAAGGCGAGCATGACCTATCTCAAATCGGCCTGACGGCCGCGACCGGGGCGAATGCCCCACTTTCGGGAGGAGAAAGTGATGATGAAGAGACGAACCCTGTTAGGCACTGTCGCCGTGTTGGCGCTTGCCTGCACCTATTCAGCGCCGGCCTTTGCCGATCCTGACAGCGCTCTGGCCGCGCTGCAGCAAACGGTCCTGTCCAAGGGACCGTCGGGCGAAGATCCCTCGCCAGCCGCCGACGTTACCCTGACCGACGAAGAACTGGCGAAGATCAAGGCGATGAATGCGACGGCCGCGATCGTCATGCATTATGGTGGCAACGATTGGTCCCGCGCCCAGATCAACGGTCTTCAGACCCAGTTCGCCGCGATGGGCATCAAGGTGCTTGCGGTCACCGATGCCGGTTTCAAGCCGGAAAAACAGGTCTCCGACATCGAGACCATCATGGCGCAGAAGCCTGATATCATCGTCTCGATCCCGACGGATCCGACAGCGACGGCCGCGGCCTACAAGGCAGCCGCAGAGGCTGGCACCAAACTCGTCTTTATGGACAATGTGCCTACGGGCTTTGAAGCCGGCAAGGACTATGTGTCGGTCGTATCTGCCGACAATTACGGCAATGGCGTGGCCTCGGCGCATCTGATGGCGAAGGCTCTGAACGGGGAGGGCGATATCGGGCTCGTGTTCCATGCTGCCGACTTCTTCGTCACGAAGCAGCGTTACGATGCCTTCAAGGCAACGATTGCCTCCGACTATCCGAATATCAAGATCGTGGCCGAGCAGGGCATCGGCGGACCTGATTTCTCGGGCGATGCGGAAAAGGCAGCGTCTGCCATCCTTACCTCCAACCCGACCATCAAAGGCATCTGGGCGGTGTGGGACGTGCCGGCCGAAGGCGTGATCTCGGCGGCGCGTGTCGCCGGTCGCGACGATCTCGTCATCACCACCATCGACCTCGGGGAAAACGTGGCAATCTCGATGGCCCAGGGCGGCTTCGTCAAGGGGCTCGGCGCGCAGCGGCCTTATGATGCTGGTGTCGTCGAAGCCAAGCTGGCCGGCTATGCGCTGCTCGGCAAGGAAGCGCCGGCCTTCGTCGCTCTCCCGGCCCTTCCGGTGACGCGCGACACCCTGCTTGACGGCTGGAAAGCGGTCTATTCCACCGAGGCGACCGACAACATCAAGACGAGCCTCGGACAGTAATCCGCAGGTTACGGGGTGCCGCGCGCGCCCCCTAACCGACCCGATCCGGCGTTTGTCGGCAATCGAACTTGGCGCCCGAAGGGCGAGCGTTTTTCAGGAGAGAACCGATGACCAAAGTGATGAACGTCGCCATGATCGGTGGCGGCTTCATGGGCAAGGCGCATGCCATGGCCTATGCCTCCATGCCAATGTTCTTCTGGCCCGCACCGGCCATTCCCCACCGCAAGGTCGTCGTCGATGTGACCGACGGCATGGCCGAGGAAGCGCGCGAGCGCTACGGTTTCGAGGAAGCGTCGTCGGACTGGCGGGCTGTCGTCAATCGGCCCGACGTGGACGTCGTCGATATCTGCACGCCGAACAATGTGCATGCCGAGATCGCCATCGCGGCGGCCAAGGCCGGTAAGCACATCATCTGCGAAAAGCCGCTTGCCCGCACCGTCGAGGAGGCGAGGGCGATGCATGACGCGGTGAAAGCCGCCGGCGTCATTCACATGGTGGCCTTCAATTATCGCCGCACACCGGCCGTGGCGCTCGCAAAGAAGTATATCGACGAGGGGCGCATCGGCCGGATCCTGAATTTCCGCGGTACTTATCTGCAGGACTGGTCGGCCGACCCGGATTCGCCCCTCTCCTGGCGCTTCCAGAAGAAGATCGCCGGCTCCGGCACGGTCGGTGACATCGCAACCCACGTCGTCGATCTCGCCCATTATCTCGTCGGCCCGATCGCCGAGGTCAACGCGATGACGACGACCTACAACAAGACGCGACCGCTGCAGCAGGGCGGCGTCGACAAGCTCGGCGCGGCAGAGAAGGCCGCGGATGCTGAACGCGGCGAGGTGGATGTCGACGACGAGGTCGTGTCGATGCTGAAATTCGAAGGTGGCGCGATCGGCAGCCTGGAGGCGACCCGCAACGCCTATGGCCGCAACAATTTCATCACCCTGGAAATACACGGCACCAAGGGCTCGATCCACTTCAACTACGAGCGCCGCGACGAGCTTCAGGTGATGTTCGCTGACGACCCGGCGGATGCCCGCGGCTTCCGAACCGTCTACACCGGCCCGGCCCATCCCTATGGCAACGGCCTCTGGCCAATCCCCGGCCTCGGCATCGGCTATTCGGAAACGAAGATTGTCGAATGCTATGATTTCTTCTCGGCCATCGCGAAGAACCGGCAGCCGAGCCCGAACTTCGAGGACGGCTTGCTGACGGAACTCGTCGCCGACGCCCTCATCCGCTCCGGTGAGACCGGGCTGTGGGAGAAGGTGGGATGAGCGCGAGCGCCGCTGCGGTCCGCATGACGGGCATATCCAAGACCTTCGGCGGCGTGCGTGCGCTGGTCGACGTGTCCTTCGAGGTCATGCCCGGCGAGGTCCATGCGCTGCTGGGCGGCAACGGCGCCGGCAAGTCGACAATCCTCAAGGTGCTGAACGGGGTCCACCGCCCGGACAAGGGCGCCATCGAGGTCGGTGGTATGCCCCTGTCCACCCATTCACCAGAGGCATCCCGGGCTGCCGGCATCGCCATGAACTACCAGGAAATGAGCCTCGTCCCGACGCTGACGGTGGCGCAGAACATCTTCCTGACGCGGGAATATCGCGCCGGCACGGGGCTCATCGATGACCATGAGGCAGAAAAGCGCGCGGCGGACATTTTCGCCATGCTCGACGTCTTTGTCGATCCGAAGGCCCTGGTCGGCGATCTCGGTGCTGGCCAGAAGCAACTGACGGAGATCGCCAAGGCCATATCGCAGGATGCGAGGGTGCTGGTTCTGGACGAACCGTCAACGGCACTCGCCGTTTCCGATGTCGAGCGGCTCTTCGTCTTCCTGCGCAAGCTCAAGGCAAAGGGCGTGGCGATCATCTATGTCAGCCACCGCATGGACGAGATAGCCCGCATCGCTGACCGCGCGACGATCCTGCGCGACGGAAGGCATGTCATCACGGCACCGCTTAGTGAGTTGCCGATCGACACGATGATCGAGCACATCGTCGGGCGGCGCTCGAAGGGGCTGTCGGACGTCGAGCGCGGCGTCGCCGTGAAAGGTGACGTGCTGCTGGAACTCGATAATGTCAGCGGTCGCCACAAGCCGGAGAACGTGTCCCTGACGCTGCATCGCGGCGAAGTGCTGGGGCTCGCGGGTCTGCTCGGCTCGGGCCGTTCGTCGCTGGCGCGGGTCATGGCCGGCATCGATCCGGTCGCCATGGGCGAAATCCGGATCCAGGGCCGCGCCGTCACAATCCGCAAGCCGGGCGATGCGATCGCCGCCGGTGTCGCGCTGGTGCCGGAAGCGCGCGCCACGCAGGGCATTATTCCCGACCATTCGGTCGCCTCCAACATGATCCTTGCCGTCATCGACAGGCTGTCCCAGAGCGGCCTCGTCGATACCAAGGCGGCGAACGACCTGACGGACGCACAAATCGAGCGCCTGCGCGTCAAGACGGCGAGCCGCGACCATGCGGTCTCGACGCTTTCGGGCGGCAATCAGCAGAAGGTCGTCATCGGCAAGTGGCTCGCCACCAATCCCGACATCCTTATTCTCGACGAGCCGACCGCAGGCATCGATATCGGTTCCAAATCCGAAATCATCCGCTTGGTGCGGGAACTCGCCGCCGCCGGCAAAGGCATCATCATGATCTCGTCCGAGCTGTCCGAACTGCTGACCGCCTGCGATCGCATTCTCGTCATGGCTGACGGGCGCGTGCACCAGGATCTGCCGCGCGAGGCGCTGGAAGATCCATCCGTGCCCGTCGATGACCTAGCCCACCGTCTCCAGGCCGCAGAGCAGCGGCTCCAGATCGAAATCCAAAAGGCCCTTGCGGTACAGGAGGTTTCCCATGGCTAACGCCTTCTTCGCCAACTGGCGCCAGAACATCATCTATATCGGCTTCGTCGTGATCTTCCTCGTATTCGCTGTGACACTGGCAGACAAGGGGTTCCTCAATCCCAACAACCTGCTCAACATCGTACGACAAACGGCGATGATCGCCGTCATGGCGATCGCCATGACCTTCGTCCTCTCGGCGGGCGAGATCGACCTTTCAGTCGGCGCGGTTGCAGGGCTTGCTACGGTCACGGTCGCGATGGGCATCGCCGCAGGCGGGCCGATCGTTGGCGTCGGTGCCGGTATTGCCACGGGTCTTGCCGTCGGCATGTTCAACGGCTGGCTCACCACCCGCATCGGTATTCCGTCATTCCTGACCACATTGGCCATGATGGGCATCGCCAAAGGCGTCGCCATGTGGATATCGGCGACAGCCGCGGTGCCGATCCTGTCGCCCGGCTATTCCTGGCTCTTCGGCGGCGGCAATCTCGGGCCGGTGCCGGTGCTTATGATCTGGATGGCAGTCTTCGGCGGCATCGGCCATATCGTGCTGCGCCGCTCGGGATTCGGTCGGCGGGTGCTCGCGACTGGCGGTGGCGAGACGGCGGCACGCTATTCCGGCATCGACACAAAGGCGATCAAGTTCAAGGTGCTGGTCATCTCTTCGCTCGCGGCAGCGCTCGCCGGGATGCTCTATGCGGGGCGCCTGCAATCCGGCCGCTTCCAGCTAGGGGAGGGGGATGAACTCTCGGTCATCGCTGCTGCGGTCCTCGGCGGCACCAGCCTGTTCGGCGGAAAGGGTACCGTGATCGGCACCATTGTCGGCGCCCTGATGATCGGCCTTATCAACAACGGCCTTATCCTAATGGGGCTCGAATTCAGCCAACAGCTGATCGCCCGCGGTGGCATCATCATCCTGGCAGTAGCACTCAGCCAGAAGAGGATGGCATCATGACCCTGACGGTTGTTGCCACCATCACAGCTCGTCCCGAATTTAGGGACGAACTGGCTTCCTTGCTCGTAGCTCAGATCCCACCGACCCGCGCGGAGCCTGGCTGCATCAAATACGACCTGTATGCCGACCTGAATGATCCCTGCGTTTTCGTGTTCGACGAAAACTGGACCTGCCCAGAAGCCCTCTTGGAGCATATGGCCATGCCGTATCTCACGCCTTTTCTCTCTCAAGTCGATCGGCTTTTGGCAACACCGATAGAGGTTCGCCAGCTCCGGATGCTTAAAGATACTGTTTTAACTTGAGCGCTCGCCTTGGGGTCGCGACAGGTCCCCATTGCACCTTGACTGGCTTCGTTCGCCCCGCTCGCCAAGGAGACCTAAAGATCAGGCATCAGATGTCGACATTGCCGGTTTGAAATGAGTGCATCCTCAGCCAAGAAGAGTGAACTCTCAGAATGAAGCCCTAAACCAGGTCCCCAGCCAATTTTGGGAGGCCCGCTTGCGCACGATGGATGGCCTGATGAACGGCCCTCGAATTCCTCAAGCTTTTGAAAATACGTCGCTTTTTCTGCGAGAAACAGTCGCCGAATTTGCGCCGAAAACCGGCCTAGAATGGCCGGCCTGGAGAACCTGGATTCTCACATGATTTCAAATGGTTAACAAAATCGCCTTTGATTTCCCTTTGTTTTCCTGCCGCGAGCGACCGTGGATGCCACCTTTGTGCCCTGGCTTTGGGGCCGACGTCAACACGGCGGGAGAGCGGCAATTATTTCCGCTCGGTAGTGCAGAGCCGGAGGTGAGGTAGCATTTGAGCGTGGCAGCTAAGCGCCTTCAAGTCGGCCATGCATGCTCCCGTGACACAGACCGGAAAGCGGATACTCCGGCTCACGTCTCCGCTGCACCACCAGCGGAAATTGAGGTGGTCTAAGGATTGCTTGTGAACCCCTGTCGGCCGGCCCTTGCGAGTGACCGGAACGCAGGGCCTAATGCATTGCATGCGATTTACAATTCGTGGCAAAGGCCGGATGAGTTCCAGAATGATGATGCTTGCGGGCCTGGCCTTCGTGCTTGGCTTGGTAGGATACCTGGTGTTGGCGGCTGCGCCGGAGAGTGAGTCTCTCGCGATGCCGCAGACGGGGACCGCAGCGCCGCTTGCGGCGAAAGGTGCAGCAGCATTTGCGGGCGGCGGCTTTGGCGGCATTTCGCAAACCTCCCTTGAAACCAATGCCGTGCCGTTCAAGCTTGTCGCAGCAGCGCTTGTGATGGACGAACAGTTGCGCGATCCGACGGCGCCGACTGATCTTACAACGCTGCAGCGGGTGATGCGGCGCTTTGGCTTCCTCTATCCGCAGAGCGTCGACGGCGCACCGGCTGAAATGCGCCTGCCCCTTGCTGAGAAACCACTGGGGATGACCCATGGCTTTATCGCGCCCATTGGCGGCGCGAGGGTCGAGGTTGCCAATCTTGGCTGCGCGGCGTGCCATGCCGGGGTTGCCTACTCGCCCGACGGGAAGCCGCAGCCGGACCGTGTCGTGCTGGGAATGCCCAACACGTCACTAGACCTCGAAAGCTACACCCAGGCGATCTTCACTGCGCTTCGACGCCATGCGAGCGACCCCGGCTTATTGCCAATGGTCGATACGCTGTTTCCGGACATGGGCTGGCAGGAGCGCGCCTCGCTCCGCTGGATCGTTCTGCCGCTTGCGCGCGGCCGCCTGGCGACACTGGCAGATGCAACACGCGCGCTGGCGTTCCCAAACGGTCTTCCGGGAGCGACCAACGGTGTCGCCGCGCTCAAGTTCCAGATGGGAACGCCGCTTCTGGGGGGCGGGGCGGGAGATCGTGGATTCGTCTCCATACCCGACCTCGGCTTGCGCCATCATCGCAGTCGCCTGCTTGTCGATGGGGCCTATGCCACCCCGTCGGACAAGGCTGATCCATACGAACTCGCGGTGATCACCAGTTTCTTCACCGTGCCGAGCATGGGGGTGACGCCAGAGATGGCCCGGCGCCATCTTCCCGAGGCCGAGGCGATCTTCGCCTGGCTCGCCGACTATCGCCCACAAGCCTATCCCGGTCCGATCGACCGGGCGGCGGCTGAGCAAGGTGCAGCGCTCTATGCCCGGGGCTGCGCATCGTGCCACGGCAGCTTCGACTGGAACGCAGGCGTGCCTCGGCTCGCCACCTATCCCGACTGGATCGGCGACGTGGGTACCGATCCGCTGCGCGCGCAGGCTGTCGACTCCGCACTTGCCGAGGCGATCGGCAAATCTGCCTATGGCAGGGCAATTTCCGTTGCGAACGGTCAAGGCTACGCCGCCCCGCCACTTGCCGGGGTGTGGGCCTCGGCGCCCTATCTCCACAATGGATCCGTCCCGAGCCTCGCTGCGCTTCTCGACCCGTCTCTGCGCCCGGCGCGGTTCATGGTCGGCGGACACGCGCTCGATTGGCAAAGCATGGGCCTGCGGCTGACCCCAGAGGGCGACTATCCGGCGGGCTACACGCCCTTCGCTGAACCGCAACGGGTCGACACAACGCAGCCTGGGCTGGGCAATGGCGGCCATACCTATGGCAGCGAGCTCACTCCGCAGGAGCGGCAGGCGCTGATCGCGTTCCTCAAGCTGCTTTAGTCGAGCAACACTTCGGCAAGCGGCAGGCGGGCGCGGGGGAAGGGCGGACCGTCGTGTCTGCCGATCCGCAAGGCGCTGACCAGCCGGCGGTCGACACAAATCCCGTGGGCTGCGCAGATGGCTGCAGCCGCCGCCGGGTCATCGGCGAGGGCGGCGAGAACATTGCCTGCCAATCCGGTCGCATCGACCTCCAGCCACAGCCGGTGAAAGGCGCGTCCGCTGTCGAACGGGTGCTCGTCTGCAGCACGGTGAAACAGCACGACGGCGGCCGCGTTGGTGAAGCCCTTGGCCTCGGCCAGCAAGGCAGGCGCGACGCCAAGCGCTGCGAGCGGGCGAAACAGCGGCCCCAGTACAGCACCTGCGCCCACAGCCTCGATCCCCGAAAGCTGCATGGCAGTGGCGTTGAGCCCGTCGCGCGCCCAGTCGGGATGACGCGGGCTGAGACGCATCCAGTGCCGTAACTCGGTACGGAAGCCGTCGCCGCGGATGATCGCATAGCTCGCCCGGTCGTATAATGCGGCAGCGACGGCGATGGCCACGGGATCGGAAACGACCACCCGATCTTCGCCAAGAAGTGCTTGTGCCGCGGCGAGGTCCTGCGGCGATGGCGGCAAAAAGGGCCCGCGCCACGATGCCCGTGCCTCCAGCACCGCCAGCAGCGGATCGGGTTCGGCACCCCGTAGGAAGGTCAGCCGCGCCACCGGCCTCAAGCCGCCCGCCACCTCACCGTCGAGCCGCTCGACGCTCGTTGCCAGCCCTGCGGCCGAGGCAGCGATCGCCGCCCCCTCTGTCGCGGCGCCAAGGCTGATCTCGGCATCATTGCCGAGGGGATCACCGGCTGTCAGCCGCCGTGTTGTGTCTTCCAACAAGATCAGTGCTTCGCCATCGATCCGCCAGCGCGCGGGCTGGACGTTATGAACGCTCGGCGCGGCCATTGCTGCGGCGACGAGGGAGCGTAGTCCATCGGCATTCATGCGATATCCTTGCGGAACAGGTGCAGCTTGTGGAGCCATCGGCCGTTCATCTTTTCAACTTGCCTGCGGCTCGCCCGGTTTTCGTCGGCGATCCAGGTCCCGCCGACCGTCTCGTAACCCGCAGCGCGCACCCGTTCGAGCGTCTCGGCCAGCATCGCGCTCATGATCCCCTGGCCCTGTGCCGCTTGGGCGACCGAGTAGAAGACGATGACGGCCCGCTTGCGGTTCATCCGGTATCGCAGGAAGTGCCACGGCGTCGTTAGTCCGATCCGTGAACGGGTTGCCTTGAGGAAACCGTTCAGGTCGGGGATGGCGATGATGACGCCCACCGGCACCCCGTCCCGCTTCAGCACCGAGGACAGGCGGGGATCGATGATCGTGCTGAGCTCGCCCGCCTGGAACTGGAATTCCTCTGCGGTCAGAGGCACGAACATGGGATTGTTATGGAAACCGTCATTGAGCAGCAGTCGGGCTTCCTCCATACGCTCGGGGAAGGTCCCCTTGCGGATCGGGGCAAAGGTATAGCGCGCACGATCAAGCGATGCAGGCGGGATGGGTCTTCGAGTCAGATCAATCTCGAAGGTCGTCATGGGGAAGAAGGCGGAAAAGCCGTTCGTCTCGAGCAATCGTGGCAGCCAAGGCGGGCCGACGATCATATCGGTATAGGCAGTCGCCTCGAACCCTCCGGTCATTACCCCGCATTGCTGCATGGCTGTCAGATTGAAGTTGCCGACCAGCTCTTTCATCCCCTGCTCGCGGGCGAAATCTGCGGCAGCATCCAGCAGCATCCGGGCTGCCTCAGGGTCATCGGCACAGTCGAAGAAGCCAAATTGTGCCCGTCGCAAGCCCCAGCGCTCGTTCGATTGGCGGTGGAGATGGGCGATGATCCGGCCCACCGGCATTCCGTCGCGGTGCACCGTCCAGAAGCGAAAGGCATTGCCTGCCTGCCAGAGCGGGTTCTTCTCCGGGTCGAGCATCCGCATCAAGTCCCCCCGTATCGGCGAGACATAGCCGATATCTGGCGGATAGGCGTTGAACGGGGCGTCGAAGAAGGCTTCGCGGTCGCCTTCGTGCAAGGTGAGGCTCATGGGGCACGCTCCAGCAGCCGAGCAACGATGGTCAGTTCCCGCGTCAGCCGCGCTTCGTCCAGAGCACCGCCCGAGATCGCGAGAAAACGCGGAGAAGGCGCTGGAGAAAGCCGAAGCAGATGGCTGGCGCCATAGCGGGCGAGCAACTCGCGCGCGGCGCCGGTCAAGTTCTCGCTCATCGGATCGCGCGCAGCCGTCACCACGGGTTTTGCGGCGAGCGCGGCCAGTAGGTCCGCTGGCAGATCGGAGAGCGCCTCGGCGGTCACCGTTACCGCATTTGCGAGCAGGGGGTGTGCTGCAAGAATTACCGCTTCATCGGGCGCGGCTAGTGCAATGGGCCCCAGGATCCCCTCGCCGCGCACAGGGCTGTCGGCGAAACGTTCAATGAGCAGCACCAGCGCCGCAGCCGCTCCTCCCGTGGCGGCAAGGGCGGGATAGAGGATAGCGGGCGCGCTGACAAGATACGCGGCCAGTGCGGCCAATATGCCGGCTCCCGAGACCAACAGCACGTCACCCAGCAGCCTGAGCGGACGGCTCGCCACACCAGCAAGGCGAGAGCAGGCGAGGACAAACACAATGGCCGCAAAGGGTCCACCGCGGAACGTCAGATCCGGAAAGGCGAAGGCGAAGTCGGTCGCCAGCAGAGGCAGTGCCAATGCGAAGGCGAGCGCTAACATATCTACAGCGTGCCGCTCAGCCAGCGATATCGAACCACGTTGCGCCCAAAGATGCATGAGAATCGCCACCACAACCGATGCCTGAAACACGGCAAGCGCGATCAGAGCGGGCCCTGCCCACACCAGTTGGAAAATGATCGCCAGCAGCGAGAATGCGCCCGCCCCAGACAGCGCCAACAACTTGACCAGGCGTGGCGCATGGCGGCGCACCATTTCTTCGGCAAGGCGCAAGGTGACAAATGGCAACCAGGCTGCAACGAGCATCTTCGCAGCGACCAAAACCGGCGAAGACAGCGCCGACCCCGCCAACCGCAAAACCAGAAGGAGCACGATCATGGTCAGCAGGCGCGCAAGATGCGCTGCCACCTCGCTACTGCGCGCAGCCGACGCTACCCCCATGCGCGCCACCAGCGCGGCGGCGAGTCCAATGGCCGTTAATAGGGCGGCTATCGCTGTCATGCCAGGAGCTTTGCCATGAAACGTCTCACCAGCACCCGTTTCGCAAAAGCAAGTGGTGGCAGCAGCGGCCGTTCGACCCGCTGGGCATGAGGGTTGAAGAAATAGCCTCGGCAATCGGTGCCGCCGGGCCTCCCCAGGATCTGCCGGATTGCCTCTTCCGCCATCAGAGTGCCGGCCATCGTCACCATGGTCGCAAAGCTGAAGCGCGAACGTTTGCCAGCCGCGACCTGGCCCGCGACGTCGAGATCGACATATTTGTGGCTTGATGAATGCACCAGCACATACTCGATCTCCTTCATCAGACATTCCACGCCCATGTCGCGGGTAATCGCCTGCCACGGCACGCCGACCGTGGGATAGCCAAGCCGCTCTTCCAGCCGTGGATCCTGCGGGCGCACCACGGTGACCGAGGGCAGAGGCGAGGCATAGGCATCGATCAACGTGCGCCCATGAGCGCGGCACTGGCGGTAGAATTCTGCGCCCGCCGCAGCATCATCGGTGCCGTTGATCGCGACATCAGCGCGGGGGAGTATATCCGGCAGCCTTTCGGTCCATTCGCGCCCGAGCACTTCGATTTGCAGCTCGGGATTGATCTCAAGCGCCAGCCGTGCCGCCGCCTCAGCCTTCAGCACGCCAATTGTATCGGCGCGGGCAAAAAGCTGGCGGTTCAGGTTCGACACCTCAAAGACGTCGAGGTCGGCGATAACGAAGCGCCCGATCCCGGCGCGCACCAGCGCCATGAAAGCTGCGCCTCCCATTCCGCCAACGCCGGGAATGAAAACGCAAGCTTCGCGAAGGCGCGCCTGCTCGGCCTCATCCACGAAACCACGGTTGCGCGTCGTCATTTCGGCATAGCTGAAGGAGGTCATGTCATGGGTCATTTGAGGGGCCTGAGGCGGTTATATGGACGGGTCGGATCGAGCCACTGAATCAGTGGGACCAGCACTGCGCCGGCCAGCATCATTGCGGACTGCACAGCCAATTGCGGCAAGGCGCTGCGCGGTACGCTGCGGGAGAGGAAGCGTTGCCCTGCGGCAAGATCGATCTTGCCGATCTGGAGCACATCATCGCCACGTCCATAATCGAGCTCTCGCTCGCAGAAGGCGTTGTATTCCTCGCGCCGGTGCTTGGCAGCCACGGCAAAGGTCTTCTTCAAGTTGTCCGATCCACCGGTATAGGCATTTAAGATGATCTGCCGATCGGCATCATAGCCCGCATCCTCACCCACGCCAAAGGCATGGCGATGTCGGTGCATGATCTGATGGGCAAGATGACGGTGAGTGAAGGATTGCGGGGTGGCGCTTTGCGCCGGGAATACCTCGCTGAAGGTTTCGGCCACCATGCCGACCACAGCAGGCACTTGTGTAACGCTGCTGACCCAGAGCGGGCGCAGGCCTTGCCGGAGGAACAGTGCGAAACAGGTGAGGCCATAGAGGATCCATGACAATCCGCCGCTGCGTTCGGCTGGATCGACCATGACCAGCCCCAGATGCAGCACAGTCTCGCTTACCCCACCGCGGATCACATCGAGAAGCGGCATTGCGTTGAAGGCGACTGGCCGATTATCGGCGGTGCGGATCACAAGCGTGATCAAGCTACGATCCCAAGCCGCGCGATCCTCTGCAAACAGCCCATAATCGAGTATCTGCCCGTTAAGACAGGCGCGCACGACCGTGTCGCAGTCTTTCTTGAGCCCGTCCAAATCAGTGGGACTTCAGGCTGGTTCCAGGGCGCTCGACAATCCGCACGCGGTATTCGCGCGACGGTTGAAACGAAAGCGAAAGATTTTTGCCGGCGAGCGCACCAAGAAACTGAAGCAAAGGTCCTCTCAAGCGACGTCAAGCCAATACGATTTCAATGCATGCTTTATCAGGACTACGAAAGATTCGGTACACCGAACTCGATTGGCCAGCCAAGATGATATTGTCCTGCAGCGCAAGCAACATGCCCCTTCTCCTTACCTCTGGATTGGCCCCTTCCCACAGTTCGCCACTGCTGCCGGAGAGCAAAAGTTCGTCGTAGCGTATAGTGCTGGAATGCGCGGCCGTCAGTCGAAGAGATTTCCCCGGCGGATGAGATTTTCGACCCCCGGCGGACTGCCAGGGCGCAGATACCCTGGATAAGTCCGAAGGTAGCCAAGTGCCGATTTCGGCTTGGGCATCATCTTTAGGCATAAGGTCGTCGATGACGTCAAAACGGAATCCTGCACGACTTGAAAAGTGGAGATCAGCGTTTTGGGAGAATTGGCGCGGCTCCCTAGATTAGCACGTGATTTCAAACGCTGAAAAAGGTGACCTTTGATTTGCCTGTATTGTCACGTCGCGGGTGACCGTGGATGTCATCTTTGTGCCCTCGCTTTGGGATGACGTCAACATTGCGGGAAAGCGGCAATTGTTTCCGCTCAAAAGCATCAATCTGGAGGTCAGAATGGTATCTTCGCGGGGGCAGCTTCTCGCCGTCATTGCCCCCAATTTCCGTACGTTAAGGGCCTGTCGTAAGCTGCCGTTCGCCCGGAAGGCGTAAGATCTTCTCCATCAGACTGCATCATCTTCTCAAACAGAAACCCTTCGTCGTCCGGCAGATCACTCGGACCCGGTCGGTGTGCATCGGGGAACTTGGCGTGGTGAAACGCGATGATCTTGAAGCCGCATTTGTTTACGTAGAAGTGGATGTTCCTCTTCTCGAAATATGGCGTGTGGGTTTGCCAGGTGATCGTCTTCGGATAGCGCGCCTCGATCGCAAGCCATGCCTTGTGACCCAGCCCTTGGCCATGCTCACCGACCTTGAGGAAGAAAAGGTCCAGCGTGTTGTGATGCGTCTCCTCGTTGATGGTTACGACCGCGCCACCGACCTTCTTGCCGTCTGAGAGAATATGCAAGGTAACAGCGCCCGGTGCATTGATGGAGCTGTCGAGGTCTTCGTCGGAAGGGATCGGGCCATCTGGCAGAGCCCCATACGTATCGATCACGGCGAGCGAAAATGCTTCTTGGAGCTCTGTCTTGAAGTCCGGGAGATCATCCGGATGAGCGACCGCCAAGGTGATGGTGTGATTGGTCATTACGTCTTTCCTATAGCTTTGCGGAGGCTGAGCGAAGTTCTGCGCCCATAGCCACGTCTTCCGTCATCGAAAGCACCCCATCCTGCTAAGGTCTGGGATGCTTTCGTCAAAAAGAAGCTAGCAACCCAGCCTTGCCGAGTTGTGGAGGTCGTGTGGAGAATGTGTGGAGCGTGTAGCCAAGGGGGAGGAGCCTCAGCTATCCGGAGAAGCTGCACTGAATTGCAGATCACACGACTGCTTCACCGAGAACGATCTCGAACATGGCGCCGCGAGTGTCAGAGGGTGTGTAGCGGACTGTCCCACCATGAGCCTCGACGATTGCACGGACCACAGAGAGACCCAGACCATTTCCGCCCTTCTCCGGCGAGCCGGACTGTCCGCCTCTCCGGAAAGGTTCGAACGCGGAATCGGCGATGTCGGGGGCTAGGCCTGGACCTTCGTCGGCGACACGCAGAATAACCTGGTTGCTCTCCACGCCAAGGCTGATCTCGATGACGCCTCGATGCGCGTATCGGCGTGCATTGGTGACGAGGGCGAGAAGGGCCTGTCGGATCCGCATGGGATCAACCTGGACCGTCAAATCGGAAAGGTCGAGCTTCAGCTCGAAGCCTTCTTGTTTAAGGTCCTGCTCCAGCACGGTACCAAGTTTGAGGATCTCGTCCTTCAGCCGAACAGGCTGCAGGCGAAGATCAAGGTGACCACTATCGGCAAGGGTTACCGTGCGCAGATCCTCCACCAGCCTTGCCAGGGAATCGACTTGCAGGACAAGCGCCTGAAGCGACTTTTCGTCGGGCTCGAAAACGCCATCGATCATGCCTTGCAGGCGGCCCTTGAGAATGGTCAGAGGTGTCCGCAATTCATGGGCAATCGTGGCATTCCAGAGCTTCATGTCCGAGGCCATGTCCTGCAGGCGCTGCGCCATGGCGTTGAAGTCCTCAACAAGAAGGGCCGTTTCCCCGAGAGAATGGTCGCCGGGCAAGGCACGGGCCGAAAGATCGCCGTCCTTTATCTGCCGGGCGCTTTTCGCCAAGGATTCCAGAGGCTCGAAGAATGCGGCGCGCCAACCGGATTGACGCGATCGCGGCGACAAGCAATGCGATCAGGATCAGAACGCCCAGTATGATGAAATCGAAACCCGTCAGCCAATTGTCCGTGTCTTCGGACCAAGGGGAGAAATAGAAGAGGATGGTGAAGGCGAGATAGGTGCCAAAGAATACGAGCAGACCCGCGGCCACGGTGACTGACGCCATGGCAAGCAAGATCTGACGGCTGAGCCCCCTCACGATCATGGATCGACCCCAAGGCGGTAGCCCACGCCTCGAATGCTGATCAACAAGCCTCCGCCTCCCGCCTGTTCGAGCTTCTTGCGAAGCTTGCTCAAATGACTGTCGATCGTTCGATCCAAAGCGTCAGAGCCGGGCAGGCAGGCGTCGACGAGTTCGGCTCGCGAAAAGACCTTGTTGGGTGTCCGAGCGAGATGGGCAAGGAGCCTGAATTCGGTGAGTGTCAGGGGAACGGCAACTGGTCCATCGTCCTTCTCGATCTTGACCTGATAGCTGTCGAGATCGATGGTCAGGCTTCCTACTCGGATTACAGCCCCCGCCTGAGCCAAACCTGCCCGACGTAGCACGGCCTTGGCTCGTGCGACGACTTCAATCGGGTTGAATGGCTTGACGATATAGTCGTCCGCGCCGATGCGTAGGCCCTGCAGCCGATCAACATCCTCATCAAGCGCCGTGATCATGATAACAGGCGTGCGGCCTCGTCTCTGGATCTCGGCGAGAAGCTCAAAGCCATCCAGGCGCGGCATGGTGATGTCGGCCAAGACGATGTCGGGTTTCAACGACCGGTGCAGATCGAGTGCGACCTGCCCGTCGCGGGCATGCACGGTGCGGAAGCCTTCGCGGGCAAAATAGGCTTCGAGGATACCGGCGATCTCCGCATCGTCCTCAGCTATCAAAACAAGTTCTGCCATGATCGTAGCACTCCTTGCGATTTAAATGACACCGAAGCGTCTGTCCGTCGAGCCGCCATCTTCCGCCTCCACACGATCGCAACAAAACCTCCACAATCCGCCAATGGAAGGCTTTTAGAGCATCGCCATCGATCAATCCCTCACGAGATGATGGTGACCCAGATGCGAAACGTCGCGCGGTTTTGGATTTTCTGCATGTTATGTGTGCCGCTAATTCTGCTCCTTGCTTGCAGTGGTGAGCAGGATGCTGATGCGAATGCAACGGCCAAGCCGCAGGCCGTGCGGGTCGGCGTAATGACGGTGCAGCCGCAAGCCGTCACTGTTTATGATGAATTGCCGGGTCGGGTCAGTGCTTTACGCACGGCCGAGATCCGGCCGCAGGTCAGCGGCATCATTCAGAAGAAGCTCTTCCAGGAGGGCTCTTTCGCCAAAGCCGATGCGCCGCTCTTCCAGATCGATCCGTCGCCCTTTGCGGCCGATGTCGATGCAGCGTCCGCCGCGCTTGCGCGGGCAAAAGCCGAATTCGTCAACGCGAAGGTCAAGTTCGAGCGCGCTCAACTCCTCTCGGCACAAAAGATCACCAGTGACGAGGCTTTCAACAATGCGACCGCAACGCTTGCCCAGGCAAAGGCGAGTGTCGCTGAGGCCTCGGCCAATCTGGCACGGCGAAACGTCGAATTGGCAAATGCCACAATCCGCAGCCCCATCAGTGGGACAATCGGTCAGTCGTTCATGACGGAAGGGGGGCTTGCCTCTCCATCCGGAAGCACGCCGCTCGCCGTGATTCAGCAGATCGATCAGGTCTATGTGGATGTCCGTCAATCCTCCATAAGCCTTGAAAGTCTACGCGAGACAGCGTCGGGTGCCGACCTTGGCGATCCCGAGAAACTGCCGGTCAAGATCAAGACGATCACGGACAAGCCCTACGCCTATGACGGCACCATCGTGTTCTCCGACATCTCGGTCGATAGCACGACAGGGAGCTTGGGGATCCGCGTCATGGTGCCGAACCCGGAGAACCAGTTGCTGCCGGGCATGTTCGTGCGTGCGCTCGTGCCACGCGAAGTCTATTCCAAAGCTTTGCTCGTGCCTCAAGAGGCCGTCATGCGCGATCTCGCTGGAAAGCCGCAACTTGTCATCGTCACCGAGAGCGGGACGGGAGAGAGACGTCTGGTCGAACTGGGACCGCTCATCAATCGAAACTACCTCGTAAAGCGAGGTCTTGCGGCTGGTGAAACCGTCGTCGTTCAAGGCCAGGACAGGGTCCAAAGTGGCCAGCGTCTGGAGACGTCACCGGTCCTAACCGCCCACGATATGCAGAGCTGAGATACCCATCATGCCGCAATTTTTCATCGAACGGCCCGTCTTCGCATGGGTTATCGCCATCATGATTGTGATCGCTGGCCTGATCGCCATCCCGCAACTGCCCGTCTCACGATACCCGGCGATTGCCCCACCGAGCGTGTCGATTTTTGCGAGCTATCCGGGCGCCACTCCGCAGGTCATCAACGATAGCGTCACAAGCGTTATTGAACGCGAGATCTCCGGTGCCAAGAATGTGCTTTACTTCGATTCATCGGCGGACTCCTCGGGATCCACTACGGTCACCGTTACCTTCAAGCCCGGCACCAATCCGGAACTCGCACAGGTAGACATCCAGAACAGGTTGAAGGCTGTCGAATCGCGGTTGCCTGAAGCAGTACGCCGGGGCGGGCTGTCGGTCGAATCGGCTTCGTCGGGCTTCCTGATGATTGTCTCCTTGAAGTCAAAGGACGGCAGCATCGACGCATTGGCACTGGATGATTATCTCGTACGCAACATCGCTCCTGAACTGAAGCGTGTATCCGGCGTCGGCCGCGTTCAGTCCTTCGGATCGGAAGCTGCCATGCGGATTTGGGTTGATCCCGCGCGCCTGCTCGCGCACTCGATTTCGATGGCCGAAGTCACCCAGGCAATTCAATCGCAGAACCTTCAGGTGGCGCCTGGGCGGATTGGGGATGCACCGACCGTTCCGGGGCAGAAGGTCACTGTGCCGCTCAATGTCAGAGGTCAACTCCAGACAGTTTACGAATTCTCGGACATCATCCTTCGCTCCAACCCGGACGGCTCTCGCCTGACACTGGGTGAGATTGCGCGTATCGAGATTGGGGCACAGTCCTCAAGCTTTGCCATTCTCGACGGCGGCAAGCCCGCCACGGCAGCCGCCATCCAGGTTACACCCGGGGCAAATGCGGTCAGCACCTCGAACGGTGTCCGCGCGCGCCTCGCAGAGCTTTCCCTGACCCTGCCGGCAGGCATCGAGTATGCGATCTCTTACGATACGGCACCTTTCGTGAAGGTCTCGATCCAGAAAGTGGCGCAGACACTGGCTGAGGCCATGGTGCTTGTCTTTCTCATCATGCTGCTCTTCCTGCAGAACATTCGCTATACGCTCATTCCGGCGATCGTAGCGCCCATAGCACTGCTTGGTACCTTCGCCGTCATGTTGACTTTGGGGTATTCCATCAATGTGCTGACGATGTTCGGCATGGTTCTCGCAATCGGGATTATTGTCGACGACGCAATCGTCGTTGTCGAAAATGTCGAGCGCCTGATGGCAAAGGAAGGGCTGTCACCGCGTGAGGCCACACGCAAAGCCATGAGCGAGATCACAGGTGCAGTGATCGGAATCACGCTTGTACTGACGGCCGTGCTTCTTCCGATGGGACTGGCCTCAGGCTCGGTTGGCGCGATCTACCGTCAGTTTACGGTGTCGATGGCGGTCTCAATCGCTTTCTCGGCATTTCTGGCTCTCAGCCTCACCCCCGCTCTTTGCGCGACCCTGTTGAAGCCGATCGACCCCGCGCATCATCAGCGGAAAGGAGTGTTCGGCTGGTTCAACCGCGGCTTTGACCGCTTGACCGAGGGCTACACGAGTTGGGTCACCCGCCTTATTCATAAGACTGGCCGGACAATGCTCGTCTATCTCGCGATTGTAGGCGCGGTCGCCTATGGCTACAGCACGCTGGCCACGGCATTCGTGCCGGAGGAGGACCAGGGTTCTTTTATGACATCCGTCACTCTGCCGGCAGAGGCAACGGCCGAACGCACCCGAGACGCCGTCAGTCTCTTCGAAAAGCATGTCCAGACAAGGCCGGATATCGTCAACAACTTGACGATTATGGGTTTTGGTTTCTCGGGTTCGGGCACCAATACGGCCATGGCCTTCACCAGCCTCAAAGATTGGGGGCAACGCTCAGGCAGCGTCGATGACGAGGTCAACGCTGCAACCGAAGCCATGGCTGCCGCGCCGGAGGGCGAAGTTCTCAGCATGAAGCCGCCGGCAATCGATGAACTCGGCACGACGTCCGGGTTTGCGCTCAGGCTGCAGGACCGCGTCAATCATGGAGAAAAGGCGCTTGCTGAGGCTGCCGCCCAACTGACGCAGCTTGCCTCTCAGAGCAAGTTGCTCAGCGATGTCCGCGTGGACGGGCTGCCCAACGGTCCGAGCGTTACCCTTGTGGTCGATCGCCAGAAGGCGAGTGCTTTGGGTGTCGCCTATACGACGATCAGTGACACGCTCAGTGGCTCTGTTGGTTCGACCTATGTCAACGATTTCCCGCGTGACGGTCGGCTGCAACAGGTCATCGTCCAGGCCGAGCCGAAAAGCCGTATGCAGGTCGACGATATTCTAAACCTGCATGTTCGAAGCGATAGCGGCAAAATGGTCCAGCTTTCCGAGATCGTGACAGCAGAATGGTCGACCATTCCGCTGCAGGTGACACGGTATAATGGCTATCCGTCCCTTAGCCTGTCGGGTTCAGCCGCAAAGGGTGTTTCCAGCGGTAAGGCCATGGATGAAATCGAGCAATTGGCGCTCAAGCTTCCCAAGGGCTTTGCCGTCGAATGGACAGGGCAGTCGCTGCAGGAACGGCAATCGGGGGCGCAAGCGCCGATGCTGATGGCCTTCTCGTTCTTGATTGTCTTTCTGGTGCTGGCGGCACTTTACGAGAGCTGGACCATTCCGCTCTCCGTTATGCTGGTGGTCCCGCTCGGCATCCTCGGGGCGGTGATCGCAGTTCACATCCGAGGCCTGGAAAACGACGTCTTCTTCAAGGTTGGCCTGATCACCCTAATTGGACTCTCTGCCAAGAATGCGGTGCTGATTGTCGAGTTCGCGCGCAAGCGCCAGCGCGACGGGCTGGGACTTGCAGACGCTGTTGTCGAAGCTGCGCGTCTGCGCCTTCGCCCCATCGTCATGACCTCACTCGCATTTACCTTGGGTGTCGTGCCGCTGGTCATTGCTTCTGGCGCAAGCTCTGAGACCCAGAATGCCATTGGAACCGGCCTGTTCGGCGGGATGATCTCCGGCACGGTGCTGGCGGTGATTTTTGTTCCGGTGTTCTATATGATTATCATGCGTTTGATGCGCCCGTTAAAAGTCCAAGCTGGCTCCGCAACAACGGGCATCCTGCAGAACTGATGTAGTAATCCCTACAGGGGTGTCCGCTTCTTTCGTCCACGAGACAGAAGCGGACAGTCCGCTCTCAGCCCCATCAAGGATGTCGCTTGCGGGTCCCCAGCCAATTCCGCGAGACCCGCTTCAGCACAACGTATGAACTGAAGAACAGCAGCCAAAATTGCTCAAGTTGTTGAGAATACGTCGCTTTTTTCTGTAAGAAATAGTCGCTAGTTGTCGGCGGACTACCATGACGAAGACACCCTGTATCAGGCCCTGAGGTCACCCCATGCCGATTTCAGCTTGGGCATCAGTTTTGGGCATCAGGTCGCCGATGACGCCAAAACGGCATCCGGCACGACGGAAAAACACGATAATCATGGGTTTTTGGGAGAATTGGCTGGGGAACCTGGATTCGAACCAAGATTAACGGAGTCAGAGTCCGTCGTTCTACCGTTGAACTATTCCCCACCAAGGGTATCGCTGCCGCGATCGGTGAGCGGGCTTATAGCCAAAACATCCGGCATTGCAAAGACTGAATTTCAAAAAAAAATGACAGCTTTCGCAAAAGAGCGTGACGCGAGGTCGGCGGCAACTTGATGAGCATCGTGGCCGAGCGCTCGCAGCCTTGTCCCATACTCCAGGCGGCCCGTTTGAAAAACCGTTTGGCGCTCAGGGCCGGCGCTGGTATGCTTTGTCCAACGAAACGAATGATGACACCAGCGGCATGCGTCGGTTTTGGCGCCTTGCGCGGTGCAGTGGATAACTTCAGTGACAGACCCCAATCGCGGCGGACAGCCGAATAGCGAGGGGGCGTCGACAGGCAAGCGCAAGGGCGGGTCCTCCCGCCGGCGCGGCAAGGGCAAGAAGGCGGGACCGGTCAAAAACGGTCACGAGCCTTCTGCCTCGGCAGGATCGGCGGGCGCGCCGGTCGCCGAGCGACGTTCCGAATCACTCTTTGCGGATGGTCCCATCCGCAAGCGAAAGCGCCGTCGTCGGGGCAAGGGCGGCGGTGCTGCGGCCTCGGTGCCGGGCAGCGCTAATCCCCAGGGCAAGATCCACGATGGTGTTACGACGGGCAGCACGGAAACTGCAACGTCCGCGAACCTGCGGGACGACGGCCGCAGCGGGCAGGGCACGCAGCCCCTGTCGCATGCGGCGCGGATCGGAGATCAAGGCGGGGCCGATCCGGCAAGCCAGCGCTCTGGTCGAAAGCGCAAACGCAATCGAAACCGGCATGCTGTGGTCCAGAAGCCGGGCCATGTCCGTCCGCTGACCGGTTCCGAGCCGCCCTCGGCCGCCGCGGCAAAGCCGGGGCGATCAGACGCCCGTGCAGCACCCACCTCGCAAGCGGTTGCCCCGCCACCGCAAAGGACTGCGCCCGCTGCCGAGCGCATCCGCCCGGCACAGGACGGCGGGCCTGACGATCTCTATGCGGCACTCGATCTCGGCACCAACAATTGCCGCCTGCTGATTGCCCAGCCCACTCGGCCTGGGCAGTTCCGGGTCGTTGATGCCTTTTCCCGCATCGTGCGGCTCGGCGAAGGCCTTGGCACCACGGGCCGCCTGTCTGAGGACGCCATGGACCGCGCGGTAGATGCCCTGCGCGTCTGCGCCAGCAAGCTGTCTGGCCGTGACATCAGGCGTATGCGGCTGATCGCGACCGAAGCCTGCCGTGCGGCGGAAAACGGTGAGCTCTTCCTGGAGCGGGTGACCGCCGAAACCGGGTTGCAGCTTGAAATCATCAATCGCGAGACCGAAGCCCGCCTTGCCGTCTCCGGCTGCTCGTCGCTCGTCGGACGGGAAGCGCGCTCCGTCGTCCTCTTCGACATCGGCGGCGGCTCCTCTGAGATTGCGGTCATCCGCATCCACGACAATCGCTCCAGCCGGCTTGCCAATCACATCACCCACTGGACATCGCTTCCCGTGGGGGTGGTGACGCTCTCCGAACGGCATGGCGGTCGCGACGTCACGCCCGATATTTTCGAAGGCATGACCCGCGAGGTCGAGGGCATGCTGGCCAAGTTCGAATGCCCCGATATCCCCCGCAGCATGGATGATTTCCATCTGATCGGCACCTCGGGAACGGTAACGACGCTCGCCGGCGTGCATCTCGATCTGCCACGCTACGATCGCCGCAAGGTCGATGGCCTCTGGTTGTCCGATGCCGAGGTGACGGCGATGCAGGCAAAACTTCTGTCCTGGGATTATGCCGGCCGCGCCGCCAATCCCTGTATCGGGCCTGACCGCGCCGATCTGGTGCTGGCCGGCTGCGCGATCCTGGAAGCGATCCGCCGCCGCTGGCCTTCTAGCCGCATGCGCGTTGCCGACCGCGGCCTGCGCGAAGGCCTGCTCACCGACATGATGGCCGATGACGGCGTATGGCGCCGCGGCCGCAACCGACGTCCTCCAGTTTTGAGGGAGCGCTGACCATGGCGAAACCACCCATCGGCGGCAATCGCACGGGCCGCAAGCTCGGCCAGAAAGTCAAGAAGGGCAAGCTCAAGGCCTCGTCCAGACGCTGGCTCGAGCGCCATATCAACGACCCCTATGTCCAGCGGGCGAAGCTCGAGGGTTATCGCGCCCGCGCCGCCTTCAAGCTGCTTGAGATCGACGAGAAGCATCAGGTGCTGAAGGGTGCCAAGCGCATCATCGACCTGGGTGCAGCCCCCGGCAGCTGGTCGCAGATCGCTGCCAAGGTGACCGATTCCACCGATGAGGACATCCGCGTCGCCGCGATCGATTTCCTCGAAATGGCCCAGATCCCGGGCGTGAAGATCCTGCATCTCGACTTCCTCGATCCCGACGCACCCCGCCAGCTGATTGAAGCCGTTGGCGGCACGCCGAACCTTGTGCTGTCGGACATGGCAGCCCCGACGACGGGCCACCAGAAGACCGACCACCTGCGCACCATGCATCTCTGCGAAGTCGCGGCACACTTTGCTGTCGAGGTTCTGGCCGAAGGCGGACATTTCCTCGCCAAGACCTTCCAGGGCGGCACGGAAAAGGAACTGCTGAACATGTTGAAGCAGAATTTCCGTCAGGTCCTGCATATCAAGCCAGCCTCGTCGCGGCAGGAATCGGTCGAGATGTTCCTGCTCGCCAAAGGCTTCAAGGGCCGCAATGGCCCGGGTGTTATCGAACTCGACGAGGAAGGTTTCGCCCGCGATCCGCGCGAGCTGGATACCGCCGACGAAACGGAAGACTGATCGGATCGTCGCGATGTTCACCTATATCACCGTCGGCACCAACAATCTCGCCCGCGCCATCCGCTTCTATGATGCGGTCTTTGCGGCGCTTGACATCGAGCGCCGTGTGACGGTGGAGAGTGAAGCGGGTTATGGTCGGCCGGAGGATGTGCGGTGCCGTTTCTGGGTCACCCATCCCTTCGACGGAAACCCCGCCACATACGGCAACGGCTCTATGCCGGCCTTCGAGGCGATGTCTCGCGCATCCGTGGATGCGTTTCACGCGGCCGCGCTCGCCCATGGCGGCACGGATGAAGGGGCACCCGGCCTTCGCCATTTCCATCCGAACTTCTATGCCTGTTACGTGCGTGACCCCGACGGCAACAAGCTCTCGGCGCTTTGCGAGCGGCCTGAATAATCACTTCACGGAGATCGAGTCGTCCTCGGGCGTCCGGCGGTAGCCCGAGACAGCCGAGCCGACATCACGCGGTAAGCCGAAAAAGGGGACGACCGCAAACAGCGAAAGTCCCGCGACGATCGCAAATGCCAGATGGAAATCACCGAGCGACAGGCCCTCACCGGATATCCGCGCGCTGGCTTCGAGGATCGATGCGGCGGCAGCGACGCCGAGCGCCAGGCTCACCTGCTGCAGCACCGAGGTAAGCGAGGTCGCCTGGGAAGCGGCGCGATCCTCGATTTCCGCATAGCCCAGCGTGTTCACCCCGGTGAAGAAGAACGAGCGGCAGAAGCCGCCGACAAGCAGGACCGCCATGATCAGAAGAACGGGCGTTGCCGGCGTGAACAGCGCATTGGCGGCCGTGGTGAGCGCCCCGAATACGCCGGCCATGATCAGCAGATTGCGAAATCCCAGAGCGGCGAAAGCACGTCTTGCGATGAACTTGGTGGTGATCGCCCCGATGGCGGCGATGAAGGTCGTCATGCCGGATTCAAAGGCGGTCATCCCGAAACCCAGCTGCAGCATCAGCGGCAGGAGGAAAGGCGTGGCGCCCGCAGCGATCCGGAACAGCGTGCCGCCGACGATCGAGGCGCGGAAGCTCCTGTTGGCAAAGAGGGTCAGGTTCAGAATTGGTGCGGGATGTCGCCGCGCATGCAGCACGTAGAGGATCATAGACAGGAAGCCGATCAGGGTTGCGGCAGCACCAACCCAGATAGGCAGGGCCGGAAGGCTCATCACCGAAAGGCCGAAGACCAGTCCCGATGCTGCCACCGCACTCAGGAGAAAGCCCGTCCAGTCGATCCGTGCGGTCTCGACCGGCTCGATCTCGGGAAGGTAGATGCTGGAAAGCCAGAGGCCGAGAAGACCGATCGGCAAATTGATCAGGAAGATCCAGTGCCAGCTGAAGAAGGTGGTGATGAAGCCGCCGACAGGAGGACCGGTAATCGGGCCGAGCAGACCTGGAATGGTTAGGAGCGCCATGGCGGAGACCAGTTCGCTCTTCTTGGTGGTGCGCAGGAGAACCAGACGTCCGACCGGCGTCATCATCGCCCCACCCATGCCCTGCAGGAAACGCGCAGCCACGAAGGTGACAAGCGAATCAGAGATGGCGCAGAAGAGCGAGCCCAGCATGAAGACGACGATCGCCGCACGAAATACCCGATTGGCGCCGTAGCGATCCGCCATCCAGCCACTCGCAGGAATGAAGATCGCAAGCGCCACCATATAGGAGGTGAGCGCCAGCTTCAGCGTGATCGGCCCGACGCCGAGATCGGCGGCGATGGTCGGAAGGGCCGTGGCGATCACGGTGGAGTCCATCTGTTCCATGAACAGGGCTACGGCGAGAATAAGCGGTGTGATGCGGTTCATCGGCATTCCGGGCGGAGCCGCGGCTGCGGCAAGGACCGGGTCTCATACCGCAATCGCGCGGCGGTTGAAACTGCGGCAACTTCGGTCCGCAGCCTGCCGCGAGCCACGGTTCCGGCGCCCACGGGCAAACACCATCACGATGGTGTGAGCGCGCTACCCGGGGCCGGCCTCTCCCCTATGTCGAGGTCAGCCCGTGCAGGGGCGAGGTGATTTGTTTGAGGAGATTGCAATGGTTTCGATGAAAAGACGGATGCTGTTGGGAAGCGCCGGCGTGGCCTTGGCCGCGCCCATGATCATGACCAGGGCTGCGATCGCACAGCAGTCGGGAGCAGATACTTCAATGAATATTGATCGCGCCATGCCGCCGGAAACGCACCGCTTCAATGTCGGCAAGTTCGAGGTCGTGGTGGTCAAGGATGGCGCGCGACCCTCGGAAAATCCGCAGGAAACCTTCGGCACCAACCAGTCGCCGGAAACTGTGGGCGCGCTGCTTGAGGCAAACTTCCTGCCCTCCGACAAGTTCGTCAACAGCTTTGCCCCCGTGCTCGTCAACACCGGTTCTGACGTGATCCTGTTCGACACAGGTCTTGGTGAGGGCGGACGAGCAAACGGCCTCGGTCGCCTGGTTGAAGGCCTCACAGCTGCCGGCTACAGGCGCGAAGATGTGACGACTGTGGTGCTCACCCATATGCATGGTGACCATATCGGCGGCCTGATGGAAGGCGGCCAGCCGACCTTCCCGAATGCGCGTTATGTGACGGGCCAGGCCGAATATGATTTCTGGGCCGATCCGGCCCGCGTCGGAACACCGGCCGAGAACGGCCACAAGGGTGTGCTCGCGAATGTCGCGCCAATGGCCGAAAAGATGACCTTCATCGGCGACGGTGGCGAAGTGGTCTCCGGCATTACCGGCATGGCGGCCTTCGGCCATTCGCCAGGCCACATGATCTACCGCCTGGAGTCGGAAGGTCGTCAACTGATTCTAACGGCCGACACCGCGAACCATTTCATCCTGTCGCTGCAGCGTCCGGATTGGGAAGTCCGCTTCGACATGGACAAGGCGGCAGCTGCGGCCACCCGTACAAGGGTCTTCGACATGCTCGCGACCGACAAGCTCGCCTTCCTCGGCTATCACATGCCGTTCCCGGCGGTCGGCTATGTCGAAAAGATCGACCAGGGCTATCGCTACGTGCCCAAGGCCTATCAGTTCGACATCTGAGCCTGATCGAGGGCCGCACCTTGTGCGGCCCTTCTATTCTAGGGATCACTGACCGGCGAAGATCTCGTCCGTTGCCTGCTCGATGAATTGATGGATGCGGCTGTCGATGTCGGCATCGCTCACAGTGACACCTGCCGAGGAAAAGTCCTGGCGCAACTGCTCAAGCAGTCGGTGCGGCTCGACGACCTGCTTGACGGCAACGGTACGCGCATAGGCTTCGACATCGTCCAGCCCCATCGTATAGGCAGCCCATCGGCCGACCATCTTGCTGCCGCGCACGCGGGCCTTGAACTGGATTTCTGCTTGGCGAGCGAACTGATTTTCGAGTGCTTGAGCACGCTTCTTCAACGCAGTCATTGTCGATCCCCTGATCTTCTTGTTCTTGATTGTGCCCCCAGCCCCGAGAGCAGACCCGTTATATAAGCAAGAGCTTCAAGGACCGTGTAATGGGTCGATACAATTCTAACGATCGCGGATTTTTCTGTATTGGCGAAGCCTGGATCCGCGACCTGGGAACTTTGCCAGCTTTTGCTATTCCTTTCCTGTCATGAACGTGTTACCAGCCCTCGCCAACTTCCAAGCATTTCATGCAGAAGCGACCGAACGGGATTTCTCGTTTTCCGGCCGGATTCTGCCTATTCAAACGAAGGAATTGGCAATGGCACGCATCGTAATGTCGGCAACTGGCGCTGAAGCGCTCACCTTTGACGACGTCCTCCTGCAGCCGGGGCACTCCGAAGTGATGCCGGGGCAGACCAACATCGCGACGCGGATTGCCCGGGATATCGACCTATCCCTTCCGATCCTCTCCTCCGCCATGGATACCGTCACCGAAAGCCGGCTCGCGATCGCCATGGCCCAGGCCGGCGGCATGGGCGTTGTTCACCGCAACCTCACCCCGGTCGAGCAGGCCGAAGAGGTCCGCCAGGTGAAGAAGTTCGAAAGTGGCATGGTCGTCAATCCGGTGACCATCGGCCCCGAGGCAACACTGGCCGAAGCCAAGGCGCTGATGGGCGCCCATGGCATTTCCGGCATTCCGGTTGTCGAAGGTTCAAGCCGTCCCGGCCGCCTCGTCGGCATTCTGACCAATCGCGACGTGCGCTTTGCGTCTGACCCGAGCCAGAAAATCTACGAACTGATGACCCGCGAGAATCTCGTGACCGTCAAGGACGGGGTCGATCAACAGGAAGCCAAGCGCCTGCTGCATTCGCACCGCATCGAGAAGCTCCTTGTCATCGACAATGAAGGCCGCTGCGTTGGCCTTATCACCGTCAAGGATATCGAGAAGTCGCAGCTCAACCCGCATGCCGCCAAGGATGCCCAGGGCCGCCTGCGCGTCGCCGCTGCCATCTCCACCGGTGACGACGGCGTCGAGCGTGCCGAGCGCCTGATCGACGCCGGCTGTGACGTGATCGTCGTCGATACCGCCCACGGCCACAGCCAGAAGGTTCTGGATGCCGTTGCCCGTGTGAAGAAGATGTCCAACGCCATCCGCATCATCGCCGGCAATGTGGCGACGGGCGAGGGCACTCGCGCGCTCATCGATGCCGGCGCTGACTGCGTTAAGGTCGGCATTGGCCCGGGCTCGATCTGCACCACCCGCGTCGTCGCCGGTGTCGGCGTTCCCCAGCTCGCAGCCGTCATGGCCGCCGTCGAGGAAGCCAACAAGCTCGACATTCCCGTCATCGCCGATGGTGGCCTGAAGTTCTCGGGCGACGTCGCCAAGGCGATCGCGGCCGGTGCCTCCGCCGTAATGGTCGGCTCGCTGCTCGCCGGCACGGATGAAAGCCCGGGCGAGGTCTATCTCTACCAGGGCCGCTCCTTCAAGGCCTATCGCGGCATGGGCTCCGTCGGTGCCATGGCCCGCGGCTCGGCCGATCGCTACTTCCAGGCCGAAGTCCGCGACACGCTGAAGCTCGTACCCGAAGGCATCGAAGGTCAGGTTCCCTACAAGGGCCCGGTCTCGGCTGTGCTGCACCAGCTCGCCGGTGGCCTGAAGGCCGCCATGGGTTATGTCGGTGGCAAGGATATCAAGGACTTTCAGGAAAAAGCGACCTTCGTGCGCATCTCCGGTGCCGGCTTGCGTGAAAGCCATCCGCATGGCGTGACCATCACCCGCGAAAGCCCGAACTACCCGGGCGCCGCATGATCATCGGGCAATTGCCTGGTCCAAGTCAGGCGCCGCTCCTCTGGGGGAGCGGTATCCTGTCGGCTGGGTTGCTTGCCTGGATGCATATCGGCTTCGTACGACCGTTTGCTGGATTGACCGGCGGACGGCCCATGCCAGACCTGGATATTGAGAGCACAGGGCAGGGGCTGCTGGCGCTAAAGTCGCTTCTGGAGGCGAGGCCGGAAGCGGCCGAACTCTTGCGCGCCATGCATCTGGGTCCCGATCTCCTGCTACCGGCAGTGCTTGGCCTGTTTCTCTTCCTGTTGATGCGTAGGGCCGCAATAGGGGCGAGCCTCTATGGCCGCCCGGCCGAGCGTCTGTTGTCGGCTCTGACGGCTCTGCCTGTGGCCTATGTGGCCGTCGACTATGCCGAAAACATTCTCAGCCTGATGCTCTTTCCGCCCGCCATGCCCGCGCCGGGCACAGCAAACCTTTGGGCAGAAGCCATCTCCTGGCTGACGCGTCTGAAGTTTGCCGCTCTTGTCATTTCAGCCATCCTTGTTCTCCGGCTCGCCTTAGGTCCGAAGCCCGCAAACGATACCTGATTCCTCCGCCGCCTCGATTTAAGGACGTGATATTCAATGACCGGTTTTGAGATGTTCTGGCCGCTGATGGCCCATGCCTTCCTCGTCTTCTGCCTGTATGCGCTCCTCGTTGTGCGCCGCGCCGCGGTCGTCCGTTCGGGCAAGGTTGAGCGGATCGCCTTTCGTGAAAACCTTGCCGAGCCTGAAGAGAGCCGCGTCGTCAACCGGGCAATCGCCAACCAGTTCGAACTGCCGGTCCTGTTCTACGCCATCTCGGTCCTGCTCTTCATCACCGAAGCCGACAATATTGTCGCCGTCGTGCTCGCCTGGGTCTTCGTCGCCGCCCGTTATGTCCAGGTTGCCATGCAATTGACCGGCAACCTTCCGCTTCGCCGTCTCTCCTTCATGCTGGGTTTCGTTGCGCTCTTCCTCATGTGGGTGTGGCTCGTCGCCTGGATGGCAACCAGCTGACGGCTTGACCGTTCACGGCAACGTGTCTGGGCGGAGCGGACTGGGGCTCTATCTTGCCGTGGCATCCCATCCGTCCCCCGAGGAGAGTGTCATGTCGAAGCCCGAAATCACCCAAGCCATGATCGAAGCCTATGACGAATACACCCACCTGACCCTCGACCGCCGCGGCTTCATGCAAAAGCTGACGACGCTGGCCGGCTCGGGTGCCGCAGCTGCCGCCATCATGCCGATGCTCGCCGCCAATCAGGCGAATGCCGCAATCGTCGAAGAGACCGACGCGCGCCTCGACGTGTCGGACGTGACCTATCCCGGCGCATCCGGCGAAATGAAGGGTTATCTGGCGATCCCCAAGAACGCAGCCGACCGGTTGCCCGCTGTCATCGTCATTCACGAAAACCGTGGCCTCAACCCGCATATCCGCGATGTCGCTCGCCGCATGGCGCTCGAGGGTTTCGTCGCGCTCGCCCCCGATTTCCTGTCGCCCAATGGCGGCACGCCGGCCAATGAAGACGAGGCACGCAACATGTTCCAGTCACTGGACATGGCCGGCGCCACGGCCAATGGCGAGGCGACACGCGCCTTCCTCGCCGGGCACGAAAAGACCAATGGCAAGGTTGGTGCGATCGGCTTCTGCTGGGGCGGCGGCATGGTGAACCGCATGGCGGTCGCTTCACCAGAACTCGGGGCGGGCGTCGCCTATTACGGCTCGCAGGCCCCGGCCGATCAGGTGCCGTCGATCCAGGCACCGCTGATGCTGCATTATGCGGGTCTTGATGAGCGCATCAACGCCGGTATCGACGCCTACAAGGCCGCCCTTGACGCCAATGGCAAAACCTACGAGCTGCATATGTATGAGGGCGTCAACCACGCCTTCAACAATGACACCTCGTCCGCCCGCTACGACAAGGCCGCAGCGGACCTTGCCTGGTCACGCACCGTCGAATTCCTCAAGAAAAACCTTGCCTGATCGGATGGGGGGGGCGTCGCGCTCCCCCACTCCATGACATTTCGATGAAATCTCCGTGCCTTTTGACACCGATCAAACCGCTTCACCTCTCCTGCGCCTAGCTTGCCCTCAATTCGCCGGCACACGCCCTGCGAGCAATCAAGCGAGGGAGACTGACATGGCATCGACAATGAAGGCTGCGGTGGTCCGCGAATTCGGCAAGCCGCTCGTGATCGAGGAAATGGCCATCCCGGATCCCGGTCCCGGCCAGATCCTGGTCAAGTACGAAGCGACTGGCGTTTGCCATACCGACCTGCATGCCGCCAATGGCGACTGGCCGGTCAAGCCCACCCCGCCCTTCATTCCCGGCCACGAGGGCGTCGGCTACGTTGCCAAGCTCGGCTCCGGCGTCTCCCGCATAAAGGAAGGCGACCGCGTCGGCGTTCCGTGGCTGCACACCGCCTGCGGCTGCTGCTCGCCCTGCCGAACCGGCTGGGAAACGCTTTGCGGCAACCAGCAGAACACCGGCTATTCGGTCAACGGCACCTTTGCCCAATATGGTCTGGCCGATCCCGACTATGTCGGCCGCCTGCCGGACAATCTCGATTTCGGCCCGGCCGCACCCGTGCTCTGCGCTGGCGTCACCGTCTACAAAGGCCTGAAGGAAACTGAAGTGAAGCCCGGCGAATGGGTGGTCATCTCCGGCATTGGCGGCCTCGGCCATATGGCCGTGCAATATGCCAAGGCCATGGGCATGCATGTGGTCGCCGCCGACATTTTCGACGACAAGCTGAAGCTGGCCAAGGATCTCGGCGCCGATGTCGTCGTGAACGGCGCGGCCGCCGATGCCATCGAACAGGTGCAGAAGGCAACGGGCGGGGTGCATGGCGCGCTCGTCACGGCGGTCTCGCCCAAGGCCATGGAACAGGCCTATGGTTTCCTGCGCTCAAAGGGCACCATGTCGCTGGTGGGTCTGCCACCCGGCTTCATCTCGCTGCCGGTCTTCGAGACGGTGCTCAAGCGCATCACGGTGCGCGGCTCGATCGTCGGCACACGTCAAGATCTGGAGGAGAGCCTTCAGTTCGCCGGCGAAGGCAAGGTCGCCTCGCATTTCAGCTGGGACAAGCTGGAAAACATCAACGACATCTTCCGCCGTATGGAAGAGGGCAAGATCGACGGCCGTATCGTTCTCGATCTTGCGGCTTGATGCATGGCTGAAACATCGGAAGGCGGCATCCCGGATGCCGCCTTCCGTGCTCCAGCTTCGATAGTCGGTCAGTTGCCCGATTGGATGACGGCAACGCGCGGCGGAGCGCTGGTGCAGGCTGTATCTTCGCAGATGCCCGAGAGCCAGACCTCGCCATTGCCGATCATCACGCCTTCGGAATTGACGAAGAGATCGCCGTATTCCTGGTTGGATACGGCCTCGACGACCGTTTCGGTAAAGACGCTGTCATAGCCGTCCAGCAACTCCTGCTCCGAACTATAGGTCGCTTCTTCGCCGTCGATGCTTACGGTGATCGGATAGCTCACGAGGCTGACCACGATGTCGGACTTGCCTTCTTCGAGCGCCACCTTGAAGGCGTAGAACAGCTCCTTGTAGTCTGCAGCATCGCCGAGAAGGGTCTCGATCCGTTGATCGACCGAGGCTTCGTCGGCGCGCGTGACATGGGTCGTGAAGACGGCTGCGGCGAGCGCGGCGGAAAAGAAAATGGCAGTCGATCGGATCATGTGATGTCGGTCCCCAGACAAGCTTTACCTCCTCATAACCTAGATCCGCGACGCTGCATCGCATCACTTTTGGAGGGATATGCAATAGAGCGCGGCAATTGTGAACGCAGAGTGAAGGAGGCGGGTCTGGTTGCCCGACTGACGCGTCGCTATATATTGCGTCGCAGCAAAATAGGGATTGCGACATGACGCAGGCAGAGACCAACGCCGCTACCGACAAGATCTTCGTCTTTCAAGGCGGCGGTGCACTTGGCGCCTATCAGGCAGGTGCCTATGAGGCCTTGCATGAAAACGAGGTGGAGCCCGACTGGCTCGCCGGCATTTCCATCGGTGCGATCAATGCTGCCATCATCGCCGGCAGCCCGCGTGAAACGCGCATCGCCAATCTCCGGGACTTCTGGCACACCGTTTCGTCCAACCTCGATTTCGGTTGGACCGCTCAGGACAATACGCTCCGCCGGATGCAGAACGACGCCGCAGCCATGGCCGCCATGGCCTTTGGCATTCCGGGTTTCTTCTCGCCGCGCCTGCCGACCTTCCAGCAGCTGTTTTCCAATCCGGATCATCGCGTCAGCTTTTACGATACAGAGCCGCTGATGAAGACGCTCGACCGTCTGATCGACTTCGACCTGCTCAACGACTGCCAGACCCGGTTGAGCCTTGGCGCCGTGGAGATCCGCTCCGGCAATTTTGCCTATTTCGACAATCGCAAGAACCGTCTTGACGCCCGCCACATCGCCGCCTCCGGCGCCCTCCCGCCGGGATTTCCGCCAATCGAAATCGATGGCCGTTACTATTGGGATGGTGGCCTTGTCTCCAACACGCCGTTGCAGCACGTGCTCAATGTCAACGACGCCTCGCGCGATCTCGAAATTTTCCAGGTGGATCTCTTCAATGCGCGGGGCGACATGCCGCGCGATCAGTTCGAGGTGGAAAGCCGGATCAAGGAAATCCGTTATTCCAGCCGTACCCGCATGAATACAGATGATTTTGCCCGTCGTCAGATTGTCCGCCGCGCCGCCAAGCGTCTCCTCGAAAAGCTGCCGCCGGAGTTTCAGGACGATGAGGACGCAAAGATCCTCCGTTCCATCGGTCACGAGTATGACGTTACCATCGTCCATCTCATCCACCGCCGCGCATCGCATGCGACCCATGCCATGGATGCAGAATTCTCCCGCCGCTCGATCGAGGAGCATTGGAAGGCGGGTTACGACGACGCATCCTATACGCTCAAGCATCCCAAGTGGCGCAATCGCGGTCGCCCGAAGGACGGCATCCAGATCTTCGACCTCGCGCGCGAGCGTCATCTGCAACTGGAAGCTTGAGGACCGCGACCTTTTTTGTGGGGGAAGCAACCAAAGATGGGTGCTGCCTCTTGCATTAACACTTTTGCCAGACCGCTCGATTTATGTCGGTGACACAAATCTGACAGCCATGACGGTTGCAGCGGATGGGGGGAATGATGAGCGAACACGCCGTGGAGGGGCGACTGCAACTTCGCAAGAAGCCGCAGCAGGAACGAAGCATCCAGCGACTGGGGGCCATTCTCGAGGCTGCCATCGAGCTTTTTCTCGAAAAGGGCGTCGCTGAGACGACGATGAGCGAGATCGCGGGCCGGGCCGGCATCTCCATAGGCTCGCTCTACCAGTTCTTCCCCCAGAAGGCCGCCGTCATCAAGGCGCTGCACGAGCGGTTCTCGGCCGAACTCGAAGGGTTCATCCGGCAGATCTTCGCAAATGTCGAGACGCTGGACGAGGCGGCAGAGCGGGCTTCCGAAAGTCTGATCGAGCTTCATGCGATGTTTCGCGAACAACGCATCTATATGTCGTTGTGGCAGGCGATCGTCGTCGACAAGGATCTTTCCCAGCTGTCGAACGAATTCCACGAACAGATCATCGCGAGCTTCTACCGCGACCTGTCGCATCTCATCCCACAAAGCGAATTCGAGCGTTTTCGCGTCAACATCAAGCTGATGATCCTTGCAACCGGCGAGATCATCCGCTTCACGACCCAGCAGCCGGACGAGGTCGCACGCGCCCATCTCGATCAGTGGCGCCGCGTCATTCGTCGCAGCATCTTCGCCTTCTGAACGGCCTCACCAGCCGGGGATCATGTTGCCTGCCCGCAGTCTCGGATAATAGCGCGAATAGGTCTTCGGCTCGCCGTCCATGTCGTCTTCGACCTGTGCGGGGGTGATGTTGTCGAGGCAGGCGGTAATGTGGTCGGTGATCGCATTGACGAGCGAGGTCGAAAGACCTGGCCGCTTCATCAGGCCGATCTGTACCGGCGGCAGCGGCGGGAAGCCGTCATTCGCCGTCAGGACCTTCATCCCCGTGCGCAGGGCCGATTCCGGCAGGATGGATACCGCCATGCCGGCAAGCACAGCGGCCGCAACGACGGTCGAGGACCAGCTGGTAAACAGGATTTGGTAGTCGCGCCCGTCAGCGTCGAGCGCCGAGCAGGCAAGCTGTCGCCACTGGCAGTCGCGTCGTCCGACTGCGAGCGGCACGGGTGCGTCATCCTTGAGTGGATGATTGGCCGATCCCACCCAGCAGAGCGGTTCGGTTCGCACGACATCGGACTGTCTGAGCAGTGGGTTGTGCGTGACGAGTGCGATATCGAGTTCACCCTTGCCCATCTTGTCGGCGAGATCCATCGAGGGCTCACAGACAATGTACAGCTCCACATTAGGATGCGTCTTGGCAAAGCGCCCGATGATCTCGGGCATGTAACGGTCGGCATAATCATCAGGCGTGCCGATCCTGAGCGTTCCCTCGAGCCTGTTGTCGTCGAAGGCCGCGATTGCTTCGGAATTCAGCCGGATGATGCGCCGCGCGTAATTCAGCAGCTTGTCGCCATCGGCGGTCAGCCGGTTGCCCCGGCCATCCTTGATGAAGAGCTGTTTTCCGACCCGTTCTTCCAGGCGGCGCATCTGCATGGAAACGGCGGACTGTGTCTTGAAAACACGCCCGGCAGCCTTGGTGAAGCTGCCGGTGTCGACGATGGCAATGAAGGTCTGCAACTGATCGATATCGAGGGGAGCCGACATGAGAGTGATCCATCAGAAGGGTTGATGGCTACCATTAGAAACATTCGTTGGACTGATCAATATCCTTTCGGCATCTTCCTGATCGTAATCCCCACCGACCGGTTTCCGGCCAAGCATCCACCTCCAACCCTCGTCGCCTGTCCGCATCGTCGCGGACGGGAGCAATTTCTCGTGCCCGCTGAAAGGAAATAGCCATGCGCACGAACGATCGGATCCTCGACTTTGACCTCGACCTTGCCGTTGATCGGCCGGCTCGGACGCTTGCCGCGCGTCTCGCCCGCCTTCAGGCGTGGATCGGATCCCTTCGCGTGGCGCTGCGCAATCGACTTGCCGCGAACAGCCTCGCCGATCTCGACGAGCGTCTTCTGAACGACCTCGGCCTTAGCCGGGGCGACGTGCAGGAAGTGCTGCGTCGGCACGGCTATACTGACGATCCTTCGCAGCAGTTGACGCGTCTCGCGCGCCGCCGCGCCGAGCGTTCCCTTCGCGGTCACAAGACCGACTGAGACACGCTGATCCATCCCCGCAGGGTGACAGCCAATAGCCCTGCCTCTTGCCCGGTCCGATTGTTCTGGACCGGGCTTTTTTGTAAACGCTAAAATAACGATACGTGGTGTGAAATACGAGGGGAAAAGCGACCGGAAGTAACCTGTTGCTAACGAGCGTATGTCAGCGATGAAAATGCCTGACGTGCTACCTTTTTCGGAGACCCCTCATGCGTATATCGACCAAGCTGCCCCTGGCCGCCACGCTGTTTGCCCTCGTCATTCTGAGTGCCTCCGTGGCCATCGGTCTGGTTCAGCAGAGCCGCATCCTCGATGAGCAGGTCTACCAGAAGCTGGAGGCGACAGCCGACGGTCGCCGCAACGAGGCACGCCGCTTCCTCGAGGCCATCAGGCTCGACGCCCGCGGCACCGCCGCCGACATGATGACTGCAGCAGGCGCTGTTCGGCATCACCGGTGCCTGGCCGAAGCTGGGTGACAATCCAGCCGCCGAGTTGCAGAAGCGCTATATCGACGAAAATCCCAATCCCGCCGGCGAAAAGCAGAATCTCGACAGCGCCAAGAAGGACAGCTACGACCGCGCCCACAGGCAGGGCCATGCAACTTTCCTCAAGCATCTTGAGGCGCAGGGTTACTACGATATCTTCCTGATCGATGCGGATGGCAACATCGTCTATACCGTGAAGAAGGAACGTGACTTCGGCACCAACCTTCTCAATGGTCCCTACAAGGATACAGGCCTCGCGCAGGTCTTCAAGAAGGCGATCGCGAGCGACGATCCCGACAGTTTCGCCAATTCGGAATTCGAGGCCTACGCGCCATCGGCCGGCGCACCCGCCGCCTTCGTTGCCGTTCCCATCATCATGAACGAGCGCAAGCTCGGTGTTCTCGCCTATCAGTTGCCGAACGATCAGTTGAACAGCATCTTCGCCAATACGCGCGGCCTTGGTCAGACCGGGGAGACCGTGCTGGTGGACAAGGCCGGTATGCTTGTTTCTGACAGCCCTCGGACGACAGATATCGACAGTCTGAAGATGAGCCTGTCATCGCCCATGCTCGCAAGCGCCATCAGTGGCCAGGATGCCAGCGGCGACATCAGTGGCTATCGCAACATGACGAGCTATGCGGCCGTGGTGCCGCTCGATTTCGGCGACGTCCGCTGGGCGGTCGTGGCGCTGATCGGCGAGGACGAGGTTGGCGCACAGCTGGTCACGGCGGGCCTGAAATCGGTCGGCATCGGTGCAGTGCTCGTGCTGGTCGGCTCGCTGTTCGGCTTCATCTTCTCGCGCAGCCTCACACGCCCGATTTCCGAGCTCGTCACCTCCATGGGGCAACTCGCCGACGGCAACACCAACATCGACCTCAAGGGCATCGACCGCTCCGACGAGATCGGCGACATGGTGCGCTCGGTCGCCGTCTTCCGCCAGGCCGAGATCGACAAGCGCGAACTTGAGGCAGAAAACGAAAGCCGGCGCACGGCCACCGAAAGCGAGCGTCACCAGCGCGAGGCAGAACGTGCGGCTGCCCAGGCAGAGCTCACCGAAGCCATCGACGTGCTCGGAACAGGGCTGCAGCGTCTGGCCAATGGCGATCTGACCGGCACGATCCGCAAGCCGCTTGCCGGCAATCTCGACCGACTGCGCCTCGACTTCAATGCCTCGCTCGAACGCTTGTCGGGCACCGTTGCCGCGGTGCACGGCAATGTCGCCGAGATCAACCGCAAGAGCAGCACCGTCAGCTCGTCCACGGCGGACCTCAGCCAGCGCACCGAACAACAGGCTGCCGCCCTGGTCGAGACCTCGACCGCGATCCGGCAGATCATGGATGCGATCCGCCATTCCTCGGAACGCGCCGAGAATGCTTCGCGTCTCGCTCGCGAGGCCCGGGCCAATTCCGACCGCTCTGGCGAAATCGTCGGCGGCGCCGTCGATGCCATGCAGCGCATCGAGAATGCGTCGAGCGAGATTTCCAAGATCATCAACGTCATCGACGAGATCGCCTTCCAGACCAATCTGCTGGCCTTGAACGCAGGTGTTGAGGCGGCCCGTGCCGGTGAAGCCGGCAAGGGCTTTGCCGTCGTCGCCCAAGAGGTCCGCGAGCTCGCTCAGCGCTCGGCGACCGCCGCCAAGGACATCAAGGCACTCATCACCAAGTCGGGTGATGAGGTCGCAACCGGGGTCGGCATGGTTCGTGAAACCGGCACCGTGCTCTCGTCTATCGCGGGCCAGGTGGTGCAGATCGGCGATCACATCCACTCGATCGCTTCAGCTGCCAAACAGCAGTCGGCAAGCCTCAACGAGATCAATGATGCGGTTGCCCGCATGGAGAACGTCACCCAGCAGAACGCACGGGCTGCCGAACAGACCAATGCCGACATGGCGGGGCTGACCCGCGATGCGGAGATGCTCTCCGGTCTCGTCGGGCAGTTCACCCTCGAAGCCAATGCCACGACCATGCAGAACCGCTTCGCCGACCAGCGCGACACGAGCTTCGGCCGTCCGGTTCCGCCGTCATCGCCGCAGCCTGCCTCATCAACAGGAGCCGCGGCGAAGCCCGCAACGCGATCTTTCATCAAACCGAAGGTGGCACCGGCAGAAGCCGGAAGCCGAGCCGTGGCTTCTCCGGCGCGCTCGCTGATGGACAAGATCTCGATCGGCCTCGGCGCCAAGCTCAACCAGGCGAAGGACGGCAAGCCGGACGGAGAATGGGAAGAATTCTGAGGCCGCACGGCCGCTGAAATGCAAAACGGCGCGGGAAACCGCGCCGTTTTCGTTTGCCGGCGATCCTTTGGCCGCTCAGGCCTTGTCTTCGGGAGCCTGATCGGCAGGCTTCGGCTCGTCCTTGCGCGATGCGGTAAGGTAGGTGTCGAAGATCTGCTCCATGCTCTTCTGGTAGCTCTTCTGCACTTCAAGCCCGCTATCGAACATGGTGTTGACCATGGCCGCAAAGCTTTCCTGCGCTTCCTTCTCCGGAGCCTTGGTCGGCTCTGGCTGAGGTTTCGCAGCTTCTGCCGGCTGCCCGGTCATCTGCGCCGTATAGGCGGTCGCCATGTCCTGGAAGGCCTTGGTGAAGGGATTGTCGAGGAAGGGGTTGGCAGCTGCCTGGGGTTCCGGCTTTTTCTGCCCGCCCATCATGTCCTGGAAGGCGCGCATGAACGGATTGTCGAACATCGCCGCCGCCATCGCCGCCGGCTGGGGCTGCGGCTTCGGCTGCAGGCCGGTGTTCTCCAGCCATTGCTGCATCATTGCCGCCATCGGCGTTCCGGCAAAGGCATTGGCGCCCGGGAACTGCCCCGTCGTCTGCTTGAAGAGCCCACCCATCAGCGTGTCGGCCATGGCAGGCATCATCTGCTTCAGGATGTCCTGCCCGATCCCTGTCAGTTGAGCTGCCTGCGCGGCGATCGCCCGCGACACTTCCTTGGAGCCGAAGAGCTGCTGGAGGACCTGGTTGCCGTCTGCAATGCCCTGTGGCGTGAAGGCCGAGCTCATGTCCTCAAAATACTTGGCATAATTGCCCGACGTCATCGCCTGGACGAGCGCGGAGAAATCGTAAGGATTGGTGGTGTTGCGCTTGAAGCCCGATGCAAAGGCCGGCATCAACGCCGCAACCGCCTTGGCGGCCTGTTCCTGCGCCAGGCCATATTGTTTGGCCATGGCGTCCATCGCCATGCCGTTCTGCGCCTGCATCATCATGTCGAACAGTGGCAGCATGGCATTTCTCCCCGGATGCGTGCAGTTGATTCAGCACTATATCCGGAATGGCCATCAGGCAAACCGCTTTTTGCCTGGTGTCTCAATGCCAGGCGCGGCGCGACCGCTTGCTCAGTACTGATATTCCTCGAAAACTGGCTCGACCGACCCGTTCCAGCGTCCGTTATAGAGAGCCAGCATGTCGTCGGCCAGCGTCATCCGCTTGGCGAGAACTTCGTCCAGCGTGTTGAGGAACACCGTCTCGTCCTGGCCTTCGGAATTCAGCTGGCCACGGGCTTTCAGCCCCGCGCGTGACATTTCGACGACCTCGCGCGCCACTTCCATCAGCGGGCGCCCCGCGACCGAAGCCTTGAGCCCCTGAGCCGGGACAGCATCGCGCATGGCAATCACGTCCTCGACGGTCCAGCCGGCGGTCAGATCGTCGGCCGCAGCCAGCGCCGTTTC
This sequence comes from Allorhizobium sp., assembly GCA_045377275.1. GTDB lineage: Bacteria > Pseudomonadota > Alphaproteobacteria > Rhizobiales > Rhizobiaceae > Allorhizobium. The sequence continues at coordinate 194,301 of JBJIOA010000012.1, read as the reverse complement.
GTCATAGAGCAGGCCGACCCAGAGCGCCGGCAGCGCACAGATGCGCCGCCACGGACCACCGTCTGCACCGCGCATTTCGAGGAAGCGCTTCAGCCGCACATCGGGGAAGAGGGTGGAGAGGTGGTTGGTCCAGTCCCCCAGCTGCGGCTCCCACTCGGCGACTTCGCCCTTGAGAGCGCCATCCATGAACTGGCGAAATGTGATGTGGGTACAGTCGTGGTACCGCCCGTCGCGCACGATGAAATACATCGGGGCATCGATGGCCCAGGCCACATAGTCGCCGAACGAGAAATCCTTCGAGAAGGTGAAGGGCAGAACGCCGGCGCGCTGATTGTCGGTATCGCGCCAGATGTCGCCGCGCCAGGAAAGAAGGCCGTTCGGCTTGCCTTCCGTGAACGGCGAGGAGGCGAAGAGCGCGGTTGCCAGCGACTGCAGCTTCATCGACACACGCATCTTCTGCCGCATGTCGGCTTCCGACGAGAAGTCGAGATTCACCTGGATCGTGCAGGTCCGGTACATCATGTCGAGACCCTGGCTGCCGACCTTCGGCATGTAGCGGGTCATGATCTCGTAGCGGGACTTCGGCATGCGCGGCGTCTCGGCCAGCGACCACTTCGGGCTGCCGCCGATCCCCAGGAAGCGGATGCCCATGGGCTCTGCAACGTCCCGCAGCACGGCGAGATGCTGGTTCGATTCCTTGCAGGTCTGGTGCAGCGTCTCGACGGGTGCGCCGGACAGTTCGAACTGGCCGCCCGGTTCGATCGAGATCGCTCCCATGCCGTGTTGTTCGCCGAGACCGATGATGTTCTCGCCGTCCATGATCGGCTCCCAGCCAAGCTTCTCCTGCATGCCCTTGAGCAGAGCGGAGATGCTGGCTTCGCCATGATAGGGAACCGGGCTGTTGTCGACCCGGAAGAAGGCGAATTTCTCGTGCTCGGTGCCGATCCGGAACTGCTCCTTCGGCTTGGACCCAGCCGCCATATAGGCTGCCATGTCGTCGAGAGTGCCGAGAGGGGTCTGGTCGGTGGTGTCACGGGCCATGGAAGCTACCTTGCTGGGCGTCGCCGAGTGGGCTCGATCGAGGCCCATCACTGTGGCTGATTGAACCGGATTTCTGTGCCGTGCAAGTGAAAATCTCTCATGCACGGCTCAAAAAACTGGAACGAAGTGAAGTGGAAATAAAGGCTAGCGCCAGTCGCCGATGGCGGCCTGCACGACGGCCATTGCGGCGACCGCTGCCGTGTCGGCTCTGAGAATACGCGGGCCGAGCGGAATAGCCGTCACAAAGGGCAAGGACCGCAGCAGAGCCCGCTCGTCTTCCGAGAAGCCTCCTTCCGGGCCCACGAGAAGCGCGAGCGACTTTTCTTCGATCCGCGAGAGCGCGGGCAGGGGATTATGCGTGGCGCTGTCCTCGTCGCAATAAATGATCCGGCGTTCTGCGGGCCAGCGATCAAGGAGGTCGCGAAGCTTCACCGGCTCGTTGACCTTCGGAATGGCAAGCACACCGCATTGCTCGGCGGCTTCTACGGCATTCGCCTGCAGGCGATCGATATTGCCGATCCTGCCCTGGACATGCTGCGTCATCACCGGCTGCAGAATGCCAGCGCCCATTTCGACCGCCTTCTGCACCAGGTAATCCATGCGGCCGACCTTGAGTGGTGCGAAGAGAAAATGCAGATCGCAATCGTCAGGCTGCGGGCGTGTTTCCTCGACAGGCGTGATCAGGATCTTCTTGCGTGTCGGAAAGTGGATGCTGGCCTTCCACTCACCATGACGTCCGTTGAAGACGAGGAGCTCCGCCCCTTCCTCGAAACGCAGGACATTGGCGAGGTAGTTGAACTGCTCTGCCGTCGCTTCGAAGGCTTGCGCAAGAGCAAGGTCGGCGGTCACGTAGAGCCGCTGCATCCGGTAATTGGCACGCATGAAGGTCTCGTCTCCAGGATCAAAGAGCGAGCTGAGACATAACCCAATAAAGCACGGCTGCAAGGGCGGCCGATGCAGGAACGGTAATGATCCAGGCCGCGACGATCGTCATGAAGTGCGAGCGGCGCACGAGATAACGACGGCGGATCTCTTCCGGGTTGCGCTCCGGCTTCGGCTCAATGACGAAGCGCTCCGCCTTGTTGCGCATGTATTCCATGCGCCGCTTGGAATTGCGCGTGTACCATTCGCGGAAGAAGCCGACACCGAAGACCGCACCCACCGCGATGTGGGTGGAGCTGACGGGCAAGCCGAAGCGCCGAAGCGATGATGACGGTAATGGCCGCCGAAAGCGAGACGCAGAAGGCGCGCATCGGGTTGAGTTTGGTGATCTGTTCGCCCACGAGACGGATCAGACGGGGACCGAAGAGAAGCAGACCAAGCGAAATGCCGGCAGCACCGATGACCATGACCCAGAACGGCACTGTGACCTGCCCTGAGATCTCGCTGTCCTGCGCGGCATGCACGATGGCAGACAGCGGACCGATGGCGTTCGCCACGTCATTGGCACCATGGGCGAAGGAAAGGAGGGCAGCTGCAAAGATCAGCGGCAGCTGGAAAAGCTTGCGCAGCGACTGGTTCCGGTTCTCCAGCCCGCGCGATTGCCTGCGGATCAGCGGCACGCTGAGCCACCACGAAAGAAGGCCGAAGGCAAGGCCGATGAGGCAGGCCTGCAACAGGCTGATGGAAATGAGCTTGTTGAGGCCCTTGAGAGCGAGATAGGCGATGAAGGCGCCGGTCATGATCCCGATCAGCACGGGCACCCAGCGCTGTGCTGCCGAGATCTTGTCTTCGCGATAGATGATGAATTCTTTGATGAAGGCGAGGAAGAGTGCAGCAATGACCCCGCCGAGGACTGGCGAAATGACCCAGCTTGCCGCGATGCCGCCCATGACGCCCCAGTCGACGGCAGACATACCGGCCGCCGCGACACCTGCACCGAGCACGCCGCCGACGACAGCATGGGTCGTGGAGACAGGTGCGCCGATCCATGTCGCGAGATTGACCCAGAGCGCTGACGATAGGAGCGAGGCCATCATCGCCCAGATGAAGACATCGGCACTCGGCATCTTGCCCGGATCGACGATGCCACGCGAGATTGTGGAGACGACATCGCCGCCTGCGATCAGCGCACCGGCCGTCTCGAAGACCACGGCGATGGCGAGCGCGACCCCCATGGTCATGGCGCGTGATCCGACGGCAGGACCAACATTGTTGGTCACATCGTTGGCGCCGATGTTCATCGCCATATAGGCGCCGATTGCGGCCGCCGCCACGATGATCCAGGCGCCCGGCCGGTCCATGGCAAGCGCTCCGGCAAACACGGTGGCGAGCACCATGAAGATCAGCGCAATGCCGAGTGGCGCGAAACCGCGGGAAACGTGCTGCGCTGCTTCCTCGACATGCGCGATCTTGTCGAGATCCTTGTCGAGGGTCGGCTTCACAAGTTTCGGCTTTTGCTTGCCCATGGCGGGTGTCTCCGGAAGAGGGTCCCTATCCGGTTTCCTCGTTCTCTTGTTGTAGCGGCGAATGATGACGCTTGATCCGTACGCGACGGGCGCGCCACGGCAGATCTCATCGTGTCGCAGAAGCCCCTAGCGACAAAGGGGCCGCGCTGCAATATGACAGTTTTGTGACAGTCGCTTTCAGGCCCGTTTTGCAGCCTTTTCTAGGATTGGCGCGGGCATTTGTGTCAGTTTCTGAAACTCGAGGAAGAGCGACTTGAGCTCCGGCTCCTCCACACGCGTCGCTGCTTCTGCGCAGCTGACCCATTCCAGACGGCGCACGCCCTTCTCCGGGAACTCCTTGACCGAGCCTTTGACGTCAAGCGCATGCACCTGGACACGGGTCGGAACCTTGTGTCCGCCCCGCATCTTCTTCATGTAAGTGTAATAGCCCACCGGCTCGACCGTAGCCTTGCCTTTGATGCCGGCCTCCTCGAAAGCCTCACGCTCGGCGATGGCATGGGGCTGCTTGCCCGGCATGTGCCAGCCTTTCGGGATGACCCAACGCCCGGTATCCCGGCTTGTGATCAGCAGCACCTCGAGCTCACCGGTCTTCTTGCGCGTCCGGTGACAGATCGCAGCAAACTGTTGCCGCGGCGGACGCTGCAGCATAAGCCTGAGGTCAGATGTGATGCGGCCGATGATACCCAAAGAACTTGCACCTCGATTCGTGTATAAGAATACGCCAAAAAGCCGCGCCTTTGCGGCCAATCTTGCGCGGTTTATACGCATTTCACGCTATGGTTATCCCTGGCTACCAGGTGTGGGCGCCATGCGTTCAATTCAATGCGACATTCGGTACCCGAAAGTCGCAAATTACGACATTTAGGTTGCCGCATTCGTCGCAAATACGCCGAACTCCTTCAGTCCGTCGATTACGCCCTGGGCAGCAGTCCCTTGGGTGGTGATCATGCCGGGCCTTTCCTGCGCGAGGCTGACAGAGTTCGGGAAGCGCGTTGCCTGGCAGTATGCCCCTCACACCATCAAGCTCGAACATCGCCCGGTCATTGCCGGTGTCGCCAGCAACCACCACCTCGTCCAAGCCGATCTCAAGTGTGCTGCAGAGCCAGGTGAGCGCCTTCCCCTTGTCGGCGAGATCAGGCAGAACATCGAGATCGCGAGCGCTGGAATAGACGACCCGTGTTCGGTGACCCGAACGGGCGAGCATCTGTTCCAGTTCCAGAATATCCTCCGCCGAGGCATCGTGGAGATACCAACTCGACTTGTAGGCGTGCTGATACTGTGCCGGTTGCCGCGTCAACCGCTCCATCATGACGAGCTCCGCCTCGATTAGATCAACATCAAAGCCGTCGGCAATGAGCGCGGTGTACTGGTCCGAAAGATGCGGATGGTCGTGCGAATGCACCATTGTGCCGACACCGCCGATCAGAAAATCCGCCTTCGGCAACCCTTCCTCTGCCGTGAACTCCAGAATGTCCTTGATCAGGCGGCCGCTGTTATAGACGAGCAGCGGCCGCTCGTCGTCCGGCAAAGCTTGCCAAAGCCGCGCGAACTCGATGGACGCTTCACGGTCCCCCGCGAGCGTTCCGTCGAGATCGGACGAAAAGAGCCGGATCGGTTTCAATCCCCGTCGTTCCATGGTTCTGCCCAGTCGCTTTCTTCAAGAGCTTGCGCCACCGGACGGCCTTCCACAAGAGCCACGAGTTGCTGAGCGATCCCGGTCCAGGTGAAAAGGCTACGTGCCTTGTGTGCACCCATTCGCGACAGCCTGCCATAGAGACGCGCGTGCTTGAGCGGCTTCATCATGGTGATGCCGAGATCATACTTGTCGAAGGTGTCGGCGAAGAGAGCGTGGCGGCCATAGCTGATGGCACGGAAGAGACCGCCATGGATGGTAACGATCGTCGGCGTGCCGCTCGCCATCGCCTCGATCGCGGTCATGCCGAAAGGCTCGTATCGGCTCGACAAAACGAAAAGGTCCGCGGCACGATACATGTCCGGCAGGTCCTCATCGGCAATAAAGCCTGAGAACTCTACCTTGTCCGCGATTCCAAGATCGGCCACCTGCTGCTTCAGCTGGGCGAGGATCGCCTCTTCCTGCGGATCCATGTTTTCGCCGCCGACGGCGAGCCTGAGACGGGTCTCGGGCATTCGTTCGACGAGAACCGAGAAGCCATCGATGAGCAGATCATAGCCCTTGTTGGTCGCAAGCCGTCCGAGTGCCAGGATCGTCGTACCTTCGAAACCAAAGCGCTGGCGCACCATTTTGCGCGAGGCCTCCGACACCGGATAGAAGCGGTTGTCGTCGTAACCCGGCGGGATCATGTGCACACGATTACGTGGAAGCCCGTAGTCTTCCATCAGCATGTCGAGCTGGATCGGCGTGGTCGCGACGACCAGCTGGCAGCTACGATAGACGATCAGTTCGTGCTGGATGCGTTCCTTGAAATTGAACTCCTGTTCAAACTTGTCCGCACGCTCGGGGTAGTCGGTCTCCATTTGCCGCTTCTTCCACAGACCCAGCGAATGCGGTGTGTGGATATGCGGAACGCCAAGCGCTTCCGAAAGCCTTTGCCCGGCAACGCCCGCATCCCAGTAGTGGCTGTTGATGAAGAGATAGGTCAGGCCTTCGCGCTTGATCCAGCGCAGCGCTTTTTCGTTCCATTCGTTGAGATGTCGGTGCAGATATTCCTTAGGGATGAAATCCGGCCCGCCACAGGGAATGCGCACGACGCGCACGTGTTCGTCCACCTCGTCGATCTCAGGCTGGTCTTCGAAGCGGCGGGTAAAGATATCGACCTTGTGGCCGAGTTGGGCGAGTTTCTTTGCAAGTTCGAGAACATAGACCACCTGGCCGCCGGTGTCGGCGGCTCCGAGTGGTGGATGGGCTGCGACGTAGCCATGCGTTGAGACGAGCGCGATGCGCGGCGTCTCATGCGGATCCGTTTGAAGTGCCATTATCCCCACCTTTTGAAAATTTCGTTCTGAAGAAGCGGGTATAGTAACGCACTAAGGCGGCGATTGTTTCATTATTTGGATGAAATTTTCGCGATGAGCCGGAACTTTTTCGCTTCGGCGCCTCTGTAAGCCCTTAACCGGGTGGTCCGACGATGAGGATGTGGAGTGCCCGAGGACCGTGGGCTCCGAGAAGCAATGTCTGTTCAATGTCGGCAGAGCGAGATGGCCCGGTGATCATGTTGACCGTGCGCGGCATAGCTTCCCCTTGTTTCGCGCGCAGATTGGTCCAGAGGTTTTCCATGTCGCCGACAATATCTTCGGCCGCAACAACGACGATATGGTGGTCCGGCAGGAAATTCAGCGTCACCGGATTGTCGGGCCCCGAGAGAACGCAAAGCGTACCCGTTTCGGCGACCCCGCCGAAGGCGTGACTGACCGCGACAAGGTCATTGCCGTCCGAGGCGCCGGACCGGATCTCCAAGGTGCCGGCACTGTTCCAGTCGAGAGATACGAGACGTGGATCTGTGCCGACGCGGATTTCTGCCGGCAGATTGCGCTGCTTCAGATACTCCGCAACGGCAGTTGGCACGCTGCCGGATGTCGCGAGCTTCTCCGTCGTTGCATTGTATTTCTCGGCCATGGCGATGAAGAGTGCCAGCCGCTCATCGGCCGGCAGTTGGCCGCGCTTCGGAATGATCCCTTGCGGGCGTTCCTGGAGACGACGAGCGACGGTCTCGGCGCGCTCGGTATCGCCGGCCCCAACCTTCAGCGAAGTGCGGATGCGGGATAGAATGGCCTGGCGGCTGTCCATAGGTCAGGCTCCCTGCTTCTGGCGTGCGGCCCATTGCTGGGCAAAGGTCTGTCCCTCCGGTGCCGGCAGATCGCGAATGTCGGTCCAGCCCGAGGCAAAGGGCAAGGAGGCGATCCGTCCCCTGTTGCCGCCGATCACGCTCAGCATCCGGGCTCCGATCGACGTCGCCATCCGGTAGAGTTTCGGTCGCTTGGCAAAGAAGGCCCAGACCCCGAGCCCATAACGTGCCGTTGTCGGGTTCAGGTGCTTCTCGAATTCGCGCTCGCGCCAATGCCGCATCATCTTCGGCAGCGGGATGTGCATCGGACAGACGCTCTCGCAGCGCCCGCAGAAGGTCGAGGCATTCGGCAGATGCCCGGAAATGTCGACGCCGAAAAGCGAAGGTGTCAGAACAGCGCCCATCGGCCCCGGATAGACGGAGCCATAGGCGTGGCCACCGACCGCATGATAGACCGGACAATGGTTCATGCAGGCGCCGCAGCGGATACAGCGAAGCATGTCCTGAAACTCGCTGCCGAGCATGGCGGTACGGCCGTTGTCGAGCAGGATGACGTGATACTCCTCCGGCCCATCCGGATCTTCGGCCCGGCGCGGCCCGGTGGAAAAGGTCGTGTAGACGGAAATGTCCTGACCGGTCGCGGAGCGGGCGAGGAGCCTCAGGATCTGCGAACAGTCTTCCAGCGTCGGCACCAGCTTTTCGATCGAGGCGACGACGATATGCACCTTCGGCAGCGATTGCGTCAGGTCGCCATTGCCCTCGTTGGTCACGATCACGGAGGTGCCGGTTTCCGCGATCAGGAAGTTGGCGCCGGTAATCCCCACATCCGCCTGGAAATAGCGCTTGCGCAGTACCTGCCGCGCTTCCGACAGCAGCGTCTCCGGCGCCGTCAGGTCGCGCTTCGGGTCAAGATGTGTGTGCACCCGGCGAAAGTCTTCCTCCACCTGCTCCTTGTTGAGATGCACCGCCGGCGCAATGATGTGGCTTGGATGCTCGCCGCGAAGCTGGATGATGTATTCGCCGAGATCGGTCTCGACCGGTTCGATCGCGTGTTCTGAGAGGAAGTCGTTGAGGTTTATCTCCTCGGTGATCATCGACTTGCCCTTGGTCACGGTCTTTGCCCCGACCCGCTGGCAGATGTCGAGCACCAGCCGGCGCGCATCCTCGGCGCTCTCAGCCCAATGCACGTGGCCGCCTGATGCCGTCACCTTGCGCTCATAGGCTTCGAGATAGAGGTCGAGATGGGCGAGCGTATGGTTCTTGATCTCGCGACCTTTGTCGCGCAGGGCGTCGAATTCGGGAAGCGCGGCCGCGGCGGCTGCACGCTTCGCGATGAAACCCTTCTCGACATTGGTGAGCGCCTTCTGCAACTGGCCATCGGCCAGCGCTCGGGCTGCATTGTCCTTGAACTGCGGGGCGGTGAATTGCATGCCTTCCTCCTCCCTCGTGTCGTCTATTTGCCGCTGCCGGCAATTGGCCGGCTGTCGGTCATCCCGGCCAGAACTTCCGCGACATGGCGAACCTCGATGGTCGATCCCTCGCGCTTGAGCTTGCCGGCCATGTTCATCAGGCAGCCCATGTCGCCGGCGAGCAGCAGCTCGGCGCCGGTCTCTGAAATCATCGCCGTCTTCTTCGAGACGATCTTGCCGGAAATATCGGGGTATTTGACGCAGAAGGTACCGCCGAACCCGCAGCAGACATCCGACCCCGCCATCTCCTTCAGTTCCAGCCCCTCTACGCTGGAAAGCAGCTGGCGCGGTTGTCTCGAGATGCCGAGCTCGCGCAAGCCCGAACAGCTGTCGTGGTAGGTCACGCTTCTATCGAGCTTGACCTGCACATCAGTCATTCCTCTGACATCGGTGAGAAAGGAAACGAGCTCGAACACCTTGTCCGAGAAGCGCCGACAGCGCTCTTCCCAGAACGCGTCACCCTTGAAGAGCTCGGGATAGTGCATCTTCAGCATGGCCCCGCAGGAGCCCGAAGGCGCAACGACATAGTCGAAACCCTCGAACTGCTCGATGACCTGCTTTGCCAGATCACGCGTATCCTTGGTGTCGCCGGAATTATAGGCCGGCTGGCCGCAACAGGTCTGGGCGATCGGCACATGCACCTCGCAGCCGGCATCCTCGATCAGCTTTGCCGCCGAAAAGCCGACACTCGGCCGGAAAAGATCGACCAGACAGGTGGCGAACAGGCCGACCTTCGGCCGCGATTGGGCTTGGCTCACGCTTTTGTCTCCGTCTTGGAATTGGTGGCTGCGCGGTTGCCGCGCCCGCCATCACGGCGGATCAGCCGCAGTTTCGCGACCCGTCCCCATTCGCCAGCACGCGCGCTTTCGTCGGCCGCGCGCATGACGAAATCGATATGCGCTTGGGCTGCGGCCTTGGCGCCCGCCGGGTCGCCGGCCAGGATTGCGTCATGGATCGCCACATGCTGGTCCAGGAGCTGCTCGCGCGCATTGGGCAGCGAGAAGACGGCCTTGCGATTGAAGAAGATGCCTTCCGACAGAAGCCTGTAGCAGGCGCGCATGGTGTGCAGGAGGATGATGTTATGAGCCGCTTCACCGACGGCGTTGTGGAATTCGACATCCGCAGCAAGTTCGTCTTCCGGCTCCTGGGTCCCGTGCGCGTGACGCATGTCCTCGATGATCCGGGACAACAAGGCCTTGTCGGTGTCTGTCGCCCGCTGCGCCGCCAACTCTGCCGTCAGTCCTTCGAGCTCACGGCGATATTCGAGATAGTCACGTGTGGCGCGCGCATGCCGCGAAATGAGATCGGTGATCGGCTTGGAAAACACCTGCCCGATGATGTCGGCAACAAAGGTGCCGCCGCCATGATGGCTGATTAGCAATCCCCGGTTCTCCAGCTCTTTTAGCGCATCGCGCAGGATCGGCCGGGAGACTTCGAGTGATTGCGCCAGTTCTCGTTCGCCCGGCAGCCGGTCACCATCACGCAACACGCCATCGAGGATCAACAGCTCGATCTGCTGCACCACCTCGTCGGCGGTGCGGCTGTGGCTCACGCCGGAAAACAGTGTCTGGTCGCTTTCGATCATTCCTCTCTCCATGCCGTTTCATAGCAAGCAGAGTGACAAGTGGTCAACTTTCTTGTCCAGTTGACTATTCGGCAATTCCAGTCAAAGCGGGGCTGTGACGTTTGCACCTTTGCGCTGAGGCGGGCGCACTGCTAGCTTGTCGTCCGGGCAAGGGAGACGGTCGGCGTGGCAAAGGGTGATTTTGCATTTCCAATGGCGCCGGAGCGGGCGCTGGCGCTCGGAGAAATCCATGCCAGACCCTATGCGCTGGTCAAATCCGGCCGGGTAATCTTTCAGCTCGCCTTCATGATGGATGGAGGCTCGGCGGTCCATCATGCCGCGATATCAGAACTATCCCGCGCCCGCGGCGTCGCTCCGCCGGAGAAAAACGGGCGCTATCACTCGCTCGCCTGGGGGCAGGGGACACTGCGCTGGGAACGCCATACCGAGTTTTCCACCTGGTTCTGGGATGGCCCGCTGCCGGAGAGCTTTGGCGGCGACGTGCCGATCCATCCCTTCGGGGATGGCTTCATCGCGCCGGGTCCACTGATCTCGGGCATCCGCCTCGAACTGCGGCCCGATGGTCCGGAAATCGCCGATGCCCGTGCCGCCTTCGATCCCGCAAGCCTCTGCTATAGCGAGTTGAAGAACGGCCAGGCGGCTGTGCTCACCGACTTCCGCCAGGATGGCCATGGCCTCACCCAGATCCTCGTCATTGACAGAGGCATGACGGAAGCCGGTCGCGGCGCCGTGGTCCAGCGCCTGCTCGACATCGAAACCTACCGCACCATGGCCATGCTTGGCCTGCCGCTCGCCCAGACGCTGTCGCCGGAGATCCGCCGCATCGAGGATGGCCTGACCGCCGTCACCCAGCGGATGAAGGCCCATGCCCGCGACGAATCAGACGAGATGCTCTCCGAACTCACCCGTCTTGCCGCCGAGCTCGAAGCCAATGCCGCGCTCAGCCTCTACCGTTTTGGTGCTAGCCGCGCCTATGACGGCATCGTTCGCGAGCGCATCAAGACGCTGGATGAAACACCGGTGCCCGGTCACGAGACGCTGGGCTCCTTCCTCGAGCGGCGCCTGGCGCCCGCCATGCGCACCTGCCAGTCCGTCGAGGAACGGCAGGCCAACCTCTCGCGCAAGCTCTCCCGTGCGACTGCGCTCGTTCGCTCCTGGATCGATGTCGAGCTGGAGCGTCAGAACTCCGACCTGCTGACCGCCATGAACAGCCGCGCCGAAATGCAGCTGCGTCTGCAGCAGACCGTCGAAGGCCTCTCGGTCGCCGCCATCTCCTATTATGTCGTCGGTCTCGTCGGTTACGCCGCCAAGGCAATCCCGCACGACCTCCTGCCCTTCGACACGGCCATCATCACCGGCATCTCGGTGCCGCTCTCCGTGCTTGGCGTTTGGTGGGTGGTTCGACGAATCCGCAAAAGCCACGAACGGCAAGGCTGATCAGCTCTTGCTGACGCGCCCTGCGGATCGATATAAGATCGCAGACAGTGGCGGGTAACAGGCAGAATGGCGAAGCAGACCAAGGCGAAACTCGACAAGAAGGGGCTATCAGGCCTTGGGCTCGAGAAACTGGTCGATATTCTCCTGGAGGAGTCCGCGGCCAACAAGGCGCTGAAGGCACGCCTCCAGACGGCGCTCGCCGGCGAAACCGGCCCGGACGAGATGGCGCGGCTGATCGACAAGCGCCTCGACGCGATCGACCAAGCGACAACGCGCATTAACCGCGCTCGCGCCAGGGATCTCGCCGGAGAGTTTGCCGCCTTGGCCCGCAATATCCTCTCCGAACTCGGCGCTGCCGATCCCCAGGCAGCCGCCGAGCGAATCCTGCGTTTCCTCGGCTTGCGCTTCCCGGTTTCGGCGCGCATGGCAACCGACAATGCACGTCTCTGGAAGGTCTTCGAGGATACGGAGTTCGCGGCCCTTGATCTGATCAAGACGGTCGGTGCCGAAGAACAGCCACTTCTGGTGCCGCATCTGGAGCGCCTACGGCTGCGCGACCGCTACGGCGAGCACACCGGTTTCCTGCGCGCGCTGACCGGCGTCGTCTCAGGCCCGGCCGCGAAGGCCTGGCGAACGGTGCTGGCGGAAGTCCTGCCCTCCGAACCCCTGAAGCTCGGCGCGTTGGATCTCCTGCAATCGCTCGCTTTGCATCAGGGCGATATCGACGACTTCCTGGCGCTCGAGCGCCAGAAGCCCGAAAACCGCCGCGATACGCTGGCCGTCGCCGACATGCTCCATCAGGCCGGTCGTTTCGAGGCCGCACTCGAGTGGGTGCGAGAGCGCCCGCGGGGCGTCCGCCTGATCCCGGTCAATGGCGTGCTCGCCTCCGTCGGTCCTGATTATGGCGCCCATGAACGCCGCCTTCTCGAAGCCGAAATCCTCGAAAAGCTCAAGCGCCGCGAAGACGCGCAGGAACTGCGCTGGCGCGAATTTTCCGAAACCCTCGATCCATCCGTCCTCAAGCTCTACCTCTCGAAGCTCGACGATTTCGCCGAATTCGATGAACTCGACCGTGCCTTGGCGCTGGCGAAGGAGCATGAGGACATCTATCTCGCACTGGATTTCTTCCTCGCCTGGCCGCGCCTCGACCTCGCCGCCGCCCACGTCCTGCGCCACCGCCACGACTGGGAAGGCCGCCACTACGACGACCTCGCCCCGGCCGCCGAAGCGCTCGCAGCGAAAGAGCCACTGGCCGCCGTCGTGCTTTATCGTGTGCTGGTCGAGGATATCCTGCGGCGCGGCATCGGCATGGCCTATCCGCATGCCGGGCGTTACGTCGGTGAACTCGCGCGCCTCATGCCGAACCTGCCCGAAGGTCACGGTCTAACGACCCATGCCGCCTTCCTCGCAGAACTCAGGCGCATTCACTCGAAGAAGTATGGTTTCTGGAGCTCGGTACCGGGCGGGCTTTCCGGCCAGCCCTAACGCTCCCAATAGGGTACCGGTCCATACAACTCCGCCAGATAATCGATGAACAGCCGCACCTTGGCCGGCAGGAACTGGCGGCTCGGATAAACAGCTGACAGAGCCACATTGCGCGAGCTTTCATACTGCGGCAGCACCTGCACCAGCTTGCCGGTCTTCAGTTCCGCGCCGACATCCCAGGTGGAGCGCAGCGCGATCCCGAGGCCTGCGATGACTGCTTCGCGGAGCACCTCACTGGAATTGGTAATCAGCATGCCCTCCGGACGCAGCGTGACTGGCCCGGTCGGACCTTCCAGGCGCCATAAATCGTGATTGTGTGCTGGCAGGCAGCGATGCTTCTTCAGGTCGTCGAGGGTTTCAGGCGTCCCGTGCGCAGCCAGATAGCTGGGAGCCGCGCAGAGCACGCGGCGCACCGGTGCGAGCCTGCGCGCAACGAGCGATGAATCGTTCAACTCCGCGATGCGGATCGCGAGATCGAAGCCGCCGCCGACGATGTCGGTGAACTCGTCTGACAGCACCAGATGGATCGCGAGATCCGGATGCGCCTCCATGAAGGGCTTCAGGTGCGGCGCGACATGCATGCGGCCAAACGAGGTCGATGCCGAGATCTTCAGCGTGCCATTGACCTCTGACGAGCGGCCCGAGGCAAAGGCCTCAGCCTCTTCGAGCCCGCCGAGCACGGTCAGAACCCGCTCGTAAAACCCCTGGCCGGCTTCCGTCAGCGAGATCTGCCGGGTTGTGCGCTGCAGGAGCCGTGTGCCGAGCTTGTCCTCCAGCCGCTTGATGCGCTTGGAGACAACGGCAGGGGACAGCCCAAGATCACGCGCCGCCGTCGACATGCTGCCGGCCGCAATCACACGGACGAAGACTTCGAGATCACCGAGATTGGTCATGAGTGTGCGCCACTGTTTCCGATTTGGTCATAAGTGCATAGCATTTGCTCCACGAAAGTCCTAGTGGTAAGAAAAATAGACCAGTTGAGTGGCGGGCGCTGTGCAGCTAGGATCGGGGCAAAGAGGGGAGACATTTCATGAGCGAAGCCATCGCCTTTCTGCCGCCGAGGTCCGACGTCCTGTCGCGCCGCGCCGAGATCCTCGCCGACCTGAAGGAGTTGGTGCCGCAAGGGCGCCTCGTCGAGGAACGAAACGCGCTCGTCCCCTTCGAGACCGATGGCTTCATCGCCTATCGCCGCCGCCCGCTCGCCGTCGTCCTGCCCGAGACGACAGCCCAGGTCGCGGCCGTTATGAAATACTGCCACCGCTATGGCATCCCTGTCGTACCGCGCGGCGCCGGCACGTCGTTGTCGGGCGGCGCAATCCCGCAGGAAGATGCCGTGGTGCTCGGCCTCTCCGCCATGACCCGCATCATCGAAGTGGACTACGCCAACCGCTGTGCAACCGTCCAGGCTGGCGTTACCAATTTAGCGATATCGGACGCTGTCGGCGCTGACGGCTATTTCTACGCCCCCGATCCGAGCTCGCAGCTTGCCTGCACCATCGGCGGCAATATCGCGATGAATTCCGGCGGTGCCCACTGTCTGAAATACGGTGTCACTACAAACAATCTGCTCGGCGTGAAAATGGTCCTCGTCGACGGCACGATTGTCGATCTCGGCGGCAAGCATCTCGATGCCGAGGGTTATGACCTGCTCGGCCTCGTCTGTGGCTCGGAGGGTCAGCTCGGCATCGTCACCGAAGCCACGGTCCGCCTGCTCGCCAAGCCGGAAGGCGCGCGCCCCGTGCTCTTTGGCTTCGATAGCGCCGAGGCCGCTGGCTCCTGCGTGGCTGACGTCATCGGCGCCGGCATCATTCCCGTCGCCATCGAATTCATGGACAAGCCCGCCATCGAGATCTGCGAGGCCTTTGCCAAGGCCGGCTATCCGCTTGATGTCGAAGCGCTGCTGATTGTCGAGGTCGAAGGTTCCGAGGCCGAGATGGACGCGATGCTGGCCGCTATCGTCGAAATCGCCAAGCGCCATGGCGTAAAAACCGTGCGCGAAAGCCAGTCGGCGACGGAAGCGGCGCTGATCTGGAAGGGCCGTAAATCCGCCTTTGGCGCCACCGGTCGGATCGCCGATTACATTTGCATGGATGGCACCGTACCGCTCAGCCAGCTCGCTTACGTGCTGCGCAAGACCTCCGAGATCATTGACCGTTACGGGTTGCGCGTCGCCAATGTTTTCCACGCCGGCGACGGCAACATGCACCCGCTGATCCTCTATAACATCAACGACCCGGAAGATGCGGCCAAGGCCGAAGCCGCCGGCATGGAAATCCTCAAGCTCTGTGTCGATGCGGGCGGCTGTCTCACCGGCGAACATGGAGTGGGTATCGAAAAACGCGACCTGATGCTGCACCAGTTCACCCAGGTCGACCTCGACCAGCAGATGGCCGTGCGCTCGGCTTTCGATGCGGACTGGATTCTCAACCCCTCGAAAGTCTTTCCGTTGGAGGGGAGAGGATGATGGCAAGCATGCTGACTCCCTCGACCGAAACCGAAGCCGCCGAGATAATCCGCGATCACGCCGACCGCAAAACCCCGCTTCACATCCGCGGCGGCGGCACCCGTGCGGGCTTCGGCAATTCCGTCACCGCGGAAACCACACTCTCCTCCGCGGGCCTCACCGGCATTGTCGAATACAACCCCGCCGAAATGGTCATCACAGCCCGCGCCGGCACTCCCGTTGCTGAGATCGAGGCGGCCCTTGCAGCGAACGGCCAAGGCATGGCCTTCGAACCCATGGACCATCGCGGCGCCATGGGGACTTCAGGTACGCCCACGATCGGTGGCCTCTTTGCCGTCAACAGCTCCGGTCCCCGCCGTTTCACGGCAGGCGCTGCCCGTGACCACCTGCTCGGTGTCCGCTTCGTCAACGGGGCAGGTGAGATCGTGAAGGCCGGTGGTAAGGTGATGAAGAACGTCACCGGCCTCGATCTCGTGAAGCTGCTCGCCGGATCCCACGGCACGCTCGGGTTCCTCACCGAAGTCACCTTCAAGGTTCTGCCGGTGCCCAAGACGGCAACCACGATCGTCCTATTGGGTTTGGAAGACGAGCAGGCGATGAAGGCGCTCGCGGCGGCCCTGTCGCTTTCCGTCGAAGTCTCCGGTGCTGCCCATCTGCCCGAAAGCGTGCGCGGTCGCTTCATCGGCGGCAAGCTTCCCGAGGGCGCTGCCACCGTCATGCGTCTGGAAGGTCTGGAAGCCTCCGTCACTGTCCGTGCCGAAAAGCTTATGGCCGCCATATCGGGCTTTGGCCCGATCAGCCGCCTCGACGCGGAGCACTCGACGACCCTCTGGGCCGAGATCCGTGATGTCATGCCCTATGCCGATGGCACGGCCCGTCCGCTCTGGCGGCTGTCCATGGCGCCGTCGCAAGCCTGGAAGTTGGTGGCGGGTCTTCGGCTTCGAGCCGGCATCGACGCCTATTACGACTGGCAGGGCGGTCTCGTCTGGATGCGCATGGAAGCCGACCCCGAGGCCGAAGTCTTGCGCCACGGCATCCGGAGCTTGGGCGGCGGCCATGCCACGCTGCTCCGAGCCGCCCCCCAGATCCGCGCCGAGGCGGCAGCCTTTGAACCGCAGACCCCGGCGGTCGCCTTGCTATCCGAACGGGTCAGGGCAAAACTCGATCCGCACGGGATTTTCAATCCCGGACTGATGGCATGAAGGAGTTTCATCATGGCTGATCCGAATTACCGTCCACCGGTGACCTCTGGCGAAGGATGGTTCTCGCCCGGCCGCCTCAATGTGCAGGTGGTCTACTGCCTCTATCTCGTCAGTTTCGTCGTCGGGATCACCGGAATTGTCGGGCTGATCATGGCCTATGTGAACCGCGGCAAGAGCGAGCCTTGGCTCGATACGCATTACACCTATGCGATCAGGACGTTCTGGATCGGACTGCTCTATGCACTGATATCAAGCATCCTGATGCTCGTGGCCATCGGTGCCATCCTGATCTTCGGCGTTGCCATCTGGATCGTCGTCCGCTGCGTCATCGGCCTGCAGAAAGCCTCGGCCGGCGAACCGATCGCCAATCCCGCCAGCTGGTGGATCTGAAAACAAATGAACGGGGCGGCCCCATCGGCCGCGCTTTGGGAGGATCAGCGTGCAGACCAATTTCACCGCCGAGCAGCTCGCCGATCCGCATGTGGCGGAAGCGGAAAGCATTCTGCGCAAATGCGTGCATTGCGGCTTCTGCACCGCCACCTGTCCCACCTACGTGACGCTCGGCAACGAGCTCGACAGCCCGCGTGGCCGCATCTACCTGATCAAGGACATGCTGGAAAACGGACGTCCGGCGGACGAGCAGATTGTCACCCATATCGACCGCTGTCTTTCCTGTCTGGCCTGCACGACGACCTGCCCCTCCGGCGTCGACTACATGCATCTGGTCGACCACGCCCGCATCCACATCGAAAAAACCTATCGCCGCCCGCTGATGAACCGGCTGACGCGCAATATGCTGGCCATGGTCCTGCCCTATGCCGGCCGCTTCCGCCTGGCCTTGAAACTCGCTGCCCTCGGTCGCCCCTTTGCCGGCCTTTTCGACCAGGTGAAGGTCCTGAAGCCGATGGCCGCCATGCTCAGGCTCGCCCCGTCGAGGGTCCCGCCAGCGTCCGACTTCGCCAAGCCTGCGACCCATATCGCCACATCGACACGCCGTGGCCGCGTCGCAATCCTGACCGGCTGCGCCCAGCCCGTTCTCGATCCCGGTATCAATGAAGCGGCAATCTCGCTCCTCACCCGTCTTGGTGTCGATGTGGTGGTGCCTCCGGGAGAGGGCTGCTGCGGCGCGCTCGTCCACCATATGGGTCGCGAAGAACAGGCCCTCGACAGCGCGCGGCGCAATGTCGATGTCTGGACCCGCGCGATCGAAGACGGCGGTCTCGATGCGATCATCGTCACGACCTCGGGCTGCGGCACGACGATAAAGGACTATGGCCACATGCTGCGCCTCGATCCCGCCTATGCTGAAAAAGCGGCCCGCGTCTCGTCGCTCGCGAAGGACGTCACCGAATATCTTTCCACCCTCGATCTGCCGATCGCGGAGACGAAGGGGCTGACGGTCGCCTATCATTCCGCCTGTTCGCTGCAGCACGGTCAGAAGGTGACGATGGCACCAAAACTCCTGCTGAAATCGGCCGGCTTCACCGTTAAGGACCCGCCGGAGGGCCATCTCTGCTGTGGCTCTGCCGGCACCTACAACATCATGCAGCCCGAGATCTCAGCGAAGCTGAAGGCTCGTAAGGTCAAGAATATCGAGTCCACGAAGCCGGATGTGATTGCCGCCGGCAATATCGGCTGCATGACTCAGATCGGCTCGGCCACGGGCATCCCGGTGGTGCACACGGTCGAGCTCTTGAACTGGGCCTATGGTGGGCCGCGACCCGAGGCGCTCGATCGCCGGGCGTCGGTTTGAGCGAATTGTTAAGCGATTGCTGCAACAATTGTCCCGGGATGAGGCATCCCGGGAGGCCATCATGGCGAGAAAGACATTTGCTGTCGGATTCCTGTTCCTGTGTCCTTGGGTGACACCGGCAGCAGCGATCGAGCGCATTTACTGCGCTACATCCGATAGCGTCATCGATATGTCGCTGGAAAGCGGCTTCAGCAACAAGGATCAGGAAAGCATCGTCCATTTCCGCGGCATGGCTGGGGTGAAGGACAAAGCTGCCCCTCCGGGCTTCCAGCGCTTCCAGATCACCTCGAAAATGCTGAAGCAATACTGGATCGACGAGCGTGACCTGCGCTTCAGCGTCCATGCCTTTGCTCCGGAGAGGGAACCCCTCTACCGCGTTTCCATGGCGATGATCACCGACCGCAGTTCAAGCACCGCAAAGCGGTTTACCGGGCGCTACGACCTGAAGGTCGTCAAGCTGAAGATGGGCAGTGCCGTCGGCGGTGAGCAGATCCTCTCCCACGAGGGCGATATCTTCTGCGACATCAAGCGTTGACCGTGTGACCCAAACCGAAACGACTACGGCCGCATCTTTGCGATGCGGCCGATGTCGTTTCATCATGGGTGTTGGGACTCAGCCGCCAAAGATCGTGCGCAGGATGTCCACGCCTTTGTCGTCGAAGGACACGTCGCCCTGGCGGTTGCCCGGACCGATCACGATGACCTTTGAGCCGATATCGGCACGCTCATAGAGATGTTCGACATCCTTGTTCATCATCCGGATGCAGCCCGACGACATGTTGAGGCCGATCGTCCAGGGCTGGTTGGTGCCATGGATGCGGAAAATCGTGTCGCGGCCGCCCTTGTAGAGATACATGGCGCGTGCGCCGAGCGGATTGTCCGGTCCACCTTCCTGCACGATCGGCAAGATATGACCCTTTGCGGCTTCGCGGCGGCGCATTTCTGCCGGCGGGCGCCATGACGGCCATTCCGCCTTGCGGCCGATCTTCACCACGCCCGACCAGCCGAAGCCTTCGCGGCCGACGCCGACGCCGTAACGGGTCGCGCGGTTGTTGCCTTCGACGTAGTAGAGAAACTTGTTGTTCGTATCGATGATGATCGTGCCGGGCTTTTCGTCCGTCGTCAGGCGTACAACCTTGCGCTTGAATTTTTCCGGCACTTCCTTGCGCTGCTGCGCAACGAGTGTGACGTCACTCGTCGTCTGGATGCGATTGAGGCTGATGGCGCTGGCGGGCGCTGGCAAGGCGATGGTAAGCGCGATCACCGCCACCGCCGCCTTGCGAAGAGTCGTATTAAACATTGGCAATCCCCCTGATTTCCAGGGTCGAAAGCCTAGCCGCTTCGCTTACCAAAGCAAGCGCTAATCGATATTCTGTGATATCGCCTGTGCTTTAGATCACAATCACCTTGGTGCCGACCTTCACGCGCTCGTAGAGATCCGTCACATCCTCGTTGCGCATGCGAATGCAGCCGGAGGACACACCATTGCCGATCGACCACGGCGCATTCGTTCCGTGGATGCGATAAAGGGTCGAACCCAGATAGAGAGCGCGGGCACCCAGCGGATTTTCCGGGCCGCCCGGCATGTGGGCAGGCAGAAAGTGCCCCTTGGCCGCCTCGCGGGCGATCATCTCCTGCGGTGGGCGCCAATCCGGCCATTCGCGCTTCGCAGTCACCTTGTGCGTGCCGGCCCATTCGAAGCCTGGCTTGCCAACGCCGACACCGTAGCGCTTGGCCATGCCGTCGGCCATCACCAGGTACAGGAAGCGCTCGCGCGTATCGATTACGATCGTGCCCGGCTTGTGCTTGGTCTGGTACTCGACCATCTGCGGCAGGAACTTCGGCTCGATCTGGGTGTGCACCGGCTTGTCCGGTCGCATAGCGACCTGTTGCGGTGCTGGCTGTTGCTGCGGGAAAAGTACACGCCGCTGCTGCACGAGACGACGCTGCTGCTGCACCGGCTGCTGGCGCAGCACCTGTTGCGGCTGCTGAACAATCCGCTGACGCCCGGCCGGAACCGCCTGCCGCATGCGCTGGGGCGTGGCATAGCTACGGGTCTGTGCAGGAACGCCGCCGAGTTGCAGGATCCAGGACGCCTGGAGGTCGGGGCTGACCATCACAGGCGGACGGCTCTTGTAGCGATCACTTGCATGGACGGGCAGGGCAATCGACAGGCTGGTCAGCAAGGCTAGTAGCAGGGAACGCTTCGACATCGGACAACTCACGAACTAGGGACCGGATGCGGCGGCACGACATGCCGCCAATTCGAGCCGATCGTGACAGAGCGGAGGCCGCCAATTGGTAAAGAGGCATTCATGAAAATGCGATCGAGGCGGTAAACCTTTCGGAAGGGTTAGCGTCCGGTTTGGAAAAATCGTGAACAAATGGTAAACGACAATCCGCACCGGGGGAGAATCGCATGGACATGATTGCCGAGGGCCTGATCCGGGGTGACGACGGCCTCGACCGCTGCTTCTGGCATGGTGGCCTTGAGGACTATCGTCGATATCACGACGAGGAATGGGGCCGACCGGTCACTGACGACGTCAGGCTCTTCGAGAAGATCTGCCTGGAAGGTTTCCAGTCGGGCCTGTCCTGGCTGACGATCCTCAGGAAGCGGGAAAACTTCCGCGTTGCCTTTGCCGGCTTCGATTTCCACCAGATCGCCCGCTTCGGCGACAAGGACATCGCCCGATGCCTCGCCGATGCCGGCATCATCCGCCATCGCGGCAAGATCGTTTCGACCATCAACAATGCCCGCCGCGCAATCGACCTCACGGCGGAATTCGGCTCGCTGTCTCGTTACTTCTGGAGTTACGAACCCGACGCCTCGGAACGACCGGAGCGTATGGATTATGCCACGCTTAAGGCCAATCCAACTTCGCCCACCTCAATCCGCCTGTCGAAGGATCTGAAGAAGCGCGGCTGGACCTTCGTCGGCCCGACAACGGTCTATGCCTTCATGCAGGCCATGGGTCTGGTCAATGACCACATCGAAGGTTGCTGTCGTCGCGCGCCGACCGAGGAATTACGGACCCGGCTCGTCCGCCCCTGATCAGGAGAGGCTGGCGACAAGCTCAGGCACATGCCCGAGATCGGGGATCTCGCGGAAGCGCGGTGCCTCCTCGGGCTTGTCGACATGCTCGAGCACCCAGGTCAGTTCATGCGGCACGAAGACACCCCAGGCACCGGCGGCAATCGCTGGCACGATGTCGGACTTCAGCGAATTGCCGATCATCATGGATCGCTCCGGTCCCTCGCCATGCTTGCCGAAGACCCGCCGATAGGTGGTGGCCGTCTTGTCCGAGACGATCTCGACCGCATCGAAATAGTCGCCGAGGCCGGACTGTGCGAGTTTACGTTCCTGGTCGAACAGATCGCCCTTGGTGATCAGCACGAGGAAATATTTGCCCGAAAGCGCCTCCAATGCGTCGCGGGCATGCGGCAGGCATTCGACGGGATGACTGAGCAGGTCGCGACCAATGGCGAGGATCTCGCTGATGACGGAGGACGGCGCCCGCCCCTCGGTGATCTCCAGCGCCGTCTCGATCATCGATAGCGTGAAGCCTTTGATGCCGAAGCCGTAATGGGCAAGATTGCGCTTCTCGGCCTCGAGCAAGCGCTCGGACACATGTTCGCCCTCGGCATAGTCGGCCAGCAGACTGCGAAAATGGTGCTCCGTCAGCTTGTAGTATTGCTCGTTCTGCCAGAGCGTGTCGTCGGCGTCGAAGCCGATGACGGAGACAGGGCGGTTGGACATGACGCCTCCTTTTTCGATCAGGAAGCGAGAGACTATTCCCTCTCTCGGGCAAAGCAATGGCGCCCCAAGGGCGCCATCACAGTTTCTATAAGGGTATGAGAGCTTACTGCCCGTTCTTGGCAAGCCAGGCCTTCATCATGGCGATCTCACCTTTCTGGGCAGCGATCACCTCTTCGGCCAGCTTGCGGATCTCGGGATCCTTGCCGTGCTCGAGCACGATCTTCGCCATGTCGATTGCACCCTGATGGTGCGGAATCATGCCCTGCACGAAATCGACATCGGCATTGCCGGTGAGCGGCACGGCCATGTCCGTGTGCATCTTGGCATTGGCCTCGGCAAAGGCCTTGGAGGACGGCCTGTCATCCATCATGCCATGGTCCATGGTGCTATGGTCCATGGAGGATATGTCGTGGCCCTGGTGCATGCTGTTGTCCTGGGCAAGAACGGCAGATGTGGAAAGTGCGGTCGCAAGCGACGCCGCAACGAGAACAGTCTTCAGCATTGAATTCTCCTGTGCTGATCGATGAAAGGGAAAGCGCGGGCGGTATCACCGCGCAGTGTCATCGGATCAGGCGCGGGGAGGGGGCGTCTGCGGTGCCATCAGCTGTGACACGAGCCTTGGCACAAGAGTGGCCGCTTCGGCGGCGCGCGCCGGCTTTCCGCTATCGGCAACGACGGGAAGGGCCGGCAGGGTCAAACAGGCTGAGCAATGCCAGCTTGCCTCCATCGGCTTGGATCTGTGCTCACTAGCATCACCACCATCGGCAACCGTCATGCGGCTTACCGAATGAGGACAATCGACATCGACAATGGCTTGGATCGTGGGTGCGGAAACCGTCCCATGCGGATCGTTGGCGTCCATCGCATGTGCCACGGGCATCGCCATCACCGACATGCCGGTCATCGGCATGGTGCCATAGGCGAAAGCCGCGATCAGCAGCAGGAGGCGGGCGAGCAATTGCATGCGATGAAGATGATGCTGGATCGAGGCGAATGCAAGGCCGACGGTGCCGCGCTCAACGCGCGATCACATGGTGCACGATCTGATAATCACGGCTTTCCTCACCGAAGGGAACCACCGGCCAGTCCCAATGCTGCTGAGCCTGGCCCATCTCGACGCCGTGCATCAGGTCCACGGTCTCCTGCGCTACTCCGGAGCGGTCGATTACGGTACAGCTGACATCTGTCACGAGGCAGGTCTCGGCCGAAACCTGTGCCAGTCCCTCGACATGCGCGGCGATCGCCTGACGGATCAGTGCTTCCTCCTCCGTATGGCCTTCAAGACGCCGGCTCATGCCGATCCCGATCTGCGACAAGAGATTGGCAGAGACGACAAGATCGAGATAGGGCACCTGTCGGAGAGACGCGAGCGGCTCCAAAGGCTCGCCGGCAAGCAGCGCATCCAGTCCGGAGAGATCCCGCTCGATCAGCCGGACATTCTTCAGCCGCTTGACCGTTAGCCAGCTTCTTACGCTGGCAAGATGCACGAGATCGACCAGCACCACCGTGTCGAATAGCCGGGAAAGCTCGGCAACCGGCACATCGCGCAGCAGTCCCGATCCCAGCACCACCACCGTCCGCCGCTGCCGGCATCTCTGGGCGGCATGCAGGATGGCATCTTTCGTCCGACGCTCATGCTCGGACCAGGCGGCGCGGCAGCGATTGGCGCGCGCCCAGAGATTGACGGAGGAGCGGATGAACGGACGATGGGCGACAGAGGTCAGCGGCCATGTCGCGGCATAATTCAGGGCTTCGAGGATCATGTCTTACCGATAGACGGAGCTGCGATGGCCGATCTCGACCACGAGGACGACGAGCTTTTGGTCCTGGATATCGCAGATGATGCGGTAGTCGCCAACCTTGTAACGCCAGAGGCCATTTAATTCTTGCCCCCGCAGCGGACGGCCTTGCTGCCGGGCATCATCAAGCGGCGCAACGCGCTGCTCGAGATAAGAAACTATTCGCGCAGCAGATGGCTTGCCGATTTTGGCAAGCTGCTTTTTGGCCTTCTCCTCAAGTTCAATCGTCCAGGCCAAGTTCGCGCTTCACTTCATCCAGTGTGTAAGTCCGGCTTTCACCGCGCGCACGCGCTTCCATGACTTCCTGCGCTCGCCGCAAGAAGTAGGCGTCCTCCAACTGCTCCTCGATCATTTCGAGCAGATAAGCATCCGGTTCCGCGCCGGCCTCGGCGGCATATTTGACCACCAACTGATGCATTTCTTCGGGCATATCGAGCGTGACGCGCTTGTTCATCGGTCCAACCTCTGGTTTCGCGTGCAAACATACCATCGAACACACCCATTTTCCAGCATCCGCCCTCCGCGTCACCCGCCTTCGCACTTGCCGCCAAATCCTTGATCCTCTAAGACACCGGCACCTTTTTGAAACGAAATTCCGGTTGTCATCATGAGCGATAAGAACAAGAAGCCACAGAAGCTGAAGGCCCGCCTGCCGCGCGGCTTCGTCGATCGCGAGGCTGCCGACATCCGTGCCGCCAACCAGATGATGGAGACGATCCGCGAGGTCTATGAGCGCTACGGCTTCGACCCGATCGAGACCCCTCTCTTCGAATACACCGATGCGCTGGGCAAGTTCCTGCCCGACAGCGACCGCCCCAACGAAGGCGTCTTTTCGCTGCAGGACGACGACGAGCAGTGGATGTCGCTGCGCTACGACCTGACGGCGCCGATGGCCCGTCATGTCGCGGAAAATTTCCAGGAAATCCAGCTGCCGTTCCGCACCTATCGCGCAGGGTACGTCTTTCGCAACGAGAAGCCGGGTCCTGGCCGTTTCCGCCAGTTCATGCAGTTCGATGCCGATACCGTCGGCGCGCCCGGCGTCCAGGCCGATGCCGAAATGTGCATGATGATGGCCGATACGCTGGAAGCCCTTGGCATCAAGCGCGGCGACTATGTGATCCGGGTGAATAACCGCAAGGTTTTGGATGGCGTGATGGAAGCCATCGGCCTCGGCGGCGAGGAGAATGCCGGTCGTCGTCTGAATGTGCTGCGCGCTATCGACAAGCTCGACAAGTTTGGTCCGGAAGGCGTGAAGCTACTGCTCGGCGAAGGCCGCAAGGATGAGTCCGGCGACTTCACCAAGGGTGCTCAATTGGGAGAAATCCAAATTGATGTCATCTTGAAAATGCTAGGCAAGCCGGGGGAGCCTTATGAAAGTGCTGGTTTTCTCTCTCATCTCGACTACGTTTTCGAACGGTCTGACCTAGCCAAAAGTGCTGCCGCCGACGTTGGCGATCTTATCAGCCTTGTACAATCTGCCGGTTACGGGATTGATCGCATCATCGCAGATCCATCTTGTGTTAGAGGCCTGGAATACTACACAGGTACGGTTTTCGAAGCCGAACTCACCTTCGACGTCACCAATGAAAAGGGCGAAAAGGTCGTCTTTGGCTCGGTTGGCGGCGGTGGGCGTTATGATGGCCTCGTCTCGCGCTTCATGGGCCAGCCGGTACCCGCCACCGGATTTTCCATCGGCGTCTCCCGCCTGATGACGGCGCTGAAGAACCTCGGCAAACTCGGTCAGGACGACGTGCTCGGCCCGGTCCTCGTCACGGTCATGGATGGCGATGTCGAAAGCATGGGCCGCTACCAGCGCTTCACGCAGCAACTGCGCGCGGAAGGCATCCGTGCCGAAATGTATCAGGGCAATTGGAAGAAATTCGGCAACCAGCTGAAATATGCCGACCGCCGTGGCGTCCCCATTGCCATCATCCAGGGCGGCGACGAGCGGGCGCAAGGGGTCGTGCAGATCAAGGATCTGATCGAGGGCAAGCGCCTCTCCGGCGAGATCACCGACAACGCCGAATGGCGCGAAGCCCGCGTCGCCCAGGAAGTCGTGGCCGAGGCCGAGCTTGTGGCGAAGGTCAAGGAAATCCTGGCTGCCCAGGCAGAAGATCGCCGTCGGGCGAAGGGATAAAGCACCCTATGCAAAGCTTGCCCCTCACCCTAACCCTCTCCCCGCAAGCGGGGAGAGGGGACGTGCTCCAGGCGTCGGAGGCGTCTGGCCGAAACCTTGCGGCATCGGTCTTCTCCCCGCTCGCGGGGAGAAGGTGCCGGCAGGCGGATGAGGGGCAGCTAACCCCGATCGCAGGACCTACCCCATGCCCCTGACCGACATGCCCGATTTCGCCGGCACTATCCTGCAGGAATTCACGTCACGCGGCACCACCCGCGTCGACACGCCCGTGATCCAGCCGGCCGCGCCCTTCCTCGACATGGCGGGTGAAGACCTGCGTCGTCGCATCTTCCTGACCGAAAACGAGCGCGGCGAAAGCCTCTGCCTGCGCCCCGAATTCACCATTCCCGTCTGCCTGCGCCACATCGAAACCGCGACCGGCACGCCGAAGCGCTACGCCTATCTCGGCGAAGTCTTCCGCCAGCGCCGCGAAGGCCCGCAGGAATTCTATCAGGCTGGTATCGAGGATCTCGGTGACATCGCGATCGCCGCCTCGGATGCCCGTGCCATTGCAGACAGCGTCGCGATCCTCACGCGACTGCTGCCGACAAAGCCGCTCACTGTCACCCTCGGCGACCAGTCGGTCTTCGAAGCCGTCGTCAAGGCGCTCGGTCTGCCGGCCGGCTGGCAGAAGCGCTTGATCCAGGCCTTCGGCAATTCCGCCCAGATCGACCAGCTCCTGCGCACTTTGGCGACCCCGACACCTGTGCCGGGTCTCGATCTGGCAAGTCTCCGCGCTTCTCGCCAAGGGAGATCAGGAGGCCCTGATCGCCCATATCGATCAGACCATGCAGGAAACCGGCTATCTCACCAATGCCAGCCGCACACCGGCCGAGATCGCCCGCCGCCTGAAGGAGAAGCTGGAGCTCTCGGAGACCCGCCTTGATGGCGCTGCCCTGCTGCTGCTGCGCGAATTCCTCTCGCTCGAACTGCCGCTCGGCGATGCCTCTGCGGCACTCGCCGGTTTTGCCGATGCCGCAGGCCTTAAGCTCGGGCCGGCGCTCACCCGTTTCGACGAACGCGTCGCAGCGCTCGCCAGCACCGGCGTCGATCTCGACCTGATCACCTACCGCGCCGCCTTCGGTCGTCCGCTGGATTATTACACCGGCCTCGTCTTCGAGGTGGCGGTGAAGGGGAAACCCGCGGTGCTTGCCGGCGGTGGCCGCTTCGACCGGCTGCTGACCCTGCTCGGTGCCGAGACGCATATCCCAGCCGTCGGCTTCTCGCTCTGGTTGGACAGAATCGAAAACGAGAGGGCATCCTGATGACCATCACCATCGGTCTGCCCTCCAAGGGCCGCATGAAGGATGATGCCTCCGCCATCTTCGAGAAGGCTGGAATGAAGATCGTCGCCGTCGGCAACGACCGCTCCTATCGCGGCCGTGTCGAAGGTTTCGACGATGTCGAGATCGCCTATCTCTCGGCCTCCGAAATCTCGCGCGAGATCGGCAATGGCACGGTCGATTTTGGCGTCACCGGCGAAGACCTGATCCGCGAAGGGCTTGCCGAAGCCGACGCTCGCGTCGAAATCGCCGCCCGCCTCGGCTTTGGCCATGCCGATGTCATCGTTGCCGTTCCCGAGGTCTGGTACGACGTCGACACCATGGCCGACCTCGGCGATGTTGCCGCCGAATTCCGCACCCGCCATGGCCGGCGGCTCGCGATCGCCACCAAATACTGGCGCCTGACCCAACAGCATTTTTCCCGCCAGCACGGCATCCAGCTCTATCGCATCGTGGAAAGCCTGGGCGCCACCGAAGGCGCGCCCGCTGCCGGCCAGGCCGACATCATCGTCGACATCACCTCGACCGGCTCGACGCTGAAGGCCAACCATCTGAAGGTGCTGTCGGATGGCGTTATCCTGCGCTCGGAAGCTTGCCTGGTCAGGGCACGGAAGCCGGAGCACGAGGGCAACCCCATGATCGGCCGCATCATCAAGGCCGTGCGCGGCGTGTTGTGAGCAGTTGGTTGCCATCGGCCTTTGTGTGCGTGGTACCCCCCTCAGTCACTTCGTGACATCTCCCCCACAGGTGGGGAGAGTAGAGGGAGTGCGCGGCACTGCCCCACCCGTTCTCCCCCCATGTGGGGGAGATGCCCGGCAGGGCAGAGGGGGTACCCCACGACGATAGGCAAACGGGCAAAAAAAACCCGCCGGATCGCTCCAGCGGGTTTTTTTTGCCTTGAGGGGCCGGGATCAGGCAGCGACGGCCTGGGCCGAACCGCGGCGGGCGTCGATCGAGTAGGCCCCGGCGCCGACGATGGCAAGAGCGATGTAGCCGCCAGCCAGCGTCACGTTCTTCATCACCATGATCTGGTTCAGGGTGTTGATCCAGCCGAGTGCGCCTTCCGGCCAGCCTTCGATGGCAACGGTGCCGGTGTGGAAGACGAGACCGGTGAAGACGCAGAAGAGAGCGATGGTCCAGGCCGTGATCTTGGTCTGGAAACCGACGAGGATGAAGAGACCGGCAACCAGCTCATAGAGGCCGGCGGCATAGGCCAGGAGATCGGCGGCAGGCAGGCCAGCGCCGGAAATCATGCCGGCAGTGCCGGCCGGATCGGTCAGCTTGCCGAAGCCGGACATGATGAACATGAAGGAGAGAAGGATACGGACGAGGACGAGAAGGCCGTTATTGGTCGCGGACATGGGGGAACTCCGTTGAGCGTTGACGCTGAAACCCCAAGCCCTGGCGGTTTCAGTTACTGCCCCTCAGATGCATGCTTTTTTGCCGCAGGCATAGGTTAACAGTCTTTGACTGATTGTTCACAAATACGGAACGATAAAGAGGGTCTCGTTCTCTGTGGAGGCCTTTCCACCGCTGCCTGCGCTCCCTACCTTCCCCCTGTCCAAAGCGCAAAGGAGCCTTGCCATGGCAGATCTTTCGACCTTCCCCATCACCGCCAAGTGGCCGTCCGCCGATCCCGGCATCATCCAGCTCTATTCCCTGCCGACGCCCAACGGCGTGAAGGTCTCCATCGCTCTGGAAGAGCTCGGGCTCGCCTATGAGCCGCATCTGGTGGATTTCGGCAGCAATGCGCAGAAAAGCCCGGAATTCGTCTCGCTCAACCCGAATGGTCGGATACCGGCGCTGATCGATCCCGATGGTCCAGATGGCAAGCCTATCGGCATCTTTGAATCTGGTGCGATCCTGATCTACCTTGCCGATAAGACCGGCAAGCTGCTGCCCAAGGACGGTGCGGCGCGCTATACGGTTCTGCAATGGTTGATGTTCCAGATGGGCGGTGTCGGGCCGATGTTCGGCCAGTACGGCCACTTCTATAAGTTCGCCGCGGACAAGGTGAAGAACAATCCCTATCCGGCAGAGCGTTACCGTGACGAGACCCGCCGGCTGCTGGGCGTGCTGGAGGCACAGCTCGAAAAGGCGCCGTGGCTGACGGGCGAGGATTACACCATCGCCGACATCGCCACATGGCCCTGGGTGCGTGCACTCAAAATCTTCTATGCGGGCGAAACAGATCTCGGACTTGCCGATTTCCCGCGTGTGCTCGACTGGTGGGCGAGGGCCGAAGCCCGCCCTGCGAGCCAGAAGGGGCTGAACATACCGTCGCGAGACTGAGCATAAAGAGAAGGCGCCGGATGCGGCGCCTTGTCCTGCATCACGGTGGACCGCTCAGCTCGGCGTAACGGATACGGTCGTCGGCAGCTGGAAACGCGGGAATATAAACAGCCCGACCATGTTGCCGCCGCTGCCTTCGAAGCCAGAGGACTCGCCGATGCAGAACACCGGTTGCCGGTGCTGGGCGCCCGACACGATGGTGGTCGAATAACAGAAGCGCGACGGCTGCGTGGCGGCCTGTTCGAACAGGCGCAGGATGTGTCCGCGATCAGCCTGATCATAGCAGCGCATCACGGTCAGCAGGCCGCATTCATGGTTCTCGAGGCCATGCAGACTGCGTGCATGGTTCCCGAGCTTCAGCAGGCCGTTGGTAAGGTCGCCGGTCCAGTCCTCGGATAGTCCGAAGCGGCAGGCGTGCTGCCCCAGCAGGCCGTTTCCATCCTGTTCGCTCACCCTGAAGGTGGTCGCAAGATTGGCATTTGCTATTTTGAACAAGGCGTTCCCCAAGTCGATAGCCAGCACTGGCCCCAATTTCCCAAGCTCGAAGTATGTGAACCCCGCAGCCGAACCCTATCCGGCCTAGGCCGGCACCCCCTGAAAAAACGATCCCCGCCTTTCAGGTCATCATGCGGCGAAAACGGCCACCGCAATCACCGCGCCAACTCGCCCCTGATCGAGCCGGCACAGCATCGTAATCCAGATCCGGCGGCCGAACGGCCGACAAACCTGGGCAAAGTCAACCGCCGCATATTGATCCGGCTGCAGCAATGTCCGGATCTCTGGCGACGCTTGCTGCATTCGCCAGATTTTCGACCTTCCCCCACAAGAAGGTCAAAGAAGAACACGTTGAGTACGCCGAAATTAACAGAATGGATACCATGATTTATTTCACCTGAAAACGGTTGATGTCTCATTTGGGCACAGAACTCTTGCGCCCTACAATATAAGCAAATATTAGAATAAAATAAAATAAGAAGTCTCTGGAAGACGGTGGTCCCGACATTGGAGACATCTTCCAAGGGATTGCGCACAACATGACGGAGGGCAGAGTTTTGTGTCAAGCGCACTGAAGCAATAGTCGCTGCTCCAATTTTGGGCATTTGCGCGGCGACAAAGCAAAAGGGCGGCCCGAAGACCGCCCTTTCCGTAACTGAACCGGATAGCTCACCTGCAGGACCCGAAGGTCTTACATCATGTCCATGCCGCCCGTTCAGCGCGCTTGCCGCGCTGAACCACTTTAGGTGATGGGCGGCTCCGATGGACCTGATGGTAAGACCCGAAGGTCTTACATCATGTCCATGCCGCCCATGCCGCCCATGCCGCCAGGCATAGCCGGAGCGTCCTTCTTCGGCAGCTCGGCAATCATGGCTTCGGTGGTGATCAGCAGCGAGGCAACCGAAGCTGCGTTCTGCAGAGCCGTGCGGACAACCTTGACCGGATCGACGATACCCATGGCGATCATGTCGCCGAATTCGCCGGTCTGGGCGTTGTAGCCGTAGTTCTCTTCGTTCTTGTCGAGGATCTTGCCGACGATGATCGAAGCTTCGTCACCAGCGTTCGTGGCGATCTGGCGAACCAGAGCCTGCAGTGCGCGGCGAACGATGTTGATACCGGCTTCCTGATCGTCGTTGACGCCCTTGACGGTGATCTTCGTGGACGAACGCAGGAGAGCGGTACCACCGCCGGGAACGATGCCTTCCTGAACGGCAGCGCGCGTTGCGTTCAAAGCGTCGTCGATGCGGTCCTTGCGCTCCTTGACTTCGATTTCGGTCGAGCCACCGACGCGGATGACGGCAACGCCACCGGCGAGCTTGGCCAGACGCTCCTGGAGCTTCTCGCGGTCGTAGTCCGAAGAGGTTTCTTCGATCTGCGCCTTGATCTGTGCAACGCGGCCTTCGATATCAGACTTCTGGCCGTTACCATCGACGATCGTGGTGTTTTCCTTGGTGATGGAAACCTTCTTGGCGCGGCCGAGCATGTCGAGGGTGACAGACTCGAGCTTGATGCCGAGGTCTTCCGAGATCACGGTGCCACCGGTCAGGATCGCGATGTCTTCCAGCATAGCCTTGCGGCGATCGCCGAAGCCCGGAGCCTTGACGGCAGCGATCTTCAGGCCGCCACGAAGCTTGTTGACGACGAGCGTTGCAAGAGCTTCGCCTTCGACGTCTTCAGCGATGATGACGAGCGGCTTGCCGGTCTGAACGACGGCTTCGAGAACCGGCAGCATGGCCTGGAGGTTCGAGAGCTTCTTCTCGTGCAGCAGGATGAACGCGTCTTCGAGGTCGGCGACCATCTTTTCCGGGTTGGTCACGAAGTAGGGCGACAGGTAGCCGCGGTCGAACTGCATGCCTTCGACGACTTCGAGTTCGGTTTCGGCGGTCTTGGCTTCTTCGACGGTGATGACGCCTTCGTTGCCAACCTTCTGCATGGCTTCCGCGATGTCGTTACCGACCTGCGTGTCGCCGTTTGCCGAGATCGTGCCGACCTGGGCAACTTCGGCCGAGGTAGAGATCTTCTTCGCCTTGGCCTGGAGGTCCTTGACGACTTCTGCAACAGCGAGGTCGATACCGCGCTTCAGGTCCATCGGGTTCATGCCGGCAGCAACAGCCTTGGCGCCTTCACGAACGATGGCCTGGGCAAGAACGGTTGCAGTGGTGGTGCCGTCACCGGCGATGTCGTTGGTCTTCGAAGCGACTTCGCGGACCATCTGGGCGCCCATGTTCTCGAACTTGTCTTCCAGTTCGATTTCCTTGGCGACCGATACACCGTCCTTGGTGATGCGCGGTGCGCCGAAGGACTTGTCGATGATGACGTTACGACCCTTGGGGCCGAGCGTTACCTTCACGGCGTCAGCGAGGATGTCGACGCCATGCAGCATCTTTTCGCGCGCGGTGCGGCCAAACTTGATTTCTTTAGCAGCCATGTTCAAACTCCCGGGCGTCTAGCCCATTGTTGACTTGGTTAAACAGGAAGAGGGGTGATCGCGCTGAAATCAGCCGATAACGCCCATGATGTCGGCTTCCTTCATGATCAGCAGGTCGACGCCGTCGAGCTTGACCTCGGTGCCGGACCACTTGCCGAACAGAACGCGGTCGCCAACCTTGACGTCGAGTGCGATCTGCTTGCCGCTTT
Source organism: Allorhizobium sp. (assembly GCA_045377275.1). Classification (GTDB taxonomy): domain Bacteria; phylum Pseudomonadota; class Alphaproteobacteria; order Rhizobiales; family Rhizobiaceae; genus Allorhizobium. Next base: position 161,251 of record JBJIOA010000012.1, on the reverse strand, counting down.
CGTCGCGGGCGCCAGGGCCAACAGCGATGACTTCGCCTTCAGCCGGCTTTTCCTTGGCGGTGTCGGGAATGATGATGCCGCCCTTTGTCTTTTCTTCGAACTCGACGCGCTTGACTACAACGCGGTCGTGCAGCGGACGGAAATTGGTGCTTGCCATTGTCTAATCCCTCGATCAAATGACACTCGCGATCCCATGAGGGCATCGCATCGGAATTTGTTAGCACTCTCCCTCGGGGAGTGCCAGCGAGGCTGAGATAAGAACAGCCTTCGAACGAGTCAAGCGCGCTCGTGAAAAAAGGAATTGTGCGTGCCGGCGAAATCCACCGACATCCACACAAGCGAAACTTCCGTGCAGCCTCAGGCTTCGCCTGCATTTTCTGAGCTTGTGTCGGCCTTTGCTCGGATCGGCCTCATGTCCTTCGGCGGGCCTGCCGCACAAATTGCCCTGATGCACAAGATCTGCGTCGAAGAGAAACGTTGGATCGACGAGGGCCGGTACCTGCACGCCCTGAATTACTGCATGTTGTTGCCGGGCCCCGAAGCCCAGCAGCTCGCGACCTATATCGGCTGGCTTTTGCACGGGGTGCGCGGCGGCATCGTCGCAGGTCTGCTCTTCGTCGCTCCAGGTCTTGTCGTCATACTCGGTCTCTCCAGCCTCTATGCGGTTTATCAGGAGGCGAGCCTTGTCACGGGCCTGTTCTTCGGTCTGAAGGCAGCAGTTCTCGCGATCGTTGTCGAAGCCGTCGTCAGGATCGGCAAACGGGCCTTGAAGACAAGCTTTCACCGATCGCTGGCGGCAGGTGCATTCCTTGCCCTTTTCCTCTTCTCCCTGCCGTTTCCCCTCGTCGTACTCGCGGCAGCCCTGGGAGGCCTCCTCCACGCCCGACGCACGACCTCGGCGGCCCTCGAGATCACTGAAGAGGTGCGTGCAAGACCACCTCTGTTCAGCCAACTCGCAACACTCCTCTTCTGGGTCGCCGTCTGGCTCGCACCCCTGCCACTTCTGTGGCTGCTGCTGCCGGAAACGGCACTTCCCGAAATCCAGAGCTTCTTCTCGAAGATGGCGCTCGTCACCTTCGGCGGCGCCTATGCCGTGCTTGCCTATGTCGCCCAGGTCGCCGTCGATCACTATGCCTGGCTAAAACCCGGCGAAATGCTTGATGGCCTGGCGCTGGCAGAAACGACGCCAGGACCGCTGGTGCTCGTGCTCTCCTATGTCGGCTTCCTCGCCGGCTTCCGGGAAAGCGGCGGTCTCGACCCATTGATTGGCGGTCTCCTCGGCGGCCTGATCGCGGCCTGGGCCACCTTCATCCCGAGCTTCATCTGGATCTTCGCCGGTGCTCCCTATATCGAGCGGCTGCGTGGCAACCGGCTCCTCAGCGCAGCACTCTCCGCCATTACCGCTGCCGTGGTCGGCGTCATCCTCAACCTCGCCGTCTGGTTTGCGCTGCACGTGATCTTTACGCAGGTGGAACCGACCACGATCGCCAGTTTCGGACCACTGACGCTATCGGTGCCCCAACCCGTCTGGTCGACCCTCGACTGGCAGGCATTGGTCATCGCGGTCCTCTCTGCCGTGATGATTTTCCGCTTCCACCTTGGCATCGGCAAGACGCTTCTGGCCGCCGGAGCGCTTGGTCTCGCGGCGCGTTTCCTGCTCTGAAGCGGCGCGAGCAGCCGGAGCAATTTCGATCTCCGGCACGCTTGCCCCTTGCCTTGCCGCCCGTCCTTTGCCATGTCACCGGTCACACTTTGACCAGTCAGGACAGACGATGACCCGCAGCATTTCCACCCTCGGCGACGTGACCGGCTCCTATGATGTCATCCTCTGCGATGTCTGGGGCGTGCTGCACAACGGCATCGATGCCTTTCCGCTCGCCGGCGAGGCGCTGACGGCGGCGCGCGAGAAGGGGCTGACGGTGGTGCTGATCACCAACTCGCCCCGACCGGCCATCGGCGTCATCCCGCAGTTGCGCGCCATCGGCGTGCCGGATACCGCCTATGACCGCATCGTCACCTCGGGCGACGTGACCCGGACACTGATTGCCGCCGGCCCGAAGAAGGTTTTCCTGCTCGGCCCCGAGCGGGACATGCCGCTCTTCGACGGGCTCGACGTGACGGTTGTTTCGGCTGACGAAGCCGATTGCGTCGTCTGCACCGGTTTCTTCGACGACGAAGTCGAGACGCCGGAAGATTACCGCGACATGCTGACCGCCTTCGTTGCCCGCAAGGTGCCGTTTATCTGCGCCAATCCGGATCTCGTGGTCGAGCGTGGCCACCGCATCATCCCCTGTGCCGGCGCAGTCGCTGCCTTCTACACAGCACTCGGCGGCGAGACCCGCATTGCCGGCAAGCCGCACAAGCCGATCTATGAGGCGACACTCGCGGCTGCTCGCGAAGCCCGCGGTGAGTTCGACAAGTCCCGCGTGCTCGCCATCGGCGACGGCATGCCGACGGACGTCAAGGGTGCCGTCGATGCCGGCCTCGATCTCCTCTACATCTCCGGCGGCATCCACGCCGCTGACTATGCGACGAACAACGTGACCGACGAGGCAAGGCTCAAGCTCTTCCTGGACCGCGAAAAGGTCGCGCCGCAATTCTGGATGCACAGGCTGGCATGAGGCGGGACCTGCGATGACCGTCTTTCACCGCAACGAAAAGAAAGAGCCGCTGCCATCAGCCCTCCGCGGCGGCGTGGTGGCCATCGGCAACTTCGATGGTGTGCATCGCGGTCATCAGGCGGTCTTGAGCCGGGCGTTGGAGCGGGCCGAGGCGCTGGGCGTTCCTGCCCTCGTTCTTACCTTCGAGCCGCATCCGCGCACCGTCTTCAACCCCGACAAGCCGGTCTTCCGGCTGACACCACCACCCCTGCGCGCCCGCATCCTCGAGGCCATGGGCTTCCATTCGGTCATCGAATATCCCTTCGATCGGGAATTCTCGCAGCGCTCGGCGGAGGATTTCGTCCAGTCGATCCTCGGCGAGTGGCTTGGTGCCCGCGAAGTCGTGACCGGCTTCGATTTCCATTTCGGCAAGGGCAGGGAGGGCGGCCCCGCCTATCTCATGCAGGCCGGCAGTCGTCATGGTTTTGGTGTCTGCCTTGTGGATGCCTTCCGCGACGAGGGAACCGAAGTCATCTCCTCGAGCCGCATCCGCGGCCTCATCGCCGAGGGCGACGTTTCGGAAGCCGCAGGTCTGCTCGGCTACCGGTACACGGTCGAGGCAGAAATCATGAAGGGCCAGCAGCTCGGCCGGACCCTCGGTTTCCCGACAGCCAACATGCATCTGCCGCCGGAAGCCACGCTCAAGCCCGGCATCTATGCCGTCCGCTTCCGCCGTCCCGATGGCAGCATCCGTGATGGCGTCGCAAGCTTCGGATATCGCCCGACCGTCACGAGCAATGGCGATCCCTGGCTCGAGACCTTCGTCTTCGATTTCTCCGGCGATCTCTACGGCGAGGTCTGTTCCGTCTCGCTCTTCGGCTTCCTGCGCGACGAATGGAAGTTCGATGGGCTCGAGCCCCTGGTGGCGCAGATCCGCAAGGACGCGGACGAGGCAAGGGCACTGCTCGCGGGCGTCAAGCCAATCGGCGCCCTCGACGCCGCCATCGCGTTCTAAGGCGTCTTAGTCTCGCCGATTTGAATTGCCGCCCGGCATTGCCTCACATATGGATGCGCCTATGTGATTGACGCCCGTCTCGAAACGGCAATTCCGGAGTTTGTCTTGACCGAATTCACCCCCCTGATGTCCTTTGCCGGTGGTCTGCTGATCGGCCTCTCGGCGCTTTTCCTGATGCTCACCTGGGGCCGGATTGCCGGCATGACCGCCATCATCGGCGGCATCCTGCCGCCGCTTGGTTCCGACTGGTCGTGGAAGGCCGCCTTCCTCTCCGGCGCGATCCTTGCGCCGCTTGCCCTGACGCTTGGCGGCTACGAGGTCGAGTATTCGGTGCCGGTCTCAACGACCGCTCTTGTCGTCGGCGGCCTGATCGCCGGCATCGGTGTCACCTTCGGCTCGGGCTGCACCTCCGGCCACGGCATTTGCGGCATGGCGCGCCTGTCGCGCCGCTCGATTGCGGCCACCGCTACCTTCATGGCCTTCGCCATCCTGACCGTCTTCCTCATCCGCCACGTCTTCGGGGTCACGATCTGATGCGCTTTCTCCTGGTCTTCCTGATCGGTGCCCTCTTCGGAACCGGTATCGCCCTTTCCGGCATGGCAAACCCTGCCAAGGTGCTCAACTTCTTCGATCTTGCAGGTAGTTTCGATCCGAGCCTCGCCTTCGTCATGGCCGGTGCTCTCTCTGTTGCAGCCCCCGGCTATACGATCCTCTTCCGGATGCGCGAGAAGCCGCTCTTCGACGAGAGCTTTCGCCTGCCCAAGGCAAAGGCGATCGATGCGCGGCTGATCGGCGGTTCCGCCGTCTTCGGCATTGGCTGGGGCATTGCCGGCTTCTGTCCTGGCGCATCCATCCCCGCACTCGGCCTCGGCCACACCTCCGCGGCGATCTTCGTTGTGGCCCTGCTCGCCGGGATCCTCATCGCCCGTAGGCTGGCAAAGGCCGAATTTTTCGCCGATGCAGTCGGTCGATCGGGCTGAGTTGTTCCCGGTATCCTCACGACGATCACGGCTTGACGCCTCCCATGCATTGACGCCTATTGCGCCTAGCAAATCACCTGAAACAGCCCGAAAGGCACCCTATGGCCGTGACGCCACGCAAACCCGTGAACCCGAAGGATGCGGCCGAGGCCCTGTTCAAGCCCGTGAAGAAGCCGGCAGCCCCGGTGGTCGAACGCCGCGCGGCACCCGACGTCAAGGAACTCGTCTCGATCAAGCTCGACAGCGCAGTGCTCGCCCATTTCCAGAAGGACGGCCCCGGCTGGCAGGACCGCATCAACGACGCCCTGCGCGCGGTCGTCGAGGCAGACGGCGGCGAGTAAAACCGCGGTCGAACTGACGAGGCAAGGCAGGAGCAATGGTCAGGCGACTATTTCCCGTCGCTCGGCAAACATCCGTTCAGCGTCGTCTGCCGCGACGACCTCTCCGGCAGCCACGTCCTCGCGGCCACGCGCAACCTTGGCCTCCAGAAACTGACGATAGCTGCTATCGACCTTCTGGCGCTCGACGTAGTCTTCGACCATATCCCGCAGCACTGCGGCTTCAGACGTCTGCGCGGAGGTAACCGCGGCAGCGAATTCATCGGCCAGCTTTGCGTCGATGTCGATTTGAATATGCGCCTTGCGCGTCATGGCACTTCCGTTCTGCCGTCAAAATGGCTCAGGACCTGCAGTTGTGAAATGAGTTTAGGCGTGTCGTTTCGACCTGTCCATCTCGCCCATCTTGCCCCTTCCTTTTGGCGCGAAAAACCCCTAAAGAACGCGGCCATGACGTATCTTTCGGCGGCCCGGATCATTCGAATTATTGGCCCGGCCCTCCCGGCGGCTTGAAGAGCTGCGGGAAGGTCCGGGTTTTTGGCGTTGGGTCTGAAAGCCTTAGCGCCCGCTTGCCGCCAATCCATGACATAATTCCGCGACCGCTTGAGGTCGCCCCATCCGATGGCTGATCCATGACCGATACCCCTGAAAAGATCGACTACTCCAAGACCCTCTATCTGCCCGAGACCGAATTCCCGATGCGCGCCGGCCTTCCCCAGAAGGAGCCGGAAATGGCAGCAAAGTGGAAGCAGATGGGTCTCTATAAGAAGCTGCGTGCCTCGGCCGCCGGCCGCGAGAAATTCGTCCTGCATGACGGCCCTCCCTATGCCAACGGCAATATCCATATCGGCCATGCGCTGAACAAGGTGCTGAAGGACGTCATCACCCGTTCCTTCCAGATGCGCGGCTTCGATAGCAATTACGTGCCTGGCTGGGATTGCCACGGCCTGCCGATCGAGTGGAAGATCGAGGAAAAGTACCGCGAGAAGGGCAAGGACAAGAACGAGGTCCCGGTTAACGAATTCCGCAAGGAATGCCGCGAGTTCGCGCAAGGCTGGATCAACATACAGTCGGACGAATTCCGCCGTCTCGGCATCGAGGGTGATTTCGACAATCCCTACACGACCATGGCCTTCCATTCGGAAGCCCGCATCGCCGGCGAACTCCTGAAGATCGCCATGTCCGGCCAGCTCTATCGCGGCTCCAAGCCGATCATGTGGTCGGTCGTCGAGCGCACGGCGCTGGCAGAGGCCGAGGTGGAATATGCCGAGGTCGAGAGCGACACGATCTGGGTGAAGTTCCCGGTGGTCCAAGACGTCCGCCGTGCTGCAGTCGTGGATGGAAAGTTTGAAGCCCCAGAGTCCCTTGCTGGCCTGGCCTCCGTTGTCATCTGGACCACCACCCCCTGGACCATCCCGGGCAACCGCGCGATCTCCTATTCGTCGAAAATCGAATACGGCCTCTATGAGGTCACGGAAGCCACCAATGACTTCGGCCCGCAGCCGGGCGAGAAGCTGATCTTCGCCAAGCGCCTCGCCGAGGACGCCGCCACCAAGGCCAAGGTGACCTTCAAGCTCGTCCGCGACGTGACCGGTGCCGAACTCGGCGCCATCACCTGCGCCCACCCGCTGGCCGAGCTCGGTTACACCTTCGCCGTGCCCATGCTCGACGGCGACCACGTCACCGATGACGCCGGTACCGGTTTCGTCCACACCGCGCCGTCCCACGGTCGCGAAGACTTCGAAGCCTGGATGGCAAACGTCCGTGCGCTGGAAGCCCGTGGCATCGACGTGAAGATCCCGTTCCCGGTCGATGATGCCGGTTTCTACACCGAAGACGCGCCGGGCTTTGGCCCCTCTGCCGAAGGCGGTGCTGCCCGTGTGCTCGACGACAACGGCAAGAAGGGCGACGCCAACAAGCGCGTCATGGATGCCTTGATCAAGGCGAACAATCTCTTTGCCCGTGGCCGCATCAAGCACGAGTATCCGCATTCCTGGCGCTCCAAGAAGCCGGTCATCTTCCGCAACACGCCGCAGTGGTTTGTCTACATGGACAAGGAACTCGGCGACGGCACGACGCTGCGCACTCGCGCGCTTAGCGCCATCGACCAGACCCGCTTCGTGCCATCAGGCGGCCAGAACCGCCTGCGCGCCATGATCGAGCAGCGTCCGGATTGGGTTCTTTCTCGTCAAAGAGCATGGGGTGTCCCGATCTGCGTGTTCGCCGATGCCGAAGGTAATGTCCTGAAGGACGAAAAGGTCAATGCCCGCATCCTCGAAGCCTTCGAGAAGGAAGGCGCCGATGCCTGGTTCGCCGAAGGTGCCAAGGACCGCTTCCTGGCCGGCGAGCATGACGGCGAAAAGTGGCAGATGGTCACCGACATCCTCGACGTCTGGTTCGACTCTGGCTCGACCCACACCTTCACGCTGGAAGACCGCCCGGACCTGAAATGGCCGGCGGACGTCTATCTGGAAGGCTCCGACCAGCATCGCGGCTGGTTCCATTCCTCGCTGCTCGAAAGCTGCGCCACCCGCGGCCGCGCGCCCTACAATGCCGTCGTCACCCATGGCTTCACGATGGCGGAAGACGGTCGCAAGATGTCGAAGTCGCTCGGCAACACGGTGACGCCGCAGGAAGTCATGAGCCAGTCAGGTGCAGATATCCTGCGTCTCTGGGTGATGAACACCGACTATTGGGAAGATCAGCGTCTCGGCAAGACGATCATCCAGACCAATATCGACAGCTACCGCAAGATCCGCAACACTGTTCGTTGGATGCTCGGCACGCTCGCCCACGACCATGGCGACGAGATCGCCTATGCCGACCTGCCGGAACTCGAAAAGCTGATGCTGCATCGCTTGTCCGAGCTCGATCAGGTCGTGCGCAAGGGTTACGACGAATTCGACTTCAAGCGCATCGTCCGCGCTCTCAGCGACTTTGCCAATGTCGAGCTCTCGGCCTTCTATTTCGACATCCGCAAGGACACGTTGTATTGCGACGCCCCGTCGAGCCTGAAGCGCCGCTCGGCCCTCTTCGTCATCCGCAAGCTCTTCGACTGCCTGGTCCTGTGGTTTGCGCCGATGATGCCGTTCACCACGGAAGAGGCCTGGCTGTCGCGTGACCCGAACGCCGAGTCCGTCCATCTCGAACAGTTCCCAACCGTACCGGCCGACTGGTCGAACGAGGCGGTCGCCGAGAAGTGGAAGAGCGTTCGCACCGTCCGCCGTGCCGTCACCGGTGCCTTGGAAATCGAGCGCAAGGAAAAGCGTATCGGCTCTTCGCTGGAAGCCGCCCCGGTCGTGCATGTCGCCGATGCGGAGCTTCTGAAGGCGCTCGACGGTTTGGACTTCGCCGAGATCTGCATCACCTCGGATATCCAGGTGGTTTCGGGTGAAGGTCCCGCGGAAGCCTTCCGTCTCGAAGATGGTACCAAGGTCGCCGTCGAGCCGAAGCTGGCAGAGGGCACCAAATGCGCCCGCTCGTGGAAGATCACCAAGGATGTCGGCTCCGATCCTGACTATCCCGATGTCTCGGCTCGCGATGCCCAAGCGCTGCGCGAACTCGCTCAGGCCGCTGGATAAGGGCAGATTGAGGAAATGTGACCGGATGATTTGCGCTTTCGCGGGTCATCCGGTAAAACTGCCTGAAATTGGCCGAAATCGACCGGCAGGGCTGGTCGCTAGCATTCGGCATGACTGATGTAACTGCGGCGAGGCTGGTAGGCATTCATGAATTCGGCATATCTGTTCAGAGTTGGCCTCGGTCTGGTTGGTCTCTTCGGCGTGACGGCTGGTTTGTCCGGCTGCGTCGGCAGCCCGACCTACGGCACCGACAAGACGGCGATGGAGCAGCTGGTGGACGACGTCGGCTCGGCCGTGTCGATCGCGCCGCGCGAGCCCGCCAACAAGGGCACCAAGTATAATCCGCGTCCGGATCTCGTTCTGCCACCGGGCGGCACGCAGACGGCCGCGCTCGTCGCGCCGCAGGCGTCCGTCGCCAGCCGCGAGAATAACCCTGAATGGGTTGAATCGCCAGAAGAGGCCCGTGAACGTCTCGTGGCCGAGGCGGATGCGAATGCCGACAACCCGCGTTACCGTTCGCCGCTGCTTGCCGGTTACGGCACAGCCGGCACGATGACCGAGACCCAGAAGTGGCAGGCCTTCCGTGATGCGCGTGCGCTGCAGAAGGGCGCCTATATCGACCAGCGCCGTCTTCTCTCCGATCCGCCGACCGAATATCGTCAGACCCAGGACGTGGCGCTGAGCGATCTGGGCGAGCCGGAACAGAAGAAGGAAAAGCGCCGCAAGGCCGAAGCCAAGGCGGCGCGCCAGGGCAGCTCCTGGTGGATGCCCTTCCAGTAAGTCTTCTCCGACATCGTGAATTTCAGGGCAGGGCGGAAACGACCTGCCCTTTTGCTTGAGGTAGACCCATGTCCTTCACCATCCGTCCTGCAACTCCAGACGATGCCGCCACCATTCTCGGCTTCATCACCGAACTCGCCGTGTATGAAAAGGCGGGCCATGAGGTGGAGGCGACGGAGGAAACGATCCGCGCCTCGATCTTCGGCGAGGGCTCGGTCACGGAAGCAGCCATTCTCGAGCATGATGGACGCCCGGCGGGTTTTGCCGTCTGGTTCTACAGCTATTCCACCTGGCAGGCGAAAAACGGCCTCTATCTTGAGGATCTCTATGTTTCGCCCGATCATCGCGGATCAGGCGCCGGCAAGCTTCTGCTCCGGCATTTGGCAAGGGTTGCGGTGGCGAAAGGTTGCGGCCGTTTCGAATGGAGCGTGCTCGACTGGAACGAACCCGCCATTCGCGTCTACGATGCCGTTGGTGCCGAGCCGCAGAACGAATGGATCCGCTACCGCCTGGCCGGCGACAAGCTGAAAGCCTTTGCCGGCGCAGAGTGAGCTTGGCTCACTTCTCGTTCTTCGCTGTCCGAGCCACAAGCGCCATATGCAATGCCTGGAGCGCGGGTCCAAGAAAGGCGATCCACAAGAGTGCCATATTCCGCTCGGCATGATCATGGCGCGAGAAGATGAAGATCACGAGGATCAGTGTCAGCATCAGCAGCGGGGTCACCGCGATCGCAATCAGGCGCGGCGCCCGCCAGTTGATCTCGCCGCTTGCCGACCACTGCATCGGTAACCGGTCGGCATCGGGAGCGACGTTGCGATGGGCCCAGATTGCGATACCAACCATGGCCGCGATCGACACGGCGAGCACGACATAGACCATCAGTCTCTCCTTTGCTGAAAGAAGCTCCGCAGCAAGTCCGCGGCCTCGCTTTCCCGAATGCCGGAATAGACCTCTGGAATATGGTGGCACGTCGGCTGCTGGTAGAAGCGTACGCCGTTTTCGACCCCGCCGCCTTTGATATCCTGCGCAGCATAATAGAGGCGGCGAATTCGAGCGAAGGAGATCGCGGCCGCGCACATCGTGCATGGCTCGAGCGTGACATAGAGATCGGCATCAATGAGACGCTCGTCGCCGACGGCGGCCGCGGCGCGGCGAATGGCGAGGATTTCGGCGTGAGCGGTCACGTCGTTGAGCGCCCGGGACTCGTTGCCGGCACGCCCGATGATCTCGCCGTCGCGCACCACCACCGCGCCGATCGGAACTTCGCCGCGCGCCCCGGCGGCATGTGCCTCCTCAAAGGCCGCCTCCATGAAGCCGTTTGTCTTCCCCATGCACGAACTTTCCACTTAACCAGAGCCGCGCGACCTGATACGACAGCCCAAACCACAGGCAAACAACAAATGACATTCAAAGACAAGTCCAGGCGTCCGGGGGCAAAGTCCTCCGACCGCAGCGGCAAGCCGCAAACCAGAAAACCGTCCGCCAAGCCGTCCACAGCCGCCGCAGACAAGCCCGCCCGTGCGCCTCGCGCCGATGCGCCGGCCGGCGAAGAGACCATGAAGCCCGAACGCATTTCCAAGCTGCTCGCCCGCGCCGGCGTCGCGTCGCGCCGAGATATCGAGCGCATGATCATGGAAGGCCGCGTTTCCGTGAACGGCAAGGTGCTGGAGACCCCGGTCCACAACGCCACGCTCGCCGACAAGATCGAGGTCGACGGCCATCCGATCCGCGGTATAGAGCGCACGCGTCTCTGGCTCTATCACAAGCCAGCCGGCTTGGTGACGACGAATTCCGATCCGGAAGGTCGCCCGACAGTGTTCGAGAACCTGCCGGAAGAGCTGCCGCGCGTCATGTCGATCGGCCGCCTCGACATCAACACCGAGGGCCTGCTGCTGTTGACCAATGACGGCGGTCTCGCCCGCGTGCTGGAACTTCCGACCACCGGCTGGCTGCGCCGCTACCGCGTGCGCGCCTATGGCGAGGTCGACCAGCCGGCGCTCGACGCGTTGAAGGAGGGCATTGCAGTCGACGGCGTGCTCTATGGCGCAATCGACGCGACGCTCGACCGCAAGCAGGGCCACAATGTCTGGATCACCATGGGTCTGCGCGAAGGCAAGAACCGCGAGATCAAGAACGTGCTCGGCGCGCTTGGCCTCGAGGTCAACCGCCTGATCCGCATCTCCTACGGTCCCTTCCAGCTAGGCGACCTGCCGGAAGGCAAGGTGCTCGAAGTCCGTGGCCGTATGCTGCGCGACCAGCTGGGTCCGCGCCTGATCGAGGAATCCAAGGCCAATTTCGACGCTCCGATCTATTCGCACGGTGTCGAGACCGACGAGGAAGAGGCGCCAGCGACGGCGAAAAAGCCCGGCCGCGAGCCGAAGGCCGAGTGGGGCCGCGACGAGCGCCCGGTTGAGAAGAAGCGCGCGCCAAAAGACTGGTCCGACAAGGGTGACCGCCGCGAGAAGGTCCTCGGACGTCTCGACACCCGCCGCGACGAGGCTGCCAAATCCGGCGACAAGTTCTCTGACAAGCCGAAGCGCCCGGCCGGCAACACCAAGGGCCGCACCGCCAATGTCTGGATGGCGCCTGGCGCCCGTCCGCTCGGCGAGAAGGCGGCAGCAGCGGCTGCCCGTCGCAAGCCCGATCCGCGTGGACCTAAGCCTGCCGAGCGTTTTGACGACCGCCCGACCTCCACGGTACAGATCACTCGCGCCCGGGACGAAGAGGGCGATTGGATCCGCGCCGACGGCCCGGACCAGAAGCCCGGCGGTCGCGGTGGTGACCGGGGTGGAAAGCCTGGTGGCTTCGGTGCCCGTCCGCCGCGTCGTGACGGTGACGATCGCGCCCCGCGCCGCGAAGGTGCCGACCGTGGACCTCGCCGCGATTTCGGCGACCGTGCCGAGCGCGCACCGCGTCGTGAAGGTGAAGACCGCGGCCCGCGCCGCGAGTTCTCCGATCGTGGTCCGAAGCGTGATTTCGGTGATCGTCCTCCGCGTGGGGATCGCCCGCGCGATGATCGTCCCCGTGAGGACCGCCCTCGTGGGGAACGTCCCTTCGGCGACAAGCCGCGCGGTGGAAAGCCTTTCGGTGACAAGCCTGCCGGCAAATCCTTTGGTGGCAAGCCCGCAGGTAAGCCGGGTGGAAAGTCCTTTGGTGGAAAGCCAGGTGGTGGCAAGAGCTTTGGCGGCAAGCCAGGCGGACGCCCAGCTGGCGGCCCGCGCTCCAGTGGTCCCGGGGCTAAGCCCTCGGGCAGCCGCGGCGGTGCGCCGAAGGGCAAGAGGTAAGTCGTCATGCGCATCGTCGGCGGTGAGTTTCGTGGCCGCAGCCTGGCCACACCGAAGTCGAATGACATCAGGCCGACCGTCGACCGGACGCGCGAGAGCCTGTTCAACATCCTGGCGCATGCCCATCCGGGCGTGCTCGACGGCACCCGCATCCTCGATCTCTTTGCCGGCACAGGCGCTGTCGGCATCGAGGCACTGTCGAGGGGATGCAAGTCGGCGCTTTTCGTCGAGAACAGCGTCGAGGGTCGCGGCCTGCTTTGGGAGAATATCGATGCGTTCGGCCTGCATGGCCGCGCCCGCATGTTGAGACGCGACGCCACCGATCTAGGCCCTGCCAACAACATCGAACCCTTCGAACTGGTCTTTGCGGATCCACCCTACGGCAAGGGCCTGGGTGAGAAGGCGCTGCTATCGGCGCATCGGGGCGGCTGGCTGGCGAAAGATGCTCTCGTAATCCTCGAAGAGCGCGCCGATGTTCAGGTTTCCATCGATCCGGTTTTCGCCTTCATCGAGGAGCGGACCTTCGGTGACACGAAAATGTACTTCTTTTCCTATAGGCTATCCTGATCCCCTTAGCGGAGAAAGGTTCAGCCCATGGATACCGTCGCCGAAACGCCCATCCCCTCTGGAGCTGTCAAGGCCGATCCGACCATCGGTCTGGCACTTGGGGCAGGGGGCGCGCGCGGCTTCGCCCATATCCCTGTGCTTGAAGTCTTCGATGAGCTCGGCATCAAGCCGGCGCTGATCGCCGGGTCATCGATGGGAGCGATCCTCGGTGCCGGTTATGCCGCCGGCATGAGCGGCCGTGACATCAGGGAATACACTCTGCAACTGGCCGACAACCGGGGCCTCGTGCTCAACCGGTTCTGGGGCATGCGGCCGGCAAACATTCGGGAGCTGGGTGGCTTCCGTCTCGGCCAGTTCAACCTGCCGCGGCTGCTGCGCGCATTCCTGCCCCCTGAGATCCCCGAGACCTTTGAAGAGCTACGGCTGCCGCTGACTGTCATCGCCACGGATTACTACGGCCAGTGCGAACTGGTCCGAACCGAGGGTGATCTCTATGAGGCACTCTCGGCTTCTGCCGCCATTCCAGCACTTTTCGCCCCCGTCACCATCGATGGCCGCCTGATGATCGACGGTGGCATATTCAATCCGGTGCCTTACGACCACCTCGTCGGCAAGGTCGACATCATGGTCGCTATCGATGTGATCGGCGCGCCGGAAGGCGATGGATCGTTGATGCCGAACCGTATCGACAGTCTCTTCGGGGCATCGCAGCTGATGATGCAGTCCCATATCGCGCTGAAGATGAAGATCTGCCAGCCGGACATCTATATTCGGCCTGAGGTCAACAGCTACAAGGTCCTCGATTTCTTCAAGGCGCGCCAGATCCTTGAACTATGCGATCGCCTCAAGGAGCCGCTCAAGCGGGATCTTTCCGCTCGCATGGAGGATTTCGCACGTCGGTGAGGATCAGGCGGCCGGCGCCTGTTCTTCCTCCTCGACGGCCTGGATCGGCTTCTTCGGCTTGATTAGCGGTTCTGGCTTGACCGGACGTTGATGCATGAGCTCCTTGCCCGCGAGAATGCCCTCCTGCGCCTGGAGCCTCAGCCGCTCCTCGTCGCGGCGACGGATGTCCTCGCCGATCTCATAGGCCTCGTCCTCCGTGGCGCCGAGACCTTGCAGCGTCCGCCGTCCGAAAAGCAGACCGGACTCGAAGGTCTCACGCAGTTCGTATTCGACGTCTCGTGCCCGCAGTTCCAGGCTGTGGATGCGGTCATAGGCCCGCACAAAAAGGCGAACATCGGGATATTCGGAGCGGATGAGATCGACGATTTTGTCGGTGATGTCCTTCCTGTGGGTACAGACAGCGACAATCTTCGCCTTTTCGATCCCAGCCGCTCGCAGCATGTCCAGTCGTGTTCCGTCGCCGAAATAGATGCGGAAGCCGAAAGTTGCCGCCTGGCGCACGCGATCGGGGCTGTCGTCGAGAATGGTCACGTCCCGCCCGCTCGCCAAAAGGATTTGCGCGGCGATCTGACCGAAGCGTGAGAAGCCAACCATCAGAACATCCGATCCGGCACCTTCGAAATCCTCGTCCATCTCCTCCTTGTCCGACGTCTCGCGGGCCAGCAGGCGCTGGCCGATGAGCGCCGTCAACGGTGTGAGCGCCATGGACAGCGTGACGATGGAAATGAGCAGGGATGACTGCGCGCCGGAAAAGAGGCCGGCGGCCGCAGCCGTGGTGAAGAGAACGAAACCGAACTCGCCACCTTGCGGCAACAACATGCCGATACGGATCGCATCGTTGCGCGACGAGCCCGAAGCGCGGCAGATCGCGTAGATCACCAGCGCCTTCACCGCCATCAGTACCGGTACCGCAATCGCGATCAGCGCCAGGTTGTCGACGATGACCTGCAGCTCCATCGACAATCCGACGGCGATGAAGAACAGCGCCAGCAACAATCCGCGGAAAGGCTCGATATCGGCCTCCAGTTCGTGGCGGTAAGACGACTCGGCCAGCATCACGCCGGCAAGGAAGGCGCCCATGGCCATCGAGAGGCCTGCCACCTGCATGAGATAGGCCGATCCGAGAACGACGAAGAGAGCGGCCGCGATCATCACCTCGCGCGCACCCGTCCGCGCGATGATCTGGAACATCGGCGTCAGCAGGTAACGGCCGGCGAGGATCATGCCGATCACCGCGCCGATTGCGATCCCCATTTCGATCAAGGGGGACTGCTCCACGTCGCCCCCCTGAGATCCGAGCACCGAAACCATGGCCAGAAGCGGCACGATGGCGAGATCCTGGAACAGGAGAATCGAGAACGATCGCTGGCCGTAGCGGCTGTTCATGTCGCCATAGTCTTCGAGCAATTGCAGCGCAAAGGCGGTAGACGACAGCGCGAGGCCGAAGCCGGCAACCAACGCGCCGCGCCAGTCAAGCAGGCCTGCCGCATAGACCAGCGCCGTCAGCAGGAGGCCCGTGAGCACGACCTGGCTGGTCCCAAGCCCGAAAATGTCGCGCCGCATGTGCCACAATCGGCTGGGCTTCAGTTCCAATCCGATGATGAAGAGCAGCAGCACGACGCCGAGTTCGGCGACCGCGAGGATCTCGCCGGAGCCTCCAATGAGGTGCAGAACGGGGCCGATCACCACGCCGGCGGCGAGATAGCCGAGCACCGTTCCGAGCCCCAACTTGCGGAAGAGCGGCGCAGCAATGACCGCCCCTCCGAGGAGAAGCAGGGGTTGGGCGAACAGGGCTTCGGTTGCGCTGGCCAAGGGTTCTGTCTCCTCGTTTGCCCGATCGGGCTGACCTGAAATGGACCTATGCCGGGCTCGTGAACGGAAAAGCCCGAACCGCCCTTGATGCCCCATCATAGGCACAATAAATGGAGCGGGAAGGAAAGGCCAACCTATGCCCAATCAAATCGATTCCGCCAACCTCCTCGAACGCGCCGTGCAGCTCGTCGACCTCGCTGTCAAGGCTGGCGCCGACAAGGCGGATGCAGTCGTGGTGCGCTCCCGTTCCAAGGGGGTGAGTGTTCGCCTCGGCAAGGTCGAGTCGACCGAAGCATCCGAGAGCGACGACTTTTCGCTGCGCGTCTTCATCGGTCGACAGGTGGCGAGCGTGTCGGCCAATCCCGGCTTCGACCTCACGGCGCTCGCCGAACGCGCGGTCGCCATGGCCAAGGTCTCGCCCGAAGATCCCTATGCCGGTCTCGCCGACGAGAGCGATCTCGCCCGTGACATTCCCGACCTGCAGCTCTTCGACGAGACCGAGGTCTCTGGCGATCAGCTGCGCGAAACGGCGCTCGCCATGGAAGAGGTGGCTCGTTCGGTAAACGGCGTCAGCAATTCGCTGGGTGCCGGTGCCTCGGCCGGCATGGGTGGCATGGTTCTCGTCACATCGCACGGCTTCTCCGGCAGCTATGCGGCGTCGCGCTTCTCCCGCTCGGTCGGCGTCATCGCCGGCGATGGCACGAAGATGGAGCGCGACCATGATTTCGACAGCCGTCTCTATTTCGCCGATCTCGATAGCCCCGAGGAGATCGGCCGCCGCGCCGCCGAGCGTGCGATCCGGCGGCTGAACCCGCGCCAGGTGCCGACCGCCTCCAACCTGACCGTTGTCTTCGACCCGCGCGTCGCCAGAGGCTTCGCGGCCACGATCGCCGGTGCCATCAATGGTGCCTCGGTCGCCCGCAAGACCTCCTTCCTGCGCGACAAGATGGGCCAACAGGTCCTGAAGGCCGGCCTCAACATCACCGATGATCCGCTGAAGGTCCGTGGTTCCTCATCGCGCCCCTTCGATGGTGAAGGGATCTCCGGCAAGCCGCTGACGATGATCGAGGACGGTGTATTGAAGCACTGGTTCTTATCGTCGTCCACCGCCCGGGAGCTTGGCCTCAAGACCAATGGCCGTGGCGTACGCGGCGGCACCTCGGTCTCGCCGTCCTCCACCAATCTCGCCCTGGAGCCGGGAGACCTTGCGCCTGAAGAGCTGATCCGCAGCGTCGGCACGGGGCTCTATGTGACCGACATGATCGGCAGTGGCGTTGACATGATCACAGGCGAATACAGCCGTGGCGCAAGCGGCTTCTGGATCGAGAATGGCGAGTTGACCTATCCAGTCTCCGAGATCACGATCGCGTCCAATCTGAAGGACATGTTTATGCGGATCACGGTCGCCAACGATATCGACCGCAAGTTCGGTGTCGCCGCTCCCACCCTTGCCATCGAGGGTATGACCCTTGCAGGAACCTGATCGAAAGCTCGAGGCCATGCCGCAATTCGACTGGCAGGCGGACCTTGTGTTGATCTCGGAAGCTGCCCGCGAGGCTGGCAGGGTGGCAATGGCCCATTTCGGCCAGTCGCCGGAGGTCTGGTGGAAGAACGAGGGTCGCTCGCCGGTCAGCGCTGCCGACTATGCAGCCAACCGCGTCCTCGAAGAGATGCTCCGTGACGCTCGGCCGAATTACGGCTGGTTGTCGGAGGAGACCGACGACGATCCGGCAAGGCTTTCCTGCGACACGCTTTTCGTCATCGACCCGATCGACGGCACCCGGGCCTTCCTTGCAGGCAAGGATACCTGGTGCGTCTCGGTGGCTGTCGTCCACGAGAGAACACCCGTGGCCGGCGTCCTGGTCGCGCCGTCCCTGGGCGAGGAGTTTACCGCAACGATCGATGGCCCCGCGCGCCGCAACGGGCAGGACATTTCGGTTTCGTCGGCCGGCATCGAGGGCAGCCTCAAGCTCGCCTCGGCACAGGACATGGTCGCAAGTTTCAGCTCGGTGCTTAGACCCCGCATTGAGCGCGTTGACCACATACCCTCGCTCGCCTACCGGCTGGCGCTGGTGGCCGACGGCCGTATCGATGCGACGCTGGTGAAGAAGAGCAGTCACGACTGGGATCTGGCTGCTGCCGATCTGATCCTGGCGCGTGCCGGCGGATTGCTCACCGATCTCGACGGTGAAGCGCTCGTATACAACAGGCAGGAGGTGACGCATCCGGTGCTCTGCGCAGCATCGCGAGAGCTACTTCCAGCCTTGCTGAAGAACATCTCCCGAATTCCCCGGAGTTGACCTTTGGGGCGAAATCGCGCAGATGGTTCCCAACAGACTAGGAATGAGAAAAAGGCCGCAAACATGACGGAATCCAACGAAAACAAGCAGCTTCTCCATCTCGTTTTTGGCGGTGAATTGTCAAACCTTGAACAGGTGCAGTTCCGTGATCTGACCAAGCTCGATATCGTCGGCATTTTCCCGGACTATGCCAGCGCGCTCGCCGCCTGGAAGGCAAAGGCGCAGGAGACGGTCGACAACGCTCACATGCGTTACTTCATCGTCCACATGCACCGACTGCTCAATCCTTCCGAGAAGTAAGGACCGGTCGGCGGCAACCGGGCCGCCGCTGCATTCGACCTCTGATGGTCACGGTTTCAACTCAGTCTTCTTGCATCTCTCTTGTTGCGTAGCGACGCCTCCTGAACGGGAAGAACGGCATTGTCGATGAAGATGAGCAGGTTTGATAGATGGCACTGAGCGACGGTCTCGCATCCCTCGCTCTAACGTCCTACGGTTGGCTGGGTCTCGCCGCCTATCCGCTGTCACGCCCCCTGCTTGCCTATCGGGCCGCCAAGGGCAAGGAAGACCGCGCCCGCCGCAACGAACGCTTCGGCCATGCAAGCCTTGCCCGACCCGCCGGTCCGCTGGTCTGGATCCATGCCGCGAGCGTTGGCGAAACAACTGCCGTCGTCGCCCTGATGCGCGAACTGCGCCGTCGCGACATTCATGTGCTCTTGACCACCGGCACGGTCACCTCGGCGGAAGTAGCGCA
Source organism: Allorhizobium sp. (assembly GCA_045377275.1). Lineage (GTDB taxonomy): Bacteria > Pseudomonadota > Alphaproteobacteria > Rhizobiales > Rhizobiaceae > Allorhizobium. Next base: position 142,340 of record JBJIOA010000012.1, on the reverse strand, counting down.
AAACCGCCTCGGTGACTTGGTCCTGCACCAGTATGTGCCGCTAGACCTTCTTCCCTGCATCCGTCGCTTCCTCGACTACTGGCAGCCGGATGTTGCAATTGGCGTCGAATCCGAGATCTGGCCGACGACGCTTGCCGAACTTCATCGGCGGCATATCCCGCAGATCCTGGTCAATGCCCGCATGTCCGATCGGTCCTTCGACCGCTGGAAGCGCCATCCCTCTATTGCCGAAACCCTGTTTGGCAAGCTCGCGCTGGTGATTGCCCAGTCCGACCTCGATGCGGAACGCTTCCGCGATCTGGCCGCCTGGCCGGTCAGCGTGTCCGGTAATATCAAGGTCGACAGCGACGCACCGCCCTGCGATGAGCAGGTGCTGGAGCGCTATCGACAGCAGATCGGCAATCGCAAGACCTGGGCGGCGATCTCGACCTTTGAGGGCGAGGAGAAAATTGCGTCCATGGTGCATCGGGCGCTGAAGGCTCATACCGGCATGCTGACCGTGCTGGTGCCACGCCATCCCGACCGCTGCGACGAAATCGAGGCCATGCTGGTCGAAAAGGGCCTGGTGGTGGCGCGCCGCACGCGCGGCGATGTCATCACGCCCGAGACCGATGTCTTCCTCGGCGATACCATCGGCGAGATGGGGCTTTATCTGCGCCTGACAGAGGTCGCATTCGTCGGCCGTTCGCTGTCGGCCGAAGGCGGTCAGAACCCGCTGGAGCCTGCCATGCTCGGTTGCGCCGTCCTGTCTGGTCCCCAAGTCAGCAATTTCCGCGAAAGTTACCAGCGCCTCGTGCGCAAGGGCTCGGCCCGGATCGTTCGCGATGCCGAAATGCTGGCCAAGGCCGTGCATTTCCTGCTCAATAACGAAGTGGCCCGCGCGAAAATGATCGACGCCGGCCTCGAGAGCATGCAGGAAATGCGCGGTGCGCTGACCGCGACCCTTAAGGGGCTCGAACCCTATATCAGCCCTCTCTCTGTCAAGGCCAAGCTCGAGCCGCGCGCTGCGGGCCAGAGCTGACACGCACCTCAGGACCTCTTCTATGAACGACAAACCCCGGATTGCCGGCATCCTGTTCGACAAGGACGGGACGCTGCTCGATTTTGACGCGAGCTGGGGGCCGGTCAACCGGGAAGTGGCCCTGATGGCGGCGGATGGTGATCAGGCACTGGCCGATGCGATGCTTCAAGCCTGCGGCATGGATCCGGTGTCCGGTGACATCGTGCCTGACAGCCTGTTTGCGGCCGGCAATACGGTCGAGATCGCCGAAGGCATGATTGCGGCGGGTTCGCCGATTGCGCTCGACGTTCTTGTGCCGAAGATCGACGCGTGCTTCGCCAAGGCTGCAGAATTCTCCGTGCCGGTCACCGAGCTTCAACCGCTTTTCGCCCGCCTGCATGGCAAGGGCCTTCGGCTCGGCATCGCCTCCAGCGACAACGAACGCTCGATCCGTGTTGCTGCCGAACGGTTCGGCATCCTGCCCTTCGTCGACTACATCGCCGGTTATGACAGCGGCCACGGCAAGAAGCCGGAAGCCGGCATGGTGCTCGGTTTTTGTGCGGCAACCGGGCTTGCGCCGTCAGAAGTTGCCGTCGTCGGAGACAACAATCACGATCTGCATATGGGGCTGAATGCCGGGGCCGGTCTGAAGATCGGTGTCCTCTCTGGAACCGGCTCGCGGGAAACGCTGACCCAGCATTCCGACATGATCTTGAGCGACATCACCGGGCTCGAAGCCCTTTTCGCCTGAGACACGCCGTACCATTTCGGCACGCTCGCGCTTGACCATCTTGCGTTGCAATGGTTCTTGTTGCGCCGATGGGAATGCGTCCGCGGGGCGCTGAGGTCACGACAGGGACAAGAATGGTATCCGAGGCACCGCCTTTCTGGTGGACCAAGACGGGCTGGCAGGCGATCTGCCTCTATCCGCTCTCCTTCGCCTACGGCCGCATATCCGGCGCCGTCATGCGCCATCGCCGCAGGCATCCCTTATCTGTCCCCGTCATCTGTGTCGGAAACTTCACCGTCGGCGGCGCCGGCAAGACACCGACCGCGATCGCGATCGCCAGAGCCGCTAAGGCGCGGGGGCTGAAGCCTGGTTTTCTAAGCCGTGGCTACGGAGGCTCTCTCGATGTGACCACCGTCGTCGACCCGCATCATCACCGTTCGACCGCCGTCGGTGACGAGCCCTTGCTGCTCGCTCGCGAAGCGCTGACGGTCATTTCCCGTCGGCGGGTCGCCGGGGCCGAGAAGCTGGTGGCCGAGGGTGCGGATATCATCATCATGGACGACGGTTTTCAGAGTGCGCGCCTCATGGTCGATTACGCCCTGATCGTCATCGACAGCCAGCGCGGTATCGGCAATGGCTGGGTCGTACCATCGGGCCCGGTGCGGGCTCCAATCGGCATCCAGATGCGCCACCTTGATGCGATCCTCAAGGTCGGCAAGGGCGATGCCGCCGACCAGTTCGTCCGCAAGGCATCCCGCAGCGGCAAGCCGGTGCTGGTCGCGAATGTCGTGCCGAGCACCGGCTCGGAGCTTTCCAGTCAGTCAGTGTTGGCTTACGCAGGGATCGCCGACCCCAACAAGTTTTACCGGACCTTGAACGAACTCGGCGCCGTCATCGCCGACCGCCAGGATTTCCCCGATCACCATCACCTCGCCGAGGACGAGATATCCGATCTGATCAGCCGCGCCGAAAGGCAGGGCCTGCAACTCGTCACGACGGCCAAGGACAGCGTGCGCCTGTCCGGCGGTCATGGACGTTCGGAAGAGCTTCGAGAAAAATCGCGGGTCGTCGATATCGAAATGCTCTTCGACGATCCGAAGGCGCCGGACTTGATCATCGATCGGGCAATCGAAGCCTGCCGCCGCAGGCGTCTCGACAAGAAGGCGTGAAGCTCAGCGACGCTGGTTCGGCAGGGCGCCTGCGCGCTTTTCGGCTTCGAGCGAGGCTGCCGCATCCACATAGGCCTCTTGTCGGGCGACGCTCCAGTATTTCAGTTCGTCGACCAGCACTGGACGACCAGTGATCGCGCAGGTGACGAAGGTCCCCGGTGTCAGGATTTGGAAATCGGCATCGAGATAGCGGATCTTGGCTTCGCGGTTTCCGCCGCCTTCGAAACGGTTCATCACTTTTCTCCTGCGCCGCGTGTCACGGAACTGCAATACAGCGCCCTCCGGGCGATTGAAAGATGGCTCGCCCTAAAACCCACCATCTGGCGGATCAGCTGCGTCCGAACAGCCGTTCGATATCAGAGAGCTTGAGCTCCACATAGGTCGGCCGCCCATGATTGCATTGGCCGGAGCCCGGCGTCTGCTCCATCTGGCGCAGAAGCGCGTTCATTTCCTCGACCCGAAGCCGCCGGCCTGATCGCACCGAGCCATGGCAGGCCATGGTCGCGGCGACATGTTCGAGTTTCGCCGACAGCCGGTCGGCCGTATCCCATTCGGCAATCTCGTCGGCAAGGTCGCGCACCAGCTGCGTCGCATCCATTTCGCCGAGCATCGCCGGTGTCTCGCGAACCGCAATCGCGCCTGGACCGAAGCGTTCGATCGCAAGTCCCAGCTGTTCCAGGCTTTCCGCGTGTAGCATCAGCCGGTCGCAGTCCTCTTCCGGCAGGTCGACGATCTCGGGGATGAGAAGCCCCTGCGAGGGAAGCCGCCGGCCCGTGAGCGCCTTGCGCATCTGCTCGAAGACCAGCCGCTCATGGGCGGCATGCTGGTCGACGATGACGAGCCGTCCTCCGTCTGAGCGACGATATAGTTGGCATGCACCTGCGCCCTGGCGGCTCCCAGCGGATAGTTCGAGATCGCCTCGACAGAAGCGCTTGTAGGGGCAGGGACGGTCACGACCGGTTCGCTGCGGGCGGTCGGCACGGAGAGGCTGTCGAAGGCCGCCTGCGCCGCCTCGCCAAAACCGCGCGCAGCCGGCACTGCTGCTGCCGCAAACCCACCGCCAAAGCCTGGCGCACCGCCGTAGAGAGGCCGAGACGGAGAACTGGCTGGCGACCACGCCTGTGCCGGTTGCGGCGAGAACCCTGGCCGAAAGGCGCGCAGCATGCCGCCGGCGCCAGTCGTTGCTGCCCGGTCACCCTCGCGCTGCAGCGATTGCCGGATGGCCCCGACGATCAGGCCACGCACCAGGGCCGGATCGCGGAAGCGCACATCCGATTTCGCCGGATGCACGTTCACGTCGACAAGCGCCGGATCGAGCGTCAGCGACAGAACCGCCACCGGATAGCGTCCCTGCGGGATGGTCTCGGCATAGGCGCCGCGAATGGCCGACAGGATCTGCTTGTCCTGCACGGGGCGACCGTTGACGAAGGCATATTGATGAGCGGAATTGCCCCGGTTGAAGGTCGGCACACCGGCAAAGCCTGTGAGCCGCACATCCTCCCGCTCGGCATCGAGCTCGATCGCATTGTCCTTGAAATCGGCACCCAGGATCTGGGCGATGCGCGCCAGATGATCGTCGCCGGTGCCGGGAAATTCGAGCGTCGAGCGATCCGTACCTGACAGCACGAAGCGGATCGCCGGAAAGGCGATAGCCATGCGTTTGACGATCTCGGTGATCGCACCGGCTTCCGCCTTTTCCGTCTTCATGAACTTCAGCCGCGCGGGTGTGGCGAAGAACAGGTCGCGCACCTCGACCGTTGTGCCGGGATTGGCCGCCGCCGGACGAACATCCCCGACCTTGCCGCCGACCACAGCGATCTCGGCGCCGCTGTCGGCGCCGACCGGACGGCTGGTGATCGTCAGCTTGGCGACCGAGCCGATGGAGGGCAGGGCCTCGCCGCGGAAGCCGAGCGAGCGGATGTCGAACAGCGTCTCGTTGAGCTTCGACGTGCAATGCCGGCGAATGGCAAGCGCCAGATCTTCCGGCCCCATGCCGCAGCCATTGTCGATGACACGCAAAAGCGTCTTGCCGCCGCCAGCCGTCGCCACCTCGATCCGGGTAGCGCCAGCATCGATCGCATTCTCGATCAATTCCTTCGCTGCACTGGCCGGTCTTTCGATGACCTCGCCGGCGGCGATCTGGTTGATGAGCGTTTCGGAGAGCTGCTTGATGATCATCTGTCTATTTTCGCGGATTCGGGGCGGCGGCGAAAGACGAAATCGCAACTGCGTGCGGACGATGCCCAGCATTAAGTGGGCCTTAACGGAATGTCTCTAATCTGAACAATGACTTGCAATGTCTCTGAGCGCAGGTCCGCTGGCAGCGGAATGAGGACACAGCCGCGGTGTCTCTCGTGTGGGTTCCCGCCAGAAGCATGGTTCGGCATGTCTCCGTCATGGCATTAGCCCCACAAAAGTCTCGTTGCGTTCAGCGACGAGGTTCCAAGAGGCAGCAGTGTGAGCGAGTTTCCACCGGCCCCCGGCCAGGACATGAGACGGCAGGGGCACGACAATCCGTCTGCCGAAGCTGCGCTTGATGCTGCCCTGCTGGATGCGGTGTCCGAGGCCTTCTCCTCCGCTTTCATTGTCTATGATCGCAACGATCATCTGATCTTTGCCAGCCGCAGCGCCCGTCAGTTCCTGCCGCTTCCCGCGTCCTTCTTCGAGCCCGGCACGCGTCTGAGAGATATTCTCGGCGCTGCCTATGACCTCGGCTTGCGCCAGCCGGCGAGTGGCCAGTCGGAGACAACTCTCAGTCGCGAGGAATGGCTGACCCGCCAGATCGCCGCCCATTGGAAGGAGCGCTACGAAATTCAGTCCTGCGACGACAGCAAGCGCTGGACCCGCTTCTCCAAGCGTCGTCTGCCCTCCGGTTTCGGCTTCTGCGTCATGAGCGACATCACCGAGCAGAAACGCCGGGAAGAGCAGTGGCGTGCCGATATCGAGCGCGTCCAGCTCACCGAAGAAATCCTCGACAATCTTGCCCATCCTGTCTTCGTTCAGGACCGCAACCTTCAGCTGGTCGCGGTCAACAAGGTCTTCTGCTCCGCCATCTCCGTCGGTGCCGACAACGCGCTGGGTGGCACGATCGCGCCCTTGTTCGAGGCCGATGTCACCGAGCGCCTCACGACGGTTTCTCGTCAGGTGCTGGAAACCGGTCTCACATCCTCGCTGACCCTGACCATGCGTCTCTACGGCGATCCACCACGGCCGATCCTCGTGCATGTCCAGCGGGTCGGGACGCCCGGTCGCTATCTGATTGTCGCAAGCCTTGGCGAAGTCGGCAGTGGCGCTGACTTGCACTCATACCCGGCCGAAATGCCTGAAACACGCGAATATGAGGACGGTGGATACGCCGCGCTCGACGGACGGTTGAACGGCCGCAAGGCATTGCTCATCACCGGCGACCGCGAGTTCGAGGCGCGCGCGCTGGATATCCTTCAGCTCCTCGGCCTTGACAGCTGCTGCGTCCGCAATGAAGAGGAACTCGATGCCTTTCTGTCGGTCGCCCGCTCGGTGGGTGTGGTCATTGACCTCGCCATCGTCGATGTCGACCTCGGCATGCAGTGCCTGGAGCTGCTTCAGGCCGTCGATATCGATTATCTGACGCTAGCGGAAAGCGAAATCGCTACGGATCTCGCCTTTACGGTCCTCGATCGCATGACCGCGCTGCAGGCACGGCCATCTCCGGCGGACGACTGGGAGATCACCACCGAGGACATTCCGGCAGCGCCGGAGCCAACCGTGACCATGCGGCCGGCGGAGCAAGCAGAAGCACTCCCGGTCAAGCCAGCACCGCCACGCCAGCCCTCACTGGTTCTCGTGGCCGAAGACAACGAGATCAACCAGATCGTCTTTTCGCAAATCCTCGAAGGTCTGGGCTTTGCCTATCGCATCTGTGCCGACGGTGAAGCGGCGGTAAACCTCTGCTCTGAATTGAAGCCGGCGATCGTGCTGATGGATGTGACACTGCCGGGTCTGAACGGTTTCGAGGCGGCCCGCCGCATCCGCCAGTCACCGGAGGGCACATCGCTTCCGACGCCGATCATCGGTGTTCTCGCCCAGGCCTTCGACAGGGATCGCGAAGCCTGCTTCGCATCAGGCATGAACGACGTGATCCTGAAGCCGCTGAGCCCTGATGTCGTTGATCAGGCCATTCGTCGCCTCGTTCCCGATATCGCAAGACTGGCGTCCACGGCCTGATCCAAACCCCGATTTTTGGGGTGACCATGGTCGCCGCTTTCCATGCATCGATATGATAATTTTAATGTTTTAGACCCATTCTGGGACGTGTGAGAGAACCGTACCAGGAAGCATGAATGGGTCCCGCCGGACTAGGCCCTGAGCAGCACCGCCAGAGCGACCAGAAGACGACAGGCTACACCGATCGCTTGACCGGCCTTGGCAACCGCCATCGGCTGGGCGACAAGGTGCGCCAGCTTGCCGCCGATCGCGCGTCTGATCCTGCTCCTTTCACCGTAGGTATCGTCAATCTCGACGGCTTCAAGCCGATCAACGACCTCTTCGGTCAGGCCGCTGGCGACGAAATCCTCTGCCAGGTCGCCCATCGGCTGAAGGCCTGTGTACCGGATGGCGCAACTGTCACGCGACACGACGGCGACGAGTTTGCCATCATCCTTCCGCTCGTGTTCGAGCGCCTCGGTGCCGAGCGCGCCGGCCAGCTGATCAAGGACGTTCTCTCGGCGCCCTATGATCTGGGCGACCGGTAATGCTGCGCCTCTCCGCCTCCCTCGGTTTTGCCGTCTATCCCTTTGCGGGCGAAGATTTTGAGGAACTGATGAAGAGTGCCGAGACGGCGCTCGACCGCTCCAAGCGCCGCGGCCGTGGACAGATCACCGTCTATTCCCGCGAAATCGCCCAGGAGATGAAACAGGCGACGCAGCTCGAACAGGCGCTGCGCAATGCCATTATCAACGATACGGTGGACGTTCACTTCCAGCCGATCGTGCGCCTGCGCGACAACCGCATCGTCGGCTTCGAGGCGCTGGCGCGCTGGATCGATCCGGATCTCGGCTTCGTCTCGCCCGCCGTCTTCGTGCCGCTCGCCGAGGAGCGCGGCTTCATCGACACGCTGTCCGAAACGCTTCTGCGCAAGGCAGCCGAAGCAACGCTTGCCTGGCCGCGCGATCTCTTCCTGTCCTTCAACCTCTCCTCGGTCCAGCTGATGGATCTCAGGACCTCGTTTAACACGCTGTCGATCCTCAACAGCGTCGGCTTCGACCCGCGCCGCCTCGAACTCGAAATCACCGAGACGGCGGTCATGTCCTCGGCCGATACTGCAAGGCGGATCATCAAGGAGTTGAAGGACGCCGGCATCCGCATTTCGCTCGACGATTTCGGCACTGGCCAGTCGAGCCTTGGGCGCTTGCGCGAATTCACCTTCGACAAGGTGAAGATCGACCGTGCCTTCGTCTCGGCCATCACCACCGACCGCACCTCGGAACACATCATCAAGGCGATCGTCAGCATGTGTGAAGGCCTCGATCTCGAGGTCGTGGCGGAAGGTATCGAGACCGATGCGGAAGCCCAGAAGTTGCGCGAACTCGGCTGCGGCATGGGGCAGGGCTATCATTTCGGCAAGCCGGTCGATGCCGCAGCCACCTTGCGTTACCTCGCCGAAAACCACCACGACTTCGCGCTCGTCGATCGCGCCTCCGCCTGATCCTCTTGTCCCTCAGGTTTGGCTCAGCAACCAGTCCCGCACCCGAGTGGCTGCAGCGCTGAGCTCGCGTGACCGGGGCCAGACGACATGGAAGGCCTGACCCGTGCGCAGCGCATGTCCGCCCACCTCGACAAGCTGCCCTGCTCGATCAGCCGCTCGACCAGATGCTTCCAGCCGAGCGAAATGCCCTGGCCAGCAAGCACCGCCTGGATCACCAGGACATAGTCGTTGATCGCCAGCCGCCGCCCCGTCGGTCGGTAGTCGATGCCGGCCGAGGCAAACCATTGCGGCCAGCTACAAGCCTGCCGCACCGGTTCTTCCAGCCAGATCAGCCGGTGCCGGGCGATGGCCTCAGGACTATCAGGCAAGCCGTTCGCCTCGACGAAGGCGGGGCTCGCCACCGCCGTGACGACCTCCGGCGCAAGTTCCGCTGAATGATAATGCGGCCAGTCTTGCGGATTGCCACCGCGCACCCCGAGCGGAATGTCCTCCTCGTCGAGATCGAGATCCCGCACGCTGGTCTGGATCCTGAGATCGATGTCGGGCAGATCGTCCCTGAGGGCTGAAAGACGCGGCAGCATCCACATCGAGGCAAAGGCGGTGGAGGCCGCAAGCGTCACATTCACCTCGCGCCCCTTCATCCGGATCTCCTCCGCCGCCCGACCAATCCGCGAGAGCCCGGCCGACACATCGGCATGAAAGCGTTCGCCGACCTCCGTGAGCTTTGCGGCCCGATGTTGTCGCTCGAAAAGCTGTGTGCCGAGCTGCTGTTCGAGCCCCCGGATGGCGTAGGAGACGGCGACCTGCGACATGCCGAGTTCTTCGGCCGCCCGGGTGAAGTTCTCGTGTCGCCCGGCGGCTTCGAAGATCACTAGCGCATTGGCAGAGGGGATGAGGCTGCGAAATGTTGTCATAAGCGGAGCTTATCGCTTCTCCAGCAATTTTCCAGCGTCACAGAGAGTTTGGCCTGAACTAGCCTCCAACAGAACGAGGGGAAGCGTCATGGATCAGGCACTTGCAGATAACCCGGCCACACGCAGGCAGCGATCGGCTCGACGAGGGGGAGCCTTGGTCTCGCCTCTGGTGGTGCCCTACATCCGACGCAACATCCCGACCTACGACATCCTGACGGAGGAAAACCTTGAGCGGATCGAAGCGGTTGCCGATCGCATCCTCGCCGAGATCGGTATCGAGTTCCGCGACGACCCGGCAGCGCTGGAACTCTGGCGCAAGGCGGGTGCCAAGATGGATGGGCTGCGCGTGCGGTTCCCCAAGGGCATGCTGCGCGAGATCCTCGCCTCGGCTCCGGCAACCTTCACCCAGCATGCCCGCAATCCGGCCAACAATGTCGAGATCGGCGGCAATGCGGTCGTCTTCTCGCCGGCCTATGGCTCTCCCTTCGTCATGGACCTCGATACAGGGCCGTCGCTACGGCACGATCGAGGACTTCCGCAACCTGATCAAGCTGGCCCAGTCATCGCCCTGGCTGCATCATTCCGGCGGCACGATCTGCGAACCGGTCGACGTGCCCGTCAACAAGCGCCACCTCGACATGGTCTATAGCCACATCAAGTATTCCGACCGTCCGTTCATGGGCTCGGTGACGGCAGAGGAGCGCGCCGAGGAATCGATCGAGATGGCCCGCATCCTGTTCGGAGCCGATTTCGTCGATCGGAACTGCGTCATCCTCGGCAATGTCAACGTCAATTCGCCGCTTGTGTGGGACGGCACGATGACCCGTGCCCTGCGCGCCTATGCCCGGGCCAATCAGGCAGCCGTCATCGTGCCCTTCATCCTCGGCGGCGCCATGGGTCCGGTCACCAATGCCGGGGCAATCGCCCAGTCTCTGGCTGAGACCATGGCCGGCTGCGCGCTCACCCAGCTGGAGCGCAAGGGCGCGCCGGTCATCTTCGGCAATTTCCTGTCGTCCATGTCTCTGCGCTCGGGGTCGCCGACCTTCGGCACGCCGGAACCTGCGATCGGCTCCATGGTCATCGGCCAGCTCGCCCGGCGGCTGAAGCTGCCGCTGCGCTGTGCCGGCAATTTCTCCAATTCCAAACTGCCCGATGCCCAGGCCATGCAGGAGGGCGTCATGTCGATGCTCTCGGCCGTGCATTGCGGTGCAAATTTCATCCTGCATTCGGCCGGCTTCGTCGACGGACTGCTCGCCATGTCCTACGAGAAGTTCGTCATGGACACGGATTTCTGCGGCGCCCTGCATTCTTACCTCGCCGGCGTCGTGGTCGATGACAACACGCTCGCCATGGATGCCTTCGAAGAGGTCGGCCCCGGCAGTCATTTCCTCGGTTCGGCCCACACCATGCGCAACTACCAGACCGCTTTCTGGGATTCAGCCCTATCGGATAACGAGCCCTTCGAAAAGTGGTCGGAAGCCGGCTCGACCGACATGGCGACGCGTGCCAATGCCCGCTGGAAAAAGACGCTCGCCGAATACGAAGCGCCGCCTTTGGATGTCGCCATCGATGAGGCGCTTCTAGACTATGTGGATCGGACAAAGCGCGCCAAGCCGGACGCCTGGTATTGAATGGAATGCATGACGAATGACCGGGAACCGTGATCCCCTTCTCCAGCCCTTCCAGCTGAAACACCTGACGCTAAAGAACCGCATCATGTCGACGGCGCATGAGCCCGCTTATTCGGAAGCGGGCATGCCGACCGAGCGCTACCGGCTCTATCACGTCGAAAAGGCCAAGGGCGGCATTGCGCTGACCATGACGGCAGGCTCGGCGAGCGTCAGCCGCGACAGCCCGCCCGCCTTTGGCAATCTGCTTGCCTGGAAGGACGAGATTGTCCCGCATCTGAAGCGCCTGACCGAGGACTGTCACGAGCATGGCTGCGCCGTGATGATCCAGCTCACCCATCTCGGCCGTCGCACCAACTGGAACAAGGGGGATTGGCTGCCGGTGCTTAGCCCCTCTCCGATCCGCGAGCCGGCCCACCGGCATTTTCCCAAGGAGATCGAGGACTGGGACATCGAGCGCATCGTCGACGATTACGCGACGGCCGCCGCCCGCATGCAGGAAGCCGGCCTCGACGGCATCGAGTTCGAAGCTTACGGCCATCTGATGGACAGCTTCTGGTCGCCGGCCACCAACCGGCGCGAGGATGAGTACGGCGGCTCCCTCGACAACCGCATGCGCTTTTCCAACCTGGTGATATCGGCCGTCAGAAAGGCCGTCGGCCCTGACTTCATTGTCGGCATCCGCATGGTCGCCGATGAGGATTGGGACAAGGGTCTGAGCCGCGATGAGGGCGTTGAGATCGCCAAGCGCTTCGCATCCGGCGGCAAGATCGACTTCCTCAACATTATCAGGGGGCACATCGAGCACGACGCCTCGCTCAACGACGTGATCCCCATCCAGGGCATGGCGGCCTCGCCGCATCTCGATTTCGCCGGCGACGTGCGCGCAGCAACCAGGTTCCCCGTCTTCCATGCCGCCCGCATCGCCGATGTCGCGACAGCTCGTCATGCGATAGCCGAGGGAAAGCTAGACATGGTCGGCATGACCCGCGCCCATATCGCCGATCCGCATATCGTCAAAAAGATCATCGAGGGCCGCGAGCACCAGATCCGCCCCTGCGTCGGCGCCACCTACTGCCTGGACCGTATCTATGAAGGGGGCGAGGCGCTGTGTATCCACAATGCCGCGACAAGCCGCGAGGCTCTGATCCCGCATGACCTGCCCAAGGCAGACAAGCCCCGCAAGGCTGTCGTGGTCGGGGCAGGGCCTGCGGGTCTGGAAGCCGCACGCGTGCTTGCCGAACGCGGCCATCACGTCGAGGTGCTGGAAGCCTCGAGCCGGGCGGGCGGTCAGGTCAATCTGCTGACCCGCAATCCGCGCCGCAAGGAAATGGTCGGGATCATTGACTGGCGTCTGGCAGAACTGGAACGCCTGGGCGTGAGCATCCAGTACGACACCTATGCCGGTGTCGACAACGTGCTCGGCCTGAATCCTGATCTCGTCGTCATAGCGACCGGCGGTATCGCCCAGTCGCCGGAACTCGAGACAGGCGAGGAACTCGTCACCTCAAGCTGGGACATCCTCGCCGGCAGCGTGAAACCCGAGGGGCCGGTTCTTCTCTACGACGACAATGGCGGACATCCCGGCATGAGTGCCGCAGAGGTTATCGCCAATGCCGGCGTGGACCTCGAAGTGGTCTCGCCAGAACGCTTTTTCGCGCCGGAGATGGGCGGCATGAACCATGTACCCTATGCCAAGACTTTTGCCGAAAGGAATGTCCGGGTCACGATCAACACTAAGCTGGTGTGCGTTCGCCGCGACGGCAATGCTTTGCTCGCGACACTCGGCTCGGACTTTTCAGATGTGAGGGTGGAGCGTCGCGTCGCCCAGGTGGTGGTGGAGCACGGCACCATGGTCAATGCGGATCTCTATCTCGAGCTCAAGCCGCTTTCACGCAATCGCGGCGCCGTCGATTATCCAGCCTTGATTGCTCGGCGCGGGCCGCTGCCGCTCAAGGATGAGGCCGCCCGCTTCGACCTTGTACGCATCGGTGATGCGGTCGAAAGCCGAAATATCCATGCGGCCATCTACGATGCCTTGCGCGTTTGCAGTCTGCTGTAGCGCATAGCAAAAGGCGGCGCCGAAGCGCCGCCCCTTAGGACCTTAACACGTCCCACGTTCCGGGATTAGTTATCCGTCGACGAGGTTGTGGTGCCGTCGGTCGGAGCCATTGTGCCGGTCGCATCGCTCGCATCGGCCTGATCTTCAAGAGTCATGAACTCAGGAGCGTTGCGCAGGCTTTCAGCCGTTTCCGTGGTCGTCAGGCGAACTTCTGCGTCAGCGACGGCCTCGGTGGTCGTGGTCGTCGTGGCTGCATCGCCGGTGCCGGTCGCAGCGGCATCATCCATTTCGCGGGTGATGGTGATCTTGTCGAACGGGATGGCAACGTCCTTCTCGCCGATGCCGAGGAAGCCGCCAACGCCGACGACTGCAGCGACGATGCCGCCGTCGTCCTGAACCAGCAGGTCATTGATGTCACCAATCGACTGGTTGTCGGCGGTGTAGATGGCCTGACCCATGAAATCGCTGACCGAGATCTGGTTTTCAGCCTGCTGCGTCAGATAAGTGGCCGAGCCCGCAGCGTCAGCCGGAGCCTGGGCCGTGGTGCCCATCGAGCCGGACGTGCCGTCCATCGATGCATCCGGGGTAGCCGGAGCAGGCATTGTGGTGGTGCCATCAGTGGCTGCCGGCGGCGTCGTGGTTGCGCCCGGGGTTGCGTCCTGAGCGACGGCGAACGGGGCCATGGCGGTGGAACCGAGCAGCATGGCTGCGGCGAGGGTCTTGAGAGACTTGTTCATGGTGGACCTACCTTTCCTCTGAGATGGTCTGCGACTGACACTGCCCTTGCTGAAGTGCTGGGCGGCGTCGGTTCGAGAGGAGAATGTCCGGCGGCCTCGATCGTTCCGCAGGCGAAGTCCTGAATATTTTGAGGGTGTTGCAGGAACAAAATAGGCCGATCGCAGTTCGCGGGGCCGCCCTCGGCCCCGCCGCGTCAATCCGTAAACTCAGAGTTTGAAGCGCGGTTCTGCCTTGCCCTTGACGCTCACGCCAAGATCGAAGGTCACGCCAGCGAGCTGGTCATCATCCCGTTCCGCATCGCTCAATCCTTCCCAGCAGGAGGTCACGGCCAGCCGATCGAGGTTGGCACCGTAAAATGCCGGGCAGGTCGGGCGGCGCATCGGCGCCGCGTAGCGGGCGATATGCCGACCGTCAGGCGCATAGCGATCCACTGCGCCGCCATCCCAGTTGGCATTCCAGATCGTGCCTTCGAGATCGACCACCGATCCGTCGATGACGCCCTGGCGCTGGGATTGGTCGATGAACACGGTCGGAGCGGCAGTGGGCAGACCGGTCGCGGCGTCGAGCTCCACCCGCATCATGTGGTTGACTTTCGAATCGTTGAAGTAGCCGACGCTGCCATCCGGTGAGAAGCAGATGCCGTTTGGAATGCTGACGGCGTCAAAGAGCTTGGTCACGGTCGTTCCGGCGACATGATAGATGGCACCGGCGCCCGTATCCGCTGTCCTGCTCATCGTCCCGATCCACAAGGCGCCGCTCGGATGCATGCGCCCGTCATTCGAGCGGTTCTGCGGCTTGTCTTCGATTTTTGCATAAGGGGAAAGGACGCCGCTTGCGGTGTCACGCAGGAAAAGCCCCTGGTCGGAGGCGATCAGTTGCCGCTTCTCGTCGATGATGGCCAGCACGCTGCCGAGGAAGGGCAGGGCGTGCTTGTTCAGCCGGCCGCCAGCCACATCGAGTTCGCACAGTGTCTTGCCGAGGATATCGAACCAGAACAGCGCGCCGGTCGTCGGGTCGAAGCTCGGACCCTCTCCCAGTTCCATGGGCTCTTCCGTTAGCGTCCTGCCGGTAAAGCTCTCTGTTGCGATCACGCTCTTCCTCCTTATCGATTTCGTTTATCTCTGCCGTACGACTAAGGTCGCAAACAGGGGTTTACGGTAAAATTTATGGGGTATCTGGACCCTCGGCGCTTTACAAGTCTATGCTCCGGCAACTCAGGGGAACAGATTCGGCATTGGTATCGCCTTTGGGTGTCCTTCAAGCATTCTTATCGCAAGGTCTCCGACACAGGAGCAGGCGAGATCAAAGGATCGGCTGAAGCCAGGTTTCGCCACGCCTTCGATCCGCAGCCAATGGCAGGTGTTGTAGCAGTTGACGTATACGTCTTGGACAATCTCCTCGATAATCACGACCGGTGACCCGGTATGGACGGGTGTGTGATGACGAACCAGGACATGGCAGGCGCAGAGCGGATTGAAGGTCTGATCACGGATGTGAAGGTCTTCAAGACCCAGTTCGACGTCTTCCGCTTCATGAAGCGGGTGACGGAGCTTTACGGTGCCCGTGCCTTCATGGTGCTCAATATGCCGGGCGCGACGGCGCGGGAACTCGGCGGCAGTTCGATCATCACCAACTGGCCGTCCGATCTCTTGACCGAGTTCGATCAGATTTCGCTGTTGTCAGGCAGCCCCGTGCTGGCCCATCTGCGCCGCTCGTCGATCCCATTGCAATTCGACATCGATGACGTAGCGCTGCAGCGGGACAGCCGATCCGGCGAGGTCTCGAAAGCGCTGTTTACCCGCTTCCGTATGAACCGCGGGTCCTATTTCCCCGTCCATGATGCGACCGGTGCCCGAGGCGCCGTTTCCTTCATCGGCGACCGCGAGCCCTTCAGCACGCTCGAGATGATGGAACTCGCCTATATCGCGACGCATGTCTTCAACCGCCTCGCTGAAATCCGCGAGATGGACAGCCGCAACAGCGACATGCTGACCGAACGCGAGCTCGACTGCCTCAACTGGACGGCGGCCGGCAAGACCAGCGTCGAAATCGCGGAAATCCTGACGCTCTCCGAGCACACGATCAACCACTACCTGAACCGCGCGACGAAGAAGCTGGATGCAGTGAACCGCACCCAAGCCGTCGCCAAGGCGCTCAGGCTCGGCTTGATCAAGTAAAGGTAGACGTTGGTGCATTTTTGTGCGCCACTCATCACGTCAGCCTAGTTTCCCGGCACAATTCCGATCTGGTGAGGCACCTAACGCGCTTTGCTGCGGCGTTTGCTGTCCCTTCGAAACTGGCACGCTTTCTGCATTGCTAGTGTCAGTCCAGAGGGGACGTTGCACGACACCCGTTAACGGGTGCAGCCTGACAAGCCGCCGCGGGGGGTGCTCTCCGCAGGCGGCTTGTCTGTTTTGGCCGTAATGGTCGCACCCCCTTGCCGCATTTGCTGTTGGCGAATGTCTCCTGCTCCATTATCTGATTTCGCAGACGTGGAAGACGTAAGCAGAAAGAAGATGGACATGGCCGAGCTGTCGCGTGATCGGGTGATTGAGGTGCTGAAGGGGATCCGTGGACCGGATCTCGACGGCAATATTGTCGACCTCGGCATGGTATCGGATGTCTTCATCTCCGACGGCAAGGTCTATTTCTCCATCAACGTGCCGGCCGAACGCGCCCAGGAACTGGAGCCGCTGCGCCAGGCGGCAGAGCGGACGGTAAAGGCGCTTCCCGGTGTGAACGGTGCCGTCGTCAGCCTGACCGCCGAGCGCAAGCAGGGCTCCACCCCGCCGCCGCCACGCCCGCAGCCTGCCGCGCCCACCCACAGCCACAGTCACGGCCCGGCGCAGAGCGGACCTCAGCGCACAAAGGCTGGCGTCCCTGGCATCGAAGCCATCATCGCGGTTGCATCCGGCAAGGGTGGCGTCGGCAAGTCCACGACGGCGGTCAACCTAGCCCTGGCGATGAAGGCGAACGGCCTGCGTGTCGGCATTCTCGACGCCGATGTCTACGGCCCGTCCATGCCGCGCCTTCTCGGCATTACCGGACGCCCTCAGCAGATCGAGAACCGCATCATCGTTCCCATGGAGAATTACGGCCTCAAGGTCATGTCGATGGGCTTCCTCGTCGATGAAGGGACCGCGATGATCTGGCGCGGCCCGATGGTCCAGTCCGCCCTGATGCAGATGCTGCGCGAAGTCGCCTGGGGCGATCTCGACGTCTTGGTCGTCGACATGCCGCCGGGCACCGGCGATGCGCAGCTCACCATGGCCCAGCAGGTGCCGCTTTCGGGAGCGGTCATCGTATCCACCCCGCAGGACCTCGCCCTCATCGACGCGCGCAAGGGCCTGAACATGTTCAACAAGGTCGAAGTTCCGGTCCTCGGCATCGTCGAGAACATGAGCTACTTCATCGCGCCCGACACCGGCAACCGCTACGATATCTTCGGCCATGGCGGCGCGAGGGCGGAAGCCGAGAAGATCGGCGTGCCTTTCCTTGGCGAAGTGCCGCTCACCATCTCGATCCGTGAGACCTCTGATGCGGGAACGCCTGTCGTGGTGAGCGAACCCGACGGGCCGCAGGCGAAGATCTACCGCGACATCGCGGCCAAGGCCTGGGAGCAGGTCAAGGCTCGCTCGGGCCGCGCCGCGCCGGCGATCGTCTTCGAATAATCGCGGTCAGATAAGCTGTCTGCCCGCCGCTTCGATCCTCAAGAGACGTGCGTCGGCTGCATTGCTGTGCTGCAACAATTGCTTTGGCGTTCCATCCGGGACTATGATTGGTTCTGGATCCAAACTGCGCGGCGTGCCATGAAGGTGACCAGTCCTTGATCAGGGCCTATCGACGAGACGGAAGTGCCGAAATCATCGGCATCGAGCCTCAAGCCAGCAACTTCCCCGATGACATCATATGGATCGACCTGATCAAGCCGAGCCGCGACGAGGAACACTTCGTCGAGAGCCGGATCGGCATTCCCTTGCCGACGCCGGACGAGTTGAAGGATATCGAGCCCTCAAGCCGGCTCTATGTCGAGCACGATGCGATCTACATGACGGCCTCGCTGCTCTACAGGGCCGATTCCAGCTATCCACTGCTCACCGACGTCGCCTTCATTCTCCATCGCGGGCGCCTGATCACCATCCGCTATGCCGAACCCAAGGCCTTCGAGCTCTTCAGTGCGAGCCTCCTGCGCCTGAACGGACAGTGCGACACCGGCGCGAAACTTCTCGGCCATCTCCTGGAAACGATCGTCGACCGGACCGCCGAGATCCTGGAAACGCTGGCCGCACGCCTCGATGCGCTCTCGATCACGGTCTTTGTCAATCGCAAGGCCGCCAAGCGTCGTCCGCCGCGCTTCCTGGAAGACAAGCTGCTCGATATCGCCAGCCATCATCAGCTCGTGGCGAAGGTGCGTGACAGCCTCGTCTCCTTGTCTCGCCTGGTTCTTTTCCTGCAGTCGCAGCCGGCGGTCCGCCGGGAGGAAGAAGCGGCCGAACTCTGCGGCCTCGTTGTCCGCGACCTTCAATCCCTTGGCGAACACGCGGCGTTTGTCGCCAACAACATCACCTTCATGCTCGATGCCTCGCTCGGGCTCATCAATGTCGAGCAGAATGCGATCATCAAGATCTTCTCGATCGCCTCGGTGGTCTTCCTGCCCCCGACCCTCGTCGCGTCGATCTACGGCATGAATTTTCAGTTCATGCCGGAACTCGGATGGAACTTCGGATACCCCATGGCACTTTTTGCCATGCTGCTTTCCGCCATCATCCCCTTCTTGTTTTTCCGTTGGAAAGGCTGGCTCTGAAGAGCCTGGAATCCCATGCAACAAGTCGATCACCAGCCCGCGGCTGGTCCGAAGGGTGCACGCAGTCTTTTTCTTCTAGCCCTCGGTTCCGTCGGTGTCGTCTATGGCGACATAGGCACCAGCCCACTCTATGCCTTCCGTGAGGCCTTAAAGCCGATCGGAGTCGACGGCATCACCCGCGTCGAAATCATCGGCCTGATCTCGCTGATGATCTGGTCGCTGACGATCATCGTCACGCTCAAATATGTCCTCTTCCTGCTGCGCGCCGACAATGATGGCGAAGGTGGCACCCTGTCGCTTCTGGCGCTGCTCTCGAAGTCGGCGAACGGTCACGGTCCGGTCCTGATGGTGTTGGGCCTGATTGGTGCCGCCCTCTTCCTCGGCGATTCCATGATCACGCCGGCGCTCTCGGTCTTGTCGGCCGTCGAGGGTCTGAAGCTCGTCGCGCCGGATATGTCCGATTACATCGTGCCGATCTCGCTTGCGATTCTGATCGGCCTCTTCGCGGTCCAGTCACGAGGAACAGGGGCCGTCGCGCGCTTCTTCGGGCCGATCACGGCGCTCTGGTTCATCGTCATGGCAGCCGGTGGCATCATGCATATCTTCGATGACATCGGCATCTTCGCCGCCTTCAATCCATGGTATGCGGTGAGCTTCCTGCTGCGCGAGGGCTTCCTCGGGATTGTCGTGCTCGGTGCGGTCTTCCTCACGGTCACAGGTGCCGAGGCGCTCTATGCCGATCTCGGCCATTTCGGCCGCAAGCCGATCCAGCTCGCCTGGTTCGCACTCGTTTTCCCGGCGCTGGTGCTGAATTACCTGGGGCAGGGGGCTTTGGTCCTCAGGGATCCCTCGACAGCCTCGGATCCCTTCTTCCTGATGTTTCCATCCTGGGCGCTGCTGCCGATCGTCATCCTCGCGACATTCGCCACCATCATCGCCAGCCAGGCCGTGATCACCGGCGCCTTTTCGCTGGTGCGTCAGGCGATCCACCTCGGCTTCCTGCCGCGCATGCAGATCCTCTTCACGTCCGAAACCCAGAGCGGCCAGATCTATCTGCCCTCGGTCAACACGCTTCTGCTCGTCGGCGTGCTCTCGCTGGTTCTGCTCTTCGAAAGCTCGGAGGCGCTCGCCACCGCCTACGGCATCTCGGTGACCGGTGCCATGGTGGTGACCACCATCATGGCTTTCGAATTCGTTCGCAAGAAATGGAACTGGAGCCTGGCGCTCGCTGCCGCGGTGCTGACCCCGTTGCTCCTTCTCGAACTGGTCTTCCTCGGCGCGAACCTCCTGAAGATCCATGATGGCGGCTACATACCGGTCCTCTTCGCCGCAGCCTTCACCGTGGTCATGTGGACCTGGCGCCGCGGCACGGCGATCCTCTTCCAGAAGACCCGCCGCGACGATGTCCCGCTTGAAGCCTTCATCGCCATGATCGAGAAGAAGGGCGAACACGGCCCGACCTGCGTCGCCGGAACGGCCATCTTCCTGACCAGCGACCCGACCTGTGCGCCGGCCGCCTTGATGCACAATCTGAAGCACAACCATGTCATCCACGAGCGCAACATCATTCTGACGATCCGCACGCTTGGACGCCCCCGTATCGCCGAGGTGGATCGGTTTGCGGTCGAGGAATTGTCCGAACGTTTCTCGCGGGTCGAGATCCGCTTCGGTTTCATGGAAACGCAGAACGTCTCGAAGACGCTGGCGAGCCTCCGCCGCGGCGGGTTGAAGTTCGACATCATGTCGACCTCCTTCTATCTCGGCCGTCGCAAGCTGGTCGCCGGTCAGGGCATGGGCATGCCCCACTGGCAGGACCTGCTCTACATTGCGCTTGCAGAGGCCGCAGCAGACCCGTCCGACTACTTCCGTCTCCCGGCCAACAGGGTGATCGAACTCGGATCCCACGTCATTATCTGACGGCCCGGGCGACAATCCGCACGCTTAAGGACCGTCGGCATGCCCGGCGGTCCTACCATTTTTGCCCTGCTGCTCCCAAAGCTGTGATCGCGCATTAACCAAGCATCAAGGTTAACGAGAGATATTCCTCTAATGTAATCCTGTTTGGGTTCGAAGCGTCGGACCCGTGTCAGCGTGTGTTGGAGTGTGGCCTTGCGTCCCAAGTTTCGTCCTTCGAAGAAGGTCCTCTCCCGACTGGAGAACTGGACCTCTCCCCTGGTCTTCGGCCTCGCGTCCTGGCTGATTTTTCCCTCCGTTGCTGCCCAGGCCGACATGGCGGGCCTTCTGACCGGTCTCGACCGCGGCGCCAGCAATTGGCGCATGGTGATGACGTCGACGCCGGCGGGCTCGATCCACGAAGCCAATCTCGCCTTCTCGGAAGGGGAGGCGTCCGAGGCGCTATCCGGAGGCGCCGGCCTGATCCTGCCCGACGGCCGCCGCATCGCCTTTGACGGCGGCAAGGCAGATCCTGAATCCCTGCCCGACGAAATGCGTGTCACCCGCGACCAGAAGAAGGGCCGGGTGATGGCTGTCGAGCCCATGCTGCCCCCGCGCGCCTTTTCGGCCGGATCGATCCTGCAGCGGACGAGCTCGCTGATGGAGCCCGAACTTGGAGCGCCATCCGTCTTTGCTCGCGAGGAAGACAAGGCCAAACCCGTCGAACTCGCAAGCTTCTATTTCAAGCGCGAAAAGCCGGTCGCCGATCCCTCCCTGTCGCCGATGATTGCCGATCTCGTGACCAATTCCGTGCCCGACGTGCTGGCAACTGCCTATGCGCCGCCGGCCCCGGACTATGCGAGCGTGTCGCCCTTCGACAGCATCCTGACAGACAAGCAGGAAGACCAGGGCCGTTTCATCCCCGATATCGACCCGAAGGATCACGCCTGGGCCGCGACGCCGCTGCCGGCAGCCGTCTTTTCCGACAAGGAACAGAAGTGCCTGGCGGAAGGCATCTACTTTGAAGCCCGCGGCGAATCGGTGAAGGGCCAGGCTGCCGTCGCCCAGGTCATCCTCAACCGCGTGCGCAATCCGCATTATCCCGACACGATCTGCGGCGTGGTCTATCAGAACGAAAATTGGCGCAATCGCTGCCAGTTCTCCTTCGCCTGCGATCGCATCCCTGACATCGTCACGTCGCCGCGCCACTGGAAGATCGCCAAGGAGATTGCCATGGCCGTCACCGCCGGCAAGATCTGGTTCAAGGATGTCGGTTCCGCCACCCACTACCACGCGACCTATGTGAAGCCCGCATGGGGCCCGACGATGAAGCGCGTGGACAAGATTGGCAAGCACATCTTTTACCGCACCTATGGCGGCGGCTGGAGTTAATGCTTCAGCGCAGCCCGTCGAGCCAGTTCGACAGCATAGGCACGATCAGGAACGACATGGCATAGGTGAGTGGCACCGTGACGAAGATGTAAAGCATCGGCGTCAGATTGCCCTCCGGGCCGAAGGCGAATGCTGCCTCAACGCCGATCATCCAGCCGAGGACGAGACTGGCTAGAATACGGACAATAAACCGTGTCATGGCTCCCCCGGATCAGGACTTCCGCAAGAGCGTCCCATGTTCGCCCCCGTTTCGCAATCTTCCCAGCATGGGCCAATACAGTCCGACGATGACGCAAGTCACACGTCTCCGTGAATGTGGCAGATTCTGGTCCATGGTTGCGACGGATTGACCGGATTTGTCGTCCGTCATCTGCGGCGAATCTGCATCTTGGACTTAAGTCTATGATTTTTCGGGGTTAATTTGTGGTGAAACTTGGTGCTGTCATGCCTTGACTATGCAGGGGCTCAAAATTATGGTGCGCCCGACTTCAAAGCGGGCCAGAAGGGTTTCTATCTCGCCGTTTCTGCATTCAATTCGGGCGCATAAACGGCGCTTGAGACAGGCGACGGTCGGAGAAAGCCATGACGGACCACCGGGAAGAAGATCTGGAAGAGCGCCGCAGACGGCTGACCACGGAACTCGCTGAGCGGGATGTCAAGGTCAAGGACGACGAGCGAGCCGAGATCAATGCCGACCAGACCCGCAAGGGATATGGCATGGCAATGAAGATCTCGAGCGAATTCATCTCCGCCATCATTGTCGGTGCCCTCTTGGGTTATCTTTTCGACTACTTTGTGGGCACGGGGCCATGGGGCATGATCGTCATGCTTATGATCGGTTTCTGCGCCGGAGTGTTGAACGTCATGCGCGTCGTCGGGATCGTGGCATCGCCACATCCGGCGGATCGCAGACTGGACTTGGACGACAAGGGCAACGGTCGCTGACGCGCCGGCCCGGAAACGAGAATGACCGCTTCGGCGGCGAAAGCGAAAGAGCAGAACGTGGCAAACGATCCCACTTCCCAGTTCCTTGTGAAGCCGATTGTACCGATCGAAATCGGCGGGATTGATTTTTCGTTCACCAACGCATCCCTGTTCATGGTGGCGACCGTGGCTGCCGCCTCGGGCTTCCTCTACTTCTCGACCGCCAATCGCGGCCTGATCCCGACGCGTATGCAGTCGGTCGCCGAAATGGCCTATGAGTTCATTGCCTCCATGCTGCGCGAAGGTGCCGGCGCCAAGGGCATGCACTTCTTCCCGATGGTGTTCTCGCTGTTCATGTTCGTCCTGACGGCGAACCTGCTCGGCATGTTCCCCTACTTCTTCACGATCACCAGCCAGATCATCGTGACCTTCGCGCTGGCCCTCTTCGTAATCCTGACGGTCCTGATCTACGGCTTCTACAAGCACGGACTGCACTTCCTCTCGATCTTCGCGCCGTCTGGCGTGCCGGTGGCCCTGTTGCCGCTGGTGTCTGCAATCGAGGTCGTGTCCTTCCTGTCGCGGCCGATCAGCCTTTCCGTCCGTCTTTTCGCCAACATGCTGGCCGGTCACATCACGCTCAAGGTCTTCGCAGGCTTCGTCGTGTCGATGAGTGCTGCCGGTGCCGTCGGCGTCGCGGGCTCCATCCTGCCCCTCATCATGACGGTCGCCATGACCGCTCTCGAATTTCTCGTTGCCTTCCTGCAGGCTTATGTCTTCGCGGTACTGACTTGCATGTACCTGAACGACGCCGTGCATGGTGGTCACTGAGAATAAAGTCGCTGGCCCCGGTCTCCCGGGTGTCAAAAACAGCCGCAACAACCCATTCGAAGGAGTATCCATATGGAAGCGGAAGCAGCAAAGTACATCGGCGCGGGTCTCGCATGCCTCGGCATGGCTGGTACGTCCCTCGCTCTCGGCCGTATCTTCGGTGACTACCTGACCGGCGCACTGCGCAACCCGTCTGCTGCTGACAGCCAGTTCGGCCGTCTGGTATTCGGCTTCGCCGTTACGGAAGCTCTGGGCATCTTCTCGCTGCTCATCGCTCTCCTTCTCCTGTTCGCCGTCTGATAACGGCTGGAGTTTGAGATCACGGCGCGCCGACAAGGCAGCCGTGATCTCGCGCATTTGAGCATACACCTGGAGGTGAGCATGTTTGTGACCCCCGCCTTTGCCCAGGAAACCCCGGCAGAAGGCCAGCTTCACACAGAGACCGGCGTGGCCCACGACGAGGCTCATGGCGGCGGCGTGTTCCCGCCGTTCGATTTTTCGACCTATCCGTCGCAGCTTCTGTGGCTGGTGATCACGTTCAGCGTGTTCTACATGCTCATGCAGAAGGTCATCGTTCCGCGCCTTGGCGGCATTCTCGAGAACCGCCACGATCGCATCGCTCAGGATCTCGACGAGGCAGCTCGTCTGAAGTCCGAAGCCGACGCCGCGATTGAAACCTATGAGCGCGAACTCACCGCGGCCAAGGCGAAAGCCGGCCAGATTGCTTCTGCCGCTCGTGACGCATCCAAGGCCAAGGCCGATGCAGAGCGTGCTGCGATTGAGACGGAACTCTCCGCTAAGATCGCCGCTGCTGAAAGCCGCATTGCCGATATCAAGGCGCGCGCTTTCGCTGAAGTCGACACGATCGCAATCGACACCGTCGGCACGATCGTCGAAGAACTGATCGGCGCCAAGTCGACCGCAGCCGACATCAAGGCCGCCGTCTCCGGCGTCGCCAAGCAGGGAGCGTAAGCATCATGGACGCTTCATTTTTCGCACTCGTTGCCCTCGTTCTCTTCTTCGTACTGCTCGCCTACCTGAAGGTACCGGGCATGATGGGCAAGGCTCTCGACGAGCGCGCCGACAAGATCCGTGACGAGCTGGCCGAGGCCAAGCGCCTGCGCGAAGAGGCCCAGCACCTGCTGGCCGAATACCAGCGGAAGCGCAAGGAAGCCGAAGCCGAGGCTGCAGCCATCGTGGCTGCCGCTGAACGCGAGGCCGCTGCCCTGACCGCGGAAGCCAAGCAGAAGACCGAAGAGTTCGTTGCACGCCGCAACGCGCTTTCTGAGCAGAAGATCAAGCAGGCCGAGACCGAAGCCGTGAACGCCGTTCGCGCCGCAGCCGTCGACCTAGCGATTGCCGCTGCCGAGAAGGTTCTGGCTAAGAAGTCTGACGAAGCCGTGCAGCAGTCGCTGTTCAAGGCCTCTATCGGTGAAGTAAAGTCGCGCCTGAATTAAGGCCGGCCGACCGCTGACATCATCTTGATTCTGACGCCCCGATCGGTCTCCGCTCGGGGCGTTTTCTTGTTCGGCTGGGGGCAGTCGAGTGAAGCAGGGCGACCTTCGATCGGCTGTGCCTCTGCGGTGCACATGCGCGGGCAAGACCGTGGCCAGGCCCCGACAAGGATTTAGAGATTTTCGTCCATTGGCGCCCCGATTTTCAAGGGCCGGAAACTCATCCGGTGCAAGGGGCAGGGACCGTGGGTCACGATCGCGCTGCGATGGCGGTCTGTGCCATATCCCGCGTGGATCTCAAAGCCGTAATCGGGATAGACGAGGCCCGCTCTCACCATCATCCGGTCCCTCATTACCTTGGCGACGATCGATGCCGCAGCGATCGACACAGACCGGGCGTCGCCCTTGACCACCGCTTCACCCGAGCACAAAAGACCGATCGGGACATCGCGACCATCCGCGAGTACATGCCGTGCCTCGTGGGCGAGACCGGCCACGGCCCGGCGCATGGCATCGAGGCTCGCTTTGCGGATGTCGATGAAATCGATGCGCTTGGGCGAAGAGGACGCAATCGAAACGGTCGCTTCGGCAAGAATGCGCTCATAGAGCACCTCGCGCTGCGCGGCGGAAAGCTTCTTGGAATTGTTTAATCCCTCAGGGATCCGCTTCGGGTCGAGGATCACGGCCGCGGCGACCACAGGGCCTGCCAGAGGCCCGCGGCCGGCCTCGTCCGTCCCGGCGACGGGCCAGAGCCCCTGGCGCTTGGCGCGGCTCTCCAGCGAGAAATCCGGAACAAGCGGCATGTCTGGAAAGAGGCCAGGAGAATCGGGTGGCGTGCGTCGTTTCATGCGGCAGAAATCGCACGCGCACCCGACCTCCTGCAAGTCCCCGGTCCCGATCGCGATCATGGCGAAGGGGGCGGCTTACCAGGGACTACATCCGGTGCGAGGCGGCGGACAACGGCACCGGAATACAAAAACAAACCCAAGTCAGAGCAGCGACAGTTGCACGCCGTCGCTATTGGGCGAGATAAACAGGTCTTCCCTCAAATGCAGGCTGCGACGCATCAGGCCGAGTTGCTTGGTCGCCATTTCGAAGCGACGGCTGATCTGCCACGCATAGGGACCGGCCCCCTTCATCCGCTTGCCGAATTCGGCATCGTAATCCTTGCCGTCGCGCATCGAACGCACCAGCGACATCACGTGCCGATAGCGATCCGGGTAATGCTGCAGCAGCCAGTCGCGAAACAGCGGGCTCACTTCGAGCGGCAGGCGCAAGAGCACATAACTGGCCTCCGTCGCCCCCGCCGCCTTGCCGCTGTCGAGGATCCGTTCGATCTCGTGGTCGTTGAGGGCGGGAATGACCGGCGCCATCATCACGGCCACGGGAATGCCGGCCTCCGACAGGGTCTTGATCGCCTCCAGCCGCTTGGCCGGCGTCGAGGCGCGGGGCTCCATCGTGCGTGCAAGCTTGCGATCCAATGTGGTCACCGAGATGCCAACCTTCACCAGTCCGCGATCGGCCATCGACTTTAAGATGTCGATATCGCGCAGGATGAGCGCCGACTTCGTCACGATCACCACAGGGTGGTTCGCCTTGTCCAGTACTTCGAGGATCTGGCGCATGATGCGCCATTCCCGCTCGATCGGCTGATAGGGATCGGTGTTGGTGCCGATCGCAATCGGCTTCACCTTGTAGCCCGGCTTCGACAGTTCCCGTTCCAGCAGTCGCGGCGCATCCGGCTTGGCAAACAGCTTTGCCTCGAAGTCGAGACCTGCCGAGAGGCCCATATAGCTGTGGGTCGGCCGGGCAAAGCAGTAGATGCAGCCGTGCTCGCAACCCCGATAGGGGTTGATCGATCGGTCGAAGGGAATGTCGGGTGAATCGTTGCGGGTGATGACCGTGCGCGGCTTCTCGACCTGAACTTCGGTCCTGAAGGGCGGCATGTCCTCAAGCGTGTGCCAGCCGTCATCGAAGGCGACGCGTTCCTGGCTCTCGAACCGGCCGGCCGGATTGATCCCGGCCGCGCGTCCACGCCGCCGATCGATCTCGATCCGCATACCGGACGCATTCATCAGCGCATCGGCAATATCTGCCGTATTGCCGGGCTGAAATGCAGCCTGGCTCACAAGAGACAGCTCGGTCATGTTTGGCTCCTCGCGGGCGTTGCCGCCTCGCTCAATGACTTTATTCCTAGCGCCAAAAAGAGAACAATGCAAGAACAAACTTCAAGAAACTGTCTGTGGCAAAACTTTGTGCAATGCGATAGATATAGGCAATGCTGACAGTGATCATGGAATGCCACGACCAGGAACCCGAACTCGCACAGACCTTGTCCGTGCTGGTGGCCGGCGCTGTCGAGGGTCTGGTCAGCGATGTCATCGTGCTCGATCACGGCTCTACCGATGGCTCGTCGGTGGTGGCCGACGCTGCCGGGTGCCGCTTTTATCAGCAATGGGACATGAAGCACGTGCTGGCGACAGCGCGGGGCGAATGGCTGCTGCTCATCGAACCGGGTGCGCGGCTCGGCCAGGGCTGGGTGGACGAGGTCGCGGAATATGTCACGCTCAACAAGGCGCCCGCCCGTTTCTCCGAATCGCGGCTTTACCGGCTGCCCTTCTACCGCCGCCTGACGCGTAGCACACCGCTGCTCGAGAATGGTCTGCTGATCCCGAAGCGTCAGGCACAGGGGCTCGCAGGCGAGGGCAGGGAACTGCTTCAGCTGGCCCGGGGACACAAGCCGCGCCGCCTTGCCTCCGAGATTATTCCCTCCTGGGTGGCACGCGAAGCGCGCCGCTAGTCAGCCCTGGCTGCGTCTCAGATGCTCGTCGAGCCGGGGCATGATTTCCACGAAATTGCAGGGCATGTGGCGATAGTCGAGCTGGAGCTTGATGATCCCGTCCCAGGCATCCTTGCAGGCGCCGGGAGAGCCCGGCAGCACGAAGATGAAGGTTGCGTTGGCGACGCCACCGGTCGCGCGGGACTGGATCGTTGAGGTGCCGATCTTGTCATAGGAGATGCGGTGGAAGACTTCCGAAAAACCGTCCATGCGCTTTTCGAACAGCGGTTCCAGCGCCTCGGGCGTCACATCCCGGCCGGTAAAGCCCGTTCCCCCGGTGGTGATCACCACGTCGATGTCGGGATCTTTCGTCCAGGTCTCCACCTGTTCGCGGATCTGGGCCTTGTCATCCTTGACGATCGCTCGGGCAACAAGCCGGTGACCGGCCTCTTCAATGCGCGCGACCAGCGTATCGCCCGATTTGTCGTCGGTGACGCTACGCGTATCCGAGACGGTCAACACGGCAATGCCGACCGGAATGAAGGGGCGGCTCTCGTCGATGCGGCTCATCGGCTCTCTCCCGGGACGGTGCGTGTGAGCAGCACATACCAGTTCGGCCGGTAGGCTGAAAGCGCCAAGGCCGCCTTCATCGCCGCAGCCTCCGTCTCGTAGAGCCCGAAACAGGTGGCACCCGACCCCGACATCCGTACGAAGCCCGCTAGGCTCTGCCGCAACAGGTCGCAGGCCTCGGCAATCTCGGGCACCAAGGCTTCCGCCGGCGGCTGCAGGTCGTTGCGCAGAACTGAAAGCGACTGCATCCAGGGAGAGGCTTCAGCCGCAGCAGCGATCTCGCCGATCGGCTCATTGTCGCGGCGCAGGAGGCTGCGGAAGATTTCGGGCGTGGAGACGGCCTTCAGTGGATTGACGAGCACCAGCGGAACGGATGGCATATCTACCTTCTCGATTGCCTCACCGATCCCGCGCGCGCGCAGCGGCGTCGAGGCAAGGCACATCGGCACATCGGCGCCCAGCTGCACGGCGATCTGTTGAAGCCTCTTCGCCGGCAGTTCCGCCTTCCAGAGCCTGAGCAGCCCCCGCAGCGTCGCTGCGGCATCCGCCGAACCACCGCCGATCCCTGACGCGATCGGCAGGCTTTTGTCGAGAAGAATGGAAACGGCGCCGTGTGGCTGGCTGCATTCGTCGAGGGCGGCCCGAAGCAGATCGCGCGCCTTCAGAACCAGATTGTCCTCGGCTGAAAGCTCGGCCCCAAAACGCCCGAAGACACGGAAGCTGTCGCTATCTGCCGTCTCGAAGGTGAGTTCGTCGCCGTCCTCGGCAAAGGTCACCAGACTGTCGAGAAGATGATATCCGTCCTCCCGACGACCTGTGACGTGCAAAGCAAGGTTGATCTTGGCCGGAGCCGTCTCGACGATCCGCTCCGGCCGGCGCTCTGCAGTGTCTGTCATGCGGATCAGGTCTTCTTGTCGTCTTTCTTGGGCTCTTCGACCGGTTTGGTCTCGACCTTGGCAGCATCAGACTCGATCGCCGGAAGGCCCTTGTCGATCTTTGCCTGGATCTTCGGAACCTCGGCCTCTTCCGGCTCGGAGGCGAGCGCTCGCTTCCACTGATACTTGGCTTCCAGCTTGCGCCCGACGCGCCAATAGGCGTCGCCCAAGTGATCGTTGATCGTTGCGTCACCGGCGCGCAATTCGACTGCCCGTTCCAGTTCGACGACCGCTTCCTCGAAGCGGCCAAGACGGTAATAAGCCCAGCCGAGCGAGTCGACGATGTAGCCGTCGTCAGGACGCAGCTCGACCGCCTTCTTGATCATCTCCAGGCCTTCCTGAAGATTGCGGTTCATGTCGACCCAGGAATAACCGAGATAGTTCAGCACCTGCGGCTGATCGGGATTGAGTTCCAGCGCCTTGTGGAAGTTCGGCTCCGCCTTGTCCCACTTCTTCAGCCGCTCATAGGCGATGCCGCGCTGGAAGAAAACGGACCAGTGGTTCCGAGCCGGGTTCGGACCGATGATCTCGATCGCTTTGTCGTAATTGTCCGCCATGGCCGCATAGTCCTTTGCGTCGGACAGCACGCTGCCATAGGCGAGATAGCTTCTGATGTCCTGCGGATCGGAGGCGATCAGGGCGAGCAGATGTTCGCGTGCTTCCTGAACCTTGCCGGTTTCGGCCAGCGTCAGGCCGAGCTGCAGCTCGGAAATGCGCCGCATCGGCGAAGTCTCGGGCACCTGGCGGTAGAAGGCGATTGCCTTTTCCGGCTGCTTTGCATTCTCGGCGATCCCGCCGAGCAGGATCAGTGTGTCGGCGGCATCCTTGTCCAGCGCATGCGACAGCTGGAGATAGAGCATGACGGTGTCTTCGGCACCTTCGCGGTTCAGCGCACCACCGATCGAGAAGAGAACGCCGGCCGCACCCTGCGCCGCCGTTGCGACAACCGGCTTTGGCTGGCCGCCGGCTTCGATCTCGGTGCGAAGCGCCTTGAAGGGGGCAAAGTTGGTGATCAGTTCATCGCCGGCCGAGAGTGCATCGAGCGCCTTCTGCTTGTTGCCGGCCTGGGCCTCCAGCGTCGCAAGTGCGATCACCGAGCGGGCGAAGGTATCAGGAGCGGTTGCCCCGCCATTGCGATCGGTCACTGTGTCTGTCAGCGCCTTGCGCGCTGCATCCACGTCGCCGATCATGGCGGCCATCACGCCGGCATTGTAGTTGCGGAAAATGCCATACCAGCTCGGACCATCGAGATCCTGCACGAGTTTCAGCCCTTCCTCACCCTTGCCCTCGCCGACCTTGGTCCAGGCGATCAGCAACTGGTTCATCAGCCGGTCGAGATCGTTCGGTCCCTGGTACTTGAAATGCTTGAGCGCTTGAGCGAAGTCGCCGTCTCGGATGGCGCGAAAGCCAAGCGCCACGGAGGTGACGCGCTCCACGGCGGGATCGTTTTCCAGAACCTTGGCGAGATCCGCGCCCTCGTCGAATTCGCCGTTCATGATCAGCGCGATCATCAAACGCTGCTGAAGCTCCAGCTCGTTCGGCGTAAATTCGAGCGCCTTCTTGTAGAACTTCACCGCACTCGGGTAATCGCGATCCGCTTCGGCTGTCCGGGCAGCCAGGAAGGCGCCCGCAAACGAATCGACGCTACCGATGTCGAAACTCTCGGCTTCCGTCGGCTGGGCATTGGCAGCAGCAAGAGCCAGCGGCGCCTGCGAGACGCTGAGCAGCAGCGCGAGCGCGGTGCCGGCGAGAGTGCGAAGGGCAAAGCTTTGCCGCATGAACGAGCCTTTCAAGAACCGAGAGCAAGCGCGGGTCGCCCGCGCGCGGGCGATTGGCGATGATTCACGGACAGAATGGCTTTTTTGAAGCAGCCTCGCAAGGCAATCGCTGGATCTGCGTCAATTCACGCGCGATATGCAGAAATCGATCACGTCGTTGAGGGCGCTCTTCCAAGGCGTCTCGGGTAGCGGCGCCAGTGCATCGCGCGCAATGGTGCCGTAATGCTGCGCCCGCTGGATCGTGTCGGTGAGCGCGCCATACTTGCCGATCAGGCCAAGCGCCTTTTCGAGCCTCGCATCATCGTTCTGTCCGCCTTCGATGGATTCTTTCCAGAAATCACGTTCAGCAGCCGTTCCCCGGCGATAGGAGAGAATGACCGGAAGCGTGATCTTGCCCTCGCGGAAATCGTCTCCGACATTCTTGCCGGTCTCGGCAGCCTTGCCGCCGTAGTCCAGCACGTCGTCGACCAGCTGGAAGGCAAGGCCGAGGTTCATCCCGTAGGATTTCATCGCGCTCCGGGTTGCCTTGTCGGTGCCGGCAACAATCGGGCCGACTTCGGCTGCAGCGGCAAAGAGGGCCGCCGTCTTGGCGCGGATAACGGCCAGGTAGTCGTCTTCCGTCGTTTCCATGTTCTTGGCAACGGAGAGCTGCAGCACTTCGCCCTCGGCGATCACGCAGGCCGCGGTCGAGAGAACGTCGAGTGCATCGAGCGAGCCGACTTCGACCATCATCCGGAAAGCCTGACCGAGCAGGAAGTCGCCGACGAGCACGCTCGCCTGGTTGCCCCAGATCGTCCGGGCAGTCGACTTGCCGCGACGCAGATCGCTTTCGTCGACCACATCGTCATGCAGAAGCGTTGCTGTATGCATGAACTCGACGGAGGTCGCGAGCTTGATGTGATGATCGCCCTCATAGCCGAACATGGCGGCTGTCGCCAGCGTCAGCATCGGGCGCAGCCGTTTGCCACCGGAGGAGATCAGGTGGTTGGCAACTTCCGGGATCATCTGAACGTCCGAGCCTGCTTTCGACAGGATCAGCTGATTGACGCGCTCCATGCCGCTTTTGGTCAGGTCCACCAGAGGCTTGACGGATGCCTGTTTGTTTTTGCTTTCCTCAAGCGGTATGACTACGCCCAACGCACCGGACTCCTGTTCAGTTTGGATGCCGACCATAAAAAGCCGGGAAGGCCACGGCAAGGGGCGAATTGCCTCGGTCCCGGCCTGATAGCTGGTTTAGCTGTTAACAGTGAGTTCTGAAATCGATGCATGAGATCATTCGCAGCAACGACGTCGTCCTGCTCTCCTTTGCCGAAAGCCTGATGCGCGACGCCGGGATTGCCTCGATGATCGCAGACCAGTCCATGAGC
This sequence comes from Allorhizobium sp., assembly GCA_045377275.1. Classification (GTDB taxonomy): domain Bacteria; phylum Pseudomonadota; class Alphaproteobacteria; order Rhizobiales; family Rhizobiaceae; genus Allorhizobium. Next base: position 109,692 of record JBJIOA010000012.1, on the reverse strand, counting down.
ATCCTCGAGGGTTCGCTCGGCATGCTGCAGCGCCGCCTGCTGGTCGATTCGGACTGTGTCGACCAGGCCCGCCGCATTCTGACCGATGCCGGCCTCGGCGCTGAACTGCGCGACCGCGAAGCATGAGGACGCGATGGTCTCAAGCCTAGAGCCTCTTGTCGACAAGCCTTCGGCCGAAACGGTCGATGCCTTTCATCGCGGCCGCTTCCATCTCGTGCAGCCGGTAGGACGTGGCCATCGTGCCGGCATGGATGCCATGCTTCTCGCCTCCCTGGTCGTGGATGACCGTCCGGTCCGGGTTGCCGATCTCGGTGCCGGAGCAGGAGCCGCCGGTCTGGCCGTCGCTGCCCGCCTGCCGAGCGCATCCGTCGTCCTGGTCGAGCGCTCGCCGGATATGGCCGCTTTCGCCCGCAAGAGCCTCGCCTTGCCTCACAATGCAAAGCTCGCTGCCCGTAGCGAGGTCCTTGAGGCCGATGTCACGTTGACAGGCAAGGCGCGCTTCGCAGCAGGCCTTCCTGACGACAGCTTCAATCACGTCATCATGAACCCGCCTTTCAACGATCCCGGCGACCGCAAGACGCCGGATCCCCTGAAGGCGGAAGCCCATGCGATGACGGAGAACCTCTTCGAGAGCTGGATCCGCACGGCAGGCGCTATCGCGGTGCCGGGAGGTCAACTTTCGCTGATCGCAAGACCCCAGTCGATCGCCGAAATCATCGCCGCTTGCGGCAGGCGCTTCGGTGGCCTGGAGATCACGGCGATCCACCCGCGACCGGGCGAAAACGCGACCCGCATCCTGGTCACCGCGATCAAGGGCTCGCGGGCGAGGCTGCAACTGCGCGCGCCGCTCCTGATGCACGACAATCCCGACAGTCACGCCTTCGCGACCTTTGTCGACAATCTGAACAACGGTCGCGCCGGCTACCCGCGGCTGCGTTGAAAACACTGATTTTTTGAGCAAACCATTGTGTTTGCGCCGGCGCGTCTTACATCTCCGCTCAGAGCGAAGATCGTGAGGAGTTGAAACGCGACCATGGCAGACTTTCTGAAACGACTGGTTCCCAAGCGCTTCCAGAAAAAGGGCGTCGTCATTCCGGTCGTCAGGCTGCACGGTCCGATCATGAGCGGCGGCTCGCGCTTTCGCCCCGCCTTGAATCTCTCCTCGATTGCCGGTCAGCTGGAAAAGGCCTTCGGCATGAAAGACAGCCCGGCCGTGGCACTGTCGATCAACTCGCCGGGCGGTTCTCCGGTGCAGTCGCGCATGATCTATGATCGCATTCGCGCGCTCGCCGAGGAAAAGAACAAGCGCGTTCTCGTCTTTGTTGAGGATGTCGCAGCGTCTGGCGGTTACATGATTGCCATCGCGGGCGACGAGATCATTGCCGATGCCACGTCCATCGTTGGCTCGATCGGCGTGGTGTCCGGCGGGTTCGGCTTTCCGGAGCTCCTGAAGAAGATCGGCGTCGAACGCCGTGTCTACACGGCCGGTGAGAACAAAGTGATCCTTGATCCTTTCCAGCCGGAAAAGGAAAGCGACATCGAATATCTGAAGACCCTGCAGCTCGAGATCCACGAAATCTTCATCGACATGGTCAAAGCGCGGCGCGGCACGGTGCTCGCAGACGATCCGACATTGTTCTCTGGTCTTTTCTGGACGGGGCGCAAGGGCCTGGAACTCGGCCTCGTCGATCGCCTCGGCGGCCTGCGCGAGGAGATCAAGACGCGCTACGGCAAGGATGCCCGCCTCGAACTCATCGGCGCGCCGAAGGGGCTCTTCGGTCGCCGCGCCCCAGGCATCGGCGCATTCGGGTCGACGGATCAGGTCGCCGCACAGGCAGTTGCCGGACTTGCCGAGACGCTCGAAGAAAAGGCACTATGGGGTCGCTACGGTCTTTGACCGGCGCGACGAGGAAGGGCTTTACGGCGAGGGGACATGGCGCAGCTGATATTTCTGACGATCCTGGTGGGTGGCGCCTGGTTGCTCTATCGCCGCTTCGTCGCGGATGCGGAGAAACTGGTGGCGAAATCGCGTGCTGAGGAAAAAGAGCGCGAGAACCAGGCGATCGGGACGCTCATTCAGGATCCCGAAACCGGAGAATACCGCCCCCGTCGCGAGGATGATGATTGATCAGGCCATGCAAGCTGGCCGACGGTTCAGCAGTTTTCATTGTAACTGCGGGTGAGATCGCCTAAGTCATTGCGTTATCGCAATATTGTTTTCGCGTGCAGTCGAAGTTGGAGTCCCATGAGCTACACGACGCAGCTAGACGGCGTGACTGGCCAGATGGCAGACGAAATCCGCTCTTTTGATTGGAGCAAGACATCCCTTGGGCCTATTTCAGGCTGGCCCCTGTCGTTGCTGACGACCCTGCGACTTGTCCTCGCGACGCGCCAGCCGATGTGCTTCTGGTGGGGCGAAGAGCTTCTACAGTTCCACAACGACAGCTATCTTCCGATCATCGGCGGGCGCGAAACCAACCCGCTCGGTCAGCCATTCCGACAATACTGGTCCGATGTCTGGGACGGTGTTGAACCCTTCGTGAAGCGGGCGCAGGCCGGCGAAGGCACCTGGATCGAGAACCTGCCGCTGCAGGTCCATCGCAATGGTGCGCCGACGGAAAGCTATTGGACCTTTTCCTACAGCCCCCTTTACGACGACAACGCGCAGATTGCCGGTCTCTTGAACGTGGTCACCGAGACAACGGCCTCCGTGACCGGCCGGAAGGCTCTGGAGCAGGCCTATCTCGATGCGCAAAGACATCTCGATCAGCGTGAGCAGCATGAAGAGGAGCTGAAGCTCCTCAATCGTGAGCTCGCACACCGGATGAAGAATACGCTGGCCATGGTCCAGTCTATCGTCAGCCAGAGCCTGCGGGGCGCATCGTCGATCTCGGATGCCGCAGCCACGATTGGTGCGAGGATTCAGACGCTAGCCAAGGCACAGGATGTGCTGACCGGCATGAGCGTGACGGCCGCCGAAATCACCGCGATCGCGAAAACGGCCGTTGCTCCCCATGTCGATGGCGACGACCGCATCACGATCACCGGCCCGCAGGTCTACCTGTCTGCCCAGCAGGCGCTCGGACTCTCCCTGGCGATCCACGAACTTGCAACCAACGCTACGAAATACGGCGCACTTTCCCGACCGGAAGGCCGAGTGGTGATGGCCTGGGGCCAGCGCCCGGACAACGGCTTCACCTTCGACTGGCGGGAAACGGGGGGGCCTCCCGTAATAGAGCCTTCACGTCGCGGCTTCGGATCTCGTCTGACGGAACGTGTGGTCTCCGATCTTTTCCAGGGGCAGGCCGCCATAAGATTCGAACCGAAGGGCGTGTCCTTCTCTCTGGTCGGCAAGCTGCACAACGCCGATGACCTTGAGCACTGAGCCGCTTTTTGCCACCGTGATCCGCCTGCCGAGACGCTTGACCCTTCCGCCCGCTCATGGCACCAGACGGGCCGCAACCTGAGCAACCCGATGGATAGCCCGATGACCACGCCCCTTGCCCCGCACATGGACCCCAAGCGCTCCTTTCAGGCGCTGATCCTGACGTTGCACGCCTATTGGGCGGATAAGGGTTGCGCGGTGTTGCAGCCCTACGACATGGAAGTCGGTGCTGGCACATTCCATCCGGCAACGACGCTCCGCGCGCTCGGCCCCAAGCCCTGGCGTGCCGCTTACGTGCAGCCCTCGCGTCGTCCGTCCGATGGCCGTTACGGCGAAAACCCGAACCGCCTGCAGCACTATTACCAGTATCAGGTCATCCTGAAGCCGAACCCGTCCAACCTGCAGGAGCTCTATCTCGGCTCGCTGAAGGCGATCGGCCTTGATCCGCTGCTGCATGACATCCGCTTCGTCGAGGACGACTGGGAAAGCCCGACACTGGGCGCCTGGGGTCTTGGCTGGGAATGCTGGTGCGACGGCATGGAAGTCTCGCAGTTTACCTACTTCCAGGCCGTCTGCGGCATCGACTGCTCGCCGGTCGCGGGCGAACTGACCTATGGTCTTGAACGTCTGGCCATGTATGTCCAGGGTGTCGACAACGTCTATGATCTCAACTTCAACGGTCGCGAAGGGGAAGAGAAGATCTCCTATGGCGACGTCTTCCTGCAGGCCGAGCAGGAATATTCCCGCCATAACTTCGAATTCGCCAATACCGAGATGCTGCATCGCCATTTCATCGACGCCGAGAAGGAATGCCAGGCCCTGCTCGCGGCCGGCGCGCCTTCTGACTCGGAAAACCAGCGTCTGCACAAATGCGTGTTCCCGGCCTATGACCAGTGCATCAAGGCCTCCCACATCTTCAACCTGCTCGACGCCCGTGGCGTCATCTCGGTCACGGAACGCCAGGCCTATATCGGCCGCGTGCGCGCGCTGGCGAAAAGCTGCGGCGAGGCGTTCCTGCTGACCGAGGCCGGTGGGGTGAACTTCGGCCGGGCTGCGTAGGGGCTAAAACTCCAGCCCCGCCGCCACCCGGTTCTCGATCCGGACCACCAGTCCGTGGATCTTGGCCATGAGCACATCGAAGTCGATCGGTTTGGTGAGGTAGCTTTCGGCGCCTGCGCCCAGTCCCTCGATGATCTTTTCCCGGTCGGCGAGTGCGGTCAGGAAAAGGAAGGGCATATTGGCAAATTGCGGGTGGTTGATCTGCAATTCGCCGAGCATCGAGATCCCGTCCATCTCAGGCATGGTGATGTCGGAGATGACGATATCCGGCCGCTGGCTCAGGATCTTGTCGAGCCCCTCCTTGCCGTTCTCGGCTTGCAACACACGGATCCCGGCATCTTCAAGCTCCTCGACAATGAGCTCCCGGACGTCTCTTTCGTCTTCGACGCAAAGCACTGTGATCATGTCAGTCTCCCACTGTAGATTGCAGCATCAGGCGGCGCTCACCTCTGGCGCAGGTTGAGCGGTATCTGGGATCGTCGGCCCCAGGATCGGCAGAACCAGAGTAAAGCAGGTGCCCTTGCCGCGCTCGCTCTCGACGAAGATGTCGCCGTCATGCAGCACGACGATCTGCTTTACGAGCGACAGGCCGATCCCAGTACCGGCAATGCCGGTCGAGGTGCGGGCGCGGAAATAGGGCTGGAAGAGTTTCGGCACATCCTCTGCGTCGATGCCGACGCCTTCGTCCTTGACTGAGAGAAACACAAAGCCGTCTTCCTCCCAGCCGCGAATGGTGATGTCGGGTGCGCGGGGCGCATATTTGACGGCGTTCGACAGCAGGTTGGTCAGCACCTGGGAAATCCCCAGCGCATCGCAGCGGATCACCGGCGGCAGTGCCTCGATCTCGGCGTCGAACCGGTGATGCTGGGATGAGAGCTTCTGCCGCTTGATGGCCTGCTCGATCAACTTGTGCAAAGAGCAATCGACCAGTGTCAGCTCAAGCTTGCCGGTGTCCATGCGGCCGGCAGACAGAAAGCTCTCCATCAGCACCACCATGCGGGCAACGGCCGATCGGATCTGCTGCGTCTTGTCCGCGAGAAAGCACGCCTCCATCTCGCCTTTCTTGCGCTGGATGCGCTGCGCAGCGCCGTCGATGATCGCGAGCGGCGTGCGGAATTCGTGGCTGGTCATCGCCACGAACTGCCGCTGCATCGCATTGATGTTCTTCTCCTGCTGCAGCGCCTCTTCCAAGGCCGCCGCCTGGGCGGCGATTTCCGCGGTGCGCTGATGGACCGTTCTTCGAGCGCGTCGCGGTGGCGGATGAGATCTTTTTCGGCCCGCTTGCGCAACGTGATGTCGGAGTAACTCAAGACATAGCCGCCGTTCGAAAGCGGTTCCGAGCGCACGGCGAGCACCTTGCCACTCTTGCGCTCGCGCTCGAAGCTATAGGGCAGGCCAAGGGCTGCCTGCTCAATCCGCTCGCGCACCATGGCTTCCGGGTCGCCATCGCCCCATTCGCCGCGGCTGGCGTTATAGCGCAGGATGTCCTCGAATTTGGAATCCGGCGGAAACATCTCTGGCGGAATGTTCATCAGGTCGTAAAGCCGCCGGTTGGCCATCAACAGCCGTGAGCGATTGTCGAAGACCCCGATCCCGCCCGGAATGGCATCGAAAACCTGCTCGAGCAAGCCGAAGGCTTTGCGCTGGTCTGCGGTCGCGATCGCGACCTCGGCAAACAGGTCGGAAGAGGGGCCTCTTATGCGCCAGACATGCACCTTGACCGGATAGACCGTGCCGTTTCGTCGGCGTTGGATGGCGTCGAAGGTGACACTGCGGGTGCTGCCATCGACCAGCGGCATCAGTTTCGCGCGATAATCGAGTTCGGAAATGCCGACTTTCAGCGAGGCGGGCGTCATCCCGGTGAGGGCTTCGGCCGAATAGCCGGTCCTTACACTGGCGGTGGCATTGGTGCGGCTGATGGTGAAGCGCTGCGGCTCGAAAATATAGATTTCGTCGGTCGAAAGCTCGACCATGTCGAGAAGGGATGACGTGCAGCCATTGCGTTGCTGGATGATCGGTGCAAGCTCCTGCGCCAGTAGTCTGAGCGCCATCAGGCTTTCCATCTTGATCGGCCGCTCGCTGCGGCTGAAAAAGGCGACTGTGCCAAAATCCGGATCGCCGGTGACGGAAATCGGTATCCAGTAGGGGATCAGGTCCTCGCGCTCGGCAATGCAGTCCGGCATGCGCGCGCCCAGGGGAAGATCAATTGGTAGGTCCATCTGGTCGGCGGTATTGTGGTGAAAGAGCCGCTGCCGGTCCTGACCGGCGTCGCGGATGTAGATGGCAGCCATGTCGGACAAATCGAGCTGCGGCAGAGAGGTGAGCGCGGCAAGAACCTCTTTCAGCGTGTCGCTAAGACGCCTTTCAGGGATCGCCGCTCTCAGCATGTCGCGGCTGGCGAGCAGGGCCCACGAGGGCAGAGTATTCCAGGTCATAGCTTGCATGCGACTGCTCCGCTGCAAAACCCATCGAATGATCATATTAGGATATGCGAATTAACAGGCCAGTGCCGGTTTGCCTGCAATTTGAAGCATCTCAGTTCAACGTATTCTTCCCAACTTCGATCATGACTTTCTCATGATGACCCGCTAACGTGCGGCCAATTCAGCTGGGGAGCCTGCAATCCATGTTCACGACTCTTGCCATTCTTGCCGCCATAGGTGCCTATCTCGTCTTCATCTACAACGGCCTGGTAAAGGCCCGGCAGATGGCCGAGGAAGCCTGGTCGGGCATTGATGTGCAGCTGAAGCGCCGTGCCGACCTCATCCCGAACCTCATCGAGACCGTGAAGGGCTATGCCGGTCACGAAAAGGATACGCTGGAAAGTGTCGTGGAGCTGCGCAACAAGGCCCAGGCCGTGCCCGCAGGCGATGTCGCTGGCCGTGCGGCTGCCGAGGGGCTTCTCGGAGCCGCACTTGGCAAGATCATCGCGCTCGCCGAAGCCTATCCGGACCTGAAGGCCAACGAAAACTTCCTCGAGCTGCAGAAGTCGCTCGAAACCGTCGAGGGCGAGATCCAGATGTCGCGCCGCTATTATAATGGTGCGGCCCGTGATCTGAACGTCAAGGTCGAGAGCTTCCCCAACAACCTCGTCGCCGGCCAGTTCGGCTTCTCCAAGAAACCCTATTTCGAGATTGCCAACGAGGCCGACCGTGCGGTACCGACGGTCAAGTTCTGACGTCCGTTCCAGCGGGATCCGGAAAAGTGTTCCTCGGTTTCCCGACAAGAACCCGCGAGACAACAATAAACCAAGCAAGCTTCGTTTGAAGGCTGCTTAGGACGATGCATTGAGACTGGGATCCATGACGACTGACAGTGTGACCATCCTCCCGCCCACCCATGCCCTGACCGGCAAGGTGAGCCCTCCAGGTTCGAAATCCATCACCAACCGCGCGCTTCTCCTGGCAGGCCTCGCCAAAGGCACCAGCCGCCTGACGGGCGCGCTGAAAAGCGACGACACCCGTTACATGGCCGAAGCGCTGCGCCAGATGGGCGTCACCATCGAAGAGCCGGATGCAACCACCTTTGTCGTCACCAGCACGGGCGAGTTGAAGTCCCCGGCAGCCCCGCTCTTCCTCGGCAATGCCGGCACCGCCACCCGCTTCCTCACGGCCGCGCTTGCGCTCGGCCATGGCCGCTATGCCGTCGATGGCGACGAGCATATGCGCAAGCGCCCGATCAAGCCGCTGGTCGAGGCGCTGCAGTCCCTCGGCGTGGCCATAGCCGCTCCCTCGGGTTGCCCGCCAGTCGCGATCGACGCCAATGGCGCTTTCAAGAAGAACCACGTGGTCATCGATGCCGGCCTGTCGAGCCAATACGTCTCGGCTCTGCAGATGGCCGCAGCCTGCGGTTCGGAGCCGTTCACCATCGAGCTTGCCGGTGCCGATATCGGCGCTCGCGGTTACATCGATCTCACACTGTCGGCCATGCGTGCCTTCGGCGCCCGCGTCGAGCAGCCGACACCATCGTCCTGGGTCATCCAGCCGACCGGTTACACCGCGACCGATTTCCACATCGAGCCCGATGCCTCTGCCGCCACCTATCTCTGGGGTGCCGAAGTGCTGACCAAGGGCCAGATCGACATCGGCACGCCATCGGATGCCTTCACCCAGCCGGATGCCAAGGCCTATGACGTGATCGCGCAGTTTCCGAACATGCCGGCCGTCATCGACGGCAGCCAGATGCAGGATGCGATCCCGACCATTGCCGTGCTCGCCGCTTTCAATGAGACGCCTGTGCGCTTCGTTGGCATCGAGAACCTGCGCGTCAAGGAATGCGACCGCATCCGCGCCGTCTCGACGGGGCTGAACAACATCCGCGAAGGGCTGGCCCAGGAAGAGGGCGACGACCTCGTGGTCTTCTCCGATCCGTCGCTAGCTGGTCAGTCGCTGCCGGCCGAGATCGACACCTTTGCTGATCACCGCATCGCCATGAGCTTTGCGCTGGCGGGCCTGAAGATCCGCGATATCACCATTCTCGACCCCGGCTGCGTCGCCAAGACCTATCCCGGCTACTGGGATGCGCTCGCCTCACTCGGCGTCGATCTCGTCAGGAACGATCCGAAATGACTTCATTGCTTCGCCTGTGCTCCGCCTTCCTTCTCCTTCTCTGGATGGCATGCAGCGCGCAGGCTGAAGAGGTCATCCGCGACTACCATGCTGACATCGCCGTCCTGCCCGATGCCACGATCGAGGTGACCGAGACGATCACCGTCAATGCCGAGGGCAACGAGATCAGGCGTGGCATCTTCCGCGATTTCCCGCTTTATGCACGGGATGCGCGAGGCTTCCGCCAGAAGGTCGATTTCGAGCTGATTTCGGTCGAGCGGGACGGTCGGCCGGAGCCCAATCACACGGAATCGATCACCGGCGGCATTCGCATCTACACCGGCTCGGCCGACGTGTTCCTGCGGCCGGGCGAATACACCTACACGATCACCTATCGCACCGGCCGGCAGATCCGTTATTTCGACGACCACGACGAACTCTACTGGAACGTGACCGGCAATGGCTGGCTCTTCCCCATCGATCGTGCGGGCGCAACCGTCACGCTGCCAGATGGTGCCGTTCCGACGAAAACCACAGTCTATACCGGTCCATCAGGTTCAACCGCCCAGAATGCCCGCGAAATCCCGGGCTCGAACGGTCTGGAATTTCAGACCACTGAGCCCCTCGGACCGAACGAAGGCCTGACCATCGTGCTCGCCTTCGACAAGGGCGTGGTCGCAGCACCCTCGTCGGAAGACAGCACCTGGTGGTTCATCCGCGACAACCTCAACACCATCATCGGCTTCGGCGGCCTGGCCGTCATCTTCCTCTATTACCTGCGCTCTTGGACAACGGTTGGCCGCGATCCACCGAAAGGCGTTGTCGTGCCGCGCTGGGATCCACCGGAAGGCATCTCTCCTGCGCTCGTCAACTACGTCGACAACAAGGGCTTCTCGGGAGCCGGCTGGACAGCCCTTTCGGCTGCAGCCCTCAATCTCGCAGTCAGTGGTTATGTCGAACTCGACGATCTCGACAGCAGCATCACCATTCGCCGGACTGGCAAGGCCGTCAACGGGAAGCTGCAGTCCGGTGAGGCCGCTCTCATTGCGGAAATTCCGACTGCCGGCGACACCCTCGTCATCGACAAGGCCAATGGCAAGAAGGTGCAATCGGTCGGCAACCGCTTTCGCCAAGCGATCGAAAAGGAACACCGCAACAAGTATTACAAGAGCAATGCCGGCTACACTTCGCTCGGCATCGGCCTCTCGATCGCCGTCGTCGCTTCGCTCTTCATCTTCGGAGACCTGGACGAGGACGTCTACGCGCTGATTTTCGTGCCCACCTTCTTCTCGGTCTTCTTCGGTACTTTCACGATTGGTCTGGTCAACTCGTTCAGGCGGGGTCGTTCTCTCTTCAGCAAGATCATCGCCATCCTGGCACTGGCCCTGATCGGTTTTGTCGCGCTCTCCACCATGGGCCTGATGCTGATCTCCATGTGGATGGACCTGGAGTCCACCCACCAGTTCCCGGTGCTCATCGCCGTTGGCGGTATCCTCCTCGTCAACCTCCTCTTCTTCTTCCTGATGGGCGCGCCGACGCCGCTCGGTCGTAAGCTGATGGACGGCATCGAGGGCTTGCGCATCTATCTGTCGCTCGCCGAGAAGGACCGCATGAACATGGCCGGCGCGCCGACCATGTCGCCCAGCCATTTCGAAAAGCTCCTGCCCTATGCCGTGGCGCTTGGCGTCGAAAAGCCCTGGTCGCGCACCTTCGAAACCTGGCTCGCGACTGCCGCTGCCGGCGCCGCAGCTGCGACAGCTTACAATCCGGCCTGGTACCACGGCAGCAATCGCGGCAATTTCGGCGACCGGATCGGCGGCTTCTCCTCTTCCATGGCCTCGACGATCGCCTCCACCATCCCGACACCCCCTCCATCCAGCTCCTCGTCCTCATCAGGCTTCTCCGGCGGCTCCTCAGGGGGCGGCGGTGGCGGCGGTGGCGGGGGAGGGTGGTAACCACTCACCTCCCCCTTGAGGGGGGAGGTCGCCGCGAAGCGGCGGGTGGGGGTGACACGCTTACTGCCGCCTGATCCACCCGCCAAATTACACCGATCCATGGATGACTTTTGCCGCGCGGCTTGCTAAGTCCGCCGCAGCCTTCTGCAACAAGCGAAAAAGTCTCAATCGATGCCCGATCTCCTGCTCGAACTCCGCTCCGAAGAAATCCCCGCGCGCATGCAGCGCAAGGCGGCTGGCGATCTGAAGAAGATGGTCACCGACGCGCTTGTCGATGCAGGTCTGACCTATGAAGGCGCGCGCGAATACTGGACGCCGCGTCGCCTGACGCTGGATATCCGCGGCCTGACCGCCCGCTCGGCCGACATCAAGGAAGAGAAGAAGGGCCCGAGCACCTCCGCACCTCAGGGCGCCATCGATGGCTTCCTGCGCGGCGCGGGCCTCACCTCGATCGATCAGGCCACAATCAAGACCGATCCGAAGAAGGGTGACTTCTACGTTGCCTATCTGGAAAAGCCTGGCCGTGCGGCGGAAGAAATCATCGCCGATGTTATGCCCGGCATCATCAGAACCTTCCCCTGGCCAAAATCGATGCGTTCGGGCTTTGCCTCCATGCCCAAGGGCTCGGGCTATGGCGGCATCGAGGGCAAGGGCATGGAAAGCTTGCGCTGGGTGCGCCCGCTGCAGTCGATCGTCTGCACCTTCGGCCCCGAACATGACGAAGTTCAGGTCATCCCCTTCGAGATCGACGGCATCACCGCCTCCAACGTAACCTATGGCCACCGTTTTCACGCGCCTGACGCCATCACCGTCAAGCGCTTCGATGACTACGTCACCAATCTGGAACGCGCCAAGGTCATCCTCGATGCCGAGCGCCGCAAGGACATGATCCTGCATGACGCCCGCGACATCGCCTTTGCCAATGGCCTCGAACTGGTCGAGGACGAGGGCCTGCTGGAGGAAGTCTCCGGCCTCGTCGAATGGCCGCAGGTCCTGCTCGGCACCTTCGAGGAGGACTATCTCTCGATCCCGGCAGAAATCATCCGCCTGACGATCAAGACCAACCAGAAGTGCTTTGTCGTGCGCCCGCAGGCCACCCACCTCCCCCTTGAGGGGGGAGGTCGCGCGGAACGCGCGGGTGGGGGTGACACCTCGGCGGCCGTGGGTCACCCCACCCCGGCCCTTCGGTCCGACCCTCCCCCTCAAGGGGAGGGTGTGCTCTCCAACCATTTCATCCTGATCTCCAACATCCAGGCCACCGACGGCGGCCGCGAGATCATGCATGGCAATGGCAAGGTCGTGCGCGCGCGCCTGTCGGATGCGCTGCATTTCTGGAAGCGCGACCAGGGCGACCTGCCGGACCTCGACACGCTGAAGGCCTCCGCTGCCAAGTTCAATCTCGACCTGAAGAAGCCGCTCGACCAGCGCATGGCCAAGCTCGATGCGCTGAATGTCACCTTCCACGCCAAGCTCGGCACGCAAGGCGAGCGCGTCGCGCGTATCCGTGAACTGGCCAAGGTACTGGCGCCAATCGTTGGCGCCGATGCCGCCCTCGTCGACCGCGCCGTTGTGCTGGCCAAGGCCGACCTGCGCACCGAAGCCGTCGGCGAATTCCCTGAACTCCAGGGCGCCATGGGCCGCAAATATGCGCTCTTGCAGGGCGAGGATGCCTCCGTCGCCGCTGCAATCGAAGACCACTGGAAGCCGAACGGTCCCTCCGACCGCCTGCCGGAAGACAAGGTGGGCCTGACCGTCGCGCTCGCCGACAAGCTGGATACGCTCGTCGGCTTCTGGGCGATCGACGAAAAGCCGACCGGTTCGAAGGACCCCTATGCGCTGCGCCGTGCGGCGCTCGGTGTCGTCAGGATGATCTTAGAGAAGGGCATTCGTCTGCCGATCGCGTCGGTCGCCAAGGATGCCGACCTCCTCTCCTTCTTCCACGACCGCCTGAAAGTCTACCTGCGCGACCAGGGCGCCCGCCACGACATCATCGATGCCGTGCTGACGCCTGAGGCCGATGACCTGCTGATGGTCGCCCGCAAGGCCGAAGCTCTCACCGCCTTCATCACCTCGGAAGACGGCCTGAACCTGCTCGCCGGCACCAAGCGCGCCACCCAGCTGCTGGCAGCCGAAGAGAAGAAGGGCACCGTCGTCGCCGATGGCGTCTCGGAAGCGCTGCTGAAGCTCGACGCCGAGAAGGCCCTCTTCGCCGCCATCCAGTCCGCCTCGAAATCGGCCGCCGAAGCCGTGGCAGCGGAAGACTTCCGCTCAGCTATGCAGGCGCTCTCGACCCTGCGCGGCCCGGTCGACAAATTCTTCGAGGACGTCCTGGTCAACGACGAGGACGCCGCCATCCGCGCCAACCGACTGGCGCTCTTGAAGGCGATCCGCGAGGCGACCGCGACGGTTGCGGATTTCTCCAAGATCACAGGCTGACGATTTGAGACCCCGCTTCGGCGGGGTTTTTTGCCACCTAACGTAGTGCCATATGTGTTACCAGTGTCGGTGCGCAACTGAGGCAGGCTGAGATGGCTTTGACCAGAGACTTCAAAGAAACCGTTCGCGATAGAGCACAATCGGATCCGGCTTTCCGCGCCGCACTGATGAGCGAAGCGATCGAGCTCCTGCTGTCGGGTGACGTCGCAACCGGGCGCGCGCTCTTGCGCGATTACATCAACGCCACCATCGGCTTTGTCGAACTCAGCAAAAAATCCGGCCTGCCGCCCAAGAGCCTGATGCGCATGTTCGGCCCCTCGGGGAACCCACGTGCTGACAATCTCTTCGCCGTCATCCGTCTGCTGCTGGACGAAACCGGCGTTCAGATCGCGGTCAAGGCTGCTTGAGCATCTTTGGCAGCGCGCGCATTGGTGATAATATCCAAATCCTGGTGTCCCAGAGGAAGCCACTCGCATGAACAAGCCCGTCCAGGTGACCATCGCCGAGCCCTATAACAGCTTCATCGACGCCCAAGTCGAAAGCGGTGAGTTCAACTCGGCGCAAGAAGTGGTGGAGGCGGGCTTGCGGCTTCTGAAGGAAGAGAAGGCTCAGATCGAATGGCTGCGTAATGCGCTGATCGAGGGGGAAAACAGCGGGCCGTCCGTGCCATTCGATCCTGAAGGCCTGATGACTTCCGTTCGAGAAGATGGAAAAGCCGTGGCTGAGATCCGGCTCAGTCCCGCCGCACGACAAGACTTTCTCGATATCGGTGACTACACGCGGGATCGATGGTCTGAGGCTCAAGCCGAACGATACCTCAGGCAGATCCTTCAGATAATTGCAGAAATCGGAACCTATCCGCTATCAGGCAGTGAGATGAGCTCGTTGCGACCCGGGTACCGTCGCCGTCGCTCCGGCTCGCACCTGATCTACTATGTCATTCTGGAAACCGACATCGTCGAAGTCGTCCGTATCATCCACGAGCGAGCAGACGTCTCGCGCCTGCTCGACGAATGACCTCCATGCCCGCCAAAATCCTGATCAGCGCCTGCCTCCTCGGCCGCCCCGTCCGTTACGACGGCAAGGGCAAGCTGCTGCATGATCCCCTGATCGAGCGTTGGAAGGCCGAGGGTCGCCTTGTCGGTTACTGTCCCGAACAGGCCGGCGGCCTGCCGACGCCGCGCCCACCCGCCGAAATCGAAGGCGGCATGAATGGGGAGGATGTGCTGGCAGGTCGGGCCCGTGTATTGGAAGTGACCGGCGGCGACGTGACCGCAGAATTCGTCGAAGGCGGAAGGAAGGCCGTTGCCTTTGCCCAGGAGCAGGGCTGCGAGGTTGCGCTCCTCATCGATGGCAGCCCCTCTTGCGGTTCCGGCTTCATCTATGACGGCTCATTTTTCGGCACCCGTCACGTGGGCTTCGGCGTTACGGCGGCGCTGATGCGCCAGGCAGGCATCGAAGTCTTCTCCGATCGCGAACTGGACAAGCTCGCCATGCGTATTGAACGATCGGCGTGAAACGAAAAAGGCCGCCGGGTCGCTCCAGCGGCCTTCTTGATTGCGAATAAAGTCGGCGTGTCAGCTCGCCATGCGATACTGCGGCTGACCAGCACCAGCCTGGCTGGTCTTGAAGCTGCGGATCAGCTCCAGCAAGTCGCCGGTATCGTTGGCGAGAACCTCGGCGGACGCCGTGGTTTCCTCGGCCATCGCCGCATTCTGCTGGGTTGCCGTATCGAGCTGGTTGACCGCGGACGAGATCGACCGAAGGGTCGTGTCCTGTTCCTGGGCGCTGTGCGAGATCTTCGAGACGATGTCGTTGGCGCTGGCGATCTGGTCGGAGATGCGCTTCAGCGCCTCACCGGTCTGGCCGACCAGCTGCACGCCCTGTTCGACCTGGGCCGACGAGCGGGCGATCTGGTCCTTGATCTCCTTGGCGGCCGCTGCCGAGCGCTGCGCAAGCTCGCGAACTTCCTGCGCAACGACCGCAAAGCCCTTGCCGCTTTCGCCCGCACGGGCCGCCTCGACACCGGCGTTCAGTGCAAGGAGGTTGGTCTGGAAGGCGATTTCGTCGATGACGCCGATGATCTTGGTGATCTCGGCGGAAGACTGCTCGATGCCGCTCATGGCGTTGATCGCCTTGGTGACGATCTCGTCGCTCTGACGGGCCTCATCGCTGACCGTGCCGACGCGATTGGCGGCTTCGCGGGCGCCATCCGCCGTCTGGCGGACCGCGACGGTGAGTTCGTCGAGGGCAGCAGACGTCTCTTCAAGATTGGCAGCCTGACGTTCTGTCCGGGTGGCAAGTTCACCCGAGGCGCGACGGATCTCTTCCTTCGAGACGGCAATGTCGTTGCCCTTCAGGTTGACGCGGGCCATGGCTTCTTCGAGGCGGGCCAGTGCATCATTGAAGTTGTCGCGGAGTGCTGCGTATTTCGGTCCGAGATCGGCGCAACGCACCGTCAGGTCGCCATGGGCGAGCTGTTCCAGCGATTGACCGATGGTCGAGACGACATGCGCCTGCTGGCGCGCCTCTGCGAGCTGGGCTTCGGCGTTCTGGCTGCGCTCGCCGTCGAGTTCGCGCTGCTGCTCTTCCTGGCGGGCGGCAAGCGCGTGGCGCTCGCGCACCTTGTCCTGGAGGCTCTTGGTTGCCGTTGCCATCATGCCGATCTCGTTGCTGAGGTCGGTATGCGGGATGGCAATGTCGACATTCTCGTCAGCCACGGCTTCCAGCGCGTCATGGATGGCCTTGAGCGGCTTGGTGATATTGCGGATGACGAAATAGGCGGCGATCAGCGCAAGCACAAAGATGCCGGCGGACATGCCGACGGTCTTGATGATGCTGGAGCGGATCTCGGCCTTCAGGTCGTCGGTATAGAGGCCTGTGACGACAACGAGGTTCCAGGGCTCGAACGCCTTGCCGTATGCGGCCTTCGGGAAGCTGTAATCGTTCGGATCTTCGCCGGGTTTCGGACCGATGAACTCCACAAAGCCGCCGCCAGCGCGACCAAGCTTGACGAGTTCGTCGCGGTAGAGGAAGCCGTTGGTGTCGCCCTTGCCCTTGCCAGGATTCCCGATCAGCTTGGCATTGGGATGGAAGACCATCGCGACGTCGTAGTCATAGGCGAAGAAGTAACCGTCCGGCTCGAAGCGCATCTTGCCGACTTGCCCGTAAGCGAGCTTCTGGGCCTCTTCGACGGAGAACTCGCCAGCTGCGGCGCGGTCGTTGTAGTCCTTCATGACCGAGAGCGCCGATTCCACTTGGGTCCTCAGGAGTTCATAGCGCTGCTGGTAGATGGTCTCGGTGGAGGAGCGGACCTGCAGATAGGTGGCCGCGGCAAAGGCCGCCATCAGGCCACCGATCAGCAAGATCAGTTGGAAGGAAATCCGAAGGTTTTTCATGGGCGAGGGAGCTTTCGTCTGTCGTGCGGTTCGGGCGCCGGGAAGAAGGTTCAGTCGAACGTATCGGCACGTCATGTCCCGAAAATTTAAACGAAAGTCTCACATTCAAAGATTGAAATGATTTTAAGCGGTCGCAGATATCGACCTATGAATATATACCATTGATATATAGGGGTAACGACATAACGCCCGGGACTGGGCCGGGCGTTATGTCCGTGTCGACCACGATGTACCGCCGCGCCCGGATCGTTAGGCGGGCGGATGGGGATCATTCGAGGCGCAGGTCGAAGCCTGCCATTGCGGGGGCCTTGTCGGCCTCGACCGGCGCATCGACGGCGGCGGTGGTTGCGCCATGGTCGATCTCGTTGACAGCGGGCAGGCCGCCCGCAACGATGGTGGAGCCGTCAGTGGCCCAGCCTGTCGCGGAGGTGTAGACCACGACGGGCGAGCCGCCGAGCCAGCTTTCCACCCGCTTCAGCTTCTTTTCGCCATCGACATCGACCACTTCGGCGGTCTGGCTGCCGGCGGGAACGGTGGGGACTTGGTAGGCCGTCCGGCCGACCCGTGGGGCCGGCGGCGGGCAGTGGGCGCAATCGATCGCGAGAATGCTCGGCTGGGTCGCAGAAAGACCCGTCACCGTCGAGATCGACCCGGCATTGGCAGGCATTGCAAGGGCCGAAACGGCAAGGATTATGGATGTCGAAACGATGAGACGCATCACGTTATTCCCCAATTGTTGGGATGAACATTAGCGAGTGTTTCTTTCGATCCGGTCAGGAGCTTTGGTAAAATTTGAACGAATGGTCGATTTCCTGCTCCGGGCGGTGCGAGACCGCCTGTGTCTCAGGCCTTCTCGCGCTCGATCGCCCGCCAGCCGATATCGCGGCGGCAGAAGCCGTTCTCCCATTTTACGGCATCGACCAGGCCATAGGCTGCAGACTGAGCCTCTGCAACGCTCGAGCCGCGGGCCGTGGCGTTCAGCACACGTCCACCGGTCGCAACGAGCTGTCCGTCCTTCATCGCCGTGCCGGCATGGAAGACCTTGGCACCATCGCCGGCCTCAGGAAGGGCGGCAATCGGCGTCGCCTTGTCATAGGCCCCCGGATAGCCCTTGGATGCCAGCACTACGGTCAACGCCGGGTCATCGCTCCACTCGGTCGTCACCTGGTCCAGCGTGCCGGTGGCAGAGGCGTAGAGGATCGGCAAAAGATCGCTCTTCAGCCGCATCATCAGCACCTGGCATTCGGGATCGCCGAAGCGGACATTGTATTCGATGAGTTCCGGGCCCTTGGCCGTGATCATCAAACCGGCGAAGAACACGCCCTGGAAGGGATGCCCCATCTCGGCCATGCCGCGCATCGTCGGCTCGATGATCTCCTTCATCGTCCGCTCGACCATCTCGGGCGTCATGACCGGTGCTGGGGAATAGGCGCCCATGCCGCCGGTGTTCGGGCCGGTGTCGCCGTCGCCGACGCGCTTGTGATCCTGAGCGGTGGCAAGCGGCAGAAGCGACTTGCCATCGGAGAGGCAGAAGAAGCTCGCCTCTTCGCCGTCGAGATAAGCTTCGACCACGACTTCCGCACCGGCAGCTCCAAAGGCGCCCTCGAAGCAGTCGTCGATTGCAGCCAGCGCCTCGTCGAGCGTCATCGCAACCGTGACGCCCTTGCCAGCGGCAAGCCCGTCGGCCTTGATGACGATCGGTGCGCCCTGTTCACGCACATAGGCCTTGGCCTTCGGCGCATTGTTGAATCGCTGATAGGCGCCGGTCGGAATGTTGAAGCGGGCGCAGACATCCTTGGTAAAGCCCTTGGACCCCTTCGAGCTGGGCGGCTGCCGCCGACGGACCAAACACCGCAATGCCAGCGTCCCGAAGTCGGTCGGCAATGCCTGCAACCAGCGGCGCTTCCGGCCCAACGACGACGAAGTCGATGGCCTTGTCCTTGCAGAACTGTACGACGGCAGCGTGATCCTCGGTATCGAGCGAAACGAGCTCGGCCTCTTCCGCGATTCCGGGATTGCCGGGGGCTGCATATAGCTTAGTCAGAAGCGGCGACTGGGCAATCTTCCAGGCCAGTGCATGTTCGCGTCCGCCCGACCCGATCAACAATACCTTCATCACCAGCCTCCAAAGCTCAAGGGAATGCCCGGCGGTTAAGGGGGAAGGGGAGAAAGGTCAAGCCGAATTGACCTTCAAAGGCCCTGCTTTCCTGTGAAGTGGGCCGCATGCCCGTTGCCTTGCCGCATTCCCTCGCTATGGTCCGCGCTCAATCGAAAAATGCGGAAGACCCATGGCCGACGACATCAGATCCATTGCTGCCCTCATCGCCACCGAGATCAACGCCCGCCCTGAGCAGGTCATATCGGCTGTCGGCCTGCTGGACGAGGGTGCCACGGTCCCCTTCATCGCCCGCTACCGCAAGGAAGTGACCGGCGGTCTCGACGACACGCAGCTGCGCAATCTTGCGGAACGGCTGATCTATCTGCGCGAGCTTGCCGCCCGCCGCAAGTCGATCTTCGAGAGCATCGATGGCCAGGGCAAGATGACCGACGAACTCGCCCGCAAGATCGCCCAGGTGACCACCAAGGCCGAGCTCGAAGACCTCTATCTGCCCTATAAGCCGAAGCGCCGCACCCGCGCCGAGATCGCCCGCGAAAAGGGGCTGCAGCCGCTCGCCGACGCCATCCTCGCGGACCGCACGAGCGATCCGCAGAAGCTGGCGGAAGCCTATATCACCGAGGAGGTTCTCGACGTGAAGGCAGCGCTCGAAGGCGCGCGCGACATCATCGCCGAGCAGATCTCGGAAAATGCCGATCTCATCGGCCGGCTGCGCAACGACATGAAGGATCGCGCGATCCTCTATTCGAAGCTCGTTGACGGCAAGGCGGAGGCCGGCGCCAAGTTCGCCGACTATTTCGACCATTCCGAACGCTGGGCAACCGTCCCCGGCCACCGCGCGCTGGCTATGCTGCGCGGCTGGAACGAGGAGTTTCTGTCGCTCTCCATCGAAGTTGACCGTGACGACACAACCCCGGTCAAACCGAGCCAGCGCATGATCGCGAGTGCCTATCAGGTGGCCGGCAAAGGCCCCGCCGACCAATGGCTCCTCGAGGTCGCCGGCTGGACCTGGCGCGTCAAGCTCTCCGTGTCTCTCGCTCGACCTGATGCGCGAACTGCGCGAGCGGGCGGAGGAAGAAGCGATCCACGTCTTTGCCCGCAATCTCAAGGATCTGCTGCTGGCGGCTCCCGCTGGATCGCGCCCGACCATGGGGCTTGATCCCGGCATCCGCACCGGCGTCAAGGTTGCCGTCGTCGATGGCACCGGCAAGGTGGTGGAAACGACGACCGTCTATCCGTTCCCGCCGAAGAACGACATCCGCGGCACGCAGGCCGAACTCGCCTCGCTCATCCGCAAGCACAAGGTCGAGCTTATTTCGATCGGCAATGGCACCGGCAGCCGCGAGACGGAAAAGCTGGTGGCTGATATGCTCGCTCAGTTCCCCTCGACGGCCCCGAAGCCGACCAAGGTCATCGTGTCGGAAGCGGGCGCTTCAGTTTATTCGGCCTCGGAAACCGCCGCCAAAGAATTCCCCAATCTCGACGTATCCCTGCGTGGCGCCGTCTCGATTGCGCGGCGCTTGCAGGATCCGCTGGCTGAACTCGTTAAGATCGAGCCGAAGTCGATCGGCGTCGGCCAGTATCAGCACGACGTCGATCAGGGCAAACTCGGCCGGTCACTGGACGCCGTTGTCGAAGATGCGGTCAATGCTGTCGGCGTTGATCTCAACACCGCATCCGCCCCGCTGCTCGCCCGCGTTTCCGGTCTCGGCAAGACGACGGCCGAGGCGATCGTTGCCCATCGCGATGCGACTGGCGCCTTCGAAAGCCGCAAGGATCTCCTGAAAGTCCCGCGCCTCGGCGCCCGCACCTTCGAACAATGCGCCGGCTTCCTGCGCATTCCGAACGGCAAGGAGCCGCTCGACGCCTCCTCGGTGCACCCGGAAGCTTACGGTGTGGCGAAAAAGATCGTCGCCGCCTGCGGACGTGATCTGCGCTCGCTGATGGGCGACAGCGCCACCTTGAAAAGCCTCGACCCCAAGCGCTTCATTGATGAACAGTTCGGTCTGCCAACGGTCAAGGACATCCTGACGGAGCTCGAAAAACCCGGCCGCGACCCGCGCCCGTCCTTCAAGACCGCGACCTTTGCCGAAGGCGTCGAGGAAATCACCGACCTGAAGATCGGCATGACGCTGGAAGGCACCGTGACAAATGTCGCCGCCTTCGGCGCCTTCGTCGATATCGGCGTGCATCAGGATGGCCTCGTCCACGTCTCCCAGCTCGCCGATCGTTTCGTCAAGGACCCGCATGAGGTGGTGAAGGCCGGTGACGTGGTGAAGGTCCGCGTCGTCGAGGTCGACGTCAAGCGCAAGCGCATTGCGCTCACCATGCGGAAAGATGGCGGCGAGGCGCAACAGCCCTCGATGCGCGGTGATGCGCGCGGCAATGCTAGCGCCATGAAGCATTCCAACGCCCGCCCGCCGAAGCCGGAGCAGCCCGCAATGGGCGGTCTGGGCGCGGCCTTGGCCGAGGCCATGCGCAAGAAATAACAAAAAGAAACAGGCCGGAGCTCATCACTCCGGCCTGCCCATCGCCCCACGAAAAGTACCTCTCAGTGAGAGGCTGCACAGTCCTGGCAGAATGGCGTGTGCGGTACGGCTTTCAGCCGCTCGATCGAAATCGGCTCACCGCATTTCATGCACTGACCATACCGTCCCTTGGCAATTCGGTCCAGAGCGGCGTCGATTGCCCTGAGTTCCTCCTCGCCGACCTGGCCGAATTCCTCCAGCACTTCGTCGTTTTCCGCCTCAGTGGCGCGTTCGGCGCTATCGGCGCTTTTCAGGGTGCCGAGATCGGTATCGATCTTCTTCAGGCGCCGCTCGATCTCGTCCTTGCGGGAGAGCAGGATGCGCTCGAAATGCGCGGTGTCCATGGTTTGCACGGGGTTCTCCATCATGACCTCACCGATCGACCAGCACGGAGATCTTCGAATGGCGCACCACACGGTCTGCCGTGGCGCCGATGAAGTAGTTCGAGAAGTCCGGCACATGCGAACCAACGATGATCAGGTCTGCCTTGTGCTCCTCAGCGGTCGCCAGGATCTCGCGGGCAGGGGCGCCGGAACGGATCTCGATGTGGGCGGTGACACCCGTCGTTTCCTTCAGCGTGACGAGCTTGGCCTTGGCGTCGGTGATCGCGCCCTCGATGAGGTCGACCGGAACGTCGATCGCCAGATAGCCGGGGATGTCCTCGATAATCGTCAGAAGCACGATCTCGCCGCCCGCATCGAGCAGGGACTTGGCCCTGGCCATGATCTTCTCGCCGACCGCAATGGCTGCCGGATCGACCGGGACGATGATTTTCTTGTACATCTTGCTCTCCTTTGGCACCCGCCGGGTGTTTCCTCTTATGGCGGCAGAATGCGTCCGGCAGCGCCGTGCCGCATTGATCAGGATCAACTTTGAGGCGCGTTGGGTCGTCAACACTTGTCGAACGATGTTTCGAAAAGGCATCATCTTTTGTGAACGGTGGCTTTGCGCCATATTTGGGTTCAGAGGTCGCTTTCGGCCGCAGGAGAAACGTTATGACATCCGCCCATCCAGAAGCCGCATCCTTCGCCCTAAGCCGCCCCGTCCATGTCGGGCGCGCCCATCTTGTCGTGCGTGATCTGGACATGATCGCCAGCTTTTATGAGAAGGTGCTCGGACTGAAACGCTTGGCGCATGGACCGAGTGGTGTCGAACTTGGCGCCGGTGATCGCGCCCTTTTGGCCCTGACGACGCGCGGCGATGCCGCCGCTGCACCCCAGAATGCAGCCGGTCTCTTTCATAACGCGTTTCTGATGCCCGATCGCGCCGAGCTTGCCCACTGGTTGGCTCATGCCGCTCATCTCGGGCTGCAGTTCGACGGTGCCAGCGACCACCTGGTGAGCGAGGCGATCTACCTCTCTGACCCCGAAGGCAACGGCATCGAAGTCTATCGGGACCGCAAGCCCGAGGAGTGGACCTACCATACTGATGGCACGGTCGAGATGGATACGCGGCGACTGGACCTGCAATCTCTCTACGACAGTGCTCCGAAGACGCCGTGGGCGGGGATCTCTTCGGACGCAGCGCTTGGGCATATTCATCTGCAGGTCGGCGATGTGCCGGAGGCGGACCGCTTCTATGAGGGCGTGCTTGGTCTGAAAAAGATGGCGAGCTACCCGGGGCAAGCTTCTATGCCTCCGGCAACTATCATCATCACGTGGCCGCCAACATCTGGAACAGCCGAAAGGCGCCGTCCCGCACAGGGGCTATGACCGGGCTCCACGACTACGAGCTCGCCTTCAATGATCACTCTGTCCTGACCGGCGTGCTCGCCAACCTGGAGAGCCTGGAAATCAGGGTCGATCGGACCGCGCGCGGCTTCAGTCTCGCAGATCCCTGGGGCATCGGCCTCACTCTTGTTCCACCTCAGAGTTGATCCCACGGATCCGAAACTCTGACCTCGTTTTTTCCGGTGGAACGGATGTTGTTCCCGCACGTTGAGAGACGTCGCGAGGGAACAACGTCATGCCACCATCGATCAGCCGAAAGAAATGCCTTTCCGGGAGCGTCCGGTGAACCTCCAGGTCAACCACCGCCATAGCCCCTCCCGGAAAGTCCGTTTCAAGAAGACCGGGCTCGACTATGTCGTGTCCTGGTCAGTCGTTGGGCTTTTTCTGATTTTTGCGCTTGTCGCGCTGCATCTGGCTTCCTTCATCCTCATCCCTCTGACCATGGCGATTGTCGTCGGGCTGATCCTCGGCATTGCCGCTGATCGCCTCGGCAAGCTCGGCATGCCACCCACCGTGACGGCCATTATCCTTTCCAGTCTCTTTCTGGTCCTGCTTCTCGTTCTGGTCAGTATCGTCTGGACGCCGATCAACATGTTGGTCGAAAATGGTCCGGACATGATCAATCGCACGATCGAATATCTCGAGGGCATTGCGTGGATGGAGCGGCCCTTGGCGATCCTGTCGCGAGGTCCCGATTCCATGGAGGCGATGCTGGAAAATTCCGGCACTATTCTCTCGACCATTGCGGCCGGGGTAACGCCTGCGCTCCTCCAGCTCTTCATCTTCATCGCCGGCCTTTTACTTTTCCTGTCCTGCCGGCTGGCATTGCGTCGGGAACTGATCCGCGCCTTTTCCGACCGTGCACGTCGGCTTAAGGCCATCCGCCTGTTCAACGAGGTCGAGGAAGCACTGGGTTACTATTTCGCCACGGCAGTGATCGTCTATGGCCTCTTCGGCGTCGTTGCAGCGCTTGTTGCCTGGGTTGGTGGGCTCGGTACGCCGGCATTGTGGGGAGTGGCGACATTTCTCCTCAGTTTCATCCCGTTCGTCGGTATTGCCATTGTGACCGCTTCTATGGCCATTGGCGGCCTGCTGGCCCATGAAAGCCTACTGGTGGGTCTTCTGCCTGCCCTCGTCTTTTTCATGCTCAACGGTCTCCTGGAAAACCTGCTGATCCCTGCGGTCATGGGCAAGCGGCTGCAGATGAACGCTTTCATGCTCTTCGTCGCCATCGTCTTCTGGACCTGGTTGTGGGGTGCCGTGGGTGCCATGCTGGCAGTCCCGTTGACGCTAATCTGCATCACGCTTTATGGTGGGATCGTGCCGCAGACCCGGATTCAGCCCAATCTTCCGGACTGATCGACTGTCATTCCCCCGTCATGGTCCCGGCCTAAGCACCGCCCAAAACGACAACCGGTGCCTCCATGACTGACACTCTCGCTCGCTTGCGGCTCGGCATCATCGCCGATCCCCAATACGCCGACCTCGACCCGGATCGGGAGCGGGATCGCTACTTCCGCAATTCGCTCGACAAGCTGGGTGAAGCGGTGGAGCACTTCAATTCCCGGAACCTCGATGCCGTGGTGGTGCTGGGCGACTTGATCGATCGGGGTTGGGAAAATTACCCCACCCGTTCTTGATCTTCTCGAAACGTTGCAGGCGCCGCGTATCCTGCTGCCGGGAAATCACGATTTCATGGTCGACCCGGCGCGCCTGCCGCAGGTTTACGCGAAGCTCGGCATGCCTGCTCCCTATCATGCCGTGCGGATCAAGGGTCTTCGCCTGCTTGTCACCGATGGTAACGAGATCTCGCTCTTTGCGCCGCCGGAGGGCGACCCAAGGCGGATCGAAGCCGAGCAGCGTCTCTCTGCCTTGCGGGTTGAAAACGCACCAAACGCGCACAGGTGGAATGCCGGTATTTCAGATCGTCAGATGACCTGGGTTGCCGATCAACTGGCGGCCGCCGAGCAAAGCGGCGAAGACGTCATTCTTCTCGGACACTACCCCATCTACCCACCATCCGATCATGCGCTGTGGAATGCCGAGGCTCTCTCCGGACTCATAGCCGGGGCCCCCGCCGCCCTGGCCTATCTCTGCGGCCACCAGCACACCGGCAATTATGGCCAGAAGAACGGCGTTCACTTCGTCAACTTCCGCGGCATGGTGGATACCGAGCACCAGAACGCCTTCGCGGTTCTTTGCGTCCTCGACGATCGGATCGAGATCTCAGGCCATGGTCGCGAACCCGACCGCAGCCTTCAGCTGCGTCCCGGCAAGCGCCATGTAGGCATCTTCGCTGACAATTCGCTGACAGCCGGCTGACGTCAATTCGTCATACATATCCGAAACTTGCCGAGGGCGATGTTCATCACTCCTTTGTGACTTCAATCGGCTGTTCCAACCCTGCAAACATGGAATGCCCGCAACTGATCGCCGGTGCGCCGGCCGAACTCTGGAGAAATGCCGATGAAGTTGAAAGTTGTTCTGTCCGCTGCTGCGGCGATCTGTCTTGGCGTGTCTGCAGCCATTGCTGCGGGCGAACCCCAGACCGTCCGACAGGAAGAGATGAAGAAGGTCGGCGGCGCCATGGGCGCACTCGGCGGTATCGCCAAGGGCGAGAAGCCCTATGACGCGGAAGCGGTCAGGGCTGCGCTCACCACACTGGTCGAGGTCAGCAAGACCTTCCCCGATCACTTCCCCGCCGGCAGCGAGACGGGCATGGACTCCGAGGCCGCACCGGCGATCTGGCAGAACATGGACGACTTCAAGGCCAAGTCCGCCAAGCTCACCGCCGCTGCGGAAACGCAGCTCGCCACTCTGCCAGCCGATCAGGCGGGTGTCGCCGCCGCCATGCAGGCCGTCGGTGCCACCTGCGGCGATTGCCACCAGACCTACCGTCTGAAGAAATAAGGCCTTCCCGGCGGGCGCCTTCCGATTGTCGGATCGCTCGCCGAACAGTTGCCCGCAGGGCACTATCAGACATTGGAGGCCTGGATGGCGTCGACTTGGATCAAGGGGCTCGGCACGCTCGCCGTGCTCGGTGCAGCCGGTTTCGGCGCGTTCCTTTTCATCACGGGGCCTCAGCGCCAGGACCCTTCCGTCTGGGCCAATCTCGGCGAACCGGATCTTGCCCATGGTCGTGAGGTCTTCTTTGCCGGCGGCTGCGCCAGCTGCCATGCACCGGCAGGCGCCACGGGGGATGCCCGGCTGGTGCTGTCAGGCGGCGCGCCACTGAAAAGCGATTTCGGCACGTTCCATGCGCCAAACATCTCCAGCGACCCGGAAGCCGGGATCGGCGCCTGGACGCTCGCAGAATTCGGCGATGCCATGACCCGCGGGGTCGGTCGCGACGGTGAACACCTCTACCCGTCCTTCCCCTATGGTTCCTATGCGCGCATGACGCCCAAGGATATCAACGATCTCTACGGCTTCATGAAGACGCTGCCGGCCAGTGATGCCGTGGCACCTGCGCATGAACTGGGTTTCCCCTTCAATCAGCGTATCGTGCTGGGCGGCTGGAAGTTCCTCTACTACACCGATGCGCCCCGGGTCGAACTGGCCGACGCCTCCGACATGGTGAAGCGCGGGCAATATCTCGTCGAAGGTCCCGGCCATTGCGGCGAATGCCACACGCCACGCAATGCGCTTGGCGGTTTCCTCGCAGACCAATGGCTCGCTGGTGGTCCGAACCCTGAAGGTGAGGGCTCGATCCCGAACATCACGCCGGGTTCCAGAAGCATGGGCTCTTGGAGTGAGGGCGACATCGTAACTTATCTGGAGAGCGGGTTTACGCCGGATTATGACAGTGTCGGCGGCTCCATGGTCGAAGTGCAGAAGAACATGGCGGAACTGACTGCTGCCGATCGTGAGGCCATTGCCGCCTATCTGAAGGCCATCCCTGCCGTGCAATAGCGGGCATCAGACCTGTTCAGCATCGCGCAAGCCTTGGCTGTCATCTTTCCGTCGTCGAACTGACCTCGGAGGGGATATGAGCATTGAACGCCGGCGGATGGAGTATGCGCTCCGGTCCTTGCTCGACAACTATCCGGATCCGGCCTTGCATCGCTGGGTGGACGAGACGGTCCGCGCCTTCGAGAAGCGTCTTTCAGCCATCGTAGACCCCCGCGAGCGCGATCACGCGCAACAGGCGGCCCTCATCTTGATCAAGACGACCTTGCAGAAATGGTCGGAAAACCCGCCCGTTCGCCACTGACCTCAAGGGACTCATTCAGCGGCGGTGTTCGGCGGCAAAGGCTGCCAGCTCTGCTTCCGCTTCGGGGCCATAAAGACCGAGTGCTTTTAACACCTCGACAGTAAACGTATCCGGCGCAGTACCGGCGGCTGTCACGATCGTGCCGTCGCGCATCGCTTGCGGCTGATCGACATAGCGTGCTTCGCCCTGATAGCCTGGATACTTCTTGTGCGAGGCGAGCGCATTTCCGGTATGCGCGACATCATTGAGAACACCCGTCGCCGCCAGCGCGCTCGCGGCCGCACAGATCCCGCCGAGAACCTTGCCCTTGTCACGAAACGCCGTGGCGAGCGCTGAGAAGTCAAACGCCTCACCCTTTTCCCAGGCATAGCCGCCGGGAATGATCAGCGCATCGAACTGCTCGGCATCGATGCCGTCAAAGCCGATGTCGGGTGTGACCTTCAGCCCGCCCATGGAGATGACGGGTTTGCCATCCGGGCTCGCCGTCACGACTTCGCAGCTCAGCCAATATCGCGTCGCCGCCATCAACAGCGCGGGCTCCCAGTCGGCATAGTCGTTCTGCAGGGCAATCACGATGCGGGGCATGAGGTTCCTCCTTGCGTCCGTCGGGTGAGGCTCAGCTCAAGGCCTGCAGGTAACGCATGCCCGTGACCGGGCGCGAAATGAAGTCCATGTTTTCGTAGAAACGGTGGGCGGCGAAATTGCCAGTGGCAGCCGACACCGAAAGGAAGTCACAACCCGAAGCGCGGGCGATCTGGCGGGCCCGGTCGACGAGATGCTGGCCGATGCCATTGCCACGCTGGCCATCGCGCACGAAGAGATGGTGAAGTTCCATGCCGCGTTTGCCTTCCTGCGCCTTGTATAGCGGCACGAGGATCGCGTAGCCGATCAGGCCTTCTTCGCCGCTATCGGCGACCAGGGCCTGGATCCAGGGCATGGGCCCGAACAGGTCGCGCTCGAGCACGTCAGGCGTCATCGCCGACGCATCGCCATGATGCTGGGCTAGTGCTGCGATCATCGCGTTCAGTTCCGGCAGATCGCGCGGCTTAGCGTGGCGAATGGCCACGATCGGCGGGCGGGGCTGGGTGAGTTCTGTATCTTCGGTCATGTTGCTTTCCCTTGGTCTCATTTCGTGCCGTCAGGGGGAAAGTCGTCCGGAAAACAACAAGGCCGCCTGACGGCGGCCTGTTGACAATGTGATCTTGTCGGGCCGCCGGTTACCGGTAGGCCCAAAAATACGTGCAGGTGATGTTTGCGCGAATGTCGATCATGGCAGCGTAGATGCGCCAGTTTAAATCGATTGTCAACGGCGATTTCTCGGGTCGTGTCGTGATGGAATATAGTCCATCAATGACCGTGAGGTGAGGGATGGCGAAGGCGACGTTGATCCGTAGGGTGCGCAGCTTTGTGCGCGACGGGGTCTTCGTCGAGGTCTTGATTTGACATGTCCCGGTTGTCGTCCGGGGTAGCCTTCATGAGTTCAAATACAGCCTCGCCCTGGTTTCCGAAGGTGTATGCGTGTTGCGTTATGACAATGAGGCTGGGAAGGGTGATCACCGGCATATTGGAGCGATTGAAACTCCTTACGCGTTTAGTGGCATAAACTAATTGACTGCGGATTTTCTGGCAGACGTGGAAGGGTGGTTGGATGACGACGCTCAAGGTTAAGATCGAAAGTCTCGATCAGACAATGGAAGCGGTCGCCGATGCCATGAAGGCTGCTGCCGGGCAGTCGGCACCACGCAGCGAGTACAGCTTCAGTTTCCCCTCTTGGGAAGCAATGCATCGGGTTTTGACACCCAAAAGGCTTGAGATCATGGTCATGACAGGGCAGGGGGACGCTAACCATGCGAGAGGTCGCTCGACGTGTCGGCCGCGACTTCAAGGCCGTTCATGCTGATCTCGAAGACCTTGTTGAACAGCGGTGTTATCGACAGGGCTGATGAAGGTGTCGTCTTCCCCTATGACCGGATCCACTACGAGTTCGAAATCGAGTCGGCCGCGTGATCGAGCCGATCACGGTGTGAGCGACGGGAGCTGAAAGAGCTTCCTCAATGCTCGTGCTCGCACAGCCCGTGATCGGACAGTGCTCGGATCACATAACAGTCGCCGATCGTATGGCATTCGCCATGCGAGACGATACGGGCAAGTTCTGCCTCCAGCTTCTTCAGCCGCGCGATCTTCTCCCTGACATCATCGAGCTGTTCGCGGGCAATATGGTCCGCCCGTTCGCAGGGCTCTTCCGGATGCCCGCTGAGCGTCAGCAACTCCCGGATCGCCTCGATCGGGAATCCGAGATCCCGCGCATGGCGGATGAAGGTCAGTCGCTCGAGATCGGCCTTTTCGTAGCGCCGTTGATTGCCCTCGGTCCGGTCTGGTGCCGTGATCAGTCCCATTTGCTCGTAATAGCGAATGGTCGGCACCTTTACCCCGGCGCGCCGGGACAGATCCCCGATCGAAAACATGAAAAAACCTCTTGAACCTCTAGTCACTAGAGATCCTAAGGTCGATGCATGACCACATCAAGACCTGAAGGATATTTGAAATGAGTGCTGCCTGCGGCCATGATCACGCGCCTTTCGACGGCATGTCCGATACCTACAAGCGCCGGCTCTGGCTGGTGATCGCCATCAATGCCGGAATGTTCGCCGTCGAAATGACGGCCGGCCAGCTCGCCCGTTCCCAGGCACTGCAGGCCGATGCGCTGGATTTCTTCGCCGATGCCGTAACCTACGGTATCTCGCTTGCCGTCATCGGCGCGTCGCTCAAGACCCGCAGCATGGCTGCCACCGCCAAGGGTATCAGCCTCTTCCTCATGGGCCTCTGGGTCTTCGGCTCCACCATCTGGCGTGTCTTCCAGGGTGGTGTGCCTGAGGCGCCGGTAATGGGTCTCATCGGCTTTCTGGCGCTCGCCGCCAACGTCGCCAGCGTGCTTCTCCTGATGTCATACAAGGATGGAGACGCCAATGTCCGCTCCGTCTGGCTCTGCTCGCGCAACGATGCGATCGGCAATGTCATCGTAATGATCGCAGCCCTTGGCGTCTGGGGCACCGCGACTGCCTGGCCCGACCTGATCGTCGCCGGTATCATGGCGGGCCTCTTCCTCAATTCCTCTGTCCAGATCCTCAGTCAGAGCTACCGGGAGTGGCGGGCAGGAGAAACAATCACCCTGTCATCGTCCTGCTGCGGGACGGGGAAGGCGTCCTGCGAGGAGGCGCATGATCATGATCACGCTCACCATGGGCACGGCGCAGATCATGCGCATCAACACCCCTAAGGGAATGCCCAGACGCAAGAAGGCCGGCCAGGCATCATGCCGGCCGGCCTTCTTGACCGCATCGTCTCATCAGAATTCCTGATAGGGCGAAGGGGGTATCTCGTATTCTCGGTACGCGGCCTCCACCGCCTGCACCCGGGTATCGGCTGGCTGGCGATCCCGGTTCGGGCCGTTGCCGATATCAACGATCGCCTTGCGCGAGCCTTCGACGGTCCACAGCGCCGACGCCAGCTGGTTCGACAGTAGCGTGCTGGAAAACGTGCTGGCACCGCTCGCGCGGGGCGTGCTGGTGTTGGACGTTTCGGGTGCAGCATCCTCCGCGCCGGCCGTGTTGAGCACGTATCGGCTTTGGTAGGAGTAGCCGCTCAGGCCGCTATCGATCCTCATGGCGGACACCTCAGTTGAAGAATTAACCTTTTGTTAACCTTTCAACCTTGCGCGAAGCTTGCGCCGGTGGTGCCGCTATGAGAATTGCCCCTTGCGCAATGTCGCGACTGAAAGTACGGGCGACGAATCAAGCTGTTAAGGCGCGGCTGTTTCAGGCATTGCTGAGACAATGCCAAAAACGCACCCGTTATTGCTTGCAGCGCTTGATTGCGCGGCCACCTCACATCTTGCCGGCCACCTTGATCGCATAGGCATATTCAAACGCGATCTCTTCCAGACGCTGGAAGCGCCCGGACTTGCCACCATGGCCGGCGGCCATGTTGGTCTTCAGGAGGAACGGTCCGGCCTCAGGTGCGGTCTCGCGCAGCTTGGCGATCCACTTGGTCGGCTCCCAATAGGTCACGCGCGGGTCAGTGAGGCCCGAAAGAGCGATGATCGGCGGATAGGGCTTCTTCTCGACATTGTCATAGGGGCTATAGGCCGCGATCCAGCGATATTCCTCTTCCAACTCGATCGGATTGCCCCATTCCGGCCATTCCGGCGGGGTGAGCGGCAGGGTGTCGTCGAGCATGGTGTTGAGCACATCGACGAAAGGCACGGCAGCGATGATACCGGCAAACTTCTCCGGAGCCATATTGGCGACCGCGCCCATCAGCATGCCACCGGCAGACCCGCCTTCGGCGATGATCCGGTCAAAGGACGTGAAGCCCTCCTTCACCAGGTGATCGGCAGCCGAGATGAAGTCCTTGAAGGTATTGACCTTCTTTTCCATCTTGCCGTCTTCATACCAGGAGAAACCCTTGTCCTTGCCGCCGCGGATATGGGCGATGGCATAGACGAAGCCGCGATCGACGAGCGACAGGCAATTGGTGTTGAAGCCGGCGGGGATAGTGATGCCGTAGGCCCCGTAGCCATAGAGCAGGCAGGGGGCGGAGCCGTCGAGCGGCGTGTCCTTCCGATAGAGCAGGGTGACCGGCACCGTCTCGCCGTCATGCGCTTCGGCAAAGACGCGGCGGGTAATGTAATCCTCAGGGTTATGCCCCGACGGCACTTCCTGCGTCTTGAGCAGTACGCGCTCGCGGGTCGCCATGTTGTAATCGAACAGCTGCGAGGGCGTCGTCATCGACGAATAGGAGAAGCGGATGACGTCGGTGTCGTATTCCGCAGCCCCCTGCAGTCCCAGCGAATAGGCTTCCTCTGCAAAGGCGATCGAATGCTCTTCGCCCGACTTCCGGTCGCGGATCATGATGACAGGCAGGCCCTCCCGGCGCTCCAGCCAGACGAGATGGCGGGCAAAGGCCATGTGGTTGAGGATCAGCCGGCCCGGCTCATGTGGCACGATCTCTTTCCAGTTCGCCTTGCCGGGAGCAGTCACCGGCGCCTCGACAATCTTGAAGTCCTTGGCATCATCGGCATTGGTCAGGATGTAGAAGACGTCGCCGCCCTCGGTCATCGAATACTCGACTCCTTCCTCGCGTTCGGCGACCAGCTGCGGCTCGGCCATCAGGTCCTTGGTCGAGAGCAGACGGTATTCGGAGGTCTCGTGGTCATGGATGTCGATGAAGATGAAGTCGTCCAGCAGCGAACCGCCAACGCCCATG
The DNA here is from genome assembly GCA_045377275.1 of Allorhizobium sp. Lineage (GTDB taxonomy): Bacteria > Pseudomonadota > Alphaproteobacteria > Rhizobiales > Rhizobiaceae > Allorhizobium. The sequence goes on along the minus strand of JBJIOA010000012.1, from coordinate 77,060 downwards.
AAGAAGCCCGGATCCTTCTCCTCATAGACAAGACGATCTGCCGATTGCGGCTGACCGACGATGTGGTGAAAGACCTTCGACGGACGGTGGTTCTCGTCCAGCATGGTGTAGAAGAAGCTCTTGCCGTCAGGCGCCCAGACACCGCCGCCGGCGGTGTTCTCGAGGACGTCACCGAGATCCTGCTTGCTGGCGAGATCGCGGATCCGCAGCGTGTAATATTCCGAGCCCTTGTCGTCATAGCCCCAGATGCCGAAGGCATGGTCGGTCGTATGATCGATGCCGGACAGGCGGAAATAATCCTTGCCGACAGCTTCCTTGTCGCCATCGAGCAGCAGATCGCGGATCGACTCATCCTTCGGATTGCCGTCGCGCGGGATGCGGAAATAGCGCGGTTGCTCGCCACCCGTCACGAAGGCCGAGCCATAGGCGAAGGGGCCGTCCTTCATCGGGATCGACGAATCGTCTTCCTTGATGCGCCCCTTCATCTCGGCGAAGAGCTGCTTCTGCAGCTCTTTGGTATCCGCCATCGCCGCTTCCATATAAGTGTTCTCGGCTTCCAGAGTGGAGCGGATTTCCGGATCCAGGATCGAGGTGTCCTTGAACATCGCCTGCCAGTTGTCGGCCCTGAGCCACGCGTAATCATCCGTGCGGGTGATCCCATGACGCGTGTCGGTCACAGGCTTCTTCGCGACAGTGGGTGGGGCAGGCAGGTTCTTGAAGACGGACAAGAGAGATCCTTCCGGAAAATGGAACAGCTTAAGATCATCGAGAGATAGAGAGGCGGCGCGGCGCGATCAAGCGCCGCGGTAACGGGGATCAGCCGTCCGTGCCGGCAGTCGACTTTGCCCAGTCCATGTAAAGCTCCAGCGCCTTGCGGGTGACAGGGCCTTCCTGGAACTGCGCGTCGTCGAGCCGCGTGACCGGCACGACCTTGGAATAATTCCCGGTTTGGAAGATCTCGTCGGCATTCATGAAGTCCTCGACCGACAGCGTCCCCTCGCGCACCTCGAAGCCTGCCTGGCGCAGCAGACCCATGACGCGTGCGCGGGTGATGCCGGCAAGGAAGGTGCGATTGGCGGCCGGCGTGAAGACCACGCCATCTTTCACCATGAAGACGTTGGAGGAGGCCGTCTCGACGACATTGCCGTTCATGTCGCGCACCAGCGCATTGTCGAAGCCGCGATTGCGGGCATCAATGATCATGCGGCCGGAATTCGGATAGAGGCTGCCAGTCTTCGCATCGGTCATCGCGCATTCCGGCGTCGGACGCCGGAAGGGGGAAACTGTCAGCGACGAAGGCTTTGCCGTGTGCATCGGCGCTTCGAACAGGCAGAGCGCAAAGCGCGTCGATTCCGGATCGGCGGCGACCACCGAGCCCATCTGGCCGTGTTCTGCCCAATACATTGGCTTAATATAGATCGCCGTCTTGCCGTCGAATTTCGCGACCCCTTCCCAGGCGAGGCGCTCGATCTCCTCGGCCGACATCACCGCCTTCATGCCCATATTGGCGGCCGAGCGATTGACGCGTTGGCAATGCAGGTCCAGATCCGGGGCGATGCCGTCGAACCAGCGCGCCCCGTCGAACACCGTCGAACCCAGCCACATCGCATGCGAGACAGGCCCAATCAGCGGCGGGTTGCCGGCAAACCATTCGCCGTCGACATAGGTGAAGGTGGGGGTGCGGGCGGATGTATCGACGGCCATGATGGGTCTCCTGTTCTCGTTGCTTCGCAGCAAAGTCGCCTCACGCTTCAAGGTCAAGGCGAAACACGCCCTCACGACACGATTTGGCAGACATCTGGGTCAAAACCACCAATCGACTAGGATTTCCACATGAATCCAGAAGCTTGGCTGATGGATCGATCAGTACGCCTGATGGCCCTGGCGGCCGAAGTGCCCGTACTCGCCCACGTGGTTAAAGATCCTGTAACGGATTCCTGAAATATTGAAGGAAGTTGAGATCGCGATCTTCGGTCTTGTGTACTGCGTTTTCTTGGGGGTCTTCATGAACAGGCTGCGTCTTCTCGCCCTGCTGTCCGCATCGGTTGCGGTCTCGTCTTCGCCGGCCTTTGCCGATGGTCTCTTCTCCGGAAACTGGTATGTCACCCTCGGCGGCGCAGGCATCTCCGCGCCGACCTTCGAAGGCTCCAAGAACCGCAAGCTCTTCTTCCAGCCGATCATTTCGGTCGGCCGTGGCGGGGCGCCGCGCTTTTCGTCGCGCAACGACAATCCGTCCTTCGCGATCTACAATACCGACGTGCTGCGTGCAGGTGTCGTCGGCAAATTCGTGCCCTCGCGCGATGCCGGTACGGATGATGCGCTGCGGGGCCTCTCCGAGGTCAAGTGGGGCGGCGAACTCGGCGGTTTCGCCGATGTCTATGTTACCGACTGGATGCGTGGCCGCGCCGAAGTCCGCCAAGGCATCCGCGCCCATGATGGCCTGGTCGCCGATATCGCGGTCGATGCCTTTACAGATATCGCGCCCGATCTCAGGGTTTCGGCCGGTCCCCGCATGACCTTTGCCACCAGCGGTTACACCACAGCTTATTATGGCGTAGACGCTGCCGAATTTGCCGCGTCGGGGCTGAGCCAATACAATCCGGACGGTGGCGTGACCTCCTATGGTGCTGGCGGAGCGATCACCTGGAACGCCACCGATAAGATCACCATGAGCGCCTTTACCGAATACAAGCGGCTCGCTGGCCCGGCTGCCGATTCGAGCCTTGTGCAGGAACGCGGCACCAAGAATCAGCTGATGTTCGGTGTCTCCGCGAGCTACAAATTCGGCGTCAGCTTCAACTGACGAAAAGGCCGCAGCCGATTTTGCCGGGGCGACGGGACTGGGCGGTTTTCTTGAACCCGCCCATGCTCTATCAGTTGGACCATGAGCACCACCGAGCCGAACATTGATCGCGTCATCGACGCGCCCTCCGACAACTTCGTCTATCGCATCCTGCCGCGATGGCTCTGGCCGCATGCCCAGCTCGCGCGCTGGGATCGGCCGATCGGCTGGCAGCTTCTGATGTGGCCCTGCTTCTGGTCCTCGGCACTCGCCGCCAACGCGCTCGCCGCCGAAGGTCGCCTCAACTTCGGCCTCTTCGTCTTCCACCTCTTCCTGTTCTTTGTCGGCTCGGTCGCCATGCGCGGTGCGGGCTGCACCTATAACGATCTCGTCGACCACGAGATCGACAACATGGTCGCGCGTACCCGGTCCCGCCCGTTGCCGTCGGGCCGCATCTCGCGCCGCAATGCCAAGATCTTCATGGTTGTGCAGTCGCTGGTCGGACTTGCCGTGCTCCTCTGCTTCAACAGCTTCTCGATCATGCTCGGCATACTCTCGCTCGCCGTTGTCGCGATCTATCCCTTCGCCAAGCGCTTCACCGACTGGCCGCAATTCTTCCTCGGGCTCGCCTTCTCCTGGGGCGGCCTGATGGGCTGGGCCGGCCTGCACGGCAATCTCTCTCTGGCGGCCATTCTCGTTTATGTCGGCGCGGTTGCCTGGACGATCGGCTACGACACGATCTACGCCCATCAGGACCGCGAGGATGATGCACTTGTCGGCGTGCGCTCGACGGCCCGTCTTTTCGATCGCGACACCAAGATCTGGCTGAGCGGGCTTTATGGCCTGACGCTCGTCCTGCTGCTCTCTGCCTTCATCGCGGCCGGTGCGGCTTTCCCCGCGATCATAGGTCTCTTGATTGCAGCTGTGCTCTTCGCATGGCAGATCAAGGTGCTCGACATCGATGACGGCGCCCAGTGCCTGGCGCTGTTCAAGTCCAACAACCGCGTCGGCCTCATTATTTTCTTGGGCCTCGTCGCCGCCATTCCCTTCGCCTGAGCTTTGTTCAGGCGGCGCTAATCAACGCGCCGATTTCGTTTCATTTCGGGACGCAGGTCTTCGATATCCCTCAAAAGCCAGAGGCCCGGAAGTTTCCTTCCGGGCCTCTGGCTGTTCAGTCTTGGGACGCGATCAGTTGCGTGCGATGATTTCCTTTCCGGAAATCTTCATGGTTACACCGAGCTTCCCGGTCGTGCGACGCACCAGGAAGCGCGGGCGACGCTCGGCGAAATAGGAGTGACGGCGACGCGGCTGCGTCTCCTTGGTGCGCACATCGCCGAGGTGATCTTCGAGCGGGCGGGCAACGCCGTCGGCCTCGACCATCAGCATCGGGATGCGGAAAGCATCGGCCCAGCCGCGCCAGTCGGCAGCGATGTCGCAAAGATCATGCGCAACCAGGAGCGGAATGCACAGATCCGGGTCTTCGTGATGCAGTTCAAGCGTCACGGTGACTTCCCCGTCGCCATGATCGATGGCGCGCGCGGCAACGCCTTTGAAGGCGCGAGTGGGAAGAGCGAAGGAAAGCGGCAGGCCGCTGCCGGGAAGGACCTTGCGCAGAATGGCACCGCGCTCGTCGATGGTGATTGTGACGTCGCCCAGAGCGCCCCGCAATGCGTAAGTCACCTGCTGGGGGAACCGCGAGGGATCCAGACGCAGAGTGGCGCCGGCCCATGCTGGCTTCAAAACCGTGTTCGTCATCTTCATGCTACCCTTGTTTTACCCGAGAGCGCGTCATGTGCTCGTCTGTTCGGGACTTTTCGTCCTCTGTGGGGGCAAGATAGCCAGCCGCTGTTGGAGACAGCTTAAAAGACGCGGTAAAGAAAACCTTGCGCGGTCAAATGGTTAGTTTTGTCGTACCGCTCACGGTTTCGAAAAGGTGAAAGTCCTCCTCGATCTGTTCCGTGACGAAACGGATAACGCCTGACGCGTCTGATAATCGACGTCAGAGCTTAGAAATGACCTGACGCTTCTTCATGAATTCATAAAGCTTGAGGCAAGGATTTTGCGCCATACTGTGATTCGCGCGCGCTGTGTTCTCTAAGGAATTCCGATGGTCTCGACCTATCTGAGCTACAATCTCGTCAACCGTGACATCAAGGGGAGCCTCAACCGCACCGCCTCTGATCCACTCGTCGCGCGCCAGACGGAGTACTTCAAGGAGAACATCGGCAAGGTCTCTACGCTTGAGGAATTCCTCGACGACTACCAGCTTTATTCCTACGCGATGAAGGCCCATGGTCTCGAAGAGATGACCTATGCCAAGGCCTTCATGAAGAAGGTGCTGGAGAGCGATCTTTCGGATGAAAAGAGCTTTGCCAACCAGCTGACGGACGAGCGCTACCGCAATTTCGCCGCCTCATTCCAGTTCTCGGCGGAAAAGACCGATCTGCAGACGGACTCTCAGCAGGCGAGACTCCTTGAAAAGTACGAAGCCTCGCTTGTAGCCCAAAGCGACACGCTGGAGGCGGAAGCCTTCTACTACGAGACCATGATCGACAACATCACCAGCGTCAGCGGCTTGGTCAACAACAGCCGCCTGATGACCTTTGCACTCGACGCCTATGGCATCGATGGCACCTATTATACTAAGGATCATCTCACCCAGATCCTGACCAGCGACACGTCTGACCCGAACAGCTATGTCAATCAGATGGTCGCCAACGGCGCTGCGAACGCCTCGAAATTCCTCAAGCTCGCCGAAGCCTTCGACTTCAATGCCGATGGCTCGCTTTCTGGCGCAACTGCCCAGACGGCTGCCCAGAAAGAGGCGACCGTCTCGCTCTATGTGGACGAGGAGCAGATCTATGTCACCGATTACTATCGTCAGCGCGAGCGCGCCTATTACGAATCGAAGATCGCGACCCTGACCTCAGTCGATGAACTGACGGCCGATACGCGTCTCTTCTACTATGTCAGGACCGCCTTCGAGCTGGGTTCGATGAGCGCCTCGACCTTCAAGCAGATCGTCACCAGCGACACATCCGACCCGAACAGCTACGCGGCCACCAATGGCGGCGATGCCTGGGTGGCGGTGGCCGGCAAGTTCAATTTCGCCAGCGATGGGACCGTCGAAAGCGGCATGACCGCGCAGGGATCCACGCAGCTTGCATCGACCCATTCGGGCTTTTCGACCTTTTACGACGATGCCGACGAAGATCGAAAAGAGGCTTTGACGGAGCTTTTTAAAACCAACATTTCCGAAGCCGAGAACGTCGATGACATTCTGGCCGACACGACCATGCGCCTTGTCCTGCAGCGCACATTTGGTTTCGAGGCCAATGAATTCTCGGTGCGCGAACTGAGGCAGGCCCTGACCAGCGATTTCACCGATCCGAACAGCTTTGCCAACAAGTCGAAGGACACGCGTCTGATCGAGATGTCGAAGCTCTTCAACTTCGATGGCGACGGCAATGCCGCCGTGCCGCTTTCGCCGCACAACACGCTGACGGCGACGATGATCGCGAAGCAATATGTCATCAACGAAGTCCGCTTCCTCGACGAGAACGAGAGGACGGCTGCCCGCGAAGCCGCGACCAAAAAGGCCGAGGTCTATCAGGAGCGCATTCAGTCGATCGACACCGTCAGGGAGCTGCTCGCGGATCGCGATGTTATCGACGTCGTTATTGGCGCTTACGGTCTGGATCCAGAGGATGTCACAGATGATTTCCTCAAGCAGGTTTTCTCATCGGACCTGTCCGACCCCAAGAGCTTCGTCAATCAGCAGCCGGACGGTCGCTGGGCCGAGCTCGTCGCTTCCTTCAACTTTGACGTCAACGGTAATCTGACCCGCGAGACGATCGGCACGGTCCAGCAGCGCGGCGAGACCCTGGAAACCGTGAACAAGTATCTCCGGCAGACGCTGGAAGAAAACGAAGGCGCAAGCAACGAGGCTGTCCGCCTGGCGCTCTACTTCGAGCGCACAGCGCCGAACATCACCGATGCCTACGGCCTCATCGCCGACGATGCACTCATGGCGGTGTTCCGGACGACGTTCGGGTTTTCGGACGAGTTTTCCAACATGGATGTCGACCAGCAGGCGCGGATCATCAACGATAACCTCGACCTGGCTGATCTGCAGGATCCGACCAAACTCGAGCGCTTCCTGCAGCGCTACACGGCCATGTATGACACCGAAAACAATTTCGGCGCTTCTTCCGCGGCCACCATTCTGGCGGGCGGAGGTGGCAGCATTTCCGCCGATCTGCTGTTCAGTCTGGCGCAGCTCAAGGCCTGATCACAGTTCAGTCCAAGCAACCCGCCGCCATCTTGCCGGCGGGTTTGTTTTTAGTTATCGATATATCCGAACGTATATATCGATAGGAAGCCGATCATGATCCAAGGACTGAGGAATGCCGCATTTGCAATCGCTGCACTGATGGCCGTAACCGCGGTCAGCCCCTTCGGGAGCCCCGCCCGTGCCGAAGAGCCGGTAACGGTCTTCGCCGCCGCCAGCCTCAAGGAAAGTGCCGAAAAGGTTGCTGCCGCCTGGAAGGCCGCCGGTGGCGCCGATGTTACCTTCTCATTTGCCGGCAGTTCCGCACTTGCCAAACAGATCGAGCAAGGGGCGCCGGCCGACGTCTTCATTTCCGCCGATCTCAAATGGATGGATCATCTCGACACGGCAGGCCGGATAAAGACCGACACGCGCATCAACCTGCTCGGCAACCGGATTGTGCTGGTGGCCCCGAAGGACGCATCCGCAGCAACAACCATCGTCCCAGGCTTTCCACTCGCCGCACTTCTCGGCAATGAACGCCTCGCCATGGCCAATGTCGATGCCGTCCCCGCTGGCACCTATGGGAAGGCAGCGCTTGAAAACCTCGGCGTATGGGAAAGCGTCAGAGACAAGGTCGCCCAGGCGGAAAATGTCCGCGCTGCCCTGCTGCTCGTTTCCCGCGGAGAGGCGCCGCTCGGCATCGTCTACGAGACGGATGCAAGGGTCGACCTTGGGGTGAAGATCCTGGACCGTTTCCCCGAGGCAAGCCATCCCGCAATCGTCTATCCGGCAGCGCTTACCACGGACGGCAAACACCCACGCGCCGCCGACTTCCTGGCTTACTTGCAGGGTGCGGACGCCCATGCCATCTTCAGCGCCGCCGGTTTTACCGTGCTCGCGAAGACAAACTAAACCTTCCATAACTCGCATCCGGGATGCCACATTTGACGCTGACGGCCGAAGAATGGACCGCGATGCTCTTGAGCCTGAAGGTCGCGGCAGTTGCCGTGGCCTTTTCGCTGCCACTGGGTCTGCTGGTCGCGTGGCTGCTGTCGCGCTGCGAATTCTGGGGCAAGTCGCTTCTGAACGGCCTCGTGCATCTGCCGCTGATCCTGCCACCTGTGGTGACCGGCTACCTGCTTTTGATCACCTTCGGCAGACGGGGCGCGGTCGGCGCCTTCCTGGAAGAGACCTTCGGCCTCGTCTTCTCCTTCCGCTGGACCGGAGCAGCGCTCGCCGCGGCCGTCATGGGCTTTCCGCTGCTTGTGCGCGCCATTCGCCTTTCACTCGATGCCGTTGATCGGCGGCAGGAAGCGGCCGCCGCGACGCTCGGGGCGCCACCGCCTTACGTTTTTTTCACGGTGACCCTGCCGCTCATCCTGCCCGGCATCGCCGCCGGCGTCATCCTTGCCTTTGCAAAATCGATGGGCGAATTCGGCGCGACGATCACCTTCGTCTCAAACATTCCCGGTGAAACCCAGACGCTGGCATCGGCGATTTACACCTATACCCAGGTGCCTGGTGGTGACCTCGCCGCCATGCGGCTCACCGTGATCTCGATCGTCCTGTCGCTCGGTGCACTCATCGCCTCCGAATTCCTGTCTCGCCGCATTGCCGCCCGGGTCGGAGCCGCCTGATGCTGAAATTGTCGATCCGCCATCGTCAGGGAGAATTCACGCTTCAGGCCGATCTTGCGGTGGGCGAAGGCCTGACGGCGCTGTTCGGTGCCTCCGGCTCCGGCAAGACGACGCTGATCAACATCGTTGCTGGCCTGATGCGGCCACAGGAGGGGCGCATTGCCTTCAACGGTGAGACCTGGAGTGACGCCTCCACCTTCCTGCCGCCGCACCGCCGCCGCATCGGCTATGTCTTCCAGGAGGGACGCCTTTTTCCGCACCTTACCGTTCTGCAGAACCTGCGCTACGGAGAACGTCTGCTGCCGCGGGCTGAGCGCCGCGAAGACCTCGATCGTATCGCTTCCTTGCTCGGGATCACCGATCTGCTCGCCCGCCGCCCGTCCCATCTCTCCGGCGGCGAAAAGCAGCGCATTGCGCTCGGCCGCGCCCTGATGGCAAGTCCGAAACTTCTCCTGATGGACGAGCCGCTCTCGGCCCTCGACAATGGCCTGAAGGCGCAGATCCTGCCCTATATCGAGCGCATCCGCGACGAATTCGGCGTACCTATCCTCTATGTCAGCCACTCCGTCGAGGAGGTGGCACGGCTGGCGACGGCCGTCGTCACCTTCGACGCCGGCAGGGCAATTGCCGTCGGGCGCGCCGATGAGGCGCTGGCGACGGTGGCTCAGGCTTCGGGCGACCTTCCGGCCGGCAATTTCATCGAAGCCGAGATCACGGTGCACCACAAGGATGACGGCCTGACGGAAGTGTTGTCGGCAGCCGGGCCGATCCTTCTTCGGCAAACTCCGCTGCCGGTTGGCACTCACGTCCGCGTCTTTGTGCCCGTTTCCGACATCGTCGTCGCGACCGAGGCTGGCGAGGGGCTTTCGGCGCTCAACCGCCTTTCGGGTCACATCGTCGATCTTGCCGAGCGCGATGGAGGCAGCGTGACACTGACCGTCAATTGCCACGGCCAGCACCTGATCGCTGAGGTCACCCGGCGCTCATGCCGCCAACTCGCGCTTGCGCCTGGAATGCCGGTGCATCTCCTGTTTAAGACGGTCTCGATCGCTTCCGAAGGTCTATTTCGTCAGATCCAAGGATGAGACTTCAGGTCTCGTCATCGCCCTTGCGACCGCTGGCCACGAAATCCGCAGCCTGCATGCTCTGAAGCCAGTCGAGATCCGTCGAGAGCGCCTTGCGGCTCTCCGCATCCATCCGCCGGCACGCCTTGAGCAAGGTCTCGCCGAACGGCGTCAGACCCGCGCCACCGCCGCTTTTCCCGCCGTGACGGGTGAAGATCGACGGCTCCTTGAACATCCGGTTGATCTCGTCTGCCAAAAGCCAGGCCCGCCTGTAGGACATGCCCATGGCTGCTCCCGCTGCCCGGATCGATCCATGCTCCTCGATCAGTGCCAGCAGCTGCGCCTTGCCCGGCCCGAGCCTGGCGCCATTGGAAAGATCGATGCGAAGCGAAAGGCGAGGCGCGCCGGTCATCGGATCAGCCGATCACCTTGCCGGGGTTCATGATCCCGGCGGGGTCGAAGGCCTGCTTGATCCGGCGCATCAGCTCGGTTTCGATCGCCGGACGGCTGGCGGTCAGTTCGTCACGCTTCAGCTGGCCGACGCCATGCTCCGCCGAAATCGAGCCGGTATGCTTGTGCACGACCGCATGCACGATGGCGTTGACCTCTCGCCAGCGGGCGATGAACGCCGCCTTGTCGGCACCCACAGGCTGGCTGATATTGTAATGGATGTTGCCATCGCCGAGATGCCCGAAGGCGCAGATCCGTGCATCCGGCATCAGCGCATGCACCGCTGCGTCCGCCTCGGCCAAAAAGGCCGGGATGCGCGAGACGGGCACAGAGACGTCATGTTTGATCGACCCGCCCTCGGGCTTCTGCGCTTCGGACATGCTTTCGCGCAGGTGCCAGAAGGCAGTCTGCTGGGCGAGAGATGCGGCGATTGCCGCATCCGAAACGAGCCCGGCCTCGAAGGCCTCCGCCAGCAGTTCCTGCATCATCGTTTCCGCCGTCTCGGCCGAATCCGACGTCGAGATGTCGACCAGCGCATACCACGGATGCACCGAGGTGAGCGGGTCGCGGACACTCGGAATGTGCTTCGTCGTGAACTCGATGCCGATGCGTGGCATGAGCTCGAAGCCCGTGAGCGCCGAGCCGCAGCGCTGCGAAGCCTTTTCGAACAGGGCAAGTGCCGCCTCGGGCGAGGAGAGTCCGACATAGGCGACCTGCTTGCCGCGTGGGCGCGGAACCATCTTCAAAACCGCGCCGGTGATCACACCAAGCGTGCCCTCCGCGCCGATGAACAGGTCGCGCAGGTCATAGCCGCTATTGTCCTTCTTCAGACGCCGCAGCCCGTCCCAGATCTCGCCCGTCGGCAGCACCACTTCGAGCCCCAGGCAGAGCTGTCGCATATTGCCGTAGGCGAGAACGGCCGTGCCGCCGGCATTGGTGGCAAGATTGCCGCCAATCCGGCAGGAGCCTTCCGAGCCAAGCGACAGCGGAAACAGCCGGTCATGCGCCTCCGCCGCCTTTTGCACATCGGCAAGGATGGCGCCGCCATCGGCAACGATCACGTCGGCGACGGGATCGACTTCCCGGATCTTGTTCATCCGTTCGAGGGAGAGGAGAACGTCCTGCCCGTCCTCGCGCGGTACCTGTCCGCCGACAAGGCCCGTGCGGCCGCTGACCGGTACGATCGATGTGCCCGTTTCGGAAGCGAGCTTTAGGATGGCTGAAACCTCCTGGGTCGAGCCAGGCTTCAGCACCAGCGGCGAGGCGCCGTGATAGAGGCCCCGGTTCTCCGTCAGATAGGGTTTGATATCAGCGGCGGAGGTCAGCGCATTGGCCTCGCCGACGATATCGACGAAGGCGCGCAGACGGTCCGCAAGGCTCATGGTCACATTCATCCTCGTCATCCCTCCGTGCCACGCGGTGCTGCCGCCCGCATCAGCCGGTCATTGATCGCCTCACCCAAGCCCTTGTCCGGGATCCGCGCCACAGCAATGCCCGCAGGCCCGCTCGCATCCGCGCGCTTCAGATAGTCGAAGAGATTGCTGGCCGCCTCGGTGAGGTTCGCCGTCGGGCTCAGGTTGAAAACGGCATGCGCGGCCGCCGCGCCCGATATGTCGTCGGGACCAAAAGCGATCAAGGCTTCCCGAGTGGACACCTCTGTCGCATTCAGCCGCACGGCAGCATTCGGCGCATAATGCGAAGCGAGCATGCCCGGCGCTTCAATCGCTGCTGTTCCCGACGCCTTGGGACGAATGACAGGCTTGCCAGTGACGGACTCGATCGCCTCGACGGCGACGCCGCCGGGTCGGAGCAACCGGATCTCGCCGTCCTCCACCTTCACGATCGTCGATTCCACGCCGACAGGGCAGGGGCCGCCGTCGACGATCACCTCGATCTTCCGGCCGAGATCGGCGTCCACATGCTCTGCCGTCGTCGGGCTGATCCGCCCTGAGGAATTTGCACTCGGAGCCGCAAGCGGTCGGCCGAGACTGTGGATGAGCTCCGCGGTAAAACCGACGGGAACGCGTATTCCGACGGTGTCGAGCCCCGCGGTCGCAAGAGGATGAATGCCGCAATTTTCCTTGAGCGGCAGAACGAGAATGCAATGGCCCCGGCCAGAAGGTTTCCGCGAGTTGCCGTGAGATCGGGTCGAACACGGCATAGCGTTCCGCCATGGCGAGATCCGCCATGTGGCAGATCAGCGGATTGAAGCGCGGCCGCCCCTTTGTTTCGTAGATCGACGTGATGGCCGCCGGATGGGTTGCGTCGGCTGCGAGCCCGTAGACGGTCTCGGTCGGGATCGCCACCGGAAGGTGGCGCAGCAACACCTCGGTCGCCGCCGAAATGGCCTCCGCCTTGTCCGTGTCGTGAGCGATCGGGATGATCCGCGCCATTTTTGAGAGCCTTCCAGTCTGCCTTCGATCGTCCTTATCGCGTGCGGAACGAGGCGGCAAACCTCTTTTTCAGCGCAGCCAGGGGCAGTTTCCACCCTAATTTTTAAAGGGGCAGGCGAAATCGTTCGAATTTTAACTAGCGACGTAACCGAAAGAAAGAATTGTTCGCCTATGGTCCAGATAAGAGACGGAAAAGCCTCACTCGGGGAAATGGACAGATGCAGCAAGTCAAGAATCCGGCCGCCAGCATTGCGCTACGTGTCGCGACCGCCATGCATCAGATGGGCATTGACGGTCTGCCGCGCAATTACGAGCTGGTCTACGAGGCCTATTCCGGCAGCAATCCGGAACTTGTTCGCGAATTCATTGCGCTGGGCAAGATCAAGACCCAGGAGGCCCTCGACGAACTCGGCCGCAAATACCTGCCGCACCACCATGAAGACGGTCTGCTGAGCCGCCAGAACGGCCAGGTTCGCGCGGAAATGAGCAATTTCATCAGTCTGCTGAATGAAGAGAAGATTTCGCTCACCGACTACGGCCGTGTCATCGGTCACGCTTCCAAGACCATCCTGACCGAAGCCGACCTTGAGGGCACGCCGCTTGGTCAGTCGATCAAGATGCTGAAGGCGGCGACCGAAAAGCGCGCTCACCAGAACAGCAATGTCGTGCGCGCCGTGGTCGACAAGACCGCAGCCCTTGCCGACCTGCAGCGCGAGGCCGAGGAGGCCGAAGCCGCGAAATTCGTCGACCCGGTCACCCGCCTTGCATCCCGCCGCGCCTTCAACAAGGCCGTTGCCAAGATCTATGTGAACCCGGAAATGCCGGTGCTCTGCGGCGTCGCCATCGGCGAGATCGACGACTATGCCCGCATCCAGGAGCAGATGGGCCCGGCTGTCGCCGAGCGTTTCCTCATGCAGGTCGCCAAGGTGCTGGAAGCCGTCTCCGGCGGTGGTGATCTCGCCTGCCGCTTCGATGCCGGCCGCTTCGGCCTGCTGCTCTACACCTCCGACCAGGAAGAGATCAGCCGCGTGGTCGAACTCGTTCGCGCCAAGCTCAAGGCCACCAATTTCGTCGGCTCGTCGACCGGTGCCCGCATGGTCCAGCTCGGCATGTCCTTCGGCATCTGCTTCTCCGAGCAGGCCCCGAACGCCTTCGACTTCACCAACTTCGCCGAAAAGGCGCTCGCCACCTCCAAGGCAGCCGGCGGCGACACCGTGACGATCTACGGCGCAAGCGATTATGTCTCTAAGGACTGGTTGCTCTACAAGAAGAAGCCGCTGGGCGGTTTCGGCGCCTGAGCGCCGAAGTCCACTCTCAAAGCTTTGCGATGATCTTCCTGAGCTCGGCGTCTCTTGCGCCGAGCATCAGCACGTTGCGCAGCGCCTCTTTCGGGTCCACGGTCTGGAATAGCAGCCCGTTGTTGCGAATCGAGCGATCGATGGTCATCGCCTTAGCCTCTGCCTCAGGCTTGATCGCCACGGCAAAATACATCCGTCCGTAATTCTGCTTGATCTGCTCGAAGAAAACCTCTTCCCCGCCCAGTTCGGCAAAGAAATTGGCGATGTAGAAGGCCCATTTGACATCCGCGTACTGGGCGAAATTCGTGCGCGCCGCCGTCACATGACAGTAGCCCAGATGCGGGCTATTGTTCAGCGTGCGGTGGAAGATGACCTTGGGGAATTTGATCGACCGGTGAAAGCCGTTGATCCGCTCATGCGTGGTCTCGGCCGCCCGCTCGAGCCGCCGCCCGGTCCGCGCCGCCACTTCCTCATAGGAAAGATAGCGGCGTTCGTCCGGCAGCCAGTCCTCGCGGCTGCGCGAGATCCGACCGGTTCTGAGGAACTCGGTGTGGACTGCCTTTGCTGAGGGCGGCGTTTGCGTTTCCGCTTTAGGAGCCGCGTAGTATCTGAGTTTCTGCATCTTGACGCTCTGACGGTACCCGGACTGATTGCTTGAGCTTAGCGCAGCATGGTTAATCATGATTTGATGGTATGCTACATCAGCGAGGTTTCGCCAGGCTTGCCGCAGTGCAGTTCCTGCCCGCTGTCTCAAATCGCCCGTTTGCGCCATGATTTCAGCCGCCGAAAAGATGCCGCCGCCACACCCGTCGGAAAACAATGGGAAATTCCCGAATATTCTGCCCTGGGTCGTCATCTGTGGGATGTCGCAAACGATTTGGGCCGTGTCGTTCCGCAATGCAGCGCAGCCCCGCGCCCTGTGATTAGATGCAGGCAAGCTCGAGGTGCTGCCCTGCTAGGGAGGGTGGGAAATCGGGAAGCCGGTCAAAATCCGGCGCTGCCCCCGCAACGGTGGTGGAGAATGCGTTTTGGCACAAGGCCACTGGGGGAAACCCTGGGAAGGCGCCGACGCGGTCCGCAAATGGACCACTCCTGAGCCCGGAAACCAGCCTCGGCAGACGGACATTTGAGGTTGCGGAGGGCGACCGGAGATAGCCATGCACACCGCCTTCCCAGGGCGACGGCTGGCTGCGCTCTCTTCTCCCCCGAATTTTTGAAACACGAGGACGACATGGACCTGCAGGCCAACGTGCTGCGCCAGCTGAAGAACCGCCGCGAGGGTTTCTCCCTTGAGCAATCATTCTACATCGATCAGGACTACTTCAAGCTCGACATGGAGATGATCTGGTATCGCGACTGGCTGTTCATCGGCCATGATTGCGAGATCCCGCGCGCCGGCAACTATTTCACCGCCCAGATCGGCGACTATCCCGTCGTCATCGTGCGCGGCAAGGATCAGGTCATCCGCGCCTTCCACAACACCTGTCGCCACCGCGGCCACCGTGTCTGCACCAAGGACAAGGGGGCCGCTGCCAAGCTCGTCTGCCCCTATCACAACTGGACCTACGACCTCGACGGGTCGCTCGTCTTCGCGCGCCAGATGGGCGAGACCTTCGACAAGGCCGAATTCGGCCTGAAGACCGTGCATTGCGAAAGCGTCGGCGGTTACATCTTCGTCTGTCTCGCCAACGAAGCCCCTGATTTCGCCCCGATGCGCGCGTCTATCGAACCTTATCTGCGCCCGCACCGCCTGTGGGAGGCGAAGGTCGCCCACAAGAACACGATCATCGAGAAGGGCAACTGGAAGCTCGTCTGGGAAAACAACCGCGAATGCTACCACTGCGCCGGCAACCATCCGGAGCTTTGCCGCACCTATCCGGAAGCCCCAACCGCAACCGGCGTCCAGGGTGCGGGTGACGATCCCTTTATCTCCGAGCACTGGGCGCGCTGCGAGGCCGCCGGCCTGCCGTCCGAGTTCAAGATGGACCCATCAGGTCAGTTCCGCACCGCCCGCATGCCGCTGATCCAGGATGCCGAGAGCTACACCATGTCGGGCAAGCGCGCCGTGAAGAAGCCGCTCTCTGCCGATGTACCGATCTCCCATATCGGCACCATGCTGCTCTTCCATTATCCGACGACCTGGAACCACATCCTTGGCGACCACGCGATCTCCTTCCGCGTCCTGCCGATCTCGGCGGAGGAAACCGCCGTCACCACCACCTGGCTGGTCAACAAGGATGCGGTCGAAGGCGTCGATTACGATTTGGAAGAACTGACCCATGTCTGGAACATGACGAACGACCAGGACCGCTCGATCGTTGAGGAAAACGCCTTTGGCATCCGCTCGCCGGCCTATGAGCCCGGTCCCTATTCCGTCGATCACGAAGGTGGCGTCATGCAGTTCGTCGAATGGTATTCCAACTTCATGACGAGCCGCCTGCAGGGCGACAAGGCTCATCTCTCAGCGGTGGCTTGACCATGAACATCGCCGTCACCCAGTATCGCCATGTCGACGAGATGCGCCCCTGGTCCGACCGGGAGCATCTTCTGGAATGCGTCGCCGTCACGCCCGAGGCCGCCGACGTGATGACGTTTACCTTCAAGCCTAACAAGCCGGGCCTGTGGTTCCGTTATCTGCCCGGTCAGTTCGTCACGCTGGAAATTCCGGTCGGGCCTGAGCCGGTCATGCGCACCTATACGCTCTCTTCCAGTCCCTCGCGGCCCTATACGGTGGCCGTGACGGTCAAGGCGCAGAAGGACTCGATTGGCACCCGCTGGATGTTCGACAACCTGAAGCCCGGCATGGCGCTGAAGGCTTTCGGGCCGCTCGGCGATTTCTCCTATGCGAAGCATCCGGGCGACAAGTATCTCTTCATCTCCGCCGGCTCCGGCATCACGCCGATGATGTCGATGACCCGCGACCTGAGCGACCGAACCCCCGACAGCGACATCACCTTCCTGCATTGTGCCCGGTCGCCCGATGACATCATCTTCCGCTGGGAGCTGGAGGCAAAAGCCCGTGACATGCCGAACTTCCAGCTCGGCTTCATCATCGAGCAGTTGGGCCGCGGCCAGCTCTGGTCGGGGCTGAAGGGCCGTATCGACAAGGCCAAGATTGCGCTTCTGGCGCCTGACTTCCTGGAGCGCACCGTCTTCTGCTGTGGCCCGGCGCCCTTCATGGCAACCGTGCGCGAGGCGCTGGAAGGGGCAGGCTTCGACATGCGCAACTATCAGGAGGAAGCCTTCCAGCCGGTGAAGGCGGAGCCGATGATGGTGGTCGCCGATCATGGCGACGGCGAACAGGCGACCAGGGTCACCTTCGCCATGTCCGGCAAGGACGGCCTCTGCGCGCCAGGCCACACGGTCCTCCAGGCGGCGCGTGCCGCCGGTGTCCGTATCGGGGCGGCCTGCAAATCCGGTCTTTGCGGCACCTGCAAGGTCATGAAGCTCTCGGGCGAAGTCGAGATGGACCACAATGGCGGCATCCTCGACGACGAAATCGACGAAGGCTACATCCTTGCCTGCTGTTCGCGGCCGAAGGGCGATATCGAGATCGAGGCCTAGCAAACGGCCACGCCACCAATTGACCTGGAAGATGGGGCGGGACCGGATGGGGCTCGCCCTTTCGCTTCCTTGCGGGATCTCGCTGCCCCTCAATGCCTTGCAGCGCTTCCCCCAACGGGTTAGCATCTGCTGATGGAGGCTCGCGATCGCTGCATGTGGTCGACCTTGGCCTCGGCCATGAGGGCCGGCCGGTCGAAGGGTGTCTCCGGGTCAAGGGGGATCACGCATGAAGCTTGTCTCTGCTTTCGCCTTCGCATGCCTGGCTTTGGCCGGGGTCATGGGATCAGCGGCCGAAACCCGCGCCGGCGGCATCGAAGTCCGCATCTACGAGCGCCATACCAGCTATCGGCACTACGAACGCGTGACCGTTTACTCGCGGCAGCACGTCTATCGTGGTCATGGCCACCGGCTGCATAGGCCGGGCTATGTCTATCGCAACGGGCTCTGGATCTCGCCGCGCTCCATGCGGGCGGGTGTGATCGTCGACAGGCCGATCCCGCGCCGTCACGTCGTGCATTATGGTTCTGGCCTCAATCCGAAGCACTACAGCTGGTGCGCCGAACGCTACCGCTCCTATCACTGGCGCAGCAACAGCTTCCAGCCGTATCACGGGCCGCGCCGGACCTGCCTGTCGCCCTATTACTGAGCCGTTGAGGAACAATCGGCCTTTCCCTCCGTTGACGGGCACTTGCGCGCGAGGACGGTCACTGGACCGTTGCGCGCGGAGCGCGAAGCATGAACACGGTGTTAATCTTGAGTTCAGGCAGGCTTCGCTAATTTCTGTCCCAAGGTCGTGGACCGGGCATCACCGCCCGCTTCGGTCGACCGGAGAAACATGCAGGGAGAAGCATCATGAAAACTGCATTCAAGACGACCGCCGTGGCAGCGCTCGCGTCTATCATGGCCATTACCGGTATGGTCCCGGCCCAGGCCCAGGTCATTCGCCCGGTCGCGCCGATCGCCTCCACGACCGATGCCACCACCGTCCAGTATCGCGACCGTTACGAGCGTCGCATCGACCGTCGCATCGACCGTCGCATTGATCGTCGGATCGATCGCCGCATCGACCGCTACGAGCGCGCTCGTTATTATAACGGTCATCGTGGCTATCGTGATCGCCGTGCGGGCTATCGATACCACAATGGCTACTGGTATCCGCTCGCAGCTTTCGCAGCCGGCGCCATCATCGGCGGTGCGATTGCCCAGCCGCGTCCGGTGGCGCCGCGCGCAGCCGGCCTCAATCCGCGCCACTATGACTGGTGCAATGCCCGCTACCGCTCCTACGATAGCCGCTCGAACACCTTCCAGCCGTATAACGGCCCCCGTCAGCAGTGCCTGTCGCCCTACTATTGATCGACAGGTTCGGCTGATCCGGCTTTCTCAGAAAGCTGGAAAAGGTTAATATAAAGCCGCCCCGGTGCTCACCGCGGGCGGCTTTTTCATATTCCGATCCGCCTGTTTCCTAACGGCAAAATCGCCGCGTTAACCATTTATTAACCAAATCGGCGCTACTCCTTTCATCAACGATTTGTTTACATAGATGACCAAAGTGCTAACCGAACCACGCTCCATCCGCATCAAGGGTAGATCCTTCCTGGCCGTCGTCCTGACGCCGGATCCGCCATTCGACGACTGGCTCGTCCGGCTCGACGATCTCGCGGCCCGGTCGGCCGGTTTCTTCCTCGGTCGTCCCGTCGTGCTCGACGTGTCCGACATCGAGATCGACCGTCCGCAATTGAAGGCGCTGATTGCCGAACTCGCGGCGCGCAATGTGTCGATCATGGGCATCGAAGGTGGGCGTCCCTCGCTGGTAGAGCCAGGCATGCCGCCGCAGCTCAAAGGCGGCAAGCCGGCCGCCGACTACGAGGTGCCACGCAACGAGGCGGGCGAATTGGAGAAGGCCACCGGCACGGAAGAGGCCGCACGCGAGCATGCAGGGCAGGCGGCCCCCCAGGTCGTGGTGCAGCAGAGCCCGGTCTCGGCCCCGTCGATGATCGTACGCGAAACCATCCGCTCCGGTCAGTCGGTCATCTATACCCAGGGCGATGTCACGGTCATTGGTTCGGTCCAGTCAGGTGCCGAAGTGATCGCCGGTGGCTCCGTCCATATCTACGGCGCGCTGCGCGGCAGAGCGCTCGCCGGATGCGTTGGCAATGCCGACGCAAGGATCTTCTGTCGTAAGTTCGAATCCGAGCTGGTTGCAATCGACGGCGTCTACGCGATGACCGACGATATGGATCCAGAATTGAAAGGGCATCCAGTTCAGCTTTGGCTGGAGGGGGATGCAATCATGACAGAGAGAATGACGTGAACTTGAGCGGGGATAGACAGGAGAACCACATGGGCAAGGTGATAGTCGTGACATCCGGCAAGGGCGGGGTCGGCAAGACGACCTCGACGGCCGCTCTCGGTGCAGCGCTGGCACAGCGCAATGAAAAGGTCGTCGTCGTCGATTTCGACGTCGGCCTTCGCAATCTCGATCTGGTGATGGGCGCCGAGCGCCGCGTCGTCTACGATCTCGTCAATGTCATTCAGGGTGATGCCAAGCTGCCGCAGGCGCTGATCCGCGACAAGCGGTTGGAAACGCTCTTCCTGCTGCCCGCCTCGCAGACGCGCGACAAGGACAACCTGACCGCCGAAGGCGTCGAGCAGGTCATCAACGAGCTGAAAAAGTATTTCGACTGGATCATCTGCGACAGCCCGGCCGGCATCGAGCGCGGTGCAACGCTTGCCATGCGCCATGCCGACATGGCCGTCGTCGTCACCAATCCGGAAGTCTCCTCGGTCCGTGACTCGGACCGCATCATCGGCCTGCTCGATTCCAAGACGCTGAAGGCCGAGCGCGGCGAGCGCATGGAGAAGCACCTTCTGCTGACCCGCTACGACGCCAATCGCGCCCAGCGTGGCGACATGCTGAAGGTCGATGACGTGCTCGAGATCCTGTCGATCCCGCTGCTCGGCATCATTCCGGAAAGCATGGACGTCCTGCGCGCCTCCAACATCGGCGCTCCGGTAACGCTCGCCGATGCCCGCAGCGCGCCTGCCATGGCCTATTTCGACGCCGCCCGTCGTCTGGCCGGCGAAAACGTTCCAATCACCATCCCTGGCGAGAAGCGTGGTCTCCTCGACAAGATCTTCGCGCGGAGGGCCGCATGAGCATTTTCTCTCTGTTTCGCAAACAGCGGTCCGCACCGATGGCGCGGGAACGTCTGCAGGTTCTGCTTGCCCATGAGCGCGCCTCGCTCGAAAGCGATCTGGTCGCCGTGCTGCGTGAGGAAATCCTCGCGGTGATTGCCAAGCATGTCGAATTCGACCGCGACAAGGTGCAGATCAAGATGGACCGCGACGAAGACGTTTCGATCCTCGAGATCGACGTCGAGATCCCGCGCAACGCCCAGCGCCTCGCCGCCTGATCGACCAGGTCGTTACAAATGAGAAAGGCCGCCGCCGGGATCCCGGTCGGCGGCCTTCTTCGTTTGGGTGGAGGGCAGGGCAGATCACATCCGCCCTGTCGACCGAACCATCAGCCCACCAGGGCGTTGTCGTCGCGCTTGATCGCCACGATCGTCGAACGTGGCAGCTTGCCTTCTCCGTCAGGGAAGGGCGCGTCGGGATGCTGGATGCCGGCAAACATGGTGCGCTTGTCGGCAGACCAGGTGAGGCCCGTGACTTCCGAACCCTTCGGGCCGGTCATGAAGCGCTCGATGCGACCGGTGACCGGGTCGCCAGCGAGCATCTGGTTGTTGCCCTGACCCGCGAACTCGCCTTCGTTCGAAGTCTTCGCCGTCGGTCTGGATCCAGACGAGACCGGTCGAATCGAACATCATGCCATCTGGCGAGTTGAACATGTTGCCTTCGTTGATGTTCGACGACCCGGCATAGGCGCCGTCCTTGTGAACGGCCGGATTGCCGGCCATAGCGAACAGGTCCCAGCTGAAGGTCGAATCGGTGTGGTCGTCGTTGGCCGGATACCAACGGACGATCTGGCCGTATTCGTTCTTCTCACGCGGGTTGACGGCGTTGACCGCCATCTTGTCGCCGCCGGCATTGGTGCGCAGCTTGCCGTCCTTGACTTCGCCGCGACGGCTGTTGTTGGTCAGGCAGCAATAGGCTTCGACTGCAACCGGATTGACCGCAACCCATTCCGGACGGTCCATGGTGGTGGCGCCAACCTTGGAGGCCGCCTGGCGGGTGAAGACGCAGATCTCGTCCATCTTCATGCCAGTGCTTTCTTCCGTCAGTGCCAGCCACTCGCCGGTACCTTCGTCAGAGAACTTGGCGACATAGAGCGTGCCTTCGTCGAGCAGCTTCGAGGTGTCGCCACCCGGGACATAGATGCCGTTGGAGACGAACTTGTAGAGAAACTCGCCACGCTCGTCGTCGCCCATATAGACGACCACGCGACCATCGCGCGCGATGACGACGGCGGCGTTCTCATGCTTGATGCGGCCAAGTGCGGTGCGCTTGATCGGCGTCGAGGAGGCGTCCGACGGATCGATCTCGACCACGTAGCCAGCGCGGCGCGGCTCGTTAGGGTTCTTCGAAACGTCGAAGCGCTCGTCGAACTTCTCGTAGCCATAGCGGGTCTCGGCGACGATGCCGTAGCGCTTGTAGTCTTCAGGCATTTCGAACTCGGCATTGGTGGAGCCGAAGTAGCCGTTGAAGTTTTCTTCGCAGGTCAGGTACGTGCCCCAAGGCGTCTTGCCGGCACCGCAGTTGTTGAAGGTCCCGAGACAGTCGACACCAGCAGGATCGGCAGCCGTCTTGACGAGCTCGGAGCCAGCAGCCGGACCCGAAAGCTTCATCGGCGTGTTATGGTGGATACGGCGATTGAACGGGCTGTCGACGACGATTGTCCAGCCATTTTCGCCTTCGGCCACTTCCATGACGGTCACACCCTGCATGTTCTGCAGGATCTTCACATCATCGAGCGACTGCGGCATGCCTTCCGGCGCATGCGGCAGGTTGGTTTCGTTGTTGACGTATTCGTGGTTGACCGCGATCACCTGAGCGCCGCCGATGACGAAGAGCTCCATGCCGTCGGTGTTCTCACCGAAAACCTTGTCGGAGTTCTCAAGCGACACACCCTTCATCGGATCGATGTCGGAAGCCGTGGAGAACAGGGGCTCACCCCAACGGGCAAGCGGCTTCCAGTTGTAGCCTTCCGGCACATGGATGGTGTTGTCGGTCGCAATGTCGATCGGCTTGAAGGCGAAGCGCGAGGCGGCTTCCTGCGCCTGAGCCGAGGTCGAGCTCATCAGGTTGCCGACGGAGCCCATGGCAACAGCTGCCGAACCCATGGCCAGCACGCCAAGAAAGCCGCGGCGAGAGATGGCGCGTTCGACGACACGGTCGAAGTCGGTCACGGCCGGCGGCGGATTATGCAGCTCGTCCCACTCGTCCCAGGAGAGATGGTTGGTGTTGGTGTCGGTCATGGCAGAGCCTCCTTTGGTTGAAGTCCACCCTCCGACTAGTCAGCGCGGGTAACAGTGATGTGACGAAAGCGGGGCAGGTCGATAGTTGTAAGAACGCTCAATTAGGTATTCCCGCGAAGGCGTCGCCGGTCGCCGTTTTAAGTCATTGGCGCATCTTGGCTTTGCTTTGGAGGCTGGCGTTTTCTCCAGAAGCGAGGCATCGGGCCGCTCACGCATATGTTTTTCGGCGGCAATCCTTCATCCCGACTTTCACCTCTGTGGCAATGGGAGCGAGGCCTCCTGTCGCATGCAAAAGATTTGACGTTTACGTAAAAATCAATTAGCCAGAAGTGAGAATAAGCCGCGCCTCCTGGGTGGGAGTCTGGGCGTGGCATGAAGCATACGCCAGATGGAGGAGCACGTCATGTACAAGGCGCCCGTAGAAGAGATCGCGTTCACCCTGAAGCACGTCGCCGGCCTCACCAAGGCTATCGAAGACGGCAAGCTGGGCGAGCTGAGTGACGACCTCGTTGATGCCATCCTCTCCGAAGCCGGCCGCTTTGCCAGCGATGAAGTCGCCCCGCTCGCCGAGATCGGCGACAGGCAGGGCGCCCGCATGATCGACGGCAAGGTCGTTGTGCCCGATGGCTGGGACAATCTTTACCGCGCCTGGGCCGAAGGCGGCTGGAACTCGCTGACCGCGGCGGAAGATTTCGGCGGGCAGGGGCTGCCGCATATGCTCAACGTCGCGGCCCTCGAAATGTGGAACTCCGGCTCCATGGGCTTTGCACTGGGCCCGACGCTGACCATGGGTGCGGTCGACGCCGTCACCGCCCACGGCTCCGAGGAACTGAAGGCTAAATACCTGCCCAAGATGGTCTCCGGCGAATGGACCGGCACCATGAACCTGACCGAGCCGCATGCCGGCTCCGATCTCGGCGTTATGAAGTCCCGCGCCGAGCGCCGCGATGATGGCACCTACCGCATCTTCGGCCAGAAGATCTATATCACCTGGGGCGAACACGAGATCACCGAGAACATCATCCATCTGGTTCTCGCCCGTCTTCCTGATGCCCCCGCCGGCACCCGCGGCATCTCGCTCTTCCTCGTGCCGAAATATCTCGTCAACGACGACGGCTCGATCGGCGCCCGCAACGACCTGCATTGTCATTCGCTGGAGCACAAGGTGGGCATCCATGGCTCGCCGACCTGCACCATGATCTATGGCGACGGAAAGTATGGCGATGAAGCCGGCGCGATCGGCTACCTGATCGGCGAGGAGAACAAGGGCCTCGCCTGCATGTTCACCATGATGAACAATGCCCGCCTCGCGGTCGGCATGCAGGGTGTCGCCATCTGTGAAGCCGCCACCCAGAAGGCTGTGCAGTATGCGAAGGATCGCACGCAGGGCAAGGCTCCCGGCTGGACCGGACAGGGCATGTCGCCAATCATTGAACATCCCGATGTCGCTCGCATGCTGGTGACCATGAAGGCGCTGACGCAAGGCTCGCGCGCTATCTGCTATGTCTGCGCCCACGCCACCGACATGAGCCACCACGCTGATGGCGATGAAGCTCGCCATTGGGCCGAGCGCGCCGCACTCCTGACCCCAATCGCCAAGAGCTTCGCCACCGATGCCGGCGTCGATGTCGCCTCGCTCGGCATCCAGACCCATGGCGGCATGGGCTTCATCGAGGAAACCGGTGCCGCCCGCTTCTGGCGCGACAGCCGCATTGCCCCGATCTACGAAGGCACCAATGGCATCCAGGCCGCCGACCTCGTGACCCGCAAGTTGCCGCTCTCCAACGGCAATCATATCAGGGGCTACATCACCGAGCTGAAGCAGGTGGTGAATGCCGTGCGCGCCTCCAACCTCGAAGGTTTCGGTGACACCGCCGCCCGACTGGATGCCAGCCTTTCGGATCTCGAAGACGCCACCGAGTGGCTGCTCTCGCAGATGGCCGCCGGCAATGCCTCCGCAGCACTCGCGGGTGCCACACCCTATCAGCGACTTTTCGGCCTCGTCCTGAGCGGCGTCTACCTCGCCAAGGGCGCGCTCGCTGACGAGGACCAAGGCCGCGACAACCGCCTGGCGCTCTGCCGCTTCGCCGCCGAAAACCTGATCGCCGAGACGGCGGCGTTGAAGGATCGCGTGGTCAATGGTGCAGCGAGCCTGGAAGCGGCACGCGCACTGTTTGCATGACGCTCCACCTCCCCCTTGAAGGGGGAGGTCGCCGCAAGGCGGCGGATGGGGGTGACCCCGCCAAGACCAGCATATGTCGTTGATCACCCCACCCCGGAGCTGCGCTCCGACCCTCCCCCTCAAGGGGAGGGGGGACCACCCGAGGAAGCCGAGATGACCGACCACATTGAGATCACCCGCCCGGAAGCCCATCCCGGTGTACTTGTCCTGCGCTTCAACCGTCCGGACAAGAAGAACGCGATCACGCAAGCCATGTATGAGAAGCTCACCGCAGGTCTGCTGGAGGGCGAGCAGGACGACACGATCCGCGCCATCGTCTTCCTGGGCTCCGAGGGATGTTTTTCCGCTGGCAATGATATGGCCGACTTTCTCGGTTTCGCTATGGCCGGCGCCGTTGGTGAACCCGCCGCCTTCGGCTTGCTCAAGGCGCTGACAGAAGTCACCAAGCCGCTGGTCTCCGGCGTCGATGGTCTGGCAATCGGCATCGGCACCACGCTGCATATGCATTGCGACCTGACGGTCGCCTCCGACCGTAGCCTGTTCAAGACCCCCTTTGTCGATCTGGCGCTAGTCCCGGAAGCCGCCTCAAGCCTGATCGCCCCGCGCGTCATGGGCCACCAGCGCGCCTTTGCCATGCTCGCCGCCAGCGAAGGTTTTTCCGCCGAACAGGCCCGCGAGGCCGGTCTGATCTGGAAGGTCGTCACGCCGGATCAGGTCGAGACTGAGACGCTGAAGATCGCCTCTTCGCTAGCGTCCAAGCCCCCGGCGGCGATGAAGATCGCGCGTGCGCTGGTCAAGGGCAGTGCCGATGAGGTTCGGACCCGTATGCAGGAAGAACTCGTCCACTTCGTCGCCCAGCTCAAAAGCGCCGAGGCGCGTGCCGCATTTGAAGCATTCATGAAGAAACGCGCATAAAACGATGTGTCGTATGTGAGGCTTACTTACTTTTCGGACTTTTCTTAAGTACCCATTAAATCCTGCAGGCTAATCCTGGTTTAGCGGCAAATCTGCCGCTTCCTCACCATGATGGTGTCCGGATCGCACAATGCCCCGTGACGTCCCCGCGCAATTGACTGCGCGAAGTGTTTCTGCAGGACCGTATCGTGAAGACCAGTTCCAACCTGATGACCAAGATCCTGGTAGTCGCCTCCCTCGTGGTCGTGGCTGCTTTGTCCGGTTTCTCTTTCTACATCGACAGCCTTCAGCGCAATGCGACGAGTGCAGCCGTCAAGAGCGAGATTGATAGCTCCGGTCTCCAGGCGTCTCAGAGCATTGCCAACTGGCTCGGCGCGCGCGTCATGCTGACCGAACTCGCGGGCAATGCCGCAGCCAAGGCGCCCGATGCAGCGGCCATCACGGCGGCCTTCGACAATCCGGTCCTTATCCGCGAATTCATGTCGACCTATGTCGGCGACGAGCAGGGTGTCTTTACCAGCGTTCCCAACCAGCCGCTGCCGGAAGGCTACGACCCGCGCAAGCGCCCGTGGTACCAGGACGCCGTCAAGGCCGACAAGATGGTCCTGACCGACCCCTATGCAGACGCTTCGACCGGCAATCTGATCATCAGCGCCGCCATTCCCGTCAAGAAGGACGGCAAGCTCTTTGGTGTGGCGGCTTCTGACTTCTCGCTGACCTCGCTCGTCAACATGGTCAACTCGGTCGACATGGGCGGCAAGGGGTCGGCCTTCCTCGTCAAGCAGGACGGCACGATTCTCGTTCATCGTGATGGCAACCTCGTCACCAAGACGCTGAAGGATGCCTTCCCGAACCAGACACCCGCTATTGGCTCAGGCATCACCGAAACCACCTTCGCCGATGCCAATGTTCTCGTCTCCTTCCTGCCGATCCAGGGCCTGCCGCGCGAAGACTGGTATCTCGGCGTACAGATCGATCGTGATCTCGCTTTCGCAGCAATCGGCGAGTTCCGCACCGCAGCGGCGGTTGCCACCCTCGTCGGCGTCGTCGCCATGATCGGCATTCTCGCAGCCCTCCTGTCGCGCCTTGTCGTCCGCCCCGTTGTCGACATGACCGGTGTCATGGGCAAGCTTGCCGGCGGCGATGTCTCGGCTGAAATTCCGGGCACGGCGCGCACCGACGAAATCGGTCAGATGGCCGCAGCCGTCGCCGTCTTCCGCGACAACATCATCGAGCGTGGACGCCTCGCCCGCGAAGCGGATGAAACCCGCACCATGACCGAACAGGAACGCCGCGAACGTGAAGCTGCCAAGGCACGGGAAGCCGAACAGGTCTCGTTTGCCGTGCATTCGCTGGCCGACGGCCTCGGTCGCCTCGCCAATGGCGACCTCGTTTCGCGCATCGAGACCCCGTTCTCCGGTGACCTTGACCGCCTGCGCGTCGACTTCAACGCCTCCGTTGAGAAACTGCATGATGCGCTCGCCACTGTCGGCCGCAACGCCCGTGCCATCGACGGCGGTGCAGCCGAAATCCGCTCCTCTGCCGATAATCTCGCCCGCCGCACCGAGCAGCAGGCAGCCTCTGTCGAAGAGACGGCGGCAGCACTTGAGGAGATTACCACGACGGTCAAGGACAGCGCGCGCCGCGCCGAAGAAGTCGGCCAGCTGGTAACTCGCGCCCGTGCCGGTGCCGAAAAGTCCGGCGAAATTGTCGAAAAGGCAGTCGGTGCCATGCAGGGCATCGAGAAGTCTTCCGGCGAGATCTCCAACATCATCGGCGTGATCGACGAGATTGCGTTCCAGACCAACCTGTTGGCGCTGAATGCCGGTGTCGAAGCCGCACGCGCCGGTGAAGCCGGCAAGGGTTTTGCGGTCGTCGCCCAGGAAGTCCGCGAACTGGCTCAGCGCTCGGCGAATGCTGCGAAGGAGATCAAGGCCCTGATCAGCGCCTCCGGCGACCAGGTCAAGGTTGGCGTCGATCTGGTCAACGAGACCGGTAAGGCGCTCGACGTCATCGTCCGCGAGGTCCAGGAGATCAATGGCCACGTCAATGCCATTGTCACCGCCTCGCGCGAACAGTCGACCGGCTTGCAGGAGATCAACACCGCTGTGAACACCATGGACCAGGGTACCCAGCAGAACGCCGCCATGGTCGAGGAACAGACAGCGGCCAGCCACGGCCTTGCCCAGGAAGCGGCAGCGCTTACCGCACTGCTCAACCAGTTCCGGATCGACAAGCGCTCGGCTGGCACGTCATCCGGCCAGCGTCGCGCTGCCTGATCGGGCGACCGATAATCGATAGAATGAAACGGCGCCCCTGCGGCGCCGTTTTTCGTTGCCGGTTGCGAGGGTTCAGCCTGTATTCAGTGTTTTGGCTCTAATCTCTGCAACTAAGTTGGCCCTCGACCGTTCGGATCCTGTCCGGCACGGTCCGCGGGGCGTCGTCATTTGCAAAATTCCAGCTGTCACCACTCTTGCCGAGGTTCTCATGTTGCGTTTGTTCTGTGTGGCACTCAGCCTGCTTTTCATCGTCGCGCCGGCTTCCGCCGAGATGGCCATAAGCCCTTCGCTTCCTCTCGTGCTGGTCAATGATGCCGACGGCGCGATCAGTGAGAGCCAGAATACCCCGCGTCAGACCCGACCGGTCCGCCCTCAGCGCTATATCTGTGTCATCGACCAGTCCGGGAGCATCGGCGGCGGCGGGCAGGTGTCCTGCCCGGCCAATCCCGGCCGCGTCGGTGGTCGTTGCCGTTGCGCGAATGTCACGGGCTCCGGCACGCTTTTGACCTATTGAGCGGACTTTTTCTCGGGCACGACTATCCCGACGCCGTCGTCGACCGGATTGATGTCGTCGACGAACGTCACGAGATCCGCCATGGTGAATTCGCCTGGCGTCTCGCCCAGGTGGGGCTTCCAGTCGGTTCTCTGCCAGAGGAAGGAGTTCTGATCGCCGTGCACGAGGCCGAGGAAGGTCTCCGCAATGATCGTTGATCCAACCGGTCCGAGCCTCAATCCCTCATGAAGCTGCTCGGCTTCCTTCAGGATGTAGTACCAGAGCGGTGTCGCCTTGTGGAAGCCGTTGCGCGCCGCAGCCTCGCCGTCGGCCCCTTGCGAAAGCTGCCGCTCGCTGAGTGGCTCGAAGCCCATGGCGCGCGCAA
Source organism: Allorhizobium sp. (assembly GCA_045377275.1). GTDB lineage: Bacteria > Pseudomonadota > Alphaproteobacteria > Rhizobiales > Rhizobiaceae > Allorhizobium. Next base: position 47,910 of record JBJIOA010000012.1, on the reverse strand, counting down.
CATCCTGCCCTGATGGCAGTCCGATCTGAGATCCGCGCCTGAGGTTGCGGAAGGGCAGCACGAATTCCCGCGCAGCCACTGTGGTCATGTCCTCGGGATGATCGGGAAGTGTATGCAGGGCCGGCACGATCAAGGGATCAATGCGACGCGCATGATTGAGGGTGAAGTGCTCTTCCTGTGGGGTGCCGAGATCGAAGAAGCGACGCCAGTCAATCACCCAGTTGGATGGCAGCGTGCGATGCGGTCCAAGCGGCGATGGTGGAGGGGGCTCAGGCGCGAGGTCCCCCACGATCAGACCGGATTTGCCCGTGAAGTTGAACATGAGTTCGAGTGTGCCGTCGGCAAGGCCGCCGGGACGGAAAACGGCGTTGTGGCTGTAGGTCTCCCGGACCATCGAATGCCCCAGCCGATAGGCGGCCGCCGCGAACTCCGCTGGCATATAGGGCCGGCTGCGGAAGCGATAGAAGCGTCGTCCCTCATGCTTGATCCTGCGGATCAGGCCGGGTTCGGTCAGGCGTTCGACGAAATCGAAGAGCACGATCCATTGATAGTGCCAGGTCACGATCCGCCGTGCTTCCGCAAAAAGCTCCGGATCTTTCAGGCCGGTCGTCGTCTTCTTGAGATGATCCACCACGGCATTGTGGAACTTCAGCATCAGCAAGTGGAACTGCGCCACCAGCAGGTTCTCGTCATTGCGCTCGTCGAAAATCAGGGCGCGGCCATGGGCGTTGCGCGGCAGGTCGTTGTCGAGCTCTGGGATCTTCCGGGGCGGCTCCTCTTTCGGTCGGGGAAGTGCGTCGGAAATCTGCGCCTTGCCGATCAGGAATTTCGGCCCAGGTAGAGCGCGAAGCCCCTCCTTGGCATAGAGATAGGGATGAAGGCCCGGCCCGTCGCCATAGAGGGAATCGAGGTCCAGCGCAGGCGTGCGAAAGTTCTGTGTCGCCAGCGGATCGGCGCGCTGCTTGTCGAGCGGGGTCGTATCAAGCGTGATGTCATGATCGACGAACTGGCCCAGATAGGTATATCCGGCCGGCAGTTTCGGATGGTCGCCGTCCGCGCTGTTGTCGTCGCGCATGGCCTTCGCAAGCTCGAAAAGCGCATCGTCGTCGGCATGCAACGGCGCAAGGCGCGGAAACATTTTGCCGAACTTCCCGGGATCGGCATTGCCGGCCAGGGCCTGCAGGGACTCACGGCTCATGCCCCGGACGCCATGTCCATGGGCTGCGACTTCAGACATCGTCATTCCCCCTCTGATCACGTCATTTTCTCGATGACGTGATCAGAGATTATTATCGGGGGTAGCGCAACAAATTGAATACAACCAAGGGATGCATTTAGGTCTTATTCTTGCTGAGCGTTGCAACCGCCTCGACATGCGGCGACCAGAGGAACTGATCGATCGGCGTCACAGTATCGACGCGGTAGCCGCCAGCGATCAGGATCGAGAGATCACGGGCGAGCGTCAGCGGATTGCAGCTGATCGCGACCACCTTTTTCACCTGGCTTTTCGCCAGTTCCGCACACTGCACCTCGGCACCCGCGCGGGGCGGATCGAAGACGACGGCATCGAACGCCTTGAATTCGGACGTCATCAGTGGCCGGCGGAAGAGGTCACGCCGTTCGACGGTCACCGGCTTTAGCCCTTGTGTATTGCGCGCGGCAAAGTCGAGCGACTTTACGGCCTTCTCATCGGACTCAACAGCGAGCACGGAGGATGCGCGGGCAAGCCGCAGTGCGAAGGTGCCGACGCCGGAAAACAGATCGACGACCTTCTTCGCTTTCCCGATATGGGCGATCGCAAGCGCCGCCATATGCTCTTCCGCCTCATGTGTCGCCTGGGTGAAACCACCCGGGGGCAGCACAACGCGAGCACCGGCGAAATTGAGCAGCGGCTTGTTCGGCTCGATGATGATCTCGCCATTTGCCGAGACACGGGCGATGTTTTTGAGCCTGAGGACGGCATTGGTGACCGCCCGCCGTTCCTGGTCGCCGAGCCCGCCACGCAAACCGTCGAGCGAGATGTCGAGGCCGGTTGTCGTCTCGGTCACGGTGACGCGGAAGTGCTCGGCGCCACAGGCATTGGCGATGATCTTGATGGCGTCCAGTCGGGAGATCAGCCCATCCGACGCGATGGGACATTCCTCGACCGGCACGACGTGATGCGTCTCCGCCTGCATGAAACCCATGACCAGGCCCTGTTCACGCCGCCTTGCGGTGAAGACGAGGCGGCGGCGCTGATGCGGATGTGCCTCGAAGATCTCGCCAACGGGAGCCTCGAGCCCTTTCGACTTCAAGGCGTCGATCAGAATCTGGCGCTTGAAGGCGTTGTAGGCGGGTTTTGCCATATGCTGTAGCGAACAGCCGCCGCATACACCCCCGACGCCATCGGGGCCGAAATGCTTGCAAGGGGGCTGCACGCGATCGGGCGAGGGGCTGGTGATCGACATGATCGTGCCCTCGTTCTTCACCTTCGCAATCGAGACGGTCTCGCCGGGCAGCGCGAAGGGCACAAACACGGGACCATCAGCGCCATGCGCGACACCGTCGCCTTTGGCGCCGAGGCTTGAAATCGTGACGGTTTCGGCGCTCATGCTGCGTCCTCTTGGTCGTCCTGATCGTCGTCGCCATCTTCGGCATCATCAGGCTTGACACCGGCAAGCAGGAATTCCTCGTTGCCATCGCCACCTGATATCGGCGAGGGGATCAGGCCGAGGCTCGTCCAGCCAATGTCTTCAATCAGCCATCGCTCCAGTTCGGCGGCCACCGCAGGTGCCGTTTCCGGTTCTTTCAAAAGGCCAGCCTTGCTGATTGCTTCGCGGCCCGCCTCAAATTGCGGCTTGACCAGAAGCAGGCAATGCGCGCCGGGCTCGGCCTGATCGAGGGCCGGCGCCAGCGCCAGCTTCAGCGAAATGAAAGAAACGTCGGAGACGAGAAAGTCGAAGGGCTGATCGTCGTAATCCTCAGGCTCCAGGTAGCGTGCATTCAATCCTTCAAGATTGGTCACGCGCGGGTCGCTGGCGAGCCGCGGATGCAACTGGTCATGCCCGACATCGATCGCAGTCACATGGGCCGCGCCTCGCTTCAACAGCACTTCCGTAAACCCACCGGTGGATGCGCCGACGTCAAGACAGTGGCAGCCTTCGGGCGAGAGGTTGAAATGGTCGAGCGCGGCCTCGAGTTTAAGCGCCGCGCGCGAGACGTAATCCTGTGCCGGATCGTCGATATCGAACTGGTGCGTGGCAGCAAAGACAAGGCTGGGTTTCGATACCACCTTGCCGTCCACCTTCACTGTGCCACGCTGGATGGCGTCACGGGAGCGGGAGCGGCTGGCGAAAAGGCCGAGGGCGACCAGGAGCTGGTCGAGGCGCTGGGGGTCTGGGAGCTTCTTCATGCCCCGTCAATGCGGTGAGATGCGCCGCCGCGCAAGTCTTTTTCGCAGCACTCGCTGTGGCCTCGCCAGCGACAAGGCTAGAGGGGTTGCGAATTTCGGATGCTGATCCATTCAAGGTTTCATTAGCGATACTTTAAGCAATTGCTTCTAATGTTCAGTGGCCGGCGCGATGCGATCCTCCCTCCCAAGCAGCATGCTCCGACAAGAGACTGCAGGCCCTCCTCCTTCTGGCCAGCAGGAATGGAAGCCCCCCGGTTTCGGGCCCGGGGGGCTTCATTTGTTTCAAGACTTTGAATGCGAAGGGAAGCTAAAAAAGAAAGTTTTAATAGAAGTATTGCTAAATCACAGTGTCGTCATTTCTCACCATCCGACATCAGGGAATCTCCTATGAAACGCCTGTCCATCCGGGTCGCGCTCACCGGTATGCTGAGCCTGATTGCTGTCGCGATTATCGCACTCAGCTTCACCTCTTACAGCAGTCTTTCAAAGCTAAACGGCAACACTGAAGAAATCGGCAAGTACTGGATGTCGCGCATGGTCCTGGCGCGGGAGGCCAAAGGCAATTTCAACCTGATGCGGCTCGCCTATGCGCGTCTGATCATGGCGTCCACGCCTAACGAGATCGATAGTGAAATCAAATCCATTTACGACACGGCGGATCTGGTCCTCAAGTCCATCACCGATTACGAGGCCGGTGTCCGAACAGAAACCGGCCGCCAGCTCATTGCCGCCTTGAAGCCGGAGTTCGAGGCTTACAAGTTGCTGGGCGAAGAGCTTATTGAAATCAAGAAGGATGGCCAGACCTTGGTCGCGACCAGCCTGTTCAAGGGCAAGATGAAGGCCCAGTCGGAAAAGGTGAATACGATTGTCGATGAACTCGTGGCCAAGGTCATCGAGAATGCCGACAAGGCGGTCGCCGACAGCGGGGCGGTCTACAGAACCAACCTGTTCACCACCCTCGGCATCGCTGCCATGACACTGCTGATCGCGCTGGGCGGGATCGCCTATGCTATCCTCGGCGTCACCCGACCGATCGCTCGTATTGCTGGCGCCATGCGCAAGCTTGCGGGCGGCGATCTGGAAAGCCGCATACCTTTTGAAGGACGAGCGGACGAAGTGGGCGAAATGGCCGCTGCGGTCGAAGTGTTCCGTCAGGCTGGCATCACCAACAAGGAGCTTGAGCGGCAGGCTGAAGAGGCGCGGATCCGCGAAGGTCATCAAGACGCCGAAACCCGTCGTCGCAATGCCGAAGAAGCAGAGAAGCTGCGTTTTGCCACTACAACACTCGGCAGTGGCCTGAAGCGTCTCGCCGAAGGTGATGTCTCCTTCCAGTTGACCGAGCCCTTCGCGGCCGAATACGAATCGCTGCGCCAGGACTTCAACGCCTCGCTCAAGCAGCTTGGCGCCACGCTCTCAGCGGTCATGAACTCGGTCGAAAGCATCGACAATGGCACACGCGAGATTTCCTCCGGCGCCAACGATCTCTCCAAGCGCACGGAACAGCAAGCCGCCGCCCTGGAGGAGACTGCCGCCGCCCTCGACCAGATCACGGTCAACGTCTCGACCTCGTCCAAGCGTACGGACGAAGCTCGCACCGTAGCGATCCTCGCAAACCAGGATGCGGCGAAATCGGCTGAGGTCGTGTCCAACGCCGTCGAAGCCATGCGCCGTATCGAGGAGAGCTCGCAGCAGATCTCCAACATCATCGGTGTCATCGACGAGATTGCTTTCCAGACCAACCTCTTGGCGCTGAATGCCGGCGTCGAGGCAGCCCGTGCCGGCGAAGCCGGCAAGGGCTTTGCGGTCGTCGCCCAGGAAGTGCGCGAGCTCGCCCAGCGCTCGGCCAGTGCGGCCAAGGAAATCAAGGGGCTTATCCAGAACTCCTCAAGCGAGGTCGACAATGGCGTGAAGCTGGTGCGTGACACCGGCGTGGCATTGAAGGCGATTGGCGATTATGTCTCGCAGATCAACCAGTTGATGGATGCGATTGCGACGTCTGCCCGCGAGCAGTCGACTGGCCTCGCTGAGGTCAATACTGCCGTCAACCAGATGGACCAGACCACGCAGCAGAACGCAGCGATGGTCGAGCAGTCGACGGCAGCGTCTGCCGCACTCGCCCAGGAATCCACCCGCCTGCGCTCCCTTGTCAGCCAGTTCACTCTGTCGGGTAGGGCCACGGCTCCCGCGCAGGTGGAGCGTCGTCCCGCAGCCGTGCAGGCATCGGTACGCCGGGCACCCGCAGTCCAGGGCAATCTTGCCGTCAAGGAAGAGTGGAGCGAATTCTGATCGCACCACGCTTCTTCTGAAATGCGGACGCCCCTGCCGGAATGACCGGCAGGGGCGTTTGTCGTTTCAGGTGCTAAGGTCCGCGCTCAGGGCACGTAGCGATACAGCCAGTCGCGAATGTCTTCGGGAAGTGCGACGGGTTCGCCGGTCTCCGGCTGCCTGGCCGTCCAGGTGATGTCGACCTCGGCGACGGTCTGTCCGTCCTTCTCCATCGCGACCTCAAACCCGACAGATTTGCCGCCGATCTTGTCGACCTGCACGGTCATGCGCACCTGATCCTCTGCTCTGAGCGGCTGATGCAGGCGGACCTCGAGCTTGGTCGGGCTGTAATGCGGCTCGTCTTCGAGCGGTGGGCGATAGCGCCAGAAGTGGCGCACCGCCTCTTCGGCATGGATGACATAGGCGGCAGCCTGCATTTCACCGGTCGGAGCAATGTCGCGATAGGCGACAACCAGCGCGCTCACCTCCACCCGTTCCGTCTCGTCCATGCAGTTCCCCTGGTGTTTTCATGTGTTAGCGGCATCTAACGGCATAGGGGCTGGCTTCACAAGCGCTCAGAGCGGCAGACACGGGCATGCTGCCCCGCATGGACTGGGTAAAACCCGGATATGAGGTGGAAGATGACGCATGGCCGCATTATCTTCTGCGCAACCCCGGAAGGATGCCCATGGCCACCCGTCTCTACGAAAACCCGATCTTCCTCGAACACAACACGCCGGAAGGCCATCCCGAAAGGGCAGACCGGCTGCGCTCGCTCAATATCGCGCTGGAGCATCCGAACTTCGCCCGGCTGGAGCGTGTCGAGGCGACCCAGGCCAACGAGGACCTGGTCACGCTTGCCCATCCCGAGGAGCATCTCTTTGCGGTGATGCGGGAGATCCCCGAGGAAGAGGATCGCATCAACCAGCTGGAGGCCGATACCTATGCCTCGCAGAAGAGCCTGCAGGTGGCGCTGACCGCCATCGGTGGCGCCATCGCCGCCGTCGACGACGTCATGACCGGCAAGGCCGACAACGCCTTCGTCGCGGGGCGTCCGCCGGGCCACCATGCCGAAAAGACCAAGGCCATGGGCTTTTGCCTGTTCAACACGGTGGCGATTGCCGCCCGCCATGTGCAGAAGACCTATGGCGTCGAGCGCGTCGCGATCGTCGACTGGGACGTGCACCACGGCAACGGCACCCAGGACATCTTCTGGGATGATCCCTCGGTGCTCTTCTGCTCGACCCACCAGATGCCGCTTTATCCCTGGACGGGCGCCAAGGACGAGACGGGCAAGCACCGCAACATCGTCAATGCGCCGCTCTCGCCGAATGTTGGGTCGGATCATTTTCGCGAGGCCTTCAAGAGCCGCGTTCTGCCGGCACTCAACGATTTTTCGCCCGACTTCATCCTGATCTCCGCTGGCTTCGACGCCCATCACCGCGATCCCTTGGCGCAGATCAATCTGGTCGGCGAGGATTTCGACTGGGCGACAGGCAGGCTCCTGGAAGTCGCCGACCGTTTCGCCCATAACCGGGTCGTCAGCCTGCTCGAAGGCGGCTATGATCTCGAAGGCCTCGCCAAATCGGCCGGCCTGCACATCTTAAGACTGATGAAGGGTTGAGTATGTCCGACGCCGTAACCGCCGATCTAACCGGCTATTCCTTCGAAAAGGCCGTGGCCGAGCTCGAAAGCATCGTTGCCCGCCTCGAACGCGGAGACGTGGCGCTCGACGAATCCATCTCCATCTACGAGCGCGGCGAACTCTTGAAGAAGCATTGCGAGCAGCTTCTCTCCGCCGCTGAAAACCGCATCGAGAAGATCCGCCTCGACCGCGCCGGCAAGCCGACCGCTGTCGAGCCGCTCGACGGCGCTTGAGCAAGCCAGCGGCATCGCCGCGTGGTTTTTAACGCGTTGCATCAAATGCAAATGGCCCCGCGAGGGGCCATTTGTCGTTTTCGATGTCCAGATGTCGGGTTTACTCCGCCGGGTTCCGGACCTCTACGGCCTTGGTCTCGCTGTCCTTCGCACCGCTCCCGGTCTTCCACAGCGAATAACCGACGCCCACGCCGAGGATCAGGAAGGTGATGCCGAGCGACCACTCCGGCGGGAACTTCTCCCAGCCCATGCCCCAGGCGATGAAGATCTTCGAGCCGATGAACATCAGCAGCACCGACAGAGCATATTTCAGATAGGCGAAGCGGTGCAGGATGGCATCCAGCGCGAAATAGAGGGCTCGCAGACCCAGGATCGCGAAGATGTTCGAGGTGTAGACGATGTACGGATCGGTCGTGATCGTGAACACCGCTGGCACCGAGTTCGACCGCAAAGACGAGGTCGGCGATCTCGATCGTCACCAGCGCCAGCAGGAGCGGGGTCGCGAAACGCCTGATCTTGCCCGTCACCGGATCTGGCTTCTTGACCACGAAGGCATGGCCATGGATCTCTTCCGTCACGTTCATCCGACGTTTCAGGAAGCGGATCAGGGCATTATCCTCGATCTTGTGCTCCTTGTCGGCGACGAAGAGCATCTTGACGCCCGTCAGGATCAGGAAGCCGGCGAAGAAGTAAAGAACCCAGTGATACTGGTCGACGATCGTGGCACCCAGGCCGATCATGATGCCGCGCAGCACTATGACCCCGAGAATACCCCAGAACAGCACGCGGTGCTGGTATTCGCGCGGGATGGCGAAGAAGCCGAAGATCAGCGCGATGACGAAGATATTGTCCATCGCCAGCGTCTTTTCGACCACGAAAGCCGTCAGATACTGGGCCGTCGCGGTCGTGTCCATCTGCCAGTAGATGAAGCCGGAAAAGGCGAGACCAAGCGTGATGTACATGGCCGAAAGCTTCAAACTTTCGGCGATGCCGATTTCATGGTCGTCCTTGTTAAGGACGCCAAGGTCGAAGGCGAGAAGTGCCACGACCAGCAGGATGAACAGCAACCACATCCACAGTGGCTTGCCGAGAAACAGAATGAGCAGGAGTTCCAATTGTATGACCTCTGTTGCATTGACCCGGCTCGATGCAATGCACGCACGGTCTCGCTGAAGAGAGGTCAGGTCCGGGCATGGCATCGAGCGTGCTCGATGCGGTCCGACATCACGAGGGTAATCCGTCGTCAGAGGGGCCCGGTCCGCAGGGGTGCAGATGGGGGCCTGACACGGGGAGTTCAAGCCCCGTGACGACATAAAAACACAGGAATGCCATAATTCGACATTTGCCCCGGTTGTCGGTCTAGAGGGCTATCACAGTCCGAATTTCGTCATAGCCGGTACTCAGTGCCAGACCGTCTCGTGCGATCAACCCGGCTGCCGTTAAAAGCTCTACATCCTCGTGAACACGCCGGTAGTCACGATTGAGGCTACGGGCAAGCGCCGCGACGCTGTCCTGAGGATGGCGGTGGAGATAGCGCAGCAACTCCAGCCGCTTTGCCGTCATGGTGCGCGCAAAGGCGTCCCAGTCCACGAAGGTCAGATGATCTTCATGGACATCCTCTCCATCCCGGTGACGACGCAAGGCGTCACCGACCCGCGCCTGCAGGGCATCAAATCCGCCACCGACGTGAACGTCCAGTTCCCTCGTCATATCGTTTCTCCTCGCAGCCTTTCGACATCGGCCCGAAAGTCTTGCAAAAGCTGCTCGATACCGGCGAACGCATAGGGTGTCTCGTCCCCACCATGATGCCGATGGTCACCCTTGCCACGCTCATTGTCGTAGCAAACAAGACGTTCGCCCGGATACCCATAGAACAGAGCGCATTTGTACCGGTGCAATGAAGGGGGTACCGGATCGGGCACTGACCAGATCCGAACCTCCAGAATGGCACCGTCATTGAAGACGATGCGTTCTCGGATGACTAGATCTGCCTTCATGGCCAACTATGGCACTGGATGCCATAGTCGTCAAACCAGCGGCTTATGGCCTCGCCCGAAGCGCCCCCGCCACGCGGTGAATATGCTCCGCCCCGATCCCGCAGCAGCCGCCGATCATCGTCGCACCCGCTTCTGCCCAGTCGTAGGCAAAACGCGAATAGACGTCGCCGGTGAGATCCTGGCGGGTGTCGTGCAGGCCCTCATTGGCGGCCTTGTCGTCGGTATCGCTCTCAAAGGCATTGGCGTAGACGCCAATCTTGAGTGCCGCACCCTTTTCGGCAAACGCGGCTGCTGCAGTCTCCACGGCCTTCTTCATCACTTCGGGCTTGGCGCAGTTGAAGAGCAGTGCCGCGGCACCCGAGCCTGCCGCCCATTCCGCAGCCGCCCGCACGGTCTCGCCCGAGCGCAGCTTCGGCTCGCCACCGGCCACCTGGGCTGCGTCGTCTGCCAAAGTGAAGGAGATCCAGAACGGCTTCGGCTGTGCCTTTATCGCCTCGCGCACGGCCTCGCCCTCGGCAATCAGGCTGAGCGTCTCGCCGAGCCAGACATCGATATGGGGGGCAAGGTTCTCGACCAGCACCTTCAGATAGTCCTGCACGGTCGAAGGGTCGAAATTCTCCGGCTCATAGGAGCCGAAGATCGGCGGCAGCGACCCCGCGACGATAACCTTGCGGCCCGCCGCATCCGCAGCCTCGCGTGCCAGTCTACCGGAGAGCGCGATCAGGGCAGGGCCGTCCTTGCGGAACCCCTCTTCGCCGATATGGAAGGGCACCAGCGCATAGGAATTGGTGGTGACGACATCGGCACCGGCGGCGATGAATTCCTCATGCACCTGGCGGACGATCTCGGGGCTGTTCATCAGCGCCAGCGCCGACCATTCCGGCTGCTTCAGTTCCGCCCCGAGCCGGAGAAGTTCGCGGCTCATGCCGCCGTCGAGGATGATGGTATCTGCCATGGAAAGGTCTCCGTCGGATGCGGTCAGGGGGTGAGCGCCTGGTCGAGGTCGGCGATGATATCTGCCGGGGTCTCGAGGCCGATCGACAGGCGGAAGAGCCCGTCGCCGGCATAGGCGCGGTAATCGGTGAGGGCTTCGCCGGTGAGGCGGAAGGTGGAGGTCATCATCTCCTCGGTATCGAGCAGCACCACGAGGCTGCGCTGGTGACCGAGCGAAAAGGCATAGTGGGCAACACGTAGACGTGTCGCGAGCCGCTCTGCGTCGGCTTTCGGGTTGCGCGTGCGAAACGCTATCATGCCGCCGAACACATCCATCTGGCGCTTGGCGAGATCATGTTGCGGGTGGGAGGCGAGACCTGGATAAATCACACGCTCGACCTCCGGATGGCCCTCCAGGAAAGTGGCGACGGCAAGCGCGCTCTCGGATGCCATGCGCAGGCGCGGATAAAGCGTGTCGATGCCGCGCATGATCAGCCAGGCCGATTGGGCCGCAAGCGACGCTCCGAGATAGACGCCGGCTCGACCCCTGATACGGGCGATCAGTTCCTTCCGCCCGATCACCGCCCCGCCCAGCACGTCGCCATGGCCATTGATGAACTTGGTCAGCGAATGGATGACGAGATCGACGCCGAGCGACAGCGGCCGTGTTGCAACCGGGGTGGCAAAGGTGGAATCGACCGAGATCAGCGCGCCATGCCTATGGGCGATGGCCGCCAGCGCTTCGAGATCGACGATGCGCAGGATCGGATTGACGGGGCTCTCGCAATGCACGAGCCGCGTATTTGGCCGCATCGCTGCTTCAACCAGATCGAGCCGCGCCATATTGACCGCTGTGACCTCGATGCCGAAATCCGGCAACACCCGCTGGGTGAGTTCCACGGCGCCAGCATAACAGACATCCGAGACGACGAGATGATCGCCGGCCTTGAGGAAGGTGAAAAGCGTTCCGGCAATCGCCGCCATGCCGGTGGCTGTTGCCAGCGCCTCCTCGGCGCCTTCGAGGGCTGCCAACCGCTGTTCCAGCTGCCGCACGGTTGGGTTCGTCCAGCGGGCATAGAGATAGGGAAGATCGGCGAGATCAGCGACGCCATCGGCGGAAAAGGCACCGTCGCCCGGCATCAGCGCATTGTTGACGGACATCGAGACATTGGGCGCAATCGCCCCGGTCGTAGGATCGATCACCAGACCGCCGTCGAGCGCCCGGGTTTCAGGACCGGCAGACGCGGGCAGGGGATGGGTCACGAAGGTTTTCGTCATGGCATTTCGCTTTCGGGCCGCCTCAGCGGCGGATCGGCACCTGCGCCTCGACCACCCCGAAGGCGCGGGTGATGAGCGCAGTCAGCGCGACATAGAAGAGGGTGACGACGAGCAGCGGCTCGTCAGACGAGAAGCGTGTCCTGGCGGACCTTGAAGGCAACCGCGTAGAGATCCATCACGGTCACGGTGAAAGCGAGTGGCGTGGCTTTTAGCTGCAGCACGATCTCGCCGGCAATCGTTGGCAGGGCCGTGCGGATCGCGCGGGGTAACCAGATGCGTCGTGTGAGCTGCCACGGGCTCATCCCGAGCGAGCGGCCGGCTTCGAGTTCACCCTTCGGCACGGAGAGAAGAGCACCGCGCAGCACTTCCGACTGATAGGCGGCAAAATTCAGCGTGAAAGAAACGGCGGCGAAGAAGAAGCCTTCGCGCAGGATCGGCCAGAGGAAGCTCTGTCTCAGGCCCGGCACCATCGGCAGCAGAGAGCCCACGCCGTAGTAGAGCAGCCAGAGCTGGATGAGGAGTGGCGTGCCGCGAAACACGGTCGAATCGCCGAGCGCAAGATTGCGGATCACCGGCCCGCCGCTCACTCGCGCGAAGGCGAGGCCGACGGCCAGCACGAAGCCGATGCTCACGGAGATCACAAGCAGTGCCACGGTCTGGAAGGCGCCGTCGATCAGAAGCGGCCAGTATTTCGCGATCCATTCAAAGTTCACCTCACGTCCCCCTCAATGTGCCGGCTTCTGGCCCCGGCGCACGCGGCGCTCGATGCCATGGAAGACCAGGTTGGAGAGAAGGGTGATGATCAGATAGAGAACGGCCGCTGCGAGGAAGAAGAGGAAATACTGCTTGGTATTGGCGCCGGCGAGACGCGTGGTCAGCGCCAGTTCCTGATAGCCGACGACGGCCACCAGCGCGCTGTCCTTGGTGACAGACATCCAGAGATTGGCCATGCCGGGCAGGGCATTGGGAAGCAGTGCCGGCAGCGTCACGCGCCGAAAGCGCAGAAGCGGCGACATGCCGAAGGCCCGCGCCGCCTCGAGCTGACCGGTAGGGATCGCCAGGATCGCGCCGCGCAGCACCTCGGTCATATAGGCGCCTTGCACGAAACCGAGCACGGCGACGGCAGCAATGAAACCGTTGACCTCAATGGGCGGGAGACCGAAGGCCATCAGCAGCCGGTTGAGGCCGTCGGTTCCGGCATAATAGAGCCCGACGATCAGGATCAGTTCCGGCACCGCCCGGATGACGGAGGTATAGCCCTTGAGGATCACTCCCACCGGGCGGTTGTCGGAGAGCTTACCGATCGCGCCGAAGAGACCGATGACAAGCCCGATCGCATAGGCGCAGGCCGAGATGGCGACGGTGGTCGCAGCACCTGTCAACAGCGCGCCGCCCCAGCCCGGAGGCTGAAGCGCCAGCAATTGCCATACCGTCATCGAACCGGTCGCCATCTCGCCTGCAATCCCCGTCGATTACTGGCCGTAGACGTCGAAGGTGAAATAGGCCTTCGTGATCTCGTCATACTTGCCCGAGGCGCGGACGGCGGCGATCGCCGCATTCAGCTTGGCCTTCAGCTCGGTGTCTTCCTTGCGCAAACCGCCGCCGATGCCGGTGCCGAGAACCGACGGATCAGCCGCCACGTCTCCCATGTCGGCGCAGCAATCCTTGCCGAAATCGGTCTTGAGGAAGTCAGCGAGCGGAATTGCGTCGCCAAAGACATAGTCGATACGGCCGGCGGAAAGATCCTGGAAGGCTTCGTCGAGCGTCTGATAGGTCTGCTCTTCGGCCTTGTCGGCGAAGTGCTTCGCATAATAGGCCGACTGAACGGTCGAGACCTGGATGCCTATCGTCTTGCCCTCGACGGCCTCAGGCGTCGCACCCGGCGTCGCATCCTTCGGGCCGATCAGCTTGCTCGGCGTGTTGTAGTACTTGTCGGTGAAGTCGATCGTCTTCAGCCGCTCCTCGGTAATCGACATCGACGACCAGATCACGTCGAATTTCTTCGTCTGCAGCGCCGGGATCAGGCCGTCCCAGGAAACGTCAACCACAGAGCAGGTTTCCTTCATTTCCTCGCAGACGGCGTTCATCAGATCGATTTCCCAGCCCTTCCAGGTGCCGGAAGCATCCTTGGCGAAGAAGGGCGGATAGGCCTCGTTCATAATGCCGAAGCGGACTTCGGCCTGGGCGGTGACGGTGGTCGCGGCAAAGGCGGCGCCGGCGAGAAGAAGGGAGATCATTTTCATCGTCGTTTTCCCCGATTGGTTGGATGGTTCTGGATCTGGATCTGTGTTCAAGCGGTCCCGCGCCCACCAAGGCTGCGGGTGAAGTCTCGGCAACGGGCGCTTTTCGGGTCGCCGAAAACCTGGTCCGGCGGTCCCTCTTCCTCGACGCGACCCTTGTCGAGGAACATCACATGGCTGGAGACATCGCGCGCAAAGCTCATCTCGTGTGTGACAAGAAGCATGGTGCGGCCCTCTTCGGCCAGATCCCGGATGACCTTCAGCACTTCGCCGACAAGCTCCGGATCGAGCGCCGAGGTTGGTTCGTCGAACAGCATCACGGCCGGATCGACGCAAAGCGCGCGGGCAATTGCCGCGCGTTGCTGCTGGCCGCCGGAGAGAAAGGCCGGATAGGCATCGCGCTTGTCGTAGAGACCGACCTTGGCCAGCAGCGCTTCCGCCTTTTCGATCGCTTCGCCGCGCGGCATTTTCAGAACGTGAACGGGCGCCTCGATGACATTTTCGAGCACCGTGCGATGCGCCCACAAATTGAAGCTCTGGAACACCATGCCAAGCCCGGTGCGCAGCCGCTCCAGCTGCTTGCGGTCGGCGGCCTCGAGGCTGCCTTTGCGAGACGGCTTGAGTTTCAGCTCTTCGCCTCCCACCACGATGCGGCCACGGTCGGGCGCTTCGAGCAGGTTGATGCAGCGCAGGAAGGTGCTCTTGCCGGAACCGGACGAACCGATGATCGAGATCACGTCCCCTCGCTCGGCCTTGGCAGAGATGCCCTTCAGAACCTCGATGCCGGCGAAACTCTTGTGGATGTCGTGCACGTCGAGCGCGGCCGGGGCGGTTCCTGTCATTTTGATCCCAGGTAGTTTGACAATTGCGAGACCATAGGAGGCCAAAGCTGCGGATTTCGAGCGCATTTCAGCGGCGATGTGGAAAATCCTGCGCGATGGCGTCGAATGATGCGGAAAGATGGCGCAGTTGAATGAAATGGGCTAAGGGGGCGAAAACGAGGTCGCGCAAGGAGGGGGGAACCATGCCGGACAAGCTCGATCAATTCGACCGCAGCATTCTCGAAGTGGTGCAGCGGGATTGCCAGCTTAAGGCGGAGGCCATCGCCGACAAGGTCGGTCTGTCGCCATCGGCCGTGCAGCGCAGGCTTCGCCGTCTCCGAGACGAAGGCATCATCACCGCCGAGATCGCCGTGGTGAATCGCAAGGCGACCAACTTTCCGATGACCTTCATCACCGGCATGGAGATCGAACGGGACAATTACGATGCGCTCACCCGATTCCGGGCCTGGGCCGACAAGCAGGAACATGTCCAGCAGGTCTATTACGTCACTGGCCAGGTCGATCTCGTCGCGATCATTACCGCCCGCGACGTCGAGCACTATGACGATATCAGCGCGCAATTGATGGCCGAGAACCCGCAGATCCGCCGAATGCACACGAATGTCGTGCTGCGCGACGTCAAGGTCGGCCTGCATATTCCGGTCGGGGAATGAGCAGAGAGTTCCGTATGCCCATGGATATCCCTGAACTTCGTCAAATACGAGGTTGACGCCCCTCTCTCGCCTCCCCATGATGTCGCAATTGCTTACATTGTTTGGGAGGACAATCATGCATTTTTCGAGACTTAGCACCTTGGCTGCAGCCGCTCTTGCCGCGTCTGTCGCATTTGGCACATCCGCCGCTCGCGCCGAGCAGTTCGTCAACGTGCTGACCGGTGGAACCTCCGGTGTCTACTATCCGCTGGGTGTCGCCCTGTCGAAGATCTACGGGGACAAGATCCCGGATGTCCGCACCCAGGTGCAGGCGACCAAGGCCTCGGTCGAAAACCTCAATCTGTTGCAGCAGGGCAAGGGCGAAATCGGCTTCTCGCTCGGCGATAGCGTCAAGCTGGCCGCGGAAGGCAATGCGGATGCCGGCTTCAAGGCGCCGCTCGACAAGTTGAGAGGCATTGCCGCCATCTATCCGAACTTCATCCAGATCGTCGCGACGAAGGATTCGGGCATCACCTCGCTTGCCGATCTCAAAGGCAAGAGCCTCTCCGTCGGCGCCCCGAAGTCCGGCACCGAGCTCAATGCCCGTGCCATCCTCGAAGCCGCGAGCATGAGCTACGAGGACCTCGGCAAGACCGAGTATCTGCCGTTCGCCGAATCGGTCGAATTGATCAAGAACCGTCAGCTCGACGCGACTCTCCAGTCCGCCGGCCTCGGTGTGGCATCACTCAAGGATTTGTCCACCTCGCTTCCGGTCTCTCTGGTTGCCGTTCCGGCCGATGTCGCCAATTCGCTCGGTGCACCTTATATCGCTGCCACCATTCCGGCCGGTACCTATGAGGGCCAGGCAGAGGACGTGCCGACGGTTGCCGTCGTCAACTTCCTCGTGACCCATTCCGAGGTGTCCGACGATCTCGCCTACGAGATGACCAAGCAACTCTTCGAGAACTTGCCGGAGATGCAGGCCGCGCACAATGCCGCCAAGGACATCAAGCTGGAAGATGCCACCAAGGGCATGCCAATTCCGCTGCATCCGGGCGCTGAGCGCTACTACAAGGAAAAGGGAATGCTGTGAGCCCCGTGGGCTTCTGAAACTCTTGGAAGGACCGGGCGGCCGCTATGCCGTCCGGTCCTTTGCCCCTTGGCTTACCCTTCGGACGGACACCCATGAGCGCCTCGACTGCGGACCAGACCCTGTCGCATGAACCCAACACCCATGAGCAGCTTTTTCCGGCGACGGCCGAGGGCAAGCTGCTCTACGGTATCGCCGTTGCCTTTTCGCTCTTCCAGATCGCGACCGCTGCCCATCTGATCGACCTGCCGAGCCAGCTCGTCCGCTCCACCCATGTCGCCTTCCTTCTGCTTCTCGGCTTCCCGCTGGTGGCCGCCAATCTGCGCAAGGGCGCGCTCTACACCGCTGGCGCCTGGGCGCTCGCGACAGCCGGCGTCGCCGTCGCCGTCTACCAGTACATTGAATATGAGCCGCTGATCCTGCGCGCCGGTGATCTAATCACCATGGATCTCTATTTCGGTGTCGTTGCCATTGCCACAGTCTTTATCGGCTCCTGGGTGATCATGGGACCGGCGCTGCCGATCATCTCGGGCCTTTTCCTCGCCTACTGCTTCTTCGGTGAGTATCTACCGTCGCCGCTCAATCACCGCGGCTATGACTTCGCCCAGGTCATCGACCACATGGCCTATGGCACCGAGGGCATCTATGGCGTGCCGACTTATGTGTCGTCGTCCTATATCTTTCTCTTCATCCTGTTCGGCTCCTTCCTGGAGCGGGCAGGCATGATCAAGCTGTTCACCGATGTGTCCCTCGGTCTCGTTGGCCACAAGCGCGGTGGCCCCGCCAAGGTCTCGGTCATCTCGTCCGGCCTGATGGGCACGATCTCGGGCTCCGGCGTCGCCAATGTCGTGACAACAGGCCAATTCACCATTCCGCTGATGAAGCGCTTCGGTTATCGCCCCGCCTTCGCCGGTGGCGTCGAGGCAACCTCGTCGATGGGCGGCCAGATCATGCCGCCGGTCATGGGCGCTGTCGCCTTCATCATGGCCGAGACGCTGGGTGTAGAATATGCCGAGATCGTCAAGGCAGCCCTGATCCCGGCCATCCTCTATTTCTGCTCGGTCTTTTGGATGGTGCATCTCGAAGCCGGCAAGCGGGGCTTGAGCGGGCTGGATCCGAAGGATCTGCCGTCTGCAACCGCCGCGATCCGCCAGCACTGGTATCTGCTGCTGCCGCTCGCAGCCCTCGTCTGGCTGCTCTTCTCAGGCTACACGCCACTCTTTGCCGGAACTGCCGGTCTGGCGCTCACCATGCTTCTCATCCTCGGCAGCTCGATCGCCATCGGCATGTCGAATACGGCGATCCGCACCATCTTCTGGATTGGCATCGGCCTCGCCGGTGCATCTTTCTTCCAGTATGGCTTCCGCGCAGTCCTGATCGCCATCCTGGTGCTGATTGCCTGGAATTTTCTGGTCAAGGGTGGCCGGCAGGCGCTGAAGCTCAGCGTCGACAGCCTCGCCGACGGTGCGAAAACGGCACTGCCGGTTGGTGTCGCCTGTGCGGTGGTCGGCATCATTGTCGGCACCATGACACTCACCGGTGCCGCCAACACCTTCGGCCAGTTCGTCGTCGCCGTCGGTCAGCACAGTCTCTTCCTGTCGCTGGTCCTCACCATGCTCACCTGCATCCTGCTCGGCATGGGCATTCCGACCATTCCCAACTACATCATCACCTCCTCGATCGCCGGCCCCGCATTGCTCGAACTCGGCGTGCCGCTGATCGTCAGCCACATGTTCGTCTTCTATTTCGGCATCCTCGCCGACTTGACCCCGCCGGTGGCGCTCGCCTGCTTTGCGGCGGCCCCGATCGCCCGGGAATCGGGCCTGCGCATCTCCTTCGAGGCGGTCAAGGTGGCAGCCGCAGGCTTTGTCATTCCCTTCATGGCCGTCTACACGCCGGCGCTGATGCTGCAGGACGGCGGCCCGCTGGCCGAGGCGATCGGCTATCCGCTTGCTGTCCTCTACATCGTCATCAAGGCCGGCCTGTCGATCGGTCTCTGGGGTGTCGCGGTCATCGGTTATCTCAACCGGCCGCTGCCGATCCTGCATCGCCTTGTGGCCGCCGCCGCGGCCTTCTTCCTGGTGGCGGCCCTGCCGATCACCGACGAGATCGGTGGAGCGCTCGTTCTGCTCTTTGCCCTCATGGCCTGGAAGTTCCCCGGCAAGGCCAGAGGGCCCATTCCCACGGCGCCACCGAAGACAGAGGCGCCATGAGCCTCTGCATCGCCCTTGCCGCAACCGTTCTGACCATCCCGACCACGACGTTCTCGCTCTCCTGGGAGCATTCGGTCGAAAAGGTCGAGTGGCGGGAGGGGTGGGCGGTGACGAGCCGAGGCCTCGAACTGCGACAGGCAAGCGTCAAGGGATCCGGCGCCGGCATGGAGCCGGGCGAGGGGGCGGTGCTTCAGGATGGCTGGTGGCAGTGGACGCCGAAGTTGGCGCCACTTTCCGAGATACGCCTCGCCGCCTCTGGAGAAACACCGGGTGGTTGGGAGCTCTGTCACGCGGGTGGTTGCCTGACATTGGGCGGACAGGCGGGCGAGGACAGCGTCCTGTCTCCCTGCGCATTTGCTTCCGTCCCCTGAAGGATGGGGCGTCGGACTGAGGTTTGCATGAAAGCTGGATCGGAAGCTCAGGCGCTCAACCGTCCAACAGCGTCGACAAGTTTGGCCGCTTCAAAAGGCTTGACGATCCAGCCGGTGGCGCCGGCTTTGCGAGCGCGTTCGCGCTTCTGTGGATCGTTTTCTGTCGTGAGCACAAGGATCGGAATGGCTCTGTAGCGATCGCTGCGGCGAATGCGTTCGATGAATCCGAACCCGTCGAGCCTTGGCATGTTGATGTCGGTGATGATGAGGTCAGGTGCGCCGTCTTCCAGCACTTCCAGGCCCTGAATGCCATCTTCCGCCTGCAGCGTCTCATAACCGGCGCTTTCCAGCGTCTTGGTAACCATGGACAGGATGGTTTTGGAATCATCCACCGCCAGAATTTTCTTCACCAAAATTGCCTCGCTTCCTTCGTGCTTCGCTGGAGCCATACTGAACGGTTCGGCATGCTGCGATCACAATAGTTAGACATGGCTTATTTAGGATTAACGGACCTACACTGCGCTCGATAAGCGTGTGACGAGTTTGACGTCCAGAATAAGCGATTTTCAGTGCGGCCGTTCTGCGGATGCCGGTGTTGACTGAAAGCTGAACGATGCGTCACCGCCTTCCCGTCGATCTGTTCTATGATCCGTGTTGAGACCTGTTACCTTGAGCGGATCTGACACGGAGGTTCCTCATGTCCTTCTTTCCTGGCAACGACCCCGTCCCCGGCGACGCTTTTGCCTGCGACGCCATCGAACATCTGATCATCCCGCGCTCGAGCGACATCGGCGGTTTTGCCGTGCGGCGTGCACTGCCCTCCGTACGCCGCCGTCTCGTCGGGCCTTTCATCTTTTTTGACCGCATGGGACCTGCCGTCCTGAAAGCGGGTGAAGCCATGGATGTCCGTCCGCATCCGCATATCGGGCTCTCGACCGTCACCTATCTTTTTGATGGCGAGATCAAGCATCGCGACAGCCTCGGCACCGAGCTGGTGATCGCCCCCGGCGACATCAACTTGATGACCGCCGGCTCTGGCATCGTCCATTCCGAGCGCACACCGGAGAACCTGCGCGGCCATCCACTCTCGATGTCGGGTCTGCAAACCTGGATTGCCCTGCCAGATCATCTGGAGGAGATCGATCCGGCCTTCGCCCATACGGCGAAGGCAGAGCTGCCGACCTTCAGCGATAGCGGCGCTTCCGGCCGCCTCGTCATCGGCGGCATGGGCGGATTGCGTTCGCCGGTGACGACGTTCTCCGAGACGCTCTATGTTGACCTCACGCTCGAGCCCGGCGCGCGCTTCCCCTTCGATGCGAGCCAGGAAGAGCGCGCGCTCTACATTCTCTCCGGCGAGATCGAGATCGCCGGCGACCGTTTTGCAGCCGATCAATTGCTGGTCTTCCGCCCAGGCGACGAGATCACCCTGATCGGCGGCGCGACGGGCTGTCACGTCATGCTCTTCGGTGGCGCCGCTATGGAAACCAGGAAACATATCTGGTGGAACTTTGTTTCGTCGTCCAAGGAACGCATCGAGCAGGCCAAGGAAGAGTGGAGAACCGGTCGTTTTGACATCGTTCCCGGCGATGAAGACGAGTTCGTACCTTTGCCGGAGGGCCGTTGACCGCTATATAAGCGCTTGATGACGTGGAATTGCCCTGATCGTCGGGGGATGGTATCGCGCATCCAAACAGACTGAAGAGGCATCAGCCCGTGACATCTCTGCCCGATACCCCGCTCCTGGACAAGGTCAATCTCCCGAAAGACTTGAGGACCATCGAGGATCGCGACCTGCCGCAGTTGGCGCGCGAGGTCCGCGACGAGATGATCGACGCGGTGTCGAAAACGGGTGGGCATCTGGGTGCCGGCCTTGGCGTGGTCGAGCTGACGATCGCCATCCACAAGGTCTTCGAAACGCCGGATGATCGGCTGATCTTCGACGTCGGACACCAGTGCTATCCGCACAAGATCCTGACCGGCCGCCGTGAACGGATCCGCACGCTGCGTCAGGAAGACGGCCTCTCCGGTTTCACCAAGCGCGCGGAAAGCGAATACGACCCCTTCGGTGCTGCCCATTCCTCGACCTCGATTTCCGCCGGCCTCGGCATGGCGGTGGCCGCCGAGCTGTCGCAGACCGACCGTAAGGTGATCGCCGTCATCGGTGACGGCGCCATGTCCGCTGGCATGGCCTATGAGGCACTGAACAATGCAGGCGCGCTCGACGCCCGCCTGATCGTCATCTTGAATGACAACGACATGTCGATTGCCCCGCCGACGGGCGCGATGAGTGCCTATCTCGCGCGCCTCGCGTCCGGTCGCAGCTATATGGGCTTCCGCGAGTTCGGCAAGAAGCTGACAGCCTATCTCGGCAAGACCGTCGACCGCGCGATCACCCGCGCCGTCGAGCATGCCCGAGGTTATGTCACCGGCGGCACCATGTTCGAGGAGCTCGGTTTCTACCATATCGGCCCGATCGACGGTCATTCCTTCGACCACCTGCTGCCCGTGCTGCGCAACGTCCGCGACAATGCCAAGGGCCCCGTGCTTATCCATGTCGTGACCCAGAAGGGCAAGGGCTACGCACCTGCGGAAGCCGCGGCCGACAAGTATCACGGCGTCAACAAGTTCGACGTCATCACCGGCACCCAGGCCAAGGCCAAGCCGAATGCGCCCGCCTACACCGCCGTCTTCGCCGATGCGCTGGTCGAGGAAGCCCGCCACGACGAGAAGATCGTCGGCATTACCGCCGCCATGCCCTCGGGCACCGGCCTCGACAAGCTGCAGTCGCTCTTCCCCGAACGCACCTTCGACGTCGGCATTGCCGAACAGCATGCGGTGACCTTCGCCGCCGGACTCGCCGCCGAGGGCTTCAAGCCCTTCTGCGCGCTCTATTCGACCTTCCTGCAGCGCGGCTACGACCAGGTCGTCCATGATGTCGGCATCCAGGGCCTCCCAGTCCGTTTTCCCATCGACCGCGCCGGCTTCGTCGGTGCCGACGGCCCGACCCATGCCGGCTCCTTCGACACCGGTTTCCTTGCGGCACTGCCTGGCTTCGTCGTCATGGCCGCAGCCGACGAGGCGGAACTGAAGCATATGGTCCGCACCGCAGCAGCCTACGACGAAGGTCCGATCTCCTTCCGCTATCCACGCGGCGAAGGTGTGGGCGTTCCCATGCCAGAGCGTGGCGAGATCCTCGAAATCGGCCGTGGCCGCATCGTCAAGCAGGGCTCCAAGGTCGCACTCCTCTCCTTCGGCACGCGTCTCGCCGACTGTCTGCTGGCAGCCGAAGACCTCGATGCCGCCGGCCTCTCGACCACCGTCGCCGACGCCCGTTTCGCCAAGCCGCTCGACCACGACCTGATCCGCCAGCTCGCCCGCCACCATCAGGTGGTGGTGACGGTCGAAGAAGGCGCCGTTGGCGGCTTCGGCAGCCATGTCATGCATTTCCTCGTCAACGAGGGCCTGCTCGACAACGGGTTGAAGGTCCGCTCGCTGGTGCTGCCCGACGTCTGGATGGACCAGGCCAAGCCCGAAGTGATGTATGCCCGCGCCGGGCTCGATGCTGCGGGTATTCTGAAGACGGTGTTTGAAGCCCTAGGACAGGACGTGCCGGGTGTGATTGCGGCGGGTTGAGGCAGCAGGGTTGATCTTCGACGCAGCGTGCGAGACAATTTCGTATGCGCAACGAAGATCGGCCAAACCTCAGCACAAGCACTTGCCGGCATCAGCTGGGCAAAGAGTACGAGACTTTGCTCATGCCTGAGGATTATGCGGTCTTCTTTGCAGCAATAGACAACCCGCCGGCACCGACCGTCGCGCTTCGAGATGCTTTTGTGCGGTATTTGGATCGTATCACTCCAAATCATCAGAGCGCAGAGGCATACGTCAGAAGCCTCTCTCTGGACTTCCCCCAAACGCCCCGCTAGACCGAAGCCTCAATCGACGGACCCTGAAACGGGCTGTGGAGGCTCCATGCACACCGCACACACCACGGATATCTCAACCGACGTCGCGCCCGACTGGGCGGCGATTACGGTCGTCATCCTGGGGGTGACGGCCTTTGCGGTGGGGCAGGGGCTCACTTATCCGCTGATCGCGCTGATCCTCGAAAGCCGCGGTGTCTCCTCCAGCATGGCGGGGCTCAACGCCTCGGTCTTTGCGCTGGGTCTCGCCTCGTCGACACTGATGATCGGCAGGCTGACGCAGAAGATACGCGGCGACCGGTTGATCGTCGCCTCGCTCTGCGGCGTCTCTGTCTGCCTCGCCACCTTCTCGGCCTTTGATGAGCTCTGGATCTGGTTCGTCGCCCGCTTCCTGCTCGGATTCTGCACCAGCATCATCTACACCGTCTCGGAAGCCTGGCTGAACACCGCCTGTCCGGACCGCCTGCGCGGTCGCGTCTCCGGCGCCTATAGCGCCGGCATGTGCGCAGGCTTTGCCGCCGGTCCCCTTGCCATTCCGCTCGTCGGCATCGAGGACGGTTTCGCCTTCGCGCTGACGGCGGGCTACGTCGCACTCGTCGCCTTCGCCTCGGTCATGCTCGGCCGCTATGCCAAGACCAAGCCGGAAGCCTCGGAAGCCGGCGGGCTCCTGACCTTCGTCAGGATGGCGCCGGTTTTGACGCTGATGGTGGTCGCCTTCGGCTTTTCGGATATCGCGGCGATCTCGATGATCCCGCTCTATTTCGTCGAACGTGGCTATAGCCAGAATTTCGCGGCCTTCGTCGTTACCATGGTGGCGCTACCGACGGCACTCGCCCAGCCCTTTGTCGGCTGGCTGCTCGACCGCCTGTCGCGACCGGTCATTGCCGTCTCCGGCTCGCTGATTGCCGCCATAGCCTTCCTGGCGCTGCCCTTTATGACATCCGAGGTTGCCCTGCTGATCACCATTTCGATCCTCGGTGCCGCAAGCTTCTCGCTCTACACGGCGGCGCTTACTTTGCTCGGCGAGCGCTTCCGTGGCGGTCTGCTGGTCTCGGGTGCCGCCGTCTTTGCGCTGGCCTATGCGATCGGCAGCGCAGCCGGCTCCGGCAGCACGGGGCTGACAATGGATCTCATCTCCGTCGACGCAGGCCCGGTCTTCGTCGGCCTCTTGATGCTGGGCTTCACCGGCTTCTTCGCCCTGAACCTTCTGCGCCTCCGCGCCGCAAAGCGCTGATCCATGCTGGAAACCTCGCCGCCCGACATCTTCGATTGCCAGACCTGTGGTGCCTGCTGCGCCTATTCCGCCGATTGGCCACGCTTCTCCATGGAAAGCGACGAGGAGCTCGCCGCCATACCCGAAGCAATGATCGCCAAGGACGAGAGTGGCATGAAGTTCGAAAACGGGCGCTGTGCGGCTCTGACCGGCGAGGTCGGCAAACATGTCGGCTGCGCCGTTTATCTCGTGCGTCCGCATGTCTGCCGCACCTGCATGCCCGGCGACGAGGAATGCAAGATCGCCCGCGCCGAGTTCGGCTTTCCGACCGATGGCCTGCCGGAGCCTGATGTCTACGAGGCCTGACCTCTTCAGGGTACGGTGATCGTCACCTGATCGGCCGACAGTTCGCCGCCGATTTCCGCCGTCTGGCTCTTCTTGTCATAGACGCAGATGGAACTGACGACAGCATCGGCCCCAACAGCCTTGCCCGTCAGGATCGCCATGCCATAGCTCTCGGTGCCGAAGGGATCGACGACGACCTTTGGCTGCTCAATCCGCCCTTTGGCGAGCGCTGTGCATTTGGCCGCAACATCGCTGGCGAATTCGTCCCAGGCGTCGCCGGACGAGGCGATTGCCGAGCAGGCGAAGAGACTGAAGACGATTGCGGTCGCCGTCAAAAGCTTGCGGGAACAGAACATGGGAACCTCGGTTGGATGCAGAGACACTTCAAACCTCGGTCGGAACGCCCCGTCGCGCAAGTCCAAAAACGGAAGACATTTCTTTCCCTTGTGGGCGGGAATTTGGAAGGGCAAAGGTTGCCTGCGCGTTGTTCCGCACCTATGTTCCCGTCACCTGCCAAAACGCAATCCATTTGCCAAAAGGAGATCTCACCATGGCCTTCGAATTGCCCGCCCTCCCGTATGCCTACAACTCGCTGGCACCGTTCATGTCGGCTGAAACCCTTGAGTTTCACCACGACAAGCACCACCAGGCCTATGTGACCAACGGCAACAACCTCTTGAAGGATTCGGGCCTCGAAGGCCTGTCGCTGGAAGAGGTCGTCAAGCAGTCCTATGGCAAGAATGCTGGCCTGTTCAACAATGCCGGCCAGCACTACAACCACATCCACTTCTGGAACTGGATGAAGAAGGACGGCGGCGGCAACAAGCTGCCTGGCAAGCTGCAGGCTGCCATCGACAGCGACCTCGGCGGCTATGACAAGTTCAAGGCTGATTTCGTTGCAGCCGGCACCACGCAGTTCGGCTCCGGCTGGGCCTGGCTCTCCGTCAAGGACGGCAAGCTTGAAATCTCCAAGACCCCGAACGGCGAGAACCCGCTGGTCCACGGCGCGTCCCCGATCCTCGGCGTCGACGTGTGGGAGCACTCCTACTACATCGACTACCGCAACGCTCGTCCGAAGTATCTCGAAGCCTTCGTCGACAGCCTGATCAACTGGGACTACGTGCTCGAAATGTACGAAGCCGCGACCAAGTAAGCGCTTCCACACATCCGCATTCGAAACGCCCGGTGCCTTGCATCGGGCGTTTTCGTTTGCAGCGAGTTTCGTTCCCTTTGTGCGCTGCATTGGAACCATCGCGCGTCGCTCACGTTTCTTGGGCAAGATCCCGAAACAAGAAAAGGAGCCGACCATGGCGACGTCCAACCTGCAGGCAGAACTGCGTGAACTGCGCGAACAGATGACCGAGTTGAAGGATGTCATCGGCCGTCAGGCCTCGCGTACCGGTTATGATGCGCGCCACCGCGCAGCCGAAGCATGGCATGGGGCCGCCCGTACAGCGGGCAATGTGGCAGACTATGCCCGTGATGGTGCCGATGCCGTCGCTGGCGTCGCTCGTCGTCATCCGGCTGCTGCGTCCACGGCCCTCATCACGCTTGGCATCATCGGCGGCGTGATCGGCTATCTCGTCGCCACCTCGACGCCGGCAAAGCGCGACCGCTGGCATTGGAATTGAGGCCTGCCATGGTGAAGGTCACCTATCACGTCATTGCCCATGACGAAGGCTATGCCTATCGCATGGGCGACGTCTACTCGGAGCCTTATCCGACACACGAACAGGCGCTTGCTGCGGCCCGTCAGGCCGCTGGCGCCCAGCAACTCTCTGACGGCGACGCCGAAATCAGCTGGCAGGACGCCGAAGGCGAGTGGCATCACGAACATGCGGACGGTGCGGACCGCCCCATGACGGACGTCGTCGACGATGTCGAGGACGACCGGTAGCCTGACTGTTTTGAGTCCAGGCAAAAGAGAAAGCCCGTGGCGCAAGCCACGGGCTTTCTTGATTCTGCTGAAGATGGCTCGGGAGCAGCGTGGTCAGAATTCCGTCCAGTCCTGCTTTGTCGGTTCTGCGGGCGCCGCTGAACCCATGCCGAAGGCACGGCCGAGCTTGCTTGCGAGTGCGCGCGCCGGCGACGGGGTAGGGATGTGGGTGGCAGAGGCAGCAGCCGGCTGGCGCGCTGCCGGGCGAGCAACTGGCGCGGGCGTCGCATGCGCGGGCGCGGTTGCGCGGTGCTGCGTCCGGCCAGGCCTGGCCGCTGATGCGCCCTGGCCAAGACGGAACTGGGCGAGCAGCGCGTTGAGCGAATCCGCTTCCGCAGCCAGCGTATGGGAAGCAGCCGTCTGCTCTTCAACCATGGCGGCGTTCCGCTGCGTGCCCTGATCCATCGCGGTGACGGCGAGATTGATCTCCTGCAGGCCGGTCGACTGTTCGCGCGCCGCAACCACGATCGCGCCGACATGGTGGCTGATCTCCTGAACGGCGCTGACGATCTTGTCGAGCTCGGTGCCGGTCTCGCCGACCAGCGCCACGCCATTGCCGACCTGCGCAGTCGAACGCGAGATCAGTGACTTGATCTCCTTGGCAGCATTGGCCGAGCGTTGTGCGAGTTCCCGGACTTCCTGGGCAACGACCGCGAAACCCTTGCCGGCCTCGCCGGCGCGGGCCGCCTCGACGCCGGCATTGAGGGCCAGAAGGTTGGTCTGGAAGGCGATGTCTTCGATCACGCCGATGATGCTGGAGATCGACTGTGACGACTGTTCGATCTCCGTCATCGCCTGAACGGCGTTCCGGACGACTTCTCCGGAGCGCTCGGCACCGGAGCGCGTGCTGTCGACGAGCTGGCCCACATCTTCGGCGCGTTTGGCCGTGTCGCGAACGGTCTTGGTGACCTGTTCGACGGCGGCGGCCGTTTCTTCGACAGATGCTGCCTGCTGTTCGGTACGCCGCGCAAGATCGTCTGCAGAGGCACGGATTTCGGCCGCGCCGGCATGGATTGCATGGGCATTTGCGCCCACGGTTCTCAGCGCAGCATGCAGCTTCTTGAGAACTCGTTGAAGTTGCCACGCAGACTGTCGAGGTGGGCGGCAAAGGGCTTTTCGAGCCGGAACACCACATCCCCTTCCGAGAGTGCCGAGAGGCCCTTGGCGAGTTCGGTCATGGCGAAGCGCACTTCCTCGGCTTCGCGGGCCTTTTCCGCTTCGGCCTTTTGACGGTCGGCCTCGGCCTGTTCGCGCATCGTGCGGCGCTCGTCTGACATGCGCGCGCTTTCGATCGCCGCATCTTTGAACACCAGCACGGCTTTCGCCATGCGGCCGACTTCGTCACCGCGGTCGACTGCCGGCACTTCGACGGCGTGGTCGCCGGCGGCGAGACGCGCCATGGCATTGGTCATGCCGGTGATCGGCGTGACGATCGAGCGGGCGAGCAGCCAGATCAGGCCGACCGCAAACACGCCGGCGACGGCTGCACCGAGGGTCAATGCCAGTTCGAGGGCGAAATGCGCGGCGTCGAGACGGGCGCGGTTGGCAGCTGTCTCCGCTGCCAGCAGGCCCTTGATATCGGCGGCAGCAGCACGGAAGGTGTCGAGCGCACCCGCGGCGTCCGACTTGCCGATGGCCGCAATCTCTTCGATCGATGTCTGGCCTGCCTTGCGGGCGGCGATCTGCGGATCGGCAATCTGCTTGGCATAGGTCTCGGCGGCGGCCCGCATCGCATCAAGCCGGGCGACGAGTGCATTGTCGCTTGCCGCCAGCGTTTTCGCCTCTGTGATGGCAGCGTCGAGCGCCTGGCGCTCGGTGGTTACGGCTGCCAGCGTGCTTTCGCTGCCGAACAGAAGGTAACCGCGCTCGTTTGCCGCCTGCTCGGCCATGGCAGTCTTTGCGGCATCGACGAGGTTGACGATGCGCTGGGCGCGGTCCTGATCGACCAGCGCGGACTTGGCCGTATAGGCCTGCACGAAGACGACGACGGAGGCCAGGAAACATCCAGCCATGATGGTGCAAAAGGTGAGGATCAGCTTTTTGCTGAGCGAAAGGTTTTTGAGGAACATGATCATGACTTTCGGGCGCGCGAAAACGGCGGGACAGCCGGAAGGCCGGCGTCCAGATGCAGCGGTGACATGATCCGTTCGGGCGTTTGCGCCTCCATCATGGAGTGCTCAGGGGGACACCGGAAGCGACCGATCGGTGGCAATCCTGTCGGAAACGATTTTACAAGCCGTTACCAAGACATGTCCGAATTGCCGCAGGCGGCCAATTTGGTGGCATTTGTCACCATTTCACGGAGCCTGCATCGCCACCTGGTTCGACACGACGAGAAGGATGTTGAGGTCGCGTTCGGGATAGAAATCCTTTGCCCGCATCTCGAACGTCGTCGGCCCGGTCTTCTTCACGCCTTGCCCGCAGAAACTGACGATGGAGTCGGGGTTGAGCTTGTCGACGGTGAGACGGAAGTCGCCAATCGGACCATACCAGTTGTTGCCGGTGGTCAGGATGTAGGAAAGCCACTGCTCGAAATAGTAGATCCCGGCATCCGGGTTCTGCTTCTTCTCCAGCTTGATCGCTGCATTGAGGAATGCGTCGTCGATGCAATAGCGCTGTTGGTATTCGGCATAGGCATCCGATGGCTTGCCGTCCCACATGAAGACAAGGCCGGCACTACCGCCGACGCTCGGACGATAGCGATGCTCGACTTCTACGTCTGCGCCGGCCGGGAAGGTCGTCTCCCACCAATAGATGGATTCGAGCTCCCAGACGGGTGCATATTCTGGAGCAGCCTCACCACCGGTGCCGTAGTTGATATCGACGATCAGTCCCTTGGACAGCCAATCCTTGATCACGTCGGGCTCCAACGTCTTCAGGGCTTCCGTCGTCTCCTTGAGGAGGGGCTGTAACGGGATTTCCTGCTCCTCGACATCGGCTGTGAAGTCGATGCCGCGGACGAGCACGCGCTGTTGCAGGTTCGGCTCGATCTCCTCGCCGTCCTGGACGACGGAGAAGTCCATGAAATTGTCGCTCTGCTCGTCCGGCACCGCCGACATGATCTCGATCGGGCCGCCGATCTTCGGCATGGGGAAGGCGACGATCGTGTTGACCGGCTTGTCGCTGGTGTTGCGGTAGAGATACTTCACCTCCACCTTCTCCGGCGAGATGTAGAGATCTTCCCGCGCCATGGTGATCTCTTCGCTGCGCGTGAACACGAGCCCACCAGCTTCCAGCGTCGCCATGGAGTCATTGGCCAGGACTGTGGTGGTGGCGAATGCCTGCAGAGCGCAGGCCAGCATCAGTTTCGGCGCGGTCGTCACGGTTCAAATCCCCCAGAACCCAGAACGGAAAATGCCACCTTAGCGGTGGCATTTCGATTCTTGAACGACGCTTTCTGGGTGTTATGCGCGGGCCGGCAGCAGCGGATAGCCGACGAGCACGGCGCGCGCCGCAAGCGTGGCAATTGCCGCTTTGACCAGGTCGCCGGGAATGAAGGCCAGCGACCCCAGGACGACCTTGTCGAAGGGCGTGCCGGCGACGAGCGACAGCCACGGCATGCCGCAGAGATAGACAACACCAATGCCGCCCACGACGCTGGCAACAAAGAAACCGGCCATTTGCTTGGCAGCCGACTGGCCTTCGCGCACGAGCTTTTCGGCGAGGAAACCGGTGACGAATGCACCGATGATCCAGCCGAAGATATAGCCGCCGGTCGGGCCCATAAGCACGTTGAGACCGCCACGACCGCCGGAAAGCACGGGCAAGCCGACGGCGACGAGCACGACGAGCAGGGCATAGGCGGCGGCACCGCGTTTGGCCCCGATGATGCAGCCGGCGAGCATGACACCCATGGACTGCGCCGTGATCGGTACCGGCAGCAACGGGATAGGCACTGGCGGAATGAAGCCGAGCACGATGATGATCGCAGTGAAGAGGGCGGCGAGCACGAGGTCTCTGGTGGTCATGGAACGGGTCCCCGGTAATCTTGCAGGAGTGTTACTGACCCCGAATCCCCCGGGCGTCAATCGCTTCGGCGATCCGATCGGCATCCTTCAACGTCGAAATGATGAGCGGCCCGAGCATGCGCGAGAGCTTGACCGGAATGCCGCGCGCCGCATGCGCCTCGTTCAGCGCTTCGTAGCGCGCCGCAATCTCAGGCACGAAACGCAGGACGAGCCCGAGTGCGAGCCCGAGATCGGCCGCCTTTAGAAGCCCCAGCCGCTCGAGTGGCCGGGCAAGATCGGTAACGGCGGCCATGAAATCGGCAATGGTCGTGGAAGCCGTGACGGCCGCCGCAAAAAACAGGATGGCAACGAGCCTCAGTGTGATCGCGAGAGCCTCGTGAGGCGACAGCAGCAAGAGATTGACCAAAGCGAGAAAGGCAATCGTGAAGAGCACCGGCTTCAGCCGCCGAAATCCTTCCGACAGGCCGACACCGGTCGACAGATAGACAGTGCCGGTCGTGATCAGAACGAGGGTCAGGGCGAGCGGTTGATCGATAAGATACAGGCCCAGCCCGAAAGCCATCAGCCCGATAAGCTTCGGCTTGACCGGGATGCGATGCAGGAGGCTTTGCCCCTCCACATGCAGGCTCGTCAGCATCCGGCAATCTCCCGGTAGAGGGTGATCGCTTCGGTCGCCTCTCCGTCGAAGGCGAGCGCCCCCTCGTGAAAGACCAGCACGCGGGAAAAATCCGCCACCAGATCGAGGTCGTGGCTGATGACCACAGCCTGTTCGCCCAGCCCCTCGATCGCCGCCTTGACGCGGGCCCGGTTCCTGAGGTCGAGCTGATTGGTCGGTTCGTCGAAAATCACCACGTCAGGGCGGTTGACGCAGACGGCGGCAAGCGCTGCCAGCTGCAGCTCACCGCCGGATAGCTCGTGGGGACGTCTCGCCGCGAGATCGCTGATCCCGAACCGGGCAAGGACCTCATCCACCAGCCCGTCCACTTCGGGAGCCGCAAGCCCCCGCGATTTCGGCCCGAGCGCGATGTCCTCGCGAATGACAGGCAGAATGATCTGATGGCCCGGGTTCTGGAAGATGAACCCCGTCTTTGCCCGGGCCGCCTTCTCGTCGGCAACCGTGTCCAGCCCATCCAGCGTCACTGTGCCGGATGTCGGCTTGGCGAGCCCCGCGATCAGCCGCGCGAAACTCGTCTTGCCCGAACCATTGAGCCCGATCACGCCGATCCGAGGCTCGACGAGCGACAGCGTCAGCGGCGAGAGAGCAACTCGGTCGCCGAAGCGCAACTCGGCCTGGTCGAAACGGATGTGCAAGGTGAGGGGTCTCCGGGAGATGTTGCAGGCCTCTATAGCGGTGCACACGAAAGAGGGGAATGTCTAAGCCATCAGGCCCCGACGAGAAACAGGCCGTTTTCTTGACATTCGGTCGCTGATTCAGGATACTCCCTCTATAGATTTCGAGGTGGGAACGGCCTCCCCACGCACCCGCAAGGGTCAGTAACCGCAAGGTGAAGAGATCCGGGCTTTGGCGCCCCGGCGAGAATAGAAAGCCCCGCCTCGTGCGGGGTTTTTTATTGCGTCTCGATCAGATGGCCTTTTCGTAAGCGGTTCGCAAGTTTGTTTTGGTCGATCGGATAGACCGATTTGATCAGATAGACACCTTGTCGGCTCGGCCTGATGAGCACAGCGACGAGAATGATGAGCTCGGATTGTCGAACTTCTCGTATCAACTCGAAGCCCTCCGCCGCGTGTTTCGGTGACTGACCGACATGGCTGGGGGTAACCACCGCCTGTGATACAAAAGGGAGGCAGGACATAAAGGTGTCCGGGTGGGACTTGAAGGCGTGCTTCTGCGCCGGGATTGAAAAACTTACGAGACCGGGAGTTAGGTCGAGGCCGAAACGACGCAGATGATGAACGGGCAATTCTCCCACAATCAACGGCTTGAAGCGTGGCCATTGTCTCGGCTCGTTCAACTTCATCTACTCCGCTTTGAGGATGTGGATGCTCTTATGGGTTGTATCTAGTTTTTTGAGTGCAGGCTAGATGGCGATCACCCATTGAACAAACCGCGAACATGTCCTAGCCTCTCAATCATGTCGATTCCCGTCCCCAACACGCTTGCGCGAAAAATCTTCCTTGAACGGCAGGGCCTGTCGCGCTCGCCAACCAAGGCGCTCGGGCGTGATGGGCTCTACGACCTGATCCACGATCTCGGCTTCGTTCAGGTCGACAGCATCCAGTGGGTCGAGCGCGCCCATCACCAGATCCTCTTTTCGCGCAACCAGACCTATCGGCCAAAGGATCTCCAGCATCTCCTCGAAAAGGACCGCTCGCTTTTCGAGCATTGGACCCATGATGCCTCGGTCATCCCTTCAGCCTTCTTTCCCTACTGGAAGCACCGCTTCGTCCGCCGCGAAGAGCGTATCCGGCAAAACTGGGCGAAATGGCAGGGGGAAGGCTTCGACCAGGCCTTCGAAGAAACCTATGCCCGTATCCGCGACCATGGTCCGGTCATGGCCCGCGATGTGAAAGCCGAGGACCACAAGTCCGGCGGCTGGTGGAACTGGTATCCCTCGAAGACAGCGCTCGAATTCCTCTGGCACACCGGCAAATTGTCGATTGCACGCCGCGAGGGTTTCCAGAAGGTTTATGACCTCTCCGAGCGGGTCATTCCCGCTGAACATCACACCGCCGAAGTCGATCACGAAACCTTCGTCGATTGGGCCTGCCGCGCCGCGCTCACCCGCCTCGGCTTCGCCACCTCGGGTGAGATCGCCGCCTTTTTCGACATTGTCACACCCGACGAGGCCAAAGCCTGGGTGGCCTCCCATCGCGATGAGTTGCAGGAACTTGCGCTCGAAACCGTTGACGGCAAGCCGCGCGCCTCCTTCGCCTTCGCCGACAAGATGGCATCGCTCCTCGACGCCCCCGAGCCGCCGGCCCGCATCCGTGTGCTCTCGCCCTTCGATCCCTTGATCCGCGACCGGAACCGCACCGAACGCCTTTTCGGCTTTTTCTACCGCATCGAAGTCTTCGTGCCCGAGCCGAAGCGGCAATATGGCTATTACGTCTTTCCGCTGCTCGAAGGCGATCGCTTGATCGGCCGGATCGACATGAAGGCGGAACGCAAAGGGGGCGTGCTCGACGTTCGCCGCTTGTGGCTGGAGCCGGGCGTGAAGCCGACGGCCGGCCGCCTCGACAAGCTGGAAGCCGAACTCCAGCGTGTCGCCCGCTTTGCCGGCATGGAGGCCGTGCGCTTGCAGCCCGGCTGGCTCGGCTGAACAAACACAATCACCACAGACAGAAAGATCCGACGTGACCGACAACAGCGCCTACCGCATAGAACCTCGTGTGCCCGCCATCGATGACTACATGCGTCTTCGCCTGGAATCGGGCCTCACGCCATTTGCGCGCGAAGCCGCTGAAAAGGGCCTGCCAAACTCGATCTTTGGCGTGAGCCTGATGCTGGGCAATGAGACCGTCGGCATGGGCCGCATCATCGGCGATGGCGGCTGCTTCTTCCAGGTGACCGACATCGCCATCCTGCCGGATCACCAGGGCAGGGGCCTCGCCAAGTGGATCATGGCGGCGCTCTCCGACTTCATCGCCACACTGCCGAAGTCAGCCTATGTCAGCCTGATCGCCGACGTGCCCGCCAACCGCCTCTACAGCCAGTTCGGCTTCGACGAGACGGCGCCACGCTCGGTCGGTATGGCGCGACGGGTGCTTTAAGGCCGGGCGAGCGGCCACCAGCATTCCAGAATGTCCAAATTGTCGACCACCGTGGTGCCGTCCCCTTGTATGAGGCTTCAAATGACGTATCTTTTATTTGTCATTTGAAGGAGGTTAGTCATGCTCCATGCCGTCGAACGCAAGGCCGTCTCGGATGCCATTCCGCCCCAGGGCTTCTCGGTCGAAGCCGATCGGAAACGACTTTCGGCGACTGCTCTCAAAGCCTTTCGCCGTCTGGTCATTCATTGGGACCTGACCAGCCAGCAGGCAGCGGCTTTGCTCGGTGTCTCCGTCAGTACCTGGGAGCGGTTGAAGCCGGAGAACGTGACCAAAACGCTGAGCCAGGATCAGATGACCCGAATCTCCGCACTTGTGGGCATCTACAAGGCCCTGCATCTGCTCTTCGTCGATGCCATGGCCGACCGCTGGCCGATGCTGGAAAATACCGGGCCGCTCTTTGATCGCCGCACACCGGTCGCTGCCATGATCGAGGGCGGCATCCCGCATATGCTGGAAGTCCGTCGCTATCTCGATGCCGTGCGCGGGGGCCTCTGAGTTGGAAGTCGCCGGCGTTCCGGTAAGCACGCTTGCCTATCCCCACACGGTGCGTCTTGTCTCCAGCGCACGCCTTCGCCAAGCTGTGCTTACACCACTCGCCGAGTCAGACGATGAACTTGCCGAACTCGCCGAGATCGAGGCGGCCACATCGACCCGCATCCAGGCGCAGTCGACGGGCATTTCCGGGCTGGCTGCCAACGAACTCGTCTATGACGTGCCGCATGCCCATTTCATCAATGCGAGCTTCGCCTATGCCAAGCCGCGCGAACCCAATCGCTTCAACGGCGAGACGCGGGGAGCCTGGTATGCAGCGCTAGCCGTCGAAACCTGTCTCGCCGAAATCGCCTTTCACATGACGGAGTTCCTGTCGCGGACGGGCGTATTTGAAGCCGTCGCCGATTATGCAGAAATGCTCTGCAGCACGTCGGGCGAATTCCTCGACCTGAGAACGCAGCCGGATCATCCAGCGCTCTCGCCCGTTAAGGCGCTTGGCTACCCTGAGGGCAATCGCCTGGCACTCGAAGCTAAGCGCGCAGCGTTGAACGGTATCGTCTACCCCTCGGTCCGCCACACCGGCGGAACCTGCTTTGCCATCCTTCGTCCCGCTGCCGTCCAGTCGGTGCGCCAGGGGGACGTCTGGCGGCTAAGCTGGAAGGGTAGGCCGGAGCCGGTTGTGGAAGGGCCGATCGGGACTTGAGTGTTTTGGCCGGCACTGGGGTCACCCCCACCCGACGCTGCGCGTCGACCTCCCCCCTCAAGGGGGAGGTGGGTGGCCGCCGTTAGCCTTGGTGCGAGCGCTAGCGGTCACACTCTACCCTCCCCTTGAGGGGGAGGGTCGGACCGAAGGTCCGGGGTGGGGTGATCAGGCGGCGGTGAACCGCCACATGGCATCAAACGAGAGGGAAGACCCTCAGACGATCTCGGTTGCCGAAATCTTAATCCCGAAGCCTTCAAGGCCAACATAGTGGCGCTCGCGCGACGAGAAGAGCCGGATCGAGGTAACGCCGAGATCCTTCAGGATCTGCGCGCCGAGGCCGATTTCCAGCCACTCGCTCTCGCGCGCCTGCGCTTCGGAATGGTCCTCGCGCTCATGTTTGCCGCTGCGCGCCGTCGTCGAAACGCCGACGCCGACGGATCCCTCGCGTAGATAGACGATGACGCCACGGCCCTTTTCGGCGATCCGCTTCATGATCCCATCGATCTGGCGATCTGTCCCAAATACGTCCTTGCCGACATGCTCCAGATGCAGGCGGACCGGAATGTCCTCACCATCACGGATATCGCCGAAGACGACGGCCAGATGCTGCATCGGATCCCAGGGCAGCGAATAGGCGAATGCCTTGGCTGGGCCGTAGGGGGTCTGCAGATCGAACTTGGAGACCAGCTGGATCAGGGTTTCCTTGCGCTGCCGATAGGCGATGAGATCGGCGACGGTGACCTGCTTCAGGCCGTGCTTCTCTGCGAAGGCTGCCACCTGCGGCCCGCGCATCACGGTGCCATCGTCGTTGACCAGTTCGCAGATCACGCCGACCGGCGGCAGCGACGCGAGACGGCAGAGATCGACGGCCGCTTCCGTATGGCCGGAGCGCATCAACACGCCCCCCTCGCGGGCCACCAGCGGGAAGATGTGGCCGGGGCGGACGAAATCAGAGGGACCGACATTCGGATTGGCGAGATTGCGGACCGTCAGCGTCCGGTCATCGGCAGAAATGCCCGTCGTCGTGCCATGCTTGAAATCGACGGAGACGGTGAAGGCCGTGGTGTGTGCGCTATCGTTTTCCGCCACCATCGCCGATAGGTTCAGGCGCTTGGCCTCTTCCTTGGGCATGGGCGCACAGACGATGCCTGAGGTATGGCGCACGATGAAGGCCATTTTTTCTGCGGTGCAGTGTACTGCCGCGACGATCAGATCACCTTCGTTCTCGCGGCCGTCATCGTCCATGACGACAACGATTTCGCCGGCTTCGAAGGCTCTGATGGCCTCGACGACGCGTTTCTGGTCAAAGCTCATGGGACAGTCCTTATCTGGTCCGGCCATTCTGGCCGCGGTCTCGCAGGATATGGTCGAGGATGGTGCAGGCGAGCATCGCCTCGCCGACGGGCACGGCGCGGATGCCGACGCAAGGGTCGTGGCGGCCTTTCGTCCTCACATCGACTTCGTTGCCATCGGCATCGATCGAGCGCTTTTCGGTCAGGATCGAGGAGGTTGGCTTGATGGCAAAGCGCGCAACGATCGGTTCACCGGTCGAGATACCACCCAGCACCCCGCCGGCATGGTTCGACAGGAATACCGCCTTGCCGTCAGCCCCGATCCGCATCTCGTCGGCATTTTCCTCGCCGGTGATCTCGGCCGCCTGGAAGCCATTGCCGACCTCGACGCCTTTTACCGCATTGATTGACATCAGGCCGGCTGCAATCTCCTGATCGAGCTTGCCATAGACGGGAGCGCCGATACCGGCCGGCACGCCTTCGGCAACGACCTCGATCACGGCGCCGACCGAGGAGCCTGCCTTGCGAATGCCGTCGAGATAGTCCTCGAAGACCGGAACCATCGAAGCATCCGGGCAAAAGAACGGGTTCTGGTCGACCTCAGCCCAATCCCAGTTGTCGCGGTTGATCTTGTGGGTGCCGATCTGCACCAGAGCACCGCGAATGGTGACACCGGGCATGGCAAGCCGTGCGAGCGCACCGGCTGCCACGCGAGCTGCCGTCTCGCGGGCGGACGAGCGCCCGCCGCCACGATAGTCGCGGATCCCGTATTTCAGGTCATAGGTATAGTCGGCATGTCCAGGACGATAGCGCTTGGCAATGTCGCCGTAATCCTTGGAGCGCTGGTCGGTGTTCTCGATGAACAACGAAACCGGTGTACCCGTGGTGATCATCGTGCCGTCTTCCTGCGGCATGACTCCGGAGAGCACCTTGACGATATCGTCTTCGCGCCGCTGGGTGACGAAGCGCGACTGGCCGGGCTTGCGCTTGTCCATGAAGACCTGCAGATCCTCCTGGGCGAAGCGGACGCCCGGAGGGCAGCCATCGACAACAGCGCCGAGCGCCGGCCCGTGGCTCTCACCCCAGGTGGTGACGCGGAAGAGATGACCGAAGGTATTGTGCGACATGCGTGTACTACCGTTCCATTGTCGTCCGCCGGAAAGTGTTCCGGCGGGCCCTGCCTTGGATGGCGTCACTCATAGAGCAAATTGACAATTTCTGTGAAGCGCTTTTGCGCCGCGCGCCGCCGATTTGCGACGACACAGTGTCTCTGCCACCTCCGTGATCCGGCCATGCATCGGGTCAAGACGCTTTGCGTTGTGGCAGGCGATCGACGAAGCGGGTGAAATCCTCGAACGAGAGCGGCTTGGCGAAGGCGTAACCTTGCAGATAGTCACAGCCGAGTTGGCGCAGGATGCCTGCATGTTCATGGGTTTCGACGCCTTCGGCAACCGTCTCGATGCCAAGCGAGCGAGCGATTTCGACGATATTGCGCACGAGGCTCCGTTCCTGCGGCTGAACGGTGACCGGCATGACCAGCTGGCGGTCGATCTTCAGCCGCTTCGGCTTTAGCTTCAGGAGCGAGACGATCGAGGTATGGCCTGTGCCGAAATCGTCGATTTCGATGTCGATACCAAGCGCCTTGATCTTTTCAATGTTGTCGGAGGCAAGCGTGTCGCTATCGTCGAGGAAAATTGACTCCACCAGTTCGAAACAGATCGAACCGGGCGTGATCGCAAGCCCATTCAACTGGTCGATCAGGTTGTCGTCATGCAGACGCTTGGAGGAGACGTTCACCGAGATGCGCGGCACCTGCATGCCGAGCGCCGTCCAGCGCATCTGGTCCTTGAGCGCCGTCTGCAGCACCAGTTCGTCGATGCGAGCCATCACATTCAGGTCTTCGGCAACCTTCAAGAAGTTGCCGGAAGCGAGGATGCCGCGGTCGGGATGGCGCCAGCGGACCAAGGCCTCGGCGCCACAGAGCTGCATGCTGTCAGCCTCGAATTGCGGCTGATACCAGACGATGAATTCGTCGCGGTCGAGTCCAGCCAACATGTCGTCGGCCATGCGCTTCTTGGCGATGATGTTGGCCTGCAGATCCGGGGTGAAGAACTCGTAGCAGTTCCTGCCCTTTTCCTTGGCCTGGTACAGTGCGATGTCGGCGTTGATAAGCACCTTGCGCGGATCGGGTGAAACACCATGGGCCTGGGCTATGCCAATCGATACACCGCAGCGACAGTCAAAGCCTTCGAAGTCGAGCGGCTGACGCATCTCATCGATGATCTTGTTGGCAAGCGTTGCCAGCTCGTCGACCGACGTCTGCCGCCGTGCCA
Organism: Allorhizobium sp.; assembly: GCA_045377275.1. Lineage (GTDB taxonomy): Bacteria > Pseudomonadota > Alphaproteobacteria > Rhizobiales > Rhizobiaceae > Allorhizobium. Next base: position 8,783 of record JBJIOA010000012.1, on the reverse strand, counting down.
GCACCACGAATTCATCGCCGCCGATGCGGGCGACGAGATCGCCGCGCGGCACATGTTTCATCAGAATGCGGGAGGCGTGAACCAGCATGGCGTCACCAGCCGCATGGCCAAGCGTGTCGTTGATTTCCTTGAATCGGTCGAGGTCGAGATGCAGGATCGCGAACTTGGACGATTGGCGGTCGCCGTTGCGTGCCAGGGTGTCGAGTTCGAGATCGAGCTTGCGGCGGTTGGCGAGAGAGGTCAGCGGGTCGTGCAGGGCGTTGAACTCGATGCGGTTCTTGGCAAGTTCAAGCTCGATATTGCGCATGTCGGTTTCCGCCTTGGCGGAGCGCAGTTGTTCTGCAAGCAGCGCGTCAGCGGTCACGTCGAAGGCAATGCCGATCAGCTTCTTCTTGCCGTCGCGCCCGATATGCGGCTGGCCGACCGAGCGGATGTAGCGAATTTCGCCATTCTGCAATACCACTCTCTGTGTCGTGTTGATGATCTGGTCTAGCGTAACCGCGCGCTTTGTGGCCAGCTGGATCTCGCCCCGGTCGTCCGGATGAAGGCGTGAAAGCCAGACGTGTTCGGCGACGGGTTTGTCACTGAACGCCAGGCCGTAGAGTTGGTGCATGCGCTCGTCCCAGATGGCGCTCTTCGTAATGGGATCGCCTTCCCAGGTGCCGCAATTGTAGGAGCCGAGCGCCAGATCCAGACGCTGCGATGCTTCCGCCAACTGATGCTCGCGGCTTGAGAGTTCCTCAAGGGCAAGCTCCAGCTCAGCATTCTTGATGTCGCTGTTTTCCTTCGCGCGGCTCAGCGACTGCGTGACCAGGGTATCGGTGGTCACGTCGCAGACGATGCCGGTGATGCTGCCATCGCTCGTGCGGGCGCCAACCGAGCGCAGATAGCGGAAACTTTCATCCGAAAGTGGAACACGGTAGCTGATGTCCCATTGGTCGGCGGTCGCGGCAACTGCGGCGTCGAAATAGAGTTGTTCTGCGCGTCCGATATCGTCTGCATGCAGCGAGGCAAACCAGTCTGCCAATCGGTCTTCGTCGTCGGTCAGGCTGCTGGGCAGGCCGTGAAGGCCGGCACTGCGGCTGTCCCAGATCAGGGCATGGGTCGAGGCGTCGATCTCCCAGATGCCAATATTGGAGGTCTCTAGCGCTAGCTGAAAACGCTGCGACAGTTCGAGCAGCCGCTGTTCGCGAGCTCTCAGACGCCTAATATTTGTATTCCGTTCGCGCAGCAGGAATAGGGCGAGCAGCACGGAACTCGTCATTGCGACGACGCCTGCGAGCACAAGCAAGCGGCTCGGCAAGAGCCTGTTCATCGCCGCTTCCCAGCCATCCGCCGGTACGCCATAGAGAGTGTAACTCAAATGTCCGCCAGCAGCCGTAGTGCTGATTGGGGTATCATCGAAAATCGTCGCATCGCCGAAGACTTCGTCCGTGCCATCGGGGGATGCCATGACCACAGCAACTTTGGTGTGGTCATGCCCTTCATGGTCAGGCACATCGACTTCGGTCAGAAGTCCATGGTGCTCCAGGAAACGGTCGGCGTCGATTTCCACGATCAGGGAGATCCACGTCTGACTTGCCTGCCACGAGACCGGCGGTACGGGGATGTCGACATAGATGATCCTGGAAGCCCGGGTTACCTTCGGAGTGAAGGCCATCCTGGCGGGATCGTCGAGGGGGGCGAGACGAATGCGGCGAAGCTGCGGGTTGTCGGTCAGGAGGCGGTTGACCGTGCGGTTGAACTCCATCGGTGACACCATTCCGTCATCGGCGATGTCATCGGCAAATGCCAAAGCAACGTTAATGTCGTGTTCCAGGTGGATCTCGATGTCAGACTGAACACGCAGCAGCCGATCCAGGATCCCGTGCTCGATGCGTCCGCGTTCGGTAAGGGCGGTCTGGCGGTCGATCATCAGGCCGATTGAAACGATCAGAAGGCTCAGAATGGCAGCGCCGATCAGCCAGAGCATGCCGTTGCTCAGTCGCCTGTCGGCACGCGCGTCCATCGTCAACTTGCGCAAGTGTAAGTTTCCCCTGATCCCGATTGCGCTAAGCCTATGGCTCTGCGGTTAATTTAGGATTTCGGCACAGGGAGGTTTTTCTTCGTTTCGCTGTTTTATCGAGTGCAGGACGGTCCTTGAACATGGATAAGGCCCACAGTTTGTCGGGGACAGCGGCAAACGCGCTTGATTGCGATTGCCCTTCGGGTCCACAATCCCTCGAAATGACATTGTCAGGGGCGAATTCCGCCACATTCAGGAGGCTATTTTGCAGTCGTTTTCAGCAGTGATTTGGTCGAGGGTGGTTTGCATGCGTGTCGTAATATCCCTGCTTGTCGCCACCGCAGGCTTTCTGTCGCCGGTCAGCGCCTTTGCCGGCAGCGCCGATGTGGAAGCCACGATTCGCGATGTGAACATTGATGGCATGAGCCTCGTCCTTGATGACGGCAAGACCTACGCTGTTCCCTCGGAATTCAACTTTGAAGGCCTGGAACCCGGCCAAAAGGTCCTCGTCTTCTACACCGAAGTGGACGGCAAGCGCGTCGTTGACGATTTGGAACTGCTGCAGTAGCAGGCGCGGGGCCGCCCGAAGAGGGCGGCGCGGTCGGTGTCAGATCCAGTCTATGAATTTCCGGTCGCGATCGATTTTCAGGATCCGATCCTGCGGAATGTTCATCTCGCAGGCCTCATCCTCACTGACATTGCCAATCAGCCGGAAGCAGCTGCGGATGACGCCACCATGGCTGACGCAGACAGTCTGACGCTCGACGGAGGTCAGCCAGGCGCCGATCCGCCAGGAGAGGATCTCATAGCTTTCCGCATCGTCGCCGGGCGGGATGAAACCCCACTTCTGACGCGCCCTTTCCTCGACCCGCGCCGGTGAGACCTCCGCCAGTTCCGGTAAGGTCGAACCTTCCCAATCGCCGAAGGAGAGCTCCTTCAACCGATCGTCGAGCCGGTATTCGCTGGGCGGCAGGCCCATGGCTGTGCGAACCCGCTCCATCGTGTCGCGCGTGCGTCCGAGCGGGGAGCTGACAAAGTCGAAATCCCCGGCGCGGCCGCCGAGGATTTCACCGAGCTTGCGCCCGTTTTCGCTGGCCTGTTGGCGGCCGGTGTCGTTGAGGCCGATATCCTTTTGGCCTTGCATCCGGCCTTCGGCATTCCAGTCGGTCTGGCCGTGACGGATCATGTAGATGAGCACGGCGCAGTCTCCGAATTCAGTCTTTGCCGAGAACGATGTCGGGCGCATCGACCGACTTCATGCCAACAGTGTGGTAACCACAATCGACGTGGTGAACCTCGCCAGATACGCCTGTCGAGAGATCAGACAAGAGATACATGCCCGACTTTCCGACCTCGTCGGTCGTCACATTACGCTTCAGAGGCGAATGATATTCGTTCCACTTGAGGATGTAGCGGAAGTCGCCGATGCCGGACGCCGCAAGCGTCTTGATCGGGCCGGCCGAGATGGCGTTGACGCGGATGCCGCGACCGCCCATGTCGACGGCGAGATAGCGCACGGACGCCTCGAGTGCAGCCTTCGCCACGCCCATCACGTTGTAATGCGGCATGACCTTCTCGGCACCGTAATAGGTGAGCGTCAGCAGCGAACCGCCGTCGTTCATGATTTTTTCCGCACGCGCCGCAACGGCGGTGAAGGAATAAACGGAGATATCCATCGTCCGGGCGAAGTTATCGCGCGTCGTCTCGATGTAGCGTCCCGTCAGCTCGTCCTTGTCGGAAAAGGCGATGGCATGCACGACGAAGTCGATCTTGCCCCACTTGGCTTCGATGTTGTTGAAGACGGCGTCGATGCTTTCGAGATTGGTCACGTCGCAGTCGCCGGCAAGAAAGGCATCCAGCTCCTGTGCGAGCGGCTCGACACGCTTCTTCAGCGCGTCGCCCTGCCATGTGAGGGCAATCTCGGCACCCTGGTCACGACAGGCCTTCGCGATGCCCCAAGCGATGGAGCGATTGTTGGCGACACCCATGATGACGCCGCGCTTGCCTGCCATAAGGCCGGAACCCTGAACCATATCGAGACCCTTTAAGACGTTCGGTGGAGTTGCCTATGGCATAGGCCGATCCGGGGTTCAAGATTGCAGGCTCAGATCAACGGGACACGGCCCCGACATCCATCACAACTGTCAGAAATCACTCATTTAGCAGGCGGAAATCTGCTGGGCTGACACTCAACGATTGCTGCCGGGCCCAAACGACAGGCTCGCCGAGAATGCTGTGCATAAGAGGAGAGCGAAACCTGGAGACCTGTCCACCAGGATCCAAGGGGCTCAGATATAGAGCCCTTCGCGCATCAGCCGCATCAGGTCGGTGACCTTCTCGTCCGGCTTTTCCCAGAGCATCACGCGCAGTTCGACGACAAGCGCACCTCTGCCACCTTCGGCGTTGGGCAGGCCGAGGTCGTCGATACGGATGACCTGATCGGAGTTCGACCAGGCCGGGACCGTCACGGGAACCATTGTCCCGTCAGGCCCTTCGACCTGCGTCTCGCAGCCCAGCACGGCGTTCTCGAGTGTGATCGGCAACACGGTGCGGAGATCGAACTGGTCGACGGCGAAGCGATCGGCGCGCAGCACCTTGATCGTCACGGCGACATCGCCGCGTTGCAGGCCCTGGAATTTCAGCCCCTGACCCTTGAGGCGCACGACATGGCCTTCGGTCACGCCGTTGAGCGGCACGCGTACTTCGCGTCCGTCATTCAAGGTGATCGGGACGGATTTCTGCTCGAGCAGATCGGCAATCGCGACCACGGCATCGGCATAGACATCAGGTGCTTTTTCCGGCAGTGGCGGCGGGGCGCCGCGCAAACGACGCACGAGCGAACTGAAGAGCTCGATCGGCGCCAAAAGGGGCGATGCCGCCGGCTTCAGGGGAATGCCCTCCTGAAGCTCTGCGGCTTCCTGCTCGCGGCGCAGGCTTTCAGCGGCCGCAGCCGCTTCGGGACTGTCGCCGAAAATGCGCGAAGCGGCTTCCTCCGGGCCTGAAGCTGTGCCGCCGACGGTAGCACTCGGACCCGATTTGGCTCCAGCGCTTGCACCGGCAGTCGAAGTCTTGTCGGTGCCGGTCGCAGAAGCCGTTTCTGCGGCGGTATCCTTCGCACGGGCTTCGGCCTGGGCTTTGGTCTTTGTATCGGTCGTCTGATCCTGTGCAGCCTTTGCCTTGGCGGCTTGCGCCGCCTGGGCCGCATCTGCCTTCGCCTTTTCCGCCTCGGCGCGCGCAAGCTCTTCCAGCACGCGCTCGGCATTGGCCTTGGCCTGCTTGGCCCTTTCCGCCGCTTCGCGCGCGGACTGGCGCTGCTGCATGATCGTCTGTTCGCGTTCCAGGGCCTCGACCTTCATGCGCTGTTGATCGTATCGGCTGCGCTTGGCGGGATCCTTCAGCACTTCATAGGCGCGGCCAATCTCGGCAAATCTGTTATGGGCCTGCGGATCGTCGCGATTCTGGTCCGGATGCACGGATTTCGCCTTCGTGCGCCATGCTGCCTTGATCTCGTCAGAGCCGGCATCGCGCTTCACACCAAGGATCGAATAAAAATCACGCATCGAGGACACCAACACACCTCAGGCGGAAAAGGTCCATTCATCGGGCCCGTCCGCGAAACTTTTATGCCGTCCTGCCAATTTCATGCAGGTCCGGGTGCTACAGTCTCGGGAACCGTCGCATGCCATATGCTAATCGAAGGTTAGCTGTCTGCCGGCATGGCGACCTCATTCTTCCGGTTTGCTTAAGCAAGTGTTTCGAATGCGACCGAAATCGACCCGCCGTTTACGATCGGCGGTCGAAACTCATCAGCTGCCAGTTGCCGGTGCCCGATGTGCACGTCTTTCCGGAGAAATAGGCAATGCCTTCATAAGAATGCCGGGTCGTCGAGAAGTTGCGGCAGATAACGCCGTCACCTTTCTCTTCCTGGATGGCGGTCACGACACCGGCGCTGCCGGTCGTTGCATTGGCCCAGGGAAGCGGCTTGCCCTCAGTCTTGGAGAGATCCGCGGACGAAACGGCGCTTTGTACGGTGAGCTCGTCAGAACGGCTGGTGGGATTGGCGCTCTTGACGACCGTAGACGTGGAGATCGAGCTGTCGACAGTATCGGAGCCGAACAGGTCCATGCTGCTGCCGAAGCAACCGCTGAGCGGAAGTGTCGCAGAGATGACGAGCAAGATAGAGCTTCTACGCATGCACCAACCCTTTGTCCGCTCGACCGATTTTGCTATGTCTGCCAAGGGGCCTGCGATCCAGTGCTTCGTCATCGACGGCCAATATGCATATCGGGAGCATTTTACACAATATGTCAGATATCGGGTTAACAACTGGTGACTTTACCGAAGAGAGCGAGCCCTTTGCGCTGTTCGCGACGTGGCTGAAGGATGCCGAGGCCTCTGAGATCAATGATCCCAACGCCGTGGCGCTCGCCACCGTCGACGCGGATGGCCTGCCAAATGTCCGTATGGTGCTGCTCAAGGGTTTCGATGTCAGAGGTTTCGTTTTCTACACGAATTTCGAAAGCCAGAAGGGACAGGAAGTTCTCGGCCAGAAGAAGGCGGCAATGTGTTTTCATTGGAAATCGCTGCGCCGCCAGATCCGCCTGAGGGGCGAGGTCGAGGTGGTTTCCGACGAAGAGGCCGACGAATATTACCAGTCCCGGCCGCTTGGCAGCCGCATCGGAGCCTGGGCTTCGAAGCAGTCCCGGCCGCTCGAAGGCCGCTTCGCGCTGGAAAAGGCGGTCGCCGAATACACGGCGAAATACGCGCTCGGAAATGTTCCCCGACCGCCGCATTGGTCGGGCTTCCGGATCATCCCGCGCTCAATCGAGTTCTGGCACGACCGCAAATTCCGCCTGCATGACCGCATCGAATTCCGTCGTGATGGCGACGCCTGGTCCAAGGTCCGGATGTATCCCTGATCGGGGGAGGGGGCTTAGCCGTCGGCGAGTTTCGACGGCAGCCCCGAGGCCAGCGCCTCGACGTAGCGCGGCTTCTGATAGAGCCCGTTTAGCGAGATCCGTGGCAAAAGCTGCGGGCTCGCCATCGAGTCAGGCGTCAATGTGCCCGGCCGTGTGGTCACCGACAGCTTGAAGCCCGCCCAGTCTGCATAGCCAGCCGTGCGAACCGTGGCGCTGCGGGCATCGCCGTAGGGATAGGCGAAGGTGACGGGCCGCGTACCGGTGATGCCGGCCACGTACTCGGCGCTCTCGTTATACTCCTGCAGCAATGCCTCGTCATTGAGATCGGCAAGACCGCGATGGCTAACGGTATGCGCGCCGTAGGAGACGAGCGGGTTGCTGGCCAGGGCGGCCAGCTCTTCCCGATCCATGACCGTTTCCGCGACCAGCGCATGCGGGTTGATGCCCGCAGCATTCGCCGCCGCATCGAGTTGTGCCACTCCCTTCGCTTCGTCGCCCCCCATCAGCAGGCGCGCTGCGGCGTCAAATGCGGCACACTTAGCGCTAGTCGAGCTGCAGTCGATGTCGATCCGACCTGCCGGCAGGCAGAGAGCCACCCTTTGCCGCGCCGAGATCAGGGCCGCAAGCGTATCCCACCACATCGTGTGGCTGCGCTCCGAGAGCCCCTTGCAGACGAAGATGGTGAAAGGCACCCCGTGACGCTCGAAGACCGGCAGGGCATGGTCGCGGTTGTCGCGAAACCCGTCATCGAGGGTGAAGACGGCAAAGGGCTGTCCACCCTCGGGTTCGGCAAGCGCTGCCGGCGCCTGGTCAAGTGGGATGAAGCGATAGCCACGCGCGGCGAGCGTCCGAATCGCTGAGTCGAGGAACTCGGGCGTAATGTCGAGATGCCGGTTCGGCTGGAACGCCCTGGCATCGGCCGGCCGGACATGATGCAGCGTGAAGATCACCCCGCGGCCCCGAAGGCCAGCCGCGAGCCCGAGCCGCGACATCAGGAAGGAGAGCTCGAGCCCTCCCGTGATTGCTGCTCGCCTAATCTGCTGCTTAATCCGTTTTGCCATAGCCCTGCCTGAAAATAACTTTGTCACAATGCTGCCAAGGCTAGCCTCCAAGTCCTTAAGCGAGGTTCAACGGTATCTATAGCATTTTTGTCATCGTCCGTGAGCGCAAGGTGCCAGCATTCGCGCAACCGATTAACCATCTGTTGACCATGATTGGGCGACCTTCTGTGGATCGATGGTTGCATTTGATTCCGATCGGCTGATTGTCGCCCCATTCTTGCCATAGGGCCTCAACGCAAAGACGGCGGGTCGATGGAATCGAACCAGTCCCAGTCATCGTTGAAATCCGGGCGGCATTGGAGTTTTCATGAGCAAGTTGCTGATCGCGTTCTCGTTTTGCGTGGCGATCCTTACCCTCTCGACGACAGCCCAGGCAGGAAGTGCCCAGCTTCTCCTAGATGCCCGCACCGGCGAAGTCCTCGCCTCCGAAAATGCCGATGTGCTCAATCATCCGGCATCGCTGACCAAGATGATGTCCGTCTACATGGTTTTCGACGCGATCAAGGCCGGCAAGCTCAGCTGGGATAGCCCCGTTCCCTTTTCGAAACACGCCGCCTCCCGCCCGCCGACCAAGCTTTTCGTTAAGGCAGGCGACAGCATCACCGTCCGTGAAGCCGTGCTCGCGATGATCGTCCGGTCGGCCAATGACGCAGCCGCAGCGGTGGGTGAGAAGATCGGCGGCAGCGAGGAGGGCTTTGCGGCCCTGATGACGCGCAAGGCCCGTTCGCTCGGCATGATGAACACCACTTTCTTCAATGCCTCCGGCCTGCCGCATGCCCAACAGTTCACCACCGCCCG
>JBJIOA010000011.1:0-42637 GCA_045377275.1 Allorhizobium sp. | reverse complement strand
AGGTCTATGTCAAGCACACGGGCCGTACCTATGACGAAGTGGAAAACACGCTCGATCGTGACCACTTCATGGAATCGAGCGAAGCCAAGGAATGGGGTCTGATCGACCGCATCCTTACCTCGCGCGCCGAAATCGAAGGCGTGGCACCGTCGGCCTGACCCTCGTTGCGGATGCCGACATCGGACCGATGCCGGCAGACGTGATGGCAAGTAGGGTTTAAAGTCGGCGCAAAAGCGCTAATAGTAGGATTAAGGCTATGTTGAATCTTTGTGACATAGTCTGCCGAGAACGGGAGTTTTCGTTGCCGCCGCTCCGACAAGGTCGGGTCGGCTAGTAGCTCCGGATCGGAAGAGGTTTTCACCAAAGGCGGCGGTGGAAGCTGAACAGTGTGAGTGACCGCCCTGCCGTGACTGCGGTGGCGCGGCGTGCTGGAAGGATAAAGACATGAGCAAAGTCAGCGGAAGCAACGGCGGTGACTCCAAGAATACCCTTTATTGTTCCTTCTGCGGCAAGAGCCAGCACGAGGTCCGCAAGCTGATTGCCGGACCGACTGTGTTCATCTGCGATGAATGCGTCGAACTCTGCATGGATATCATCCGCGAAGAGAACAAGTCTTCGATGGTCAAGTCTCGCGACGGCGTTCCCACGCCGCAGGACATCATCAAGATCCTCGACGAATACGTGATCGGCCAGAAGCAGGCGAAGAAGATCCTGGCGGTGGCTGTGCACAACCACTACAAGCGTCTCTCGCATGCCTCCAAGGGCGGCGAAGTCGAACTGGCTAAGTCGAACATCATGCTCGTCGGCCCGACGGGCTGCGGCAAGACCTATCTTGCCCAGACTCTCGCCCGCATCATCGACGTTCCCTTCACCATGGCGGATGCCACGACCCTGACCGAAGCGGGTTACGTCGGTGAAGACGTCGAAAACATCATCCTGAAGCTGCTCCAGGCTGCTGACTACAATGTCGAGCGCGCCCAGCGTGGCATCGTCTACATCGACGAAGTCGATAAGATCTCCCGCAAGTCGGACAACCCTTCGATTACCCGCGACGTGTCGGGCGAGGGCGTCCAGCAGGCGCTTCTGAAGATCATGGAAGGCACAGTTGCCTCGGTTCCTCCGCAGGGCGGGCGCAAGCATCCGCAGCAGGAATTCCTGCAGGTCGATACGACGAACATCCTGTTCATCTGCGGTGGCGCTTTTGCCGGCCTCGACAAGATCATCTCTGCCCGTGGCGAGAAGACGTCGATCGGCTTCGGTGCAACCGTCAAGGCAGAAGACGATCGCCGCGTCGGTGAAGTCCTGCGCGAACTGGAGCCGGAAGATCTGGTCAAGTTCGGCCTGATCCCGGAATTCATCGGTCGTCTGCCGGTTCTGGCAACGCTCGAAGACCTGGATGAGGATGCCCTGATCCAGATCCTGTCGGAGCCGAAGAACGCGCTCGTCAAGCAGTATCAGCGTCTGTTCGAGATGGAAGATGTCGAACTGACCTTCCACGAGGATGCTCTTCGCGAGATTGCCCGCAAGGCGATCACCCGTAAGACGGGTGCGCGTGGTCTGCGCTCGATCATGGAAAAGATCCTGCTCGACACGATGTTCGAACTTCCGGAGCTCGAAGGCGTTCGCGAAGTCGTCATCTCCGACGACGTCGTCAACGGCAATTCCCGTCCGCTATACATCTATGCCGATCGCCAGGAAGAGAAGGCCAACGCCTCCGCCTGACCTGTTCGGATCGACGACTGCGAAGAGCCCGCCTTTGTGGCGGGCTTTTCCGTTTCAGGCGATCTTTTTTGGTGCTGCCTGTGGTTATCTCCGAAGCCCTTGTCCATTTACGGTATTACGCTGTTGTCAGGCCCGTCGATTGGGCTAGAACAGGGGCGAGTGAACGCTTGAGTTCTGCGTCGCCATTACCGCGTATCCGCGTCCCCGATCATCCATGCGACAACCGGCTGCCTTCGAGGCGACGAAGTGACGCGCATGGTTCGCATCAGGTCCGCAATGTAGTGTGAAAGCGGACAGGTTCTGTCATGCTGACGTCACAGATTCGGCGCGGGCATCGGCGGTAGGCTTGAATTGGCGGGAGCGCCACTCCACTTGTTGGAGGATCGAAAAATATGCCTGACGCCTCTTTTGGGTCGGCATGGAGTCCCGGTTTGTCCGGGACGTTTGAAAGGAAGTGAAATGACGAATACGTCAGCTGCAAACGAGGTGAACACCTATCCGGTGCTTCCTCTGCGCGACATCGTGGTGTTTCCGCACATGATCGTTCCGCTGTTCGTCGGTCGTGAAAAGTCCATTCGCGCTCTGGAAGAGGTGATGGGTTCCGACAAGCAGATCATGCTGGCCACGCAGATCAATGCGAGCGATGACGATCCTGCTCCGGATGCCATCTACGAGGTCGGCACCGTAGCAAATGTCCTCCAGCTTCTGAAACTGCCCGACGGCACTGTGAAGGTGCTGATCGAAGGCCGTGCGCGCGCCAAGGTCGAAAGCTATACCGGCCGCGAAGATTATTACGAAGCCAAGGCCAGCATTCTGGCCGAGCCGGCGGAAGATGCCGTCGAGATCGAGGCTCTGTCCCGCTCCGTGGTTTCCGAGTTTGAAAACTACGTCAAGCTGAACAAGAAGATTTCTCCCGAGGTTGTCGGCGCCGCCAGCCAGATCGAGGACTACTCGAAGCTGGCCGATACCGTTGCCTCGCACCTGTCCATCAAGATCACCGAAAAGCAGGAAATGCTGGAAACGGTGAGCGTCAAGACGCGCCTGGAAAAGGCGCTTGGCTTCATGGAAGGCGAGATCTCGGTTCTCCAGGTCGAAAAGCGCATCCGCTCGCGCGTCAAGCGCCAGATGGAGAAGACCCAGCGCGAGTACTACCTTAACGAACAGATGAAGGCGATCCAGAAGGAACTCGGCGACGGCGAAGACGGCCGTGACGAAATGGCCGAACTGGAAGAGCGCATCGCCAAGACCAAGCTTTCCAAGGAAGCCAAGGAAAAGGCCGATGCGGAGCTGAAGAAGCTGCGCCACATGAGCCCCATGTCGGCGGAAGCGACCGTCGTGCGCAACTATCTCGACTGGCTGCTTGGTCTGCCCTGGGGCAAGAAGTCCAAGGTCAAGATCGACCTGAACGCGGCGGAGAAGGTTCTTGACGAGGATCATTTCGGCCTCGACAAGGTCAAGGAACGCATCGTCGAATATCTCGCCGTCCAGGCACGCGCGACGAAGCTGAAGGGCCCGATCCTTTGCCTCGTCGGCCCTCCGGGCGTCGGCAAGACCTCGCTTGCCAAGTCGATCGCGAAAGCGACCGGCCGCGAATATGTGCGCATGGCCTTGGGTGGCGTGCGTGACGAAGCGGAAATCCGCGGTCACCGCCGCACCTATATCGGCTCCATGCCGGGCAAGATCGTACAGTCGATGAAGAAGGCCAAGAAGTCCAACCCGCTCTTCCTGCTCGATGAAATCGACAAGATGGGCATGGATTTCCGTGGTGACCCGTCTTCGGCTCTGCTTGAGGTGCTGGATCCGGAACAGAACTCGACCTTCATGGACCACTATCTCGAAGTGGAATATGACCTGTCGAACGTCATGTTCGTGACGACAGCCAATACGCTGAACATCCCAGGTCCGCTGATGGACCGCATGGAGATCATCCGCATTGCCGGCTACACCGAGGATGAGAAGCTCGAGATCGCCAAGCGGCACCTGCTGCCGAAGGCGATCAAGGAACATGCCCTGCGGCCGGAGGAGTTCTCCGTTTCCGACAAGGCGATCCTGGCGGTCATCCAGCAGTATACCCGCGAAGCCGGTGTTCGCTCCTTCGAACGCGAGTTGATGAAACTCGCCCGTAAGGCCGTGACCGAGATCATCAAGGGCAAGGTCAAGTCGGTCGAAGTGACGGAGAAGAACATCTCCGACTATCTCGGCATCCCGCGCTTCCGCCATGGCGAAGCCGAGGGCGAGGATCAGGTCGGTGTCGTCACGGGTCTGGCCTGGACGGAAGTCGGTGGCGAACTCCTGACGATCGAAGGCGTCATGATGCCTGGCAAGGGCCGAATGACGGTGACGGGTAACCTGAAGGATGTGATGAAAGAATCGATTTCGGCAGCGGCATCTTATGTCCGCTCGCGCGCCGTCGATTTCGGCGTCGAGCCCCCGCGCTTCGACAAGTCCGACATCCACGTCCACGTGCCGGAAGGTGCAACGCCGAAGGATGGTCCGTCCGCAGGTATTGCCATGGCAACCGCCATCGTCTCCATCATGACCGGCATCCCGGTTTCCAAGGATGTCGCGATGACGGGAGAGGTGACCCTGCGAGGTCGCGTCTTGCCGATCGGTGGTCTCAAGGAAAAGCTCCTTGCGGCACTGCGTGGTGGCATCAAGAAGGTTCTGATCCCGGAAGAGAATGCCAAGGACCTGGCTGATATTCCGGACAACGTGAAGAACAACATGGAGATCATCCCTGTGTCCCGCATGGGCGAGGTGATCCGTCATGCGCTGGTTCGTGTGCCTGAGCCGATTGAATGGGACGGCACCGTTGAAACCCCGGCCATTGCGGCGGTCGATGGAACCGACGAAACCGGTGCAACGGTCGCTCACTGAGGCAAAACTGCCATAAGTGAGCCACAAAGCCCCAAAACCGACAAAAAGGCTGGCATTTTTGCCAGCCTTTTTTGTGAACAGCCGCTCAAAAGGCTTGTTTTCCGGGGCTTTCGGGTGCTTTTGAGTTGCGAAGGGCAGAAGCTTTCGTATTCTCCGCCCGACTTAATCTTTTGAGTCGTTTCATACCAATCAGAAAGGGTGGAAACATGAACAAGAACGAACTCGTATCCGCGGTCGCCGAAAAGGCTGGCCTCACCAAGGCTGACGCTGCCTCTGCCGTCGATGCCGTTTTTGAAACGGTCCAGGCTGAACTGAAGAACGGCGGCGACATTCGTCTCGCTGGCTTCGGCGCCTTCACCGTCGCCCGTCGCGAAGCCTCCAAGGGCCGCAACCCGTCCACCGGCGCTGAAGTCGATATCCCGGCTCGTAACGTGCCGAAGTTCACGGCCGGCAAGGGCCTGAAGGACGCTGTAAACAGCTGATCCGTCGTGACCGTCGCCACCCTTCGGTGCCGATGGTCAGCTGACACCCTGGTTAGCCCGGCCTCTGTGCCGGGCTTTCTGTTTGCGCTCTTGCGTTGCAGCATGGGCTGTCATATTTCTGTTGCGCCGGATTGTCCGGCATTCGTTCTCAGGGCGGGGTGAAATTCCCCACCGGCGGTAAGGAGGAAACTCCAAGCCCGCGAGCGCCTGATCTTCCGAAGGGGAGGGCAGGGTCAGCAGATCCGGTGTAACTCCGGAGCCGACGGTTAAAGTCCGGATGAAAGAGAATGAGGTCAGGCTACGCTTCTGTCCGTTAACACGGATTGAGGTCGTGGCTGCGCAGTGCCGTCTCCGTCCTGGATCGGCTTTTCGTCGTCCTCATCTGTCCTGATTTGTGTTGGTCCTTTGGACAAGGAAACATGACATGAATCAGAGCTCCGTTTCTGTTCTGCGCTCCCGGGCCGTTGTTGGTGCCGGATTCATGGTGTTGGCCGGTATCGCCTTCGCTGTACTCAATGTCGTCACCCAATGGCTCGCCATGACGCTCGGCTTCCCGCCGGCATCGACCGCCTTCTGGCAATATGGCTTTGCCCTTATCCTCTCGCTTCCACTGCTCTTCCGGCTTGGCCTCCGCGCCATGAAGACCGCCTATCCGGTCCGCCACATCCTGCGCGTCCTGCTCGCCGCCTTCGGCGTCCAGGCGTGGGTGATCGGCCTTGCAACCGTTCCAATCTGGCAGGCGATCGCGCTTGTCATGACCTCGCCCTTCTTCATCATCATCGGCGCGCGCCTCTTCCTCGGCGAAACCGTCGGCCGCGACCGGTGGCTGGCGACCCTTACAGGCTTCATTGGCGCGATGATTATCCTGCAGCCCTGGTCCGACAGCTTCACGCTTGCGGCCCTGCTGCCGGTGCTCTCGGCGCTGCTGTGGGGTGGCTCGTCGCTGATCATGAAGAACCTCACGCACTATGAAGCACCCGAAACCGTCACCGTCTGGCTTCTTGTGCTGCTGACACCGATCAACTTCGGCCTTGCCGCAGCCTCGGGCTTTGCGGTTCCCGAAGGTCTGGCGCTCTGGCTGCTTCTCGCAGCAGGCCTCCTGACAGCCATCGGCCAATATCTGCTGACGCTCGCCTACAACGCCGCCGATGCAGCCTATGTGCAGCCCTTTGACGACCTGAAATTGCCGCTCAATGTTTTTGCCGGCTGGCTCGTCTTTGGCTATGCGCCCAGCGGTTATCTCTGGCTCGGCGCTCTTCTCATCCTCGGCGCATCGCTCTTCCTGATGCTGCGCGAGGCTGGCAAGGAAAACTCGCCTCAAACCTGAACCGGTGAAAATTGGGTTCATTCCCGCCTTGTCATTCGACTGTCATCGGACTGGCTCAGAAACCCCAATGTTCCATTTCTGGATACTGGAGGTTTCCCTATGACCCATGGTCTCT
The DNA here is from genome assembly GCA_045377275.1 of Allorhizobium sp. Taxonomy (GTDB): domain Bacteria; phylum Pseudomonadota; class Alphaproteobacteria; order Rhizobiales; family Rhizobiaceae; genus Allorhizobium. The sequence continues at coordinate 36,114 of JBJIOA010000011.1, read as the reverse complement.
CTCGCGTCGCCCTGACGGCGGCGCTTTTTGCATCCGTGGCCCTGCCGGCCACAGCTGAGCAGGTCTTCAACCGTATTGCTGCTTTCCCGGTCGCCACCAATCTACCCGCTGACAAGGACAAGCTTTCGACCACCTCGGCCGAGATCATCACGGCCTCGGAAGATGGCAATACCCTGATCTATTCCGACAGCCCGCTCGGCGGTATCGGCTTCATCGACATCACGGACGCCAAGGCGCCGAAGGCGGCAGGTGTACTGATGATGGATGGCGAACCGACATCTGTTTCGGTTGCCGGTGGCAAGGTTCTAGTCGGCGTCAACACGTCCGAGAGCTTCACCAACCCGTCGGGCAATCTGGCCGTCGTCGATCTGGCATCGAAGGCTGTCGAGGCGATCTGCGATATCGGCGGTCAGCCTGATTCCGTTGCCGTCGCCAAGGACGGCTCTTTCGTCGCCATCGCCATCGAGAACGAGCGTGACGAGGACGTCAACGACGGCGCCCTGCCGCAGATGCCGGCCGGCGACCTCGTCATCCTGTCGCTGCAGGACGGCGTGGCGGATTGCGGTTCGATCAAGCGTGTGGCCCTGACCGGTCTGGCAGAGATCGCGCCCGAAGATCCGGAGCCTGAATTCGTCGCGATCAACAGCCTCGGCGAAATCGCCGTCACGCTGCAGGAGAACAACCACATTGCCATCGTTGACGGCAAGACCGGTGAGGTGAAGAACCACTTCTCCGCTGGCACGGTCGACCTCACCGGCATCGACACCAAGTCGGACGGTGCACTGAAGTTCACCGGCAGCAAGGAAGGCGTGCTGCGCGAGCCTGACGCCGTGAAGTGGCTCGGCGATGATCGCCTCGTCATCGCCAACGAGGGCGACTGGAACGGCGGTTCTCGTGGCTTCACCATCTTCGACAAGACCGGCAAGGTCACCTACGAATCGGGTGCCTCGCTCGAGCAGGCGATCGCCCAAATCGGTCACTTCCCCGACAAACGTGCCCGCTCGAAGGGCGTCGAGCCGGAAGGCCTGGAAGCCGCGACCTTTGGCGACCAGACCTACTTCTTCGTGCTCGCCGAGCGCGCCTCGGTGGTCGGCGTCTACAAGGACACCGGCGCCGAGCCTGAACTCACCCAGCTTCTGCCATCTGGCGTCTCACCGGAAGGCGCCGTTGCCATTCCCTCGCGCAACCTTCTGGCAACCGCCAACGAGGTCGACCTCGGCGAAGACGGCGGCCCCCGCTCGCATGTCATGCTCTACGAACTGGCTGAGGGCACGCCGGCCTATCCGATGATCCAGTCGGCTATGGTCGATGGCGCACCGATCGGTTGGGGCGCGCTCTCTGGCCTCGTCGGCGATGCCGAGAAAGCCGGCACCCTCTATGCCGTCAACGACAGCTTCTACGCCATGCAGCCGACGATCTTCACGATCAACGCGACGCAGAAGCCGGCCGTCATCACCACGGCGCTGCCGATCACTCGTGGCGGTGCCGCAGCTCAGAAGCTCGACCTCGAAGGCATTACGCTGGACGGCAAGGGCGGCTTCTGGCTCGCTTCGGAAGGCGATGCGGCAAAGCTCGTCGGCCACGGCCTCTACAATGTCGATGCCAAGGGCGAGATCAAGGCTGAAATTGGCTTCCCCGTCGAACTCCTCGCCGGCCAGACACGCTTCGGTCTCGAAGGCATCACCTCCGTCGGCACCGGTGACGATATGACGCTCTGGATGGCGGTTCAGCGTGAATGGGGTGACGACGAGAAGGGCTCGGTCAAGCTCCTCTCCTACAACCCGAAGTCCAAGGAATGGGGCGCCGTTCGCTATCCGCTTGAGGCGGCTGGCGAAGGCTGGGTCGGTCTCTCCGAGATCACCGCCCATGGCGACCATGTCTACATCGTCGAGCGTGACAACCAGATTGCTGACAACGCCAAGCTCAAGAAGCTCTACCGCGTTGCCATTGCCGACCTTAAGCCCGCCAAGATCGGTGAAGAGCTGCCGACGGTTACGAAGGAAGAAGTCCACGACTTCATCCCGGACCTGAAGGCCGCCACCAATGGCTACGTCGTCGACAAGCTCGAAGGCTTTGCCTTCGACGCATCGGGCAAGGCCTTTGCCGTGACCGACAATGACGGCGTGGACAATTCGTCCGGCGAGACCCTGTTCTGGGAAGTGAACCTGCAGGGCACCAACTGATCGAAAGATCCTCGTTCTGAAACAGAAGAGGCCGGGTGATCGCTCACCCGGCCTCTCGTCTTTTGGTCGCTTTGGCGCGTTTACCAGCGATGATGGACATGCGGCGCGATCAGCCGCTCATAGACCTCACGCGACGCCGCCATGACATCGGCGGAGAGTGCAGCGAGATCGGAAGCGGCTGCATTCGCCTTGGCCTGCTCGCCATTGCGGGCACCGGGGATGACGACCGTGACGGCCTCATGCATCAGGATCCAGCGCAGCGCGAACTGCGCCATGGAGGCCCCTTCCGGCACAAGCTTGCGCACTTCCTCGACGGCGGCGAGACCCGTCTCGAAGGGAACGCCGGCAAAGGTCTCGCCGACATCGAAGGCCTCGCCATTGCGGTTGAAGTTGCGGTGATCTTCGGCGGCAAACTGCGTGGCTGCGGTGATCTTGCCCGAAAGCAGACCGCTTGCCAGCGGCACACGCGCGATGACCGCGACGTTGCGGCGCTTGGCTTCCTGGAAGAAGAGGGTAGCCGGGCGCTGGCGGAACATGTTGAAGATGATCTGCACCGAGACGACGCCCGGATATTCGATCGCCTTCAGCGCCTCCTCGACCTTTTCGACCGACACGCCGTAATGCGTGATCTTGCCGGCCTTGCGGATCTCTTCCAGCCCCTCAAACATCTCCGGGCGATAGTAGACATCGGTTGGCGGGCAGTGCAGCTGCACGAGGTCGAGGCTGTCTATTTCGAGGCTCTTCAGGGAGCGGTCGATGAAAGCCTCGATATTCGCCTTGGTGTAACCATCCGCCACATGCGGGTTGAGCCTCCGCCCGGCCTTGGACGCCACCATCGGCCGAGTGCCGCCGCGCGCTTTGAGGACCTCGGCAATGATCTTCTCCGACCGACCGTCGCCATAGACGTCTGCCGTATCGATGAAGGTCATGCCGGCATCAAGCGCCGCGTGGAGCGCTGCCCGACCGTCTGCCTCGGAGACTTCGCCCCAGGATCCGCCGATCTGCCAGGCGCCGAAGCCGATATCGCTGACGGTGAATTCCGTCCGGCCGAATTTATGTTCTCGCATCGTGTTGTCTCTCCCGTGATTGCGGTTTCGAGCTAGCAAGTGGGGCAGGGGGTGGCAAGCTTCAACTGCCTCGCCGCCTCGAAGTGATCCACTGCCGCCGCCCTTCCGAAATGGGAGGAGAAATCAGTCGCGAGCCCCGCATGCCCAAGATGATCCGCAAGGGCGATCTGCCCCATAAGACCTGTCCCGTCTGCCGCAAGCCCTTTGCCTGGCGCAAGAAGTGGGAGCGGGACTGGGACAATGTGATCTACTGTTCGGAGCGCTGCCGTCGCACGGGCAAAACCGCTGACGCCGAGAAGGCGTAGTGCTTTCCAGAGAATTCAGTGATCGGATCCCCATGACAGACCAGGCCCCGTCGTCGAAGCGCCTTGCCTTCTACGCGCTTCCCGCAATCCCGATGGCCGCCATTGCGCTGCCTTTCTACATCGTGGTGCCGACCTTCTATGCTGATCACTTCGCCCTGTCGCTTGCGACCATCGGCACGCTTCTGCTCGCCATCCGGCTGATCGACGCGGTCACCGATCCCCTGTTTGGCTGGCTGTCTGACCGTGTGCGCTCGCGCTATGGCCGCCGTCGTTTCTTCTTCGTCATCTCCACGCCGCTGACGGCGCTCGCCGCCTTCATGCTCTTCTGGCCGCCGGCAGATGCCGGTGTCGGTTATCTCGCCTTCTGGGGCGTGGCACTCTCGATCGGCGCCACGTGGTCGCTTCTGCCTTATACCGCTTGGGGGGCGGAGCTTGCGACCGGTTATCAAGCGCGGGTGAAGCTGTCGGCCTGGCGCGAGGGCGCCACCCTGATCGGCTCGCTGATCGCCATCACTCTGCCATTCGTCGGCGGCTTGAACACGGCAGCCGGCTTTCACGGCCTTGCCTGGGTTGCCGTCTTCATTGCCGTCGCGCTACCGCTCGCGGGCTTGCTGGCGGTAGCCGTGGTGCCGGAACCGGTCGATCTCTCGCAACGCAAGCTCTCTCTGCGGGAAGGCTTCCGTCATCTGCGTGCCAACGGTCCCTTCCTCCGACTGGTCAGCGCCTTCCTCTTGAACAGCTTTGCGAATGCGATCCCTGCCTCGCTCTTCATCTATTTCGTCGGCCAGCGTCTCGATGCGCCGGCCATGCAGGGGCCGCTGCTCTTCACCTATTTCCTCTGCGCCATCGCAGGCGTGCCGCTGGCGGTCGCCACCGCCAGGCGCCTCGGCAAGCATCGCGCCTGGTGCTTTGCCATGATGCTCGCCTGCGCCGTGTTCTCGGTGGCCGGTTTTCTGGGCGAGGGCGATGTACTTGCCTTCACAGTGGTCTGCGTCGTGACCGGTCTGTTGCTCGGTTTCGATCTGACGCTGCCACCGGCGATCCAGGCCGACGTGATCGACAACGACACGGTTTCATCCGGTGAGCAGCGCTCCGGCCTTTATTTCGCCGCCTGGAGCTTCACGACAAAGCTTGCAGTGGCACTCTCTGCAGGCGTCGTCTTCCCAATCCTCGATCTCGCCGGCTTCATCGGCAGCCAGACGGCCAGCCAGTCCCCGGAGGCGCTGACGGCGCTCTCCGCCCTTTACGCCTTCCTGCCGATCCTCCCCAAGCTCGCAGCCATCGCGCTCATGTGGAATTTCTCCCTCGACGAGGCGGCCCATCGGAAATTGCGTGCAAGCCTCGGCGCCTGAAGCAAGACGGTTCGCAACGCCTACGAAGTCGCAGAAGGGGCGGATGCCATCGTTCTCGTCACCGAATGGGATCAGTTCAGGGCGCTCGATCTGCCGCGTCTGAAAGATCTGATGAAATCGCCTGTCGTCGTCGATCTGCGCTATGTCTTCGACGAAGACGAGATGATCTGCCATGGCTTCCAGCTCGTGCCGCTCGGCAAGCGTCCACGCTCTGCCTATCCGGCGCGCACCCTTTTCCATGCCGTTCCGCCCGAACTGGCCTGGAGCCCGCTGCTTTGGGGCGACGAGACACTGACGGGCCAGCTCGCCTGACATTTGACCGACCTTCGAGGTTTTCCGGCCGGACTTGACTTTGCCCGCCGTTCGTCGCTGTGCTGGCCTGCAACCGAGGCAGCATACAGGTCGATGCATGGGCATGAACGAGACGGACGGCATGGATGCCGACAATGGCAAGGGCGAGGGGACGCGCGCCCGCGGCTCTGGTTCGGAATCGGTCTACAAGGCGCTGCGCCACGAAATCCTGACGATGGAGCGCGCGCCCGGCAGTCCGCTGGATGAAACGCGTCTCTCCGAACATTTCGGCATGTCGCGCACTCCAATTCGCGAGGCCCTGCTGCGGCTGACCTCGGACGGTCTGGTGACCAGCCTGCCCAACCGCAACACGATCGTCGCGGTCATCGATTTCTCCAGCCTGCCCACCTATTTCGAGGCGCTCTGCCTGATGTATCGCGTGACGACCCGTGGCGCAGCAAAGCGTTCCGGCGATGCCTGGATGGCTGAGATCATAAGGCAGCAACAGGCCTTTGCCCGCGCCGTCGAAGCCCAGGACGCCTTCGCCATGATCGAGGCTAACCGGGAATTCCACGTCGCGATCGCCGAGCGCGCCGGCAATCCCTATTACACGACCTTCTTCGCCCGGCTGCTGGACGAGGGGCGGCGCATTCTCCGGCTCTATTATCAGACCTTCGACGACCGCCTGCCGCGCCGCTATGTCGAGGAGCACGAGAAGATCATCGAGGCGATCCGTTCGGGCGATGTCGAGGAGGCCGACCGGCTGTCGGTCGCCCATGCCGACCAGATCGTCCGCCAGATCCAGGATTATGTGGCGCGCAACATCACTGCTGCCGCCGAACTTCCCGACATCTGAAGTCCTGCGACCCCATTTCAGCGGTCTCTGAAACACGTGTCTTGATTTTGTCGACAAACTGTATACTGTGATTTCATCACATCAACAGGAGCATCCCATGACCACCGGCTGGCACGGCGTTTTTCCCGCCGCAACGACTCAATTCCATGAAGATTTCTCGGTCGACATCGACGCCACCCAGCGCGTGCTTGACGCCCTCGTCAACGACGGCGTCAACGGCCTGATCGTCATGGGCACCTGCGGCGAGAACAACTCGCTCGATCCGGAAGAAAAGCGCACCATCCTGAAGGCCGCCGTCGAGGTGGTGAATGGCCGCGTGCCTGTTGTCACCGGCGTGTCGGAATTCGACACCCGCCGCGCGAGCGCCTACGCCCGCGATGCCGAAAAGATCGGTGCCGATGGGCTTATGGTCCTGCCGGCCATGGTCTATGTGCCGAAGCCGCATGAACTGGTCGCCCATTTCAAGTCGGTGGCCGAGGCGACCGGCCTGCCGATCATGCTCTACAACAACCCGCCAGCCTACCGCGTCAATATCGGCGCGGAAGTGCTCGAAGCGCTCGACGGCGTGAAGAACATCAAGGCCGTCAAGGAAAGCGCGCCGGATCCGCGCCGCTTCACTGACCTGATCAACGCGTTTGGTGACCGCTACGACATCTTCGCCGGCCTCGACGACGTGGCGCTCGAAGGCCTGATGCTCGGCGCCAAGGGCTGGGTCTCCGGCCTCACCAGCGCCTTCCCGGCCGAATCGGTGGCCCTGGTCGCTGCCGCCGACCGTGGCGACTGGATGGAAGCCCGCCGCATCTACCGCTGGTTCATGCCGCTTCTGCATCTCGATGCCGAACACGACCTCGTCCAGTCGATCAAGCTCGCCGAGCAGATCATGGGCCGCGGCTCCGAGCGTGTCCGCATGCCCCGCATGCCGCTCGAAGGGGCGCGCCGTGCCGAGGTGACGGCCATGGTGGAGAAGGCGGCGGCGACAAGGCCGGTTGGAGGGAAGTAAGGTTGCAGAGGCATTGATGTGGCTAAGGCCCGTCGGAGCGATCCGGCGGGTCTCTTGCTATTTGACGTTGTCGCACTTGCCATTGGGAAGCAAGTCTTCGAGGCTGCAGTCAAAGAGCAGCTTCAGCTCTGGTTGCAATGGGGAGACTTGAAATGGCACCGAACGATCGTTTGAAGCGTCTCGCCGTTTTGATTGATGCGGACAATACATCAAGCAAGATCGCCGATGGGTTATTCGAGGAAATTGCTCGCCTTGGAGAGGCGAGTGTCAGACGGATCTATGGCGATTTCGCCAGTCCCAGATCGAAAGGGTGGATCGAAACGCTGACGCGCCACGCAATCATACCTCAGCAGCAGTTTGCCTACACGACCGGCAAGAATGCCTCTGACATTACGCTCGTCATTGATGCGATGGATCTCCTGCTGAGCGGGCGATTTGATGGTTTCTGCCTCGTGTCGTCGGATAGTGATTTCACCCGACTCGCCTCCCGCATTCGTGAGCAGGGTGTCGATGTTTTCGGCTTTGGGGAGCAGAAAACGCCCGAGAGTTTCCGTCAGGCTTGCCGGCGCTTCATTTACACGGAAAACATTGGGGTCCAGGCATCGCCGGATGGTGACGCGAAGGCAGTGCCGCCACTCAAAACGCCGAGCGCTGCCGTCCCGATCATCAAACGTGTCTTGTCCGACATCGACAGCGAGGATGGCTGGGTCGCACTTTCTGCGTTGGGGACGCAGCTCTCCAACCTCAAGTCAGATTTCGATTCGCGAACTTATGGATGTTCAAAATTGAGCGATCTGATCCGAAAGACGGGTGCCTTCGACGTCGACCAGACAGACGGAAAGGCGATGCGCATCAAGCTGCGAAAGAAAATCTAAACAAAGGAGGAAAAATGGTGGGCGATGAGAGACTCGAACTCCCGACATCTTCGGTGTAAACGAAGCGCTCTACCAACTGAGCTAATCGCCCGTACGCTTGGCGGATCATGTCTGCCGCGTCGGTGGCCGTGATCTATGCGGATCGCGGAAAATCCGCAAGAGTGTTTGTGCAGTTTTTTTGTTTTTTTGTCATGCGGCCGATCGGGCCATGTGGAAAAGTCAGCAGAATCCTTGTTTTGCGCCTGCGGCGCGTTGTCGCGAGCAGTGAGCTTCCGGCAAGCTTGGGGCAGGGGCAGGGGAAAAAATCGGGCGGTCACGGTTTTGTCTTGAAACCTGCTTGACACCTCCAGATGAACCCCGTAGAGAGCCGCTCATCGAACGGCAAGCCGCTCGACGGGGATCGCCTTGAACCCCGATTTGGAAATGCGCGGGTGTAGCTCAGTCGGTTAGAGTGCCGGCCTGTCACGCCGGAGGTCGCGGGTTCGAGCCCCGTCACTCGCGCCATTCCAAGGTCCTTAGGGCATGCTGCTTCAGGCAGTGAAGACATGGGGCCAACCCCATGAAATGCGCGGGTGTAGCTCAGTCGGTTAGAGTGCCGGCCTGTCACGCCGGAGGTCGCGGGTTCGAGCCCCGTCACTCGCGCCACTTCTTTCTCCGGATCACGTTCTCATCCAGTTAGCCTTTGTCCGCACGGTAAGACTGCGTCTTTTTGCACTGCACGCGCGATTGCGCGAGACAGGCATTTTACCCGCTGGTAAGGTGCTCTCCGGTATCGGGTGAAAAGGCTTTGGTTGGACTTGCGCTGGCTGGCTGCCTGCGCTAACCACGGCGCGTTGCAACTCTCTTTACGGCTTGTCGACTCCGCCCTAGATGCCTCATGGCATGCGAGACAAGCAGGGTGATATGATGACTGAACTGCTCGGTTCTTACCTTCCGATCGCCATCTTCATCGGCATATCCTTGATCATCGGTATTGCGCTCCTGGTGGCGCCCTTTGCCGTTGCCTACAAGGCGCCTGATTCGGAGAAGCTGTCGGCCTACGAGTGCGGCTTCAATGCGTTCGACGATGCCCGCATGAAGTTCGACATCCGGTTCTATCTGGTGTCGATCCTCTTTATCATCTTCGACCTCGAAGTCGCCTTCCTGTTCCCCTGGGCAGTGTCTTTCGGTGAGATCGGCTGGTTCGGCTTCTGGTCGATGATGGTTTTCCTCGGTGTTCTCACCGTCGGCTTTATCTATGAATGGAAGAAGGGGGCGCTCGAATGGGAGTGATCCAGTCCGATACGACGATGATCGCGCCGCAGGCGAAGGGTATCATCGATCCCAACACCGGCAAGCCTGTTGGCGCCGATGACCGCTTCTTCGGCGAGATCAACAATGAGCTCGCCGACAAAGGTTTTCTGGTCACCTCGACCGACGAGCTGATCAATTGGGCCCGTACGGGTTCCTTGATGTGGATGACCTTCGGTCTCGCCTGCTGCGCCGTTGAAATGATGCAGCTGTCGATGCCGCGTTACGACGCCGAGCGCTTCGGCTTTGCGCCGCGCGCTTCACCGCGTCAGTCCGACGTCATGATCGTTGCCGGCACGCTGACCAACAAGATGGCGCCCGCGCTCCGCAAGGTCTATGACCAGATGCCGGAGCCGCGTTACGTGATCTCGATGGGGTCCTGCGCCAATGGCGGCGGCTATTACCACTATTCTTATTCCGTCGTGCGCGGCTGCGATCGCGTCGTGCCGGTCGATATCTATGTGCCAGGCTGTCCCCCCACGGCAGAAGCTCTGCTTTACGGTGTGATGCTCCTGCAGAAGAAGATCCGGCGCACGGGCACGATCGAGCGGTAAGGCGAAGGGACTGAAAACATGAGTGAAGCCCTGAACGAGCTCGCTTCCTATCTCGCAGAGGTCCGTGGTGCGCTGATTTCGTCGAGCGAGATCCGCTTCGGCGAACTGACGCTGACCGCGAAGTCGGAAAACCTGATTCCGCTCCTGACCTTCCTGCGTGACGACGTCCAGTGTGGCTTCGTCAACCTGATCGACATCTGCGGCGTCGACTACCCGAAGCGCGAAGACCGCTTCGACGTGGTGTACCACCTCCTGTCGCCGCGCCAGAACCTGCGCATCCGCATCAAGGTCGCGACCGGCGAGTTCAAGCCGGTGCCGTCGGCCTGCCAGGTTTTCCCCGGTGCCGACTGGTTCGAGCGCGAAGCCTGGGACATGTACGGCATCCTGTTCACCGATCACCCGGACCTGCGCCGTATTCTAACGGACTATGGCTTCGAGGGTCATCCGCTGCGCAAGGACTTCCCCACGACCGGTTTCGTCGAGGTTCGCTACGACGACTCGGCCAAGCGCGTTGTCTATGAGCCCGTTGAACTGAAGCAGGAATTCCGCAATTTCGACTTCCTCTCGCCCTGGGAAGGCACGGACTACGTGCTGCCCGGCGATGAAAAAGCGAAACAGTGAAGAAGCGAATAGCGAGTAGTGAATAGCGAATAGAGAAGGAGCGACAGACGATAAACTCTTACCGAGATTTGAAGGTCTGGCAGGCGGCGATTGAGCTCGCTGTCGAATGCTACACAATGACCGGCACATTTCCGAAGGAAGAGGTTTATGGCCTGACGTCCCAGATCCGGAGAGCGGCGACTTCAATTGCTGCAAACATTGCGGAAGGGCATGGTCGAGAGCTGACCGGAAGCTTCCTGCAGTTTCTTAGGATTTCTCAGGGTTCGTTGAAAGAATTGGAAACGCATATGCTCATAGCGCAGCGAATCGGCTTGATTGGTGAGCATGAGTTCGGGCAGATGGCCGCAAGGTGTGACGAGATCGGACGAATGATCAGGGCACTCATTCGGTCTCTCCAGGAGAAGCAATGAAACGGAACGCAACTATTCGCTATTCGCTATTCGCTATTCGCTGTGATGGCCGAGCGTTTGGTCTGGAGCACCGAGCATGAACGAACACAACGTCCGCAACTTCAACATCAACTTCGGCCCGCAGCACCCGGCGGCCCACGGCGTTCTGCGCCTCGTGCTCGAACTCGACGGTGAAATCGTCGAGCGCGTCGATCCGCATATCGGCCTGCTTCATCGCGGCACCGAAAAGCTAATCGAGACCAAGACGTATCTGCAGGCGCTGCCATATTTCGATCGTCTCGACTATGTCGCGCCGATGAACCAGGAACATGCCTATTCGCTGGCAGTCGAAAAGCTCCTCGACATTCAGATTCCGATCCGTGGTCAGCTGATCCGCGTTCTCTATTCGGAAATCGGTCGTATCCTCTCGCACCTCCTCAACGTCACCACGCAGGCCATGGACGTCGGCGCGCTGACGCCGCCGCTCTGGGGCTTCGAAGAGCGCGAAAAGCTGATGGTGTTCTATGAGCGCGCCTCAGGCGCCCGCATGCACGCGGCTTATGTCCGGCCCGGTGGCGTGCACCAGGATCTGCCGCATCAGCTGGTCGAGGATATCGGCAAGTGGTGCGACCAGTTCCCGGAAAAGCTCGATGACATCGACGACCTTTTGACCGGCAACCGCATCTTCAAGCAGCGCAACGTCGACATCGGCGTCGTCAGCCTCGATGATTGCTGGGCCTGGGGCTTCTCGGGCGTCATGGTCCGCGGTTCGGGCGCTGCCTGGGACCTGCGCAAGTCGCAGCCTTACGAGTGCTACTCCGATCTCGACTTCGACATCATGGTCGGCAAGAACGGTGACTGCTATGACCGTTACCTGATCCGCATGTTCGAAATGCGCGAGTCGGTGAAGATCATGAAGCAGTGCGTCAACCGCCTGCTGGGTGATGCGAAGACCGGTCCGGTCTCGTCGCTGGACGGCAAGGTCGTTCCGCCGAAGCGTGGCGAGATGAAGCGATCGATGGAAGGCTTGATCCACCACTTCAAGCTCTACACCGAAGGCTATCACGTGCCGGCCGGTGAGGTTTACGCGGCCGTCGAAGCCCCGAAGGGCGAATTCGGCGTCTTCCTCGTCTCCGACGGCACCAACAAGCCGTATCGCTGCAAGATCCGCGCCCCGGGTTATGCGCATCTGCAGGCCATGGATTTCCTGTGCCGCGGCCACCAGTTGGCTGACGTCTCGGCGATCCTTGGCTCGCTCGACATCGTGTTCGGGGAAGTAGACCGCTGATGCTGAAGACCCTCGCGGCATTGCTGATCTGTCTCGGAGCCACCCAAGCGGTGGCCCAGGAGAACAGTTCGGTATCGTCGCGGGAAACAGTGTCGATGGCCAAGCTGATCCGGGATGGATACGAGATCAAGAGCTCCAGCTGGACCGGCTCCAAGCTCTTCGTATTCCTTCAGAAAGACAATTCGGCCTATGCCTGCGAATTCGCCAATGTGACGAATACGCGGTGTGGTTCCATAAACTGAGACAAGGCGTGAGGAAGTATGTCCGTTCGTCGACTAGCCGAAGAGCAATTCCAGCCCGAAGCATTCGCATTCAATGCGGAGAATGCCAGCTGGGCTGAGGCCACGATTCGCAAGTATCCGGCGGGGCGCCAGCAATCGGCCGTCATTCCGCTTCTGATGCGCGCACAGGAACAGGAAGGCTGGGTCACCAAGGCTGCGATCGAGTATGTCGCTGAAAAGCTCGACATGGCCTATATCCGCGTCCTGGAAGTGGCGACCTTCTACACCCAGTTTCAGCTGAAGCCGGTTGGCACGCGTGCTCATATCCAGGTCTGCGGGACGACGCCCTGCATGCTGCGCGGCGCGGAAGACCTCATCCACGTCTGCAAGTCGAAGATCCATCCGGAGCCCTTCGAGCGCAACGAAGACGGCACCTTGTCCTGGGAAGAGGTCGAGTGTCAGGGCGCCTGCGTCAATGCGCCGATGGTGATGATCTTCAAGGACGCCTATGAAGACCTCACGGCAACCCAGCTTGAGCACATCATCGATCGTTTCGCCGCCGGCAAGGGTTCCGACGTGAAGCCTGGCCCGCAGGTCGATCGCATTTTCTCCGCGCCTGTGGGTGGTCCGACGACCTTGACCGACGACATCGAGCCGATCCGCTTCAACGACACGGCCCCGGCAAAGACCGAGGAAGTGTCCGTGCCGCCGGCGAACGCTGCGAAACCGGTAACGGATGCGCCCGAAACGGACACGAAGCTGAAGACCCCGGCAACTGCCAAGAAGGCGGCTGCCGAAAACGTCAAGCAGAAGGGCGACAGCGCCGATACGGCCCGTCCGGTTGAGAAGGAAGCCGCGCCTGCCGCTGCTCCGGTCATGGACGAAAAGAATCGTCCTGCAGGCATCGACCGTCCGGAAACGCCTGACGATCTCAAGATGATTTCGGGCGTCGGCCCGAAGATCGAGGCGACACTGAACGGCCTCGGCATCTACAGGTTTGAGCAGATCGCCAAGTGGAAGAAGGCGGAGCGCGAGTGGGTCGATACCTATCTCAAGTTCTCCGGCCGCATCGAGCGGGACGACTGGGTCAAGCAGGCCAAGGCGCTCGCCAAGGGCGGCGAAGCGGAATACATCAAGGTCTTCGGCAAGAAGCCGCGCTGAGAGGTTAGGGTATGTTGAGAGATCAGGATCGAATCTTTACCAATATCTACGGCCTCAAGGACAAGTCCCTGAAGGGCGCGATGTCCCGCGGCCACTGGGACGGCACCAAGCAAATCCTCGAAAAGGGCCGTGACTGGATCATCAACGAGATGAAGGCCTCCGGTCTTCGTGGTCGCGGCGGCGCAGGCTTCCCGACCGGTCTCAAATGGTCCTTCATGCCGAAGGAATCGGATGGCCGTCCGCACTACCTCGTCGTCAATGCCGACGAGTTGGAGCCCGGCACCTGCAAGGACCGCGAGATCATGCGCCATGATCCGCACACCCTGATCGAAGGCTGCGTCATCGCCTCCTTCGCCATGGGCGCGCATCATGCCTTCATCTATGTCCGCGGCGAGTTCATGCGCGAACGCGAAGCCCTGCAGGCTGCGATCGATGAGTGCTACGACTACGGGCTGCTCGGCAAGAACAACAAGCTCGGCTACGACATCGACATCATCGTGCATCACGGCGCCGGCGCCTATATCTGCGGCGAAGAAACCGCGCTGCTGGAAAGCCTCGAAGGCAAGAAGGGCCAGCCGCGCCTGAAACCGCCATTCCCGGCGAACATGGGTCTCTACGGCTGCCCGACCACGGTCAACAACGTCGAGTTCGATTGCCGTCGCCCCGACCATTCTGCGCCGTGGTGCGTCCTGGTATTCGAGCTTCGGCCGTCCGAACAATGCCGGTACCAAGCTGTTTTCGATTTCTGGCCACGTCAACAAGCCGTGCACGGTCGAAGAAGCCATGTCGATCACCTTCCAGGAGCTGATCGAAAAGCACTGTGGCGGCATTCGCGGCGGCTGGGACAATCTGCTCGCCGTCATCCCGGGCGGCTCCTCGGTACCTTGCGTACCGGGCGCCCAGATGAAGGACGCCATTATGGACTATGACGGTCTGCGCGAGCTGGGCTCCGGCCTCGGCACCGCCGCCGTCATCGTCATGGACAAGTCGACCGACATCGTGAAGGCCATCTGGCGCCTCTCGGCATTCTACAAGCACGAGAGCTGCGGCCAGTGCACGCCGTGCCGCGAAGGCACGGGCTGGATGATGCGCGTCATGGAACGTATGGTGAAGGGCAACGCCCAGAAGCGTGAAATCGACATGCTCTTCCAGGTGACGAAGCAGGTCGAAGGCCACACCATCTGTGCGCTTGGCGACGCGGCTGCTTGGCCGATCCAGGGCCTGATCAAGCATTTCCGTCCGGAGATGGAAAAGCGCATCGACCAATACACACGCAACGCGATCGCCCATGGGGTGGTCATGGAAGCGGCAGAGTAAGGGACGACGGGGATGACAGGCTCTTCGGACAAGGGCGGGAAGAAGGGGCCGGACGAGAAGGCTTCGGATGCTCGTGCCCCCGAAGGCCTCGAGGACCTGATGACCAACCCGGCGGCCGCCATGGCCGCCGCAACCGCCTTCGGCTTCGGCGTGGCGGCGCAGATGAGCAAGCTCTTCCTCGGCTCCATCCAGGGCGCAATGCAAGTGAGCGGCCAGATCGCCCGGCAGCTGGAAGAAGAGCGCAAGGCGGCGGAAGCGAAGCCTGCAGCCGAACCCGAGGTCAAGGCCGAGGCGCCGGTCGTGAAGGTTGAACCCGCGCCGACCCCGGCGAAGGTCAAGGCAGAAAAGCCGGCGACGCCCAAAGTCAGGGCCAAGGCTGCGCCCCCGGCAAAACAGGTGGTTGCCAAGGCTGAAAAGCCGAAGCCGGTACCGAAGGCCAAGGCGGTGGAAAGGCCGGCGGTGGCCCCGAAGGTGAAGGCGAAGCTTGAACCCAAGGCCGAGGTCGCCGCTCCGGCACCGAAGCCGAAGAAGGCAGGCGGCAAGGCCGACGATCTGAAGAAGATCGACGGCATCGGCCCGAAGGTCGAGCAGGTCCTGAAGGGCAGGGGAGTTACCCGCCTGAAGGACCTCGCTGAGATGGATGAGAAGGCGCTTGTCGCGCTGGATAAGGAATTGGGTCTCGACGGCCGCGTGCTGCGAGACGACTGGGCAGGCCAAGCGCGCCGGTTGGCGGGCGGCAAGGCTCGGTCAGGCAGTTGAGATTAAGGTTCGGCCGCGCGGGGGCGATGCGCCGGACTTGAGGGATAAAACCGGCAGTTTTCATCCGGCGCGGACGAAGACTGTGAGCCGCGGCAGCAATGCCCCGGCAGGATGCGCGGAAGCGTTAGGCAGGAAGGCGAATATGACTAAGCTGAAGATCGACGGAAAAGAGATCGAGGTTCCGGATCATTTCACGCTGTTGCAGGCGTGCGAGGAAGCTGGTGCCGAGGTTCCGCGCTTTTGTTTCCATGAGCGGCTGTCGGTCGCCGGCAATTGCCGCATGTGCCTTGTCGAGGTGAAGGGTGGCCCGCCGAAGCCGGCAGCCTCCTGCGCCATGGGCGTGCGCGACATCCGTGGCGGACCGAACGGCGAACTGCCGGAAGTCTTCACCAACACGCCGATGGTCAAAAAGGCCCGCGAAGGCGTGATGGAATTCCTGCTGATCAACCACCCGCTGGATTGCCCGATCTGCGACCAGGGTGGCGAATGCGACCTCCAGGACCAGGCCATGGCGTTTGGTATCGATAGCTCGCGCTATACCGAGAACAAGCGCGCCGTCGAAGACAAGTATATCGGACCGCTGGTCAAGACCGTGATGAACCGCTGCATTCACTGCACGCGCTGCGTCCGCTTCACGACCGAAGTCGCCGGCATTGCCGAACTCGGCCTGATCGGCCGTGGCGAAGACGCTGAAATCACGACCTATCTCGAGCAGGCGATGACGTCGGAGCTGCAGGGCAATGTCGTCGACCTCTGCCCGGTCGGCGCACTGACCTCCAAGCCCTTCGCCTTTACCGCTCGTCCATGGGAACTGAACAAGACCGAATCGGTCGACGTCATGGACGCGCTCGGCTCTGCGATCCGCGTCGATACCCGCGGCCGCGAAGTCATGCGCATCATGCCGCGCGTCAACGAGCAGATCAACGAAGAGTGGATCTCCGACAAGAGCCGCTTCGTCTGGGATGGTCTGAAGACCCAGCGTCTCGACCGCCCCTATGTCAAGAAGGACGGCCGCCTGCAGCCAGCCACTTGGGGCGAAGCCTTCGCAACGATCAAGGCGGCTGTGGCTTCGACCTCCGCCGACAAGATCGGTGCTGTCGCCGGTGACCTCGCTTCGGTTGAAGAAATCTTCGCGCTGAAGTCGCTGGTCAACGCACTGGGATCGTCGAATACCGACTGTCGCCAGGATGGGACGGCACTTGATCCGTCGCTCGGTCGCTCGACCTATCTCTTCAACGCCGGCATCGAAGGCATTGAAGCTGCTGACGCCATCCTGATCGTCGGCGCCAACCCGCGCTACGAAGCAGCTGTGCTCAACGCCCGCATCCGCAAGCGCTGGCGCCGTGGCGGCCTGCCGATCGGCGTGATCGGTGAAGGCGGCGAACTGCGCTACCCGTATGAGTATCTCGGTGCAGGCACCGAAACGCTCGGCGAACTCGTCTCGGGCAAGAACAACTTCGCCGAGGCGTTGAAGACCGCCAAGAACCCAATGATCATCATCGGCCAGGGTGCTCTTACGGGTGCGGACGGCAAGGCGGTTCTCGCAAACGCCGCAAAGCTCGCAGCCGATGTCGGCGCCATCACCGATGAGTGGAACGGCTTCTGCGTGCTGCACACCGCAGCTTCCCGCGTTGGCGCTCTCGACCTCGGCTTCGTGCCGGGCGAAGGTGCGGTTGCCGCCGCTGATATGCTGTGGTCGCTCGACGTCGTGTTCCTTCTCGGCGCCGATGAACTCGACTTCTCCGCCAAGACCGCCAAGTGCGTGGTTTATATCGGCAGCCATGGCGACAACGGCGCGCATCATGCCGACGTCATCCTGCCGGGCGCGACCTATGCCGAGAAGTCGGGCACTTGGGTCAACACCGAAGGCCGCGTCCAGATGGGCAACCGCGCGGGCTTCGCGCCGGGTGAGGCCCGCGAAGACTGGGCGATCCTGCGTGCACTTTCCGACGTGCTCGGCAAGAAGCTGCCGTTTGATTCGCTCTCGCAGCTGCGTGGTCAGCTCTATGAGGCCTACCCGCATTTCGCCGAGATCGACGAGATCGCAGCCGGCTCTTCGGCCGATATTGCTGCACTGGCGAAAAAACCCGGGAAGATGGGCAAGTCTCTGTTTGCGTCGCCGGTCAAAGACTTCTATTTGACGAACCCGATCGCACGCGCTTCGGCCGTCATGGCAGAGTGCTCGGCATTGGCCCGCAACAATTTCAAGGCCGCGGCAGAGTAAGGGCAGGGGACCATGGATAATTTCGTTTCCACCTATGTGTGGCCGGCGGCCATCATGATCGGGCAGTCACTTCTGCTGCTCGTCTGCCTGCTCGTCTTCATCGCCTATATCCTGCTCGCAGACCGCAAGATTTGGGCGGCCGTCCAGCTGCGTCGTGGCCCGAACGTCGTCGGCCCCTGGGGTCTCTTCCAGTCCTTCGCCGACCTTTTGAAATTCGTCTTCAAGGAGCCGGTCATTCCGGCCGGCGCCAACAAGGGCGTCTTCCTGCTCGCCCCGCTCGTCGCCGTGACGCTGGCGCTTGCGACCTGGGCAGTCATCCCGGTCAACGCCGGATGGGTGATCGCCAACATCAATGTCGGCATCCTCTTCGTCTTCGCGGTCTCGTCCCTCGAAGTCTATGGCATCATCATGGGTGGCTGGGCGTCGAACTCCAAGTATCCGTTCCTCGGCGCGCTCCGCTCGGCAGCCCAGATGGTCTCTTACGAAGTCTCTATGGGCTTCGTCATCGTCACCGTCCTGCTCTGCGTCGGGTCGCTGAACCTCACCGACATCGTTCTTGCCCAGAACACCGGCCTCGGTACGATGATGGGCCTGCCTGCCTCTTTCCTCGACTGGCACTGGCTGGCGCTCTTCCCGATGTTCGTGATCTTCTTCATCTCGGCACTGGCAGAAACCAACCGTCCACCCTTCGACCTTCCTGAAGCCGAATCCGAACTCGTCGCCGGCTTCATGGTCGAATACGGCTCCACCCCCTACATGATGTTCATGCTCGGTGAATATGCAGCCATCGTGCTCATGTGCTCGCTGACCACGATCCTCTTCCTCGGGGGATGGCTGCCGCCGGTTGACGTCTGGTTCCTGAACTGGGTTCCTGGC
The DNA here is from genome assembly GCA_045377275.1 of Allorhizobium sp. Classification (GTDB taxonomy): domain Bacteria; phylum Pseudomonadota; class Alphaproteobacteria; order Rhizobiales; family Rhizobiaceae; genus Allorhizobium. Next base: position 17,485 of record JBJIOA010000011.1, on the reverse strand, counting down.
ATAATCTGGTTCGTGCTGAAGGCATCGATGGTCTTCTTCATGTTCGCCATGGTGAAGGCATTCGTTCCGCGTTACCGCTATGACCAGCTGATGCGTCTCGGCTGGAAGGTCTTCCTTCCGATCTCGCTCGCCATGGTCATCATCACGGCGTTCGTGCTGAAGCTGATGGGTTGGGCATAATGACGCCCGGCCGCAACCTCAGCTGCATTGGAGAATAAGATGGCAATTGCACAGGCTATCAATTCGGTCTTCCTGAAGGAGTTCGTCGGCGCTTTCTTTCTGTCGATGCGCTACTTTTTCAAGCAGAAGGCAACGGTCAACTACCCGTTCGAAAAGGGCCCGGTCTCGGCACGCTTCCGCGGCGAGCATGCACTGCGCCGCTATCCGAACGGCGAAGAGCGCTGCATCGCCTGCAAGCTCTGCGAGGCGATCTGTCCTGCTCAGGCCATAACCATCGAGGCCGGGCCGCGCCGCAATGACGGCACTCGCCGCACGGTGCGTTACGACATTGACATGGTGAAGTGCATCTATTGCGGTTTCTGCCAGGAAGCCTGTCCGGTCGACGCGATCGTCGAGGGACCGAACTTCGAGTTCGCCACCGAGACCCGCGAAGAACTTTATTTCGACAAGGCGCGCCTGCTCGACAACGGCGACCGCTGGGAACGTGAAATCGCGCGCAACATCGCGATCGACGCTCCCTACCGCTGATCCCTCCGGGGTCTATCGCCTGAGGCGGAGCGCGGGGCTTCGCCGAGGCACATGATGTAATTTGTAACGGGCGTGCCGATGGGGATATCGGTCACGCCTAATCGGGCGGCGGGGCAGGGCCCTCGTCCGGGGGAAGATGAAAAGGCACCAACATGGGTCTTCAGGCTCTCTTTTTCTATCTCTTCGCCTTTGTCGCGGTGGCTTCGGCCTTCATGGTGATATCGGCTCGGAACCCGGTCCATTCGGTCCTGTTCCTCATTCTGACCTTCATCAACGCGGCGGGTCTTCTGCTCCTCACGGGAGCTGAATTCCTGGCGATGATCCTGCTGGTCGTCTATGTCGGCGCAGTCGCGGTTCTCTTCCTCTTCGTCGTGATGATGCTCGACATCGACTTCACGGAACTGAGGGCAGGGGCGGCTGAATACGCCCCGATCGGCGCGCTCATCGGCCTGATCGTTGCGGTCGAACTTGTCGTGGTCATCGGCGGAACTGCGATCAGCCCGGAAGCACTGAACGCGATCACCCAGCCGATCCCGGCCGTGGCTGAACGCCAGAACACGCAGGCGCTCGGCGACGTGCTCTATACGGACTACGTCTTCTTCTTCCAGATCGCCGGTCTCGTCCTGTTCGTCGCCATGATCGGCGCGATCGTGCTGACGCTGCGCCACCGCACCAACATCAAGCGCCAGGACATCTCCGCCCAGGTCGCCCGCACGCCGGAAACTGCCGTCAAGGTGGTCAAGGTCAAGCCGGGCCAGGGCGTCTGAGCCGAGCAAGAGGTCAAGGAACAGAATTATGGAAATCGGGCTTTCCCACTACCTCACGGTTAGTGCCATCCTCTTTACCCTCGGGGTCTTCGGCATCTTTCTCAACCGCAAGAACGTCATCGTCATTCTGATGTCGGTCGAACTGATCCTGCTCGCGGTCAACATCAACATGGTGGCCTTCTCGAGCTTTCTCGGCGACCTCGTCGGCCAGGTGTTCGCGCTGTTCATCCTGACGGTTGCGGCCGCCGAAGCGGCCATTGGTCTCGCGATCCTGGTGGTATTCTACCGTAATCGCGGCTCCATCGCCGTCGAAGACGTCAACATGATGAAGGGCTGATCGGTTCATGATCTACAAGGCTATCGTCTTTCTCCCCCTGATCGGCTTCCTGATCGCCGGCTTGCTTGGCCGCCAGATCGGCGCCAAGGCTTCGGAATACATCACCACCGGTCTGATGATCATCGTCGCGGTCCTCTCCTGGATCGTGTTCTTCAACGTCGCCATGAGCCACGAGGCCCACGAGGTCATCAAGGTTCCGGTGCTGCGCTGGATCCAGTCCGGCGGTATCGATGTCGAATGGGCCTTCCGCGTCGACACGCTGACCGCCGTCATGTTCGTGGTCGTCAATTCGGTATCGTGCCTCGTGCACCTCTACTCGATCGGCTACATGCATCACGATCCGCATCGGCCGCGCTTCTTTGCCTATCTGTCGCTCTTCACCTTCGCGATGCTGATGCTGATCACGTCGGACAACCTGCTGCAGATGTTCTTCGGTTGGGAAGGCGTGGGCCTCGCGTCCTATCTGCTGATCGGTTTCTGGTACAAGAAGCCTTCGGCGTCTGCCGCCGCCATGAAGGCCTTCATCGTCAACCGCGTCGGCGACTTCGGCTTCATCCTCGGCATTTCGGCGCTTTTCGTGATGTTCGGGTCGATCAATTTCGAAACGATCTTCGCTTCCGCCCAGTCCTACCTGCCAGCCGATCCCGCCGCGTCGCCTGAAGTGGTCCTCAACCTCTTCGGCCTCGAGCTCGACCGCAGCCATGCGCTGACCGGCGCCTGCCTGCTGCTGTTCATGGGTGCCATGGGTAAATCGGCGCAGTTCCTGCTGCACACCTGGCTGCCGGACGCCATGGAAGGCCCGACCCCGGTTTCGGCCCTCATTCACGCGGCAACCATGGTCACCGCCGGCGTCTTCCTCGTCGCCCGCATGTCGCCGGTCTTTGAACTGTCGCCCGATGCCTTGACCGTTGTCACCATCATCGGTGCGATCACCGCCTTCTTCGCCGCGACCGTCGGCCTTGTGCAGAACGATATCAAGCGCGTCATCGCCTATTCGACCTGCTCGCAGCTCGGTTACATGTTTGTGGCGCTCGGCGTCGGCGCCTATGGCGCAGCCGTCTTCCACCTCTTCACGCACGCCTTCTTCAAGGCACTCCTGTTCTTGGGCGCGGGCTCGGTGATCCATGCCGTCGATGGCGAGCAGGACATGCGCTACATGGGTGGTCTGCGCAAGCACATCCCCGTGACCTTCTGGGCCATGACGATCGGCACTATCGCCCTGACCGGCGTCGGCATCCCGGGAACCCTGATCGGTACGGCTGGCTTCTTCTCGAAGGATTACATCATCGAGTCTGCTTTCGCTTCCAGCTCGGCCGTCGGTGGTTTTGCCTTCACAATGCTGGTGATCGCGGCTCTGTTCACGAGCTTCTATTCGTGGCGCCTCGCTTTCCTTACCTTCTTCGGCAAGCCGCGTGCGTCTGCCGACGTCATGCACCACGTGCATGAAAGCCCGCAGGTCATGCTGATCCCGTTCTATCTGCTCGGTTTCGGCGCCCTCTTCGCCGGCTTCATCTTCCACGACTACTTCTTCGGCCATCACTACGCCGAGTTCTGGAAGGGCGCGCTCTTCACGCTTCCGACCAACTCGGTACTGGAAGAGTTCCATGATGTTCCGAAGTGGGTGAAGTGGAGCCCGTTCATTGCCATGACGCTTGGCTTCGTCACCGCCTGGTACATGTATATCAAGAACCCGTCGGCACCGAAGAAGCTCGCTGAACAGCAGTGGATGCTCTACCAGTTCCTGCTCAACAAGTGGTACTTCGACGAACTCTACGACTTCCTCTTCGTTCGGTCCTCCAAGGCGCTCGGCCGCTTCCTCTGGAAGAAGGGTGACGTCGCCACGATCGACGCCTATGGCCCGAACGGAGTTGCTTCGGCCGTTGGCGGCCTGACCCAGAAGGTCGTCCGCCTGCAGTCGGGTTACCTCTATCACTATGCCTTCGCGATGCTCATCGGCATTGCGGCACTTGTTACCTGGATGATGCTCGGGAGCTCCCTCTGATGACCGATTGGCCCATTCTCTCGACGGTCACCTTCCTTCCTCTGGTCGGCGTGGCCCTGCTTCTGCTGACCCGTGGTGACACTTCTCTCGGCCGCCGCAACATCCTGAACGTCTCGCTGCTGACGACGGTCTTCACCTTCGTCGTGTCGCTCTTCATCTGGATCAACTTCGACAATTCGAACACCGGTTTCCAGATGGTGGAGAAGCATGCCTGGCTCGGTACCGGCATCTCGTACCATGTCGGCGTCGACGGCATCTCGATGCTGTTCGTCATCCTGACAACGCTGCTCATGCCCTTCTGCATTCTTGCGAGCTGGACCTCGGTTGAGAAGCGGCTGAAGGAATACATGATCGCCTTCCTCGTCCTCGAGACCCTGATGATCGGCGTCTTCGTGTCGCTCGACATCGTGCTCTTCTACGTCTTCTTCGAGGCCGGCCTTATCCCGATGTTCATCATCATCGGCGTCTGGGGTGGCAAGGATCGCGTCTACGCGTCCTACAAGTTCTTCCTCTACACGCTGCTCGGCTCGGTGCTGATGCTGCTCGCCATCATGGCAATGTTTTGGGATGCCGGCACAACTGACATCGCAGCCCTTCTGCAGCACGACTTCCCGCCGCAGATGCAGACATGGCTGTGGCTTGCTTTCTTCGCCTCGTTTGCGGTGAAGATGCCGATGTGGCCGGTGCATACCTGGCTGCCGGACGCCCACGTTCAGGCACCGACGGCAGGCTCCGTCATCCTGGCTGGCATCCTCTTGAAGCTTGGCGGCTACGGCTTCCTGCGCTTCTCGCTGCCGATGTTCCCGCTGGCGTCGGACTTCTTTGCTCCCTTCGTCTTCACGCTGTCCGTCATCGCCATCGTCTACACGTCGCTGGTCGCCCTGATGCAGGACGACATGAAGAAGCTGATCGCCTATTCCTCTGTTGCGCACATGGGTTACGTCACCATGGGTATCTTTGCTGCCAACCAGCAGGGCGTTCAGGGTGCGATCTTCCAGATGATCAGCCACGGCTTCGTCTCCGGCGCGCTCTTCCTCTGCGTCGGCGTGATCTACGACCGTCTCCATACCCGCGAGATCGCGGCCTATGGCGGCCTGGTCAACAACATGCCGAAGTATGCGCTCGCCTTTATGGTCTTCACCATGGCCAATGTCGGCCTGCCGGGCACCTCGGGCTTTGTCGGCGAGTTTCTGACCTTGATCGGCGTCTTCCGCGTCAATACCTGGGTTGCGCTCTTTGCCGCCACGGGCGTCATCCTGTCGGCAGCCTATGCGCTCTGGCTTTATCGCCGGGTCGTCTTCGGCGCGCTCGAAAAGGAGAGCCTGAAGAGCATGCTCGACCTTTCCACACGCGAAAAGCTGACCCTTTATCCGCTGATCGCCCTCACCATCTTCTTCGGCGTCTATCCGGCTCCCATCCTCGATGCGACCGCCGCCTCCGTCGACAATCTGGTGAACAACTACTCCGCAGCATTGCAAGCAGCCCAGTCTCTGGCGCTGGTTGCGAACTGACGACAGGATCCTTTGGACATGACCGTTGAAACTCTCATTGCTAGCCTGCATCTGGTCACGCCGGAATTGATCCTGGCTGTGGGCGCCATGGTGCTGCTCATGGTCGGCGTGTTTTCCGGGGAGAAGTCGAACAGCGTCGTCACGGGCCTCGCGATCGCGCTGCTGATCTTCTCAGGCGCCTGGCTGGTATTCTCCGGCGCGGAAGGAGAGGCCTTCAATGGCGCCTACCTCGCCGACGGCTACGCGCAGTTCATGAAGATCCTCGCGCTCATCGGCTCGGTGACGGCGATGATCATGGCTGTCGGGCACGCCCGCTATGACCATCTCGACAAGTTCGAGTTTCCGGTCCTGCTGGTGCTTGCGACCCTCGGCGTCATGCTGCTGATCTCTGCAAATGACCTCATCGCCCTTTATCTCGGCCTCGAACTGATGTCGCTTGCCCTCTACGTCGTGGCAGCCATCAACCGCGACAGCCTCCGCTCGACGGAAGCCGGCCTCAAGTACTTCGTCCTTGGCGCGCTGTCCTCGGGCATGCTGCTTTACGGCATGTCGCTGGTCTACGGCTTCACCGGCAACACCGGCTTTGATGAAATCGCCGCTGTTCTGTCGCAGGGCGAACCGTCGCTTGGCCTGATCTTTGGCCTCGTCTTCGTACTGGCTGGTCTGGCTTTCAAGATCTCCGCCGTTCCGTTCCATATGTGGACGCCCGACGTCTACGAAGGCGCGCCGACCCCAGTCACCGCCTTCCTGGCGGCTGCCCCGAAGATCGGCGCCATGGCGATCTTCGTCCGCATCGTCATCGAAGCCTTCCAGCCGATCTTCGCCGAATGGCAGCAGATTGTCGTCTTCATTGCGATTGCCTCGATGGTGCTCGGTTCGGTTGCCGCAATCGGCCAGAAGAACATCAAGCGACTGATGGCCTATTCGTCCATTGGTCACATGGGTTATGCGCTGGTCGGCCTCGCCGCCGGCAACGACACCGGCGTCGCCGGCGTCCTGCTCTATATGATGATCTACTTGGTGATGACGCTTGGTACCTTCGCCTGCATCATGGCCATGCGCCAGAAGGAAGGCGGCAATGTCGAGAACATTGACGATCTCGCCGGCTTGTCGACGACGCGCCCCTTTATGGCTTTCGTGCTGACCGCGCTGATGTTCTCGCTCGCCGGCATTCCGCCGCTCGCCGGCTTCTTCGCCAAGTACTTCGTCTTCGTGGCGGCCATCGAAGCCAAGCTCTATGCGCTCGCCATCATTGGTGTTCTGGCCTCGGTCATCGGCGCGTATTATTACCTGCGCATCATCAAGGTCATGTGGTTCGACGAAGCGAAGGGTGAATTCGCCCGCACGTCGATCGAACTTCGCCTCGTCTTCGGTCTCTCCGGTCTCTTCGTGGTCGGCTATGTCCTCGTCGGCGGTCCGCTCGGTACCGCCGCTGAAGCTGCGGCAAAGACGTTGTTTAATTGACCAGCCTCGGTAGACCGCGCCAGATTTCGCTCGACGATTTCCGGCACGAAGCCCTCGACGAAGTTTCGTCCACCAATACGGAAGCATTCGCCCGCGCTCGCGCGGGCGATTCCGGTTTTTATGGCTGACGGCTGAGCGCCAGACCGGTGGTCGTGGCCGCCGCGGCCGTCCCTGGGTGTCCGAGCGTGGCAATCTCTATTCGACCCTTCTGCTGATGGATCCAGCACCGGCCGAACAGCTGGGCTCGCTGCCGCTTGCCGTGGCGCTGGCCGTCCATGCATCCGTGCAATCGGTGATGCCGCCGGGCGCCGAGCCAGTCGAAATAAAATGGCCGAACGATGTACTGATCGGCCGGAAGAAGACCTCAGGAATATTGCTTGAGGCGGAACGGATTGCCGATGGCCGTCTGGCACTTGCCATCGGGATCGGGATCAATATCGCCCACCGCCCAGATTTGACGCTTTATCCAGTGACCTCGCTTGCCGATCAGGGCGTGTTGATCTCGCCGCCGGGGTTCTTCGCCCATCTGTTCGCCGAGATGGCCGAAGTGCTTGGGGTCTGGGACGAGGGCAGGGGTATTGCCGAGATCGTCCGGCGCTGGCGTTCCGTCGCCTGCGGCATCGGCGAGAAAATAACTGTGAACCTCCCGGACCGCTCGATTTCCGGTATCTTTTCCGGAATCGATGATAAGGGAATTTTGTTGCTCGACCGGGGCTCCGACGGAATGATGTCGGTTGCCGCCGGAGATGTGTTTTTCGGGTAGACTGGATCGGAACTGAGAATGGCCAATAACGACGAACTGGTTTTCCTGCCGCTGGGCGGCGTGGGAGAAATCGGCATGAACCTCGCCTTGTACGGTTATGGCCCGCCGTCCAATCGCCAGTGGATCATGGTCGACTGCGGCGTGACTTTCGCCGGTCCGGACCTGCCGGGCGTTGATCTCGTGCTGCCCGATATCAGCTTCATCAAGAAGCAGAAGAAGAACCTCAAGGGCATAATCATCACCCATGCCCATGAAGATCATTATGGTGCGCTAAATGACCTGTGGCCGGGCCTCAACGTCCCCGTCTACGCCTCGCGCTTCACCGCCGGCATGCTGGAAGCCAAGCGCGACTATGAAGGTTCGCGCGCCGAGATTCCGATCACGCCGTTCAAGCAGGGCGACCGGATCAATGTCGGCCCGTTCGAGATCGAGGCGATTGGCGTCAACCACTCGATCCCTGAGCCGATGTCGCTCGTCATCCGCACGCCCCTCGGCAATCTCATCCATACGGGTGACTGGAAGATCGACCACAATCCCTCACTCGGCCCGTTGACCGACGAAGAGCGCTTCCGTGCCGTCGGCGACGAGGGCGTACTGGCGATGTTCTGCGATTCGACCAATGCCATGCGTGACGGCGTCTCGCCTTCCGAAGAGGAAGTCTCTGCAGGCTTGCAGAAGATCATCGAAGCGGCGGAAGGCCGTGTGGCGATCACAACCTTCTCCTCGAATGTCGGACGTATCCGTTCGATCGCCCAGGCAGCGGAAGCGGCCGGCCGTGAAGTCCTGCTGCTTGGCAGTTCGCTGAAGCGCGTCACGAACGTTGCTCAGGACATCGGCATCATGGAGGGCATCAAGCCCTTCCTCGCCGAAGACGAATTCGGCTTCATACCGCGTGACAAGGTCGTCATCATCCTGACTGGCAGCCAGGGCGAAGCGCGTGCAGCGCTCGCCAAGCTCTCGCGGGACGAGATGCGCAATGTGGCGCTGACGAAGGGCGACACGGTCGTCTTTTCCTCGCGTGCCATCCCGGGCAACGAGAAGGCGATCCTCGAGATCAAGAACGGCCTCATCGAGCAGGGCGTCCACATCATCACCGACAACGACGCGCTGGTCCACGTATCGGGGCATCCGCGCCGCAATGAACTCCTGAAGATGTACGAGTGGGTCCGTCCGCAGATCCTCGTGCCGGTGCATGGTGAGGCCGCCCATCTGGTCGCCCAGAAGGAACTGGCGCTTCAGGCCGGCATCCCGACCGTTCCGCGCGTCCGCAATGGAGACATGCTGCGCGTCGCGCCGGGCCCAGCCGAAGTCATCGATCAGGCTCCCTTCGGCCGCGTCTACAAGGACGGCAAGCTCGTCGGCGACCTCGAAGAAATGGGCATCGCCGACCGCAAGAAGCTCTCCTATGTCGGCCATGTCGCTGTCAGCGTGCTGCTAGACAGCCGCTTCGATTTCCTCGGCGACCCCGATGTCGTCGCCTTCGGTTTGCCCGAAGTCGACCACGAGGGCGAACTGATGGAGGACACGCTTTACGACGCCGTCCTCGGCGCCGTCGAGAGCATACCGCGCAGCCGTCGTAAGGATCTCGACACTGTTCGTGAGTTCGTTCGCCGCGCGGTCCGCTCGACTGCCAACGAAGTCTGGGGCAAGAAGCCGATCGTCACGGTGTTCCTGACCAAAGTCTGAGGGACGACGCGGGCAGGGATCACCTAATCTTTGCCCGCAACGACTGGAGGAAGACATGCTCGGCCGCGTCAATCACATTGCCATCGCCGTTCCGGATCTCGCGGCCGCGACCGCAAGCTATCGCGATACGCTCGGCGCCAAGGTGTCCCAAGCGCAGGCGCTTCCCGAACATGGTGTGACCGTCGTCTTCGTTGAACTCGAAAACACCAAGGTCGAACTTCTCGAGCCGCTTGGCGAGAATTCGCCGATTGCCGCCTTCCTCGAGAAGGCTCCTTCGGGCGGCATGCACCACATTTGCTACGAGGTCGCCGATATCCTTGCCGCCCGCGACCAGCTCTCAGCGTCTGGGGCTCGCGTCCTCGGCAGTGGCGAGCCGAAGATCGGCGCCCATGGCAAGCCGGTCCTGTTTCTGCATCCCAAGGATTTCTTCGGCACCCTGATCGAGCTTGAACAAGTCTGAGGCCCATTCACGAACCGATGAAGTCTTGTTGATCGCGGCTCGAATAGGCCTGCGACGCTTTTGTCTTTGTGCCGGGCCGTTTACGCGATTATAGGGGGAGAAACAGCGGCGCAGACGTAACGTTTTGCGCCATCTCATGTCTGGAGCGAAACAACATGGCTATCCTGTCGGGACTGGCGGTCTATTTTGTGATCTGGTGGCTGGTGCTGTTTGCTGTCCTGCCGATTGGCCTTCGCACCCAGGATGAGGATCAGAATGTCGTGCCGGGCACAGTCGCCAGTGCTCCCACCCGCTTCCGCGCGGCGCGCATCTTCCTGACAACGTCCATCGTCTCGGCACTGATCTATGGCGCCTGGTATGTCGCCGGCACTTATTTCGGCATCAGCTTCAACGATCTGCCCGTCATCATGCCAGGCGTTGAGCCGCAAGGCTGATCGGCGCTTCTCGACACGCCCCTTCAATCGACAAGGCAAAAAAAAACAAGGTCAAAAGACCTTGTTCGAAGCTTCGCGTGATCCTTCACCAATTAAGGGGCTGCGAACATGCGCGCCTAGATCTGATCCTCCCAAGACTTGACCGCGAGTGTGGCAAAGATTTGTACTCCCTGCCTCTTTTATGGGCTGAACCTAGCCCAATCAGTGAGCCTTGTCACCCCTGAATCTTGCATATTTGTTACACCCATCCAAAAAAAATTTCCCCCGCCTCTTTGTCGCATATTGGTCATGCAATGACCTGATTTGCGGGTTCTGACGTCGCAATCACGCGACCCTGGATGGTGCGGCGGCGTCGTTTAGCTGCAGGCTGTGGGCGAGGCGAACGAACGGCGCTTCCGGGTTTTCTTCTCCAGTTCAACCGGCTATGAACGCTTCCTGACATCCCGTTTCAATCGCTGATTCCGCCTCATCTGGCGGCATCGACAACCATCTGGAATTCGTTATGCGTCTGTCGCGCTACTTCATGCCGATCCTGAAGGAAAATCCCAAGGAAGCCGAGATCGTTTCCCACCGCCTGATGCTGCGGACGGGTATGATCCGCCAGCAGAGCCAGGGTATCTATTCCTGGCTGCCGCTCGGCAAGCGCGTGCTCGACAAGGTCAACGCCATTATTCGCGAAGAGCAGAACCGCGCGGGCGCCATCGAGCTGTCCATGCCGACCCTGCAGTCTGCCGAGCTTTGGCAGGAGAGTGGCCGCTACGAGGACTATGGCAAGGAAATGCTGCGCATCCGCGACCGGCAGGACCGTCCCATGCTCTATGGTCCGACCAATGAAGAGATGATCACCGACATCTTCCGCTCTTCGGTCAAGTCGTACAAGAGCCTGCCCCTCAACCTCTACCACATCCAGCTGAAGTTCCGTGACGAGATCCGTCCGCGCTTCGGCACCATGCGTTCGCGCGAATTCCTGATGAAGGATGCCTATTCCTTCGACCTGACCCAGGCCGACGCGATCCATTCCTACAACAAGATGTTCGTCGCTTACCTGCGCACCTTCGATCGCCTCGGCCTGCGCGCCATTCCGATGCGTGCCGACACCGGCCCGATCGGCGGCAATCACAGCCATGAATTCATCATTCTCGCCGACACCGGTGAGTTGGAAGTCTTTTGCCATAAGAGCTTCGTCGATTTCGATATTCCGGCAGCCGACACCGATTTCGACAGCGTAGACGGCCTGCAGTCGATCTTCGACAAGTGGACCTCGGTCTATGCCGCAACCTCGGAAATGCACGATGAGGCCGCCTTCGGCGCGATTCCGGATGGCGACCGTCTCTCGGCGCGCGGCATCGAAGTTGGCCACATCTTCTATTTCGGCACGAAATATTCCGAGCCGATGGGCGCCAAGGTGCAAGGGCCTGACGGCAAGGAGCATCTTGTTCACATGGGTTCCTACGGTATCGGCCCGACGCGCCTTGTTCCGGCCATCATCGAAGCCTCGCATGACGAGAACGGAATCATCTGGCCGGCTTCGGTCGCGCCTTTCGACGCCGTTGTGATCAATATGAAGCCGGGTGACGAGGGCTGCGACACGACCTGCGACCGCCTCTACACCGCCCTGCAGAATGCCGGCAAGGACGTGCTCTACGACGATACCGACGATCGTGCCGGAACGAAGTTCGCGACCGCCGATCTGATCGGCGTGCCGGTCCAGGTCATTGCGGGCCCGCGTGCCGTGGCTGCTGGTGAAGTCGAGCTCAAGGACCGCAAGACCGGTGCGCGTGAGACGCTGACGATCGAAGCGGCGATCAACAAGCTGACGGCCTAAGGCAAAAGCCTTACGCCGAACCAAGGTCGGGTCTTGAGATCTGATCCCGAGGCAAGGAGAAACCATGGCGACGACGGCCGTTGGCAACGAGACGGTGGACACGGACAAGGCCGCATCAGCGCGTGCCTTCTCCGGCTTTGAGCGCATGGTGGCCTGGCGCTATCTGCGTGCGCGGCGCAAGGAAGCCTTCATTTCCGTCATTGCCGGCTTCTCCTTCATCGGCATCATGCTTGGCGTGGCGACGCTGATCATCGTCATGGCCGTGATGAACGGCTTCCGCACCGAACTCGTCTCGCGCATTCTCGGCATCAATGGCCACATGATCGTCCAGGCCGTGGATCAGCCGCTGAGCGACTATGCCGGCTTGGCCGAGCGTTTCGCCGCCGTTCCGGGTGTGACCATGGCACTGCCGCTGGTCGAGGGGCAGACGCTTGCTTCAGGCCGCGAGGGTGCCGGCACAGGCGCCCTGGTCCGCGGCATCCGTCCGGATGATTTGACCAAGCTCACCGTGGTCTCTTCCAATATCCGCCAGGGCGATATGGTTGGTTTTGCCACAGGGCAGGGCGTCTTGATCGGTTCGCGTATGGCGGCCCAACTCGGGCTCTCGGCCGGTGACACGATTACACTGGTCTCGCCAGAAGGCGACATCACACCGCTCGGCGTCAATCCGCGCGTAAAATCTTATCCCGTTGCGGCGATCTTCGAGATCGGCATGTCCGAATATGATGCATCGATCATCTATATGCCGCTCGAGGAAGCGCAGCTCTATTTCAACGTCGAGGGCATCGTTCAGTCGATTGAGCTTTTCATCGCCGATCCCGATGCCGTTGATGAGCTTCGCCCGCAGATCGAAGAAGCTGCCGGTCGTCAGATCTTCCTCACCGATTGGCGCCAGCGTAATCAGACCTTCTTCTCGGCGCTCCAGGTCGAACGCAACGTGATGTTCATGATCCTGACGCTGATCGTGCTCGTCGCGGCGCTGAACATCATTTCCGGCCTGATCATGCTGGTGAAGGACAAGGCGAGCGATATCGCCATCCTGCGCACCATGGGCGCGACATCGGGCGCCATTATGCGCATCTTCTTCATGACGGGTGCCGCGATCGGCACGGCAGGCACTCTGGCAGGTGTCGTGCTCGGCGTGATCGTCTGTCTGAACATCGAAAGCATCCGCCAGTTCTTCTCCTGGGTATCCGGGACGATGCTCTTCGATCCCGAGCTGTATTTCCTGAGCCAGCTGCCCGCGGACATGAACGCCAGTGAGACCATCTCGGTGATCATCATGGCGCTCAGCCTGTCCTTCATGGCCACCATCTTCCCGGCTTGGCGGGCCTCGCGCCTGGATCCCGTCCAGGCTCTGCGTTACGAATGAGGATGCCGAAATCAATGGCAAAAGACGTGGTTCTCTCGCTTGCCGGCATCGATCGCCATTATGGCCAGGGCGAAACCGTACTCTCGATCCTGAAAGGCGCGGACTTCACTTTGCGCACGGGCGAGACCGTGGCGCTGGTAGCCCCGTCCGGTACCGGCAAGTCGACGCTTCTGCATGTTGCCGGACTTCTGGAGCATCCCGATGGCGGCGAAGTGACCGTTGGCGGCGTTGCCTGCCAGGAGTTGGGCGACGAGCAGCGCACGGCGATCCGCCGGAAGTCGATCGGCTTCGTCTATCAGTTCCATCATCTGCTGCCGGAATTCTCCGCGCTGGAAAACGTGATGATGCCGCAGCTGATCGCCGGGCTCACCAAGCCGGAGGCCGCCGAACGCGCCAAGCAGCTTCTCGACTATATGCGCGTCGGTCACCGCGCCGATCACCGCCCGGCCGAACTCTCCGGCGGCGAACAGCAGCGCGTAGCGATTGCCCGCGCGGTCGCCAACGCCCCGTTGGTGCTGCTTGCCGACGAACCGACCGGCAACCTCGATCCCGAGACGGCAAGCTATGTGTTCTCGGCGCTCGAAGCGCTCGTCCGCCAGTCCGGTCTCTCGGCCATGATCGCCACCCACAATCACGACATTGCCCGCCGGATGGACCGCTGCGTCACCTTGGTCGACGGCAAGGTCGTCGACCTCGTCGTCTGATCTCAGCCCGCATTTCCCTCCTTTTTCCTGACGCCCCTGTGCCTCGGTGGAATTTGTTCCGCCGAGGCTGCGGTTTTTTTGGGTTGACATTGGAACAAGAGAAGAACAAAATAAAAACATAAAGGGACAAGGAGACAGAAATGACCGAAATTCTTCGTGACGTTGCTGCATTTGCCTCGATGGCGGTTTTCGTATCCAGCATGGCTTTGCTGATGATGGCGCTCTGAAATTTTGGGGCGGCAAAGCTGGTGACCAAGGCCTTGCCGCCCGACTTACTTCTGGACTTCGTGAGCCTGAAAGCCGAAAATCCCGACCGATTCAGAAATCAGGGAATGTAGCGGTATGGGCGAGGACAGCGTCGACAGACAGGCGTCCGGTGGATTGGGTGACGGTCCGGGTTTCGTGCATTTGCGCGTGCATTCGGCCTATTCGCTGCTTGAGGGTGCTCTGCCGCTGAAAAAGATCCTCGGCAAGGCCGTCGCTGACGACCAGCCGGCGATCGCGATCACTGATACCAACAATCTTTTCGTCGCGCTCGAGTTCTCACAAAAGGCGCTCGGTGATGGCATCCAGCCGATCATCGGCTGCCAGCTGTCGATCGATATGGAAGATTCCACCGGCGAAAAGCGCGGCGGGAACGGCCATATGCCGGATCTGCCATCTGTCGTGGTCCTGGCCTCCGATGCTGACGGCTATGAGCGTCTCGTCGATCTCGTCAGCCGTGCCTATCTTGGCGGCGACGCGGGGCAGCCGACCCATGTGAAGTTCTCGTGGCTCGAAGAGAGTGGCACCGAAGGCCTGATCCTGCTGACCGGCGCCGGTGGTGGGCCAGTCGATCGTATCCTGAAGGATGGTCACAAGGCCCAGGCCGAAAACCGTCTGCTTGCCTTGAAGCACCTGTTCGGCGATCGCCTCTATGTCGAATTGCAGCGGCATGGCGAGTATGATCGCACACATGAGCGGCGCATGGTGCAGCTTGCCTATGAGCATGATCTGCCGCTGGTTGCGACCAACGAGGCCTTCTTCCCGGCCCGCGACGATTACGATGCCCATGACGCTCTGATGGCTGTGGCCCACAATGCCATCGTCTCGAACGACGACCGCTTCCGCCTGACCCCGGACCACTATCTGAAGAGCCGGGCTGACATGATGAAGCTCTTCGCCGACCTGCCGGAGGCGCTTCAGAATTCCGTCGAGATCGCCCGACGCTGCTCTTTCGTGCTCGATACCCGAAAGCCCATCCTGCCGCGCTTCACCGGTGGCAGCGACGATCCGGAGGAAGCCGAACGGGAAGAAGCGCTCGAACTGCGCCGCCAGGCGGAGGAGGGGCTCGATCAGCGTCTGGCAGCCCTCGGAATGGCGCCAGGCTACGAGGAAAAGGATTATCGCGAGCGGCTGGAATTCGAGCTCTCGGTCATCGAGCGCATGAAGTTTCCGGGCTACTTCCTCATCGTTTCGGACTTCATCAAATGGGCGAAGCAGCATGACATCCCGGTCGGTCCGGGCCGTGGTTCGGGTGCGGGTTCGCTCGTAGCCTATGCGCTGACCATCACCGACGTGGATCCCTTGCGCTTCTCGCTGCTCTTCGAACGCTTCCTCAATCCTGAACGCGTCTCGATGCCCGACTTCGACATCGACTTCTGTCAGGAGCGCCGCGAAGAGGTCATCCGCTACGTGCAGCGCAAATATGGTCCGCGAGCAGGTGGGCCAGATCATCACCTTCGGATCGCTGCAGGCGCGTGCCGCGCTCCGCGACGTCGGCCGCGTGCTGGAAATGCCCTATGGCCAGGTCGACAAGATCTGCAAGCTGGTCCCGAACAATCCGGCCAATCCGACGCCGCTCTCCAAGGCGATCGAGGAGGAGCCCAAGCTCCAGGAGGCCGCTGAAGAAGAGCCTGTCGTTGCGCGCCTGCTGGAAATCGCCCAGAAGATCGAAGGTCTTTACCGCCACGCCTCGACGCATGCCGCCGGTATCGTCATCGGTGACCGCCCGCTGTCGAAGCTGGTGCCGATGTATCGCGATCCACGCTCCGACATGCCGGTCACCCAGTTCAACATGAAATGGGTCGAACAGGCCGGTCTGGTGAAGTTCGACTTTCTCGGCCTGAAGACGCTGACGGTTCTGAAGACGGCTGTCGACTTCGTCGAAGAACAGCGCGGTATCAAGGTCGATCTCGCCGCGATCCCGCTGGACGACACCTTGACCTACGAGATGCTCTCGCGTGGTGAAACGGTCGGCGTCTTCCAGGTGGAAAGTGCCGGCATGCGCAAGGCCCTCATCGGCATGCGCCCCGACTGCATCGAGGACATCATCGCGCTCGTGGCCCTTTATCGTCCAGGCCCGATGGAAAACATCCCCGTCTACAATGCCCGCAAGCATGGCGAGGAAGAGATCGCCGTCGATTCATCCGAAGATCGACTACCTCTTGAAGGAAACCCAGGGCGTAATCGTCTACCAGGAACAGGTCATGCAGATCGCGCAGGAGCCTGTCGGGCTACTCGCTCGGCGAAGCCGACCTGTCTGCGCCGCGCCATGGGCAAGAAAATTCAGCGCCGAGATGGACGAGCAGTCGCGTCCGTCTCGTCGACGGCGCGATCGAAGCGCGGCGTCACCAAGCCGCAGGCCAACAACATCTTCGACCTCCTCGCCAAATTCGCAAACTACGGCTTCAACAAGTCACACGCAGCGGCCTATGCCATCGTCTCCTATCAGACGGCCTATATGAAGGCGCATTATCCGGTCGAGTTCCTCGCCGCATCGATGACGCTCGACATGTCGAACACCGAGAAGCTGGTCGACTTCCGTCAGGATGCCGGCCGCCTAGGCATCGAAGTCGTTCCGCCCTCGGTCCAGACCTCCTACCGTCACTTCCAGACCGGCCCGAATTGCATCTATTACGCGCTCGCCGCCCTCAAGGGTGTCGGTGAAGGTGCCGTCGATCACATCGTTGAGGTGCGCGGCGACAAGCCCTTCGACGAGCATCGAGGACTTCTGCCTCAGGATCGACCCGAAGCAGATCAATCGCCGTGTTTTCGAAAGCCTGATCGCCGCCGGCGCCTTCGACTGCTTCGGTCGCGACCGCGCCGAGCTCGTTGGCAGCATCGATCGCATCATGGGCTATGCCCAGCGCGCGCAGGAAAATGCCGTCAGCGGTCAGTCCGACATGTTCGGCGCCGCGGTGCAAGTGGCCCCGAGCGCATCGCCTTCGCGCCCTGCACACCCTGGCTTTCCTCGGAAAAGCTGATGCGTGAGTTTCAGGTGCTCGGCTTCTATTTGTCCGCCCATCTCCTCGACGCTACAGAGACTTGCTCGACAAGCTGCGTGTCCAGAATTTCGCGGATTTCTCGGTGGCCGTGAAACAGGGCGCTTCTGCCGGTCGCTTGGCAGGCACCGTTATCTCGCGCCAGGAGCGTAAGACCCGCACTGGCAACAAGATGGGCATCGTCACCTT
>JBJIOA010000010.1:12500-231366 GCA_045377275.1 Allorhizobium sp. | reverse complement strand
TCTCGATCGCCCGCAAGGGAACCCATGATCCCGCCCTGATCCGCCCGATGACCGAGACCGATCTCGATTACCTCGTCGCACAGGCATCGCGTTTTGGCATTCCGATGATCACGGTGGCACCGGAGAGTGTCACACCGGCTCAGGTCAAGCGCCTGGTAGTGGCCGGCTACCGCGTCAGCCTCGGGCATACCGATACGACCTGCGCCGGCGTCGAACCTTACGTCGACGCAGGGGCCACACTCGTTACCCATCTCTTCAACGCCATGAGCCCGCTTGGCAATCGCGAACCCGGCCTCGTCGGCGCCGCCCTGACCTCGCCCGCCCTGCATTGCGGCCTGATCGCCGATGGCTTCCATGTCGATCCGGTGACCATGAAGATCGCGCTCGCGGCCAAGACCGGCCCGGCCCATATCTTTCTCGTGACGGATGCCATGTCGACCATCGGCACGGACCAGACGGGCTTTGATCTTAACGGCCGCGCCGTCTACCGCCGAGATGGCCGCCTGACCCTTGCCGACGGAACGCTGGCCGGCGCCGACATCGACATGCTCTCCTGCGCTCGCTACGTGCACGAGAAACTCGGCCAGCCATTGGAAGAGGCGCTGCGTATGGCATCGCTCTATCCCGCAGAAGCCATTGGCGCCCCGACCAAGGGAAGCCTGACCGAAGGCCAGGATGCCGACTTCGTCGTGCTCGGTCCGGATCTAGACATCCACTCGACCTGGATCGCAGGGACATGCGTGTTCGCGACGGGCGCTGAACTGAGCAGAGCCTTCGCATGATCGTCTGTTTCGATATCGGCGGCACGGCCATCAAGGGCGCGCTCGCAACTAGCCCCGAGGACATCCGCCCCTTCCCCAGGCGACCGACCCCGATCCACGATTTTCTCGCCTTCGTCGCAACGCTCGCCTCCGTGATTGCAGAAGCCGAAGCCATCGCCGGCGAGCGCGCTGCCTGCATCGCGATCTCGATCGCCGGCGTCATCGATCCCGATACTTTGAACGCCGTCGTCGCCAATATCCCCTGCATTCATGGTCGACCGCTTCAGGCCGATCTCGAAGCCGCTCTAGGCCTGCCGGTGATCGTCGCCAATGATGCCGACTGTTTCGTGCTGGCCGAGGCCGGCATTGGCGCCGCCCGCGGCCATCGGGTCGTCTTCGGCATCATCCTCGGCACCGGCGTCGGCGGCGGCCTCGTCATCGACGGCAGGCTGATCAACGAAAGCGGGTTTGCTGGGGAATGGGGCCATGGGCCGATCCAGCCAACCGAAGCCGGAACGCCTCCGATGCATGTGCCTCGCTTTCAGTGCGGCTGCGGTCAGGTCGGCTGTATCGACGCGATCTGCAGCGCGCGAGGGCTCGAAAAGCTGCACCGGCACATTCATGCCGAACAGTTGACGAGTGAAGAGATCATCACGAACTGGCAGGCCGGCGACACCAAGGCCGAGCGCACGATCGACGTCTATGTCGACATTCTCGCCGACCCTTTGTCCGTTGTGGTCAATGTCACCGGTACGACCATCCTGCCCGTCGGTGGCGGGCTGTCCAACGTGCCGGAACTACTCGTGCGGATCGATACGGCATTGCGCAAACGCATTCTGCGCAAATTCAAGAGCCCGATCGTCGTTCAGGCTGCCTGCGGCGTCGAGCCAGGCTTGATCGGGGCTGCGATCCTTGGGCTGGACTTTGCCAAAGAGCATCAGGGAGGCTGACATGGCAGCGGATATGCTGGTGAAACTCTATGAACTCCAGGTCAGTCCGGATCTCGACCAGCGGATGGAGACGGAAGGCGTCACGATCCGGCGCGCGCTGGTGCCGGAACTCTCTGGGCTTTGCGCCTGGATCGAACCCCGTTTCGGCGCTGGCTGGGCATCGGAAGCGACAGCGGCTATCATGCGCCAGCCCGTCACTTGCTGGATTGCCCATGAAGGAGAAAAGCTGCTTGGTTTTGCCTGTCATGAAGCAACAATGAAGGGCTTCTTCGGCCCGACCGGCGTCGACGAGGCAGCGCGCGGTCGAGGTATCGGCCATGCCCTCTTGATCCGCACACTGCTCGACATGCGCGACCAGGGTTATGGCTATGCGATCATTGGCGGCGCAGGCCCGATGGGCTTTTATGAAAAGAGCGTCGGCGCCATCGCCATCCCCGGCTCCTCGCCCGGGATCTACAAGCATATGCTGCCGCTTGCCGCGCCGTCAGGCATGGCCGACTGAAGCAGCTCAGCCGAGTTCCAGTGTGGTGATCGCATAGACGCCGGTCTTCTGCACGGACGGCGTTTCGCCTCGATACATGCGCGACGTCCTGAAGCCAGGTTCAAAACCAAGACGCCCGAGCAGGTAGCGAAAGCCTTCCTGGTATTCCGGCACATCCAGATGCACTTCCTCGCCCTTGAGGTTTGCGAGACAGACCTTCAGGAGATCCTCGGCCGTTCGCCCATCCGTGGCGAACAATGGCCCGATCTTGTAGCCGCCAAGACAGGGTCGCATCACGGCATAACCCGCCAGCACACCCTGCCGGCGGCAGAGGAAGGCACGGCGCGGCGGCTTCAGCCATTCAGAGAGGAAGTCAACTCTCGGCGCAGGAAAGAACAACCGATCGAGCGCAAGGATCTCGGCGAGATCACCCTCGGTGATCGCCTCACAACGGGTGAAGCTCGCAGGCAGTGCCGGCATACGCTGGATGCTCCAGCGCATGGTGTCATAGGCGGTCGCGAAACCCATGCGGCCATAATTCGCCTGCTGCTCAACGACCCCGTCAAGCCCGATAACCCGGCCTGCGAGATACGCCATTCCTGCATCCCACACCCGCCGTCCGAGCCCTTGGCCGCGAAAATCAGGATGGCAGATATAGAGGCCAATGAAACCGAAACCCGGACCGTAGCGCACGGCCGAAATGCCGGCAGCCAGCCGCCCTTTTACAAAGCAGCCTATGAAGCCCTCGGGATCGGCGGAACGGAAGGCTGCGGCATCGCCATGCCCAGGTTTCCAGCCTTCAGGCGCCGCCCACTCGACGAGCTCCTCGACCTCGCCCGTCGTCAGGATCCTGATCTCGGCAGCTTCCGCCACACTCACACTCCCATGGCAGCGGGAGAGAAACGGGCGAGGTCCCCACGATAAGTTTTGGAGACAGGCACCGCATAAGCACCTCGCTTGGCGGTCGACAGGCCCTGAGCGACAAGGCTCTCTGCCTGTTTGACGGCCGCCGCCACGCCGTCGACAACAGGCACCCCAAACTCCTGCCGGAGTGCTGCCGTCAGATCCGCCATTCCAGCACAGCCGAGCACGATCGCCTCGGCCCTGTCGTCTTTCAGCGCTGCCGATATCTCGCTACGCAGCCGATCGCGAGCATTGGAATTCGGGTCCTCCAGCGAAAGCACCGGCACATCCGCCGCCCGCACCTTGCAGCGACTGCCCATGCCGTAACGATGCACGAGATGTTCGACCGGCAGACGCGAACGTTCCATAGTCGTGACGACGGAGAAACGCTGGGCAATGAAGGAGGTCGCCGAAAGCGCTGCCTCGCAGATGCCGATAACGGGGATGGCGGCCAGCGCCCGGGCGGCATCCAGGCCCGTATCGTCAAAACAGGCAATGACGATCGCATCTGCCCCTTCGCGTTCCGCCTTGGCGATTTCCACCAGCAGACCAGGCACCGCGAAAACCTCGTCATAGTAGCCCTCAATGGAGACCGGGCCCATGGACGAGGTAATGGCCACGATTTCGGTTTCGGAATGGGCCACACGGCGCGCCGCATCCGCGATCGTCGCGGTCATGCTGGCGGTCGTGTTCGGATTGATCACGGCAATCTTCATGCCTTCAACCCCGACTTCTGCGGCGGTTCATCGCCATGATGATGCCGAGTGTTGCCGCAATCACCAAGAAGGAGAAAAGCGTCGTCACCGTACCGAGTGCATAGAGCACCGGCGTCGTGACATTGGTCGTCATGCCGTAGATCTCGAGCGGCAGCGTGTTGTAGGTGCCCGACGTCATCAGCGTGCGCGCGAATTCGTCATAGGAGAGCGTGAAGCCGAACAGCCCGACCCCGATCAGCGGCGGTGCGATCATCGGCAGCACCACATACCGGAAGGTCTGCCAGGAGGTGGCGCCCAGATCGCGTGCGGCTTCTTCATAAGCGGGCGAGAAGCGATTGAAGATCGCGAACATGATCAGCACGCCGAAGGGCAGCGTCCAGGTGAGATGTGCCCCAAAGCCGGATGTGTACCAGGCAGGCTGGAAACCAAGCTGGCTGAACAAGACGCCGATGCCGAGCGAAATGATGATCGAGGGCACGACAAGACTTGCGACCGAGAGGTAGAAGAGCGCGGTCGCCCCCCGAAACTTGCGACGGAAGGCGAGGCCCGCGAGCAAAGACACGACAACCGTCACGACCATGACCATGACGCCCAGCGCGAAGGATCTTCGGAACGAACCGCCGAAATCGCCAACCGCCTGCTGCTCGAACAGATTGCCGAACCAGTGAAACGAGACCCCGTTGAGCGGGAAGGTCAGGCCCCCATTCGGCCCCTGGAAGGAGAGGATCAAAATCGCCGAGAGCGGCCCATAGAGAAAGACGACGAACAGGGCGAAGAAGGCGGCGAGAACATAGAACTCGCGCGGGCGCTTGTCGGAATTCATCTCAGAGCTCCTTCCGGATATCGACGACGCGCAGGATAGCCGCGACCATCAGGAGAACCAGGGCCAAGAGCACAACGGCATTGGCGGCGGCGGCCGGATATTGTAGCAGCGACATCTGGTTCTTCATCATCAGCGCGACAGATGCGCTCTGCCCGCCTGACATGACCTGCACGGTGGAGAAATCCGCCATCACAAGCGTCACGACGAAGATGGTCCCGATCGCCATGCCCGGTTTCGACAAGGGGATGATGACATTGGTCAGTATCTGCCAGCCGCTGGCGCCTGCATCACGCGCCGCTTCGAGCAGCGAGCGGTCGATGCGCATCATCGTGTTGAAGATCGGGGTGACCATGAACAGCGTGTAGAGATGCACCATGGCGAGCACCACGGCGAAATCCGAATAGAGCAGCCACTCGATCGGCTGCGGCACGATGCCGGCATTGACCAGAGCGGTATTGATCAAGCCGTTTCTTCCGAGCACCGGGATCCACGAAATCATGCGGATGATGTTGGATGTCAGGAAAGGCACCGTGCAGACAAGGAAAAGCACGCTTTGCATGGTCGACGTTCGCACATGAAAGGCGAGGAAATAGGCCACCCAGAAGCCGACGAACAGCGTGATCGCCCAGACGAGGAAGGCGAATTTCAACGTGTTGAAATAGATCTTCCAGGTGACCCAGGAGCCGAGCGTCTCGGTGTAGTTGAACGTGACGAAGTCGGGATACATCTGGGCGAAGTCGTAGTCCCAGAAGGAGACCGTGCCGATCATCAGGATCGGCAGCAGCAGGAAGCAGCCGAGGATGAGCATGAGGGGCGTCGCCTGCAGATAGGAGACCAGTCCGAGCGGCACACGGATCACGCGCTTCGGCTTCGGCTCGCCGACACTCGGAAATCGCACTTCCACCATGGTCTTAGGTCTCCTGTCGCTTCAAAAAGAGCGAACCGGGGAAGGTTGCCCCTCATCCGGCTGCCGCCACCTTCTCCCCGCTAGCGGGGAGAAGGCAGTTGAGGTTCACCTCCCCCTAGAGGGGGGAGGTCGCGGCGAAGCCGCGGGTGGGGGTGATCCATTACAGACGTTCACCCCACCCCGGAGCTTCGCTCCGACCCTCCCCCTCAAGGGGAGGGTGGAAAATCAAGCCGCGATGAACTCGTTCCAGCGGCGGACCATGTAGCGGTCCTCGTCCATGACGGAGTTCCAGCAAGCGACCTTGCCCATGCGCTCCTCGAAGGAGCCGCCGTCACGAACCGCGCCGGCCTTCTCCATGACCGCACCCTCCGGAGACATGATGTCGCCGGCAGCAGGCTTGCCCTCGATCCAGTAACCCCACTCGTCGGCGGACATGAATTCCTTCGCGGTTTCCATGCAGGCGGAGTAGTAGCCCTGACGGTTGAGGTAACCGCCGACCCAACCCGACGTGTACCAGTTGATGTATTCATAGGCAGCGTCGAGCTGCGCGCCGGTGAGGTGGGCGGCAAGGCCGAGACCACCGCCCCACGAGCGATAGCCTTCCTTGAGCGGCTGATACTTGCAGGCGATGCCCTTGGAGCGCACGGCGGCAACGGCCGGCGACCACATCGACTGGATGACGACTTCGCCTGACGCCATCAGGTTGACCAACTCGTCGAACGACTTCCAGAAGGCGCGGAACTGGCCGTCCTGCTTGGCCTTGATCAGGAAATCGATCGTCTTATCGATCTCTTCCTTCGTCATGTTGCCCTTGTCGGCATACTTGATGATGCCCATGGCTTCGCAGATCATCGCCGCATCCATGATGCCGATCGACGGAATATTGAGGATCGACGTCTTGCCCTTGAAGGCCGGGTCCATGATGTCGGCCCAGGAGGTGATCTCGCGGCCGACCAGATCCGGGCGGATGCCGAGCGTGTCGGCATTGTAGATCGTCGGCATCATCGTGAAGAGTTCGGTCTCACTGGCGGCAAAGGTCTTGGCGTCCTTGCTTTCGACATAGCCGACGGTATGCGGCGCAGTCCCCTGTGCGATCACGCTGTCCGGCAGCAGCTTGCCGGTTTTGAACAGCGGCACGACCTTGTCGTAGAACTTGAGCTTGGATGTTTCCATCGGCTGGATGACGCCGGTCGGATAGACCTTCTTCAGGATCCAGTATTCGATGTCGGCAATGTCATAAGAATTCGGCTGGGTGACGGCGCGCTGGGCTGCTGCGTCAGAGTCGGTTGCCGTCATCTCCAGCGTGATACCGAGGTCTTCCTTGCACTTCTGAGCAATCGCATTGATGTTCGAAACGCCCGTGCCGAACTGGCGAAGCGTGATCGGGTTCTGCGCCCAGATCGTCGGGAAGCCGGTGATCGCGCCCGAGCCCGCGGCAAGGCCGGCAGCGGCCGATGCGGTCTTCAAGAATGTACGGCGGGATACGCCCTTCGTGGTCTTGCTGCTGTCTTTCATTGCGCTGTTCTCCTGGTTTATTGGTTTGGCTTCACTTCACGATCCGTCCAAGGACGATCGAATCCGGTTGATCCCATGACAGGGTGACGCCTTCCCCGACGCGAACCGGAGAGGCAAAGAAGGCCGCGTCCGCAAGGACAGCGGTAAATTCGTCGGTAAAAGAGGTCGTGACCGTCAGCTTCACCTTGGCGCCGAGATACTCGACGTTCGACACGATGCCGTCGAAGCCGAGACCGTCGGCCGGCACCGAACCAATGCGCACATGGTCTGTCCGGATGGCGATGTCGGCCGTTTCATCCTCGACAGGGGCGGCACCGAGCGCGAAGAAGCGACCACCGCCGACGACCTCAACAAACAAGCCGTCGGCTGTGCGCTCGACGACCCGTCCCGACAGCACGTTGTGATCCCCCATGAAGCGGGCGACAAAAGCCGTGGCCGGCCGCTCAAAGACGGCCCGCGGCGTCGCCGCCTGCTCGATCCTTCCGTCATTCATCACGACGATCAGATCGGCTAGCGCCATAGCTTCTTCCTGGCTGTGCGTGACATGCACAAAGGTTATCCCGAGGCTGGTCTGCAGTCTCTTCAATTCCGCCCGCATGCGGATTTTGAGGAATGGGTCGAGCGCCGAAAGCGGCTCATCGAGCAGCAAGGCCTCGGGCTTGGTGATCAGGGCGCGGGCAAGCGCCACACGCTGCTGCTGCCCACCGGACAATTGGGCCGGACGGCGCTCGGCATAGGGCTCAAGCTGCATCAGCTTGAGCATCTCCAGCGCTTGCGCACGGCGCGTTTCCTTGTCGACACCCTTCATCTTCAGGCTGAATGCAACATTGTCGACAAGATCGAGATGGGGGAAGAGTGCATAGGACTGGAACATCATCGCCGTTCCGCGTTTGGCAGGCGGCAGATCGGTGACGTTTGCATTGCCAAAGAGGACATCGCCGGATGACACGCTTTCATGTCCGGCAACCATTCTGAGCGTCGAGGTCTTGCCGCATCCGGACGGGCCAAGCAGGCAGCAATACGTCCCAGCCGGGATCTTCAGGCTGATGGCATGAACCGCGGTCGACATCCCGTAGGTCTTGGTAACGGCGGCAAGTTCGATATCGGCGGCTTTCGTCATGACGGCTCCTCGAGGTCGTCATGAAGGATGCATACGCCGTGCCAATTCACGGCTCTTTCGCTAAGTGCTTGATTCCCATGGAGCGCTTTGCTGCATCGCAAAAAGAATAAGCATCCTGACCGAATGCATGCACAGCAATTAATCCATTGGCGGCAATGTTGAGACTAGATTGTATGCAATCCTTGCTCGGATTGGTATCGCCTGTGTCTTCCGCAAATCCCAGATGCGAGCTACAAGGATATCGACACTGGATGGACTCATGAACGCCAAGAGCTCGCTTCGCAGGCAACTCGACCCGAACCTTGAAGATCGCGCCCGCGCGATCCGTGATGCCCTGCGCGACGCGATCGTTGATCGCCGGCTTGCCCCAGGCACTAAGCTTTCTGAAGCCGAAGTCGGCACCCTCTTCGATGTGAGCCGTACGGTCGTGCGCGACGCGCTGCAGATGCTGGCTTTCGAAGGACTCGTGAAGACCGAACGCAATCGGGGTGCCTTTGTCTCCAATCCGAGCACGGAGGAGGCACGCCAGGTCTTCGCATCGCGCCGCCTGATCGAGGCCGGCATCATTGTGGCCGCGGCCGAACGCATCACACCATCCGAGATCGCCGCCCTGCGCGAACACCTCAAGGAAGAGGCGCGGTACCGCAACGAACGCGGCGCGAACGCACGACGCGCCGAGATCAAGGCGTCGGGCGACTTCCACCTGATGCTGGCCAAGGTGGCCGGAAACCAGGTTCTGGAAAAATTCATGGACGAACTCGTCGCCCGCTCATCCCTCGTGATCGCGCTATATGGTCGGACCGGCATTTCGAGCTGCGGTCATGACGAACACGACGAAATCCTGAATGCGTTGGAAAAGGGCGACGTCAAGAAAGCGACGCATCTGATGCTGCATCACATCGATCACATCGAGGCCGACCTCGATCTGTCGGTCGCGGAAGCCCGGACCTTGAAAGACGCCCTGGCGCTCTAGACCCCGTTTCCGGAAGCCTGAACCGCGATTACCTCACTGCGGCCGCGATAGCCCGGTCCTGCTCGATCGTATCCAGCATAGCTTGGCGCGCCCCTGCCTCGTCGCCATATTCGATGCGATTGACCAGCAACTTGTGGCTCTCAAGGACCTTGTCGAGCACGCAGGGATCAGGTTTATCGATCTGGGTCTTGTAGGCAAAGGCATGCGCCAGCTCGATAAGCCCGTAAAGTGCCCGAACAAAGGGATTATGAGCCGCATCCGCAATGATGCGGTGCAGCTCGAAATCCGCCAGTGCGAAGTTCTGCAGCGAGCCGAGCGAGGTCTCCATCTGGTGGATCCAGTATAGCATCAGGCGGATCTGGTCCGCAGTACGACGCCGCGCGACCTCGGCCGCTGCCTGCGGCTCCAGCGAGCGGCGCACCTCATGCAGCCCGGAAAGAAACTCCGCATCGACAGGAGCCTCCAGATGCCAGGCGAGCACCTGCGGATCATAAAGGCTCCAGCGGCTCTTCTTGGCGACCTTGGTCCCGACTTTCGGGCGGGCTTCGAGCAGCCCCTTGGCCTCCAAAGTCTTCAAGGCCTCGCGCAACACCGTGCGCGAGACCTCGAATTCCTCCATTAATTCGGCATCATTCGGCAGCGTCGTTCCGATCGGGTAACGACCGGAGATAACCCCGGCCCCGATCTCGTTGATCACATGCGAATGGTAATTACGCGCCGTCGACCGCCCAGACAGGGAGCGAAGAAGGCTCCCCGGCTCACTCATGCAGGGGCCTTCTTCAGGCGCGTACGCCCGGTCTGCGCGGTAAACACCAGCTTCTGAAGCAAGATGAACATGAACAGCAGGAACCCGATGGCGATTTTGGTCCACCAGCTGGAGAGCGTCCCATCGAAGACAATGTAAGTCTGGACAAGGCCCTGCAGCATGACCCCGATCAGGGTTCCGAAGATGAAACCATAACCGCCCGTCAACAGGGTTCCGCCTATCACCACGGCTGCAATTGAGTCAAGTTCGATGCCGACGGCCGCCAAGGGGTATCCGGCCGAGGTGTAGAGCGAGTAGACGATGCCAGCGAGCCCGCCCAGGAACGATGACAGCGCATAGATGCCGACCGTCACTTGCCCGGTCGGAACGCCCATCAGTGAGGCCGAATTGGCATTGCCGCCGATCGCATAGACATAGGAGCCGAACCGCGTCTTGTGGGCAATGAACCCGAAGACGAGGAAGGTGCCGAGCATCAAGAGACCGATGAAGCTCAGGCGCCCACCACCGGGCAGTCGATAGTAGAGGCTGGAAATCGTCCGGTAGAACTCGTGATCGATCGGGATGGAATCCTGGCTGAGCACCGAGGCCATGCCGCGCGCCAGAAACATGCCGGCGAGCGTCACGATGAAGGGCGGCACCTGCAGGAAGTGGATGACCGCCCCCATGGATGCCCCGAAGGCTGCGGCCAGAACCAGCACGATCGCAAAGACCGCCATCGGATGGATGCCGACCCAGGAGATCAGAATGGCCGTGATGACGCCGGTCAGACCGATCACCGCCCCGACGGAGAGATCGATGCCGCCGGAAATGATGACGAAGGTCGCACCGACGGCAGCGATGCCGAGAAAGGCGTTGTCGGTCAGAAAGTTGCCGAAGACGCGCGTCGACCACATGCCCGGATATTGGGAAATGCAGATGGCATAAGCGATCACGAAGATGAGGGTGGTCGCGGCGAGAGGGCGATAACGCGGATTCATCGTGCCTGTCCCGAAGTTTGGGTCTTGGTCTGGGTCGGTGTCGTGGCGGGTGCCTGACGCGGGCCGAATTTGCGCCCGAGCACCTGGGCGATCCGGGCCGATTGCAACACCAGGATGATGATGATCATGCCCGCCTTGACGATCAGGTTGAACTCCGGCGGAAAGCCTGAGACGAGCACGCCGGTGTTCATCGCCTGGATAATGATCGCGCCAAGCACCGACATCGGGATCGAGAAGCGACCGCCGAGCAGCGAAGTGCCACCTATGACGACCGCAAGGATCGCATCGAGCTCGAGCCAGAGGCCAGCATTGTTGGCGTCCGCCCCACGAATATCGGCGGCCGCGATGATGCCGGCCGTCGCGGCACAGAAGCCACCGAAGGCGTAGATGCACAGAATGACGACCTTGCTGCGCAAACCGGTATAGTTGGCGGCCGACAGATTGATGCCGATGGCTTCGATGAAGAGGCCGATGGCTGTCCGGCGCATCACGAAATGCGCGACCACCATCAGCACGATGGCAATGACAGCCGGCATAGGCAGACCGAACAGATTGCCGGTCCCGACGAAAATAAGTGCCTGATCGGAGAAGGTGACGATCGAGCCCTCGGTGATCAGCTGCGCCACCCCTCGCCCCGCCACCATCAACACCAGTGTGGCGACGAAAGGCTGGATGCCGAGATAGGCGACCAGAATTCCGTTCCAAAGACCGCAGAGAATGCCGACGGCAAGCGCTGCCGCGAGTGTCACGATCAGCGGTTGCCCGGCCACCGCGCAGGTGGCGGCAACCGCACCGGCAACCGCCATCACGGCACCGACCGAGAGATCAACGCCTTTGGTCGCAATGATCGCCGTCATGCCGATCGCAAGGATTGCCACCGGCGCACCACGATTGATGACGTCGATCAGGCTACCGAACAGCCGGCCATCCTGCCAGGTCACATTGAAGAAGCCGGGAAAGACCAGCCAGTTAAAAAACAGCACGCCGGCAAGCGCCAGAAGCTGCGGGGAAATGATGCGGGACATGGAAAGCCTTTTCATGCCTCGGCCTCCGCCGGCTGAGCGGCAATGGTCTGAACGATGACACCTGGGGTGATGTCGGCGCCATGCAGTTCGGCGACCATCTTGCGGTCACGCATGACGACGACACGCGAGGAATAACTGACGATTTCGTCGAGCTCGGACGAGATGACGACCAGCGCGAGGCCGTCTTCGCGCAACCGGCTGATCATGCGCACGATTTCGGCATGGGCGCCGACATCGATGCCGCGGGTCGGCTCATCGAGAATGAGGAAACGGGGGTCGGTGGCGAGC
Organism: Allorhizobium sp.; assembly: GCA_045377275.1. Lineage (GTDB taxonomy): Bacteria > Pseudomonadota > Alphaproteobacteria > Rhizobiales > Rhizobiaceae > Allorhizobium. The sequence goes on along the minus strand of JBJIOA010000010.1, from coordinate 219,161 downwards.
CAGCGGGCGAGGATCACCTTCTGCTGGTTGCCGCCTGAGAGAAGCTTGACGGGAAGCTCGGCAGACGCCGTGCGGATGTCGAGCGCCTCGATGAAATTGCCGGCGATTTCCAGTTGCTCGTCGCGGTTCAAGGCCTTGAACCAGCCAAGCCGCGCCTGCATGGCAATCACAATGTTTTCGCGCACCGAGAGGTCGCCGAAGATGCCGTCGATCTTGCGGTCTTCCGGACAAAAGCCGAAGCCGAGTTCGACCGCCTCGCGCGGATTGCGCACCTGACGGCTGGTACCGTCGATCTTAATCGAGCCACTATCGGCCTGGTCAATGCCGAACATCAGCCGGGCCATCTCGGTACGCCCGGAGCCGAGCAGACCGGCGACGCCGACGACTTCACCGCGATGGATTTTGAGATCGAAAGGCTGGACGCTGTTCGAGAGGCCGAAGTTCTCGAATTCCATCAGCGTCTCGCCGACCTCGCCCTCTTCGCCGAGAACGTCGGGATGGTGGAATGCCAGATCCTTGCCGAGCATCATGCGTACCAGGTTGGTACGATCAAGCGAGGCAATTGCCTGCGTGCCGACGAGGCGTCCATTGCGCAGGACCGTCACGCGGTCCGAGAGTTCGAAGACCTGATCGAGGAAATGGGTGATAAAGACGATGGCAAGCCCACGGTCGCGCAGCTGCCGGACGATGTCGAAGAGCTTTTCGACCTCTGACCGGTCGAGACTGGCGGTCGGCTCGTCGAGGATCAGTACCTTGCCGGACAGTTCAACGGCACGCGCGATGGCAATGATCTGCTGAACGGCGACGGAGAATGTTGAAAGCTCCGCCTTCACGTCGATGTCGAGACCGTAGGTGTTGAGAATGTCCCGGGCTTCCCGCTCCATCCGCCGCTTGTCGACGAGACCGAAGCGGTTGGTCGGCTGGCGACCGATGAAGAGATTGTCGATCACGGTCATGTTCGGCAGGAGGTTGACCTCCTGATAGACCGTGCCGATGCCGAGCGTCTGGGCCTGCTGCGGCGTGGTGAAGTTCACCACCTCGCCATCGACGGTGATCGTGCCGCCATCCGCGATGTAGGCGCCCGTGAGGATCTTGATCAGCGTGGATTTGCCGGCACCGTTCTCGCCGAGAAGCGCATGCACCTCGCCGCGATGAAACGCGATATCGACGCTGTCGAGCGCCGTGTGATTGCCGAATGTCTTGGTGATGCCCGCCGCCGCAAGCACGATCGATGGATGCTCGGTCATGTGCCTCTTCCCCCTCTCCCACGAAGCTATCCCCGATTAACCACGGGGGAAAGCGACAGAGACCCCGCCACCAGGGTAGGGCGGGGTCTCGGCCGGGAGGGTTACCTTAGTAACCGAGGCCCTTACGGTTGTCATACTCGCCCTGCGGATTGTCCGCAGGCGTGTAGAGCTTGGATTCCGTGATGATGAACTTCTCCGGCTGCGTGCCGTCCTTCAGATAGGCTTCGAGCGCGTCGAAGGCCGGACCTGCCATGTTCGGGGTCAGTTCCACGGTGGCATTGGCTTCGCCGGCAACCATGGCGGCGAAGATATCCGGAACAGCGTCGATCGAGACGACGAGGATGTCAGTGCCCGGCTTCAGGCCGGCATCCTTGATCGCCTGGATGGCGCCGACGGCCATGTCGTCATTGTGGGCATACATCGCGCAGATGTCCTTGCCACCGTTTTCGGCCTTCAGGAAGCCTTCCATGACTTCCTTACCCTTGGCGCGGGTGAAGTCACCGGTCTGGCTGCGGGCAATGGTGATATTCGCCTTGCCGGCAATGGCTTCTTCAAAGCCCTTCTTGCGGTTGATCGCAGGCGTCGAACCGACGGTGCCCTGCAGTTCAACGACCTTGCACGGTTTGTCGCCGACGGTGTTGACCAGCCATTCGCCGGCAACGCGGCCTTCCTTCACCTGGTCGGACGCGACCGAGGTCAGGTAGAGATCATGCGGCGCGTCAACGCCGCGGTCGAGCAGAATAACCGGGATTTCGGCTTCCTTGGCTTCAGTCAGAACGTCTTCCCAGCCGGTTGCGACGACCGGAGCCACGAGGATAGCGTCAACGCCCTGGGCGATGAAGCCGCGGATAGCCTTGATCTGGTTTTCCTGCTTCTGCTGGGCGTCGGCGAACTTCAGGTCGATGCCGCGCTTTTCAGCTTCCAGCTTGGTGACGGATGTTTCAGCCGCGCGCCAGCCGGATTCAGAACCGATCTGCGAGAAGCCGACGGTCAGATCTGCAGCGAGAGCCGAAGAGCAGCCGAGTGCAATCACGCTTGCGCTGAGCGCAAGCTTGCGAAGAAATGTCATGATGTCCTCCCTTGAAAAGACACCGCCTCCACGGTGCCTGGCATTATGCATAGGCAAAGGTTCGAGAGCTGTAAAGTCCAAAAGTACTATTATATGTTGTGCGCTGCAACATAAACTTCAGCTACACTTCGCCGCCCCTGTCTTGGACGTCGGGATCGAAACGTTAACACGGCATGAAAGCACGAGCCGAGTATAAGCAAAGCAGGAGAACGTGAAAGCCCTGAAAATCAGGGGTTGCAGCAATGCCTCCCTAAATCTCGTAATTTTCTGTTAACCAGTTTTCTTTATATTTCGCGCTGCACGATGGCTGTGCCTCCGCATGAGCGATTCCGGCTCCCGCTATTCGAGACAGGAATACCCAATGGCAGTGATCACCTTCGCGAATACGAAGGGCGGCGCAGGAAAGACGACTGCAGCCCTTCTCCTGACCACCGAACTTCTCGACCGCAACTACCGAGTTTGCGTGATAGACGCCGACCCCCAGCGGTGGTTTTCGAAGTGGTACGAAGGTGCTGCATTGATGCCGAGGCTCTCCATCGAAACCTATGTTTCGGCGCCGACGATCCAGAAGATAGTCCACGAGCGCCGCAGCCAGTGGGATTTCGTCATCGTAGACCTTCCCGGCCTCCAGTCGCCCCTGCTCGCCTCGGCCGTCGGCCTGTCAGATCACGTCATCGTTCCGATCCAGGGCTCGAGCATGGACGCTCAAGGTGGCGCTCAGGTGCTTGATCTTTTGCGCTACCTCGACCGCAAGGCGGGCATCCGCATTCCGCATTCCGTCGTTCTGTCCCGGGTCAATCCTGCCATCACGACCCGTTCGATGCAGGCTGTAAAGCGCCTGCTGTCGGAGCAGGACATCCGCGTCCTCGACACACCGATTGCCGAACGTGCAGCCTTCCGGGAAATGTTCGACATGCATCGCCCGCTTCGAAAGCTGGATAGTGCTCAGACCGCAAGCGGCGAGAAGGCGATCTTGAACGCACGCGCATTCACTGACGAGGTGCTGTCACATGTCGATGTTGGCAAGGCAGCAGCCCCGGCCTACGCTGCCAGACATGATCTGCGTGCTTTGGAGACAGCGGCCTGAAGGGCGCGCGCAGAATACAAATGCGCAGCGGCAAAAGCTTCGCTCAGGTTGCCCCAACGCTTTCGGCCGGAGAATGAGGGTCGCGTCACCCTAACGACATCATGTGGCAGATAGCGCCCAGAAATTGACGACTGTCGAAGCTAGCCAACTACTTAAACAGGTCGCAATTCCTCGTGAGCGGCGCGCTCAAGCACGCCGCTTTCAAGCAGAATAGCAAAGAAAGTGTGATGATCAGCCAGCGTCGGCCGGAAGACTCAACGGGGGCTTTGCGCCCCCGGAGTTAAATTAGGCGGCCATGCCCCAGGCGGACGGATCGTCATCGCCGAACATGCGCTCGAGACTGAGGAAGCAGATCATGCTCTTGTCATGGGCAATGATGCCGTCGGAGAAGGCTGCACTCGGGCCGGTCGCGGCCGGAAGAGGTTGCAGCGTGCTGCCGGACACCGTCAAGATGTCGGAGACGCCGTCGACCAGCAGACCGACGGTCATGCCGTTCACTTCGGTGACGACCACCGCACTGCGCTCCGTTGCCTGGGCGGCAGGCATGCCGAGCTTGACGGCGAGATCAACGATCGGGATTACCGTGCCGCGAAGATTCATGACCCCGAGGACTTCGTAGGGTGAGTGTGGGATGGGTGTAACCGGAGCCCAGCCGCGGATTTCGCGGATCGATGTCGTCTTGACGCAGAACTCTTGTTGATGAAGCCGAAAGGCGATGATTTCGAGGGCATCGGCTGTGTTCGACGTCGTATTCATCTGCGATTTCCTCCTGCTGCAAGCCTGCGTCGGCTGGCACCGTGTCACGATGTTGGTTCACCGGGGATCCCGGCGGCAGAGATCCGCCCTGCACTCCAGATCAATTTAGTCCACCAGTAATTAAAGAATATCTAAATCAATCAGGAGAATCCGCAGTTGCTGTGACGCACCTGGCCGTCATCGGGCGAGCATGGTGAAATGCGCCATCTGCCCTGCGCACCACCAGGAAAATTCTTGAAGCAACGAGGGCTCGATCGCGCCGATCCGACCACCGTGAAGGCTGAGCACGCCCTGCGTCGTAGCGATTGCCAGTACATTTCCAACGTGCTGGCGAGACACCTGAAACCGATGGGACAACGCATCATAGGTGAGCGCTAGCGGCCAGTCTTCACCCAGCGCGCCGGCCAGATGGGCACCCATGACGGCACAAAGAATGAGATATCCGCTGTCGCGACCGGTGAAGTCGACGACCGTCTCGAAGGGCGTGAACAGGACATCCATCGATTGGAAGGCAACGGTCGATCGGCCGATCAAGCGGCAGATCAGCGACACATCCGCGTCCAGCGCCTCCCGAAGCGTATGGCCTTCAAGCATGGCGGAAGAGGCAATGAATGCGAGAGGAGAGCGACCTATCTCCCTGACGAGCGGCGGTGTGGGACGCAACCTGATTTCTCGCCTGTCTTGGGCATTCTGTTCTGCCACGACATAGCCACCAGCCCGCAGGCCCGAAATGAGATCGCTGACCTGGCGGGCGCTGGCAGGCACCAGCGTCTGCAGCAGGGTCATGGTCGGCGCAGGACCCGTGCCCTCCTCGAAACGTGCCGACAGCCCGATCAGCATATAGCAGGTGATGTAGCGCATCTTCTGGGCGAATATTTTGTTGGCTGGCCAGCGGAAGGCACTGGCTTCCACCATGCTGCGGCAATAGGCGAGCACAGCCCTGTCGAAGCCGGAATGGCCAAGATAGCCGCTCGCCAATTGCCACACGGGCTCCCCGAGATGCTTCTCGACACCGGGATGGACGACCAACCGGTCCCGATCAAGTTTCGCACGCAGTTGATCCATGGGCACAACTCCAGATCAGAGTTGCGCATAGGACGGCAATTCACTTTCGCCGTCGATTGGTAATTTTAGTAGTCAACCCTAATCAACGAAGATCTGAAGGCACTTTGCGACGCCTCGCTCGGCATCAGGGGACGCGTTTGGCAAGATCGTAGGCAGCGGCGCATCGCTGGCCAGATGCGCAATAGGCGAGGACCGGCCCCGACTGCTGGCTGATGATCGCCTTTAGCTGGCGCGCCTGATCAAAGGATATCGAGCCCGGGACCACCGGAAGATAGTGTGCGTCGAGACCGACCGCACGCGCAGCGCTTTCGATTTCATCGAAGGCCGGCTGAAAGAAACCTTCCTTGTCCGGCCGCATGCAGACAACGGTCTTAAAGCCGAGTTCGGCGATGGTTTGCAACTCCTGCGGCTTGATCTGTCCGGTGACATGGAAACTCGGATCGATGCTGCGAATACTCATGCGAACTCCTCTTGAGACGGATGCCCAACGAAGGTGCCACCCAATACATAATATTTTTTATATATTTAAGAGCCATGATCAGTGTCAACACTTGCCAGCGCAGATTTCTCATATATATTCGTATCTATGAAGATTGACCCTGAACAGATGAAAGCTGGTGCCGATATGGCCAGCGAACTCCTCAAGTCGCTATCCAATCGATATCGACTGCTCGATCCTCTGCCGCCTTGCCGACGGCGAGCATTCCGTCGGTCAGCTTGCTGAATTCCTCGGGATCCGCGACAGCACCGTGTCGCAGCATCTGGCGTTGTTGCGTCGGGAGAAGATCATCATGGGACGGCGCGACGGTCAGACCATCTGGTACCGCATCGAGAGCGAACCTGCGCGCGCCATCATCGGCACTCTATACGACAGCTTCTGCAAAACATCCGACTGCGCCGCCTGACGCGGCAGCAGAGACTGTCATCCGTTCTACGAATGGCGGCTTGACACAGGCTTGCCTAATATATACGTATCATCGTATATATGTATCTTAAGGAGAAAAACATGTCGATCGATCGCGCCGTTCTCGTCTTTGCAGGGTTCATGATCCTGCTTTCCCTCCTGCTGACATACTTCGTGCATCCAGGTTTCGTCTGGTTCACCGCTTTTATCGGAGTGAACATGATACAGTCGGCCTTCACCGGCTTCTGCCCGGCGGCCACGATTTTCCGCAAGCTGGGGCTTCGCCCCGGCACAGCATTCTAAGGAACAATTCATGCCGAAATCCGCCTTCATCGCCCTTTTTGCGGCAGCGACTGCCATGGGACTGACCGTCAGCCATGCCGCTGATCTCAAACTCGAAGCCGTCGACATCACAGAGATGAAGGCGGTCTACGGCCAGATCCAGCCACGCAACAGCGTACTGGCCCGGGCAAGGCTGGCCGGCACCCTCGTCCAGCTGAATGTCACCGAAGGCGACATCGTCAAGGCTGGCGATGTGATCGCCGAGGTGAAGGACGACAAGATCGACTTCCAGATCAAGGCCGTCGATGCCCAGCTTCAGGGACTGCAACGCTTCTCTGCGGGATGCTGAGGTCGAACTGGATCGTGCTGACCGGCTGGTGCGCAGTGGCGCCACCAGCACCCAGCGTCTCGATCAACTGAAGACCCAGCTAGACGTCATCACCAACCAGGTCCGCCAGGCAGAAGCTCAGCGCTCCGTACTCGTCCAGCAGGCATCGGAAGGCGCAGTGCTCGCCCCCTCTGACGGGCGTGTGATCGCCGTTCCCGTGACCCGCGATGCCGTCGTCATGGCGGGCGAGACGGTTGCGACGATTGCCGGCGGCGGCTTCTTCCTGCGGCTCGCAATCCCAGAGCGTCATGCACAGGATCTGACACAGGGAGCACCGATCCGCATCGAAGCGAGTGAGACGACGCTCGAAGGCGAACTCGTGAAGATCTATCCGCAGATCGAAGGCGGCCGAGTGACCGCTGATGTCGAGGTCGACGGTCTCGATACCGATTTCGTCGCGGCAAGGGTTTTGGTCGAACTGCCGATCGGCAAACGCCGGGCACTCGTGGTGCCGGCAGCCTCCCTGTCGAACCGTTCAGGCGTCAACTTCGTCGCCGTGCGTGAAAACGATCAGGTCGTTGAGCGCGCCGTGGTCGCCGGCGAAACACTTGAGATCGGCGGAGTGACACAGGTCGAAATACTCTCAGGCCTCACGGCCGGCGATATCGTGGTGACAGAATGAGCACTCCCGTCGACAACTCACCCAATCCTGCAGGGTCGGATGACGATACGCCAATGACCAAGCTGGGCCTTGCCGGACATCTGACGCGCGCCTTCATCAAGTCGCCGCTCACACCGCTTTTTCTTATCGCCGCCTTCGCCTTCGGTCTTGTGGCCCTGCTCTCGCTCCCGCGTGAGGAAGAGCCACAGATTTCCGTGCCCATGGTCGATATCATTGTCCAGGCCCCGGGCCTGCGCGCCGACGATGCGCAGAAGCTGATCACCGAGCCGCTGGAAACCATCGTCAAGAGCATCAACGGCGTCGAGCACATCTACTCCCAGTCCATGGACAACATGGTCATGGTCACAGCCCGCTTCCTGGTCGGCACCTCCTCGGATGCAGCGGTCCTGCGCGTCCATGACAAGGTCCGTGCCAATATCGACCGCATCCCGGTCGGCATCGCCGAACCCAAGGTGGTCGGACGCGGCATCGATGACGTAGCGATCGTCACCCTCACCTTCTCCCCGACAAAGGACGCGAGCGGCCATGTGGGCGCCAACGACCTGACCCGCATCGTGCGCGAAGTTAGAAACGAGATCGCCAAGGTCGAGAATGTCGGTCTCACCTATGTCGTCGGTGAAACCAACGAGATCATTCGCATCTCGCCACAGCCAGAAAAGCTCGCCCTTTACGGGATCACGCTGCAACAGCTCGCCGGCAAGGTCGGCGGCGCAAACACGGCCATGCCCGCCTCGCAGGTACGCGAACAGGGCCGCCAGATTGACGTGATCGCCGGTGAAACGCTCTCCACGCCTGCCGAGATCGGCAACCTGCTGCTCACGGCTCGTGATGGCCGCCCGGTTTATGTCCGCGATGTCGCGACGATCGACTTTGCCACAGATACCAGCGAAGCCCTCGTTTCCACCCTGCGCAAGGACGGCGACAACGTCGAACGCGTACCCTCGGTCACACTCGCGATTGCCAAGCGCGCCGGCGCCAACGCGGTTGTGGTCGCTGAGGCGATTCTCGAACGCGTCGAAGCCCTGGAAGGGAGGCTGATCCCCGAGGATATCCGTGTCGAGATCACCCGCGACTACGGCGAAACCGCGAATGAAAAAGCGAACGAGCTGCTCTATCATCTCGGCCTCGCGACCGTTTCGATCATCGCTCTGGTCTGGCTGGCGATCGGCAGACGCGAAGCGCTGGTCGTGGCCATCGTCATTCCCGTGACGATCCTGCTGACCCTCTTCGCTTCCTGGCTGATGGGCTACACGCTAAATCGGGTATCGCTCTTCGCGCTCATCTTTTCGATCGGCATTCTCGTCGACGATGCCATCGTCGTCATCGAGAACATCGCCCGCCACTGGGGCATGGGCGACAAGCGCTCGCGCCAGCGCAGCGCCATCGAGGCGGTCGCCGAAGTCGGCAATCCGACGATCGTCGCGACGCTCACCGTCGTCGCCGCCCTCCTGCCGATGCTCTTCGTCTCCGGCATGATGGGCCCCTATATGAGCCCGATCCCGGCCAATGCCTCGGCCGCGATGATCTTTTCCTTCTTTGTCGCCGTGATGGTCACCCCCTGGCTCATGCTGAAGGTCGCCGGCAATGCGCCCGTGCATGCTCACGAGGATCATGAGACAGGCGGTAGGCTCGGCCGGATGTATGCGGCAACCGCCCGCCCCATCCTCGCCACCAAGACCCGCAGCTGGGTGTTTCTGGCGCTGGTCGGCGCACTCACGCTCGGATCGCTGAGCCTGTTCTATACCAAGCATGTCACGGTGAAGCTGCTTCCCTTCGACAACAAGTCGGAGCTGCAGGTCACCATCGACCTGCCGGAAGGCTCATCCGTCGAGGCGACCGATGCCGTGGCCCAGGCCGTGGGCCGAACCGTGCTCGATATGCCGGAGGTGGTCTCCGTCCAGACACATGCAGGAACAGCGGCCCCCTTCAACTTCAACGGTCTTGTCCGCCACGCATACATGCGCGCTGCTTCCTATCAGGGCGACGTGGCGATCAACCTGACGCCAAAGGCAGATCGCGATCGCACGAGCCACGATATTGCGCTCGATATCCGCGAAAAGATTTCAGGCATTGCAATGCCCGAGGGTACGAGCCTCAAGGTCGTCGAGCCGCCACCGGGCCCGCCCGTCATGGCAACCCTGCTTGCGGAAATCTACGGCCCCACTCCGGAGATCCGCCGCGCCGTGGCAGAAAAGGTCGAGGCAGCCTTCCGCTCGGTGCCCTTCATCGTTGACGTCGACAACTCTTATGGCGTGGAAGCGCCGCGCAAGCGGCTGGTCATCTCGACCGACGACGCGGAATTCTACCGTGTCGAGGAAGGCGACGTCTTCGACACCATCGCGATCCTCGCGAACGGCAAGACTATCGGCTACTCGCATCGCGGCGACGGCCGTACGCCGATCCCGATCCGGCTGGAACGCGCCAAGAGTGAGAAGGTGATCGACGAGCGTTTCCTCTCGACGCCGATGCCGGCCAATGTCCTGCCCGGCGACAAGGGTGTCGTCGAACTCGGCGACGTCGTGCGCGTCATCGACGAAAAGACCACGCTGCCGATCTTCCGCCACAACGGCATCAATGCCGAAATGGTGACGGCCGAACTTGCAGGCGATTTCGAAGCGCCGCTTTACGGCATGCTCGCCGTGCAGGAAGCGATCGACGCGCAGGACTGGACGGGCCTTCCCAAGCCGGTGATCTCGCTCAACGGCCAGCCGACCAACGAAGATCAGGCAACGCTTCTTTGGGATGGCGAATGGGAAGTCACCTGGGTCACCTTCCGCGACATGGGCGCCGCCTTCATGATCGCGCTCCTCGGCATCTACATCCTCGTCGTCGCCCAGTTCGGCTCGTTCAAGGTGCCGCTGGTCATCCTGACGCCGGTCCCGCTCACCTTCATCGGCATCCTCGGCGGCCACTGGCTCTTCGGTGCGCCCTTCTCGGCCACCTCGATGATCGGCTTCATCGCCCTTGCCGGCATTATCGTCCGCAACTCGATCCTGCTGGTGGATTTCATCCGCCACGCCGATCACACCGGGAAAACGCTGACCGATGTCCTGATCGAAGCCGGATCGATCCGCTTCAAGCCGATCCTCCTGACCGCGCTTGCGGCGATCATCGGTGCGGCCGTGATCCTCACCGACCCGATCTTCCAGGGGCTGGCGATCTCGCTGCTCTTCGGCCTGATCTCGTCGACCCTGCTGACGGTCCTGGTGATCCCCGCCATCTACCGCGTGCTACGCACGTGAAACTAACAGAACCGAGAACATATGGCCGCGCCGCAAGCGCGGCCATTTTCATTTGGACAGAAGTTTCTCAACACACCCCCTTCAAAGCGACATTAAAAAGTGTAAACTAAATTTTACACTCAAGCTGAGGCGGGACCCATGGCCCAACCATTCCCATTTGCCGCCATCGTCGCCCAGGAGGATATGAAGAAGGCCCTCCTGATGGCGGCCGTCGAGCCTTTGCTCGGCGGAGTGCTGATCTTCGGCGATCGCGGCACGGGGAAATCCACAGCCGTTAGAGCCCTGACGGAGCTGCTGCCGCCGATCGAAACGCGCGAAGGTTGCCGTTACAACTGTCTTCCGGCGGAACCACAATCCGCCTGCACGATCTGCAATCCCACAAGCGGACTGAAGCCACCTGCGATCGTCAAGCACCGCGCACCGATGATCGATCTGCCGCTGGGCGCAACCGAAGATCGTGTCTGCGGCTCGCTCGACATCGAAAAGGCTCTGGTCGCCGGGGAAAAGCACTTCGAGCCCGGGCTCCTGGCCGCAGCAAACCGCGGCTTTCTTTACATCGATGAGATCAACCTGCTGGAGGACCATCTGGTCGACCTCCTCCTCGATGCGGCAGCCTCCGGCGTCAATGTCGTCGAGCGCGAGGGCCTGAGCATCCGCCACGCCGCCCGCTTTGTCCTCGTCGGCAGCGGCAATCCGGAAGAGGGCGACCTTCGCCCGCAACTTCTCGACCGCTTCGGGCTTGCCGTCGATGTCCGCACCATCGACGATCTTGACCAGCGCATCGAGGTGATCCGCCGTCGTGATGCATACGAGACCGATCCGTTCAACTTCATCAAGCTCTGGGCCAAGCGAGACGCAGCCGTCGGTCGCCGTGTGATCGCCGCGCGAAAAATCCTCCGTCAGGTGGAAATCCCCGATCCTGTGGTCAGGCGCATGTCGCAACTCTGTTTACGTCTCGGGATTGACGGCATGCGCGGCGAGCTGACCCTGATGCGCGCAAGTCGCGCGGCCGCTGCGCTCTCCGCGCGTCTGCAGGTCACCTGGGACGATGTCGCCGACATCGCCCCCATGGTGCTTTGCCATCGCCTGCGTCGCGACCCGCTTGACGACGCCGGCTCTGCACCCCGCATCGAGCGCGCCCTGGCCTCGATCGACGACACCGGCCAAGATCGTCACGCCCATGGCTGAACTCGGCCCCCACGACGCCTATGAGAAAGCCCTTGATGACAGGGGGGCCGAACTCTGGGCGGATGCGCGGCTGGCAATCGAGCTACTCGGCCTGGGAGGCACGTGCCTTGGCGGCGTCTGGCTGAAGGCTCGCTCGGGTGGCGTACGCGATTGTTTCATGTCGCGACTCCAGAAACACCTCGGGATCGGCTTTGTCCGCCTGCCACCCGGCACATCTGCGGCCAATCTCTCAGGCGGCGTCGATCTCGCGGCAACTGCTGCGACAGGAAGCCTCGTCCGACAACAGGGTCTTCTGGCCCGGGCCGAAGGTGGCGGGCTGATGATACCCATGGCGGAGCGCCTCGATCCGTCGCTAGCGGCTATGGTCGCCCGCGCAATGGATCAACATCGAGAGAGCGGCTTTTTGCTGGTCGCCCTCGACGAATCTCTCGATGATGAAGCCCCGCTTTGCAGCGGGCTGGCCGATCACCTTGCGCTGCGCATCGATCTCGACGGCATCGGCTGGCATCATGTGAACGGCCAGGAGACAGAGCCAGCACGACTGCGGAACTCGCCGACCACTTGGCAGGATGTGACGATCAATGATCGACTGCTGAAAGGCCTTGCCACCCTCTCGCAGATGGCCGGCCACGGCTCGACACGCATACTGGCGCATCTCGCACGCACGGCACGACTTCTGGCGTGTCGCGAGGACCGTACGGCAGTTGAGGAGCGCGACGCGCTGACAGCCCTTCGCCTGTGCCTTGGTCTGCGACTGACGCCTCAGGCTGAGGCGCCCGCCGAGCAGCCGGAGGACCCATCGACAGATGCTCCTCCGAAACACGACGAAGAACCGATAGGCCCCTCGGCTTCGACGGACCCGGCCAATCAGGATGAAGACAGCAATTCCGACAAGCCGACACAGCTCGACGCGCTGACGGAAATGCTGGCGGCCATCAAGGCAGGTGCACTATCGGCAGATCCCTGGCTCACCATCGCCCAGCGCCCCAGCCGCAATGCGGGCGGGGCGGGTAAATCTGGTGACCTGCACAAGAACACCCGGCGGGGCCGGCCTTTCGGCATCGGGCTGGCGCCGCCCCATCCGGAGGCCCGGCCCGACATCATCGCGACCCTGCGCGCAGCAGCGCCCTTTCAGCGTATCCGCGCGGCCCAACGTCAGGCTTTGGGTGTGGCGAACCTTCGTCCATCGTCAGGAGCCACGGCGCCGCGCGCCTATGTAAGCCGCGATGACTTCCGGTATCTGCGTCTGCGCCATGCAGCCCCGTCCACGGCAATTTTTGTCGTCGACGCCTCGGGTTCCACCGCGCTGGAACGCCTCGGCGAAACCAAGGGCGCGATCGAACAGCTGCTGGCGCGCTGTTATGTCCGCCGCGACGAAGTGGCCTTGATCGCGTTCAGGGGCACAAGCGCCGAGTTGCTTCTGCCACCGACCCGGTCGCTCACTGCCGCGAAACGCAAACTCGCCGCCCTTCCCGGCGGCGGGCCAACGCCGCTTGCCGCGGGGCTAAAAGCCGGCCTTGAGCTGGCGCTCTCCGTCGAGCGACGCGGCAGCAGCCCTGTGCTTGTCCTGCTGACCGATGGGAGCGGCAACATCGCCCTCGACGGCACCCCTGACCGGGCCCTGGCCGCCGAAGAACTCTCGCGTCTTGCCCGAACCTGCAAATCCAGGGACTTGAAGACGATCTGCATCGACATTGCACGCCGCCCCCGCGAAAGTGTGACCACTCTTGCAAGCATGCTCGGCGCCGACTTGCACATCTTGCGAAAAGCCGATGCCCGTCATGTGTCGCAGCTTGTGGACCGTTCGATGCAGGAGGCGCGCGCATGACGCTCGGGCGCGATCGACTGAACTGGGAAACGGACGGCCGCAACTGGCCGAACCGCAGCGCAAGCCAGTTCGTGAAGACCAGTGCCTGTGACTGGCATGTCCAGATCGCGGGGCCGGACACCGCACCGATGATCCTGCTGCTGCACGGCACGGGCGCGTCCTCCCATTCCTGGCGGCATCTCTTGCCGCTACTCAGCACGCGCTTCCGCGTCGTGGCGCCCGACCTTCCCGGCCACGGCTTCACCCGTCCGCGCGGACCAACAGACCTCTCGCTTTCCGGCATGGTGCGGGCACTCACAGAATTGCTTTCGGGGCTCGATCGCTGCCCCGCCGTCATTATCGGACATTCGGCCGGTGCTGCCATCGCCGTTACGCTGGCCGCCAGCAAGGCTTCTGCGGTGCCGCGCCATGTCATCGGAATCAACGGCGCCTACCTGCCGATCCGTGGCAACGCACTGTTTTCACCGCTAGCCAAGGCGCTCTTCGCCAATCCATTTTCCGCTTCAATGTTCTCGCTGATGTCACGGGTGACACCGCTCGGCGGCAACCTTCTAACGGCCACCGGCTCGCCGATCGATGAAGAAGGGCGCGCGATCTACCGCATGTTGCTTGCCTCCCCCGCCCATGTTCGCGGCGCACTCGGCATGATGGCCGCCTGGGACCTGTCCCGCTTCGACGCGACCTTGCAGCGCCTGCCCTTCCCCATGACGTTGATCGCCGCCAAGGATGACCCCATGGTTCCGATCGAAAACTCTCAACACGCAGCGCGGCAGGCTGCGGGGAGCCGGCTCGTGTTAACGGACAAGGGCGGACACCTACTGCATGAATGCCGGCCCGCCGACGTCGTCCAGTGGCTGGAGGAAGCCATCGGAAACCAGCGACCGAATGGAGCGGATGCAGCATGAATGTCGCTGGCCGTTTTCCCAGACATAAGCCCAAACCCGTCGATACTCGGCCGCATGCCGTCGTGATCGGCGCGGGTGTCGGAGGCCTCGCGACCGGGGCCCTGCTCGGCGCCAAGGGCTATCGCGTAACGATCATCGATCCGCTGGACGAGCCCGGCGGACGCGCCTATGCCCATCGTCAGGACGGTTTCACCTTCGACGCCGGGCCGACCATCATCACCGCCCCCTGGCTTTTCGAGAAGCTCTGGCATGACTGCGGCGGTCGCCTTAGCGACGATGTCGAGCTGCGGCACAACACCCCTTTTTACCGCGTGCGCTTCGACGACGGTACGGTTTTCGACTATTCCGGCGACCGCGCGGCGATGGAAGCGCAGATCGCCCGGATCGAACCCAGGGATGTCGCGGGCTATCGCAGCTTTCTCGACGAGAGCCGGCGGATCTATGAAGTCGCCTTTGAGCAATTGGCGCACAAACCCTTCCACAGCCTGCTGTTCACGGCAAAGACGCTTGCCGGTCTGGTGCGTCTGGGCGGCTATCGCTCCGTCTATACGGTCGTCTCGAAGCATTTCAAGAGCGACAAGCTGCGCACCCTCTTCTCCTTCCATCCGTTGCTGATCGGCGGCAATCCCTTCTCGGCCACCTCCTTCTACTGCCTGATCGCCCATCTCGAGGGCAAATACGGCGTGCATCACGCCATCGGTGGGACAAACGCGCTGGTGCGCGGCATCGCATCGCTCGTCACCCGCAATGGCGGACAGATACGGCTGAATGAAACCGTGACCGAAATCGAGACGGAGGGGCGTCGGGCAACGGCCGTACGCCTGGCATCCGGCGAGCGGATCGCTGCCGACATTGTCATCTCGAATGCTGATCCCGCCACCACCTATGGCAAGCTCCTGAAGCACCATCCCCGGAAACGCTGGACCGATGCCAAGCTCAAAAGTGGCGACTATTCGATGAGCCTCTTCGTCTGGTACTTCGGCACGAACCGCCGCTATGACGATGTCCTGCATCACACGATGATCTTCGGCCCGCGCTATCGCGGACTTCTAGACGACATCTTCCGGAACCACCGCCTCGCAGACGATTTCAGCCTCTACCTGCATCGACCGACGGCCAGCGATCCCTCTCTGGCTCCGCCCGGGGGGGATGCCTTCTACGTCTTGAGCCCGGTGCCGAACCTTCAAAGCGGGACCGACTGGAACGAGGCAGCAGAAATCTACCGGCGCAAGATCGAAAAACGGCTCGAGGAAACCATGCTGCCCGGTCTTTCAGAGAGCATCGTATCCTCGCGAATTGCGACCCCCCTCGACTTCCGGGACAGACTTCTTTCGTGGCAGGGGGCCGCCTTTGCACTGGAACCCAAGCTCTTCCAGAGCGCCTGGTTCCGCCCCCACAACAGAAGCGAGGAACTCGACAATCTCTTCCTCTGCGGTGCCGGCACCCATCCCGGTGCGGGCCTGCCCGGTGTCGTGTCGTCAGCCCGCATCGTTGCCGATCTGGTGCCGGATCCGGCGACCCTGCCAGCCGGCAATTGGGAAGGAAGCGGAAGAGGATCTGCACAATGACAGACACGCACCCGTCCTACTCCGAAGCCCATCTGGCACGTCCGACGATCCGTCGACCACTTCTCCTGAACTATGGCTTTTCCGGCGACTTCGAGGATCAAAGGGCCTGTTCGGCTGCCATTCGTCGAGGGTCGAAATCCTTTCACCTCGCCTCTCTGCTTCTGCCTGGACCAACCCGGGAGGCCGCCCGCGCGCTCTATGCCTTTTGCCGGCATTCCGACGACCTGATCGATGATCCACGCAGCGGCATGCCAGCCCTTCAGCGCCTGCGCGAGCGGCTGGATCTGATCTATGCCGGTGACCCGGCACCCTTTGCCTGCGACCGTGCCTTCGCACGGGTGGTGCATGACCATGCGATCGCCAAGCCGGTCGTCGAAGCCCTGCTCGACGGCTTCGCCATGGATCTCGATGGCCGGCGTCACGCGACCATCGACGACGTGAAGGCCTATGCGACCTGCGTAGCAGCAAGCGTCGGGCTGATGATGGCATCGGTGATGGGCGTCAGCGACAGGGCAGCACTTGCCCGCGCGGCTGACCTCGGGATCGCTATGCAACTGACCAATATCGCCCGCGATGTCGGGGAAGACGCCCGAAACGGCAGGCTCTATCTGCCGCTCGACTGGCTGGAAGAACAGGGTGTCGACGTCACGGCCTTCCTCAAAAATCCGCAATTCACCCCCGCGCTCGGTCTGGTGGTGAGGCGGCTGCTCGACGAGGCGGCCCGCCACTACCGGCTCGGTCATGCCGGCATCCGCAGTCTGCCGAAACCCTGTCGTCACGCGATCCGCACCGCAGCCCTTGTCTATGAGGCGATCGGCGAGAGCATCGCGGCAAATGGGTATGACAGCGTCAACCATCGCGCGACGACGGGGCTTGTCATCAAGCTTGGTCTTCTGTTCAAGGCACGCTCAGACGATAGCCGTTGGACAGCGACGGCCGTGCGCGACCTCCATGCCGGAACGGAACCTGTCGCCCGATCGCTAGTGACACTAAGTGGTCTCTTGCGCGAGAGTGCACCAATGCAACGCGCTGACAAGCCGACCTCCGATGCGGAGACGGCCGTCGGACGGGTCACCGACATTCTTCTCAGGCTGCATACCGACGCTCGACTTGAGACGCTAAGACGCCGAGAGGCGGCGCGAGAAAAGGCGGCAAGCCTTGCTTGAGCATTATTTCGGCATCATCGAAGCCATCTTCGTCTTCAGTCTGGCGATCGCCTTCTATGTCTGGCAGATGCGCGATCTGAAAAAAGCGAAGCGCGAGGCAGAAGCCCGCGAGCGGCAGGCGAGCCAGCCTGCCACGGACGAGCCGAAAACAGACTAGGCGCGGCGTGGCATGCGAAATGGAAGCATCATCCTGACGACAGGATTTGCCAGTCGGCGACAATCGAGCGTCTCGTGCATCATCTCGACCGGATCCCCGGCAACCACCGTGTCGACCAGAGAGCGCCGATAGAAAGGCGTATCTTCCAGAACGTTTCTCAAGACGGGGCTTGCGCCGCCGTCGCAGGCGATCCCGCCGCCGACGCCCCAGAACCCGCGCCTCAGCGGTTTTCGTGGCGGGGGATCGAAGTCCGATATCGCACCGTCACGACCACAGATGAGGCCGAAGCGGCTGTTCGTTCCGTCAGCGAGCACAGAATCGTAGAGGATCACAGTGCGGCCGTCGGGCGCATTGCCCCTCGCCCAATCCCAGCCGGAAAAGTCTGTCTCGAGCGGCCGAGCGCCATGGTTCATGTCGTGATAGCCTGTCCCCGTCCATCCACCATCGGCCAGCACATCGCAGACGACGGTGACCCGTCCGCTGGGAGCGACCGGCTGCCAGGTATGAAACCCGTCGCGATCCAGACCATAGGCCCGCGAACCGAGAAAATCCGGCGCTAGCCGGATTTCACCCCGCATGCGTTTCGGCAGCAAACGCTGTCCGGGCCACGGTAGGAAGATCTCGTCGAAGCTGATCACGAAGCCCGAACCATCGCAGCGGAACGAACTTTTGCCGATCGCGAGGCAATGCCGATCGCGCGTGAGCCGCGCCTTGCCACGCTCGGTCATTGCCCAGGCATGACCTTGCGGCCCATAGAGCGCGACGTTGAAGGCGATATGCTCCTCCGGATCACGCCGGCCGGACCAGTGGTAGTAGGGCGAAAACACGGAGCCAATGAAGGCGATCACTGTGAAGGCGAAACGTCCGCAGCCGCTCGTTCCGTCTGCATACCACCAGTGATAGCCGCCGGGTGCGACCGTCTGGTCAAAGGCCGGTCCGCCATCAACCGTTCGGCCGCGAGCTTGCCGGAGAGTGCCGCCATCGGCAGTCCCGGCCCCGGATGTACGCTGCCCCCCGCCAGATAGAGCCCCGGCACCGGCCCCTCCGATCCCGGCCGAGCGAAGGACGCCATCCACCCGTGGGAGGCCATCCCGTACAACGCTCCCCCCGTTCCCGGATAGAGGCTCGCGAAGCGATCCGGCATGGTGATGTTCGGTAGACCCTGTTGGTTCGAGAGCGTCAGACCGTTCAGTGACAGTCGCCGTTCCATGCTCTTCAGACATGCATTGACCTCGCTTTCATCGAACCGGTGACGATCGCCATCCGCCGGGAGATTCATCAGGGCATAGATGCGTTCCGGCCCGACAGAGTCGGCCTTTGGGCGACCGGTCTCATCGCGGTCCTGAGCGCAGAGATAGACGGTCGGATCGGAAGGCGCCTCGCGCCGTTTAAAGATCGCTTCGAACTCGCGCTCGTAATCGTCGGAAAAGAACACCGTATGATGCGCAATCTCGACACCTTTAGGCTCGGCGAGGCTGCAGGACACCAGAGCCGACAGAGACCGTTGTGCCCGGCTCCGGGCAGCGTCAGGAGGCGGGGCGCCAATCAGTCGGGGGAGCGCAGCGGCATCTCCGTTATAGACGATCTGCCGGGCCTCGACTTTTCGGCCGCTGCGGGTGACGATTCCGGACACGGCCCGTCGCGAGGGATCGATGAGGATCTCGCTGACAGCATCGCCATAACGGAACTCGACACCGAGATCGGCGGCAAGCGCTTCGAGACGAATGGCAAGCGCCCTGATCCCGCCCTCGACGGTCCACACACCCTCCTGCTCGACATGCGCGACCAGCATTAGCGTTGCCGGAGACAGAAAGGGCGAAGAGCCGCAATAGGTAGCGTAACGGCCGAAAAGCTGGCGCAGGCGCACATCGGAAAAATAGCCGCCGAGCGCGGACCAGAGCGTCGAGAACGGCTTGATCGCGAGCAGATCAGCCGGCCGACCGAGCCCGATGCGGCGGGACAGGGAAACCGGATTGGGTCTGGAGGCGTCGATGAAGCTGTTCTTTCAACACCTCGAACGTGCGCCGGCTGTCGGCAGCAAAGCGTCGATATCCCTCGGCCTCCCGCCGTCCGGCAAAGTCTCCGATTGCCCTGATCGTTTCGTTCTGGTCGGCATGGAGATCGAGACAGGCACCACTCCGCCAGTAATGGCGCGCGATCACGGTCGATGGGACCAGCTTGAGGTCATCGTCCATCCTGCGCCCTGCAGCGGCAAAAAGCGCCTCGAAGACCCATTTCATCGTCAGCACCGTCGGGCCCGCATCGAAGCCTCTGCCTGCCACCTCGACACGACGCATCTTACCGCCGGCCTCGGCCTGCGCTTCGCAGACGATCACGCGATAGCCGGCCGCAGCCAATCGAATGGCAGCCGAGAGCCCCGCCATGCCGGCACCGATAACCAGGACGGTCTCGTCCGTCGAAACAGGCACCTTCGTCTCCTGTGGCCAGTTGACTTACACACTCAATGTGTCAATCTTGATTTACACATTATTGAGTTGCGCAGATTTTACAACTGCGCATTCTTCGGAGGCAGGCCTTATGGATTTCCCCGAGCGCATCGAAACCGGCATGCAGCGCGCCTTGCGTTACGCGACCGCCAATGGATGTCCGCCCATCCTGGCGAAAGCCCTGCGGCACGCCGTGTTTCCCGGTGGTGCGCGCATAAGGCCCCGCCTCTGTCTCGCGGTCGCTGCTGCCTGTGGCGATCGCGAACCTCTAGCAGCCGAAGGCGCTGCGGTCGCGATCGAGCTTTTGCATTGCGCGTCTCTAGTGCATGACGATATGCCATGCTTCGACAATGCGATGACACGTCGTGGCGCGCCGAGTGTGCATGCCCAATTCGGCGAAGAGATCGCGCTTCTCGTCGGCGACGGACTTATCATCGCAGCTTTCGAGACGGTCGCACGGGAGACGCAGCAGACACCGCTTCTGACCGCGCCGCTGATCGCCACCATCGCCAACGCTGTGGGGAGCCCCTACGGCCTCGTGGCCGGCCAGGCATGGGAGAGTGAGCCCGAAATCAACATCGCTGCCTATCATCGCGCCAAGACCGCCTCATTGTTCAGCGGCGCTGTATCGACTGGCGCGATCGCTTCGGGCGGCAATCCCAGGGAATGGCTGGTGCTGGCAGATGCGCTGGGCGCAGCCTACCAAGTCGCGGACGATCTCTATGACGCCGTTGGGCAGTCCGAAGCCGGCAAACCTGCTGGACAGGATAGCCGCAACGGCAAGCCGAACATCGTCGCGAGTATAGGCCTCGAAGCGGCACTGGTTCGCCTGAAACGTCTGGTGACCGAGGCTGTCGAGAGCGTGCCCGACTGCCCCGGTGCGGAATCTTTCCGCGCGATGATCCGCAACGAAGCGACACGGCTAATGCCGAAAACGCTCGTCACCAGCGCGGCATAAGATCATGGATACGGGAGGCGGAAAAGGCTTCGACGCCAGCCCGCCCATCCATGCAAGCGAGGCGCACTCGGAGCATCCGCAAAACCTGATGCAGTGGGCGGCGATCCGTTTTCGTCTCTGGCGAAGCCGCCAGATCGCCTCGCCCCGCTTCCGCACACTCGTTTCGCGGATGCCGCTGCTCCGGCAGATCGCCAACCGCAAGGCCAATCACCTGTTTCGCCTGACAACTGGCTTTGTCCACACCCAGATCCTGTCTGCTTGTGTCGGCCTCGGGATCTTCGAGGCACTGGACGGTAAGGCGTTGACGACATCGGCGATTGCTGCACGCTGCCGCATGCCCTCGGACGCCATGCGGCGTCTGCTCGAGCAGGCGAGACGGCTCGACCTCGTCGTCAGCTTCTCACCTGATCTCTGGCTGCTCTCCGATGCCGGCACAGTGCTCGCCGCCGATCGTGGCCTGCGGGAGATGATCCGGCACCATGACATGTTGTACCGCGATCTGGCCGACGCCTCCGGTTTTTGGCGCGGCGATCACAGCGACACCGAACTTCGCCGGTACTGGGCCTATGTGAGGGGCAGCGACCCCGCCAACCTCGACAACGAGGAGGCGGCACCCTACTCCGCCCTGATGCGCGAGAGCCAGGCCATGCTGGCCGACTGCCTCCTTGCATCCCATGACTTCGGCCAATACCGATCCGTCCTCGATGTCGGCGGCGGCGAAGGCGCATTTCTCGCAGCCTTGGGCGCGCGGCATTCCGCAACACGGCTCGCGCTGTTCGACCTTCCCGCCGTCACCCAGCTTGCAGCCCGCCATCTGCAGGAGCTCGACCTTCTGGGGCGCAGCACGCTGCACCCCGGTGATTTCACCCGCGATCCCATTCCGGCCGACCAGGATTGCGTGACGCTGATCCGGATAATCTGCGATCACGATGACGACCGCGTCCTAAAGATCCTTGCGAACCTGCACAGGCATCTCGCACCGGGCACTCATCTTCTTGTCGCCGAAGCCATGGCAGGCACGGCAGACGGCCCCAATCTCGCAGCCATCTATTTCACAAGTTATTTCGCCGCCATGGGCTCCGGCCGTTGCCGGACCCCCGGTGAAATCATCGCGCTGCTGGCCCGCAGCGGCTTCGTCGATGCGAGCGTCGTCACCACCACAAATCCACTGCTGGCGGGCCTTGTGGTCGCCAGGCGCTGATTGTTCCGTGAACTTCATACCTTAAAGTGTAAATATAGATTGACACTTTGTTACGTAATCTTAAGATGACATTGGGAGCAGAAAGCATCCCGTGTCCGGGGAGGGCACGACAATGCGCAGTGCAGCCATCGTCTTCGAAAAACCGGGAACGCTTGCCGTGAGGCAGTTGGTGATCAGTACGCCCGAGGCATCGGACGTGGTGGTCGAGTCGCGCTTCAGCGGCGTGTCCAGCGGAACCGAGAAGATGCTCTACGAGGGCACCATGCCGGCCTTTCCGGGCATGCGCTATCCGCTCGTCCCGGGCTACGAGACCGTGGGCGTCGTGGTCGAAGCCGGCCCCACGTCGGGCCGCTCCGTCGGCGACCAGGTCTTCGTCCCCGGTGCAAACTGCTACACGGATGCTGCCGGGCTGTTCGGTGCCAGTGCTTCGCTGCTCGTCGTGCCCGGCGCCCGCACGGTTCAGACCCATTTTGACGAGATAGAAGACGCAGCTCTGCTGGCTCTGGCCGCGACCGCCCATCACGCGGTCTGTCGCTCCGCCCGCGCTGCATCCCTCGTCATCGGCCACGGCGTCCTAGGACGCTTAATCGCCCGCATCAGTCTTGCCACCGGCAATCCGCCGCCCGTCGTCTGGGAAACCCGTGACGCTCGCCGCGCTGGCGCAAAGGGCTATGTGGTCACATCCCCCGATGCTGACCGCGACCTGCGCCATGACGTCATCATCGATGCCAGCGGCGATACAACGGTCATCGACAAGGCAATCGGACGGCTAAACCGACGCGGCGATCTCGTTCTGGCCGGCTTCTATGGCGAGCGTGTCGATTTCGCCTTTCCGGCCGCCTTCATGAAGGAAGCGTCGATCATCATCGCCGCCGAGTTCACACCCGCCGACGTTCAGGCGGTCCTCACCCTTGTCGAGACAGGACGCCTCTCCCTCGGTGGCCTGATCACGCACCATTCCCAGCCGTCCGATGCGGCTTCCGCCTACCGGACGGCATTCAACGATCCCGACTGCCTGAAAATGATCATCGACTGGAGGAATGCCGCATGAGCCTCGACCTCGCACAAGACACGCTGGAGCGCCTGCAGGAGAACCTTCGCGAAGAAGCCGGCATCGAACCCGATGCGCCAGCCACTGGCAAGGTCACCAAGGAAACGCAGATCATCGCGATCTATGGCAAGGGCGGCATCGGCAAGAGCTTCACGCTCGCCAATCTCTCCTACATGCTGGCCCAGCTCGGCAAGAAGGTCCTGCTGATCGGCTGCGATCCGAAGAGCGACACAACCTCGCTGCTCTTCGGCGGGCGCGCCTGCCCGACTATCATCCAGACGGCCTCGCGCCGCAAGGAAGCGGGCCAGGAGGTCTCTATCTCCGACGTCTGTTTCAAGCGCGACGGCGTCTTCGCCATGGAACTCGGCGGACCGGAAGTCGGCCGCGGCTGCGGTGGCCGCGGCATCATCCACGGCTTCGAAACCCTGGAGAAGCTCGGCTTCCATGACTGGGACTTCGACTATGTCCTCCTGGACTTCCTCGGCGACGTTGTCTGCGGCGGCTTCGGCCTGCCGATTGCGCGTGACATGTGCCAGAAGGTGGTTGTTGTCGGTTCCAATGACCTGCAGTCGCTCTATGTCGCCAACAATGTCTGCTCGGCGGTGAAATACTTCCGCAATCTCGGCGGCAATGTCGGCGTTGCTGGCCTTGTGATCAACAAGGACGACGGCACGGGCGAAGCCCAGGCCTTCGCCGAGGCCGTCGGCATCCCGGTTCTGGCCTCAATCCCGCAGCATGAAGACATCCGCCGCAAGAGTGCGAATTACCAGATCATCGGCACCCATGACAGCCAGTGGGGTCCGCTCTTCGAAGCGCTGTCGATCAATCTTGCCGAAGCTCCCCCGGTCCTCCCCCGACCGCTCGACCAGGACGGCCTGCTCGGCCTCTTCGACGCGAGCGAAACAGGTGCTGACTACAAACTCCAGCCAGCCCTGCCGGAAGACATGTGCGCCACCGGCGCACTGAAACGGCCATCGCTGGAAGTCGTCTACGACAACGTGTGAGATCGGGTGAAGACAATGGATGACCTGCGCAAGGAACTCGAGCTGGACGATGCCAGCGGGACTGCTCCCGTCGGCAACGATGCCGCCGTCCTTGGCGACGCGGCGGTCGCAGACACAAACGGCATCGGCTGCCATGGCGGCGTCGAACTTTCCAAGGCAGCGGCCCGTGCCGCCGGCCAGGGCGAATTGATGGACCGCTTCGAGGCGGACTATCCCAAGGGCCCGCATGATCAGCCCCAATCCATGTGCCCGGCCTTCGGCTCGTTGCGCGTTGGCCTGCGTATGCGCCGCGTCGGCACGATCCTTTCGGGCTCGGCCTGCTGCGTCTACGGTCTGACCTTCACCTCGCACTTCTATGGCGCCAAGCGCTCGGTCGGCTATGTGCCCTTCAGCTCGGAAACGCTGGTCACTGGCAAACTCTACGAGGACATCGTCGAGGCCGTGCATCAGATGGCGGACCCGGAAAAGTTCGATGCTGTCGTCGTCACCAACCTCTGTGTGCCCACCGCCTCGGGCGTACCGCTCAAGATGTTACCGCGCGAGATAGACGGCGTGCGCATCGTCGGTATCGATGTTCCCGGCTTCGGCGTTCCGACCCATGCAGAAGCAAAGGATGTGCTCTCGGGCGCCATGCTCGCCTATGCCCGCCAGGAAATCGGCGAAGGCCCGGTCCAGCGCCCGCGTGGTGGTCTGAAAGACAGGCCGACGGTCACCCTGCTCGGCGAAATGTTCCCCGTCGACCCGGTTGTCATCGGCGGCATGCTGGAGCCCATGGGGCTTGCGGCCGGCCCGACGGTGCCTGTCCGCGAATGGCGCGAACTCTATTCCGCCCTCGACTGTGCTGTGGTCGCAGCGATCCACCCCTTCTATACGGCCAGCATCCGTGAGTTCCAGGCCGCAGGTCGGCCGATTGTTGGCTCGGCGCCCGTCGGTGTCGATGGCACAGATGCCTGGTTGAAAGCGATCGGCGACAGCTGCGGCATCGCCGCGGAGAAAACCAATATCAGCCGCAATGCCATGCGCGGCGCAATCAAGGCTGCCCTTGCCGAACACCGCATCAACGGCCGTATTACGCTCTCAGGCTATGAAGGCTCAGAACTCCTCGTTGCCCGTCTTCTGGTCGAGCTCGGCGCAGACCTGCGTTATGTCGGCACCGCCTGTCCGAAGACGCCTTACAACAGCGAGGATGCCGACTGGCTGGCAGCCCATGGCGTGGAGCTCCGCTTCCGCGCCTCGTTGGAGCAGGATCTCGCCGCCTTCCAGGAGTTCAAACCGGATCTCGCCATCGGCACGACCCCTGTCGTGCAGAAGGCAAAAGAGAGTGCCACCCCGGCCCTCTACTTCACCAACCTGATCTCTGCCCGTCCGCTGATGGGACCAGCCGGCGTCGCTTCGCTGCCAGCCGTGATCAACGCCGCGATCGGCAATAAGGACCGCTTCCTCGCCATGAACGCCTTCTTCGAAGGTGTCGGCTCTGGCGACGGCGCCGGCATCTGGGAGAACGTGCCCGAAGACCGCAGCGCCTATCGCAAGAAGTTTGCCGCCAAGGTCAAGCAGTCCCGCAACGCCGTCGACAATGGGGAGAGTGTCGGATGCTGATCCTCGACCACGACAGAGCCGGCGGTTACTGGGGCAGCGTCTATGCCTTTACCGCGATCAAGGGTCTCCAGGTGATCATCGACGGCCCGGTGGGCTGCGAGAACCTGCCGGTCACCTCGGTCCTGCACTACACCGATGCCCTGCCGCCGCACGAACTGCCGATCGTCGTCTCCGGCCTGTCGGAAGACGAACTCGGTCAACACGGCACGGAAGGTGCGATGAAGCGAGCCCGTCTGGCCCTCGATCCAGATCTGCCCGCCGTCGTCGTCACCGGCTCGATCGCCGAGATGATCGGCGGTGGCGTGACACCGGAAGGGTCCAACATCGTCCGCTTTCTGCCGCGTACCATCGATGAGGACCAGTGGCAGAGCGCCGACCGCGCGCTGAAATGGCTCTGGACCGAATTCGGTCCGAAGGGCGGCAAGGTGCCTGCACCGCGTCGCCGTCCTGAAGGCGCAAAGCCCCGCGTCAACATCATCGGCCCGATCTACGGCACCTACAACATGCCCTCGGATCTCGCCGAGATCCGTCGTCTCGTCGAAGGTCTCGGCGCAGAGATCAACATGGTCTTCCCGCTGGGCAGCCATCTCGAAGATGTGCGCAAGCTTGCCGATGCCGATGCCAATATCTGCCTCTACCGCGAGTTCGGCCGGCTTTTGTGTGAAACGCTCGACCGCCCCTATCTGCAGGCGCCGATCGGCATCCATTCGACGACCGCTTTCCTGCGTGAACTCGGCGACATGCTCGGGCTCGATCCTGAACCTTTTATCCTGAAGGAAAAGCACACGACGCTGAAGCCGCTCTGGGATCTCTGGCGCTCGGTCACCCAGGATTTCTTTGCGACCGCAAGCTTCGCGATCGTCGCCAACGAGACCTATGTGCGCGGCATCCGCAACTTCCTTGAGGAAGAAATGGGACTGCCCTGCAACTTCGCAATCCCGCGCAAGGCCGGCTCGAAGACCGACAATATCGAAGTTGCGGATCTCACCGCGAAGAAGCCGCCGATGATCATGTTCGGCTCGTTCAACGAGCGCATGTACATGGCCGAGCGCGGTGCCCGCGGCAAGTTCGTACAACTCTCCTATCCCGGCGCCATTGTCCGTCGCCATCCCGGCACGCCGGTCATGGGCTATTCGGGCGCAGCCTGGCTGATCCAAGAAGTCTGCAACGCGCTGTTCGACATGCTGTTCGACATCCTGCCCCGTGCCGGCGAGCTCGACGCGATCGAAGCGACGACAGCCCGTCCGCGCAGCGAAATGGCCTGGCAGTCGGATGCCCAGGCATCGCTCGAAACATTCATCGGCAACGAGCCTGTGCTCGTGCGCATTTCGGCGGCCAAAAGGCTGCGCGAGGCAGCGGAGCGTGAAGCGCGCCGGGCCGATGACCACGAAGTCACGCGCCATCATGTCGAGACGGCCGCCCGCCTTGAGGGAGCCCACGCATGAATGCCGGAACGAGACCCCTCAACGGGATAACTGGAGGTGAAGAAATGATCACTGCAACCCAATCCGATCAGACCTCAAGTCGCACCCGCGACCGCCAGTCCGAGCGTCAGAACATGCGGCGTCTCTACCTGCTCCTCTATCCGCTCTGCCTGTTCGCGGCCATCACGTCGCGCCTGACAGGTCATGCCGAAGACGCTGCAGAGCGGCCGGCACAATCCGTTTTCGCCGAGGCACGGTCCTCGGCCTATGCAGCTGCCGGTTACGCCTTTCACGCGTAACCCGATCCCTTTGCCGGTGTTCTCGACACCGGCAGAAACCCGGCAGGCTCTTAACACAGCCTGCCGAAACCCCGCCGCGGGGGCGCCGCGGTGTTCGAGACTAGGAGGTGAATTTGATGGCTGAAACATCAAATGTTTCACTTTCGGGTCTGACCGAAAGCGAAGCGCGCGAGGTCCATGGATTCTTCATCCAAGGCTTCATGATATTCACGGCGATTGCCATCGTCGCGCATATCTTGGTCTGGATGTGGCGTCCCTGGATTCCGGGTCCGGAAGGTTACAGCTCTCTCGAGGGCATTAACCAGACGGCTCTCACGCTTCTGCCGATGTTGACCTGAGGAGGACGCGATATGTGGAGAGTCTGGCTTATGTTCGACCCGCGCAAGGCGCTGGTTGCACTGTCTGTATTCCTGTTCACGCTTGCGATCCTGATCCACTTCATCCTGCTGAGCACGGAACGCTTCAACTGGCTGGAGGGCAGGCCCCTGACCACCAGTTCAATCGAGCATTCCATCTCTGAAGGTGTGGATTACAGGCTCATTGGCTGAAGAACCAAGACGGCAGCGGGCGGCACTTCGGTCTCGCCCGCCGCCAAACGGCATGACCCGACAACGCCGCCTGGCTGATCACCTCTGGAGGAAACGAACATGGCGCTGCTGAGTTTTGAACGCAAATATCGCGTACGAGGCGGGACGCTGCTCGGAGGCGATCTCTTCGATTTCTGGGTGGGACCCTTCTATGTAGGGTTCTTCGGCGTCACTACGGCATTCTTCGCGATCCTCGGGACCGCACTCCTGATCTACGGCGCGGCAATCGGTCCGACCTGGAACATCTGGCGGATCTCGATCGCGCCACCCGACCTGTCCTATGGTCTGGCTCTTGCGCCACTGAAGGAAGGCGGGCTCTGGCAGATCGTCACCGTCTGCGCGCTGGGCGCCTTCATATCCTGGGCACTTCGCGAAGTGGAGATCTGCCGCAAGCTCGGCATGGGCTACCACGTACCCTTTGCCTTCTCCGTCGCGATCTTCGCCTATGCGACACTCGTCGTCTTCCGTCCGTTGCTGCTCGGCGCCTGGGGCCATGGCTTTCCCTACGGCATCTTCAGCCACCTCGACTGGGTCTCGAACGTCGGCTACCAATATCTGCACTTCCATTACAATCCGGCGCATATGATCGCGGTGACCTTCTTCTTCACCACGACGCTGGCGCTGTCCCTGCATGGTGGCCTCATTCTGTCTGCTGCCAATCCAGGTGCATCGATCACCGAAGCCGGAAAGCAGGCAGAGGTGAAGACGCCCGAATACGAAGACACATTCTTCCGCGACATCATCGGCTACTCGATCGGCACGCTGGGCATCCACCGCCTCGGCCTGATCCTGGCGCTGAACGCGGGCTTCTGGAGCGCCGTCTGCATCGTCATCAGCGGCCCGTTCTGGAACCAAGGCTGGCCGCAATGGTGGAACTGGTGGCTGACGCTGCCGATCTGGAACTGAGGGGGACCAGACCATGTTCTTAGCGCAGTATCAAAACATCATCACGCCGATCCAGGTCAGTGGTCCAGCGGAAGAGGGCATGCCCCTTCCCGCAGGCGACAGCCCGCGCACCGGCAAACCGTTCTTCGTACGCCTTTTCGGCATCATCGGAAACGCCCAGATTGGCCCGATCTACCTCGGCTGGCTCGGCACACTGTCGCTGGTCTTTGGCTTCATCGCCTTCGAAATCATCGGCCTTAACATGCTGGCTTCAGTCGGCTGGGATCCGATCCAGTTCGTACGCCAGCTGTTCTGGCTCGGCCTCGAACCGCCACCGGCGCAATACGGACTGAAGGTGCTGCCACCGCTCGCCGAAGGTGGCTGGTGGCTGATCGCAGGCTTTTTCCTCACAACCTCGATCCTTTTGTGGTGGGTCCGCGTCTATCGTCGGGCACGCCAGCTCGAGATGGGCACCCATGTCGCCTGGGCTTTTGCCGCCGCGATCTGGTTGTTCCTGGTGCTCGGTTTCATTCGTCCGCTGTTGATGGGCAATTTCTCGGAAGCCGTGCCCTTTGGCATCTTCCCGCATCTCGACTGGACAGCGGCTTTCTCGATCCGCTACGGCAACCTCTACTATAATCCGTTTCACTGCCTCTCGATCGTGTTCCTGTATGGCTCCGTCCTGCTCTTTGCGATGCATGGCGCGACGATCCTCGCTGTTGGGAAATACGGCGGTGAGCGCGAGCTGGAGCAGATCACCGATCGCGGCACCGCTTCTGAACGCGCAGCCCTCTTCTGGCGCTGGACCATGGGCTTCAACGCCACCATGGAATCCGTCCACCGCTGGGCCTGGTGGTTCGCCATTCTGACCCCGATCACCGGCGGTATCGGCATTCTGCTGACAGGCACCGTTGTCGACAACTGGTACCTTTGGGGCATCAACCACGGGATCGTGTCCCCGCTGCCGGGCTATCCCGGCGTGGTCGACCCGGCGCTTTAAGGAGAACGACGATGAAACTCTGGATTCCCTTCGCCGTCTCCGCCGGTTCATTGCTGACGATCGCGAGTTTCGTCGGCGCCGGTTGGGATGCTCCGCCCGTCGAGAGCGAACAGATCGGCTTTCGCGGTACTGGTATGTATGTCCATCGGGACGTCGAAAAGCAGGAAGCACTAAAGCTGGCGAACGTCGTGCCGCCAGCCCCTTGGGAAGCCGACCCCTCAGGCGACAGGGCCGGCGACATCTACGAAAATGTGCAGATCCTCGGAGATCTCTCGGACGACCAGTTCAACCAGTTCATGGCCTCGATCACCGAATGGATTGCGCCGGAGGCAGGCTGCAACTACTGCCACAATCCGGAAAACCTCGCCTCTGACGAGGTCTACCAGAAAGTCGTCTCCCGCCGCATGATCCAGATGACCCAGGCGATCAATGTCGATTGGACCGCCCATGTTGGTCAGGTTGGCGCCACTTGCTACACCTGTCACCGTGGCCAGGCGATTCCCGCCAACTACTGGTACGAGGATCTGGAGCCCAAGCCGGCCGGCGGCATGACCCAAAACCGTGCGGGCCAGAATGTGGTGGCGAAATTCGCAGGCAATTCTTCCCTGCCACAGAACGTGCTGAAGGACTATCTTCTCGAAGCCGAGCAGATCCGTGTTCATTCGACGACGGCTCTGCCGACCGGCACCAACCTCGCCGGCACGAAGGAAACAGAAGCCACCTGGTCACTGATGATGCACATGTCGGAATCGCTCGGCGTGAACTGCACCACCTGCCACAACTCCAGAGCCTTCAACGCCTGGGATGAAAGCCCGCCGCAGCGCGTCACCGCCTGGCACGGCATCCGCATGACCCGCGACATCAACGCCAACTACATGGTCGGCCTGACACCGGTCTTCCCGGACACCCGCAAGGGACCCGAGGGCGATGTCTTTAAGGTCGGCTGCGCCACCTGCCATGCTGGCGTGCAGAAGCCGCTCTATGGTGTTTCCATGCTGCAGGACTACGTAAACTCGCTGGCGAAGAAGGGCCCGACTGACGTGCCTGATTTCACCACCTACCAGCCCGGCACCACCCAACGCATGGCCCCGGCCGGCCAGAGCAGTGCCCTGCCGGTGACAACATCCTCTCAGACGGCAGCCGCGCTGCTGCCGACCGAGCCCAAGACCGCGAATGACTGACGGCCTCCCAAGGCAGGCCGCAAGTGGAGGGGAGCTTTCGGGCTCCCCTTTTTGATTCCCAGGATTTCTCCGCGAGCCATAACACCGAAGTCTGCCGTCGCCCGCGACGGCGCCATGCACGCAAAAAACCGGCATCGAAGCTGATGAGCATCGGTGCCGGTTCGCAAGGTGAGTAGGTCTATGAGTGGATTTCAAAAAGGAATTCAGGCCGCCTCGGCAAAGCTCAGGCCGGGAAACCGCTGCAGATAGATCCGGAACCAAGGTGTAAAGTCCTGAGGACGCTCGCGCACTTCCCGCATTAACTCCCGAGATCCGATCCATCGCGTCTGTTCGACCTCGCCTTCGACAGGGGCGACCGCAAGGGTGCGACTATCCACCTGGGCGCTGAAAAGAGTGACGCGTTCGTGCTCCCTCAGCCCCTGCCCGACGTCAGCAGCATATTCGACGGTCTTGTGACGGGTGAGTGGAACCGTGAAACCGAGCTCTTCAGTCAGACGGCGCTCGGCGCAGTCCTCGACCGTTTCGTCCCAATGGGGATGGGTGCAGCAGGTATTGGCCCAAAGCCCTGCACAGTGATACTTCGTCGATGCACGTTTCTGAATAAGCAACAGGTCACCGTCGAAGACGAAGACGGACACAGCCAGATGCAACTGTCCGTCGCGATGCGCCTGCATCTTTTCGATCGGATAGAGCGATCCGTCGCCGGCAATCGCCGGAATGTAAATGCTGTCCGTCATCCTGTCCGGCTCCAAATTCCTCGCTGCGCCGTGCCGTTACGGCTTCTGTAAGCTTCAGGCAACCGCCCTGGCCAATGCACATTTCGACCAAAGCGAACAGAGCGCTTCGGCGAGGTGCTCGATATCCGCGTCTGTATGCAGCGGCGTCGGCGTGATGCGCAGTCTTTCCTTGCCGACGGCAACCGTCGGATAGTTGATCGGCTGAACGTAGATGCCGAAATCATCCAGCAGCACATCCGAGATCCATTTGCACTTCGCCGCATTGCCGACCATGACCGGCACGATGTGGCTGGGATTGTGCATATGCGGGATCCCGCGCACATCCAGCGCGCGCCGGACCTTGGCAACCGTCGCCTGATGCATATGGCGCTCGAACGGGCTGTCCTTGAGATGACGGATCGACGCAGTGGCGCCTGCCGCCAACGCCGGCGGGATCGCCGTCGTGAAGATGAAGCCGGAGGCGAAGGAGCGGACAAAATCGACCAGAACGGCCGGGCCGGTGATGTAGCCACCCATGACGCCGAAAGCCTTGCCAAGCGTACCCTCGATGACAGTTAGGCGGTCCATCAGACCCTCGCGCTCGGCGACACCTCCACCGCGCGGCCCGTACATGCCCACCGCATGCACCTCGTCGAGATAGGTCATGGCGCCGAACTGGTCGGCGACATCGCAGATCTCCTTGATCGGCGAGATGTCGCCATCCATCGAATAGACGCTTTCGAAGGCAACGAGCTTCGGCGCTGCCGGATCGTCTGCTGCCATCAGCTCGCGCAGATGCTTGTAGTCATTGTGTCGGAACTGCCGCTTGATGCAACGCGAATGCCGGATGCCTTCGATCATCGAGGCATGATTGAGCGAATCCGAATAGCAGATGATGCCCGGGATCTTGGCAAGCAGGGTCCCGAGGGCTGCCCAGTTCGACACATAGCCGGAGGTGAAAATCAGCGCGCCTTCCTTGCCATGCAGATCGGCAAGCTCGCGCTCCAGCAAAACGTGATAGTGGTTCGTGCCGGAAATGTTGCGCGTGCCGCCCGCACCTGCGCCGCACTTGCGCACGACCTCGATCATCCGGTCGGTGACAACAGGGTTCTGCCCCATGCCGAGATAATCGTTCGAGCACCAGACGGTGACGTCACGCACTTTTCCATCGGCATTGTGAAACGCGGCTTTCGGAAAGGCCGAGCAGTGACGCTCAAGGTCGGCGAAAACGCGGTAATTGCCGGCGGTATGCAGTCCGGCGAGCGCCTCTTCCATGTGCTGGAGAATATCCATCAGTCTTTCCTCTTCCCGATCGTATCTTGTCCAAGTGTTGTCCAGGGAGTGCGTGGCCCGGACACAGGCCCACCCTCCTTGAGTGCGGATATACCGTCCGCCGCAGGGCGAATGGTGAGATTGACCCGATCCTGCCGTGCCATGGCCCAGCGCCAGAGCGCGGTATCGGAAACGGGAAGAACGAGAACGAGATGTTCGACGATGGCGAGCGCCATGAAGGTTGCCAGCAGTGTATGACCGACGACCGAATGGGCCTGGGTCGCCCGGCTCGCCCCGACCACAAGGACGGCAAAGAGGCCGGCCGCGATCGCCAGGAAGATCGGAAACAGCGGCGTCATCCGATCGGTCTTGAAATAGCTCTTCAGATGCCGGATGCCCTTGGGCATCAACTCACTGACGGCATGCGGCGCACCGAGAAAGATCACCAGTTTAGCGGAGATCCGCATGCCCCAGAGCAGACCGAAGGCGGCAAGCCCGAAGAGATTGGCGGATCCCTGAAGCGCAAACCACAGGGCAATCGCCGTCACCAGAATGGCGATCTCGTGATCACTCACCGCCTCCCAGGCGGCCCGGAAACGGCGGAGGCCGGTGAGCCCCGGAGGGCACTCCCCTGTCCGACGTCCTGTCAGAATACCGGTGAGGAACGCCGCCTCGTGCCAGGCCCAGACTAGCAGGGCGCCGAAGAAGCCGACATAGGAACCGAGCACTGTCGGTTCCTGTGCGCCCCAGAGCATGAGGGCGAAGCCGAAGGCGCCGACAACGGTCATCAGCGCCATGAGCACGAAGCTCCTCGCCCGTGGTCCATCTGACCGGTTGACCATGGCAAGCACCAGCCCGGTCGAAAGCCACCACACAGAGATGGCAACAAGAACGACGGCGAGCGGGTGCGTGAGTGTCATGATGATCTCCTCACCAGACCGGCTGGAGACGCGAGGTCGCGGGGATGGCGTTGGACTTTGTCGGGATGGCATACATCCTGACAAAGTTGACGGCCGCCGCCGCTGACCAGAAGCCCTTGGCGATTTTGCCTGTCACGCCACCCTTGGCATCGGCCGCCATGACCTTGCGATTGATCCGCTCCATCCGGCGGAAGCCTTCATGCAGGGCCGGATTGTCGAGATCGAGCACGAGCGGAAAGCACTGGCGCGAGATCTCGCTCGTCAGCCGGAAGACCTTCATGTCGTAATCGTCGATATCGACGCCGAGCCCCTTGTGGAAAGCGGGTCGCATGTGATCGCGCACATACATGGTGGCGAAGACGGCAAGCAGGAAGAACTTGATCCAGTACTTGTTCATCCCCTCCATCAGCCGCTTGTCGGAGCGGATGATCAGCGAGAAGGCCTCGCCATGCGAGAACTCGTCATTGCACCATTCACGGAACCACTTGAAGATGGGATGGAACCGCTTGTCCGGATGCTTCTCCAAATGGCGGAAGATCGTGATGTAGCGGGCATAGCCGATCTTCTCGGACAGATAGGTGGCGTAATAGATGAACTTCGGCTTGAAGAAGGTGTACTTCTTCGCCTTGGCTAGGAAGCCCATGTTCACGCCGATGCCGAATTCCTTCAGCGCATCGTTGATGAAACCGGCATGGCGGGATTCGTCGCGGCTCATATAGCCGAAGAGCTCGCAGATCTCCTGGTTCTTGCCGCGTCGCTTCATCTCCTTGTAGAGGACGCAGCCCGAGAATTCGGAGGTCAGCGACGAGACGAGGAAGTCGATGAATTCCTCACGCAGGTCGTCCGGCAGGGCATCGATATCGATATCGTCCCACTGTTCATTGCGCTTGAAGTGGCCGCGGTTTGGATCGCTCTTCATCTGCGCGATCAAGACATCCCATTCGGCGCGGACAGGCTCGACATTGATCTTGTCCATCTCGTCGAAATCGGTGGTGTAGAAACGCGGGGTCAGCATGGTCGAGACGAGCGCGCTGCGGGTCGTGTCGTTGACCCCGGCCATGCGCTCCTCGACGGTCGGCTCGTGATCGGAAAGATCAACCGGCGAAACGTGGTTGTTCATGACAGTGCCCTCTCGGTGAAGCTGAATTCGCACAATTCCATCATGTCGAGATCGCCCGTGGCGCGGGTCCAGGCCCGCTCCAGGAAACCCGCCCTGGTGATGGTCGCCTTCCGGCGAAAATTCTGGCTGGAGCCATAGGGGATCTGGACCGGTGCGCCATGCACCAGAACCTCGTCACCGGGATGGACCACCACCCCGTTGTCAAACCTCAAATGCGCACCAAGCGCCTCGAAGGTGTTGTTGATCTCGACGGTGCAATCGACCGTCTCCTTCCGTCGCATCAAGGCAAAGACCGGGTTCATTGGTTTTCTCCTCCCTGTGAGCCCAGAAGGGCTTCGAATGCGGCCACGTTGTCGGGGCCAAAGGCATCCAGATAGATCCGCTCGCCGGTGCCGATATCCGACAGGCTTACGGCGCCGGCCTCCCATTTGATCAGCCGGTAGGGTGTGTCGAAGGGCACCTTGGCCACCTGACGCATGCGTTCGAATGCACGCAGCGATCCGCGCACGAAGCCGCCGGACTGCGGGCCGTAATTGGCGATCTCGCGACCAGTGGCCACGTCGGTGACAACAACGAAATCCGAAGAGCTGCGCGTGATCATCAAATCGCGCATGGCGACAGGCGCGCCCAACTGCTGTTTGACCAGACCAAGCCCTGTCGTCTGGCCGAAGATGATGGCAGCCGCCGTGAAAGCAAGCAGGCCGATGAGACCGAAAAACACCCCGCGAGGCACACGGTTCGGCGTCTTGCCCTTGCGGTCCGCCCAATAGCCGAGATGCGAAGCCGATCCCATGATCGCTCTCCCTATTCCGCTGCGACAACGGAAGGCGGCATGGTGCTTCCGTTCGGTTTGGTAACCACGAGGCGCGGCTGCTCGGTCCGCGCGCCACGATACTGACAGATTGCTGCCGACAGGACCTTCGACACCTCGTCGGCATCCGCGAGGCAGATCAGGCTCGGCTCCGGCCGCGAGAATCGGAAACCCCGCACATGCGGCCACTGGATAAGCCAGGACAGGCGCTGCTCCGGCAGAAGGGCAATCGCAATCATACCGGCCTTTTCGCCAAGCCGCGCCAAAGCAACCCCGTCCACCTGCCGATAGGGCAGGTTGAGCGTCATCGAGATCGCGACACCGAAGCGCATGACGATGCGCTCGGTCGTTATCGTGTAGAGGGTGGTCTTTGCGACGGCCCAGGCAAACAGCTCGATCATGCCGATGAGCACACCGGCCAGCGCCGTGAGCACGGCGACCGAAAACAGGATCCCGCCAGCAGGTTGACCGTCATTCAACCCGGCAAGCAACGCCCAGCCGGCGAGCACCAGGAAGTAACCGACGATCCAGCGGATCTTCAGGAGATGAAGGGCTACAAGGGCAGACGAGGGCCGCCCCTGCCAGAGGATAACTTCGCCGACCGGAGGCACGCCAGGAAGCCCCGGCAGCGGCTCGATCTCGTGTTCTCTGATGACGAACTGGTTCACAGCAGCGGCTCCTGACGGAAGCGATCCGCATAGAGGAGGCCGGCGCCGAAATAGGCGGCGATCTTGTCTTCCTCAAGAAGCGTCACGAGTTCAGGACGTGCGGTTGCCGGAACATCGGCAAACTGCGCGGCGGTCACGGCATGCACGTAGAGATAACGGACATTGCCGCGACCGGTCTGGAAGACGACGAAGTTGTTCGGCAGAAGTACTGTGCGCCCGCCGCCAGCAAGTTCGACTTCGTAGTAGCGGATCAGCTGTTCCGCCCGATCGACCCAGACATCCTTGACCGTACCCGCCACCTGCTTGTCGCAGCCGAGAACGGACAGACCGCGCGGATCCATGGCACCTTCGGCAATCCCGAAACCGTCCGCCACGCGCAGCGGCACGATGCGGGCATCCCCATGGGCCGTCACGTCAGGCTTGTCGGAGCGCTCGGCCCAGGAACCCGGACCGATGCCGGCGAGCAGCGGGTTGCCGACGGGCTCCGACGGATAGCCGGGGGCCGGCGCAATGCGGCGACTGGAGAAGGTACGGGTGTCACGCTTGAAATCCGGCGCATGCCGGATGCCCTGACCATGCGGCAGCAGGAAGGTCTTCTTCGGCGGCACGAAGAGCCAGGGGCTCTTGTTGTAGCGGCCCGAGACATCCTCTTCGAGCGGATAGCCTTCCCGGCGGTCTTCCTGGCGCAGATACCAGATCAGGCCGGCAAAAAAGAGCCAGAACACATAAAGCACGACTTGTGCAACATCGATATTTCCAACCAGCGACCCGGTCATATCAGACCCTCCAGTGTAAAGCGTTCCCGCCGGCGGTCAGCCGGGCAGCTCCGCCAATCCAAAACGCATGCCCTGCAAGTAATCCCTCTGATAGCGCCGGCCGGTCAGCGGACCGAGAACCGCCAGGCACAGGAAGAGGAGAATGATTTCAAAGCCGTAGACGACGAGATAGCCGGCGGCCGGCGTCATCATGGCCTCGCCCAGCGAGCCGTTCAGCGCCAGCGCATTGATCGTGTTCTTGATCACGCCACCCGCCAGCATGGCCGCCCCGATGGCGGTTGCCTGCACGGCACCCCAGGCACCGACGACGAGGCCGCTGTCGGAGCGCTCCGCAATGCCCATCGCCGCCAGCATGGTGCCGACGGCAAACAGCCCACCGCCAAGGCCGATGCCGAAGGCGCCGAGATGGAAGAGCGCATTGATACCAAGGGGCTCGGCAAAGATCACGGCGGAGAAGGCGCAGATCCCGATCAGCAGTCCGCGCGCCGCTATCCGGTACATCTGTGCACCATGCTGCAGACTATGGGCTGCCCAGGCAAAACCCATCATGGTTCCAAACGCCCAAAGCCCGGTCAGACGCGTGGTCTCACCGACGGACAGACCCAGGATCTCGCCGCCATAGGGCTCAAGCAGGATATCCTGCATCGAAAAGGCAGCAGAACCAATCGCAACGGCCACCAGCAGCCGCATCACGCCGGGAGCACTGCGGTAATCATCAAGCGCGTCGAAGAAGCTCGAAAGGTCACGGTCGACAGCCGTGCGGCGCACGTCACGCGGCTCCTGCTTCCAGATCGCGACGACATTGATCACGATGGTCAGAAGCGCCGTTCCCTGGATGACTTGGATCAGAAGCTTCGGCGAGAAATCGACCAGAAAGACGCTGTAGAAGCTGGAAGCGCCGATCATGCCCGCCAACAGCATGAAATAGAGAAGCGCCACGACCCGCGGGCGTTTTTCCTCAGGCACCAGATCGCTGGCGAGAGCAAGACCCGCCGTCTGCGACATATGCATGCCGAACCCGGTGAGGATGAAGGCAAGACTTGCACCCGCTGCCCCCGCCCATTCAGGCCCGACCGTCTGTGACTGCAGGAGAAGGAGAGCAAAGGGCATGATGGCAAGGCCACCGAACTGCAGCAGGCTTCCGAGCCAGACATAGGGCACACGCCGCCAGCCGAGCACGGACTTATAGGTATCCGACCGGAAACCGAAGAGAAGGCGCAAAGGGGCGGCCAGAACCGGAATGGCGACCACGGCTGAGACAAGCGCCACGGAGACGCCGAGTTCGACGATCAGCACGCGGTTCAGGGTCCCGGTCAGGAGAACGAGCACGCAGCCGGCGGAGACCTGGAACAGCGCCAAGCGCAACAATCGCGACAAGGGCATCTCGGCCGTTGCTGCATCCGCAAACGGCATGAAGCGTGTTCCGACCCTTTGCCAGAACGCGATGATCTTGCGGTTGGCGGCAGCGATCGTCATGACCGG
Organism: Allorhizobium sp.; assembly: GCA_045377275.1. Taxonomy (GTDB): domain Bacteria; phylum Pseudomonadota; class Alphaproteobacteria; order Rhizobiales; family Rhizobiaceae; genus Allorhizobium. The sequence goes on along the minus strand of JBJIOA010000010.1, from coordinate 180,286 downwards.
ATCACCTCCATGGCCTGCGACGTATAGAAACCAACGGCGACCTTGTGGCTGCGGCCGGCCTGCCAGTGGGAAAACTCGGGATGATGCAGCATCTCGCCGACCAGCCGCGACGGATCGACCGGATAGATCGCCGGTGCACGATTGCCGCGCGGGAAAACCTTGCCGGCAGCCAGCATGGCCCGCAGCAAGCGCGATCCAGGCGCCAGCGTGAAGATCATCTGCCGTGAGGTGCGCTCGGCCAGGGTGTGGAGCACGCGAACGGCATCTGCCGGGCGGTAGTGGATCAGCACATCCATCGCGACAACAGCATCGAAGCGACCGTGGCGCGGATCGAGCATGTCGCCACTGTGGAAGGTGACAGACCCCTTGAATCGACCATGCGAGGTTTCGAGGTCATGCGCCCGCTGGCGGGCATGGGCGATCATCTGCGCCGAGAGATCGATGCCGACGACGTCTGCGCCGCGTGCAATAAGCTCGAAGGAGAGAACGCCCGAGCCGCAGCCTGCATCGAGGATTCGCCAGCCGGTCAGATCCTGCGGCAGCCACGACGCAAGCCTGCCGCGCATTTCTTCGCGGCCCCTGCGGACCGTCGCGCGAATGCCGCTCACCGGTTGATCGCCGGTCAGACGTTTCCAGGCATCAAGCGCGGTGCGGTCGAAGTAGTGTTCGATTTCCCCGGTGCGTCTGATGTAGTCGGCCTGGCTCATGGCAACCTCACTCGAAGCCGAGAAATTCGAAGATTTCCCGGTCCTTCATCGGTTCGGCTTCGAGTGCAGGAGTTCCCGCCCAGAGCCGCTCGGCAAGCTGCATGTATTCCTTCTGGATGCCCAGGATCTCTGGGCTGTCACCCATTTCGAACAGCGTGCTCTTCTTCAGGCGGCTAAGCCGCACATGGTCACTGTCAGGCACATGGGCGAGGCGCTTGAGGCCGATGGCTTCATTGTAGCGATCGATCTGGTCCGTCTCGCGCGACCGGTTGGCGATCACGCCGCCGAGCCTGACATCGTAGTTCTTCGACTTCGCCTTGATGGCGGCAACTATGCGGTTCATCGCGAAGATGGAATCGAAGTCATTGGCGGCGACGATGACCGCACGTTCGGCATGTTGCAGCGGCGAGGCAAAGCCGCCGCAGACCACGTCCCCGAGAACGTCGAAGATGACCACATCGGTATCGTCGAGCAGGTGATGCTCCTTGAGGAGCTTCACTGTCTGTCCCACGACATAACCGCCGCAACCGGTGCCGGCCGGCGGGCCACCCGCCTCGATGCACTGCACGCCGTTATAGCCCTCGACCATGTAGTCTTCCGGACGAAGTTCCTCGGAATGGAAATCGACCTTTTCCAGCACGTCGATGACGGTCGGGATCAGGCTTTTGGTCAGCGTGAAGGTGGAATCATGCTTCGGGTCGCAGCCGATCTGCAGCACGCGCTTTCCGATCTTGGAAAAGGCGACCGAGAGATTGGACGAGGTCGTCGACTTGCCGATCCCGCCCTTGCCATAGATGGCGAAGACCTTGGCGCCGTCGATTTCCATGGTCGGGTCGAGATGCACCTGCACGCTGCCCTCGCCATCCGAGCGCTCCCGCAGCTTTTCGGCGATGCGCGCCTCGCGTTCGGCGATCTTGCCATGGGTGTAAATGTTCATTGGGCAGCCTCCCTGACCAGCCCCTCGAGACGGTCTTCCAATTCTTCCCCGGCCTGTTTCAGGGCGGCGAGCGTTTCTGCATCCGGCTGCCAGTAATTGCGCTCATGCGCTTCGATCAGCCGGTTGGCGACACGGGCAGTGGCGGCAGGATTGAGCGTCGCAAGCCGCTGGCGCATGGCATCGTCGAGCACGAAGGTTTCGGTGATCTGCTGGTAGACCCAGGGATCAACGCCGCCGGTTGTTGCCGACCAGCCGAGCGTGTTGGTGACCTGCGCCTCGATATGGCGCACGCCCTCATAACCATGCTTCAGCATGCCTTCGAACCATTTCGGGTTCAGCGTGCGGGTGCGGGTTTCGAGCGCCACCTGTTCGCCGAGTGTGCGCACACGGCCTTCGCCCTGCGTCTGATCGGAAATGAAGACGGGCAGCGTTGCGCCGCCCTTGGCTTTCGAGACCGCCTTGGTGAGACCGCCGAGCGTGTCGAAATAATGCTCGATCGTGGTGATACCGATCTCGACCGAATTGAGGTTCTGATAGGCCATGTCGACGTGCTCAAGCATGCTGTCGAGCACATCGGCCTGATGGCTCGTCTTGCCCTTGTGATTGATCGCGAAGCTCTTGCGATTGCTGTAGGTCTGCGCGATCTCGGCGTCATCATCCCAAGCTGACGACGAAATCAGCATGTTGACGTTCGCGCCATAGGCACCGTCAGCATTGGAGAAAACCCGGTAGGCGGCAGCCTCGAGATCGCAGCCATGGCTCTCGCAATAGGAAAGCGCGTGTTTGCGGATGAAGTTCATCTCGACCGGCTCGTCCGCCGTCGCTGCCAGATAGCTTGCCTCGGCCAGCATGCTCGCCTGGATCGGCAGAAGATCGCGGAAGATGCCCGAGAGCGTCATGACCGCATCGATGCGCGGACGCTTCAGCTCCTCGAGCGGGATCAGAACGGCACCGCAGACGCGGTTATAGGCATCTAGCCTCGGTCTGGCACCCATCAGCGCCATGGCCTGAGCTAGCGGCGCCCCGCCGGTCTTCAGATTGTCCGTGCCCCAAAGCACGACAGCGACCGTTTCCGGCAGCCGACCATCGGCCTGCATGTAGCGTTCCAGTACCCGCGCGGCCTGTCGCTCGCCATCCTGAACGGCAAAGGCGCTCGGGATACCGAAGGGATCGAAGCCGTGAATGTTGCGTCCAGTCGGTAGAAGTTCGGGTGTGCGCAGCAGGTCGCCCGACGGCGACGGCGGCACGTAGCGCGCATCAAGCGCCAGCACGAGGCCATCGAGTTCGCGATTGGTGACGAGCTCGCTGTTCATCGCCTTCAGCCGCGCGATGCTCTCCTTCAGGTCCGCCGAACCGGCCTTTTCCGCCTGCGCGACGGCGAGATCATCGCCATCGGCAATCGCCAGAACCAGTGCCTGGCGATCGGTATGGTTGACGACGGCGGGCATGCCGGCACCGACATGCTCCAGCATGTCGAGCCGCTCGCCGCGTCCCATGCCGCGACCGGCAACATGCAGGCCATGTGGGATCAGTGCATATTCAAGCTCGGTCATTTCAGCCACGAGCGACTGGATGACCTCGGCCTGGGTTTGGGCCAGACTGTCGCGACCAAGCTCAAGCTGCGACGCCTGCACCTGGATCAATTCGAACAGGCGTTCGCGCTCGACAAGTGCATCAGGGGCGGCCTGCCGGTAGCGGTCGAGGCTCGCCTTGAGTTCGCTCAGGCCCTTGTAGAGCCCGGCATGGGTGATCGGCGGGGTGAGATAGGAGATCAGTGTCGCGGCCGAACGGCGTTTGGCAATCGATCCCTCGGACGGATTGTTGGCTGCATAGAGATAGAAATTCGGCAGAGCGCCGAGAAGACGATCCGGCCAGCAGCTTGCCGACAGGCCGACCTGCTTGCCAGGCATGAATTCGAGCGCGCCATGCGTGCCGAAATGCAGGACGGCATCGGCCTTCCAGGTTTCGCGCAGGTAACGGTAGAAGGTCGCGAAGGCGTGGTTCGGAGCAAAACCGCCCTCGAACAAAAGCCGCATCGGATCGCCCTCATAGCCGAAAGGCGGCTGGATCGCGACGAGCAGCTTGCCGAACTGGCGGCCAAGAACGAAGAGGCCACGGCCATTGCTCAGCACACGACCAGGCGCCGGTCCCCACTGCGCTTCGATGTCGGCGAGATGCCGCTCGCCACGCACGTGGTCATCGACGGAAACCACCGTATGCACATTGGCCTCGGCACCATAAAGCGCGGCATTGCCTTCGAGGATCGCAAGCCTGAGCGCCTCGGCATCCTCGGGCACGTCGACATCGTAACCCTCGGCCTTCAGCCGCATCATGGTTTCGAACAGGCTTTCGAAAACCGAAAGGAAGGCAGCGGTGCCGATGCTGCCGCTGTTCGGCGGGAAGTTGAAGATCGTGACCGCAAGGCGGCGTTCGGCGCGGGCCGCACGGCGCAGATCGACCATCGCTGCCAGCCGGTCGGCGAGCAGCGTCACGCGCTCCTCGTCCGGCTGCATGCAGGCGCGGCCCGAGGGGCAGGCATCGAGCTGGCGCGAGCAGATGCAGGCCTTGGCCTTGGCGGCACCGTCGGAGCGTCCGCCGAAGACCATGGAGCCGATCGCACCATCGAGTTCCGGGATCGCGACCATCAGCGTGGTTTCGATCGGCGTCAGACCCTGGCCCGACTGCGCCCAGGCCTCAAGCGTCTGGAATTCGGTGACGAAGGCCGAGAAATAGGGAACGTCGAGCGTCTGCAAGAGAGCAGCCGCAGCACTCGCATCGCTATAGGCCGGGCCACCGACCAGCGAGAAACCGGTGAGCGAGCAGAGCGCATCGATCTTCACGCCGGTCGCGCCGCCCATCATGTAGCGCTCGATTGCGCCGCGCATGTCGAGACCGCTGCAGAAGACCGGGACCACGTTGAAGCCGCGGGTTTCGAGTTCGCGGATGACCCGGTCGTAATGGCCGGTATCGCCGGAGAGGATATAGGTCCGCATCAGGAGCAGGCCGATGGTCCCCCGGGCGCCGGGCTTGAACGGCAGGGCCGAAAGCTGCGTTGCCACCCTTGGCTTCAGGCGCGGATGATAGAGACCCATGTCGGGATATTCGACGGGATCGCCCACGGTCACCCGGCCCTGAAGCCCCTTGCGCTCCCCCCGGGCATATTTGCCGACCAGCAGGCGCACCATGTTGGCAATGTTTTCGTCCGAGGCGGCGATGCGATATTGCAGCGTCAGGAAATAGTTGCGCACATCCTGCGCCGTGCCGGGGATGAAGCGCAGCAGCTGCGGCAGGCGACGCAGCATGGCAAGCTGACGCTCGCCGGCAGTGCGGCCGCTATCCTTGCCGCCGCGCGAGCTCTTGCCGCGCAGCTTCTTTAAGAGTGCCAGCGGCCCCTTCTGCTCTTCGCTCATCTTGAAACGACCCATGGTCGTGTATTTCATGACCGTGCCGGCCGACATGCAGCAGACCATGGCGTCGCATTCGCGATGCCGGGCCTCGAGCACGTCTGCGATGGCGCGCACATGCTCTTCAACGAAGATCATCGAAACAATGATGATGTCACCGGCAAGGATGGCCGCGCGGCAGGCTTCGAGGCTGGCTGGATTGTCGTTCCAGTCGGTCGCGGCATGGACGGAAAGCGTCAGACCGGGCAGGTCGTGAGCGAGGCTGCGGCGCGCATCGTCGACGGCTGCGACAATGTGATTGTCGAGCGTCACGAACACCACCCTAACCGGGGTGCTGTCAGCGGGCGAAATGGGCTTTCGCGTCATACAGCGTCTCCACGGTGATCGGGCGGATACCCTTGCGGGCGGCGAACAGTTCGGTGTTGCGGCGGGCCTTGCCGCGCACGAAAAAGGGGATCTTCTTCAGCTCGCGCTCGGCTTCCAGGGTCCAGACAGCCTCTGCAGAGAGCGCCTCGGTCATGACAAGCGTCTCGCCATCGGCCTCGTCATCCGCAACCGCCGCCTTTGCCGAGGGCGCATGGGCATGCAGATGCGAGGCCTGAGCCTGGTCGTTGAACTCGAAATCATCCCGGAACATCTGCAGGAGATGCTCCTCAAGCCCCATCATCAGCGGGTGGACCCAGCTGTCGAAAATGACATTGGCACCCTCGAAGCCCATCTGCGGCGAATAGCGGGCCGGGAAATCCTGGACATGGACGGGCGCCGAAATGACGGCGCAGGGAACCCGCAGCCGCTTGGCAATGTGCCGCTCCATCTGCGTTCCCAAGACCAATTCCGGACGGGCATCGATGATCGCCTGCTCGACGTCGAGATGGTCGTCGGTGATAAGCGCCTCGATACCGAATTCTTCAGCGGCCTCGCGCACTTCACGGGCGAACTCGCGCATATAGGTGCCGAGGCCGCAGACCTTGAAGCCGAGTTCTCGGGCAGCGATGCGGGCGGCGGCAATGGCGTGGGTCGCGTCACCGAAGACGAAAACGCGCTTGTTGGTCAGGTAATTGCTGTCGACCGAGCGTGCATACCAGGTGGCGCGATCCTCGGCCTCGCCGATGGGCTGATCGTTCGACAGGCCAGCCAGCGCCCGGACTTCCGCAAGGAAGGTGCGTGTCGCACCGACACCGATCGGCACCGTCGAAACGAAAGGCATGCCGAACTGCTTCTTCAGGTAGCGTGCAGTGCTCTCGCCGATCTCTGGATAGAGGACGATATTGAAAGCGGCGTCCGGCAGGCGGGAGATATCGTCGACAGTGGCCCCGAGCGGCGCCACGACCCGGACATCAATGCCGTTGGCAGCGAGCAGCCGGCAGATTTCCGTCACGTCGTCGCGGTTGCGGAAACCGAGCGCCGAGGGGCCGAGGATGTTGCAGCTGTTCGGCGCGATATTCGCCGGGCGCTCGCGGCCAAGGGTAAAGCTGCGGACCAGACGATAGAAGGTCTCGGCAGCCCCCCAGCTTTCCTTCTTCTGATAGGAAGGCAGTTCCAGCGGCACGACAGGAATTTGGACGTCAAGAGTGCGGGCAAGCCCCGCCGGATCATCCTGCAGCAATTCGGCCGTGCAGGAGGCGCCGACCAGAAGCGCGTCCGGCTGGAAACGCGTGATGGCATCGCGGCAGGCGGTCTTGAAGACATCGGCCGTCGAGCCGGCAAGGTCGCGTGCCTGGAAGGTCGTATAGGTGACCGGCGGACGCGAGGGGCGTCGCTCGATCATCGTGAAGAGCAGGTCGGCATAGGTGTCGCCCTGCGGCGCATGCAGTACATAATGCACGCCCTGCATCGATGCGGCGATCCGCATGGCACCCACATGCGGCGGTCCTTCATAGGTCCACATGGTGAGTTTCATGATGCGACCCTCCGGCTGCCGGAGCGATCGCCCGCGATCATCGCCTTGCGCGTCAGCGGACGAGCAAAGAGTTCGGCGAGATCGCCGGCCTGTTCATAGCCCTGGATCGGCGTGAAGGCGAATTCGATCGACCACTTGGTGACGAATTCCTTCCGCCTCGAAGGGATTGGCAAGGCCCATGCCGCAGACGACGAGATCGGGCTTGGCGGCACGACAGCGGTCGATCTGGATTTCGACATCCTGACCTTCCGAGATCGAGACGCCCGGCGGCAGCATGGCGAGCTCGCCCGCGACGTGTTCGCGATGCAGATAGGGGCTGCCGACTTCGATGATCTCGGCATCGAGTTCGCGGCTGAGATAACGGGCGAGCGACGGCTCCATCTGGCTGTCTGGGAAGAGGAAGATCCGCTTGCCTTCGAGCATGGGCCGATAATGGGCGGTTGCTTCGCGGGCCCGCCGGCGCGGTGCCTCGGTCAAGGTGGCAAACCGGGCGGGAGAGACGCCGAACGTGTCGGCAATCGCCTTCAGCCAGGCAGTCGTGCCTTCCTCGCCAAGCGGGAAGAGCGCATTGATGCGGGCGGCACCTAAGCTTTCGAGTGCGGCGGCCGTTGCGCCCAGATAGGGTTGCGCCAGGATAAAGCGCGTGTTCGGACCGATCTTCGGCAAACGCTCGCTGCTGCGACCGGGAAGGAAGACGACATCCTCGAGGCCCATTTCGTCGAAAAGGCGGGCAAACTGGTCTTCAACCACATCGGCGATGGAGCCGGCGACAACAAGCTTCGCGACCTTGTCGCTGGCCCCATGGATTGGTTGATCGCGCACCAACGCTGCGAGAAAGTTGTCTTCACCCTGGGTAAACGTCGTTTCGATCCCGGAACCGGAATAGCAGAGCACCCGTGGTCTGGAGCCATATTTGCGGTCGAGCCGTTCGGCGGCGCGGTTCAGATCGAACTTGATCACCTCGGACGGACAGGAGCCGACCAGCACCAGCATCCGGATGTCCGGACGGCGCTCCAGCAGACGGGCGACTTCGCGGTCGAGCTCGTCATGCATATCCACCATGCCGGCGAGATCGCGCTCCTCCATGATCGCCGTGGCAAAACGCGGCTCGGAGAAGATCATAACGCCGGCTGCCGACTGGATGAGGTGAGCGCAGGTGCGCGAACCGACCACCAGGAAAAAGGCATCCTGCACCTTGCGATGCAGCCAGATGATCGATGTTGTCAGGCCACAAAAGACCTCGTGCTGCCCGCGCTGGCGGATGGTGACGGAAGGTGTCGCGCAAGTGACAAGCGGCTGGTTCATGACATGCTCCCCGTGAGAGAGGAGCCGTTGCCGAGCGCCGCAGACGATCTCAACTTTTCGGCGTGATCGAGCCTGGCAAGACGCAGCTTCCAGAGGAACTGTCCGGCATTGATAATGTAGGTGACATAAGCGGCAAGCGCGAGCGCCATCAACGCGCCTGGAGTCAGCGAACCCGTAAACAGAGCGACGAGATAGGCCGTGTGCAGCGCCAGAACCAGCATCGAGAAGACGTCTTCCCAAAAGAACGGGCGGGCGAAGAGATAACGGCCGAAGACAACCTTCTCCCATATCGAGCCGGTGATCATGATCGCATAGAGCGTCAACGTCTTCACGACGATGGACATCTGGGCCGCGAACAGCCCTTCACCCGTGGCGAGGAAGCGAAAGATCAGACCGAGGCTGACGAGGAAAACAAGAAACTGTACGGAGAGCCAAGATACCCTGCACCAAGGTCCACACGCTTTCGTCGCGCCTGCGACGCTCGTCCGGTGTGTAAAGGGCTCGGCTTGATGCCGACGGTTTGGGTATGCGCATGGCGGTCATCCCTTCTCCCATCCCCTCCCAAGGGAAATCGGGATTGACTGAAAGACTACGCCTGCCACGACAGAAGTGTCAACTTAAGTTGACGTATATTTTGATTTACAGAAATGAAAACTGGGTACATGTTACTCGTGCTCGTCTGACGGGATGTCTGCCGTCCACGCCTGACGCCACATTGAAACGGTTTTTCCGGGCGGGGGCACGGCGCGGGATGATGGACGGATCACTTAAAGGGATGAATGAGAGGCAAAATGGTACGGCTCCGTCGCATTGCGAGGGCCCCCAGCCGCTCACAAGGGTTGCCGCAGAAGGCAAGAGAGCATACCTAACCCAATGCGACGGGGAAAAACTCCGCCGCCTGATTGAGGGAACGGTGGCTTCGATGACCGCCGAAAAGCTGTCGACGCGTTACGACCGAGGTCTGGAGCACGATCGCCTCTATGAGAGGGCGCTCGCTGAGTTTCGTATTCTCGTTCTTCACCCGCGCACGCGCCTCGCGTCCCTGCGCGCGTTTCTTGACCACGAACTCCCGCGCGGCCGCCCCTACTATGTCAAAGTGCTGTTCCTCGAGACCGTCGCGCGCCTGCTCGGACGGGAATGGGTTTCGGACGACTGCGACTTCATCGACGTCACAATCGGAACATCGCGTCTTCAGGCACTGGCAATTTCACTATCCCTCGACCTGCGGGAAGCCGATCGCGATCGAAATGCGCCGGCCGCGCTGGTTCTCACTCCGTCTGGCGAGCAACACACGTTGATGCCACACCTGATCGGAGTACTCTTCGAGAGCCTTGGCTGGACAAGCGAAGTGCTCGAACCATCGGCCTTGAAAACACCTGCATTTGCACGCGCCGTCGAAGAGGCGGACGTCGCCTGCATCGGCTGGAGCAACATCAGGCTCGCAGCGGACTTCAAGACACTGGTTCAGGATGTGCGCACGCATCGTAGCGGGCCGCGTCTACCCCTCCTCGTCGGAGGCGCAGCAGCACTGGATTCCGTTGATTTTCTTGTAGGTTTGGGGATTGACTGCATCTGTGACAGCGTTTACTCCGCCGTGAAGATCTGCGAAAGTTACTATGAATTGGAAAGAATCAGCCAGCAGGCTCGCGCCGCCGGCCGAACGGCAGTGGTTACACCCAGCGGAATCGATTGGCTCACTCCATGAAGCCACTGAACGGTCATAGCGGTACAGATGGCTTCGCAGTTGCAGACAGCCTGTTGAAGACGCTCGATCCGGATTCGATAGGCTCGCTGGTGAGCCTCGGCGCAGACGTCGTTCTGCTCGTTGATCAGTCCTCGATCATCTCTCAGGTTTATTTTACCAACAAAGATCTGGCCGACTACGGCTTGTCAAAGACGGTTGGCAAGCGGTTTCAGGACTGCGTCACGATCGAGTCGGTACCGAAGATCGATTCCATGCTGTCGTCCGATAGCAGCCACCGCCCTCCGCGCGGCTATCAGGTCAACCACAAGTGCAGCGGCAAGCCAGACCTTCCTGTCGTTTACTCCGCCTACACGGCCCGTGACTTCCCCTATACCATCGTCGTCGGTCGCGAGTTGCGCCAGCAGATGCTGGACCAACAGCGGCTCGTCCAGACCCAGATGGAGCTGGAGGCTGACTACCGTGAACTGAAGGAAGCCGAGACCCGTTATCGAACGGCATTCAAGGTCGCGACTGTCGCCTATGTCATGCTTGATGGCGAGCGGCGCACGATTCTGGACGCCAATCCGGCTGCCAGCACGCTTCTATCCTCGACGGGCGCCCCCCTGTCCGGCAAGTCCCTCCGAGACCTTTTCGCCAGGGAAGACCGAGACCGGGTGGGAGATGCGATCAGCGAGGCACGCCATAACCCCAATCCGGTCAATCTCGATGGCGTGAGAGTGGCCAAGGGCGAACCGGTATCGCTCACGATCCGTTCCTATCGGGAAAACGGCATAACCAACGTTCTTCTGGCGATCTGGCCAGCCGACCAGGACAAGGAAAGCAAGCGGCAGCGCGTGGAACGGCCCGCCGCTGGCACGGCGGTCGAAATCGCGGACCTGCCCGAGGCCGTCTTGCTGACGGATGCCGAAGGGGTGATCCTTGCGGCCAACACGCTGTTTCTCGACCTGATCCATGCGCCGTCCCTGACCCAGGTTCTGGGCCGTAACATCGGATCCTGGTTCACGAGCGCTGCCATCGATATCCGCGTACTCTATACGCGCCTGCTGGACGAGCCCTCCATTCGCGGCTTCACCTCGACCTTGACCGACAACCTCGCGGGCGAGAGCGCGGTCAGCATCTCGGCTAGGCTCAATGCCAGCAGCAACACGATCCAGCTGATCGTCATTCCTCAGACGACCGGCAATGAGCGCTTGACCATTCCGTCTCCGGGCATGTCCGACCAGGCCGAGGGCTTTTCCGCCCTCGTGGGCAAGGTTCCTCTCAAGGATCTGATCCGCGAATCCCTCGACGTCATCGAAAAGATCTGCATCGAGGCCGCCCTCGATCAAACCGGCAATAACCGCGCCTATGCAGCGGAGATCCTCGGTCTTTCGCGCCAGAGCCTGTATATCAAGCTGCGCCGGCACGGGCTTGAGGACTACCGCCCCGCCGCCGATCGTCAACTCTGACAGGCGATCAATACTGTCAATTTCAGTTGACACATCAGGGGGTGCGGACTAGCCTCCTCCCATGGCTCAGATCCCGTCCCATGTCCCGGCAGCCTCCTACCCGTCGCCTAAGGCGGTGGTGCAGTTGTTGAAGCCGATTACATGGTTTCCGCCGATGTGGGCTTTTGCTTGTGGTGCGATTGCCTCGGGTGCTGGCATAGCCGACCGCTGGTTTCCGATCGCGCTCGGGGTGCTCCTCGCCGGACCGCTTTTGTGTGGCATGAGCCAGGCAGTCAACGATTGGTTCGATCGCCATGTTGATGCGATCAACGAGCCACATAGGGTCATTCCATCGGGCCGAATGCCCGGCCAATGGGGACTGGCCATCGCAATCGCCATGTCCGTTCTGTCCATGGCCGTTGCAGCATTTCTCGGGCCACTCATCTTTGCCGCTGCCCTGGTCGGCCTCGCGCTCGCCTGGGGCTACAGCGCGCCGCCCTTCCGCTTCAAGCAGAATGGCTGGATAGGCAACGGCGTGGTCGGCTTGAGCTATGAGACCCTGCCCTGGATCACGGCCGCGACGGCAGCGCTAGGCCACGCGCCGTCCACACGAACCCTTCTGATAGCAATCCTCTACGGCATCGGCGCGCATGGCATCCTGACGCTGAATGACTTCAAGTCGATCACGGGCGATCGGCAGATGGGCGTCGACACGCTGCCGGTTCTGCACGGCGCCCAAAACGCCGCCCGGATTGCCTGCATCGTCATGGCCGTCCCACAGGCCTGCGTCATTCTTCTGCTCGCACAAGCTGGCCTGAATACAGGGGCAATCCTCGTCGGCGCCCTTCTCGCCTTGCAACTTCTCTGCATGATCCGTTTCCTGGGTGATCCCGAAGGCAAGGCCGTCTGGTACTCGGCAGTGGGTGTAAGTCTCTACGTTACTGGCATGATGACGGCAGCCGTCGCACTCGGCTCTCTGACGCCGCTTGCAACACCCTACGGATAGGAAGCGCGATCATGCGTCAGCTCGCTCTCAAGCCCCAATCCGGCCGACACGCAGACGAAGGCCTCGGCTGGTTTGCAATCATCCGGCTGGGCCTTGTCCAGGCAGCACTCGGCGCAATCGTTGTACTGACCACCTCGACCTTGAACCGGGTGATGATCGTTGAACTCGGTCTCGCCGCCGTCATCCCAGGCCTGCTGGTCGGCCTGCATTACGGCGTCCAGATTACCCGCCCCGTCTGGGGCCACAAGTCCGATACCGGCCGATCCCGAACCCACTGGATCCTCGGCGGCCTTGCCCTCCTCGCCATGGCCGGGACCGGCGCGGCTGCAACGACACTTCTCTTCGAGCAGTCGGTTCTGGCCGGCATTATGGCAGCCATCATCGCCTACATCATGATCGGCATCGGTATCGGCGCTTCCGGAACGTCGCTGCTTGCGCTGATTGCCATGAAAACGGCCGTCGAAAAACGAGCAGCAGCCGCAACGATCACCTGGATGCTGATGATCACCGGCATCATCGTGACATCCATAGTCGTTGGTGCGCAACTCGATCCTTATTCCCACGAGCGCCTCATAGCCGTCACGGCAGCGACTGGCGTGGTTGCCTTTCTCATCGGCATCATCGGCGTGCGGGGTATGGAATCCCGGCCAACCATAGGCGCATCGGAAGAGCGCCCCACGACCGCGAGTTTTGGCGAGAGCCTGCGAGACGTGCTTGACGATCGGGAATCGCGGCTCTTCACACTCTTCATCTTCCTCTCCATGTTGGCCTTTGCCACGCAGGACCTCATCCTCGAGCCCTATGCCGGTCTTCTCTTCGGCATGACGCCGGGTGAAACGACGGCCCTCTCAGGCATCCAGCATGGCGGCGTGCTGCTGGGCATGATGACGGTCGGGCTGTCCGGCGCACTCCTCGGAAAACGCCATCCCAGCCTGACCAGGCATTTCATCACCTGGGGCTGCTTCGGCTCGGCCGTGGCATTGGGTGCCCTTGCACTATCCACGCAAGCAGCACCCATCTGGCCGCTGGAATTCAACATCTTCCTTCTCGGCGCAGCCAACGGCGCGTTCGCAGTGGCGGCCGTCGGCACAATGATGATCCTTGCGGGACAGGGGCGGACATCCAACTACGGAATGCGAATGGGCGTCTGGGGTGCAGCACAGGCTATCGCCTTCGGGCTCGGCGGCGTCCTCGGAACAGTGGCGCTCGATCTCGGCCGCTGGCTGACGGCAAGTGATGCGCATGCTTTCGCCACCGTCTTTTCGATCGAAGCGGGCCTTTTCCTCGCGTCGGCCCTCGTCGCAACGCGGATCGGACAACGGGCGATGCGATCACAGGCCCCGATCCAGAACGCTGCTATCATGCCTGGAGAATGAACCCTGAGGCCGGAGCCCGGAAGGGAGACACACATGTCGAAGATTTATGACGTTGTCGTTGTCGGTGGAGGCCCCTGTGGCGCCATGGCCGCCGAGCGGTTGGCCGACAAGGGCCACAGTGTGCTTCTCGTCGATCCGGATAACCGCATCAAGCCCTGCGGCGGTGCAATCCCGTCGCGAGCATTGGACGATTTCGCAATTCCCGAGGCTCAGCTCGTAGCGCGCGCCAATGCGGCGCGGATCATCGCACCTTCAGGGCGAACAGTGGACATGACGATCGGCGACATCGGTTATGTCGGCATGGTCGATCGCGCCGCCTTCGACCCTTACTTGCGTAAGCGCGCCGCCGACGCCGGAGCGGAGAGACTTAGCGGCAAGCTTGACAAGATGAGGGAAGGAGACGGCGGCCTGCTGGAACTGACCGTGGAACCGACGGCCAGAGATGCAGGCAATGAGCCAGTCGAGATCAGGGCCAGACGCGTCATCGGTGCAGACGGTGCCAATTCTGCCGTGCGGCGTCTGATGTTCCCGGCTTCCCGCAAGCCGCCCTATGTTTTCGCCTATCACGAGATCGTCGAGAGCCCGTCCAACTCAAATGAGGCCGTCTTTAAGGCCGACCGCTGTGACGTTGTCTATGATGGTCGGATCTCGCCTGACTTCTATGGCTGGGTCTTCCCCCATGGGGGCCACACCAGCATCGGCACAGGCACCGCCGTGAAGGGTCACAACATCAGGGAGGCGACGCGGGCCTTGAAGCTTGCGGCTGGCCTTGGCGACTGTCGAGTCATCCGAAGAGAAGGGGCGCCCTTGCCCTTAAAGCCGATGAAGCGTTGGGACAACGGTCGCAACGTTCTGCTGGCTGGCGATGCCGCAGGTACCGTCGCGCCATCCTCGGGCGAAGGCATCTATTACGCCATGCTTTGCGGAAGACTATCGGCAGACGCCGTGCACAACTCATTGCGAACGAACAGCGGACGGGCCTTGGCCGACGCGCGTCGGACCTTCATGCGGGCTCATGGCAGGGTCTTCCTGATCCTCGGCATCATGCAGAAGATCTGGTATCGCAACGACAAGCTGCGCGAGAAGTTCGTCGCCATGTGCGCCGATCCCGACGTGCAGCGGCTGACCTGGGAAATCCTATCTCAACAAGAAACTCGTCCGCCGCGATCCCCTTGCCCATTTGCGGGTTTTCTTCAAGGATCTCGCCAAGCTGTTCGGCATCCCTGCGGGGCAGAGATGACGGCAACGCTGGCCTTTCTCTTCACGTCCGGCTGGATCAGTGCGGTGGCGATTGCGTTGTTGTGGGCAATCACCCTGGTCGTCGCCGGGCGATCGCCAGAGCCGCGAGTGACTATTGCCAACCTCGCGCCAAATGCAATCTCTGGAAGTGCGCTTCTCGCCGCGTTCGGGCTGGCCATGCGCCAGACACAGGTTCCTTGGCTGGCGCTGCTGCTGGCGATTTCGCTGGTCGCTTTCCTCATCGATCTGCGGATCAGACTTGCAGATCAGGCCTGCGGATTGAGGCGGCGGACGGACTGATTGAGTGCACCGGCAGCCGTTACCCAGACGAGATAGGGCACGAACAAGACAGAGGCGAGTGGCGCCACAAGCCAGGCAACCAGGATGAACAGCACGATCGAAAGCCAGAGGACGGAAACATCGACGAGCGCGAGGTCCATGCGGCGTATGCCAAAAAAGAAATACGACCAGAGCGCATTGGCTACAATCTGCACGCCCCACAGGGCCATGGGAAGGGACCAGCCAGCAACATCCCAGATCAGCCAGCCTGCATAGCCGATCAGCACGTAAAGGATTGTCCAGACGACAGGAAAGGCCCATTTGGGCGGCGTCCAGCGCGGTTTGCGCAGATTCTCGTACCACTCGCCGGGCTTGAAGACCGCGCCGCTTGAGGCGGCGGCGAGAACGATGACGAGAAAGACGACTGCGGACATGATCCGGCTCCGGGTTGGTTTGCGTATATTGAAGCATATAGCCTGCATTCGGGTTCCAAGCTTGACCTTAAAATGCGAGGCGAACCGCCCGGCGAGTAAACCGGACTGGTCGAATTTCATACCAGCATGACTTCTTACTTCATCCGCGATGCCATGGGAGGATACACATGTCGAGGATAATTGCAGCCGCTTGCACCGTCGCAGCCCTTTTGCTGTCTCAGAATGCTTTCGCGCAGGAAGGTGACGCGGCAGCGGGGGAAGCCGTATTTAAAAAATGCACGGCCTGTCACAACGTCGCCGACGCCAAGCATAAGGTCGGCCCCTCTCTCCAAGGCGTCGTCGGCCGTCAACCCGGTGTGGTCGAGGGCTTCAGATTTTCGAAGGCAATGACGGATTTTGGCGCCGGCAAGGTTTGGGATGACGCACAGCTGGCCGCTTATCTCGAGAATCCACGTGGTGTCGTCAAGGGCACGCGTATGGCTTTCGCCGGTCTGAAGGATCCGAAGGAAGTCGCTGACGTGATAGCCTATCTCAAAACCTTCCCTGCCCCCTGAAACCTGGGGGTTCGCTCCGCCGGAAGCTAAAATTCCGGCGGAATCCCGCGCAGAAGTGTAAAAAAAAGTTTACATATCGCTCATCTTCTCCGAATATGCAGATATTGCACCATTCTCAGGCAACCGCCTAACGGACGCGCCAACTTGGCGCTCAGAGAGACAGCGGACCCAGGAGAATTGGGCTCTTTCGTGGGAGGAGAGCACAGTGGGTTTTTCTTTTGCGAATGACGTCGCCACCCCTCTGCTCGACCAGGTGAACGTCCCTGACGACCTGAAAAGCATGGACCATGCGGCGCTCTGTCGTCTTGCGCAGGAATTGCGTGGGGAGACCCTTAGGGTTGTCTCGGAAACCGGCGGTCACCTTGGCTCCAGTCTTGGCGTCATCGAGCTGACGGTTGCCATCCACGCCTCTTTTTCGGCCCCACGCGACACGATCATCTGGGACGTCAGCCACCAGTGCTATCCGCACAAGATCCTCACCGGACGACGAGACCGCATGCGCAGCCTGCGCAAGAAGGACGGCCTCTCTGGATTCACACGTCGCGGCGAGAGCCCCTTCGATCCCTTCGGCGCCGCTCATTCGTCCACGTCGATTTCCGCAGGCCTCGGCTTTGCCACGGCCCGCGACTTGAAGGGGCAAGACGGTCACGTCGTATGCATCATCGGTGACGGCGCGATGTCCGCCGGCATGGCCTTCGAGGCGATGAACAATGCAGGCGCATCGGGGCGCCCTCTGATCGTCATTCTCAACGATAACGACATGTCGATTTCCGCTTCGACCGGCGCCCTCAACCGCCACTTGTCGGACGTCCGCCGGAAAGCTGGTTCGAATGTCGGCAACGTATTCGAGAATTTCGGCTTCGATTATCGCGGCCCAGTCGATGGCCATGATCTCGACGTGCTAATTCCACTTCTGGCAGAGCTTAGGGACGAGAAGGATGGCCCGATCCTCTTGCATGTGGTCACGCGCAAGGGTGCAGGATATGCGCCGGCCGAAGCGGCCGAGGACAAGTATCACGGCGTCAACCCGTTCGATGTGACAACCGGCCAACAGAGCAAGGCAGAAGTGAAGGCCCCAAGCTATACGCGGGTCTTCGCCGACGCCCTGATCGCGGAAGCGGAAACAGATAACCGCATTGTCGCCATCACGGCCGCGATGGCGGCCGGCACCGGTGTCGACCGCTTCGGTGCCGCCTTCCCCGATCGCACCTTCGATGTCGGCATTGCCGAGCAGCATGCGGTCACCTTCGCGGCCGGTCTCGCGGCCGCCGGAATGAAACCCTTCTGCGCGATCTATTCGACCTTCCTGCAGCGCGCCTATGACCAGATCGTCCATGATGTGGCCCTGCAGCAGTTGCCTGTCCGTTTCGCGATTGACAGAGCCGGACTTGTGGGTGCTGACGGCCCGACCCATGCCGGCGCCTTCGATATCCTCTACCTGGCAAACTTGCCGGGCTTTACCGTGATGGCCGCAAGCGATGAGGCTGAACTCGTCCACATGGTTGCGACGGCGGCAGCCCATGAGCAGGGCCCGATTGCATTTCGCTACCCGCGTGGCGAGGGCACGGGCGCGCCACTTCCGATCCGTGGCGAAATTCTGCCGATCGGCCGCGGTCGCATCATCGAGCAGGGAGGCCAGATCGCGCTCCTGTCATTCGGCACCCGGCTTGCCGACTGTCTCAAGGCCCGGCGCCTTCTGGCACTCGAAGGAATCTCCGTAACGGTTGCAGATGCGCGTTTTGCCAAGCCGCTCGATACGGTGCTTCTGGCTGAACTCGTCGACAACCATTCGATGCTGGTGACGGTCGAGGAAGGCGCGACCGGCGGATTCGGCGCCCTCGTCCTTCACCACCTCGCCAATCACGGTATGCTCGACGGACGTTGTGCCGTGCGCACCCTGACGCTACCGGACACGTTCATCGCCCAGGCGAGCCCCGAAGACATGTATGAGGAAGCGAAGCTGACCGCCCGCCACATTGCAGCTGCGGCGCGCAATGGCTTGACGGTTGCAAGGCCCAATGCCGATATTCGCCGGTCCGCGCGGGCCGGACAGCAGGAACTGCCGACGCGTCTCCACCGCGCCGAGGACCGCTGAACTAAACCACAAGACGGCATCAGGCGTATTCGACTACGAGAGGTTTGGCGTCGGCGCAAGAATGCACTAATATCCCATCGGGATGAGCGGATCCGCCCAAACCGATGACCGGGAGGGTGACATGGCGGATGACAAGAACGGGGAACCACCCGGAAGGGGGCACGAGCCTCCGTCTAAGGGTGAAGGTAAGTCTGGACTATCGAAATCAGACACGCGGCTGACAAGCCTGGATCAGCGCATTCTCGAAAGCGCGATCCGGGGCGCCGTGCCGCGGCTTGTCGGGGCGAGCCATCCGGATCTGGTCATGAGTTCCGCAGAACGGCGAGATGCCGGCGGAATTTGATTTCCACCTGCATCCGGAACTGGATCCGAAAGCGCGCGAACTACCGGGAACCGAAAAAGCTATCGCCTATCGGTCAATTCTCACGCAAGCCTTGGTGCAGGCTGACCCGCGCGGTCATCGCGAGATCATTGAAGAGCTACAGCGGAGTGATCTGCCGATGCATACGTTGGCGATCCAGCTGTTCTCGCCTGTCGCCGCTCAACTGGGTCGGCTATGGTGCAATGACGAAACAGATTTCATCCAGGTTGCCGTGGCCTCGACCAGACTCGGCATGATCGTCAACCATCTCTCCCAGAACCGCAGCCAGACCATCCGCGATCGCCAAAAATCGCGACGTGTGTTGCTGGCACGGACCCAGGGTGCCCTCCATACCATCGGCGTATCGATCGTCGCCTCATGTTTTCGTGACATGGGCTGGGACGTTGAAGGGGGAGCGGATCTCGAACTCAACGACAGTCTGTATATGCGCCTGTCGAACTCCTCTTATAGCCTTCTCGGCATCTCGATCGGCCGCGTAGACGAAGTCGATGAATGTGCCGCCGCTATTCGCCGGGTGCAATCCAATCGCGGCTTGAGCGGGATGAAGATCGCAGTCGGCGGCCCGGCCGTCATGAAGAATCCCCACGCCTTCGGCAATATCGGGGCCGACATGGTGGCAAAATCAGCACTCGAAGTTATGCATCTGGCGGACAGGATAGGTGCCTGACCGTATTGCAAGCGGTGAGGTCGCTGTCATCAGCCTGTGACGCCAAAGACCAGAGACCACGGTCCACGAATGTCGGTCCCGCGCTCGCCGAGTGCATAGATGACCTCAACCGGATCCACTTCAAAGGTGGCAGTCACGGCACGCGAGGTAGGATTGGCAATGAGGATGTAGTGCCGCCCATCCTCAAGCGGCCACTCAACACGGATGACGCCATCGTCGGCAGCATAACGCCCGCCCTGGTGGATATGCGTCAGCAACGGCACGACACGCTCTCGCCGAAGCGCGATGAGCTGACGGTAGCGTTCGATCCAGATCGAACCCTGCTTTGAATCTGCCTGCTCCCAGCCGAGGATCGCAGAGCTGAAGGTCTCCACCGATGTCGGATCGAGCACATGGTCGCCGTCGAAACCGGGCAACTTCGATAGCTCCTTCCGGCGGCCATCGCGCACGGCTGCATTCAGCTCCTCGTCGAAATCGCAGAAATAGGGAAAAGGCTTTTGCGAACACCACTCCTCGCCCATGAACAGCATTGGAATTTGCGGTGAAAGCAGCAGTAGCGAAACGGCGAAGGCGAGTGCCGGTTCGGGCAATGCTGCCATGACCCTGTCACCCTGGGCGCGATTTCCGATCTGGTCGTGATTGTGAAGAAAGGAAACGAAGGCGGAAGGCGTTAGATGGCTGCTCGGTCGGCCACGCGGTTCACCGCGATAGGGCATTACGTCACCCTGATAGACGAAGCCTTCCGCAAGGGCCTTTGCAAGAGCTTTACCCGCATCCCGGTAATCGGCGTAATAGCCGAATGTCTCACCCGTTGTAGCCACATGCAGGGCGTGGTGAACGTCGTCATTCCATTGCGCGTTGAACGTGACGGTGTCGAGCTGGCCGCGCTCGAGCAGACGCGGGTCATTTTCCTCGTTTTCCACGATGAGATGAATGTGGCGATCGGCAAAACGTTTGCGCACTCGCGTCGCAAGTTCGTGCAGGAAATGCGACTCGCTATCGTCGCGGATGGCGTGCACAGCATCGAGCCGCAGTCCATCGACGCCGAACTCCTCGATCCAGAAGAGAGCGTTTTCGATCAGGAATGCGCGCACCATCTCGCTCTGGGCATCATCGAAGTTGATGCCGTCCCCCCATGGCGTCTGGTGATGCGGCGAGAACAGTGGCGCATAGGCCGGCATGAAGTTTCCGGACGGGCCGAAGTGATTGTAGACGACATCAAGGAAGACGGAGATGCCCCTTTGATGCGCTGCCTGAACGAGAAGCGCCAGATCTTCCGGTCGCCCATAACGGCTGTCCGGCGCATAGGGCATGACGCCGTCATAGCCCCAGTTCCAACGGCCGGGGAAATCGGCGATCGGCATCAGCTGGATGGCCGTGATCCCGAGGCTGCCCAGATGATCCAGCCTGTCGATTGCAGAGCGGAAGGTGCCCTCGGCCGTGAATGTCCCGACATGCAGTTCGTAGATGACCATGTCCGCCCAGGGCCGTCCCCGCCAAATGGCATCTCGGATCTTCATCGTTGAAAGGTCGACAACCTCGCTAGGCCCGAAGACGTCCTCGGGCTGGTGCCGGCTTGCAGGATCCGGGACAATGAGGCCATCCGGCAGGCGAAATCGATAGCGGGTACCCGGCCGTGCCCCAGTGACTTTGAGGTCAAACACTCCATCCGCCTGCCGATCCATGTCCTTCGCAGGAGCGCCATCAATTTCGAGCGTCACCGATTTGCAATGCGGCGCCCACAACCGAAACAAAACCCCGTCATCTTCAATGACGGGGCCAAAAAGATAGTCTGTCACCGCTGCATCTCCCTACGCTGCCACGAGAAGGCAACGCAGGAAGCGATGAATGGTTCGAACCCCAGCGCGAAAGGCGGAAGGACGCCTCTCGCGTCACGATGCCCTGGGTGAAAACGGCAGCGGGAAGGTGACCGCCTGCCCCGTTTCTGCAGACTTCTGTGCGGCGAGCCCCATGGCCACTGCCCACCAGCCATCATCGAGCGCAACCTCGACGGACTGCGCGCCCGTTACCGCCTTCTGGAAACGCTGATGCTGATAGAAAGTCGAGCCATTGTGGTCACCGGCTTCCAGCAGCTGCGGATCAACCGGGATTTCGACGATGTGCGGCCCTTTGGGATCACGTGGCGACACGATGACCTGAGCAATCGGTGGCTCGCCGAGATGTTCGGGCCAGAAGCGGCCGGGTCCCGGCACCAGGCACTCGATCTTGCCGGTGGGGCCAACTGCGGAGATTTCCTCCTGATAGCGGGCACCTTCTGCAAACATGCAGAGCTCCAGCATCGCCCGCGCGCCTGAGGCAAAGTCGACGATCACATAGGCATTGTCCCAGATATCGGAGCGATTTCCGTCATAGACCTCGTCGACATGGTTCACGGACTGTCCACCCGAAGCCATGATGCGAACCGGATCTGACTTCAGGATATGGCGCATCAGGTCGAAGAAATGGCAGCATTTCTCGACGAGGGTCCCACCCGTGTTGCGATTGAACCGGTTCCAGTCGCCGACCTTCTCGAGAAAGGGAAAACGATGCTCGCGGATGGTCAACATGCGGATGCCACCGGTGGCCTCGTCCGCCTGTTCGATCATCCGCGCGACCGGCGGCATATAGCGGTATTCCATGGCGACCCAGATCGGCGCCGGATAGGCAGCTCGCAGGGCGGCAAGGCGCGGAGCATCGGCAGGATCGGTGAACAACGGCTTCTCCACCAGCACCGGCAGCGGCCGGATCCCAGCGATCTTTTCCAACTGATCGAGATGCAGGTAGTTCGGGCTCGCAATCAGCAGGCAGTTCACGGCCTCGACAGCAAGCAGCTCCTCGATCGAGGCGACCATCTTTGCCGTCGGGACAGCCTCCGCTGACAGCGCGCGCATGCCGGCATCCGGCTCATAGATCGCGACCACCGATGCATCCTGCAGAAGGGCGATGTTGCGCAGGTGCTCCTGCCCCATCATGCCGCAACCGATGATCCCGTATTGAAGTCCTGCCACGCTTTCCTCCTCAATTGAACCGCTCCCCGCGGTCATGTCATTTCAGCCGCGATACGTATCGGGCGACGGTGTGATCGAGCCAGGTCCGCGAGACTTCCGCACGGGCTCCCTCCTGATCCTGGCTGATGCGTTGAATATGTGTGGTGGGCGCGCCGGGCTTCTGACCGAAGCTCGCAGGTGCCCAGTCCGGCACCATGTCGAGGCCGATCTGGTCCTCGGCCCTTGCAATCCAGAGGGAGAGCTTGGTGCGATAGAAGAGATAAAGGGATTCCGAAACCGCCTCGGGATCGATGAACTCGACATAGGAGCCGTCGAGCCAGATCTCCTCAAGCGCCGCAGGACGGCCGGAAAGGCGCCGCAAACGCCGGATCCGGTGGGCCTCCTCGGATGTGCCGAATGTCGGCAGTCCATCCGGTTTCGGCAGCCGGTCGATGGACAGGATCTCTGCCGTCGGCAAGCCACCACCGCCCAGCAATTCCAGGCGAAACATGGCGTAGACGGATTTCGGATCGGAAATCGCCCGAACATAGTTGCCGGAGCCCTGGATCCGCTCCAGCAGCCCGCGATTTTGTAGCTCTGCCAATGCCTTGCGTAGCGTACCGACGGCAATGCCGAGCTCTTCGGCCATATCTCTTTCAGGGCGCAGTTTTTCCCCATCGATCAGCCGTCCGGCAGCGATGTCGCGCACCAGAAGCTCGGTGATCTGCACATAGATGGGAAGACTGCCGGGCGGCTGCATCGTGGAGTTCTGTGGCACTTCGGTATCGCCGAGAAAAAATTGATACACTATTGATCTACATCAAATCGGGTGTTAGGCAAGAAGAAAGTTGGAGCGTTGGAGGAGACCTCAATGACTGTTGTGCCTGTCACGTCGGCCGATATCGATGGCGCGGAAGTGTCGTGGTTCGCAGCCCTTTGCTCTGACGATTATCAATTTCTTGGCGTGCCCGATGGCGGCTTGCGTTCGAGCTTCGAGCACTGCTCCGACATCGTTCTAAAGGCCGAGCAGCTTGGTTTTCGCAACATCCTCTGCCCCTCCTCCTATCAGGTAGGCCAGGACACGCTGAGCTTTGTTGCCGGCTGTGCGCCGATCACGTCTGATATCAACATGCTCGCCGCCATCCGCTGCGGCGAGATGCAGCCGATCATGCTGGCCCGCACGGTGGCGACCCTCGACCACATGCTCAAAGGTCGGCTGACGCTGAACGTCATCAGCTCGGATTTCCCCGGCGAAGTCGCAGACAGCGCCTTTCGTTACAAGCGCAGCCACGAGGTAGTTGAGATCCTTCGCCAAGCCTGGACGCGTGACACGATCGACCACGAAGGCGAAGTCTACCAGTTCAAGGGCGTGTCCACCGAGCCCGCTCGCCCCTACCAGCAGAACGGCGGCCCCCTTCTGTATTTCGGCGGCTACTCCCCCGATGCGCTGGAGCTCTGTGGCGCGCAATGCGACGTCTATCTGATGTGGCCGGAAAAGAAGGACCAACTCGCGGAGCGGATGAAGGCCGTGCATGCGCGCGCCGAAGCCCATGGCCGCACGCTGGATTATGGTCTGCGTGTCCACATGATCGTGCGCGACACCGAGAGCGAGGCGCGCGAGTATGCGGAGTACATCGTCTCGAAGCTCGACGACGAATACGGCAAGCTCATCCGCGATCGTGCGCATGACTCGATTTCGCTGGGTGTTGCGCATCAGGCCCGCGCCCGCGAACTCGCCGACCAGTTTGGCTATATCGAGCCGCATATGTGGACCGGCATCGGTCGCGCCCGGTCCGGCTGTGGTGCAGCCCTCGTCGGCTCCACGGACCAGATCCTCTCGGAACTGGAAGAGTATAGGAAGATGGGCATTCGCGCCTTCATCCTGTCAGGATATCCGCATATCGACGAGGCGGTTCACTTCGGCACCAAGGTGCTGCCGGAACTTAAGACTGTCTCGCTTCCCCACGCTTATGGCCGCGTCCCCTCGGAAACGCCGCCGACACCTCTCGGAAATGGAGTTCGCCGCTGATGCAGCGCATCAATCTTACCCCTGACCTCACCTTCAGCCGCCTTGTCTACGGCATGTGGCGCATCGGTGACGACGCTGACACCTCGCCTAAACATGTGCAGTCCAAGATCGAGGCCTGCCTTGCCCAGGGCATCACCACCATGGACCAGGCCGACATCTATGGCGACTACACGGCAGAAGCGATCTTCGGCGGTGCGCTGAAGGCCTCACCCGGCCTACGTGACAAGCTAGAGATCGTGACAAAATGCGATATCGTGGCCCCTGCCGGTCGCCATTCGGCTGCTCGCGTCAAGTATTACGACACCTCGGCCGCCCATATCACGGCCTCGGTCGAAGCCTCGCTGACCGACATGGGCACAGATCACGTCGATTTGCTGCTGATCCACCGTCCTGATCCGCTGATCGATCCCGATGAAACAGGCCCGACTCTCGATGCGCTTGTCGCATCCGGCAAGGTCCGTGCCGTCGGCGTTTCCAATTTCCGGCCCTGGGATTTCTCCCTGCTGCAGTCGTCGATGGAGAACAATCTCGTCACCAATCAGATCGAGATGAGCCTGCTGGCGACCGATACCTTCGTCAACGGCGATCTCGCCTATCTTCAGGAGCGGATGGTCCCGCCCATGGCCTGGTCGCCGCTTGGCGGCGGTCGTCTCATGGACGGATCGAAGCCGGAACTGCTGGCTGCCCTGAAGCGCATCGGCGCAGAACACGGCGTCGACGAAACGGCTGTCGCGGTCGCCTGGCTGCTGCGTCATCCGGCCACCATCCTGCCGGTCATGGGCACCAATTCGCTCGATCGCATCGCCAAGATCGCTGACGCAACCAAGGTGGAGATGGATCGCCAGACCTGGTTCGAGCTCTACACGCTTGCGATCGGACAGGAGGTCGCCTGATGATGGCTGCTAATGACATTCATGCATTGGAGGCCGTCTTCGTTCCCGGCGCCGACAACCATCGGGATTTCCGCAATGCGCTGGGCAGCTTCACCACGGGTGTGACCGTGGTGACCGCCACGACCTCAGACGGTCCGATCGGCATGACGGTGAACAGCTTTGCCTCGGTTTCGCTCGATCCGCCTCTGGTGCTCTGGTCGCCGGCCAAGAGTTCATCGCGATACGGCGCCTTCACGGGCGCCCGGCATTTCGCGATCCACGTGCTCGGCGCGGATCAGGATCACTTGAGTGCTGCCTTCACCCGCGGCGGCAGTGGCTTCGACGGGATCGAGGTCAGATTCAACGAAGAAGGCGTTCCAGTTTTGCCAGGTACGCTCGCGCGCTTCGAATGCGCCGAGCAGGCGCAGCATGACGCCGGTGATCACACGATCATCATCGGCAAGGTGTTAAGGGTTGCACATCGGCAGGGAGAACCGCTGTGCTTCTCAGGGGGACGGTTCGGACGCTTCGCCGTCTGAAACGCAATGGGAGGAGGTCGTCGGCAGCATGAAAAACATGCTGCGGCGCGACGGTCGAAGACGATCCGTAACAAGTCTGTGAGGAGAAAATTGCTCCCTGCGGACCCGAATGGAGAACAGCCGTGTTTGCGCGGCCGGAACAAGTCTCTGATAGTGCGCCGAATTGACCGATGACAAGAAACGGGTGGAGACATGACGGCACTTTCAAACCTGACCAATCTGCTCGGCCGGCTGAATGCCGCCGTGCTGACGGTCGGACTATGGCTTGGCGCCGGCGCGCTCGGCATCATGCTCGTGTTCATCCTCATTCAGGTCTTCTTTCGCTACGTACTCGGGAATGCCCTGCCCTGGAGTGAGGAAGGCTCCCGTTTCCTGATGCTCTGGATGACTGGCCTGATGGTGCCGACTGCATTCCGCCAAGGCGGCTTTGTCGCCATCACGATGGTCCTCGACATCTTTCCGCGCCTTATCGGCGGCATTATCAACCTGCTCTTCCTCGGTTTGGCGGCGGTCCTGCTTTATGTCGCCATGCGCATCGGCTGGGCTGAAGTGACAGGCCTCGGCGGACGTTTTGCCATGCCGGCGATATCAGTACCGACATCTCTTGATCTCAGCACCTGGATGAAGGTGCCGCGCGGCTGGATGATGGCTTCGCTCGCAACCGGTGTAACCATGATGTTCGTCGTCAGCATCGAACTGATCCTGCGCAACCTGATCGAACTGACAGGACATCAAGAAAAGCTCGAGCCGGTCGCCTCGCTCGCAGGACTGGGAGCCGAGTGATGCTGACCCTTTTCCTCCCCCTTTTCATGATCCTTCTGTTGCTCGGCTTTCCGATCGTGTTCGGCCTGATCGCAGCACCCGGGATTCTGCTCTGGCTGAACGGCCAGGAGCGCGACATCGTGCTGCTCTATCGGAATGTCTATAACGGCATGGACAGCTTCCCGCTGATGGCCATCCCCTTCTTCATGCTGGCCGGAGAACTGATGAACCGCGCCGGTATCACCATGCGCCTCGTCGAGTTCGCGCAAGCTGTGATCGGCCATCTGCGCGGCGGCCTCGCACACGTCAATATTTTGTCCTCGATGCTGTTTGCTGGCCTGTCGGGCTCGGCCGTGGCGGACGTCTCCGCACTTGGCTCGATGCTGATCCCGGCGATGGAGAAACAGGGGTATAGCCGTAAATTTGCAACCGCCGTCACGGCCGCATCCTCGATCATCGGCCCGATAATTCCGCCGTCCGGCATCATGATTATCTATGCCTATGTCATGGGCGAAAGCGTAGCTGCGCTTTTCCTGGCCGGCATCGTTCCGGGCGTCCTGATCGGTCTCAGCCTCATGGCGATCGTTTACCTGCTTGCCGATCGAGAGAACCTGCCGGCTGCGACGACCCGCGCAACCTGGTCCGAACGTGGGCGTGCAAGCCTCAATGCCTTCTGGCCACTGATGACACCTGTCATCATCATGGGCGGTATTCTCGGCGGCATCTTTACGCCGACGGAAGCCTCTGCCGTTGCTGTCGGTTACGCAATCTTCATCGGCGTCTTCGTGCTGCGCAGCCTGAAAATCGGCGACATGCCGAGAATTCTGATGCGCGCCGCCATGACTTCGGCGGTTGTCCTGCTGCTCGTCGGCGCGGCTATGGCCTTCAAAACGGTCGCCAGCCTGTCGCATACGCCGGAGCTGCTAGCCTCGATCATCCTCAGCCTCAGCGAAAACCCGCTGGTCCTGCTGCTGCTGATCAACCTGCTGCTCTTTGTGGTCGGCATGTTCCTCGATGCAGGTCCGGCGATCATCATTCTCGGGCCGATCCTCGGCCCCATATTCACCCAGATGGGAGTGGACTCCGTCCACTTCGCCATCATCATGGCGGTCAATCTGACAGTTGGCCTTTTGACCCCGCCCATGGGCCTCGTGCTCTTCGTCTCGTCGTCCGTCTCCGGCTTGAAGGTCGAGACGATCGCCAAGGCCACACTGCCGTTCTTGGCGGCGGAAATCGTTGTGATCTTCCTGATCACCTATTTCCCCGCTTTGACGCTCACGCTCCCGCGCCTTGCGGGCTTCGTCGACTAACTTGAGAAAAGGGAGGAACCAGAATGCTCAAGTCCATGTTGAAAACCTTGGCTTTGGCCAGCGCACTTACCATTACCGGTGTTGCGCAGGCAGCAGACATCACGCTGCGCGCCACCGCCAACTCCAACGAGAATGACGAGGATTATGACGGCCTCGTCGTCTTCAAGAACTATGTCGAGAACGCCTCGAACGGCGCGATCGCCGTCGAGCTATTCATCGGCACCCAGCTCTGCGCCACGGGTGAGGAATGCCTCCAGGGCGTCGCTGACGGCTCTATCGACATTTACATTTCGACGTCGGGCGGCGCAGCCGGCCTCTTCCCCTATATTCAGGTCCTGGACCTGCCCTACCTCATGAGCGACGACCGCGTGGCAGAAACGGTGCTGACGGGTGACTTCACCCGCAAGCTGCGCGAGCGCGCGCTGGCCGACAGTGACAACAAGATCCGCCTGATGACCATCGGCAACACCGGCGGCTGGCGCAACTACGCCAACACCAAGCAGACGGTGAAGTCGCCCGAAGATCTGAAAGGTCTGAAGATGCGCACGGTGCCGGCCGATCTGCCGCAGCAGGTTGCGACCGCCGTAGGGGCAGCCCCGACCCCGATCCCGTGGCCGGAACTGTTCACTTCGCTGCAGACGGGCGTCGTGGAAGGTACCGCCAATGGCATCACCGACATCATGTCCATGAAGTTTCCGGATGCCGGCCTGAAATACCTGACGCTCGACGGCCACAGCTACATGGGCGCTTTCTGGTGGATGTCGAACGACCGCTTTACCGGCCTGACACCGGAGCAAAAACAGGTCGTCGTTGACGGTTTCGCAGCCCTTCAGCAGGCGACCTTCGCCTCGCCGAAGCGCAAGGAAATCGCAGCCTATCAGGACTTCGCCAAGGCCGGCGGTGAGATCTACGTGCCGACCGCCGAGGAGAAGGAAGCATTCAAGGCGGCCGTCTCGCCGGTCTTCGACTGGTTCAAGGCGAACGTGACAGGCGGAGCCGAAGTATTCGATCAGTTCACGGCAGCGGTTGCTGACGCTCAGAAGAAGGTCGACGCCGAGCGCGCAGCTGATCTCAACTGACGACATCAGGGATGCGCGGCAGGACCGCGCATCCCTTCATTCGCCCTCCGCATCATCCGATGCAACCATGCAAAGGGCGCTCTACCAGAGGTGATCCATGCCAGACCCGTCTATTGCCTCGCCCAAGCAGGAGCGGGACAGCCGCCACTTGAGCCTTCGTGAGCGCTGGCAAGCCTTGTTTCCCGGTGTGTCCGTCACGGTCTTGATCGCCCTCGCATCCGCCTTCCTCTCGGAACACTACGGCGCACCGGCCATGCTGCTCGCGATCCTGATTGGACTTGCGCTGCATTTTCTGGCCGAGGATCCGAAGACCGCGGCCGGCCTCGACTTCGCTTCACGCACGGTGCTGCGTCTCGGCATCGCATTGCTTGGCCTCAGGGTCAGTGTCGCCATGTTCGCCGAACTGGGTGCGGCTGTGATCGCCATGATCGTCAGCGCCGTCCTGCTCACCATCCTCTTCGGCATCCTCGCCTCGCGGCTCTCTGGCCAGGGTACCCAGTTCGGCGTGCTCACCGGCGGCGCGGTCGCCATCTGCGGCGCCTCGGCAGCCCTTGCAATCTCCGCCACCCTTGGAAACCGCAGCAAGGAAGCCGACCAGCAGATGGTCTTCACGGTCATAGGCGTCACCATGCTGTCGACGCTCGCCATGATCTTCTACCCGATCCTGGCAAGCCTTGCCGGCCTCGACGACCACCAGACCGGCATCTTCCTTGGATCAACGATCCATGACGTCGCTCAAGTCGCGGGCGCTGGTTTCTCGGTCTCCGTTCCCGCCGGCGAGACGGCCGTCTTTGTAAAGCTTATCCGAGTGACCATGCTGGCCCCCGTCGTGCTGGTCGCCGCACTCGCCTTCCGCAGCACGGTCTCCAGCAACGTGAAGCGCCCGCCCCTCCTGCCTGGTTTCGTCGTCGCCTTCCTTCTGCTCGCCGCTTTGAACTCGCTCGTCACCATCCCGCCAGTGGTCGGCGACTGGGCGGGCATGCTCTCGCGCTGGGCGCTGCTCGTGGCAATCGCCGCCGTCGGCGTGAAGACTTCCCTGCCGGAAGTGTTCAAGATCGGCGGACGAGCCATCGGCCTGCTGGTTGCCGACACAATCTTCCTCGCCGCCATCGTTCTCGCGGTTCTGGTCTTCGTCGGACTGTGACCGGCTGCTCTTCGACCATTGGGCAGAGACGCAGAATCCGCTAGAGCATCGGGTGACGTCGGCAGCGTTTGAGGAGGATCCATGGCAAAGACACCCAAGACAGCGAAAAGCGCCCAGAAGTCGGCGCTGTCGCAGGATCCCCATGCCGTGCGCGAACCGCGCGCCAACAATCTCGAAATGGCGATCGGCCATGAGGTCCGCACCTATCGCAAGAAGCTGGGCATAACGGTCGCCGATCTCGCCGCGGCCACCGGCATGTCGGTCGGCATGCTCTCGAAGATCGAGAACGGCAATATCTCGCCTTCGCTGACCACGCTTCAGGCACTGTCGAAGGCGCTGGGCATGCCGATCACAGCCTTCTTCAAGGGTTTCGAGGAGCCGAAATCGGCAAGCTTCGTCAAGGCCGGCGAAGGCGTGAACCTAGAGCGCCGGGGAACCCGCGCCGGTCACCACTACAGCCTGCTCGGCCATATCGAGAACAACACCTCCGGTGTCGTCGTCGAACCCTATCTGATCACGCTGAACGCGGAATCGGATGTCTTTCCGACCTTTCAGCACGAAGGCATGGAGTTCCTCTACATGCTGGAGGGCGAAGTGGTTTATCGCCACGGTGACAGCCTCTATCGCATGCAGGCAGGAGATAGTCTCTTCTTCGACGCCGATGCACCGCACGGACCGGAAGAACTCGTGAGCCTGCCGGCGCGCTACCTCTCGATCATCTCCTATCCGCAACGTCGGTAGTTGCCCACCAGGAAAACTTTATTCCTTTCGATTGATTTTCGCGACCGCCGCTGCTAGCCCTTTCTCCAGAGACATTGGAGGGCGTGGCCATGTGCGGCATTGTAGGTCTGTTTCTCAAGAACAAGGCGCTTGAGCCCCGGCTCGGCGATCTCCTCTCGGACATGCTGATCACGATGACCGACCGAGGACCGGACTCGGCCGGCATCGCAATCTATGGCGGCGTCGACGGCAAGACCGCCAAGGTCACCATCCAGTCTGCCGCCCCGGAAAGCGATTTCGCGAGCCTCGCCGAAGATCTGGCCAAGGTCGGCATCACCGCGGAAATCGAATTGAAAAGCACCCATGCGGTCATCTCGATCGCCGCGAGCAAGCTGACCGAGATCCGGGCGGCCCTCGCCGATATCCGCCCCAATGTCCGCATCATGGGCTCCGGCGAAAGTGTCGAGATCTTCAAGGAAGTCGGCCTTCCCAAGGACGTCGTGCAGCGTTTCGGCGTCCGCGCCATGGGTGGCACCCACGGCATTGGCCATACCCGCATGGCGACCGAAAGTGCTGTCACCACACTCGGCGCCCACCCCTTTTCGACAGGCGCAGACCAATGCCTCGTGCACAACGGCTCGTTGTCGAACCACAACAATCTGCGCCGCGAGTTGATCCGCGAAGGCATGTCCTTCGAGACCGAGAACGATAGCGAAGTGGCAGCGGCCTATCTCACGGCAGAAATGGCAAAGGGCAAGGATTTGGGGCAAGCACTGACCGGTGCGCTTGATGATCTCGACGGCTTCTTCACCTTCGTCGTCGGGACCAAGACCGGCTTCGGCGTGGTGCGCGACCCGATCGCCTGCAAGCCAGCCGTTATGGCCGAGACCGACCAGTATGTCGCCTTCGGCTCCGAGTACCGCGCGCTCGTCAACCTGCCGGGTATCGAGACCGCACGCGTCTGGGAGCCGGAGCCGGCGACCGTCTATTTCTGGGACCATGAAAAGGCCGCCTGAACCGCGACACCGAGAAAGCTTGTTTGAATGCCAATCTTCGACCTCTCCCATACCCCGCTTCGCGAGTTGAACAGCGCGCTCCACAATCTCTGCACCGGCGCAAACGACCTCGAATTCGAGGTGGTGAACCCACGCGGCCATCATGCCGTCGCCGTCGGCATCGATGCGCCTGTCACCGTCGAGGTGAAGGGGTCGGTCGGCTATTACTGCGCCGGCATGAATGACGGTGGCACCGTCACCATCCATGGCTCGGCTGGTCCGGGCGTGGCCGAAAACATGATGTCCGGCACGGTGGTGATCGAGGGCGACGCCAGCCAATATGCCGGCGCCACCGGTCGCGGCGGCCTGCTCGTCATCAAGGGCAATGCCGCCTCCCGCTGCGGCATCTCGATGAAGGGCATCGACATCGTCGTGCACGGCTCAATCGGCCACATGTCGGCCTTCATGGGGCAATCAGGCCATCTCGTTGTCTGCGGCGATGCGGGCGAAGCTTTGGGCGACAGCATCTATGAAGCGAAGCTCTTCGTGCGCGGCTCGGTGAAGAGCCTTGGTGCCGATTGCATCGAAAAGGAAATGCGCCCGGAGCACCTCGAAAAGCTCGCCGAACTGCTGGCCAAGGCCGGCGTGACGCATGCCAAGCCCGAGGAGTTCAAGCGCTACGGCTCGGCCCGCAAGCTCTACAATTTCAACATCGACAATGCCGACGCGTATTGAGGCGAGGAAAAGCTGATGAGCTACCACAACCCCTTCACCCCGCCGCGCAAGTCCGCCACTTTCGATGACCACACGCTCGCCGAAATCCGTCGTGCGGCCGCAACCGGAATCTACGACATTCGCGGCGGCGGCACGAAGCGCAAGGTGCCGCATTTCGACGACCTGCTCTTCCTCGGCGCATCGATCTCGCGCTATCCGCTCGAAGGATACCGGGAGAAATGCGACACCTCCGTGGTGCTGGGCACGCGCTTTGCGAAGAAGCCGATCGAACTGAAGATCCCGATCACCATTGCCGGCATGAGCTTCGGCGCGCTGTCTGGTAATGCGAAGGAAGCGCTCGGTCGTGGCGCAACGCTCGCAGGCACCTCGACCACGACGGGCGACGGCGGCATGACCGACGAAGAACGTGGCCACTCCGAAAAGCTCGTCTATCAGTATCTCCCCTCCCGCTACGGCATGAACCCGAGGGATCTGCGCCGCGCCGATGCGATCGAAATCGTGGTCGGTCAGGGGGCGAAGCCCGGCGGCGGCGGCATGCTGCTCGGCCAGAAGATCTCCGACCGCGTTGCCCAGATGCGCAACCTGCCGATGGGCATCGACCAGCGCTCCGCCTGCCGCCACCCAGACTGGACCGGCCCCGATGATCTCGAGATCAAGATCCTCGAACTGCGCGAGATCACCGACTGGGAAAAGCCGATCTATGTGAAGGTCGGCGGCGCCCGCCCCTATTACGACACCGCTCTTGCCGTGAAGGCTGGCGCCGATGTCGTCGTGCTTGACGGCATGCAGGGCGGAACGGCGGCGACCCAGGACGTCTTCATCGAAAATGTCGGCATGCCGACGCTCGCCTGCATCCGCCCGGCCGTTCAGGCACTGCAGGACCTCGGCATGCACCGCAAGGTGCAGTTGGTCATCTCCGGCGGCATCCGCTCGGGCGCCGATGTGGCGAAGGCCTTGGCGCTCGGTGCAGACGTCGTCTCGATCGGCACGGCAGCGCTGGTCGCCATCGGCGACAACGACCCGAAGTGGGAAGAGGAATACCAGAAGCTGGGCACCACGGCCGGGGCCTATGACGACTGGCACGAAGGCAAGGACCCGGCCGGCATTACCACCCAGGATCCAGAGCTCGCCGCCCGCCTCGATCCGGTCGCTGCCGGCCGCCGCCTTGCCAACTACCTGAAGGTCATGACGCTGGAAGCGCAGACGATCGCCCGTGCCTGCGGCAAGAACAAGCTGCACAATCTGGAGCCGGAGGATCTCTGCGCACTGACGATGGAGGCTGCCGCCATGGCCCAGGTGCCCCTCGCCGGCACCAGCTGGTACCCCGGCAAAGGAGGCTTCTAAAAACTGATGGCCGCATCCGACTCCCACGGATGCGGCCATTTCCTTTCAACCAATGTGTCTCAATCCATAAAAACAGGGGAACGACGTGACACAGGATCTGGCAAGCTTCGCGAAGGAGCGAGGCATCAAATATTTCATGATCAGCTTTACCGATCTTTTCGGCGCTCAGCGTGCCAAGCTGGTTCCAGCCCAGGCGATCGCAGAGATGCAGAAGGAAGGTGCCGGCTTCGCGGGTTTTGCCGCCTGGCTCGATCTGACGCCGGCCCATCCCGACCTTTTCGCCATTCCGGATGCCTCTTCCGTCATCCAGCTCCCATGGAAGCCTGAGGTCGCCTGGGTTGCCGCCGATTGCATGATGGAAGACGAACCGGTCGCTCAGGCGCCGCGCGTCGTGCTCAAGCGCCTGGTCGCGGAAGCGGCAGATCTGGGTCTGCGCGTGAAAACCGGCGTCGAACCGGAATTCTTCCTGATCTCTGCAGACGGCGAGACGATCTCGGATGAATACGACACGGCCGAAAAGCCCTGTTACGACCAGCAGGCGCTGATGCGCCGCTATGATGTGATCGCCGAGATCTGCGACCACATGCTGGAGCTCGGCTGGAAGCCCTACCAGAACGACCACGAAGACGCGAACGGCCAGTTCGAGAT
The DNA here is from genome assembly GCA_045377275.1 of Allorhizobium sp. Lineage (GTDB taxonomy): Bacteria > Pseudomonadota > Alphaproteobacteria > Rhizobiales > Rhizobiaceae > Allorhizobium. The sequence continues at coordinate 145,705 of JBJIOA010000010.1, read as the reverse complement.
GAACTGGGAATACGACGACGCCCTTGCTACCGCCGACAAACATTCCTTCTTCAAGTTCATGGTGAAGTCAGTCGCCGAGAAGCACGGACTGCGCGCCACCTTCATGCCGAAACCCTTCAAGGGGCTCACCGGCAATGGCTGCCACGCGCATATCTCCGTCTGGGATCTCGGCGGCAAGGTCAACGCCTTCGCCGACAAGGACATGTCCTTCGGCCTATCGACCAAGGGCAAGACCTTCCTCGGCGGCATCATGAAACATGCATCCGCACTGGCCGCAATCACCAATCCGACGGTCAATTCCTACAAGCGTATCAACGCGCCACGCACGGTCTCCGGCGCCACCTGGGCACCCAACACCGTGACCTGGACCGGCAACAACCGCACCCACATGGTCCGCGTGCCCGGCCCCGGCCGCTTCGAATTGCGCCTGCCCGATGGCGCTGTGAACCCGTACCTGTTGCAGTCGATCATCATCGCGGCGGGCTTGAGCGGCCTGAAGAGCAACGCCGATCCCGGCCCGCATTACGACATCGACATGTACCGCGACGGCCACACGGTGAAGGATGCGCCACGACTGCCGCTGAACCTCCTCGACGCGCTGCGCGCCTTCGAACAGGATGAAGTCCTGAAAGCCGCTCTCGGCATGGAATTCTCGGACGCCTACATCAAGCTGAAGCACGACGAGTGGAACAGCTACTGCGGGCACTTCACGGCCTGGGAACGCCAGATGACACTGGATATCTGACGCCTTCCGTTCGGTCAGCTCGCGATCTCGATCCGCTGTTCGCTGTCTGCATCGAACAGGTGCAGATGCGCCGGATCGAAGCCGAGCGACACCATCTCTCCATGTCTCAGCGACTGTCGCTCTGAAACGACCACGTTGATCTCCGGCTGGCTGGCCGAGGTGATGTAGGTCATTGACCCCGTGCTCTCGACGACCCCGACCGGCAGGCGGATTTTTGCCTCTGCATCCGGCACGAGGCGCAGATGTTCGGGCCGCAGCCCGACGGTCAGATTGGAGGCCGCAGGAACAGGTCTATCGAGGGCGATGATCTGGCGGCTGCCGAGATCGAGTACCAATGACTTGCCATCAGTACCAACGGTTGCCGGAATGAAATTCATGGCGGGTGAACCAATGAAGCCTGCAACGAACTTGTTGACCGGACGATCATAGAGCTCGAGCGGCGCGCCCTGCTGCTCGATCACGCCTTGGCGCATGACGACGACATGGTCCGCCATGGTCATCGCCTCGATCTGGTCATGGGTAACATAAACGGAGGTTGCGCCGAGCCGGTCGTGCAGAGAGCGGATTTCCTTGCGCATATGAACGCGAAGTGCTGCATCGAGATTGGACAGCGGCTCGTCGAACAGGAAGGCCTTGGGATGCCGGATGATCGCTCGGCTCATCGCCACGCGCTGCCGCTGACCGCCGGAGAGCTCACGCGGATAGCGATGCAGCAGATTGGACAAGCCCGTCGTTGCCGCCACCTCTTCCGCCGCCTTTCTGGCTTCCGCCTTCTTCACGCCGCGAATGCGCAACGAATAGGTGAGGTTCTCCTCCACCGTCATATGCGGATAGAGCGCATAGGACTGGAAGACCATGGCAAGGTCGCGCTTGCGCGGCGGTACGCCATTCATCTTCTCGCCAGCAATGATGAGATCACCGGCCGAAATGCTCTCGAGCCCGGCCAGCGACCGTAGCAAGGTCGACTTGCCGCAACCAGACGGTCCGACCAGCGCCACGAAGGCGCCCTTTTTGATCTTGAGGTCGATGTCGCGCAACGCGTGATAGGCACCGTAATATTTGTTGACGCCGGATAGTTCGATCTGATGGGTCATTTGAGAGCTCCAGACGTGAGCCCGGAGACGATCCGGCGCTGCAGAAGGACGAAGGCGGCCAGGATCGGCGTCACATAGATTGCGGCGAAGGCCATGATGTTGTTCCACTCGTTGGTGTTTGGCCCCATGAAGGAATTGAGCCCCACGCTCGCCGGCTGCAGGTCGGCGTTCTGGATCATCGACTTCGAATAGACGAATTCGCCGAAGGCCTGCATGAAGATGAGGATGGCCGCGACCAGTATGCCGTTGCGGGCGAGCGGCAGCACGATGTTGAAGAAGGCCCCGATCCGCGAATTGCCGTCGACGAGCGCTGCTTCCTCGAGCTCCATCGGCACGCTCATGAAGGTGGCCCTGACGAGAACCACGAAGAAGGGCATGCTCTTGGCGGCAATCGCGATGATGACCGAAAGCCGGGGATAGTCGAGCATACCGAGCTGCGAGAAGCCGACAAAGATCGGCGTGATCATCAGCGAGGCCGGCAACACCTGCAGCATCAGGATGAGGAAAAGCCCGACATCGATCCAGCGGTTGCGATAGCGGGCGAGCACATAGGCACATCCCGTGCCGAGCACCGTGATCAACGCCACGGCGCCCACGGCGATGACCAGCGAATTCCACATGTAGCGGGCGAGATTGCGGCTCTCCCAGACATAGGCATAGGTCGACCATTGCGGATCGGACGGCCAGAAGCTGGGTGGCGTGGCAAACATCGCCGAGCCGCTTTTCAACGTGGTGATATACATCCAGTAGAGCGGGAAGAGGTAGATGGCGGCAAGCACGAGCGCGATCGCCAGCATCAGCCGGTTTCGAGTGGTCTCGTTCATCCGCGCACCTCGTGTCGTGTGGACCGCACATAGACGACTGACGCGAACATCACGAAGACGATCATGAGAACGGAGATCGTTGCGCCTTGCGCGAAATCATATTGGCGGAAAGACAGGTCCCAGGCCCAGTATTGCGTGACATTGGACGAGTTGTTTGGTCCGCCGGAGGTGATGGCGGCAAACAGGTCGAATTGCTGCAGCGTGAAGATCAGCCCCAGCGAAATGATCGCCCCGATCGTCGAGCGCATCATGGGAAGGGTGATCGTCCAGAAGCGCTGCCAGACATTGGCGCCGTCCAGCTCTGCGGCCTCATAGAGATCCTTGGGGATGCCGGACAGACCAACCGACAGAAGGATCATGTTGAAGGAGGTGCCGAGCCAGATATTGGCGATGATCACCGCCCAGAGCGAGAAATTGGGATCCGAGCGCCAGAATATATTGCTGGATATGATGCCGGTCTCCCGCAGCATGTAGTTCAGCACGCCGAAGTCACCGGACAGAATCCAGTTCCAGATCGCGCCGACGACGAGACCCGGCATCACCCAGGACACGAGGAAGAGTCCGCGGAGCCAGGATGCCCACGGGAAGTTGACCCAGAAGAACAGAGCCAGCGAGAAACCGATGACGAACTGCCCGACAATCGACGCGACGACGAATAGAGCGGTATTGCTGAGGATCGGCCATGTTTCGGGTTGCGAGAACAGCGTCTGGTAATTCTTGAAGCCGACGAACGGCCGCATGAAACTACCCAGAGAGAACATGTCGACCTCCTGGAAGCTCATCAGCACATTGTAGATGAGTGGCAGGCCGGACAGCAGGAATAGGAAGCCGAGCGGCAACGTGACAAGGCTGATATCGAAGCCTCGTCCGTCCGTCAGACTGGTCAGGATCTTGCGCATGGATGTCTCCGCACTGCCTTAATGCTCGTCCGGTCTGGCCGCCCCCCGATCGAAAACGAGGGACGGCCTTCCGGGAGGGTCTGAAGGGCAGGCGCAGCAGTCGCGGCGCCTGCCAATTGGTCAGCCGAGCACGGCGCTGATTTTCTCGGCCGCTTGGTCGAGCGCTTCCTTGGGCGACATCTGGCCCGTCAGGGCTGCCTGGATGGCATCCTGGATCGCCTTCGAGATCTTCGGCCACTCAGGATGCGGTCCGCGCGGCTGGGCATATTGCAGCTGTTCGATGAAGACCTGCAGGCCAGCATCTTTGAGCGCCTCGCCGGTGGGCGGGATGGTGATGTCGGACCGCGGCGGCAGCTGTCCGAAGTCCTTGAACATGCGGTCGTCCTGCGAGACGAAGTATTCGAGCACCTTAAAGGCTTCGTCGGGGTGTTCCGTGTTGGAGAAGATTGCCCAATTGAAGTCGCCCATAGCCGACGAGCGCTGAGCCCCCTCTTCCGGCACCGGCAGAAGTGCTACGCCCCAGTCGAACTTGGCTTCTTTCAGCATCCGGTCGAGTTCCCAGGGACCGGAGATTGCCATCCCGGCATTGCCGGAATTGAAGGTGCCGGTCGAATCCCACTGGCTGCGCGTGAGCGTGTCGGGAGAAGCGAGCCTCTCGTCGATGATGGTCTTCCAGGTTTCGAGCGCCTTCACCGCACCTTCGGAATTGATCTTGTCGTAGCCGCCGCCACCCATCTGGGCCCAGGGCAGGAACTGGAAGGTCCCTTCTTCATTGGCTTTTGCCGAGAAGGTCAGGCCATAGACGTTCTTCGAGGGATCGGTGAGCTTGCGCGCCGTCTCCACCAGTTCCGCCCAAGTCTGCGGCGGCTTGTCCGGATCAAGGCCTTTTTCCCGGAACATGTCCTTGTTGTAGTAGAGCGCGATCGTGTTGGTCGCCTTGGGGATGCCGAAATACTTCTCGTCCCACATGACCGACTTCAGCGGACCGGGATAGTAGTTCTCGGGGTTTACGACGTCAGATGCTGCGATCCGGTCCGTGAGATCAAGAAACGCACCGCGCGACGCAAAAAGCGCATGCTCGGGATTGTCGATCGCGATGATATCGGGCGCCTGGCCGGTCGAATAGGCGCGCATCGCCTCGCTGACGACGTCGTCGAACTGGATCTGGCGGTATTCGACCGTTATGCCGTTACCCAGAGCGTTGAAGTCCTTGATCAGATTGGGAGCCGGCTGGATGTCGCGGTCGAGCGACCAGACGGTAATCTTCACATCCTCTGCCTGGGCAGATAGCCCGAACAGAGAGACACTGGCGAGCGCCAAGGCGCCGAAAACAATATGCTTGCGAATACCCATGGTTTCCTCCTCTTGGGTTTCTGCATGGGGCTTGTCCTCCACAAGACCCATATTTCCGAAAGCTCACACCGGATCGGTGACGAAATCCCCGCCCCGGCAAGTCTTCAGGTAATTCAGGCCATGCACCTGGCCGGTCATTTCCAGCGCATCGCGATAGACCGGGTCGTGCCAGCCTTCGATGTCGATCGACCCCGACCAGCCAGCCAGCCGGAGCTCCGAGATCACATCGGTCCAGTTGGTGTCGCCGAAGCCCGGCGTGCGCATGAAGACGAAAGGGTGTTTGCCGAAGACGCCATGTTCGCGGATGACATCCCAGCGGATGGTCGCGTCCTTGCCATGCACGTGGAAGAACTTGTGCGCCCATTTGCGGATCTGCGGGATCGGATCGATGAGATAGACCATCTGGTGGCAGGGCTCCCATTCGAGCCCGATGTGATCATCAGGCGTCTCGTTGAAGATCAGCTCCCAGGCATCCGGATTGTGGGCGATGTTCCAGTCACCTGTCTGCCAGTTGCCGTCCATGGCGCAATTTTCAAACGCGATCTTCACGCCCTTGTCGGCTGCCCGCTTGGCAAGGTCGCTCCAGATCTCGCGGTAACGCGGCAGGCTTTCCGTCAGTGGACGATTACGAATGCGCCCGGTGAAGCCGGCAACGCAGGTCGCCCCAAAATGATGGGCATTGTCGATGCAGTCTTTCCAGCCCTGCAGCGTCTGCAGATCCATATCGGTTTCTTCCAGCGGATTGCCGAACATGCCGAGCGTGGAGATGGTGATGTCGCGGTCGCCGATCGCCTCGACGCAGCGTTTGCCGAGATCGGCGAGGTCCTGGCCGTTTGTCGTCTGCCAGAAGAAGGGCTCGAAGCTCTCGAAGCCCATGTCGGCGATCTGTCCGATCCGCTCGGCCGCCTTGCCGCCGCTGGCGCTGATCATCGTTCCGATACGAATGGAATTTGCGGGATTGCTCACGGGCTCAATGTCCTTCGACTGAGATGCTGACGGGAAGTCCGGTCCGGGCGCTCTCGATCGCGCCGAGAACCATGGAAAGGCTCTTGATATTGTCATCGCTCACCGTCTCGGGCTTCCGCCCGGACTTCACCGCGTCGATAAATTCGGCGAGTACGCTCTGATGTCCGTGGGTCTCGTCCTCATTGGGCGCCGACGGCACCGGGACCACCTGTTGGCCGCGCAACAGCCCCGGCTCATTGCCAGCGACCGTCGCCTCGAAGCCTTCTTCACCGTCCCAGGTGATCATGCCCTTCGAGCCGACCAACCTCCAGACGCTCTCCCAGCTCGTCCTCCGCCCCTCGGCGCACCAGGAGCCGCGATAGGTGAAGACAGCACCACCGGAGAGCTTGAAAATTGCATTGGCCGATGCGCCATGGGCGTACCAAGACCCGAGCGGATTGCTCTCGACGCAATAGACCGAGAGCGGCTGCTTGCCCGATACGAAGCGGGCGGCATCGAAGGTGTGGATGGCCATGTCGAGGAGCAGGACATTGTCCATCTCTTCTCGAAAGCCACCGAAATGCGGAGCGAGGAAGAAGTCGCAGTGAATGCCAGAGACGTCCCCGATCAAGCCATCCTCGATGGCGCGACGCAGGCGTCGCACACCGGAGATGAAACGACAATTCTGGACCACGGCATGAACGCGGCCTGTCTCTGCAGCAAGCGCAAGCAACGACTTGGCCTCATCCATGGACGTCGCAAGCGGCTTTTCCGAGAGCACATGGCAGCCGAGTTTGAGCGCTGTGGAGACGACGGCGAAGCGCGCTGATGGCACCACGACATCGAACACCATATTCGCCCGCGTCGTTTCGATCACCGAAGCGAGGTCCGTACCGATGATAACGTCGTCCAGCGCGAATTCAGCCGCGAGCGCCTTAGCCGTCGTCAGATCAAGGTCGACGAGCCCGACGATCTCGACTTCTCGGCTCAGATCGGGGGCAGACTGAAGTGCTCGAAGCCAGCCTTTGGCCATAGCTCCGCACCCGCACAAAACGGCTCTTGATGTCACTGATATCCTCCCAAAGGATGAGCGGAACTCCTCTCCCGCACATCCCGTAAACGTTTACGACACTATGAACGAGACCGCGCATGTGTCAATAGTTTTTCGTAAACGATTACGGACCATCGCTTGGGGAGGGGGAAATGACGGGCATTCGCGAGCTGGCCGAACATCTGGATATTTCGATCGGTACGGTTTCGCGCGCTCTGAACGGCAAGCCCGATGTCAACGAAGAGACGCGCCGACGCGTGCTGGAAGCCGCAGAGAAGCTGGGTTACGTGGCCAACCAGGCCGGCCGCTCGCTGCGCAAGGGCGCCACCGGCATCATCGGCTTCATGATGCAGACCGGCCATGACATTACAGGCCAGGGAGATACCTTCTTCATGCGCGTCTTCGACGGCATGCAGACGGTGCTTGCCCGCCACAAGCTCGACCTCGTCGCCCTGCTCTGCTCATCGGAGGAAGATCCGGACGCTTACCTGAGGCGCATCGTCGCCCGCGGCTTCGCCGACGGCATCATCCTGTCGGCCACACGCTACCAGGATCCGCGCTTTGAACTCCTGCACAAGACGAAGATCCCCTTCATCACGCTCGGCCGAAGCCAGACCGATGTCGGCCAGCCCTGGTACGATCTGGATTTCGAAGGCATGGCGGAAGACGCGATCGAACGTCTGGTGGCGCGCGGCCACACGCGAATTGCCATCAGCCGCCCGCATGGCGACATCAACCTCGGCCACGTCTTCGAGAACCACTGCCGCGTCGTGCTCGCCCGCCACGGCCTGGAGCTCGATCCGGCGCATGTCTATCGCTCAGGCCCGAACGAGCCGGGCGGCTACCACGTCGCCCAGCAGGTGATGAAATCACGCGACCGCCCCACAGCGATCATCCTCCTCAACGAGGCGACCGTAGTCGGCTTCTATCGCGGCCTGCAGGAGGCGGGATTAAAGCCCGGCAAGGATATCGCGGTCATCGGGCAATACAGCCCGCAGGCGCAGTTTCTGAATCCGGTTCTCACATGCTTTCGCCCCGACTTGCGGGCGCTCGGCATCGCGCTCGCCGAAAGCCTTCTCGCGACGATGCCGGACTTCGCGCAGCACTATCCGGATGCCGTTCGCAGGCGCCTGTGGCCGATGTTCCTGATCGAGGGTGAGAGCGACTGATGCCACTGCGGGCTCAGGCCCGCAATGCCTCCTGCCGATAACCGGTGTCGATCGTCACGCTCCCCCCGACGGCACGCGAAACACAGGCACACATCTTTTCACCCTCATGCCGCTCTTCCGGGGAGAAGAACACGTCACGATGATCGATCGGCGTGGATGCGTCGACAATGCTGACCGCGCACAATCCGCATTCACCGCGGCGACAGTCATAGACCATGTCGATCCCCGCCTCCATCAGCGCATCCAGCATGGTCTGGTCGGCACGCACTTCGACGGTTCGGCCATATTGCGGAACGGTGACCGAGAAAGGCTGCTCAGCAAAACGCCCGCTGTCGCCGAAAACCTCGAAGCGCAGCCGGCTCATCGACCGGCCGCTCTCGCGCCAGGTATTGCGCGCCGCTTCCAGAAGCCCATGCGGACCGCAGATATAGGCCTCGCCGTCCACGGGAAGGGCGGCAACTTCGGCCGCAAGATCGAACGCCTGGCCGTCGTCCTGCACGAAGGTCTCGAGACCATCTCCCAGCAAAGCCTGCAGCTCGTCGACAAAAGCCATCTGCGCCCGGCTCTTCGCGCCATAAATCAGCCGGACGGAATGACCGCGCGCGACCAGCGCCTTCGCCATGCCATAGATCGGCGTGATCCCGATACCGCCGGCGATCAGGAGATAGCGAGATGCCCGCCAGGAGAGTTCGAAACGGTTCTCCGGCTCGGTCATCTCGGTCTCGTCACCGACAGCCATGTTCCAGACGAAGGCTGAGCCACCTCGACTATTAGGATGCAGTTTGACCGCGATCTTCAGCGTGCCCGGCACGCTTGGCAGCACCGTATAGGTTCGGATTGCCGGCTCACCCCGGATGACGACCTTGATATTGGTATGCGAGCCCGGATCAAACGCCTGCCGCAACCCCTCGACTGCGAACGTCACGGCCCGAACATCCTCTGCCGGGGTTTCGATCGATACGACGCGCGCGGCGCGCCATTCCAGCTTGGAACGCATGAAATCCTCCCAGATAAATTGATCCCAGAACCGATCAGCCCGCCATCAGGGCAAGCGCCAGAACCTTGCGGCGCAGATCGGGCTGCTCCTCCAGCACGAAGTCGAGGTTTTGCCGTGCAAGCCGCGCATGCTCCCGCGCCAGCGCCTCGGCCCGCGTCCCTTCCCGCAATTCGATGGCCGATACGATCGCCTTGTGCTGCGCCTGCGCGACCACAAGCGTCCTGTAGAAGGCCGGCGCATCGGACTCCGTGTTGACGAAGGCATTCGGGCTCGCAAAGGGTAGGCTTGTCATCCGTTCGATCTCGCGGCGCAGAACCTCACTTCCCGCGAGATCCCAGAGCAGGCGATGAAACCTGCCATTCAGCACCTCATAGCGCTCGAAATCCATGGCAGATGCCTCGGCCATCAAGACATCATCGAGTTGGGCGACCACGTCGCGAATGGCCTTCATCCTGGCCGGTGTCGCGCCGCGTTCGGCGGCAAGCCGCGCAGCGGTGCCTTCCAGCACTCCGCGCAACTCGATCGCATCGATCACCTCCTGCCGGCTGAACGAACGCACAGCATAACCGCCGGACGGGATGAGCGCGACCAAGCCCTCCTGTTCAAGCCGCTGCAAGGCGGCCCGAAGCGGGGTGCGCGATACAGAAAGACGCTCCGCAAGTGCGACTTCAGACAGCCGCTCACCCGGCTCGATCTCACCCGTCAGGATGAGATCTCGCAGTCCGAGCAGTGCCTTTGCCGTCTGCTGTTTCGGAGCGCGTTCGTTATCAGCCGTCATGCCATCACTCCGCAGCCACCGCATGAGGCCCGGCCTGCGGCTTCGTCTCGGCATCGATCATACGGTCGATCAGCTTGCGCGCCCACATCGATCCGGCATCGATGTTGAGGTTGTAGAATTGGTGATCGGGATTGGCATCGATCGCCCGCTGCTGGGCCTCGAGCACCTCTTCGTCCTCACGGAAGACACCGGCGACGCCTTCGCGGAGCTCATGTGTGCGCGCCTGATTGCCAAGGTCGTAGTTGCGCGCAAAGGCCCAGAAATAGAGACAGGTCTTGTCCGTCGACGGCGTGATCGTGTTGAGCACATAACCATTCACACCCTTGGAGCGATCACCCTGCTTGGCGCCGGTTCCCGCTTCGGCAACGCCGACGTCGATGGTGACCGTGCAAGGTGCCTCGAAGCGGATGATCTGCCAGCGATCAACCTTGCCCGGGCGACCAAACTGCTTGCGCCAAAACGGCGGCGGGTCGATGTCTTCCATCCAGCGGGTGATATAGGCAAAGCGATCAGAATGACTTGCCTCGAACGGCGCCTCGGCGACGGCGCGATTGCCGATCGACGAGCCGTGTACGAAGGTCTCGTGGGTGAGATCCATCAGATTGTCGACGACAAGACGATAATCGCACTTCACCTCGATGAGCTTGCCATCGGCAGCCCAGTCGGGATCCTGGTTCCAGTGCATGTCGGGGATCAGTGCGGGATCGGCCAGCGCCGGATCGCCCGGCCAGATCCAGATGAAGCGATGCTTCTCGGCGATCGGATAGGACTTCACACAGGCCGACGGATTGATCGTGTCCTGCGACGGCATGTATACACAACGCCCCGTCTCATCGAATTCGAGACCGTGATAGCCACAGATGACATTGTCACCCTCGAGCCGCCCGAGCGACAGCGGCACGAGCCTGTGCCAACAGGCATCGGCGAGCGCGACAGGCGTGCCATTTTCCTTGCGATACAGGACGACCGGCTTGTTGCAGATCGTCCGCGGCAAAAGCTGACGCTTCAATTCGACGTCATAGGCCGCAGCATACCAGGCATTCAGCGGAAAGGTGGGTTTGGACATGACAGCTCCTCCTCTATCGAGCGATAAAGAGCCACACTGTATACAACATGTCAATAACGGCTGTATTGGGACCGCTGATGGCTGAGTGACGGGCGAGAAACCCCGCCCACCAAGCCCGGAATGTATACATCCCTTACAGCCGGAAACCAGGCTCAAAGACAACTGCATCATCCCAACCACCACCCGAGGTGCCCTTCCCGGACTTGTTTTAATCAGGAATTCTGATACGCATTGAGAAATGCAGGGAGACCCGATTTGAGCAGCCGTTTTCTGATGATCACGCCGGAGGACGGCAAGGATGTCCTCAAGAGCCTCGCCGCGCCGGCGCGATTGGCGATCCTGGAACTTCTTCACGCCAGAGGCCCTCTAAACGTCAACGAGATTGCCGAGGTGCTGGAACTGCCGCAATCGACCACATCCACACATCTCAATCAGATGGAGGACGCGGGCCTGATCCGCACCGAGGTTCAGAAGGCACGCAAGGGCAGCCAGAAGATCTGCCATGCCGTTCACGACGAGATCGTCCTGACGTTCACGCGCCCGAATGAAGCGACAGACGAGGCAATCGAAGTCTCCATGCCGGTCGGCCTTTACAGCGGCTATGACATCTACGCCCCCTGCGGCATGTGCGGTCCAGACGCGATCATTGGTTATCTTGATAGCCCCGATACCTTCCTCTCTCCGGACCGGATGAAAGCCGGCCTGCTATGGTTCACGCGCGGCTATGTCGACTACCAGTTCCCCAACAACGCCAGGATCAAGGGCGCACCCATCCGGGAACTTGAGCTGCTCATGGAACTCTCCTCGGAAGTGCCTGGCACCTCCGAAAACTGGCCGTCCGACATCACCATCTCGATCAATGGAAAGGCCGTCGCGATCTGGACCTCACCCGGCGATTTCGGCGATCGGCGCGGCAAGTTCACGCCTGACTGGTGGAAGCTGCGCGGCAGCCAATATGGCGTCCTGAAGAGCTTCCGGGTGACGGACAACGGCACCTTTATCGATGGCATGCGCGTCTCCGAGACGACACTCGACGACCTCGAATTGCTCGACCACCGCTCGATCCGCGTCCGTATCGAAGTGCCGGAAACCGCCGAGCATCCCGGCGGAATCAACATTTTCGGCCGAGGCTTTGGCAATTACGACCAGGACATCGTCCTGCGCATCAAAACCTGATCACAATTGATTTTCCCACCGATTTTGCCGGATTGACCTCCGGTCGATCCCGTGTATCATATCCTCAATCATGATAGATATCCGAAAAACGGATATATTTGGAGGAAATGCACATGCGGGCTGTCGGCACCGTTCACCGCGATTACAAGATCAGCACGATCGATCCACGCCTCTATGGCTCCTTCGTCGAGCATCTTGGTCGCGCGGTCTACACCGGCATCTATGAGCCCGATCACCCGACCGCCGACGAAAACGGTATGCGTCAGGACGTGATCGATCTGGTGCGTGAACTGGATGTGCCGGTCGTGCGCTATCCCGGCGGCAACTTCGTCTCGGCTTACAACTGGGAAGACGGCATCGGACCGAAGGAAGAGCGCCCCGTTCGCCTCGACCTTGCCTGGCACACCTCGGAATCCAACCAGGTCGGCATCCACGAATTCGCCGACTGGGCCAAGGCCGCCAATACCGAGATGATGCTCGCCGTCAATCTCGGCTCGCGTGGCCTTGATGAAGCCCGTGCCTTCCTCGAATATGTCAACCATCCGGGCGGCAGCTACTGGTCGGATCTGCGCCGCAAGAACGGTCGCGCAGAGCCCTGGAACGTCAAGCTGTGGTGCCTCGGCAACGAGATGGACGGCCCCTGGCAGATCGGCCAAAAGACGGCCGAAGAATATGGCCGGGTCGCCTTCGAGACCGCCAAAGCCATGCGCGCCTTCGACAAATCGATCGAGCTCGTCGTCTGCGGTTCCTCTTCCCCGAAGATGCCGACCTATCCGGCCTGGGAGGCGACCGTCCTCGACTACACCTATGACAGCGTCGATTACATCAGCCTGCACATGTATTTCGAGAACCATGCTGGCGACACTGCCGCCTACCTGGCACAGAACGCCCGGCTCGACGATTACATCGAAACCATCGCTTCCGTGATCAAGGTGACAAAGGCGAAGAAGCGCTCGAAGAAGGATGTCTATATCAGCTTCGACGAGTGGAACGTCTGGTATCATTCCAACGAGGCTGACCGGAAGGTTCTTGAGGGCCGTGATGGCTGGCCACACGCGCCGGAACTCTTGGAAGACATCTACAATTTCGAAGACGTGCTGCAGGTCGGCTGCATCCTCAACACCTTCATTCGTCGCGCTGACGTGGTAAAGGTTGGCTGCCTCGCGCAGCTCGTCAACGTCATCGCCCCAATCATGACCGTACCCGGCGGCCCGGCCTGGCGTCAGACGACCTACTACCCCTACCTGTTTGCCTCGCGCTACAGCCGCGGCACCTCCTACCAGCTGTCGATCGACTGCCCGACGTATGCAACAGACTTCGCTGAAGCCGTTCCCTACCTCGATGTCTCCGCTGTCGAGAGTGACACCGATGGGGCGCTCACCCTCTTCATCGTCAACCGCCACGAAACAGACGCCATCACACTTGATGTCGCACTCGAAGGCTTCGGCGATCGGAAGGTCATCATGGACAAGGTCATCGCCGGACATGCGCTGAAGGCGGTCAACGGTCCAGAGCAGCAGACCGTCGCTCCAGTAGATGGCGATGGAGCAACCATCAAAAGCGGACGCCTCACCGGAGAGATCGCGCCGCTCAGCTACCGGATGATCCGGCTCGGCCATTAACCAATCGACGACGGGGAGGAGAAACCATGTCGGCTTCGATTGAAATTGACAACGTCACCAAGCGCTATGGCGCACTGACCGTGCTAGAGGACATTTCGCTGTCTATCGAAGCAGGCGAATTCGTCGTCTTCCTTGGCCCGTCGGGCTGCGGGAAATCGACCCTGCTCCGCATGATCGCGGGCCTGGAAGACGTCACAGGCGGCACCATCTCGGTGGCCGGACAGCGCGTCGACACCCTGCCGCCCGGCAAACGCGGGGTCGCCATGGTCTTCCAGTCTTATGCGCTCTACCCGCATATGACCGTGAAGCAGAACATGTCCTTCGGGCTCGAGAACATCGGCATGGCCAAGGGCGAGATCGAAAGCCGCGTGCTCGCCGCCGCCGAAACGCTCGAAATCGGCCACCTGCTCGACCGCAAGCCGCAGAAGCTCTCGGGCGGCCAGCGCCAGCGCGTTGCCATCGGCCGCGCCATCGTCAAGGAACCCAAGGCATTCCTATTCGACGAGCCATTGTCGAACCTCGACGCTGCCTTGCGTGGCCGCACACGTCTCGAACTTGCGCAGCTGCACCACCGCCTCGGCTCAACGATGATCTTCGTCACCCACGACCAGGTTGAAGCAATGACGCTTGCCGACCGGATCGTCATCATGAACGCCCGCAAGATCGAGCAGATCGGCACGCCGATGGATGTCTATCAGCGGCCGGCGAGCAAGTTCGTTGCGAGCTTCATCGGCTCTCCGGCCATGAACTTCCTGCCCGTTACCGCGTGGCAGAAAAGCGCGACGGGCCTTGCCGTGAGCGCGGCAGGCCTCGGAACGGTGGAGACGAGCTTCCATATCCCCCCTGGCTCCAGTTCAGAGGGCGCCACGCTCGGCATCCGTGCCGAGGACATCGTCGTGGCGACGGATGGGGAAGCCGGCGCGCGGCTGACGGCGGAAGTGGTCGAGCGTCTTGGCGATCGAACCCTTGTCTATGGCGTGCTCGACGACGGCAGCAAGCTTGTCGTGGAAGCAGACGGCCGCTCCCTGATCAAGGCCGGAGACCGCGTGGCGATCTCGGCCGATCCGCATGCCTTCCACCTCTTCGGCGCAGACGGCAGCGCTTATCGCCGGGAGGGGGAGTGACATGGCCGAGAGCTATCGCCGCAGCCAGTGGAGCCATGGGCTCTTCATTCTTCCTTACCTGCTGATCTTCCTCGCCCTTCTCGCATTTCCCCTTTTCTGGGGCATGTGGCTCAGCCTGCACAAGGTCGATCTCTTCGGTCCGGGTCGCTTCGTGGGCCTGACCAATTACTTCCGGGTCGCCGGTGACGCCGTCTTCCTGCAGGCCCTGCGCAACACCGTCGTCTTCGTGCTGGTCAGCGTACCGACACTTGTGGCGCTCGGCCTTTTTCTGGCGCTGGCACTCAACAGGACGACGCGCACCACCAGTTTCTTCCGAGGGCTCTTCTTCTCCTCCTCGGTGCTATCAGTCACGATCGTGACCCTGATCTGGCGCTTCGTCTTCATCCCCGGAGATGGATTGCTATCCGTACTCTTCACGGAGGCGGGCATCGACCAGATCAACTTCATCTCGACGAGGGGCTGGTCGCTGTTCGCCGTCGGTGTCGCAACCGTCTGGTGGTGCGTCGGTCTGCCGATGATGCTCTTTCTAGCGGCACTGCAGCAGGTTCCGAAAGATCTCTATGAAGCAGCCGCCCTCGACAATGCCGGACCCTGGCGGGTCCTGACACGGATCACCCTGCCGTCGATCGCACGCACCATCATGCTGGTCACGATCATCCAGATCGTCTTCCAGTTCCAACTGTTCGGACAGGCGCAGCTGATGACCAATGGCGGCCCGAACGGATCCTCGCGTCCACTGGTCATGTACATCTACGAGGTCGGCTTCGTCCGCTGGGATGTCGGTCGTGCGGCAGCAGCGTCGCAATACCTCTTCCTGATCATCCTCGTGGCCGCGATGGCGCAATACATCGTGTCCTCGCGCAAGACGGAGGACGGCGCATGACCGCCCGAGACGACACCTACAAGCCGGAAGTGCTGACGACCTACCGGCCGTTGCTTTGGGGCGCAGCCCTCCTCTCGGTCGTCATGATGGCGCCCGTGGCCTGGCTGATCGGCCTGTCGATCAAGAGCAACCAGGAACTGATGGTCGGCACGGACTCGGTTTTCCGTGCGCCCTACACGATCGCCAACTACCTGAATATCTGGCATTCCTCGCAGGTCTTCGGCTGGTTCTTCAACAGCCTTGTCGTGGCCAGCGGTCAAACCCTGCTGGTTCTGGTGCTGTCATCGCTTGCTGGCTACGGATTTGCGCGGCTGGAATTCCCCTTCCGCCGGACGCTGTTCATCATCGTCCTTTTCGGCCTCGCAGTGCCCGAACAGGCGGTCATCATCGCCCGCCACCAGATGTTCAACTGGTTCGGGCTGCACAACACCTATCTCGGCCTGATGCTGCCGGGCCTATCGGGGGCATTCGGTGTCTTCCTGATGACGCAGTTCTTCCGGGCGATCCCCAAGGAGATCGACGAGGCGGCCTTGCTCGACAATGCCTCGCAATGGCGGATCTTCTGGAAGGTCATGCTGCCCCAGACCCTGCCCGCTCAGGCGACACTCGGCATATTCACCTTCCTCGGCGGCTGGAACGACTATTGGTGGCCCCTGATCTCGGCGACCAAGAAGGAAATGTACACCCTGACGGTCGGGCTTGCTTCGTCGCAATCCAACTTTGCACAGAGCGAGGGCCTGGGCTTTCTCGCGGCACAGGCAGTCTTCGCCAGCGTCCCGGCTTTGATCGTCTACGTGATCTTCCAGAAACACATCGTCACGGCCGTCTCCGGCGGTGCGGTGAAGTGAAGCCTACCCGGCCGGAGAGGAGCCGGCCGGCTTTAGTCCAACAGGGCCAAGAGCCCGACACAAGGGAGTGAGACACGATGAAAAAGATTCTGATGACCACCGTTGCGATCGCCGCGCTGGGCTACGGCGCTTCGGCGCAGGCGCAGACGACGATCGAGCTGCAACGCTTCTTCGGCGCCTGCGAGGCGGAATATGGCAACGTCACCGACGTATCGGCCGCCGTCGGCGAATGCGGCATCATCACTGCGCTCGTCAACAAATTCGAAGCCGATAATCCCGACATCGACGTCAATGTCACCACCGTCGAATGGCCGGGCTACGACCAGCTGAACGCGCAACTGGCATCGGGCGCAGCACCCGACGTCGTCTCCATGCATTACTCGGCAATCTCCGACTATCAGAGCCGCGGCCTCATCGAGCCGATCGACGAAGTGCTGGCCGCTCAGGGTGTGTCGCCGGAGAACTTCACCGATGCCGGCCGCAACGGTGTCACGAAGGACGGCCAGCTGTTCGGGCTCCCCTTCGACAACTGGACCATGCTCTTCCACGTCAACCTGAACCTGATGAAGGAAGCAGGCCTCGTCAATGCAGACGGCACGCCGATGCTGCCGACATCAGGGGAAGAGCTGATCGCACAGGGCAAGCAATTCACCGAAAAGACCGGCAAGCCCTATCTCATCCAGATCATGGCGAACGAGACGGCTTCCTATGCCCGCATTCTCTACACCCTGCTGCAGCAGCAGAACTCTGACTTCTTCTCCGATCCAACCGCCATCAAGCTGAACACGCCGGAAGCCAAAGCCGCAGTAGAGCTAATGAAGGCGACCAAGGATGAAGGCATCTCCACCACCGGCCTCGACTATGCGGCAGCCGTCTCCGGCTTCGCCAACGGGGCGGGCGGGATTGCTGTCAACGGCACCTGGCTGATCGGCGATTATGTTGCCCAATCCGAGAAGGAAGGCACGGCGCTCTCCAACGGCTACACCGTCTATCCCGTTCCGCAACTCTTCCCGGCACAGGACAGCACCTATGCAGACGGCCACAGCTGGGTGATGCCGAAAAAGGACCGCACACCAGAGCAGGTGGACGCGATCGGCAAGCTCTTCAAGTTCCTGTCGGAGAACGATTTCCAGTGGGCCCGCACCGGCCACCTTCCGGCTTCCAAGGCAGTCTTCGACATGGACGAGTTCAAGTCCCTTCCGCATCGCGACAACATCGCAAAGATTGCCCAGACCGGCCGCTCTCTGCCCGCTGAAGTTCAGCGCCAGTTCCCGATCCAGGACATCATCGGCGAGGAAATCGGCGCTGCAGTCAATGGCGACAAGTCGGTCGACGAAGCGCTTGCTTCGGCAGAAAGCCGCGTCAACGAACTGCTCGGCGACCTCTGATCCCAGCCCGACTCCCCAAGGCCTCCCTGGCCTGCCTCGTGCACTTCGGTGTGCGGGGCTTTTTTGATGAGCTGATCGGCCCACCTCAGGATGACGTAGCGCGCAGTCACATGTCCTGTTTGTAGCGCTGCATGAAACCTCGGTCGATCCGGTCCTTCCAGCGGGCAACCCAGCGCCCCACTAAGGCCAATCCCCATTTGTCGGCAATCGCACGGCCGTTCGGAAGCGATATCAGCACTAACCAGGAGCGCTGCGGACGATAGGCTTCGAGCGGCTCCCCCTTCAAACTGCGATGAATGTTGTCCGCAAGGACGGGGCCCTGACGGACCGCAAAGACACCCGCCTTGGGACGCGGATCGGCGAGACACGCCACGTCGCCGGCGGCGAAGATATCCGGATGCGACAGGGAGCGAAGGTTTTCGTCGACACGAATGAACCCCCCGGCATCCAGCATAAGCCCGGTGTCCCGCAGGAACCCTTGCGAACCGCTTGAAGTCGTCCAAATGGCTTCGTCGACGACAAGGCGGCGGCCATCCCGCGCGACGACTTCACCATTTTGAAAATCGACCACGTCAAAAGCCGGATGATGCGCGATCCCTGCCGCCCGCAACTCCTTTTCCACCAGTCGCTGTGCTCGAAAGCTGCGCTCCGGCACCGGCTCCGCAGACCGTCCGATCAGCGCGATCTGCACATCCCGACCGGAAAACCTCTGTTTTAAGGCGAAAGCGACCTCGACCCCCGCCACCCCCTGCCCCACGACTGCGAGCCTGATGCGCTCACCCGCAGCGATCAGAGCATCGAGCCTTCCGAGGCGATCGGTGAAGCTTGAAATCGGCTTGACGGAAATGCCGGCTGATATCCCCAGCGGCAGCGACGGCGTGGATCCGATATCGACGGAAAGGTAGCGGTAGCCGACGGCGCCACCCTCTGCGAGGCGCACGATCCGTTCTTCGGGATCGATGTGCGTGGCCGACGTTTCGAGAAAGGTGACGCCGAAGCGCAAGCACAATGCAGCAAGATCGATATGAAAATCGTCAAAGCTGTAGACGCCGGCGATGTAGCCCGGGAGCATACCGGAATAAGGCGCATACCGGCCGGGGGAGACAAGCGCCATTTTCGCCCCGAGACCAGATAGACCCAGCCGCCGGATCACCTCGACATGTGCATGGCCACCACCAAGCAGCACGATCTCCGAGTGGATACCGTCGTCGTCATCCATGATCGCTCTCCCGATCGCCAAGCCGATGCACCGGTCCGCCCGCTGCCTCCGCATCGGCCTCGTCATGCGTGACGAGAATGACAGGCAAACCGGCGCTTCGGGCGCGGGCAAAGACGAGTGCGCGCATCTGGTTGCGAAGCGCCATGTCGAGTTTCGAGAAGGGCTCGTCGAGCAACAGCAGGCGAGGCTGCGAGACGAGGACACGGGCGAGCGCCACACGCGCCTTCTGGCCACCGGAAAGCGTCGCCGGGTCGCGATCCCCGAAGCCAGAGAGCTCCATTTCGCGGAGGATGTCGGCCGCCATGCGCCGTCTGAGCTTCCGGTCCGAAACCTCTCCCGGAATGGCGAAGGCAACATTGGCGCCGACGGACATATGCGGAAAGAGCAGCGGATCCTGGAAGAGGATGCCAGCCCGTCGCTGCTCCGGCGCGAGAGCAAGAAGATCAACACCACCAATTGAGACTTCACCTTCCGCATGAAAGGCAGGCTCGATAAAGCCGCCAATGAACGAAAGGAGCGTCGATTTTCCAGACCCCGACGGGCCCATCACCGTAAAGACAGAGCCGGAAGGCACCTCTGCATCGAGCGCGATCAGAAGATTGCCTCCAAGGCGGATCTTGATCTTGGAGAGGTGAAGGCCTGTCTCGACATGTCTTTGCAGCACCATCAAACCCTCATCTCACGACGATTGCGATGGAGAACAGCAGGCAAGAGCGCAGCAAGCGCGAAGGCGAGGAAGGGGAGAATGGTCTGCAAAAGGGCATAGACTCCAATGACGCGGCGGTTGTTGCCGGAGGCGAGTGCGACAGCTTCCGTGGTGATGGTGGTAAGCCGTCCCTCCCCGATAAGAAGCGTCGGCAGGTATTGCCCGACCGAGACAGCAAAGCCGACGGCAAGAGCGGTCAGTATGGGACGGATCAGCATCGGCAGCCGGATCGACATAAGCACCGAGAGACGTGAACGGCCGAGTGCGGTAGCGATGATTTCATAACGCCGATCGAGTGCGCGCCACGGATCGGCAAGGGACAGGAATACGTAAGGCAAGACAAACACAAGATGCACCAGGATGAGAGCAGCGAGCCGATTGTCGCTGCCGCTGCCAACGAAGAGCAGCTGAAGGCCGAACACGAAGGCAATCTGGGGCACGATAAGCGGCAGGTAAAGCAGCAGGAGGCTCTTGTCGCCGCCCCGTCGTCCCGTCTGCATTTCGCGTTCGAGGCAGCCAAACGTCAGCAAGACTGCGATCAGCGTCGAGGCAAGCCCCGCGATCAGTGTCGTTACCAGGGGATCACCGATGCGCGGAAGCGTTATCATCCAACTGCGCAGGGTGAAATCGCGCGGCAGGAGATCTGGAAACTGCCAGAGGCCGGCAAGCGACCACAGCCCGAGCAGGAATAGCCCCGCGAACACACTTGCGCCGATGATGGTAACCGCGATCATCGCAAGCCTGCGGACGGTCAGGTCATGCACGAAACGATAGCCGCAACCTCCGAACGATCTGAGCAGCATGGCGCCGATCCGTTCCAGACAGAACCACGCAAGCAGTGCGGTGAGGGTGACACCGAGCTGCAGAACCGCACCGGCCGACGCGAGAAACCGCACAGAAAGGTCAGGGTCGTTCATCCACTGCACGAGACGGGTCGCCAGCGTACCGGGTAGAGTGGGGCCAAGTATCACCGCCACGTCTACGACCGAGGACGAGTAGGCAAGCACAGCATAAACGGCAAAACGAATTTGCCGGTAGAGCGCTGGCCAGAGCAGATAGACGAAACCTGCAATCCGCCCATATCCGAAAGAGGCCGCGAGCCTGCGGGCAGCAGTAAGGTCGACCTGCGGCAGAGCCGCCAAGGTCACCAGGAACAGGAAGGGCGTTTCCTTGATCACGAGGCCAGCGATCATGGCAAGCCCCCAAGGATCATGCGGAATGAGAATGTCGGGCGGCCGCTCTATTCCGAAAAGCGGCGCCACGAGCCGAATGAGAAAGCCGGAGGGCGCGATAAGGAAGGCGAGACCGAAGGCAGCGGCAGCATGCGGCACGGCGAGAAGCGGTGAGATGATGTGCTGGATGCGCGCAAGAAGGGGTGTCCCGGCAAAGCCCGCGACAAACAACAGGGTTATACCGAGCGAGAGGATGGTGGCGACAAGTCCGGTGGCCAGACTCAGGACGGCGGCCGGAACGAGCCCCGGCGTTGCAAAGAGGGCTCGGAAAGGATTAAGGCTGAGGCCCACACCGCCGAGCGCCGGCAGATAGCCGAAGGCCGGCAGGAATGTGCCGAGAAGGCCGAAGGCGATCGGCAGTAGCAACAGGCCGAGCGTGAACGCAACCGCACTTCTCGGAAGAAGTGCGGCCACGCGATCGGCAAAACTGCGTGCTTTCAGCCTTCCCTGCACGGCTCAGTTGCCGCTGGCATAGCGCCGACGCCACTCGACTTCGATCCGCTCCATCCAGCTGGCATGCGGCTCGGCGATGACGGGTCCGAGTTTGTCCGGCGAAAGCGTCGCAACGCCAAGATCGAGTGCGGCGAAGGCAGAACGATCGGCATCCGGCAGCTTCGCCATCGAAAGGACGGTCGGGTCCCCCCAGTAGGTCGGGTCCTGTTTGCGCAGCTGCGCCTCCGGCGAAATCAGGAAATTCGCCGTCAGCAACGCGCCTTCCTTGGCATTCGCATTGTAGGGAATGGCGACGAAATGGGTATTGCCGAGGGTTCCGCCGGAGAAGGTGAAGGATCGTACCGTGTCGGGAAGTTCCCCTGCCTTGATGCCGGCAGAGGCTTCCGACGGGTTAAAGGCGAAGATGATGTCGAGTTCGCCATCGGCAAGCTTCTGCTTCATATCCGGATAGTTTTGCGGAAAGGCCTTGCCCGAACGCCATGCGGCGTCATGGAGCTGGTCGAGATAGGCAAACAGCGGCTCGACATCACCTTCGAAGCTTGCCTCGTTCACCGGCGCTGCAAGCTTGCCCGGATCGTCGATCACTTCACTCAGCACCTGCTTGAGGAAGGAAGAGCCGATGAAGTCAGGCGGAGCCGGATAGGAGAAGCGCCCGGGGTTCTTCTTTGCCCAGTCGAGCAGCTGCGCCGCATTGTCAGGCAGGCTCGAGGCCTCGGTCCGGGCGCTGTCATAGAAAAAGACCATCTTCGCGCCGCCCCAGGGGCTTTCCAATCCCTCCGTTGGCTCGGTGAAGTCGGTGAGGATCGTCGGCTGGTTTTCAACATCGACATAAACCCAGTTTGGCAAGGACGTCGCCCAGCCCGGAGTCAGAAGCAGCTCCTGCTGCTTCATCGAAACGAAGTTCTCGCCGTTGATCCAGATGAGATCGACGGAGCCACCTGCATCCTTGCCGGCGGCTTTCTCGGCAATCACCTTGGCCACGGCACTCGCAGTGTCATCGAGCTTCACCTGAACGACGGTCACGCCATAGCGTGACTGCATCTCGGCGCCGACCCATTCGAGATAGGCGTTGATATTCTCCGACCCGCCCCAAGCGTTGAAATAGACCGTCTGGCCGGAAGCGCTCTTCTCGATGGCAGCCCAGTCGGAAAGATCCGGGCCGGACGCAAGTGCTGGCAAACCGCTGGCGGCCGCGATGAAGCCTGCGGCGAAAATCCCTGTTATTGATCGCATGATCTACCCTTCTCCCTGAAATTGACCGTGTGGCATTCGAGCACGTCGGCTCTGTCTTTTGGGACTACGCTCATGATGTCCGACGGATCTCATGATGGTCTTCCAGACTGGATCCGTCGTCTGGTCAGCGCAGCCTCGATCTCGGCACTCGGCAGCGGATCCTGTGCCGGCCCAGCCAGTGCGGCAAGATCGCGGGTTATCCGCATTTGTCCGACGAAAGCCCGGCATCCCCGGCACATCGCCAGATGCAGCCGCATGTTCCATCGTGGCCACAAGCCCAGTTCGCCATCGATCAGAAGGCTCGCGCGTTCGGCGACTTCGCTGCATCGAAACACGGCTCAGACCTCCACCGACAGTTTGATTTGACGGTTCATCGCGAAGCACTCCGCTTACGGATCTGCCGCACCACGGTCGGGATCAGCGCGACAAGTGCCAGCGCGAAAAAGGCGAGTGTGATTTCCGGGGTGACGAGATCCGAGATCTTTGCTTCCTGGCCGCTCTCCTGTGCGGCCACAAGCACGCTGTCGACACCCTGCCCGAGATAGGCATAGGCAAAGGTGCCGGGCAGGATGCCAAAAAACGTCGCCGCGAAAAAACGGCCAAGGCTGATGTCGAACAGAGCCGCGGCAATGTTCACCACGAAGAATGGAAAGACCGGGGCCAGGCGAATGACGAAGAGATAACCGAAAGCGTTTTCGCGGAAGCCGTCGGCAAGCTTCTTCGCAACACCATCAACGCGATGGCGAAGGAAACTGCCGAAGGCCGATCGCGTCGCAAGGAACAGAATGGAAGCCCCCACCGTGGCACCGACAGCGACAAGCGCGCCCCCGATCATCCAGCCGAACAGAAAGCCGCCGAAGATTGTGAGTACCGAAGCGGCCGGGAATGAGAAGGCGACGGCGGCGATGTAGATCCCGAGGAACAGCATTGCCGACCAGAGGAAATTGGCGTCGACATAGGCCCTCAGAGTCTGCCTCTGTTCAGCGAGAAACGCCAGACTAAGATAGTCCTGCAGGCCAATCGCATAGCCGAGAGCAAGGCCAGCAAACACGACCACCACCGGCGTAAACCGCCAGATTTTGCTTCTGCGGGGCGCGACTGGTGAGGCGGTCTCGTTCGCATCCGGCGAATGATGGCCGGGGCGAGACGCGTTGCGTTCAGTCATGGACAACTCCCGAAAAGCAGTCGACGCGCTGTAAGACCGCACCGCCAGCGACGACAGACACGGCATGGTCACTATGACTTGATGGGGGCGAATGCGGCTGGACTTTAAAGATGATTGTTTCGCTAATGGCCGCCGGATTGATGTGAGGGGCGGCGTGACGCAAAGCGAAGGGGATGATCAGGCTCTGGTTTTGCGCCTGGTGGATGGCGATGCTGCGGCTTTCGATCTTCTTTATCGGCGGCACAACGCCGCGCTTCTCCGTTTCTGCACCGGCATCGTCCAGCACCGGCACCTGGCCGAAGAGGTCGTTCAGGACACCTGGATCGCCGTGCTTGGTCGTATCGATCTTTTCGAGGGACGCAGCTCGCTTGCCAGCTGGATCTACACCATCCTCATCAATAAGGCGCGCAGCCGTGCTCGCCGCGAAGGGCGCACCGTCTTCTTTGACGATCACCCCAGTGGCGACAGCCTGGTAGACGCGTTTGACGGCCGCGGCCACTGGCGCCAGATCCCGGAACTCTGGGAGAACCTGACCCCGGAGCGTCACATCGAGGGTCGAAGCGTGCTGCAGCACGTCGAGGAGGCAATTGACACGCTGCCGACGGCGCAACGGGCGGTCCTCATTCTTCGCGGCCAGCAGGAACTCGCCCCCAGCGAGGTCTGCGCGTTGCTCAACATCAGCGAAGGCAACATGCGTGTACTTCTGCATCGCGCTCGGCTCGCGGTGCGCAACGCACTTGACCGTTTGAACGCGGCCGGCTGAAATGGCGTGTCGAGCCTTCATCGCGATCCCTCCGAAAAGGCGACCCATCCCTGACGCCAGCGAATGACAGTGGTCAATGCACAAAGCGCCGCAAAACCGTAGGCAATCACGGCGAAGTTTTCGGGGAAAAGGCACATGGCAACGAAGACAGCGATCGTCTCGAAACCTTCCGCCAGACCGCTGGCATAATAGATGCCCTTGGTCGGAAATTCTGGTGCCTTGCGGCCAAGCTTTGCGGCGACCGCCGAGAAGGCAAGGAAGGACGATCCCGTGCCGACGAAGGAGACGATGAGTATCGCTGCCGGCAGAGCGTTCACCTCAGGCGAGGCGATCGCAAAGCCGAGTGGGATCAAGGCGTAGAAGACCATGTCGAATGCGATATCGAGATAGGCACCGCGATCCGTCGGCCCGTCGATACGTGCGACCGCGCCGTCGAGGCCGTCAAAGCCGCGATTGGCGAGGATCAACAGAAGTGCTGCCAGCCAGTATCCGAAGCAGAGCGCCACGAAGGCTCCAAGCCCGGCGATAAAACCGACAACGCTGATCTGATCCGCCCGCACACCACGCCTGGCAAGAAACTCGGCGATTGGCTGGAGCGCCGCCTTTTGCAGGGGCAAGATCTTTGCATCGATCATCCGCGTCTCCAGGTCTGGAAGCGCTGAAGCAGCGAGATCAGAAAACCATTGATATGCGCCCGCCGCCACTGGCCGGCCACCATCTTGTTTGCTTCGGCCAGCGTCGGATAGATGTGGATCGTGCCAAGGATCTTTCCGAGCCCATGGCCATGCTTCATGGCGAAAACGAATTCCGCGAGCAGATCGCCCGCATGTTCGCCGACGATGGTGACGCCGAGGATCTTGTCCTTGCCCGGCACGGTCAGCACCTTGACGAAGCCATGTGCCGAGCTGTCGGCAATCGCCCGATCGAGGTCATCGATGCCGAAGCGCGTCACCTCGTAGGGGATATTCTTCTCCTTGGCCTCCGTTTCAGAGAAACCGACGCGCGCCACTTCCGGGTCCGTAAAGGTCGCCCAGGGGATAACCGAGTAGTCGGCCTTGAAGCGCTTGAGATCACCGAAGAGTGCGTTGATCGCAGCAAACCAGGCCTGATGTCCGGCGACATGGGTGAACTGATAGGGGCCGGCCACGTCACCCGCGGCGAGGATGTTCGGGTAGAGCGTCTGAAGATATTCGTTGGTCTCTACGACACGATCGACCTTGATACCGAGTTCCTCGAGCCCGAAGCCCTTCAGGCGCGGCGCCCGCCCAACGGCGACGATGATTTCGTCAAAGACAATACGGTCCCGGCCGCCGTCATGCTCCACCTCAATCCATTTGTCGTCGCCATCCGTGCCGCAGGCCACGGCCTTGTGCCCAGTCAGTACCTGCACACCATCGGCCTTCAGCGACGCCTCGACAAAGCCGGCCGCGTCCGAATCCTCGCGCATCATAACACGCGGTGCCATCTCAATCTGAGCGACCTGCGAGCCTAGCCGGGCAAAACTCTGCGCGAGCTCGCAGCCGATCGGCCCGCCACCGAGAACGACGAGACGACGCGGCACGGCCGGCCGGTCGCGCAGCCGCTCCCAGAGAGTGTCGGAGGTGAGATAGCCGACTTCGGCAAGTCCCGGGATCGGAGGCACGAAGGGTTGCGCGCCGGTTGCGATGATGATCGCCCGCGTCGTCAGCCGCTGCGTACCGCCGCCACTCAGCGCAATTTCCACTGTCCAGGGATCGATCAGCTTTGCATAGCCCTCAAGCACCTCGACGCCCAGACCCGTGTATCGTTCGACACTGTCATGCGGCTCGATCTCGGCAATCACCTTGTGGATCCGCTCCATCACGGCGGAAAAGGGCACATTCGGTTCGACAGGCTCGAGACCATAGTGGTCGGCATGCCGCATCTGATGCGCCAGCTTGGCACTCTTGATCAGGGCCTTGGACGGCACACAGCCAAAGTTCAGGCAATCGCCCCCCATCTTGTTGGCTTCGACGAGCGTCACCCTGGCCTTGGCAGCTGCGGCGATATAGGCGGAGACAAGCCCGGCCGAGCCTGCACCGATCACGACAAGGTTGCGATCGAAGCGCTTTGGCTTTGTCCAGCCAGTAGCTGAGGCGCCTGGCATTTGGTCTGTGCTTGTCATTGCCGGTTCCGATGACGCGTTGGGGATCACACAGCTTAGACGGCGCAGGATGCGTTTCGTTACAGCATCCAGATCTTTTTTTCGATTTCGTCTCATAAATCGGGATCGAGCACATCTCAGCGATCCCGTTCCGGAAGGAAGGGCCCCTCGCCCCAGGCGATCGATCTCTCGTGACGCTCGATGACTTTCTTCAGGTCGGTGAATTCCCGGACGATATGATCCTGAAACTTGCGGCAGGCCGGGTTCGGATAGGTTTTTCGCTTGGTGATGATGCCAAGGGTCCGCTCGGGCTGCGGGATATCGACGGGCACGATGGAGATCTTGTTCTCACCCTTGAAGGAAAAGACCACCGAATGTGGCAGTATTGCCAGGGCATCAGTCGAGGCGATGTAGTTGACGACGGAGAGAAGCGATCCACCGGAATAGCGAACCTGCAACTCGCTGATCCCCAGCGTGATCAGGATATTGTGCAGATCCAGCACCAGAGGCGAACCAGGAAGTGGCGCAACCCAGGGATAGGTCATGATGTCTTCGATGCTGAGCCGCCGTTTGCGCAGCAATGGATGACCCACGGCACAGGTCAGCACGTTGCGCCCGGGAAGAATTGGCTGGAACTCGAAGTCGCTCTTCAGGTCCGAGCTGCCGATCGGTGTTATGGCGACGTCGATCTGGCTTGAATCAAGCTCGGTCAGCAGATCTGGCAGGTTGCCGTAGGACTGCTCGACCATGATGTCGCGTTCGCGCAGCTGGAAGCTCGCGATCATCTGGGAAATGACGGCATCCATGAAAAACGGCACGCCCCCGACCTTGATGCGCCCGGTTGTGCCCGATTGGAAACCGCGCACGATTTCCACCGCCTTGCGCGATGCGGCCAGGATCGATCGCCCCTGAATCGCAAGCTGCTGTCCGAGCGGTGTCAGTTGCAGCGGGCGTTTGCCTGGCGTGAAGAGCGGTTCGCCCACCCGGCGCTCCAGCATGGACAGCGTCCGCGAGACTGCGGGCTGCGTCATGCCGAGCATGGCAGCACCTTCCGTGACGCCACCGGTTTCGGCGACGGCTGCAAGCTGGACGAGATGACGCTCATCGATCTTCATAGCAATCTGCTATATCGAGCATAAGCAATTTTATCAACAGACGGCCTTGAGCCCTCTATAGTCTGACAATTGGAGCAGATCCGCTCCGACACGAGGAGAACGGGTGCGGCATGGTCAGCCGCTGGAGGGCCCGTGTGTCGGGATCGGCGGAATCCGTGCATTTTGCAATTTCTGGAGGAGAAGAAGCATGTCGTTCATCTCGGGTTATCATCACCTCACGCTGAGCACCGACGGTGCGCAAGAGGACTACGATTTCTATACGAAGACATTGGGCCTGCATTCCATCAAGCGCACAGTGCTCTTCGATGGCACCATCCCGGTCTACCATCTCTACTACGGCGCCAAGAGCGGCGATCCCTCGACCATAGTCACCACCTTCCCCTTCAAGAAGCCCGGCATCTATGGCAAGCGCGGCACCAACCAGTCGAAGATCATCCAGTTGGCGATCCCTGTCGGTTCGGCCGATTTCTGGGTCGACAGGTTGAACGAGCGCGGAATCCCAGCCACCAAGACCAGCCGTTTCGGCATCACCCGCGTCGCGCTCGCCCATCCCTGCGGCATCGACCACGAACTGGTCGAGAGCCCGGCAGACACGCGCCCACCGATTTCCAATCAAGCTGAGGGCATAAGCGATGCACACGGCATCCGGGGCATTTATGGCGCCGCGATCGCCGTCTTCGACCGCACCTCGATGGACGACTTTCTGACGGTCGGCATGGGCATGAAGAAGGAAGCCGACAGCGACGAGGGCCTGATGTTCTCGGTGCCGAACAATGTTGGCCCGTCGAGCATGGTCGAGGTGCTGCACCAGCCGAGCGGACCTCAGGGGACCTGGACGCTGTCTGGTGGGACCATCCATCATCTCGCACTCAACACCGTCAACGAAGAGAACCAGCTGAAGCTTAAGGCTCATATCGAAGGTCTCGGCTTTACCGACGTCTCCGACCAGAAGGATCGCAACTACTTCAAGTCCTGCTACGTCCGCTCGCCGGGCGGTGCACTCTTCGAGATCGCGTGGTCGGTTGAAGGAGGATGGGCGTTGGACGAGCCAGCAGACGCCATCGGCACCACTCTGGTCTTCCCGCCATGGTTCGAGGATCGCCGCGAGGAGCTTATCGCCGGCCTCGAACCTGCCAATTTCTGATCCGGAGGCGATCATGGCCATTCATGGCGAACCGCTGTCCGCAGGAGTTCCAGCTGCGGAGGCCGATGTTCTTTGCCTGTTCATCCACGGGCGAACCCAATCGCCCGAGGACATGATCGAGCAGGTTGTCGGCCGGCTAGTCGTTCCGGGCGTCGCCTATTGCCTTCCGCGAGCAACCGGCAACTCCTGGTATGCAGCGCGCGCCACAGACGCACTGACGGACCCGACACGCAAAGAATTGACGGCATCACTCGACTATATCAGCGGGCTGGCGGGGGCCCTGCGACAGGCGGGCGGCGCGGAAAAGCCCCTCCTCATCGGTGGCTTCAGCCAAGGCGCCTGTCTGTCGCTTGAATATGCGATGGCCTTCGGGCCGTGGAACGGCGCGATGGTCAATCTCACCGGCTGCCGGGTCGGCCAGCCCCTTGACGATCGTCCGACCCACGATCTTGACGGTATGCCGGTCTATCTCACCGGCTCAGATCAGGATCCCTGGATCCCGGTCTCGGCTTTTGCGGAAGCCTCCGAAGCGCTTGGGAGGGCGCGGGCGAGACTTCGCTGCGAACTGTTTCCGGGGCGGACACACCAGGCCTCTGACATGGAGGTGAAAGCGCTCGAAGCCATGCTTCGGGACCTTGCGGAGGGAAGCAGACCATTTCGCCGCGTCGCGGCCTAGTTTCAAACAAACAACTGGGAGGAGGACAGCATGATTACGCGCAGAAAACTGCTGAAGGCGGGTGCCGCGACCGGTCTCGCCTATGGGCTTGGCGGCCTTGCCGCACCCGCGATCGCCCAAGGAGCCAAGATCAAGCTCGGCTATGTCAGCCCGCAGACGGGACCTCTGGCAAGCTTCGGCGAGAGCGACGCCTATAACATCGCCTCTTTCCTCGCGACTGAGGCTGGCAAGAACTTCGAGATCATCGTCAAAGACAGCCAGTCCAACCCGAACCGGGCAGCGGATGTGGCGAAGGAACTTATCCTATCGGACGAGATCAACCTGATGCTGGTCGCCTCGACCCCTGAGAATACCAATCCGGTGGCGACAACCTGCGAGGCCGAGGGCATACCCTGTATTTCCACCAAGGCGCCCTGGCAGCCCTGGTTCATCGGCCAGCAGGGCAATCCAGGTGATCCTGAGAGCTGGAAGCCGTTCGACTTCGCTTACCATTACTTCTGGGGCCTGGAAGACGTCATCGCCGTCTTCACCAACATGTGGGGCCAGCTTGACACGAACAAAAAGGTCGGCGGCCTCTTCCCCAATGATGCCGATGGCAATGCCTGGGGCGATCCGAATGTCGGCCTGAAGCCGGGACTCGCGCAAGCCGGTTTCGAGCTGCTTGATCCCGGCCGCTACCAGAACCTGACCGACGACTTCACCGCCCAGGTCAATGCCTTCAAGGACGGCCAGTGCGACATCATCACAGGCGTCGTCATACCGCCCGATTTCACCACGTTCTGGAACCAGGCCAAGCAACAGGGCTTCAACCCGAAGGCCGTTACCGTCGCCAAGGCGATCCTCTTCCCGCAATCGGTCGAGACACTGGGGGCGGCCGGCCATAACCTCTCCTCGGAGGTCTGGTGGTCCGCGCAGCATCCGTTCAAGTCATCGCTGACGGGCCAGAGTGCGGGCGAACTTGCTGCCGACTTCACCGCCAAGACCGGCCGCCCCTGGACGCAACCGATCGGCTTTATCCACTCGCTGTTCGAGATGGCGACCAATGTGATGGGACGTGTCGACGACGTGACGGACGCCGAGGCGGTCGCTGCGGCAATCGCCGCCTCCAAGGTCGACACGATCGTCGGTCGCGTCGAATGGAACGGCCAGGGCGTGCCACCTTTTGCAGCCAAGAACGTCACCAAGACGCCACTGGTCGGCGGCCAGTGGCGGCGCAAGGATGATGGCACATTCGACCTCGTCATCGTCGACAACAAGACGGCGCCGAACATTCCGACGGCCGGCACAATGGAAGCGCTTGCCTGAAGCGATGGGCCCGCCGCGGCGGGCCCTCAACTGCCCCAAACAACGGCCTCTTCATGCCGCTTGATCAGATGTTTCAGGTTGTCGAAACCGGAGCGGATGAAGGCCGAGAACTGTTCGACAGCCGGAGAGCGCGGCGCATCCACCCTTCTGAGGATCGCCAAGGCACGTTCCGGATGTGGAATGTTGATCGGCAGGGCCGTGATCGTCTTTTCCTTGCGTTGGGCGAAGACCACGCTGTGCGGCATGACCGTGAGCGCGTCTGCCGCTTTCAGGTAATTCACCACACTTGCAAGCGAACCGCCCGAATAGCGGATCCGGATTTCCGTTGCCCCGAAGGAGAGCAGCAGGGCTCGGAGGTCTGCGAGCAGCGGACTGCCGGGCGGCGGCGCCACCCAGGCATAATCGAGAAGTTGGGCCGGCTGCAGGCGACGTTTCAGGAGCAGCGGATGCGTGACCCGGCAGGCAATGACATTTCGGCCGGGCAGGATCTGCTGAAAGGCAAGCCCCGAACCTTCGTCGAGAATGTCGATCGGGCAGATTGCCAGATCGATCTGATCGGCTTTCAGCGCCGCGCGCAAATCAGGAAAATAGCCGTATGACTGGTCGATCCGCACATCAGGATGTGTCGCCTGGAACTCGGCGCACATCCCGGCGATCAGCGAGTCCATGAAGAAGGGACTGCCGCCGACACGCACCACACCACTTTTGCCGACCCGGAAACTTTCCATCAGGTCTGAGGCCTTGCGCGACGCCGCGAGCATGGCAAGCCCATGTTCCGCCAGCGCAATCCCGAGCGGCGTCGGCTGCAGCGGGCGCCGCCCCTTGATGAAGAGCGGCTCGCCCACCCGCTTTTCCAGCATCGACAATGTGCGCGACACCGCCGGCTGCGCGAGACCCAGGAGGGCCGCACCTTCGGTCACGCCGCCCGTTTTGACCACGGCAGCCAGCTGGATGAGATGTCGCTCGTCGAACTTCATAACGGATTGTTATATTGGCACCCAAACAAATCATCAATCCTGCATGCAGGTCCTGCTAGCTTTCTCTCGACCAGCAATGCGGATTTGGGAGGAGATGCATGTCGCGGGCCGCAGACCTCATCGCCTTTGACGAAGCGACGTCCAAGGACGCCTTCACAAGCCGCTTCGGCACGCTCGATGATGCCAACGCGCGCCTGCTCTCCGCCGTGGTCTGCCACGTTCACGATCTCATCAAGGAATTCCGCCCGACACCGGAGCAATGGCGCAAGGTTCTCGACTTCCTGACCGAGGTCGGCCACGCCTCGGACGAACGCCGCCAGGAATGGGTGCTGTTTTCCGATCTTGTTGGCGCATCGGCGCTTGTCGAAGAGATCAATTCCCGCCGTCCATCGGGCGCAACGCCCAATACAATCCGCGGCCCCTTCTTCCGGACCGACACCCCGGAGCGGGCATTGGGCAACTCCATCTCGCTGGATGGCGCAGGTTTGCCATTGCTGGTCGAGGGCCGCGTCGAGGATCTCGATGGCCTGCCGGTGACGTCCGCCGAAATCATCACCTGGCAGGCGAATGCCGAAGGCTATTACGAGAACCAGCAGCCGGATCTGCAGCCCGAATTCAACCTGCGGGGTCTGTTTCGCCCCGATCAAGACGGCAGGTTCCACTACCTCACGGTCCGGCCCGCCGGCTACGGCGTCCCCGATGACGGGCCTGTCGGGCGGCTGTTCGCCCAGGCGGGCTATCCGCTGCACCGCCCCGCCCATTTGCACTTCGTTGTGCGCGCCCCGGGTTTCGAGACGATCACCACCCACATCTACGATGCGGATGATCCGAGGCTCGGCGAAGACGCGCTGTTCGGCGTTCGGCCGGAACTTGTGTATTTCTTCGAGCAGACTGTGATCGACGGCAAGCCGGCCTTACGTGTCAACATCCGGTTTGTCATGGTCCGCGCCCGTCCCGGGAGGAGCAAATGAAGAGCTTCACCTATGTCGGCAACCCGGCCCGTATCCTCTTCGGCTCCGGCCGCAGCGCAGAGGTCGGTAGCGCGATTGAAGCGCTGGGCTGCCGCCGCGCACTGGTCCTGTCGACGCCCCATCAGAAGGCGGATGCCGAAGCCCTGTCGGAGCGCTTGGGTCCCCTCTCCGTCG
Organism: Allorhizobium sp.; assembly: GCA_045377275.1. Taxonomy (GTDB): domain Bacteria; phylum Pseudomonadota; class Alphaproteobacteria; order Rhizobiales; family Rhizobiaceae; genus Allorhizobium. Next base: position 112,488 of record JBJIOA010000010.1, on the reverse strand, counting down.
GCGTCTTTTCTGGCGCCGTTATGCACACGCCTGTGGATGTGACGGAGACCGCGCTGAAGGTCGTCCGTGACGCGGACGCCGACTGCGTCGTCTCACTCGGCGGCGGATCTACCACCGGGCTCGGCAAGGCGATTGCCTACCGCACCGATCTGCCGCAGGTCGTCATCCCCACGACCTATGCCGGCTCTGAAGTCACCCCGATCCTCGGCCAGACCGAAGGCGGGCGAAAGACCACGGTTCGGAACGCGAGCATCCTGCCGGAAGTCGTCATCTACGATCCGGATCTTACGCTCGGCCTGCCCGTCGGCATGAGCGTCACGAGCGGCCTCAACGCCATGGCCCATGCAGTGGAGGGCCTCTATGCCCAGGATCGCAACCCGGTCTCGACGCTTATGGCGCTCGACGGTTTGCGGGCATTCCGGGACAGCCTTCCGGTTCTGGTCAAGCACCCTCATGACACCGACGCGCGGGCAGAGGCGCTTTATGGCGCCTGGCTTTGCGGCACAGTGCTGGGCACCGTCGGCATGGCACTGCACCACAAGATCTGCCACACGCTGGGCGGCTCCTTCGATACGCCGCATGCCGAAACCCATGCAGTCATGCTGCCGCACACGGCCGCCTTCAATGCCGAGGCGGCGCAAGTGGAACTTTCAAGCGCGGTGGAACTCTTCGGCGGCTCGATCGGTGGCGGCCTTTGGGATTTTGCCACGTCGATCGGCGCGCCGCTGTCGCTCAAGGATTTCGGGCTCACTGAAGCCGATCTCGATCGTGCCGCCGATATCGCTACGGAAAACCCCTACTGGAATCCGCGTCCGATCGACCGGATCTCGATCCGCACACTTCTGCAACAGGCTTGGGAGGGCATGAGGCCCGACTGATTGAAATATCGACCGCGCGATGCGCGCTCTTTGGGAGGAGAGACGTTGATGGGAGGAAACATGTTTACGAGACGCAAATTCCTGCAAACGACGGCAGCCGGCGGCGCCGTGCTGGCGACCTCGGGCCTCGCGGCCCCTGCGATCGCCCAGCAGACAGCCGTAAAGCTCGGCTATGTCAGCCCGCAGACCGGCCCGCTGGCTGGCTTCGGTGAGGCAGACAAGTTCGTCATCGACAGCTTCCTTGCCACGACAAAGAAGATGGGTCTGAACTACGAGGTCATCGTCAAGGACAGCCAGTCCAATCCGAACCGTGCCGCCGAAGTCGCAAAAGAACTGATCGTCGACGACGAGATCAACCTGATGCTCGTCTCCTCGACGCCCGAGACGACCAATCCGGTTTCGACCACCTGCGAAGCCGAGCAGGTCCCCTGCCTTTCGACGGTTGCCCCTTGGCAGCCCTGGTTCATCGGCCAGCAGGGCAATCCAGGCGATCCTGCCAGCTGGAAGCCTTTCAACTATGCCTACCACTTCTTCTGGGGGCTTGAGGACATCATCGCAGTCTTCACCGGCATGTGGGGCCAGATCGAGACCAACAAGAAGGTCGGCGGCCTTTTCCCGAACGACGGCGACGGCAATGCCTGGGGCGACAAGGTCGTCGGCTTCCCTCCGGTGCTCGAAAAGCTCGGCTATGGCCTGACCGATACCGGCCGATACCAGAACCTGACGGATGATTTCTCCGCCCAGATCAACGCCTTCAAGCAGGCCGAGACCGAGATCCTCACCGGCGTGATGATCCCGCCTGACCTCACCACCTTCTGGAACCAGGCCAAACAGCAGGGCCTGAAGCCCAAGATCGCCTCGATCGGCAAGGCGCTGCTTTTCCCGCAGACCGTGGAAGCCCTTGGTGATGCCGGCCATAACCTCTCGACCGAGGTCTGGTGGACGCCGTCTCATCCCTTCAAGTCCTCGCTGACAGGCGAGACTGCTGCCGATGTGGCAACGGCCTTCACCACAGCGACCGGCCGCCCCTGGACCCAGCCGATCGGCTTTGCCCATGCGCTTTTCGAATTGGCGGTCGACGTCATGAAGCGCGCCGAAGACGTGACGGATGGCGATGCCGTGGCCAAGGCCATCGGCGAAACCAAACTCGACACGCTGGTCGGCCCGATCGCCTGGAACAACGCCAACCTGCCGCCCTTCGCCCAGAAGAACGTCGCCAAGACGCCCCTTGTCGGCGGCCAGTGGCGCCTCAAAACCGGCGGCGGTTACGACCTCGTGGTGGTCGAGAACGGCCAGGCCACGAACATCCCGCTCGGCGGCAAGATGGAAGCGTTGGGCTGATTGCCGCAGACTGATTTTGGTCTGTCGTGGATACCCCCCTCTGGTCTGCCGACCATCTCCCCCCTTGAGGGGGAGATGCCTGGCAAGGCAGAGGGGGGTACCCCGCATCAGCACATCAGAGTGTGAAGGGACTAAGCAATGCCGATCCTGGAATTGAATGGAGTGTCGAAATCCTTCGGTGCCCTCGTGGTCGCCGAGGACATCGGCTTTTCCGTCGAACCCGGCGAGGCGTTGGGCGTCATCGGACCGAACGGCGCCGGCAAGTCGACACTGTTCAACCTGATCACCGGCAACCTCTCCGTCGCCCGCGGCACTGTTCATTTCGACGGCCGCGACGTGACCAATGTCCCGCCGATGCAGCGCTGCTTTGCCGGCATGGGCCGCACCTTTCAGATCCCCCAGCCTTTCGAGCGGCTGACGGTCTATGAAAACCTGCTCGTCGCCGGCGCTTTCGGCAGCGAACGCAGCGAGGCCGAGGTATCCGAGTTCTGCGCCGAAATCCTGGTCGAAACCGGCCTCATCGCCAAGGCCAACCGCCCCGCCGGCAGCCTCACTCTGCTGGAGCGCAAGCGACTGGAACTCGCCCGCGCCCTTGCCACCAAGCCCAAGCTTTTGTTGCTTGACGAAATCGCCGGCGGGCTCACGGAGGGCGAGTGCCGGCAACTGGTCGCGACGATCAAGCGCGTGCATCAGCGCGGCATGGCGATCATCTGGATCGAGCATGTGCTGCATGCCTTGAACGCAGTCGCCGAAAAGATCCTCGTCCTGAACTTTGGACGGGTTATCGGCCATGGCGATCCGCAGACCATCATGAATTCGCGCGAGGTGCGCGAAATCTATCTGGGCATGGAGGTCTGACAGATGAGCCTCATTGAAACGAAGAACCTCACCGCCTTCTACGGCGACTTCCAGGCTCTGTTCGGCGCCGATCTCGTCCTCAATCCCGGCGAGACGATCGCCGTCATCGGCGCAAACGGCGCCGGCAAGTCGACGCTGATGCGCTCGATAGCAGGCGTTCTGCGCAATGATCCCGCCGCCGTTCTGCATCGTGGCCAGCCGATCGGCGCCCTTGCCGCCCCCGATGTCATGGCCCGCGGCATTGCGCTGGTGCCCGAAGGTCGCCGGCTGTTCCCGTCGCTGACGGTCGAGGAGAACCTGCTCGTCGGTCGCCACGGCCGAAAGGTTGATGGACCCTGGTCGCTCGAAACCGTCTACGAGCTCTTCCCGATCCTCCAGGAGCGGCGCCGCAATCCCTCGACGGCTCTCTCTGGCGGGCAGCAGCAGATGGTCGCAATCGGCCGGGCGCTGATGTCCAATCCGGAAGTGCTGCTCTGTGACGAGCTCAGCCTCGGCCTGGCACCCGTCGTCATCAAGGACATCTACGCGGCCTTCCCGCGCATCCGGGAAACAGGTGCGGCGATCGTCATCGTCGAGCAGGACATCGCCCAAGCGCTCAAGGTCGCAGACCGCGTCTATTGCATGATGGAAGGTCGGGTCACCCTTGAGGGGCGTCCCGCGGACCTCGACCGCGCCGACATCCACGCGGCCTATTTCGGAGCGGAGCCCCATGAACTGGCTTGATACCATTCTCCAGGGCGTGCTGCTCGGCGGGCTCTATGCCCTCTTCGCAGCAGGCCTGTCGCTCGTGTTCGGCATCATGCGGCTCGTCAATCTCGCCCATGGTGACCTCATCGTCTTTGCCGCCTTTCTGATCCTGCTGCTCGTCTCGACACTCGGGCTCAATCCCTTCCTGGCGGCGCTGATCGCCGGTCCGCTGATGTTCGGGGTGGGTTATCTGCTGCAATATCACCTGCTGAGCCGGACGCTCGGCAAGGACATCCTCCCGCCGCTGCTCGTCACTTTCGGCCTGTCGATCGTCATCCAGAACGGCCTGCTCGAAGCCTTCACGGCCGACAGCCAGCGCATCCCGGCAGGCGCACTGGAACAGGCATCGCTCTCGTTCGGCGGCATCAATGCCGGCGTTATGCCGCTTCTGACCTTTGCATCCGCGATCCTGGTCATCGTCGGCCTCAATCAGCTGATCTACAGGACGGCGCTTGGCCGTGCCTTCCGCGCGACCTCCGACGATGTAGTCACGGCAGGCCTGATGGGCATCCGCCCGAACCAGATCTTCGCCATCGCAACCGGCCTCGCCATGGTGATCGTCACCATCGCCGCCCTCTATCTCGGCACCCGCGCCAATTTCGACCCGACATCAGGGCCGGCACGTCTGATCTACGCCTTCGAAGCGGTCATCATCGGCGGTCTCGGCTCACTCTGGGGGACGCTTGCCGGCGGCATCATTCTGGGCGTCGCCCAAACGCTTGGAGCCGCCATCAACCCGGAATGGCAGATCCTCTCGGGCCATATCGCCTTCCTGCTGGTCCTGCTGTTCCGTCCGCGGGGTCTCTTCCCGCGCGCTGTCGATTGAGGTGACGATGACCACGAACCGAGACATCCTGTCGAATGTCATGCGCCCCTCACCATCCTGGCGGGTCGAGACGCGCACGCGTCTTTCCTCGCTGTTTTCCGTGGCAGCCATCCTCTTCGTGCTGCTCCTCGCGGCGGCCCCCTTCGTCGTGTCGCGTGGCGTGGTGCAGGATATGTTCTTCATCCTCACCATGCTGGCGCTCGCCCAGAGCTGGAACCTGCTCGCTGGATATGCAGGCCTGATCTCTGTCGGCCAGCAGCTCTATGTCGGCTGCGGTGCCTATGCGCTCTTCGGCTTCGTCATCCTTCTCGGTCTCGACCCGATTCTGGCGATCCCACTGGCCGGCCTCTTCGCCGTCCTCGTCTCCATCCCGACAGCCTTCTTCGCCTTCCGACTTTACGGTCCTTATTTCGCGATCGGCACCTGGGTCATCGCCGAGGTCGGCCGCCTGCTATTTGCCCAATGGAAAGCGCTCGGCGGCGGCACCGGCACCTCGCTGCCCCGTGAAGCGACGCGCGAGATGTTCGGCGTATCTTTCCTAGAAGACTGGTTCGGCATGCGGACCGCAGCAGCAGCCGACGCCATAGCCTTTTGGCTGGCGCTGATCGTGCTCGTCCTGACGATCTGGTTCGTCTACCGCCTGCTGCGCTCCAAGCAGGGTCTAGGCCTTGCCGCCGTGCGCGACAATGAGACCGCCGCCCGCGCGCTCGGGGTGAACGCCCAGAAGCTGAAGCTGGTCATCTACCTCTCCACCGCCTTCATCACCGGCGTTGTTGGCGCACTCATCTACCTGCAGAAGGCTCGCATCTCACCCGACGCCGCCTTCTCGCTCACCGACTGGACCGCCTATGTGCTGTTCATCGTCATCATCGGCGGCATTGGCACCATCGAAGGGCCAATCCTCGGCGTCATCATCTTCTTCCTGATGCAGAATGCGCTGTCGAGTTACGGGTCCTGGTACCTGCTGCTGCTCGGCACCATCGCCATCATCACCATGCTGTTTGCGCCGCGCGGGATCTGGGGCCTGATCACCGACCGCACCGGCATCGAACTCTTTCCGGTCCGCCGCACCTTGAGGGGCGGATCACTTGAACAAACGACAAAGGGAGGGCCAAATGGCTGACATCACCACCGACGTCCTGATCATCGGCACCGGGCCGGCCGGCTCGGCAACCGCCGCATTGCTCGCGAGCTACGGCCTCGAGCCCATGGTCATCAACCGCTACCGCTGGCTCGCCAACACGCCACGCGCGCACATCACCAACCAGCGCACGATGGAGGTTCTGCGCGATCTCGGCCGCGACGTCGAAGACGAGGCCTATATGTATGCGACCGAGCAGGACCTGATGGGTCAGAACGTCTTCTGCACGGCGGTCGCCGGCGAAGAAATCGGCCGCATGCAGAGCTGGGGCAACCATCCGCTGTCGCGCGCCGAACATCTCCTGTCCTCGCCCGGCCGGATGAACGACCTGCCGCAGACCTATATGGAGCCGCTGCTCTTCAAGACCGCCTGTTCGCGCGGGGCGCAGTCGCGCATGTCGACGGAGTATCTGAGCCACGTGCAGGATGCCGACGGTGTCACGACAACCTGCCTTGATCGTCTGACCGGCAAGGACATCACCATCCGCTCGAAGTTCCTGGTCGGCGCCGATGGCGGCAACTCCAAGGTTGCCGAACATGCCGGCCTCTCCTTCGAAGGCAAGATGGGCGTCGCCGGATCGATGAACATCCTCTTCGAATGCGACCTGTCGCGCTACGTCGCTCACCGCCCCTCGGTGCTCTACTGGGTGCTGCAGCCCGGCGCCGATGTCGGCGGTATCGGCATGGGTCTGGTCCGCATGGTCCGCCCTTGGAACGAGTGGCTGATCGTCTGGGGTTACGACATCAACCAGCCGGCACCGGCGGTCGATGATGCCTTCGCCACCAAGGTCGTGCGCGATCTCGTCGGCGTCCAAGACCTGCAGCCGAAGATCAAGTCGGTCTCCACCTGGACAGTCAACAACATGTACGCGACCACGATGTCGAACGGCCGCGTCTTCTGCATGGGCGACGCCACCCACCGCCATCCGCCGTCGAACGGGTTGGGATCCAACACCTCGATCCAGGATGCCTTCAACCTCGCCTGGAAGCTCGCCGCAGTCATCCGCGGGCAGGCCGGCATGGGTCTGCTCGACAGCTACCAGGCCGAGCGCGCGCCGGTCGCCAAGCAGATCGTCACCCGCGCCAACAAGTCGATCGAGGAATTCGGCCCGATCTTCAAAGCCCTCGGCCTGCTCGATTCCGTCGACCCGGTGAAGATGCAGGAAAACATGGACGCCCGCTGCAACGACACATCAGATGCGGAAAAGCAGCGTGAGGCGATCCGTCAGGCGATTGCGCATAAGGTCTACGAATTCGACGCCCATGGCGTCGAGATGAACCAGCGCTACAAGTCGGGCGCCGTGGTCACCGACGGGCAGCCGGAACCGGCCTTCGAGAAAGACGCTGAGCTGCATTACCAGCCGACCACTTGGCCCGGCGCCCGCCTGCCGCATGTCTGGCTCTATGGGCCGGAAGGCGAAAAGGTCTCGAGTCTCGACCTCACCGGCCATGGCGTCTTCACCGTTCTGACCGGCATCGGCGGCGATGGCTGGGTCGCTGCCGCAAAGTCCCTGTCGAAGGAATTCGGCCTGCCGATCACGGTGCACAAGATCGGCCCTCGCCAGACCTGGCAGGACTTCTCCGGCGACTGGGCCCGCGCCCGCGAAATCCGCGATTCCGGTGCACTGCTCGTCCGTCCGGACCATCACGTCGCCTGGCGCGCGGAAGCCGCCGCCAAGGACCCCGAAGGCGAGCTGCGGCGCGTCCTGAAAACCATTCTGGACCGGTGAGGAAAGATCATGGACGCGCATGAAAAGGGCTATTTCACCGAGGAGACCTCTGTCGAGGTCGTCACCGGTCGCAACGCCAACGCCAAGGACGAGCGGCTGAAGCAGGTGATGGAGGTTATCACCCGCAAGCTGCATGAGGCGGTGAAGGAACTGGAGCCGACCCAGGACGAATGGATGGAGGCGATCCTCTTCCTCACCCGCACTGGCCAGATGTGCAACGAATGGCGGCAGGAATTCATCCTGCTGTCAGACGTGCTTGGCGTCTCGATGCTGGTGGACGCTGTCAACAATCGCAAACCCTCAGGCGCTTCGGAAAGCACTGTCCTCGGCCCCTTCCATGTGGCCGATGCCCCGGAACTGCCGATGGGCGCCAATATCTGCCTGGACTCGAAGGGCGAGGATATGGTGACCGAGGGCCGCATCCTTGACACCGAGGGAAACCCGATCGCAGATGCCGTGATCGATGTCTGGCAGGCCAATGACGAGGGTTTCTACGACGTCCAGCAGAAGGGCATCCAGCCCGACTTCAACCTGCGCGGCGTCTTCCGCACGGGGCCGGACGGACATTACTGGTTCCGCGCGGTGAAACCGAAATTCTACCCGATCCCTGATGACGGCCCGGTCGGCCAGCTGCTCGGCAAGCTCGGCCGCCATCCGTATCGCCCGGCCCACCTGCATTACATCATCAAGGCCGAGGGCTACGAGACGCTCGTCACCCATATCTTCGATCCGGATGATCAATACATCCATTCGGATGCCGTCTTCGGCGTCAAGGAAAGCCTGCTGGCGAAATTCGACCGCCAAAAAGATCCGCAGCGTGCCGCCGAATACGGTTTCAGCGAGGAATTCTGGGAAGTGAAGCACGACTTCGTGCTGGTGCGAAAGGACCAGGCTTGACTGCGGATCAATCGAGCCCTTGGCCCCGCAGCTGAGGTCTGGCTCACATCTTCTTTTGTCTACCGCTGACGCGCCCACCCGTGTGAAATGCGCCCGTCGGCTTTTTTGCGCCAGCATCAACTCTACTGACGAAACAGATCCTGCTCCACGCCCGCCTTCTCGAACAGATAGTCGCGGCTCGCCTCCAGCTCCCGCCGCAGCTTGGCGATATCGTGACCGATCAGGCTTCCCTGCCACTTCTTGACCTGTCCCGCGCAGAAGACCGTCGAGACATTGCTGCGCTCCATCAGCGTGACAACGGCGCCAGGCACATGGTTGAGGGGCGCCACATTGAGCGCGGTTGCATCGAGCAGAATGATATCGGCATCCTTGCCGGGCGTGAGACTGCCGGTCTTGTGCTCCAGCTTCAGCCCCCGCGCGCCTTCGATGGTCGCGAACCGGATCACGTCCATGGCCGAGAGCAGTTTGGGATAGTCTTCGCCGCGCAGCGCCTTCTCGTTGGCAATCATTCGCTGGAGGGTGATCGTCGAGCGCATCTGCGTGAACATGTCTGCGGTCATCGTGCATTCGACGTCGGTGGAAAGCGATGGCTGAAGACCAAGGTCAAGGGCTTTCTGAAGCGGCGGCTCACCGTGGCGCATCTGCATCTCGATAGGCACGGAGAGCGAGATATGCGCGCCGGCATCCGCTGCCCGCTGCCAGGCCATGTCGCTCATGCCTGTCATATGGATGAAGATATTGTCCGGGCCGAACTTGCCGGCCATGGCGAGGCCGTCGAAGGTTGGCTGCATGCCGAAGGTGCCGACAACATGGAGCGCGATCGGCAAACCGAGTTCGCGGCCCGTCGCCCACGCCTCTTCATGGAAAGGCAGGTAGATCTCGCCGCCCATCACCATGGTCAACAATTGATCGTCGCTGGAGAAATGCTCGGCCCTGATCCGCCACGCATCGCCCGGATACTTGGCAAGATCGCCCCAGCCTTCGAAATAGCCGAAGACGGCACGACGGCCGGCATCCTTAAGGGCAGCGATGGCCGAATCCGAATGCTCCGGCGAGTGATGGATCTGGCTCACGTCCATCACGGTCGTCACACCGGCATCGATCTGGGCGATGCTGCCAAACAGTTCGGAAATATAGACATCTTCCGGGCGATAGAGGACCGAGAACTTCTGCAGCATCCACTCATAATAATTGGCGGTACTTTCCGGACGCCCGTCATTCACCAGAATGGCGTCCGACAGGAGGCTGCGCAAGGCGGTCTCGAACTGATGGTGATGGGTATCGATGAAACCCGGCATGACGATCATGCCGCTGGCATCGATGACAGCCGCATCAGCAGAGTCCAGATGAGCGCCGACGGCAAGGATCTTCGCCCCCTCGATCAGCACATCGCCGGTGGTGTAATTGCCGACGGACGGATCCATCGACAGGACGGCGCCGCCCTTGATCAAGGTCTTGCGACCGGCCTGGCCCAGTCCGGCCGGGAGCGGCAGCGTACCGCTGGAGCGACCCAAGTGCGGAACTGATCCACCGCCGCTATCTGCTGGGGATCTCAATCTCACATCACAAAATTTACACATGCCCACCTCCCATTTTTCGCAATACGAAATTTAATTCGCGAACTAATTAGAGCGCGCAAAGTCGCGCAGGCCCTTCGGCTCCCTTATCCGTTCAGTGCTGCCGATAGCGCTGGTGTTCGGGCCGCAGCCGCGCTGATCCGGCCGGCAGCAACCCGAAGATCACCCAGCCGATCCGTCACCATCTGTTCCGGACTGACAAGCCCCGAATAGCCGGAGGAATTGACCGCTGCCGTGACCCTGCCCTCTGCATTGCGGATCGGCACCGCGAGAGCCGTAATGCCGTAGTCGAGCTGATCGACCGTCGTCGCATAGCCGCGCTCGCCAGCCTCCTCGATCAGCCCGCGCAGCATGTTCTTGTCTGTGACCGTGCGGGAAGTGAGCGCCTTAGGCTCCACCCTCGCGAAGTAGCGCTCCAGCTCGGACTTCGGCAGGTCGGCCAACAAGACGCGTCCCAGCGACGTCGCATGCGCGGGATAGCGCGCGCCGACCACGGCCGTCGCCCGTCGCGCACGCTGGGTGGAATGGTGCGCGATATAGATGACGTCTTGCCCGTCGAGCATAGCGATGGAAGCTGCATCACCATGGGTTTCGACAATCTGCCTAAGTTCCGGCAACAGGATCTCGTCGATACGGGCGGCAAAGTAGAAACCGGAGCCGAGTGTCATCACCTTGGGCTTCAGGAAGAAGCGCTTGCCAGACGAGCCGACGTAACCGAGCGCCGACAACGTGATCAGGCTACGGCGGGCAGCAGCGGGTGAAAGACCGACGCGCCGCGCGATCTCGCTCAGGGTCATGTCGGGATGCGCAGCATCGAAACATTCGATGACGGCTATTCCCTTTGCCAGCGCTTCAACAAATTCCGTCGATCGCTTCGGATCCTCAACCATGTCCACCCTGTCCAGCAAAGTTCAGCCCTCGGGCACGAGCACGAAATCGAACCTGCATTTGGCGTCCGGACGCTTCTCGAGGGCAAACGGGAATTCCTCGGATTTCTTGACAGGTTCCAGTTTAGCTATCAACGATTTTCGGACTCCGAAAACCGCGTCATTGTCGATGTATTCGGTGTTCTCGAAGAACAGTTCCGTGGTTATCGCCCGCATTTTTTCGGCACGGACGATGAAGTGCAGATGCGCGGCCCGCCAGGCATGGCGGTTGCCGGCACGAAGCAGACGTCCGACCGGACCGTCATAGGGAACGGTGTAGGGCTTCGGCAGGACCGTGGTGTAGTAGTAGCGGCCTTCGCCATCCGCGGTGATCTTGCCACGCAAGTCGTATTTGTCCTGCCCATGTTCCTGGATCGGATAGGTGCCGCTGCCATCAGCCTGCCAGGTGTCGACGATTGCTCCTGGAAGCGGATTGCCAAGAGAGTCACGCACGATGCCATGTACCAGCAGCGTTGTCCCGTCACGCCCCCGCGCGAGGTCGCCGCCCAATTCGAGCTCCGGTGCATCATCAAGGTAGAAGGGACCGAGATTGGAGCCTTCCGTCGCCCCGCCGCGGGTGTTGATCATATCGACCAGGGCGGACAGGCCCACGACGTCGGACAGCAAAATGAACTCGTGCCGTTCCGGGGTGGAGATTTTCCCGCAATCATAAAGGAACATCAGCATGCCCATCCATTCTTCATGGGTCATGTTCACTTCACGCGTATAGTCGTGGAGGTGGTCGATGAACGTCTCAAGCAGGAACTTGAACCGACTGCCCTCCTCGGTCTGGAAGCTTTCCTTCACCGCCTCGGTAATCGTGAACTGATTGATCTGAACCATCGACATCCTCCACTCGAATGACCCGTCTCCCGCCGGGTTGACGCAAAGCTAGAACAGGTTCTATTATTCGGCAAGTGAATTTATTTTCGCTATGCGAAAAGGAAGTCTGAATGAGAATTGGCAAGCAGGACCACGCCTTCACCGCGATCGCCACATCGGATGCGACATCGATCACGGTCAGAGGCCATGATCTGTGTGATGACCTGATCGGCAAAATCGATTTCACAGATTACTTCTGGCTGCTGGTCTGCGGCAAACGGCCGGATAAGAGACAGACGACGGCCCTCAACGCCTGCTTGGTCGCGATTGCCGAGCATGGACTGGTTCCATCGGTACAGGCGGCCCGTATGACGCTGGCAGCAGCTCCCGAAGCCTGGCAGGGCGCCATGGCCGCAGGTCTTCTCGGCATGGGAACAGTTGTTGCAGGCTCTTCCGAGGTCTCCGGGCGATATCTGGCAGAACTGGTCGCCGCTGGCGGAAACGAGGCGGCGGTCCGCAACTCGCTTGATGTTTTCCTTAAAGAGCGCCGGAAGGTTCCGGGACTTGGTCACCCCCAGCACGCAGGCGGAGATCCCCGCGCAGATCGGCTACTGGCGGTCGCCGACGAACTGCAGATTTCCGGGCCGCATATCGCAACCTTAAGACTGCTGGGCAAGCTTGCCCCCGGCATCATGAACCGGCCCTTGCCGATCAATGTCTCAGGCGCCATTCCCGCCGTGATGCTCGATGCCGGGTGGCCGCTCGCAGCCCTCAAGGCCATCCCCCTCATTGCCCGCGCAGCAGGTCTTGCCGCCCATCTCTATGAAGAAAGCGAGCGGCCGATCGGTTTCATCCTGTCCCACCATGCGGATCTCGCGATTTCCTATGACGGAGAGACATCCGAATGAAGCCACTTCAGTCCATTCGGGTCATCGAGATGGGGACCTACATCACAGGGCCGGCCGCAGCGATGCAACTGGCAGATCTTGGTGCTGACGTCATCAAGGTCGAGCGCCCCGGAGAGGGCGATCCCTTCCGCGCCTTCAAGGGCGGGCTCTACTCGCCCCATTTTCAGACCTACAATCGCAACAAGCGCTCCATCGCGCTCGACACTCGAAACCCCGAGGATCTCGCTGTCTTTCACGCCCTGATTTCTTCGGCAGACGTCTTCATCCAGAACTTCCGGCCGGGGGTCGCCGAAAAGCTCGGCGCGGGAGAAACCGAACTGCGAGCACTCAATCCGAGGCTCGTCTACTGTGCGATTTCAGGCTTCGGCACCTCGGGGCCGGCACGGGACAGACCGGCTTATGACACTGTGGCACAGGCGGCCAGCGGCTTTCTACGCCTTGTGACACCACCCGACCGTCCCCGCGTCATCGGTCCGGCTCTGGCCGATGCAGTGACGGGACATTATGCGGCAACCGGCATCCTCGCCGCCCTGATCGAGCGCGGAAAGACCGGCAAGGGCCGCAGGCTCGACATCTCGATGCTGGAGGCCATGAGCCACTTCAATCTCGACAGTTTCACCCACTACTACAGCGCCGGAGAGGTCATGGGGCCCTTGTCGCGACCGGTGGTCAGCCAGTCCTATACATTCGAATGCGCCGACAACAAATGGATCGCCTTCCATCTCTCCTCGCCACAGAAGTTCTGGGAAGGTTTGCTCGATGCGACCCAGCAGCGCCATCTGGCAGATGATCACCGCTTCCGCGAACGCCTGGATCGCATCCGGCATCAGGATGAGCTGATCGACATTCTCGCTCCGGTATTTCGAAGCAAGCCGCGTGACGAATGGTGCGGTTTGCTGGAAACGAACGAAGTGCCCTATGCGCCGGCCTACGACAGCGACGAGGCGCTCGAAGACCCACAGGCAAGGCATCTGCAAATTGCGGTCACCGTTCCGAACGCCGAGATGGGAGACTTCACGACCGTCCGGCCACCTTACAGCTTTGACGGCGAGCCGGAATTTGCTGTCTCGCCTCCACCGCGACTGGACGAGCATGGGGCGGAAATCAGAGCCGAGGTCATGAAGGCGTCACACTAGGCTAGGTGAGGCCCGTCGGAGCCTAGAGGTTAGGACGAAGGATGGACCAGCCAATCGAGCGGTCAGTCTTCGCTGCCCTGCAGCGGTATGATCTGGACACTCCCGTGACGCACCGATCGCTCTGCAGTAATGTGATCTGAAAAATGCTGAACCTCGTTCATCGACCCCTTCAGGATGCCGACTTCAAGACAGTTTTCGGTATCGAGATGCACATGCAGGCTTGCGATCGTCAGGTCGTGATGATGATGAAAGCTGTTCGTCAGCCGCCGTGCCAGGTCCCGGGCGGCATGATCGTAGACATAGCTCAACACGCCGATACAGGGTTCGTCACCCTTCGCATTCCGGGTGGCTTCCTTCAGGCCTGCTCTCACGAGATCGCGGATCGCCTCTGACCGGTTCTGATCTCCGCGAGTCTCAATCAGCGCATCAAGCTCCTGCATCAGCTCGTCATCAAGGGTGATTGTCACACGCTGCATATCAAACTCCGATCGTATGATGTTTTGATATAGACATCATACTTTCCCAGGATTATGGTCCGCTTGTTTCGTGGGTGCGCCCGGCACCGTCTGATTGGGTATAGGGGAATTTTCATGACCAAGGCAATTCTGCGGGTTGCATTTTCGACCGCGCTCGCTGCCGCCTTCTTGTCCAGCACGGCCCTTGCTGCGCCGAAATCACAACTGGTGCTCGCCATCGGCGGCGAGCCTGAAGGCGGCTACGACCCTTTGACCGGCTGGGGACGTTACGGTCATCCGCTTTTTCAATCGACCCTTCTGACACGCGATGCCGAGTTGAAGACGCGCCCCGATCTGGCGACCGAATGGTCGCTCTCCGATGATCGGCTCACATGGACCATCAGGCTCCGGCCTGACACAAAGTTCTCTGATGGTTCGCCGCTCACCGCCGAAGACGTCGCCTTCACCTTCAACGAGGCTGCAAAGATCGGCAGCGCCGCTGACTTGACCGCACTCGAAGCCGCCCGCGCCATCGACGACCAGACCGTCGAGATCCGGCTGAAAAAGCCATGGATCACTTTCACCGAGAACTTCTACGCGCTCGGAATCGTGCCCTCGGACAGCTACGGCGAAGGCTATGCGCGCAAGCCCATCGGGTCAGGACCGTACAAGCTCGTCTCCTGGACCGAAGGCCAACAGTTGATCGTCGAGAAAAACCCGAATTATTACGGCGAGACCGGGCCCTTCGAGCGGATCACCTTCCTGTTTACCGAAGAAGACACCAGCCTCGCGGCAGCCCAGGCCGGACAGGTCGATATGGTCTCGGTGCCTGCGACGGCCGCCGATGCGGCACCGCAGGGCTTCAAGCAGATCGTTGCCCAGTCGGTCGATAACAGAGGCATCGTCTTCCCTATGGTGAAGGACGAGGGAAAGGTCGTCGGCGAGGGCAAGAAACTCGGCAATGATGTCACGGCCGATCCGGCCATACGACGTGCCGTCAATCTCGGTATCGATCGAAACCAATTGGTCGAGGTCGCCCTGCTCGGTTACGGGAGCCCGGCAGCAGGCCCGGCCGACGGTCTGCCCTGGTCAAATCCGGACGCTGCGGTAAATTTCGATCTCGAGCAGGCCAAAACCGAACTGGAAAACGCCGGCTGGACCCTCGGCAACGACGGTATCCGTGAGAAAGATGGCCTGCGGGCCGCCTTCCCGATCAATTACCCCGCTTCGGATTCCACCCGACGCATGCTGGCTGAAACCGTGTCGGCACAATTGAAGGGCCTCGGCATGGAGGCGACGGCCACCGGTAAAAGCTGGGACGAAATCGACCGGGTCATGCATTCCGAACCGGTGCTGTTCGGTTGGGGCAGTCACTCGCCGCTCGAGGTCTACAATCTCTACCAGTCGGGCCTTGGCGGCGTGGAATTCTTTAACGCCGGTTTCTATGCGAACCCCACCGTCGACCAGCATCTCGCTGCAGCGCAGAGTGCGGAAAGCCTGGAAGCATCCTTTCCAGACTGGCAAAAAGCCGAATGGGACGGGACGACTGGTTTCGGCGCCAAGGGCGACGCCGCATGGGCTTGGCTCGTCAACCTCGATCACATCTACTACGTGAACGAATGCCTGGAGATTGGCGCCACCCAGATCGAACCGCATGGCCATGGATGGCCGATCACTGCGATGATCCAGAACTGGAAATGGACGTGTGAGTAAGACGGGCCAATTGGGCTGGGTCGGGTTGATCGCTGCAAAGGCGATCCGGCTTGTGCTCGTCCTTCTGACCGTCGCGATCGTCGCCTTTGCGCTGATGAAGAATTCACCTGTCGATCCGATCAATGCTTATCTCGGGGCCGACATCGCGCGTGTCGGGCCCGAGCAGCGCGCCCTGATTGCCGAGAAATGGGGGCTCGACCAACCGGCGTCCGCGCAGTTCTGGCGTTGGGCGAAGAATCTGATGGCGGGCGACCTAGGCTACTCCATGACCTATAACGCGCCGGTCGCCGACGTCCTCGTCTCGAGGTTCAAGGCGTCGCTTCCCCTGATGGGGCTTGCCTGGCTGCTCTCCGGCGTGCTCGGCTTCGCCCTTGGCGTGATCGCCGGTGCCTTTTCCGGCTCCTGGGCGGACAGGGTCATCCGGCTCTATTCCTATGTGCTGGCATCGACGCCCACCTTCTGGCTGGCGATCATGCTGCTTGTCGTCTTTGCAGTCGGGCTCAACTGGGCGCCCATCTGCTGCGCCACGCCGATCGGGGTTCTGCCTGAGGACGTGACCTTGGCTGATCGCGCCCGGCATCTTGCCCTGCCGCTGGTGGCGCTGAGCGTGCTCGGCATTGCCCAGATCGCACTGCACACACGCGCCAAGATGATCGAGATCATGCAGTCCGATTATGCGCTATATGCCAAGGCGCAAGGCGCCTCGCGCATGGATATTGCTTTGCGTCACGGTGCACGGAATGCAGCGCTCCCGGCGGTCACCGTTCTCTTTGCCTCGCTCGGCGAACTCTTCGGTGGCTCGGTGCTGGCCGAACAGGTGTTTTCCTATCCGGGGCTCGGCAAGGCGACCGTGGAAGCCGGGATCCGTGGCGATGTGCCCCTGCTCCTCGCGATCACACTGGCGCTGACCTTTGTCGTCTTCCTCGGCAACTCGATTGCCGATCTCCTCTACAAGCTGGTCGATCCTCGTATGGCTTCGGGGGGGCGCATCGCATGAGTGCCATCATCGACCTCCCGCCCTCCGCCCCAGACCGCGCGCCAGACGGACACAGGATACGAACGCTCGCGATCGCAACAGTAGCAGCGCTTACTTTGGCTGCCGTACTCGTCTCCGCCCATCTCTACGGGCGCTACGGTATTGATGCCGACTTCTCCACGCGCCTGCTCGAACCGTCATTGTCCCATCTAGCCGGTACCGATCAGCTCGGACGCGACATGTTCGCCCGCACGCTGCACGGCCTCGCCTTGAGTTTCTGGGTGGGCCTGATTGCCGCTTCCGGGTCTGTCGTCATCGCGATGCTGCTGGCGCTTGTGGCGACAACAGGGGGGCGTCTGGCCGATGAAGCCGTGTCCTTCCTGATCGATGCTGCGATGGGACTGCCGCATTTCGTGCTTTTGATCCTCATATCCTTCGGTCTTGGAGGCGGCACGACGGCGGTGATCATTGCGGTTGCCGTCACCCATTGGCCGCGGCTCACCCGGATCCTCAGGGCCGAACTCCTGCAACTGCGCCAGGCCGAGTTTGTCCAGGCTTCCCGGCACTTTGGCAAATCCTGGTTCTACATCGGTCGGCATCACTTTCTGCCGCATCTCGTGCCGCAACTGCTTGTCGGCCTCGTGCTTCTCTTTCCCCATGCCATCCTGCATGAGGCTGGCCTGACCTTCATCGGCTTCGGGCTTGAACCCTCCAAACCCGCCATCGGCGTTTTGCTGTCGGATTCGATGCGCTATCTCTCTGCCGGCAAATGGTGGCTTGGTCTGTTTCCGGGGCTGGCATTGCTCCTCGTGGTCCTAAGTTTCGATGCCATCGGCAATGGGCTCCGCCTTCTGACCGATCCCCGGCAGGAACAAAACTGATGCTCGCTATAGACACCCTCTCCATCGGCTTCCTGCGCTATGACGGACTGATCCATCGCTGCGAAATGCCGGCCGTCGACGGCATCGACCTTAAGGTGGATCGCGGCGAGATCCTTGCGCTGGTGGGCGCTTCCGGTGCTGGAAAGAGCCTGCTTGCCCATGCCCTGTTTGGCATTCTCCCGGAAAATGCCGTGGTGCGCGGCAGCATATCGCTGAACGGAGAGCCAGTTGAAGCGGCCAATAGCAGCAAAGGCCAGGGCCAGCGCATGGCGCTGGTTCCGCAATCGCTCAGCCATCTCGATCCCCTGGCGCGCTGCGGCAAACAATTGCTGTGGGCCGCAAAACGCAGCGGCAAAGCGAAAACCACGACAGACCTCGTGAACACCCTTGAGAGCTTCGGCCTCGATGCCGAGGTCATGCGGCTTTATCCGCATCAGGTTTCGGGCGGCATGGCGCGCCGCCTGCTTCTCGCCATCGCCACCATCGGAGAGCCGGATCTGATCGTCGCCGACGAGCCGACAAGCGGGCTTGATCCTGACGTAGCGGACACCGTGCTTCGCCATCTCCGCCGCTTCGCCGATCGTGGCAAGGCTGTGTTGCTGATAACCCATGATCTCGTGACCGCCGTTTCCCATGCCGACCGGGTCGCGATCCTGGAACAGGGCAGATTGCTCGGCATCGAGCCGGCCAATGCGTTTTCTGATGACGGCAGGCAGCTGACGCTGTCCTATGCAAGAGCGCTTTGGCTTGCAATGCCGGGAAACCAGTTCACGACCGCACCGCTTGAGCGGGAGGCCGCCCGTGCTTGAGGTGAGAGGCGTTGAGTTCG
The DNA here is from genome assembly GCA_045377275.1 of Allorhizobium sp. Classification (GTDB taxonomy): domain Bacteria; phylum Pseudomonadota; class Alphaproteobacteria; order Rhizobiales; family Rhizobiaceae; genus Allorhizobium. The sequence goes on along the minus strand of JBJIOA010000010.1, from coordinate 93,848 downwards.
GCTTTGGCAAGGCAAAACCCATACTTGAGGGTGCAACGCTGACGCTTAAGGAGGGCGAGATCCTCGGCCTTTCCGGCCCCTCCGGCTCTGGCAAATCGACACTCGGGCGCATCGTGGCGGGTTATCTGAAGCCGCAGAAGGGAGAGGTTCTCCTCGATGGCGCCGCCCCTGCCCCAGGCTACCGCGGGGTTCAGCACATCCACCAATCCTCGATCTTCGCCGTCAATCCGCGATGGCGGCTGGGCCGGATCATTGCGGAGGCTTGGCAACCGGATGACCAGACGCTGGATGCCATTGGCGTGTCGCGGACCTGGTTCGACCGCTATCCGCATGAAATCTCGGGTGGCGAGCTGCAACGGGTGGTGCTGGCACGGGCGCTTGGCCCCGACACCCGCTTCCTGGTCGCCGACGAAGTGTCTGCCATGCTAGACCCGATCACCCAGGTGGAAATCTGGTCTTTCCTGATGGACCGTTGCCGCCAAGGTCTCGGCATCCTCGCCATCAGCCATGATGCCGCCTTGCTGAAGCGGGTGAGTTCACGGCAGCTCAAGCTCTGTGGTGGCGGCTTGATACCGCTGGTCGCTTGAGCCCTTGACAACTTGTTCTTCAGGTCGTCTTGTCTCTGAAATAATTGATGATCGACGAAAAATCTTCGCCGCCATGCCCCAGCTGGTCGAAGAGTTCGTAAAGCTCTGTCGCATGTGCGCCGAGGGCCGTTGCCGCACCGGTCGATTTCGCCGCTTCCTGCGACAGCCGCATGTCTTTCAGCATCAGAGCGGCGGCAAAGCCCGGCTTGTAATCTCGGTTGGCAGGCGATGTCGGGACAGGACCCGGCACCGGGCAGTTGGTGCTGATCGCCCAGCACTGGCCCGATGACGTCGAGGCCACGTCGAACAGCGCCTGATGCGACAGCCCGAGCTTTTCCCCAAGTACGAAGGCCTCACAGACCCCGGCCATGGTGATGCCGAGGATCATGTTGTTGCAGATCTTGGCCGCCTGGCCGGCACCGGCCGAACCGCAATGCACGACCCGTCGCCCCATGGCCTCCAGCACCGGCCGACCATGGGACAAGGCGTCCGCTCCTCCTCCGACCATGAAGGTCAGCGTGGCAGCACTCGCCCCCGTCGTTCCGCCCGACACCGGCGCGTCGAGCGACAGGCAGCCGACCGCATGAGCAAGCGTATGGGACTTGCGGGCATTGTCCACGTCGATCGTCGAGCAGTCGATCAGCAGTGTGCCCTTGCCGACGGCTTCGACCAGCTCGCTCCAGACCGACAGGACATGGTGCCCGGCAGGCAGCATGGTGATGACGATGGAGGCTCCGCCGACGGCTTGCGCAGCACTTTCGCAAAGCGTGATGCCGTTCTCCGTCGCGGCCTTTCTGGCTGGTTCGGAAAGATCGAAGCCCCGGACCGGATACCCCGCCTTGACGAGATTGGCGGCCATCGGTCCTCCCATATTGCCAAGACCAATGAAGGCGATCGTCTCAAGCATAGCGTTTCCTCCCTCTGTAGGCGTCGGTCCGTGCATGATGTCCATTCGGCATCCTACAGGTTCCGCGCAATCACCATCCGCTGCACATCGCTTGTGCCTTCATAGATCTGGCAGATACGAGCATCCCGGTAGATCCGCTCAACCGGATAATCCCGCATATAGCCGTAGCCACCATGGATCTGGATTGCATCCGAGCAGACGCGCTCGACCATCTCGGACGCGAAGAGCTTCGCCATCGAGGCTTGTGAAATGCAGGGAATGCCCGCCTCCCGCAGCGAGGCCGCATACCAGACCAGTTGCCGCGCGGCCTCGATCTGTGTCGCCATGTCGGCGAGACGGAAGGCAACCGCCTGATGCTCTGCAATTGCTTTGCCGAAAGCCTTTCGTTCGCCGGCATAATCGCGCGCCGCCTCGAAGGCCGCCTGCGCCATGCCGACCGACTGCGCGGCGATCCCGATGCGCCCACCCTCCAGATTGGACAGCGCGATGCGATAGCCCTGCCCTTCCTCACCGAGCCTGTTCTCGACAGGGATCTTCATTCCGTTGAAGGCAATCTGGCAGGTGTCTGAAGCGTTGAGACCGAGCTTCTCCTCGACACGCAGGACCTCGTAGCCCGGTGTATCCGTCGGCACGATAAAGGCCGTGATCCCGTTCTTGCCCGCACTGGGATCGGTCACCGCAAACACGATGATGACCTGGCCGTTCCTGCCCGAGGTAATGAACTGCTTGGCACCGTCGATGACGTAATGGTCACCCTCGCGCCGTGCGCGGGTTTTGAGGTTGGAGGCATCCGATCCGGCCTGCGGCTCCGTCAGGGCGAAACCGCCGATCCATTCGCCCGATGCCAGTTTCGGCAGGAAGCGCTGCTGCTGCTCTTCCGTCCCGAATTTCAGGATCGGCACGCACCCCACCGAGCTGTGGACGCTCATGATCGTCGAGCAGGCGCCATCGCCTGCGGCAATTTCCTCGACCGCAATCGCATAGGCAAGCGCGCCCGTATCCGAACCGCCATAGGCTTCCGGCACCAGCATGCCAAGCAGCCCGAGCTCACCCATTTCGGTCAGTTCCTTGCGGGGAAAGCTGTGCTGACGGTCACGGTCGGCGGCACCTGGGGCAAGGCGCTCGCGGGCGAAGCTGCGAGTCATGTCCAGTATCTGCTGTTGAAGCTCTGAAAGGATCATGGGTCTCCTCCAATCACGCCCGCTCGATGGCAATCGCCGTGGCTTCGCCACCACCGATGCAGAGAGCCGCCATGCCGCGTTTCAGATCGTAGCGTTCGAGTGCGGCGATCAGCGTCACCAGGATCCGCGCGCCCGAGGCGCCGATCGGATGACCGAGCGCGCAGGCACCGCCATGAACATTGACCTTGTCATGCGGCAGATCGAGGTCGCGCATCGCGGCCATGGCGACGACGGCAAAGGCTTCGTTGATTTCGAACAGGTCCACCTCAGATAGCGGAAGGCCGATGCGATCGGAGAGCTTCTGCAGGGCACCGATCGGCGCGGTGGCAAACAGGCTGGGCGCCTGCGCATGCGTGGCGTGCCCGAGGATCGTAGCAAGCGGGGCAAGACCACGCCGCTCCGCTTCCGAGCGGCGCATCAGGACAAGCGCTGCGGCACCATCCGAGATCGAGCTGGAATTGGCAGCTGTGACAGTTCCGCCGTCGCGGAAGGCGGGCTTCAGGGTTGGGATCTTCTCCGGCCTTGCCTTGCCAGGCTGCTCGTCGCGGCCGATCACCTGCTCCGCCTTGCCGGATTTGACGACCACCGGCACAACTTCGCGATCGAAGCTGGCATCAGCTATAGCCTTTGTTGCGCGCGTAAGCGAGGCGACGGCATAGGCGTCCTGTGCTTCACGCGTAAACTGGTAGGCCTCGGCGCAATCTTCCGCGAAGGTGCCCATCAGCCGGCCCTTGTCATAGGCATCCTCGAGCCCGTCGAGAAACATGTGGTCGAGCACCCGCCCATGACCGAGGCGGTAACCAGCGCGGGCGCGATCCAGCAGATAGGGTGCGTTGGTCATGCTCTCCATGCCGCCGGCCACCGCAATCGACGCGCTGCCAGCGGCAATCAGGTCATGGGCGAGCATGGTCGCCTTCATGCCCGAGCCGCACATCTTGTTGATGGTCGTTGCACCCGCCGAGACAGGAAGACCGGCACCGATGGCGGCCTGTCGTGCGGGTGCCTGACCCTGGCCCGCCGGCAGAACACAGCCAAACAGGATCTCCTCGACGGCATCGGCTGCAAGCCCGCTGCGGTCGAGCGCCGCCCGTATGGCGGCAGCGCCGAGTTCGGGCGCCGTCATACCTTGAAGCTCGCCCTGAAAACCGCCGATCGGGGTTCGGGCGGAACCGACGATGACAATGGGATCGTGCAAGTTCATCTTTCCTCCTGCGGCAGCGGTCAGCGCGCACCCATGCGGATGGCGCCGTCGAGACGGATGACCTCGCCGTTCAGCATGGTATTTTCAACGATATGCCGGACAAGGGCTGCGAAATCGGCCGGTCTGCCGAGCCGGGGCGGAAACGGCACGCTCGACGCCAGACCTTCGCGTACCTGTTCTGGCATGCTGGCCATCATCGGCGTCTCGAACACACCCGGCGCAATCGACATCACCCGAATACCGAATCGTGCGAGTTCACGCGCTATCGGCAGGGTCATGGCGGCGATTCCGCCTTTCGATGCCGCATAGGCCGCCTGCCCTACCTGACCGTCGAAGGCGGCAACCGAGGCGGTGTTGACGATGACGCCGCGTTCACCCTCGACATCGGCTTCGTTCGCATGCATGGCAGCAGCGGCGAGCCGGATCATGTTGAAGGTGCCGACGAGATTGATCCCGATCGTCCGCGCGAAGCTATCAAGCCCATGCGGCCCGTCGCGCCCGACGACCTTCTCCGCAGGGGCGACACCTGCGCAATTGATCAATCCCCGCAGGCTGCCGAAGGTGCTGGTTGCAGCATCGACCGCCCTTGCGGCATCATCCGCACGGGTGACATCGGTTTCGACGAAGCGCACGTTTTCACCGAGTTCCAGCGCCAGAGACTGACCGCGATCCCGATCGAGATCGGCAATCACCACGCGACCGCCAGCCTCGACGATCATGCGCGCGGTGGCGGCCCCGAGACCGGAGCAACCGCCTGTCACGATGAAACAAGCATCCTCGACGCGCATCGAATCCTCCTCCCAGAGGCCGTAGCAAACTCCCATTCAAATCAGACTCTATCGCGTTTCAGTGTTGCAACCGATGACGAAATAGATCCATTGTCGCGGCCACTTTTGCCACTGATGCGCTTGAGGTCGAACGAGGACCATGGCCGAGACCGAACGACATATGATCTCGACGGGTTTCGTCGAGGAGGCACTCGACAGCCTGAGACGCGCCGGCAGGCCCACTGAACCGCTTTTGTCCCGGATCGGCCTTCCGCCGGTCGTCGACCAGCCGGTTTCGACCCAGACCTTCGGGCGCCTATGGCTCGCGATCGCCGAGGAGCTGAATGACGAGTGTTTCGGTCTTGGCGAAAGGCCGATGCCACGCGGAAGCTTCACGCTCCTGTGCCATTGCGTGCTGCACGCGCCAACACTCGAGCGGGCGCTGCGACGGGCATTGCGTTTCCTCAATGTCGTGCTGGGCGAGCCGACAGGTCGGCTCGAGGTGCGTGACGGCACGGCAGTAATCGAGCTTTGCGAGACCGGGAAACCCCGCTCCGCCTTCGCCTATCGCAGCTACTGGATCATCCTGCATGGATTGACCTGCTGGCTGGTGGGCAGACGCATTCCGATCCGCCTTGTGGATTTTCGCTGCAGCGAACCGAAGCTGAGCGCCGAGCACCGGCTGTTCTTCGGCGCTCCCATCCGCTTTTCGCAACCGGTAAGCCGCCTTGGCTTCGATGCCTCGCTGCTCGATTTGCCGATCGCCCGCAACGAGCAGGCCTTGCGGCAATTCCTCAGGGGAGCACCGGCCAATATCCTGATTCGCTATCGATACGACGCAGGCACGGCAGCGGCGGTCCGGCGTCGGCTGAGCCAGAAGGGGCCGGCCGATTGGGGCAGTTTTGCAGACCTCGCCCGAGAGATGCGCATGTCGCCTTCGACGCTTCGCCATCGGCTGCACGACGAGGGTCAAAGTTATGCCGGCATCAAGGACGACATCCGCCGCGACCTCGCACGCGACATGCTGATCAACACGCCACAGACCGTCAGCGACATTGCCGCCCGTCTCGGTTACTCCGAGCCGAGCGCCTTTTACCGCGCCTTCAAGAAATGGATGGGCGAAAGCCCCGAGGCATTCCGCAAGAGCGCAAGATCCGTTCAACTCGCTTAGCGGAAGCATGGCCCCTCATCGCACCTATGGCAAAACTGGCCAAAAAATTCGAGGCATTTTTGTCATGGCTTGCCACTTGCAAGGCGCATACCATCCTCCTTGATTGACACGCTTCTGGGGAGAGAAGCAGTCTTCACGGGAGGAAATCGATGGTGGAACCCGCTCACCTGAGCCTGCACGTCCCCGAACCCGCCGTTCGGCCGGGTGGAGAACCGGACTTTTCCAACGTCAAGATTGCCAAGGCGGGTGCGGTGCCCCGGCCGCCGGTTGATGCGGCCGCAGAAGACATCCGCGACCTTGCCTATTCGATCATTCGCGTTCTGAACCGCGATGGCGAAGCCGTCGGTCCTTGGGCAGGCCTGCTGACGGACGACGAATTGCGAACCGGCCTGCGCCACATGATGACGCTCAGGGCCTTTGATGCCCGCATGCTGATGGCGCAGCGCCAGGGCAAGACCTCTTTCTACATGCAGCATCTCGGCGAGGAAGCCGTCAGCTGCGCCTTTCGCAAGGCGCTCAACAAGGGCGACATGAACTTCCCGACCTATCGGCAGGCAGGACTTCTGATCGCAGACGACTATCCGATGGTCGAGATGATGAACCAGATCTTCTCGAACGAGGCCGATCCTCTGCGCGGGCGGCAATTGCCGATCATGTATTCCTCGAAGGAGCATGGCTTCTTCACCATTTCCGGCAATCTCGCCACCCAGTATGTCCAGGCTGTGGGCTGGGCCATGGCTTCGGCGATCAAGAACGACAGCCGCATCGCCGCCGCCTGGATCGGCGACGGTTCGACAGCCGAGTCGGATTTTCACTCGGCTCTGGTTTTCGCCTCGACCTATCGCGCGCCCGTGGTCCTCAATGTCGTCAACAATCAGTGGGCGATCTCAACCTTTCAGGGCATAGCCCGAGGCGGTTCGGGCACCTTTGCGGCCCGTGGTCTGGGCTTTGGCATCCCGGCGCTCCGCGTCGACGGAAACGACTATCTCGCGGTCTATGCGGTCGCCTGCTGGGCCGCAGAGCGGGCACGACGCAATCTCGGGCCGACGCTGGTCGAATATGTGACCTACCGTGTCGGCGCGCATTCGACATCCGACGATCCCAGCGCGTACCGCCCGAAAACGGAATCGGAAGTCTGGCCTCTCGGCGATCCGGTTCTGCGCCTGAAGAAACACCTGATCATCAGAGGCGCCTGGTCGGAAGAACGTCATGTCCAGGCCGAAGCCGAAATCATGGACGAGGTGATCACCGCCCAACGCAAGGCCGAGGAACACGGCACGCTGCATGCCGGCGGCAAGCCATCGGTGCGTGATATCTTCGAAGGCGTCTATGCCGAAATGCCGCCGCATCTGCGCCGCCAGCGCCAGCAGGCAGGATACTGACATGGCCAGAATGACAATGATCGAAGCGGTGCGCAGCGCCATGGACGTCTCCATGGAGCGCGACGACGACGTGGTCGTGTTTGGCGAGGACGTCGGTTATTTCGGCGGCGTGTTCCGCTGTACCCAGGGGCTGCAGGCCAAATATGGAAAGACCCGCTGCTTCGACACGCCGATCAACGAATCCGGCATCGTGGGGGCCGCGATCGGCATGGCAGCCTATGGCTTGAAGCCCTGCGTCGAAATCCAGTTCGCCGATTACATGTATCCCGCCTATGACCAACTGACCCAGGAGGCGGCCCGCATCCGCTATCGCTCGAATGGTGACTTCACCTGCCCGATCGTGGTGCGCATGCCAACCGGCGGCGGCATTTTCGGCGGACAGACCCACAGCCAGAGCCCAGAAGCCCTGTTCACCCATGTCTGCGGTCTCAAAGTGGTTGTCCCGTCCAATCCCTATGACGCCAAGGGCCTGCTGACCGCGGCGATCGCCGATCCGGATCCGGTCATCTTTCTGGAGCCCAAGCGCCTTTATAACGGCCCCTTCGACGGCCATCACGACCGGCCGGTGACGCCCTGGTCCCGCCATGAACTGGGCGAGGTGCCGGAAGGCGATCACACGATCCCGATCGGCAAGGCGGATATCCGCCGCGAGGGTTCTGCGGTGACCGTGATCACCTACGGGACCATGGTACATGTGGCGCTGGCCGCAGCCGAGGAGACCGGCATCGACGCCGAAGTGATCGACCTTCGCACGCCTGATGCCGCTGGATCTCGATGCCATCGTCGACTCCGTCGCGCAAGACCGGTCGCTGCGTCGTGGTGCATGAGGCGACCACTGACCTCCGGTTTCGGCGGCGAGATCGTGGCGCTGGTGCAGGAGCATTGCTTCTACCATCTGGAAGCGCCCGTCATGCGGGTCGCCGGCTGGGACACGCCCTATCCGCATGCGCAGGAATGGGACTATTTCCCCGGCCCCATCAGGGTCGGCCGCGCGCTCATCGACGTCATGGAGGCCTGAGCCATGGGCGAATTCACGATCAAGATGCCCGATGTCGGCGAAGGCGTGGCAGAGGCCGAGCTTGTCGAATGGATGGTGAGGATCGGTGATCCCGTGCGCGAGGACATGATGGTCGCCGCTGTCATGACCGACAAGGCGACGGTCGAGATTCCCTCGCCCGTCGAGTGGCGACGGTTGTCTGGCTCGGCGCCGACGATCGGCGATGTCGATCGCGGTCAGGTGCGCCGCTGATCAGGATCAGCGACGGGCGGTGAGGAGGATGCTTCGGGAGAAGAGCCTTCCGAAAAGGTGACCCCCACCCCGCCTGGGCGAGCCACGAATCTCGCCCGTCCTCCAGCCCCCCACAAGGGGGAGGGGTACCAGATAGCGCGTCGCCAAAATCCGAGAAGCCATCCACGGTTGATGTGGCGCCCCAGCAGCAGGACACGGCGAATACGCTCGCGCCTCCCTCCCCCTTGAGGGGGGCCGAAGGACGGGCGAGACCCGCGGCTAGCCCTGAAAGGGGCAGGGGTAGCGGCCTCTCCACCGGCGCACCCGCGCCCTGAAGGCGAAAAGCCGCTCGCCGCGCCGCCTCGGTGCGCCTGCTGCGCTCAGCGAGAATGCCGGCGTCGACCTGCGCCAGGTATGCGGGGAACAGGGCCCGGCCGGGCGCATCTCCGCGCGAGGACCTCGATGCCGTATCCTGCCCGCCGGACGTAGCTGCGGGCACACCGCGCGGCATCCGTGCTCGCCAACACCGGGATCCCGCGAGGAGATCAAGGTTGACCGGCCTGCGCCGCCGCATCGCCGAGAAGATGGCGGTCTGCCACCTCGCGCATTCCCCACATCACCTATGTGGAGGAAGTGGACGTCACGGCGCTTGAAGAACTGCGCGCCAAGATGAATGCCGAACAGCCGGCCCGACCAGCCCAAGCTCGACGATCCTGCCTTTCCTGATGCGCGCCATGGTCAAGGCGGTCGTCGAGCAGCCGGATGTCAACGCGACCTTCGACGACGACGCCGGCATGCTCACCCGTTTCGGCGCGGTGCATATCGGCATCGCCACCCAGACCGCCAGCCGGTCTTGCTGTGCCGGTCGTCAAACATGCCGAGGCCCGCGGCATCTGGGATTGCGCGACCGAAATCGAACCGGCTCACCGAAGCAACCCAGTGCCGGCACCGCCACCCGCGACGAACTCACCGGCTCGACCATCACCATTTCCTCGCTCGGCGCGCTGGGTGGCATCGTCTCGACCCCCGTCATCAACCACCCGGAGGTCGCCATCGTCGGCGTCAACAAGATTGCCACCCGGCCCGTCTGGGACGGCACGCAGTTTGTGCCGCGCAAGATGATGAACCTGTCTTCCAGCTTCGATCACCGCATCGTCGATGGCTGGAACGCCGCCACCTTCGTCCAGCGCCTGCGGGTGTTGATGGAGACCCCGGCGCTGATTTTTATCGAAGGCTGAGCCATGAAAGAGATTTCCTGCAAGCTTCTCATCATCGGCGCCGGTCCCGGTGGCTATGTCTGCGCCATCAAGGCAGGACAGCTCGGCATCGATACCGTCATCGTTGAAGAGGGCCGTCCTGGCGGCACCTGCCTGACGATCGGCTGTATCCCGTCCAAGGCGCTGATCCATGCCGCAGAGACCTTCGACAAGGCGCGGGCGCTGTCCGCCGGCGAGAACGCGCTTGGCATCCGCGTCGAGGGCGCCTCGATCGATCTGTCCAAAACCATGGCCTGGAAGGACGCCATCGTCGGCCGGCTGACCGGCCGGCGTCTGCCGGCCTCCTGCAGAAGGCGCGGGTGAAGATCGTTCACGGCCACGCGCAGTTCCGTGACGGCAAGACGGTGGAGGTGGAAACAGTAGACCGGCCTGCAGGTCATCCGGACGGAGACCGTTGTCATCGCAACCGGCTCCGATCCCGTGGAGCTTCCGGCCCTTCCTTTCGGCGGCAAGGTCATTTCCTCCACCGAGGCCCTGTCACTAACCGAACTGCCCAAACGGCTCGTTGTCGTCGGCGGCGGCTATATCGGGCTCGAACTCGGTACCGCCTTCGCCAGAATGGGATCTGAAGTCACCGTGGTCGAGGCGACATCGCAGATCCTGCCGCTCTACGATGCCGATCTGGTCAAACCAGTTCATGCGCAGGTTGAGCGAACGCGGCATCAAGGTGCTGACGGATGCGCGAGGCCGTCGGGCTTTCCGACACAGGCGAGGCGCTGGTCGTCGAGACTGCCCAGGGACGGCGCGAACTGCCGGCAGATCGCATTCTGGTCGCCGTCGGACGACGGCCGCGCACCGATGGGTTCCGGCCTCGAAGAACTCGATCTCGACCGGATCGGCTCGTTCCTGCAGGTCGATGACCGCTGCCACACATCCATGCGCGGGGTCTACGCGATCGGCGACGTGACCGGCGAACCGATGCTGGCGCATCGGGCCATGGCGCAGGGCGAGATGGTCGCCGAGATCGTCGCCGGGCCGCAAGCGCGCACTGGGACAAGCGCTGCGATTCCGGCCATCTGCTTCACCGATCCGGAAATCGTCAGCGCCGGTCTGTCTGCCGGATGAAGCCCGTGGCGCATGGATTCGATGTGAAGATCGGCGCAGTTCCCCTTCACCGCCAACGGACGGGCGATGACGGTGGCAGGATGAAGCATGGGTTCGTGCGTGTCGTGGCGCGTGCGGATACGCATGCCGTTGCTCGGCCTGCAGGCGGTCGGGCGCGGGTGTCTCGGAATTTGCCGTCGACCTTCGCCATCGCGCATCGAAATGGGCGCGCGGCTGGAGGACATCGCTGCGACCATCCATGCCCACCCAACCCGCGGCGAAGCCCTGCAGGAAGCAGCACTCAAGGCGCTGGGCCACGCTTTGCATATCTGACCGGCCTTCCGGTTCGCATGATCTAAAATCGCAGAGGAAGCCGCATGACCGAATTGGACTTCAGGCTTGGCGAAACGTCGGAGATGATCCGCGACACGACGGCGCGCTTTGCTCGCGAGCGCATCGCCCCGATCGCTGCGGATGTCGATAAGCATGATCGTTTCCCGGTTGAGCTCTGGCCGGCCATGGGCGCGCTCGGCCTGCATGGCATCACGGTCGCGGAAGCAGACGGCGGCCTCGGCCTTGGCTATCTCGACCATGTCGTTGCCTGCGAGGAAATCAGCCGTGCCTCGGCCTCGGTCGGCCTGTCCTACGGCGCCCATTCCAATCTGTGCATCAACCAGATCGCGCGCTGGGGTTCGAAGGAGCAGAAGGCGAGATATCTGCCTGGACTGATGTCTGGAGACCATGTCGGCAGCCTTGCCATGTCCGAAGCCGGCGCCGGATCTGACGTCGTCTCCATGCGCCTGCGCGCGGACAGGGTCGAGGGCGGCTTCCGCCTAAACGGTACCAAATTCTGGATCACCAATGCCTCTTATGCCCAAACGCTCGTGGTCTATGCGAAGACGGAGCCCGAAGCGGGATCGAAAGGCATCACGGCCTTTCTCATCGAAAAGGATTTCCCCGGCTTCTCGATCGGTCAGAAGATCGACAAGGTTGGAATGCGCGGCTCGCCCACGGCCGAACTTGTCTTCCAGGACTGCTTTGCCCCGCAGGAAAACGTCATGGGTCCGCTGAACGGCGGGGCGAAGGTCCTGATGTCCGGCCTCGACTACGAGCGGGTCGTGCTTTCGGGAATCCAGCTCGGCATCATGCAGGCCTGCCTCGACGTCGTCTTGCCTTACATCAGGGAGCGCAAACAATTCGGCAAACCGATCGGCAGCTTCCAGCTGATGCAGGCCAAGATTGCCGACATGGTCGTGGCACTGAACTCTGCCCGCGCCTATGTCTATGCGGTGGCGCGGGCCTGCGATGCCGGTCAGACGACACGCCAGGATGCGGCCGGCGCAATTCTCTATGCCTCGGAAAGCGCTGTGAAGGTGGCCGAACAGGCGATCCAGGCCCTGGGCGGTGCAGGCTACACAAAGGATTGGCCCGTCGAGCGCTACTGGCGCGATGCAAAGCTCCTCGATATCGGCGCGGGCACCAACGAGGTGCGCCGCATGCTGATCGGCCGGGAGGTCATCGGCACGGGAGGGATAAGCTGATGCCGATACTCTCGACCCTACTCGACCGCGACAGCGAAGGCTTCAGGGCTAATGCGACCCGCAACCGCGCCCTGGCCGAGGAGCTTCGGTCCAAGGTGGCAACCGCAGCGCTTGGCGGAGCGGAAAGCCACCGCCAGCGGCATGTCGCGCGCGGCAAGCTTCTGCCCCGGGATCGCGTGATGCGGCTCCTCGATCCCGGCTCTCCCTTCCTGGAGATCGGGCAACTGGCCGCCGGTGGCATGTATGACGACGAGGCCCCGGGCGCCGGCATGATCACGGGCATCGGGCGCATCTCCGGTCGCGAATGCATGATCGTCGCCCATGATCCGACGGTGAAGGGCGGCGCCTATTTCCCGATGACGGTCAAGAAGCATCTGAGAGCCCAGGAGATCGCTTGGGAAAACCGCCTGCCCTGCATCTATCTGGTGGATTCCGGCGGCGCCAACCTGCCGCATCAGGCGGAGGTCTTCCCCGATCGCGGTCATTTCGGCCGGATCTTCTACAACCAGGCGCAGATGTCTGCCGCCGGGATTCCGCAGATCGCCTGCGTCATGGGAAGTTGCACGGCGGGCGGCGCCTATGTGCCGGCTATGTCCGACGAAACTGTGATCGTGCGCAACCAGGGCACCATCTTTCTCGCCGGCCCACCCCTGGTCAAAGCCGCAACCGGCGAGGTGATCTCGGCAGAGGAGTTGGGCGGGGCTGATGTGCATGGCCGCAAGTCCGGCCTGGTCGACCATGTCGCCGAGAACGACGAACACGCCCTTCTGATCGTGCGCGACATCGTTGCGACACTGAACCGGCCGAAAACGGTGAACATCGAGCTGGCCACGCCGCGCCCTCCCCTGTTCGACCCGAGTGAACTCTACGGCGTGATCCCGCAGGACCTGCGCACACCCTATGACGTGCGCGAGGTGATCGCCCGTTTTGTCGATGGTTCCGAACTGCAGGAGTTCAAGCCGCTTTACGGAACCACGCTTGTCTGCGGTTTTGCCCGTCTCTGGGGCATGCCCATCGCGATCCTCGCCAACAATGGCGTCCTGTTTTCCGAAAGTGCGCTGAAGGGCGCCCATTTCATCGAACTCGCCTGCCAGAGGCGCATTCCGCTTCTCTTCCTGCAAAACATCTCCGGCTTCATGGTCGGCGGTAAATACGAGGCGGAAGGCATCGCCAAACATGGCGCCAAGCTGGTGACGGCGGTCTCGGGCGCGCAGGTGCCGAAGATCACCGTGCTGATCGGCGGCAGTTTCGGCGCCGGCAATTACGGCATGTGCGGTCGCGCCTTTCAGCCGCGCTTCCTGTTTTCCTGGCCAAATGCCCGCATCTCCGTCATGGGGGGCGAACAGGCCGCCTCCGTGCTGGCGACCGTCCATCGCGACGCCGAAGGCTGGACGGCTGAGGAAGCCGAGGCCTTCAAGGCGCCAATCCGCCAGAAATATGAGGACGAAGGCAATCCCTATTATGCCACGGCGAGATTGTGGGATGACGGCATCATCGACCCTGCCCAGACCCGTGACGTGCTTGGCCTCGCCTTTTCCGCAACGCTGAACGCCCCGATCCTAGAGCGGGCGCAGTTCGGCATTTTCCGGATGTGAGGCGACGATGATCGAAAGCTTGTTAATCGCCAATCGTGGTGAAATCGCCCGGCGGATTATTCGCACGGCAAGGCGGCTTGGCATCCGAACGATTGCGGTCCATTCGGATGTGGATGCGGGCATGGCCTTCGTGCGCGAGGCCGATGAGGCTCTGCCGATCGGTCCGGCTCCGGCACGCGAAAGCTATCTGCGTCAGGACCGCATCCTGGAAGCCGCGAGGAAGAGCGGCGCCAAGGCCATTCATCCGGGTTATGGCTTCCTGTCGGAAAATGCCGAGTTTGCCGAAGCCGTGATGGCCGAGGGTCTGGTCTGGGTCGGGGCGCCGCCCGCTGCCATCAGGGCCATGGGCCTGAAAGATGGCGCCAAACAACGGATGATCGCAGCCGGCGTGCCGGTCACACCCGGTTATCTCGGGGAAGACCAGAGCCCGGAACGGCTGCAATGCGAGGCCGATGCCATCGGCTATCCGGTGCTGATCAAGGCGGTGGCCGGCGGCGGCGGCAAGGGCATGCGTCGCGTCGAGCGGGCGGAGGATTTTGCGACAGCCCTCGCCAGTTGCCGGCGCGAGGCTGCGTCCTCCTTCGGCGATGACCGGGTGCTGATCGAGAAATACATCCTCTCGCCGCGTCATATCGAGGTGCAGGTGTTCGGTGACACCAAAGGCAATGTCGTGCATCTCTTCGAGCGCGACTGCTCGCTGCAACGCCGGCATCAGAAGGTAATCGAGGAAGCACCCGCGCCCGGCATGGATGCCGTGACCCGGGATGCGGTCTGCCAGGCGGCCGTCAAGGCGGCCCGCGCGGTCGATTATGTCGGCGCAGGTACGATCGAGTTCATCGCCGATGCCTCGCAAGGCCTGCGTGCTGATCGCATCTGGTTCATGGAAATGAACACGCGTCTCCAGGTCGAGCATCCCGTGACCGAGGCGATCACCGGACAGGATCTGGTAGAGTGGCAATTGCGCATTGCCTCGGGCGAGCCTCTGCCCTTGCAACAGGATCAGCTCGCGATCCATGGCTGGGCCATGGAAGCCCGGCTTTATGCGGAAACTCCCGCAACCGGTTTCCTGCCGTCGATCGGTCGTCTCGACCATTTGCGACTGCCGGAGACACTGCGGATCGACAGCGGCGTCGAGCAGGGCAACGAGGTCACCCCGCATTACGACCCGATGCTGGCCAAACTCATCAGCCACGGCGCCAGCCGGCAGGAGGCAGCCCGCAAGCTTGGCGAGGCTGTAGGCCAGGTCGAGATCTGGCCGGTGCACAGCAATGCCAGTTTCCTCGCCCGCACGCTCCGCCACCCGGACTTCCTGGCTGCTGCCGTCAACACAGGCTTCATCGAGCGGCATGCCGAAGACCTGGTGCCATCAGGCGAACCGACCGAAGCAGTTTTGCAAGCCGCTGCTACGGCCCTGTTGCCACAACAATCGCAGGATGTCTGGACCATGCTGACGGGATTTCGCCTGAATGCCGAAATCGACCGACAGATATCAGTCGACGTGGGCAAGCGGCCCTACCTGGTGCAGGTGAACTCCGTACAGCTGACCGTCCGAACGGAAAACGGCGTCGTTTTCCATGATGGCGAGGCCTGGGAGTTCGGGGCACCGCGCGCCGGGCAGAATGCGAATGGATCCGGCTCCGGCGACGGCGCCATTATCGCGCCGATGCCAGGCATCATCATCGCCGTATCCGTTGCGAAGGGTGATCTGGTCAAGCGCGGCCAGCCGCTGGTCGCCATCGAAGCCATGAAGATGGAACAGGTGCTCCACGCGCCGTTCGATGGCACAGTGGCCGAGCTGAAAGCATGCCAGGGCAGTCAGGTAGTCGAAGGAACCCTGCTCGTCAGGATCGAGGGAGAAGGCTGATGGCCGGACGCTATTTTGACGACTGGACAGTGGGTGACAGGATCGTCCACGAGCTCCGGCGTACGGTGACCGAGACGGACAATCTGATGTTCACGCTGATGACCCACAATCCGCAACCACTGCATCTCGATGTCGAAGCGGCAAAAGCGAGCGAATTCGGCCAGATCCTCGTCAACGGCACCTTCACCTTTTCGCTGATGGTCGGCCTGTCTGTATCCGACACAACGCTTGGCACGCTGGTCGCCAATCTGGGCTACGACAAGGTCATCATGCCGAAACCGGTCTTCATCGGCGACACGATGCGGGCAGAAACCGAGATTGCAGAGCTGAGAGAAAGCAGATCGCGCCCGACCGCCGGCATCGTCACGTTCAGACATGAACTCTTCAATCAGCGCAACGAATTGGTCTGCCAGTGCCTGCGCTCCGCACTCGTTTCGCGGAGACCGCAATGAAGCTACGCTCCCTGCTGTTTGTCCCGGGCGACAGACCCGATCGGATGGAAAAGGCGCTGAGCTACGGCGCCGATGCCCTGATCCTCGACCTCGAGGACTCCGTGACATCTGATGCCAAGCCGAAAGCCCGGCTGGCGATAGCCAACTTCCTCCGTCAGGCCAGAGGCAGGATCCCGCTCCTCGTCCGCGCGAACCCGCTAGACAGCGGCCTTCTGGACAACGATCTCGCCGCAATCCTCGAAGTGCCGCCGGACGGGCTGGTGCTCCCGAAGGCGGAGGGCGCTTCGAGTATTGAAGCCTTGAGCGCAAAAGCGCCTGGCATCCCCATCCTGCCGATCGCCACCGAGACGCCGGCTGCGATCTTCCAGCTGGGCTCCTATGCATCGGTCAAGGATCAGCTGCTCGGCCTGACCTGGGGCGCAGAAGATCTGCCCGCCGCCATTGGCGCGTTTGGCGCACGCGATGAGACGGGCCGCTATACCGCCCCTTACGAACTGGCCCGCTCTCTGACCTTGTTTGGCGCTCACGCAGCCGGAGTGGCTGCGATCGACACCGTTTACCCCGCGCTTGCGGATACGGACGGGCTTGCCGCCTATGCGCGGCGCGCCCGCTTTGACGGCTTCAACGGCATGATGGCGATCCATCCAGCGCAGGTTCCCATCATCAACCAGGCATTCACGCCGACCCCGGAGGAAGTGGCCGAAGCCCAGGCGATCATCGAGGCATTTGCCGCCAATCCCGGCAAGGGCGCGCTAAGCCACCGCGGTCGTATGATCGACGCGCCCCATCTCAAACAGGCGAAACGTCTGCTTGAGTTCACGGATGACCGCGCCTGAAAGTGGTCGCCAAAAGCTCACCACCAAGAAGATGGCAACTACGCCAACGGCTTCATCCAAACGTCATCTGAACGTGGCAGAGGACGAGGGAAATTCGGGAGCACCAAGCCTTGCCGCGTCTTACTCTTTCCACCGTCAAGAAGCGATACGACGATTTTCAGGCTGTCGACGGCGTATCGCTCACAATCCCCGATGGCGCATTTCTCGCCCTGCTCGGTCCCTCGGGCTCCGGCAAGACCACACTCCTGCGCCTTATCGCGGGGCTGGAGGTACCTGACGGGGGCGAAATTCGCTTTGACGAGACGATCGTTGCCGGGCCTGACGCCTTCCTGCCTCCGGAAAAGCGTGGGATCGGCATGGTCTTCCAGTCCTACGCGCTGTGGCCGACAATGACTGTTCGCGGCAACATCGAATTCGGCCTGAAGGTCGGCGGATTGAAGCGCCGGGAACGCGAAATGCGGATCGAAGAGGTGTTGAAGGTCGTCGGCCTCGCGGGGCTCGGCGACAGACGCCCGCACGAACTGTCCGGCGGCCAGCGTCAACGTGTGGCGCTCGCCCGCTCGCTTGCGACCCGCCCCAATCTGATCCTCCTCGACGAACCACTCGCCAATCTCGATGCACATCTGCGCGAGGCGATGCTCGCCGAATTCCGTCGCATCCACAGCCTGACCGGCTCTACCTTCGTCTTCGTCACCCACGACCAGGACGAGGCCATGGCGGTCGCGACCCATGTGGCCGTCATGGACCATGGTCGGCTGGAGCAACTGGCAACGCCGGAGGAACTGTACAGGAGGCCGGCCTCGCCGATGGTCGCCCGCTTCATCGGCCGCGGCCGCACACTGCCGGTCCGGGTGATCAAATCGGAAGGCGGCCGGACCAGAGTGATGCTTGGCAAGCACCTTCTAGACATGCCGGGAAATGCACCCGTCGGTTATGGCTGGCTCTGCTTTCATGCATCCGATCTGAAACGCGTCAACGAGGGCGGACACCTGAAGACCGAGCTGGTCGGCCAGGTCTTTCAGAACGGCAGCCTTCTCAGCCATTGCCTGCCGACCGAGATCGACAGCGACGTGGTCAGCCTGCCCCTCGACGAGCGGATCGCGCCGGGCACGCCGATCGAACTTGTCATCACGGACGGCTGGGTGATCGGCGAAGGCGGGGGCACTCCCAGCAACGGCGATGTCACACGAAGATCATCGACCTGTCGTCCGGGCGTCATCTCGCTGCGCTAGGCGACAACTCCTGCCAGCCCCAGGGCCGGCATTCGACAGTTTCCGGGCCTCGTCCGCCCATTCTATGAGGTTTCCATGTTCATCCGCACGCTCCTCACCACCACAATCCTTGCCGGTCTCGCCTTCACGGCACAGGCCGAGGACACGATCACCGTCTATACCTCGCAGCCACAGGATCAGATGACCCAGGTCATCGAGGCCTTCAACGCCGATCACCCGGAGATTAAAGTCGAGCTCTTCCGCTCCGGCACCACCGAAGTGATGGCCAAGCTGCAGGCCGAATATGCCGCCGGCAACAGCCCGGCCGACGTCATCCTGATCGCCGACACTGTCGCGATGACCCAGCTGAAGAACGACGATCGCCTGCTCGCCTTCACCGACGCCACGGTAGAAGGCATCGATCCGGCTTTCATCGATGCCGACAAGACATTCTTCGGTACCAAGGTGATCACCACTGGCATCGTCTACAACACCGACCTCGTGAAGACGGCGCCCACAAGCTGGAACGATCTACTCGAAGCCGATGCGGCAAAGAGCCTGATCATGCCGAGCCCGCTCTATTCGGGCGCCGCCGTCATCCACGTCGGCACCATGACCCAGCAGCCGGAATTCGGCTGGGCCTACTACGAGAAGCTGGCAGAAGCCGGCGCTGTCGCCGGCCAAGGCAATGGTACGGTCATCGAAGCCGTCGCGCGCGGCGAGAAGGCCTATGGCATCATCATCGAATACATGGCGCTGAATGCCAAGAAGAAGGGCTCGCCCGTCGACTTCGTCTTTCCGACCGAAGGCGTGAGCTCGATCACCCAGCCAGTTGCTGTACTGAAGGGCTCGGATGCAGTGGACGCCGCCAAGACCTTCGTTTCCTGGCAGTTGTCCAAGACCGCGCAGGAACAGGCGACTGCCCAGGGCTATTTCCCGATCCTGCCCGGCGTCACTCAGCCGGAAGGCTATCCGGCCCTGACAACGCTGAAGATCCTGCCTGCCGACAGCGATGCCATGCTGAAGGCCGACACCGAGAACAAGGAAAAGTTCGCCGAGCTCTTCGGCGGCTGATCAAGCAATGCGCAACACCGCCTGGGCCGAAACCCGAAAGGCTATACCGGCTTGGGGAGGCGAGCATCTGCTCGTCTCCCTTCTCGTTCTCTATGTCGCCGCAACGACGCTCTGGCCGCTCGCTCGGCTGTTCTCAAGCGCCTTCCAGCCAGGCGAAGATGGCACACTGCTCGGGCTGATGCTTGCCACCTTGTCCAGCCGCTCGACACTGCGGGCACTTTCCGGCACGCTGCAGACGGCCCTTCTGTCTGTCGTCGTCTCGACGCTCATCGGCGTGGCGCTCGCCTTTGCTGTCAGCCTGCTCAAGCTCAGGACCCGCGCAGCGCTAACCTTCCTCATCCTGATGCCGCTCATCGTGCCGTCGCAAACCATGGCGCTCGCCTGGATCGAACTGTTCGGCGCGCAATCACCGATCCTCAAACCACTCGGCCTTGCCGCAGCGCCCGGCTCGACCAATCCACTCTATTCGGTGGGCGGAATTGCACTGGTCATGGGCATCGAACACATGCCGCTCGTCTTCATCGCCGTGCGCGCCGCATTGCGGGCGCTGCCATCCGACCTGATCGAAGCTGCGCGCATTCTCGGCATCCCGCCCGGGCGGATCGGAACCGGCATCGTGCTGCCGATCGTCATGCCCTCGGTTATCGCCGGCAGCCTGATCGCCTTCACCGCCGCGATCGGCAATTTCGGCGTGCCGGCACTGCTCGGCATTCCCGGCCGCATTTCTGTCCTGACGACGCTGATCTACCAGCGCCTCAACGGCTTTGGTCCGGCAGCGGCTGGACAGGTGGCGACGCTGGCCCTCGTTCTCGCCGCGATGGCAGCGATCGCGATCGTCATGCGCAATGTCGTTACGACCCGTCTCGCCGTGCCATTGCCAGCGGGCGCTCCCTTTGTCGCGCGACGCAGCGCACCCGTGATCGAGATGCTGATCTGGATCCTTGTGCTGATCCTGTCGCTGGTGCCCCTCGCAGCTCTCACGATGACCGCACTCTTGCCGGCCATCGGCGTGACATTCGGGCCCGACACAATCAGCCTCGATCAGTTCCATGCCGTCCTCGACAATCAGACTGTCAGACGCGCCTTTGCCAATTCGCTTTTGCTCGCATTGATCACGGCTGCCATCTCGATGCTCGTCGCCGTGCCGCTGGCCTTTGTCTCAAGGCGGCGGCAGAACCCGGTGTTGCGACTGCTCGACATCGTCATCGAAGCCCCCTGGGTTGTTCCCGGAACAGTCGTCGCCCTTGGAATGATCCTCGCCTTCCTGAAGCCTCTGCCGCTCGTCGGGATCTCGATCTACGGAACGATGATGATCCTCGTCATCGCCTACCTCGCGCGCTTCCTGCCACTGGTCCTGCGGCCGGTTGCTGCCGCCGCACAGTCAGCCGATCCCTCGCTTGACGAAGCCGCCCGCGTAGCCGGCGCCGGGCTGTTGCGCCGCATCCTGGTGATCTTCCTGCCAGGTGTATTGCCCGCCGCCGCAGCCGGCGCGATCCTGGTGGTGATGACAGCGCTGAACGAACTGACGCTCTCGGCTCTCTTGTGGTCGTCCGGCAACGAGACGATCGGGGTCATGATCTTTGCATTGCAATACGAAGGCAACTCGACCGCAGCCGCCGCGGTCGCGGTCCTGTCGACGCTTTTGGTCCTGATCCTGGCCGCGATCGCCACGACCGCCGCCCACCGTCTCCCGAGGGGCACGCTGCCCTGGGTTGATTGATCCTGACGGAGCGGACGATCGAGGTTTTGCTGCCATGATATTCAGAGTTTGTTCCCTTGGTTGGGCAGTGGCACTCGACCGTTCCGCAGCTCCGACCGAAGATACAGATCCGTCATCACGGCGGTGAGAATCGAGGTCAGCGTAAGCGCCATGAAACCCGTGATGCTGACAAGGCCGGCGGAGTAGGATGCGGCCGCAAGGACCAGCCCCGGTCCGCCCCGGGTATTCATGGCGATGCCGAAACCCAAACTGGACCAGCTTGGCTGGCGCAGGAAACCTGTCGTGACGGCGACCGACCCGATCTTGACCGCTGAGGTCCAAAGCAGGAAGACGACGATCATCGCGAAATCGGGCGTTGTTGTCAGGTTGATGCTGAAACCGACGCAGATGAAATAGACCGGGGCGCCAAAAGTGGCGGCTAGTTTTCCAGACGGTCGAGGCCCTCCGCGATATGGTCGCGAGCGGAACCGGCGACAAGCCCTGCAAGAACCATTCCAACAATCGGTTCAAGGCCTACCAGCACGGTAAAGGTAAGGGTGCCGCCTGTGACAGCCAGCGCAAAGAAAAAATCGAGCCAGCTGTTGCGCGGAAGCGCAGCCGCACCCCACCGCGCAACCGGAATGCCTACACCGAGTGTCAGCCCCATGAGAGCGATCGCTCGCAGAATTTGCCAACCGGCCGTGCCGATATTCGCCCCGCCACTGGAAGAAATCGAAAGGGCAATCGAGAAGATGATCCAGACCACAACGTCGACGATGCAGGCCGAAAGTAGAAGGCTTTTGCCAAAGCGAGACTTGAGCAAACCGTTACTCAGCAGGATCTTGGTCAGGAACGGAATGGAGGTCACCATCGCGCCGAGGCTCAAGACCAGGAAATGCGCAAATCGGATGTTTTCGTCGGCATCGACGAAGAAGGGATCAGGCGCGACCTTGGCTATGGCGGGTGCCGATATCAGGGCGAGGAAGAATGCCAGGACGCAGCCAGTCACCAGACTACCGACCTCCTTCGCGTGACTGCCAAGGCCCTCGAAACGCAGATTGGCACAACTCGGCACCATGAAGAAAAACAGAGCGGCGAATTGGATCGCAACGAAGCTGTCGTTTTCTTTGCTCAACAGCGCCATGCTATCCGGGAAGAACGCACCGCAGGCCATTTTAACCAGGAACCCGGCGCATATGTAGAGCAGGAAATCCGGTAGCAATGCCAACTGCGAGCCCTTGCGAAAGAGGCGACATAGCCCCCAGCAAAGCGCGATCGCAGGCAGGATGATCGCGAAAGCATGCAAGTACTCCGGGGTCTGTGGCACGGCGGCCTCCATCGACACTGAATAGAGAACAACAGGCATTGGAAAATCATCTCCCGACCGCTCCGATCGAAAGCCATCCTGGGTGCGAGCAATTCCAGCAAAAATGGCGGGGCCGTCTTGCGTGCGGAACTGGAGAAACTGGGGCCGGAGCGTCAAACTATGGTGATGCGTTGCAGTCTGCCGGCGGTCTGCTCACCCATGGTTCGTCATGTGTGGACCAATGGCCTAAGATCGATCTCGATCGACGTGAAAATCCTGTCCGCGAGGGCAAGTGCATCGTCCAGGCTGTCGCCCTTCGTGCCCAGGAAGCCGAGCACGTCATTACTCAGCGGTGGCCGTTGGACTGTTCCGCCAGGTTTCGGAACGACCTGGAAGTTTATGACGCCCGGCATGTCTCGCACCCCCGCAGGAACGGACAGTCGCTCGACATGACCTTCGTCACACAGCATGGTCAGAGCGATCGAAACTTCTCCCGTCGGCTTTAGCGGCGGGACGTCCACACTCCGTCCCTCCGCCACCGCCAAAGCAGCACTGACGGGACAATAACCGTAGGATGCCTCGGACGTGTACTGGATCGAGCCTCCCCGGACGAGCCGCTATCTCGAGAATGTAGGGGCGCCCAAGATGGAAGCGGACCTCGGCATGCAGAACGCCGAGACCGATACCCTGCGATATGGCGCCAAGCCGGATCGCCTCACGCACCAACTCAATCTGATTTGCAGAAAGAGCCGTCGGCATCTTGTAGAGATCGGCGTCGAAGGTTTCGGAATCGATCGACAGCCGGTCGGCGATGGCGCCGAGCTGGAGCGTATCTCCCTCGATGACGGCTTCGACTGCATGTTCCGATCCGTCGAGAAAGCTCTCGACCAGAAGAGTGCAAGGCCCGATATCCTCGGACTTCGCCTCGAACCGGCTGAACGAAGCGGATTTGCTTCCCTCCATCGCGGCGGCGAAACGCTTCTCCATTTCCGCTGGACCCGATATCTTGTAGACGTGCTGCGCCAGTGCGCCGAGCGTCGGCTTGAGGATGACCGGGTATCCGATGTCCTTGGCGGCGGCCAGAGCATCCTCCAGCGTATCGCAGCGGGCAAATTGCGGATGGGGCGCCCCGCCGGCTTGATGTGCAAGACGCATGAACCATTTATTTCGGCTGTTTTGAGCTGCCTTCAAGCCCAGACCAGGCAAGTGAAGCGCCTCGGCAATGCTGGCGGTGGCGATAACGGATGCCTCGTCTGTCGTCATGACCGCGTCGAAGCCGACCTCGTGGTGCCATTCTTCCGCAGCCTTGCGCAAATCGTCGAGAAACTTGCTCGGCACGTGCCTGATATCGGCAAAGTCGTAGGGATCGACCGCTTCGCTACTCGTGAGAAAAAAGATCGCATAGCCGTGGCTTCGCAGGATATCAAAGCGTGGATAATTGCCGGCCCCGCGAGCGTGAACCTCGACGATCAGTAGTCTTCTTTCCTCTGTGCTCATTTCCTGAGCCTCCTTCCGAAATTAAGTGTTTTGATCTGGTCGTGCATGTAGATGCCCACCACGCTGAGCAAGATCATGGCTCCCCCGAAAGCCAGTTCCGGAGACAAGACTTCACCAAGCAGGAAGACAGAAAGGAGCACCCCGTTGAGGGGCACGATCAGCGTCATCGGAAGCACTGTCCCGACCGGATATTTTTGCAGCAGGTAATACCAAAACCCGTAAGCGAAAACGCCCGACAATGCAGAAGTGTAAAGAAGCGCGAGGATGGAATTCGACGGTATTTGCGAGATCACCACCCACTGATTTCCCTCGACTATATAGGACAGAAGGAACATCTGCGGCGCTGCCAGCAGGTTGACCCAGGTGTTGATCGTGAAACCCGGCATGCCCTTTACTTTTTTCACCATGATCTGGGCATAGGCGAAGATGAAAGCTGCGATTACCACCGAAGAAAGGGCTAGCGATGCCGAGAATTCTGCCTTCTGCCACAGGGTCACCGTCAATCCCGCGATCGCAAGAAGGATGCAGGTGAAGCGCAGATAGCTGAACTGCTCGCCGAAGAGCAAAATCCCCAAGATCACCCCGAAGAGGACATTGAGCTGGTAGACGATCGTCGAAGCGCCGGCGCCAGCGCCACGGATGCCATACATCAGGAAGGCGAAGTGAATGGTGCCGAGCACGAGCGAGATGATCAGCAGATAGGAGAGGTTCTTTCCTGGCATCCTGAGGAATGGCAATCCGCAGATGCCGGCAATGAGGAAACGCCAGCCGCAAAAGAACAGGACGTCGATACCATTCAACCCGATCTTGGTCGCCACGAAGTTGCCGGACCAGAGTGCCAGCACGACGAGAAGCGCCAAAGTGTCCAATGGTGATAGAGCTTTCATGTCAGGCTCCACAAAAAATGTGAGAAGACGAAAGGCTTGGATATTCAATGCATCTGCTGCGGCTCGAGAAGCCGGTGGTGGACGGCGACGAGGCCGCTTGGCGTATGATCGAGAATCGCGAAATCGACGATGCCGTCATATTCGTGAGGATGGCGGCCAACGGCTCCGACGGAGATGTGGAGAAGCCCGCTCTCCATGAGGCGGACGAAGGGCGTATGCAGGTGTCCCGTCACGAGGCAATGCATGTGGCGACCGTCCAGATGCGCATCGACATCGTCGGTCCGCATGTCCAGCGTCAGGCCGGTGCGGTTGTCGCGCGGCGATGCGTGGCAAGCGAGGCACGTCCGATTGCTCATGACGAATGTCTGCGTATTGGGCATTGCGCCCAGAAATGCCAGATGCGCCGCGCTCAGACGTGATTTGAAGGAAAGCATATGGGACCGCGTCCGCTGGTCTTCAGCGTCCGCTGGGTCCCAGCGCTCCAGCCAGCCGTTGAGGAAAAACGCGTCGGTATTTCCACACACAGCTCCGGTCAGCGGCATGGACATGATCCGATCAAGCAGCATGACGAGCTCGGAAGCGCTGCGATCGCAAAAATGCGTCCAGACCAGGTCGCCGAGAAGCAATGGAGGACGCCGGATATTCAATGCCGCGAGGCGATCGAGCACCGCCTCAAAGCCTATTAGGTTGCCGTGGATGTCTGCCAGAACGGGCAAGGCTTCGCTGGAATAAGGCTCACGCATCGAGTGCCCCCTGCGGAATACGGCGACCCATGAAGGCGGCTGCGACGTCCTTGGCCGAGATCGGTGACGCTGTCAGTCGCTACCGCTCGGCGCTGAGGTCAATGACAATTCCTTGCAAACGCGTGTCGAGGCAATGGCTGCCGTGTTCCCCTGTCTTCCGGCTCGGTCCCCAGCGAGCATCCGTGATTGTCGCCTTAGCTTGCTGGCAGTGACCGGGCCGCAGATGCCCGAGGAGGTCGAAGCCTTCCAGTACATCGCCACCGGTCGGCAGAATGTCAGGCGCTCCTCCCGGTGCATCGGCAAGGTCACTGCAAAGATCCGCCACGATCGCCTGCCGAGAAACACCCGCGCGATCGGCGGCGGCAGGATTGATCCAGAGCGCCCCCGTCTCTGCCGGGTGATAGAAGCAGATCGAGCGTTCAACATCGATCTGGAGGTCCGACGTGCTGGCGAGGTATCCTCTTCGCGCAAGTACCGTGTTGGGAAATATGATCGTGTCCAGCGACGCCATTCCGTGATCGGAGCACACGATGACACGGTCCTTCGGACGCGCTACCGCCTGAAGTCGCGATAGGAAGACATCGAAGCGTTCAAGCATCGTCAAAACCAGTTCATCGACGATTGCTTCGCGTTCGGCAGACCAGAACAGGCAGTCGGGATCGAGATAGCCGGCGAATTCATGAAGCATGATATCGAGGGCAGGCTGGTATCCGATGACGAGCTGGCTGTCGGTCTGCTCGACGCTATCCAGAAATTCATCGAGATAGCGGAGGGACATCTGGATCAGACAGGCGGTGAAAATACGTTCGGCGGTGCCGTCGCCGCCATCGGCGAGACGCGGCCCCAGTTTTCCTTCGCGATAGAGCGTGTTGGGCGCGGATGCGAGCAAAGGCGGCGCGTGCTCTAGCCGCTCTACCGTACGCTCGATGTCATTGCCATGCAGCCGCGGGCGCCATGCGCCCAGTTCGATATCGATGGACTGATGCTGCAGCGACCAGGAACCGACAGTCAGCCGAGCATCTCCGTCGATCGCCTCGTAGTGCCATAATTCCTTGGGGCTTAGCGACGATGGCGAGGCCAAGGCTGGCGCGCGCAGCGGAGGCACAAAGCCATAGCTGACATAGCGCGCACGATCTCCCAGTCTTTCAGGCGACACGAAAGGAACATGGCACAGCCGAACTGCATGGCCGGCTTCGGCGTAAAAATCCCAGATCCAGCGGACATGCGTCGGTCGAACCGAAAAGGCCTCCTTCACCGCGATTGGATTTGCCCCGTCCAGATCCGGCAGATGAAAACCGACGATGCCGGTCCCCAGCGGCTCGATGCCGCTCCAGAGCGTCGACAAGGAGGGCGGTGTCTGACAATTGGGCGATACGGGCAGAAGCCTACTGATGCAATCCTGGCTCCAGAGCTGTTGCAACATCGGAAGGCGCGCGGCCACCCTAGGGGTCTCGACATATCGCTCGACCAGCCAGTGCGGAAATCCGTCAATCAACATCCAGAGAAGGCGTGGCAGATCCGTCATGACTAAGGCTCCCGCATAGGCGAGACAACCGGGCCGAGCATCGAGTACCACGGAACCTCCATGAGGCGATGCAGCAATGTGTCGTCGAGAACGCGTTCGCGGCGCATGATGTCGTCGAACAGACCATGCCAACGCCCCGGGGTGAATTCGAACGGAAATTCGACATTGTCCCGCAGAACCTCAAGAGACTGTTCGTCCGGCCGGAGTTGCCGCACCTCAAGTCTGGAGTTGCTGATATCGGGGAAAAGAACTGCGCGGACATTTCCGCATGCTCTGCGGGGCTTGCCAGGCAGGGCGGCGCGAAATACATGCGGTTCGATTAGCTCCTTGTGGTTGTCCGGTTTCTCGCAGCCGTCTTCCCAGAAGAAATCGACCCCACATGCTGAGGCAAAGACGGGATATGTCCGCAAGGATCCGATGCCTATGTGCGGATAGTCCGGCCAGGCGCGTATCCTCAGACCGCCGGTGGTGGAATCGATCAGAACCTTGTCGCCGGACAGATAGTCGAAAGCCTCGTTCAGCAACAACCGCAGCAAGGTCGTCGTCTTTCCGGCACCCTTGTGGCCGAGGACAAGAACGGCTTCGCCGTCTACCATTGCAGCGCTTGCGTGGAGAAGTATGGATCCTCTCGATTCCTCGATAATAAGGCATGTATATCGTATCAATTCTACCAGATGTACGAAGGACGCTTCGGAAACGTAGGCGGTGATATGGCGGGCATGCCTGTTTATTCGGTAGGCTGTTCTTTTGCTTGCATCGTGAACGACGATGAAACTCTCGTCCCAAACGGAAACGTCTACCTTCAGATTGAACAGGTCCGCGGTGCTGCGCCGGATGACGAGCTCGCTCAAGACGACAGTCTTCCACGTTTCGGGAAAGCTCTCATAGGGTTCGAACCCTATGGAATAATCGAAATGCGTATGGCCGCCGGCAATCTGAAATGATGGAGCCAGAAAGTCCGCCAGCCTGGCAGCAATGCCCACGCTGTTTTCGCAGTGTTGGAAAGCAATGCAGACGTTGCCGTTTTCAAGAAAAAACTGCGTCTGACTGTCAGGCAGTGAGGTCGGCAGCATGATGTGTCTTCCGATTGAGGGATTGGACCAAAGCCGGCAATGAGGCAACCGTAGACA
Source organism: Allorhizobium sp. (assembly GCA_045377275.1). Lineage (GTDB taxonomy): Bacteria > Pseudomonadota > Alphaproteobacteria > Rhizobiales > Rhizobiaceae > Allorhizobium. Next base: position 65,743 of record JBJIOA010000010.1, on the reverse strand, counting down.
GGAGAAAGGTCGGCAGTGCGTCCGACGCGGAATTGTAAGGAGTTGTGCCCTTGCCCGTCGCGACGAGAACCGAGCGCATTCCGCAGTCCGCTGCCCCCCTGATGTCGGTCAGCAGGTCATCGCCGACGACAAGCACGTCGTCAGCTCCACATCCGACAGTTCTTAGCGCCACGTTGAAAAATGTCGCACTGGGCTTGCCGGTCACAGTTGCCTTGCGTCCGATTGCCGCCTCCAGGCCCGCGATGAATGCACCGGCATCAAGGTATCGACCGCTCTCATCGACCGAGTACATCGTCCGGTGCGGAACGACGAAATCCGCGCCTTGCGCAAGCATGAGATAAACTTCGTTCATCGCCGCATAGGAAAAGCCATGCCGGACATCCGTCACGACCACGGTATCGGGGTTGCGCGCAGTCTGGCTGCATTGATCGAAGAGATGCCGAACGCTGTCAGGAACCAGCAGCCAGACAGTGCGGTCCACGTCCCTCGCCAGCAACGAGGCACAGGCGGTGACGGAAGTCTCTATTTCCTCCGCTTGAATGTCGAAGCCATGCTGCGCCAGCCTGGCCGCCAAAGCGTCTGGCGCGAGGCTGCTGATATTGGTCAAGAACCGAAGCGCGATGCCGGCTGCGCGCAGTTCTGATATCGCCTCTACCGCGCCGGGAATTGCGCTGCCGCCGAACATCAACGTGCCGTCAATGTCGCAAAGGATGGCTCGCACCGGGGCCGACATCTTCGCGCCCTCACACCGGCTGAAGCGTCGACGCAACAGCGCTACGCTCGCGAACGCCGGCGGTGAGCCGGTCGAGCAGACCGTTGACCTGCGTCTGCAGTTTCGCCAGATCAGCCGTGTTGGACAGGACATAATCGGCGCGCATTCTGCGCACTTGCGCATCAAGCGGCGAATGGTCGATCAGTCTCAGGTCCGCACGGCCGATCATGCGGTCTCTCAGCACTCCCTCCGGCGCAAAGATCCGTATCAGCCGGAAGCCCTGGCGACGGAGTGCAGGCCAGTCGACTACGTCGTCGCGCAAATCGTCGTTGAGGATGACGTCATCCGTGCAGTCGGCGAGGCGCAGGGTGAGGTTATCCACGAGGCTGGTCGGCGACAGGTCGCGCAGCCCACGGGCAATCTGTTCCATCAGTGGGTGGTCTTGCGCATCATAGGCAACTGCCTGCCCAGCCGCCTGATAGTACATCTGCTTGATATCATAGAGAGGCTTGGCAAGCTTGTGCACGCTGCAGGACAAACCGCGCGCCTGAAGCGCTGTCTGCAGAAGCCGCGCGGTCGTGCTTTTGCCCGCCCCGCTCGGACCGATCAGCGCAAGCCGGATCTGATGAATGCCGCATTTCGCCATCGTCAGATCCCCCGTCCTTGGCCGGCAATGTCTTTCGACGCCATATAGTCCTTGAGGAAGCTCAGCTTGGAGTAATTGGTCTTTTCGTAAGGCAGGCCAATTTCGGCGAGGAAACTTTCCATCGCCTGCCCGATGCGCTCGAAGTCCCGATAGATCAGGTCGTCATCGGGAATGCCTCGGCTCTTGTGATATTCGATCTCGCATTGCTGCAGCCGGCCCTCCGGCGAACTGTCGTTATAGACCCGGCTATCCTCGAAGTTCAGAAAGAAGATGTTGCCGGTGTCATTGGCTTCGCAAGCTATGTCCAATCGCGTTCGGCGCCAGTCGGGGCAGCTTGCCAGTGGCAGATCGAAGTAGCTGGCAAGGCTCTCCTCGGGCGTGCCTTGCACATAGAGGTTGTGGTAGTTCCGCTCCCATCGTTCGAGCGTATCTTCATGGAAGAGCTTCTTCTTGAACGTGACCGTCCGCTCGTCCCAGTTGGCGCGCTTTTTCTTGCTCCAGTACATAATGGAGACATAGCCGCCGACGCCCTCCGCATTGGGCAGGATCTCGCAGAGATTGTTGTCGTAGCTCCAATGCTGGATCTCGTCACCGAGCTGCGGCATGAAACCTTCGATCTCCCCACGATCGAGCTTCTCGTAGAACAGCCTGTTGATGCTGTAGAAGTTATAGGGGGCACGGATGTTGAACTTGAATTCGAGCTCGGTGTCCGGCAGCCCCTTGTAATAGAGGCATTCGTAATTGCACAGCCGCAGATGCTCCCGGTCGCACAGGGCAAACAGCGCACCGATGAGATCCTGGTCGGGTATCGTCACCGATAGCGGCGACACGTCGAGAAAATGGCTCTTGTGCACCTCGACGCGGGTTAGTAGGTGAGTGATTGTCACCATCGGCCCGACGAGCTCCGCAATGGCGAGCGGTACGCCATCGCCCGAAAGATTCTGCGCGACGTGGACGCCGTTCGCCTCTTCGAGCCTGTCACGATAGATCGCGACCCGGGCAAGCTGCCCCCTGAGGTCGGCGGCAATAGACGCGCCCACCTGGAGTCGATCGGGGACTGCGCAGAACACCAGTGTGCGCTCGCTCCGATCAAGAGGTTCAGCATGGCGGATTTTCCAACTGCCAAAAATGACGATGCGCATTGTCTTCACGCCCCTGTTCAAGCTGCCCGGGTAAGAAAATGGCCTCTGACGAAATCGAGTTTCGAATAGAGATTCCGCTCGAAGCTGACCCCGTGCTCGACGAGAAATGCTTCCGCATGCGCGGCGATCAGTTCGAATTCCTCGTAGACGTCGCTCAGGTCGAAAAGCGTCCTGGAGCGGCAATATTCGACTTCGCACTGGGACATGACCGACTGCTCGTCACCGACGATGCGGCAGATATCGAAGTAGATGCCGAAAATATGCCCCGTCTTCAGCGATTCCATATGGACGTCGAAGCGCTTGCGCCGGAATGCCGACAGACGTCTGGTTCCACCGCTGGTCATGGTCTTGACGTGACGCTCAATATCCTCAAGGGCGATCGCCTGATTGCCGATGATGGTTTCCTTGCGCAGCTCGGCGTTCTCGACGAACCATTTCCGCTTGATCGTCATTTTGCAGTCAGACTGGGGAATGAAGGAAATGTATCCGGCCTCCGACGGCGGCCCGAGCACCTCGAACACATGGGATTCGTAGTCATAGACCTGGAATTCCATGCCCAGTTCCGGCACGAAGCCAGGAAAGCTGCCGGACAATATGCGCTGGTAGAGCTCTTGCGTCAGCCTCCACGTGTCGGGAATGCCGGCGAAGGTAAGTTTGCGCTCCAGCTCGAATTCCGCTTGCCACCGGCTGAATCCACTGTTGTCGTTTAAGAGCTCGTGGCGGCGCAGAAGCCGGCCCCGCGTCTCGCCGAGAGCAGCGTCGAGGTCGACATACCGGAGCGGCCGTTCGCCGCTCTCGTGGTCCGCGAAGCGCAGATAGAGGCCGCCGGCGTAACCGATTTCGGCAAAATGATAGAGCGCCGCGCGATTGCCGTGAAAGACCAGTATGATGAAGGGAACGAGGTCCGCTGCCGCAGCCCCAGGCTTGTCAGCGCCGCCGCCCTGCAACATCGTCATCCACCCCTGCAATGTCTCATTGCTGCGCAACCGGACATGGCGCTGTTCCTCGGAAAAATAGAGGAAGTCATAAGCGAAGGGATCAATCGCAAGCGCTTCTTTGCCGGGCGCAAGGAGGCCGGTGACCGTGATCTGGCCGGGGCGGATGAACATGCCGTTCTCGCCGACCGTCGTCGCCTCCACCTGACCTTTCAGTATGAGTGAGGGCGGCGAATGCTTGTCTTTCGGGGCAAGATGTTCGCCCGGCTCGAAGAGATAGATAAAGACATCATGCGGGTCGTTCCCATCACGCGTATGCATGTTCATCACCATCTGTTTCGGAGGAGTTGAAAGGGACGTGTCCCAGATCGGTCGCGCCTTCGCCGGGAGAGGATATGACAATGCTGTCGCCGATATCGATCAACAGCGTCTTCTTCTCGCGCGCATAGGCGTAAAGTTCAGGGGCCTGCGCCGCGGGAAGGCCCTTCTCGCGGATCAATATTGACAGATGCGAAAGCACGGCGGCTCGCTCGAACACGAAGCCGCTGACCAGCGGCAGCAGGGGGGCAAGGGCCGCCAGGGGGCGCCTGCAGACAACAATGGGCGCAACCGGATAACTGCCGATGCGCGCCAGCAGCCGGGCAAGGACCGGGCCCATCTCGCTCGCATCCGGAATATCCGTCAGGCTGACAGAGGGCGCGATGCTCAGGATCTCCAGATCGCGGTCGTCATCGAGCACGAGCGTCGGAGCGAAGGCGTAACCGCTCGAAATCACCGTGCCCTCGACAGATCCTGCAAACATCGATTGGGCCGACAGGACCGAGAAGTCGAGTGGATAGACGCAGCTGCCACTCATCACCCACTCGATCTGCACGGGGCCGATTTCGCGATGGGCGGCAAGCGTCGCGCCGTAAAGCTGACCTACCGCGGCCTGAGGCAGGTCGTCGTCATCGTCATCAGGGCCGGCCAGACGGAAAACGCGGGTTTCTGCGGTGCCGCGGTTGATAGCAAGCAGGCCATCGCTCGACCACTCGCCGACCACAGCGTCTTGCGTCTCCGACACATGAGTGATGATGCCGACATCACCCCGTATGAAGTCACGTACGACGATCGTGTGCAGTCGTTTCGGATCGCTCATCAGCATCCGCAACTCGTCTGCAAGCCCGTCGCGGGGCAGAATGATCTGCCTGAAACTTGCGCTGAAATCCAGAATGACTTCGTCACTGCCAAAGGCGCCAACCACTTCGCTCGAAAAAGCGGATAGCTCGATGCCGCCTCGGTTCAGCTTGAGCACCAAGGCGGTCGCGACACCGAGATGGTGGCGTCTCGCGAACTCCGCGATCCGCATTCTCTTGTCCCGAAAATAGGAGATAAAATCCGGCAGTGGGCGCATCTGCTCAAGCACGGCACCGTCCTGACCGTAGAGATCGACGACGACCAGGATGGGTTCGCTTGAAGCCTCAATGCGATCGATGCTGGTAATCGGCCGCGCCTGCAGCAGCCAGACGGTCTGTCCGTCCCATGCCCATTCGATGTCGACCGGCCCCAATTGCTGCTCAACGCGGCGCAACAGGGGTAACACGGCATCCAGAATGATCTTGTGGTCCGCCGGATAGACGACCATGCTTCCATCCGGCCGACTTCTGTCGATCGTGTAGCGGTCCCCTGCCTTCTGTCCGGAAACCAGGCTGTCGCCGCGACCCTTGACGATCTCGACGAGGATGGTGTCCTCTCCCGTCACGGGATTGCGGGAAAAGGCCACGCCGGCATGGGTCGCAGATACCATGCGCTGAATGATGACATTCATCGGGTTGCTATCATCGAGCAGGCCGGCATGAATGCGTTCGGTGATGACGGTACGGGAATAGGCCGACAGCCAAACCGCTCGGATGGCATCCAGTATGTCCGCAGCGCCACGAATGTCGAGAAAGGTGTCGTAGAGGCCCGCGAAGCTTCTCGAGCTGCTATCCTCAATGGTGTTGGCAGACCGCACGGCAAATGCTCCGGCCAAGCCATCCTCGCCAAAGCACCGGCTCAGAAGGTTGACGAGTATGCTGCCGGAGTCATCCGCAGGCGCTAGCGCCTCGGTGAGCGTCCGTAGTTCGCGCAGATCGTCGGCAAGGAAGGCGCCCGATGTAAGCGCGATGCGGCACAGAATTTTACCGGCAGCGTCGGAAATCGCATTGAAGTTGCAAAACAGGAGAGACAGTTCCGTTTCCCCGAAGCAAAGGCATGGAGGAACAGAAACCGCGGTCTTGAGCCGATCGAGATTGTGAAACTTGCTTGGCAGAGCGACGACATTCATCGGACCGCCTCCGAATCCACCGGGAGCAATTGCTCGGGTGGGAGCTCGTTGTAGACGTGCTGGGACATCTTCTCGTCGAAATCGACGAAGATCCGAGAGGCCATGGCCCCCGTCGCCCCTTGGTACTTGCCGTTGTAGAGTTCGACATGTCCCTGGGTGTGCCAGAACATCATCTGGCCTATGCACATGCCGGCGTAGACGCGAATGGGATGGATGGCGAACAGCTGAATGGTCCACTGGCCGATGAAGCCAATATCGCCGAGCGAAGCGGACAGGTTGATGAACATGCCGAGCCGGGCGACCGAAGAGCGGGCCGCGTAGGTCGGCACGAAATGGTTGCTGCCGAGCTTCTCCATGGTGGTGGCCAGGTAGAGACGTCGCGGATGCAACACATAACCTTTGGGGCCGATCTTCACGACGCTCGTCTTGTTTTCCTTGCGCACGTCAATGACGCCTTCGTCATAGACCTTCATCTCATGATGAAGGCGGAAGTTGTAGCTGTTCGGATTGACGTTCTCCGGAAGAAAAGGCGCGATGACGATTTCGCCGGAGGCGACGCGGTTCACAATCTCTGGGCCGGTGAGTATCATCTTGGATCCAATCCGATACGCGAAGGGACGACAGTCTTCGAATTCAGGTACCTGCCTTCATAGGCGCGGTGGCTGCCGGCATTTCGCCAAAAGCAGACCTTGCCGATCGGCATGCCGCTGTAGACGACGAGAGGGTGGGCGACGATGATCTCGAGCGTCCAACTGATGACCGCGCCGACATGCCCGAGCGGCGCGCTTGTCTGAATGAACATTCCGCACAGGGCCGTCGACAGATTGGCATAGAGCTCGGACGCATAAGCCCTGCCGCCGATGATCTCTTGCGTGTGCCCAAGATAGAACCGTTCCGGATAGAGGATCAGCCCTTCCTCGGGAATGTCGCGCCGAATGGTCGCGTTTTCAGCCCGGGCGTCGACGAGGATCGTGTCGTATTCAACGATCGTCGGCCCAAGGTGCACGCAATACGAATTCTGCTCCACGAACTGGTCGGAATAGGGCGATATCAGAATATCTCCGCCCATCATCTCATTCTTTATAGCATCACCTGTCAGTATCATTTGCGCAAATCTCCAGCACATCCGCAAACAATATTCTATTTGCGGATCAAGACGACGGAAATGTAAATGATAATGCTTATAAATTCAGTGCAGGCTGCCGGATATCATCCAATGGAACAGCGAGTACTCAGATTGAACTACACAACTTTTATTTAGTCAACCAAAGGTAGCCGAAATATGGAAAAAATACGAAAACGCGAATTTACGATTGACAAACGCAAAACAACACAACCATGATGCGATAAGTATCCATAAAACACCCATTACGTTTATTTCGAATGCCGCCAGGGAAACGCGACTTGGCCGCCCGATAGCTGTTGCATTGATCCGAATTCAGCCAAAAAATGGAGAGCAACCATGCTTTACGCAATTATCGCGTGTTTCGCGGCATTGTGTATCCAAGCGATAGATCTGTTCTATCACAGGTTTGATTTTGCGACGCTGCCCGCGCCTGCCCGGTCGGACGATGCCGTCCGACACTACCGACGCCAGTTCCGGGAACTCACAAGCAAGCGATATGACAACATCCTCGCCCCGCTGACCTACATTCGTGTTTTCCTCTGGATACTGGCTGCGAACATCGTCTTCCATGAAGTCGACAATCTCCTTGTCGATGTCCTCATGGTTCTGTTCGTGGCCGGACGGTTCAGATCGCTGCAGGAGATTGGGCACCATGCCGCGCATGGTTCGCTGTGCCCGAACTACAAGTTCGGTGAGGTCATCACCAACCTGCTTTACCAGTTTCCAGCTTTCATGCCGGAGATACGCGCCCGCCACCACATCCATGTCGTCACCCACCACCGATCCGTGAACATGCCCCACGATCCGGATCTAAAGGAGCTGGCCGACAAGGGCTTTACGCCCGGCATCGGAGAAGCCGCCTTCTGGCTTGGCTTTTTGCATCCGCTGACGCCAGCAGGCCTCCTCGCAAGGTTGAAAGAATGCGCAGGCTATCTCGTGGAAGATTTCGGCCGACCGGCTTTCTTCCTGCGGATCATCTGCGTCCTCGCGGTCGTCTCGGTCTATGTTAGCATCGGCTGGTATGCCGAACTGTTTTGGCTGTATATTGCCCAGGTTCTTGTCATTTATCCGCTCTTCTACTGGATCGCCCACGTCTCCCTGCATCGCTGGTTCGCGGAATGCGCAGACGATATCCCCTATCATCAACGGGAGATCGAACTGGGACGGCCCACGGACTTTCCGGGACTGAGTGGCGCAATCATCCGCAACAACCTGTTTCCGTTCGGGGACTCCTACCACCTCGCGCACTCCCTATTCCCGGCGGTCAGATGGAACTACCTGGCCGGCGTGGATCGCCTGATGCGGCGCGCTTCGCCTGAATACGAGCGTCATGCGAGCAGTGGGCTTGTCTTCAGTACGAAGGGACGTCCGTCCGCCATTTCCGAACTGCGCGAACGCATGGTCAAAGGGCAAGCCGGAAGTGCATCACTGAGCGGCCAGACAGTGTAGCCGCCTCGCACACCGGGATCGAAAGTCGCGGTATTGGCCCCGCGACCGATCAATTCCTCGCGCCAGCCTGCCACCTTACCGTACTCCCATGGCTCAGGAGCCTGAGATGGCCCATTTAAACATCAACCTCCCTCTGATCCGGAACAACTTAGACACCGTCATCACCCGCTGCCAAAGTCACGGGATCAGTGTCGTCGGGGTCGTAAAAGCCTGCCAGGACTTCGATCCCATCGTCGACCTCTATGACCAGTCGAGCCTGGCATGCCTGGGAATTTCCAAGGTCCACGCCGCCAAAAGGCTCGCCGGCGCGATCCAGAAGCCCTTGATGCTGACCTGCGTCCCGCGACCAGACCTCGCCGATGACGTCGTCAAATATTGTGACATTAGTCTCAATTCCGAGATGGATACGATTACGCAACTTGCGGAAGCCGCCCGTCGTCAGCGGATCCGACACAGCGTGCTTCTGATGGTGGAGGTCGGAGATCTGCGTGAAGGCGTGCTATCCGAAGACGTGCTACCGATGGTCTCCCGGATTCGCGCCCTTGAGGATTGGGGGATACGATTTGCAGGGATCGGCGCCAATTACGGCTGCGTGAACGGCGTCCTGCCAAACTTCGAAAATATCGGGTTGATCGATGGGTTGGTGACGCAGATGAGCGACGGCCTCGGCGTCACTCCGGATATCGTCTCGCTCGGTGGATCCGTTGTGCTGGACTGGCTGGATAGGCACGGCCTACCACCCTCTGTAAACCAGATCCGGGTCGGCGAACCCCTTCTGCTGGGAACGCTCTCGGGCGCGCAGAAGATCTACACGACCCTGCACGACGACGCGCTGGATTTCGAAGCGGTGATCGTCGAGTTGAAATCCAAGCCATCGTTTCCGGCGGGGGAGAAAACAGGGGATGCCTTCGGCGTCTGCCGTGAACCTGAGGACCGCGGCATCCGGACGCGAGCCATTCTAGATTTTGGCGTCGTCGATACCGATCCCACGTCCTTGATCTCAACGGTGCCTGGACTTTCGATCATCACCAGCAACTCCGACTATACGGTCGTCGATATCACCGAGTGCAATTTCCCATATCACGTTGGAAACCGGATCAAGTTCAAGCTGACCTATAAGTCAATGCTGCAGTGTTTTACCAGCGTCCAGCTACAGAAGCACGTTCGAGGATGCGCAGAGGCTGGTGACATCTGCCTCGCCTGTAACGGACACAGACCCGGATGCCGATCCCGGCAACTCAATATGAACTTCACCGATACTCCGCCTCCGGTTGCCTTGGCCGTCGTCGAGTGAGATCTCGGAAAGAATGCGGCACTTCATCTTCTCGGGTGTCGACGAACGGCTGGCAGCGTCACACGACCCGGGTTCGGACGATCCCCTTGCCAAGCCTTCCTAGGCTGAGCCGAGCCACTAACTCACGACAATAGATGCAACTTAGGGGATTTCAATCGGATTAATATCGCATTGATTGCAATCGCGTCATTGGGAGAACGCCGGAATGCTGAAGAAAGTCGTTTCATCGGACCTGGAATATCTGACCGATACAACCTTTTCGGACTATTATCGTGCCGCGGCGTCAACGTTCCCCGGTCTATGCAACCTTCTGGATGAAGCTGCGATTTCAGGCGACAGCCTCGACGACTATGTTCGCGCCATGAATTCGCTCTCCTGGGAATTCGAAGATCTGGCAGGTGGTGGCAGGGGTGCTGCCTATAACATCGCGCAGAAAGCGGTAGGCAATCGCCAGGAGGGGATGGTCGCCCTGCTGAAGTGCTTTTCGTCTACTTTCAGCGACATGCCCGATACCGACACCAGAATTCTAGATGTGCTTGGTGGAGACGGGACGATTGCCCGGTTTGTTGCGACCCTTGATGGGCCACGGCCGACGGTTTTCACCGCCGATCTGTCGCGCTTCATGGTGGATGCTTGCACGAAGCACGGGCTGCCATGCGTGCGTCAGTCCGCCACTCGGAGCCTGTTCAAAAACAATTCTCTTGATGGTGTTTTGATCGCATACGGCAGCCATCATTTGGATAAGGATGACCGCCAACTGGCGATCGCGGAAGCCTATCGGACGTTGAAGTCTGGCGGGCGTTTGGTCCTGCATGATTTCGAAACTGGCGGCGGGGCCGCTCGTTGGTTTGAGGAGGTCGTGCATATTTACTCGCGCACAGGCCATCCTCACCCCCACTTTACACGAATGGAAATGTGGGAGCGCTTCAGCGCGGCCGGTTTCCGCGACGTGCGCGTCTTCGATTTGACTGATCCTTTCACGCTATCAGGCGCAACCGCTGACGAGGCTGTCTCCAACGCGCTGATGCACATGTACCGCATGTACGACCTCGTGAAGATCGCCAACGATAGCCGCGATATCATCAAGCGTGTTGCACGTTGCGTTGAGCAGACACTGGGCGAAATACAGGTCAACAAGACAGACGCCGGTTTTGTCGCGACCATACCACGCAAGGCGCTCGTCGCTGTCGGCACGAAATCGTAGCGGGATCTCAAACATGTGTGGAATCGCCGCTGTATTCTCATCTTCAAATAACCCAAGCAGTCCTGAGGGGCTTGAGGCTATCTTGCTGCACATGCTTGGCGCGATTCGACACCGTGGGGACGCTTACAATTTCGCTGAACGCCTCGTGTCCGATCGTGCCGCATTGGGTACAAATCGGCTAGCCATCGTAGACAGAGATCAGGCGAAGCAGCCGATTGTCGATCCGGCCACGGGCAGAGTGATCGTCATGAATGGCGAAATCTATAATCATCGCGAACTGCGGATCGAGTTGCTGGGACTGGGTTGTGTTTTTCAGACATCAAGCGATACCGAGGTGGTGCTGCAGGCTTTCATAGCTTGGGGACCAGCCTGCTTGAACAGACTCGACGGAATCTTCGCCTTTATCATCTATGATGCGGAGACCGGTGACTGCTTCGCCGCCCGCGATCATATCGGTATCAAGCCACTCTACTACAGCGCGGGCGATGAGCTCGTCTGCTTCGCCTCCGAGCAGAAGTGCTTTCTGGGCTTGGGTATGACCACGCAAGAATTGCTGCCAGGGAGCTATTGGCAGAACGGCAATGTTGAGCGCTATGTGACCTTCGGAGCGAACCCGGACTTCGGGATGAAGCACGACGCTGCCATCAAAGAGTGCAAACAGCGGATGGAAGACGCAGTTCGCAAGCAGGTCGCGACCGACATGCCAGTTGCAGTCATATTTTCAGGTGGCCTCGACAGCACGATCATCCTCCATCTGGCAACCAAGTTTCACGGCGATGTAACGGCGTTCTCCATAGGCACTGACGATTCCGCCGACCTTGCCTTCGCCCGGCGGTTTTGCGCTGAGAAAGGCATTCCGCATGTAGTCACGGAATTTCACCACGCGCAGATCAACAGAAACATTCGCAATTCGATATTCAACGGCGAGTTTTTCGAACCGGTCGACATTTCCGACATGCTGACCATGACGGCAGTCTATGCCGCCGTCCGAGCCAATGGTTTCAAGGTGGCTCTCTCAGGCGACGGCAGCGACGAGATCTTCGCAGGGTATGATCTTTTCAAAACTGCGGTCGACCCCTACGGCCTTTCGACCTACCGCTTGAACAATCTCTACCGCACCGATCTTCAACGGACAGATCGAAGCAGCATGGCGAATTCAATCGAGTGCCGGGTGCCGTTCCTCGACCGCGCGGTGATCCAACTCGCGATGTCTATGCCATTCGACCTGAAGGTGCGGAACGGCGTCGAAAAATACGTCCTTCGCGAAGCCTTCAGATCGGACATCCCTTGCTATATGATTGATCGCCCGAAAATCCGGATGCCGGAAGGGATCGGCATCCATGACAAGATCTTCAACGCACTCGCGGACATCCAGACCAGCGACATCGTTTTGCCGGACATCAATATCGACGGCCCGCAGATGCGGAATGCACTAATGCTCTTCCTCGAGTTCGGTTATACTGCCCCTGCTGAGCGTTATAAAAAGCTCGGAACCGATTACTTCAAAGGCGGATATTTTAAATTCGATGAGTTAACGGAGAAAAGGAGCGCATGATGGACTTACAGACAGTTCTGACGTTTAGCCTGGCCTTCTTCGTATTCGCGGCGAGCCCCGGTCCTGACAATCTGACGATCTTGTCGAAAACCGTGGCCAGTGGGCCTGCCCATGGTGTCGCCTATGGTGTCGGCGTCGTTTGCAGCATCTTCCTATTCGTCATCCTTGCGGCCATCGGCTTTAATGCCATTGCCCAATACATGAACGAGAATCTGCGCTTCATCCAATATGTTGGTGCTATATATCTGATTTACACGGGCATCATGATGTGGCGCTCGAAGCCAGAGATCAAACCTCGCGTGATGCGGGGCGGACTGATCCGGCTGTTCCTCACGGGCTTCCTCCTCAACATCTCCAACCCCAAGATGCCGATCTTCTATTTGGCATTATTGCCGGGGGTGCTCGGAATCCGTCCCCTCACCGTGTCCGATACCGCGGAACTGCTGCTTATCATCGCCATGATAGAGGTGATCGTGGTCGGCGGACATGTGCTCCTCGGCTACAAGGCAAAGACGGCCCTGTCTGATCCGAAAAGGATCGGCGTGCTCAATCGTGGAGCTGGAGCCCTGATGGTCGGGGCGGGCGTGCTGGTCGCCAGCCGCTGAGGCGAGATCGCGCTATTGGTGCGCCATCCTTGCACTGCCCCTGAAGGCAGCCGCCTATGGCAGCGAGATCCTGCGCGGCGCAATCAAGAACGTCCCGCATGTGCATCGGGCGATCCCGGCCTATGGCAGTGAAATCATCCTGATGGTGAAGGGCACTTCGCTGGCCTCGATCATCATCCTAATGGAGGTGAAGGGCATCGCCCAGGGCTTCATTTCTCCGAGCGACTGCGCGATCGAAGTCTTTATCGCGGCAGGCGCCATCTGTCTTCTCATCAACTTTCTGATCGTCCGGGCACTAGCCTACCTGGAGATCTGCATGACACCATACAGAGCCCGCGGCTGAGGCCATGGCACCAGATGATACGAGGAGACTGACAAGGATGCGCAATTTCGAGAAGCCGACGCGCTCGGTGGCCGTGTCGGCCAAGGCCATGGCCGCGACCTCCCACCCCTATGCCACGCTGACGGCGATCAATATCCTTCAGGCCGGTGGCAATGCCATGGATGCCGCGATTGCCGCCTGCGCCGTGCAATGCGTCGTGGAACCGGGCTCGACGGGCATAGGCGGCGACTGCTTCGCGCTGTATGCCCCGAAGGGCGGCGCCGAAGTCATCGCCTATAACGGTTCGGGCCGCACACCAAAGGCGCTGACGATAGCCTGGTTCGAAGAGCGCGGCCTGACCGAAGTCCCGCGACAGTCCCCATCGGCAGTCACCATTCCAGGCGCAATCGATGCCTGGACACGCCTCCACTCCGACCATGGTCGGCTGACCTTGGCCGAGGTACTCGCACCCGCCGTTCGTTATGCCGAGGAAGGCTATGCCATCTCGCCGCGTGTCCACCGCGACTGGAAGAAGGAGGAGGAACTTCTAGCTGCAGACAAGGCGGCCGCCGAGATATTCCTGCCCGACGGTCGCGCTCCGCGCATCGGCGAAACGCACCGCCAGCCGAAGCTTGCCGCAACGCTGCGCAAGATCGCCGCCGAAGGCCGCGACGGCTTCTACAAGGGATCTGTCGCCGAAGACATGGTGGCACATCTCCACGCCCACGGCGGCCTCCACACACGGGAGGATTTTGCAGAAGCCCAGGGCGAATACGTGACCCCGGTTACCACCGATTTCCGCGGCTACACCGTTCACGAATGCCCCCCGAACGGCCAGGGCATCATCGCACTGCTGATCCTCAACATCCTCTCTTGCTTCGACAATAAGCTGGAACCGCAGTCTCCCGATCGCCTGCATCTGGAGATCGAGGCCACCCGCCTCGCCTATGCCGCGCGCGACGCCTGGGTTGCTGATTCCGCCAAGGCGCACGTGCCGATCGATGAACTCCTTTCAGCCCACTTCGCGCGGGGACTCGCCGAGAAGATCGACCTGACCAGGGCCATGACCGAACTGCCGGATTTCGAGATGCCGCTGCATCGCGACACGGTCTACATCTCTGTGGTCGATGAAGACCGAAACGCGGTTAGCTTCATCAACTCGATCTTCGACAGCTTCGGCACCGGTCTGGTCGCACCGAACTCGGGCGTGATCCTCCACAATCGCGGTCAGAGTTTCTCGCTGAAGCGCGGACACCCCAACATGATCGCCCCGGAAAAGCGGCCGCTACACACCATCATTCCCGGCATGGTGACACGCGCCGGCCGCACGGAAATGTCTTTCGGCGTCATGGGCGGCTACTACCAGGCCATGGGCCATGCTCACCTCATCTCGAAGGTGGTCGACTACGATATGGACATGCAGGACGCGATCGACCTGCCGCGCATGATCCCCGTCGGCGGCAAGGTTCCGCGCGTCGAGGCCGAGCATACCGTTTCCTCGGAGACCAAGGCCGAACTGACCCGCCGTGGCTTCGAGATCGTGCCGGCTGAAGATCCGATCGGCGGCGCGCAGGTGATCCTTATTGACTGGGAAAACGGCACGCTGACGGGCGCATCTGAATCGCGGAAGGATGGGATCGCGTTTGGGTATTGAACTCAAGACCCTCCCAAAAATTGGAGGGAAGTCGAGTCTCAGGTCAGGATGAACCGCGCCGGGTTTGCCGGAGGCTCCAACTTCTGAGAAAGTGGAGCCGATATGAGCAAAACAACGAACAAGTTTTCACCTGAAGTTCGTGACCGTGCCATCCGTATGGTGCTGGACCACGAGGCCGAGCATCCATCACGGTGGGCTGCCGTTTCATCTATCGCTGCGAAGATTGGCTGCTCGCCAGCCACCCTGCACGAGTGGGTCAAGAAGACCGAGGT
Organism: Allorhizobium sp.; assembly: GCA_045377275.1. Lineage (GTDB taxonomy): Bacteria > Pseudomonadota > Alphaproteobacteria > Rhizobiales > Rhizobiaceae > Allorhizobium. The sequence continues at coordinate 50,522 of JBJIOA010000010.1, read as the reverse complement.
CGACAGTGGTAAACGAGCAGGCCTGCCGAGCGATGTCGCCGAGAAGATGAAAGCTCTTGAGCGGGAGAACCGCGAGCTTCGCCAGGCCAACGAGATTCTGCGCAAAGCCTCGGCCTATTTCGCGATGGCGGAGCTCGACCGCCCCCTCAAACGATGATCTCGTTCATCGACGAACACCGTGGGGTGTTCGGGGTCGAGCCGATCTGCAGGCTGTTGCCGATTGCCCCGTCAACCTACTACGAGAATGTCGCCAAGCGATTGGACGTAGATCGCCTGTCGATCCGCGCCAAGAGCGATATCAGCCTGAAGATCGAGATACGTCGTGTCTTCGAGCAGAACTTCCGGGTCTACGGCGTTCGTAAGGTCTGGCGACAATTAAAGCGGGAAGGCTTCGACGTCGCCCGCTGCACCGTTGCCCGGCTGATGAAGTCAATGAGCCTGCAAGGTATCATTCGAGGAAAGCCGATCCGCACGACCTTCCCGGACAAGACGGCCCCGAGCCCACTTGACCGCGTAAACCGCCAGTTCAAAGCCCCTGCGCCAAATAGGCTATGGGTTTCGGATTTTACCTATGTCGCAACCTGGCAGGGCTTCGTCTACGTGGCGTTCGTCATCGATGCCTTCGCCCGTCGTATCGTGGGCTGGAGGGTGAGCCGAACAGCACATGCCGGGTTCGTTCTCGATGCCTTGGAACAGGCGCTTCATGATCGACGCCCTGCTCATGGTGGTGGCCTCGTCCATCACTCAGATCGCGGCGTTCAATACGTCTCGATCAAGTATTCAGCGCGACTGGCAGAGGCGGGCATCGAGCCTTCCGTCGGCAGCGTTGGCGACAGCTACGACAACGCCCTCGCTGAAACGATCAACGGTCTCTACAAGGCCGAGGTCATTCATCGGCGCGGACCATGGCGGAATTTCGAGGCGGTGGAATTCGCAACCTTGGAATGGGTCGATTGGTTCAATCATCGACGGCTTCTGGAGCCAATCGGAAACATCCCGCCAGCCGAAGCCGAGGAGCAGTACCACGCCATGCTGGACGAACCAGCATTGGCTGCATAACTTAAACCGAATGGCCTCCGGCAAATCCGGTCCGGTTCACAGTCCGCACGGTGATCCACGCCATGCTCTACATGATGCGCGACCACGCTGATGCCCAGACCAGACAGCCACTGATCGGCATTATCCGCCAGCTCGTTCAGAAAGTGGTCATTGCCAGCACACCGGGCCGTCAACCGCCGGCGCTGGAAGTGCATGGGCGCATCGCATCGATCCTCGCTGCCATGGAGACAGCACAGCTGATGGAAACAAAATTCAAGGCAATGGTGGATCAGGATGTGCTGGCACGTCAGCTGTCCGGTGAACTCTCCACTGAGGTCAAAAAGCAAAAGCTCCTCGCGGTTTACGCTGAGGAGCTTGAATGCAAACTGGCTAAGTGCGGGCGTTTTGAAGTTTTTGGTTGCGGGGGCCTGATTGCACCGAGGCTTGCATAAAACCCGCATCGAGAGCGCTGAAACAAACCTTTTGTGGGGCAAGCATGATAATGCAACTTTCGCTTACATCGCATGCTTGTTCAGTCCCCCAGCCAAGTCCATAAGTCGCAGATGGGACGCCTCGAGTCTCCTGCTTTATGGACTCTAGTTTCGCGCTCGGTCCTCTATTTTGACGATACGGCCATCCTCCAGCGTAAGGATACGGTCAGCGCGGTCGAGGATACGATTGTCGTGGGTAACGAGCAATGTCGTCGTGCCCCGTGCTTCACCCATGCGCTTTAGGAGATCGACGACATCCGCCGCGCTGTCTTTGTCTAAGGCGGCTGTGGGCTCGTCCGCTAGCACGAGCGCCGGGCTTGAGACCAGAGCACGGGCTACTGCCACGCGCTGCTTCTGACCGCCTGACAGGTTTGCAGGCAGATACGAGATACGGTCGCTCAAGCCAACGAGGCCAAGCGAATGTGCGGCCGCGCTTTGCGCTACGCTATCAGCCACTTCGCCATGCACCTGCACGCCCATCAGCACGTTCTGCAGCGCCGTCAGACTTTCATGCAGATTGTGTGCCTGAAATATGAAGCCCAGACGGCGGCGCAGGCTGACAAGCTGTGGCTGCGATGCGCCGTTCAACTCATTTTCCAGAAGCCGCACCGATCCATCCTGCACGGCTCTGAGACAGCCGACAAGCGTAAGGACCGTTGTCTTGCCAGACCCGGAAGGACCCATCAGCACGGTGAAGCTGCCGCGCTTCAGCGTCAGGTTCACATCAAACAACGCCTGTTTGCGAACGTCGCCACTGCCGAACCAATGGTTCAATCCACGCACCTCAACGATTGCCTCGTTGTCCATCGCAGCCTCCTAGAAAAGATCGGCAGGGTCGGCAGCACCAAGTCGGCGGGTCGCAATGGCGCCAGAAAGGGCGGAAAAGACTATGGTGCCGAGAAAGACGGTCATCGCCATTGAAGGTGTCATCCCCAGAGGCAGGGTCGTGATCTTGCCCATCAGCGTCAGGATGGTCGTCCCGACAACAAGTCCTGGAATGAAGCCCATTATCCCGAGCACCAGCGCTTCTTCGAAGACGATGCCGAGGAAAAACCGCGGGCCGTAGCCCATGGCCTTGAAGGTTGCGTATTCGCGCAGGTGGTCGGCCACATCGGTGGACAGTACCTGGTAGACGATGACGATGCCGACGAGAACGCCAATTAGCACGCCGAACCCGAAGATGATGCCAGTGGGCCGCTTGGTTTGTTGATAGCGCAGATCCTCCTGCGCTGCGTCCTGATAGCTGCGTATGCGAAGGGACGGGTCGGAAATCAGGGTTTTCAGGCGCGCGATTACGTCGCCTGTCTCGGCACCCGGGCGCAGGTTCAAGAGAATATGATCGGGTGCAGAGGAACTACGCGTCGGGAATAGCGACAAGAATGTCTGGTCCGAAACCAGCATATAGCCATCGCCACCGAAGCCCCCTCCACCAGAGAACGTGGCATAGGCGGTGATTGTGCGGCCTTGCGTTTCAAAGGACAAAGGCGTTTGAGGGCGGATTGAAGCAGCTTCGTCCTTGGCGAGGCCTCGGGCCAGCCGATCGAGTATTGCCGCGTCTCGCACCTGCAGGAGATTGAGATCGCTTGCAATATCCTGCGACTGAAACTCGGTCTTGATCGGATCTACACCGAAGGTCGTCAGACTGATGTCCTTTTCGCCACGGTCCCAGGGAACATTGGCGATGAAAAGACCCATTCCAGCGGCGACATCCGGATCGCCCAGCGCTTGCAGCAACCATTGCCGAGCCACATTGCCACCATCGGTCAAGGTACTCGCATCGCCAGCCGAGATCATGATGTCCGCCTGGAAGAAATCATAAGGGCGCAATGTTGCAGCCCCCATCGAATTCATGATCCCGAGCTGTACGAAGACCAGCACATTGGCAAAGGCCACCCCGGCGAGTGCTGCGGCGAAGCGAGTGCGATTGTGGGTCAATTGCAGCCAGCCGATGGGCAGCCGCCCGAACAGGCGTTGCAGCAGGTAACTCATGGATTGACCCGTACCGTGGTGTCAATGCGCGCGATGACCTCGAGATTGGTGAAGCGTGCGGCGACATCAGAGGAGGCCTCGTCCAGTACCACCAAGACCTGGATGACGCGCGCGTCCTTGTTTTCCGCCGCATCGTCTGAAATCAGGCCCTGCCGTCCCACGGTCAGTCCGATCCTGTCCACCCGGCCTTGCAGCGTGACGCCGAGAGCCGGGGTTACCAGCTCCACCGGCTGGCCGACCATGACTGCACTGATGCGATCCTGCCAGATCTCAACCTCGGCCATCATCTGATCCGTGTCCCCCATATCCATGACCCCGTCGGTGGGAGGTCGCTGTCCGGGCGTGACATGGATGTCGAGGATCGTGCCGGTGATGGGCGCCAGGACCTCGGCACGTGCAAGGTCGAGCCGAGCACGGGCCAGTTCGGATTGGGCGGCGTCGACATTGCGACGGGCGACGATCACATCGGGCTGTTCGTCCAGCGTGACTGCGGCATAGCGCGTGAGCGTGGCCTCGGCCCGTACAACGGAAAGTTTCGCGCCCTCTGCTGCAGCACGGGCCGCATCGAGGGCGGCCTGCGTGCCGACGGCATTCGACGTGAGCGCCTCTGTTCGTGCCAGAGCCGATGCAGCTTCTGCAGCCGTAGACACGGCTTGATCGAGAGTGGCTTTTGCTTCGTTGCGGCTTGCCTCGACCGCCGCCCGAGTCTGGATGAGGTTCGCTTCGCGCACGGCGAGATTTGCCTCAGCGGTCAGCACGGCACCCGCAAGAGCCGCATGATTATCGAGCCTCGCCAGCAAGGAGCCTTTTTCCACGCGGTCGCCGACGGAAACGAGGATGTCCGCTATGCGCGCATCGCCAGCCCCATAGGGTGCTGCGACAACCGAAACGTCGCCACGGGGCATCACCCGCGCCAATCCCACAACGTCCGAGGGCAGCATGGTTTCCGCCATCTTCGGGGGAAGCTCGATGTCAGGCGGCAACGCAATCGGTGCGTCAGAGCCGCCGCCGGGTTGAAGACCCGTCAGCGCATAAAACTTCTGCAAGCCCGTCGGCTGAAAATACATCCCCAGCACAGCGCCTGAGAACATGAAGACTGGGACCAGCAACACCAGCAGGTACCGCTTGCGAAACCAGCGGCGCTGCCGAGGTGTCTTTGGCTCGGACAGATTCAGATTGATCGGGAGGCTTTGTTCATCCATGGCGGACATTGCAGGTCACTCGTCCCTGTCGATCTTTGAATGGGATGTTGACTTCAAGACTTCCGTCCCGGCCTTACCAATCGGCAAAAATGCCTCGGCGATTAGGCTGGAACAAACCACATATCACAGGACATATATTTTAATGTTCGATATCGTGCATTTGTAAGCCTGGCCAGACATCCATGCGTATGGCTGGCCAGGAAAGATGCGACAAAGCCACGCAAGCTTGGCTTTTATCGACCGAAATCAGCCGTGGTCACGACGCCGTCTGTGTTCCGGTCCAGCATGCCCATCCAGGCGACGGCACCGCCGAGGAATTCGTCCCGCGACACCTTGCCGTCCCGGTCGGTGTCATTGTTCTGAAGTGTCATCCCTTGGGATGCCCGGTCGGCTCTGCCACCATGACCACCGGCATTGGCTTTCATGTCATTGGCGCGCGCCTCGTCGAAATACACGTATTCATCGGCATCAATGAACCCGTCCTCATTGGAATCGAAGGTTAGGAAGACGTCACCGCGCTTGGTTTGCAGCTCGGAAAGGGTGGCTTCGCCATTGGCGTCAAGGTCCCAGTTCTCCAGGAAGTGGGCGCCGGGATTGCCCTGTTGCTGAGCCATTAGCGGTGCGGCGGAAGCAGCCAGAGCCATGGCGGCGATCAGGGATTTCTTGAGACTATGCATTTTGCGTTCCTCTTCATCGGATCTTGTTTGCGCGTCTTGAGCGGCGAAGTTTGTTTCACCCCGCCTCGACTGCGATGGACATGTAATGACGGACGCATGTCGCACGATGATGCCGTCTCAGGCCCCTTTTGTAACGGTTTGTCGCAGACCGGCTAACTGACACCCGGTGTGACAAAGGAGGAGTAGAACACGGTCGCCATCATGCGCTAGAAACGTGCCATGACCTCAAGCGACCCCAGTCCCCATATCCTGATTGTCGACGACCATCGCGACATCCGCGACGGGCTGGTCCGTTACCTTGAGAAGAATGGATTCCGGACAACGGCTGCGCGCGACGCGACCGAGATGGACAAGTGCCTGCATGGCGGACGCTTCGATCTTGTGATCCTCGACGTCATGATGCCGGGTGAGGACGGGCTTTCGGTCGCACGGCGGCTGAGCAGCGCAGGTGGGCCACCGATCCTGATGCTGAGTGCCCTGGCCGAAGAGACGGATCGCATCGTTGGTCTCGAGGTCGGTGCTGATGACTACCTGCCGAAACCCTTCAGCCCGCGAGAATTGCTGGCAAGGGTCAAGGCTATCTTGCGGCGGACCGGCAGAACAACGAGCCTGGCCGGCAGCCTTTCCGGCCGACGCCTTTCCTTTTCCGGATGGACGCTCAACACGGACACGCGGCAACTGACACGTGACAAGGACGGAAAGCAGATATCGCTGAGCTCGACAGATTTCCGTCTTCTCATCGTCTTCCTCGAACGCCCCCGGTTTGTCCTGTCCCGCGGTCAGTTGATGGATCTGACCGAGGGTCGGGCCCCGGACGTCTTTGATCGGGCAATCGACAACCAGATCAGCCGGCTGCGGCGTAAGATCGAGCCCGACCCGGGACACCCGACGATCATCACGACGATACGGGCGGGAGGCTATAGCCTCGCCTGTGATGTGGCAGTCTCGCCATGAGAGTTGGATGGCCCCAGGATCTCGGCGCCCAGATCGGACTGACCACACTTGCCGCGCTAATCTTAACCCAGATCTTGTTCCTCGCCTTGTTCGGTGCCGAACGGGGCCTCTCGCATGTGGAGGAGCAAAGGGCGGATATCATCCGACAAAGTGAACGCCTGGTTGGTCTCCTGCCGACGATCCCTGAACCGGCGAGGATGGACGTTCTTTCGGCTGCCGGATCTGACCGAGTGATATTCCGGCTGGGCGACACGCCAATTGTCGCCGCTGAGACATCAGATGGAGACGCGCGCATGGAGCTAGGAGCGCGTGGCGGATCTTCATTCGACCACCTCGACGATGGACCGGTGACCGCGTTCGCGCGGCGCCTTGGCCTGACACCCGCAACTCTACGCTTGTCTCTTCCGATGTCAGACGGTCAATGGCTCAACATCGAGGCATCCCTGGAGCGGCCCGGCGCATTCCTGCCACCGCGGCTGTTGCTCGGCGCGATCCTCTCTGCCCTCGCCGTCTGGATTGTCATGCGTGTCCTGGTGGCACGCATCACCCTTCCCTTGCGGCAACTCGCTGACACGGCAGACGCCCTAGATCTGGACCGGGCCCCACCTGAGCGCATCGAAACCGGTCCAAGCGAAGTGAAGGCCCTGGCGAAGGCACTCCACAGTCTGCATGCACGCCTGGTGAATGCGGTGCGCGAACGGACCCGGATTCTGGCAGCGCTTGGCCACGATCTGCGAAGCCCGATTACGGCGCTCAGGCTGCAAGCCGAATTCGTCGATGAGGATCAACTGCGCGAGCGGATCGCCCGCATTCTCGATGAGATGCAGGAGATGACTGAGACGACCCTTGCCTATGCGCGGGGCCTCAGCGAAGCAGGTGACAAGCATCCCTCCGATCCCTTCGCACTCGTCGCCCGCCTCGCCGAAGAGCTCAACACGACCGTGAACCCGGTCACACTCGGCAGCATGCCGGTCGTCACGACGCCACTGCGGGCACTTCCGGTGCGCCGTGCCATTCGCAATCTGATCGAAAATGCCCAGAGATACGGCGGCAAGCTTCACATCAGTGGTGAGCTGGACGGATCCGCCGCCCGCATTCATATCGATGACGACGGTCCAGGAATATCCCAGGAGGACCTGCAACGCGTGTTCAGCCCCTTCGAGCGCCTCGAGGCGTCCCGCTCCCGTGACACGGGCGGCCACGGTCTCGGCCTAACGATTGCGCGCGACATTCTGCGAGCCCAGGGCGGGGATGTGGAACTGAGCAACCGGGCAGGAGGTGGCCTGCGGGCAACCGTCATTCTCCCTGTCGAAGCCGAATCTGAAGCTGTTTAGCGCACTGGTGCAATCGTGCTGATGACCGCAGCAGTGTCACCATTCTAGCCAACGAAGAATTGACGACATATATAATTCAAACTATTCTTAAATTCCTATTGTCGCGCGGTAATCGGCAGGACTAACAGATGGATTTCGCTCAGCTACTCGATCTCATTGACGAGGCGACGCTGGGTGCGCTCTTGGGTGGAATCACGGGAGCGATCTTCGGCTTTTCCGCGCAGAGATCCTCCTTCTGCCTGCGGGCTGCGACCGTTGAGCTCGCGAGACGCGAGGTCGGCCCCCGAATGGCGGTCTGGCTTTTGACCTTTTCCACCGCCGTCGTCTGGGTACAGGCGGCAATCCTGACCGGTCTGTTCGACCCGTCCGCCTCACGTCTGATGTCGATCACCGGCAGTTGGTCGGGTGCCGTCATCGGTGGACTGATGTTCGGTGTTGGCATGGTTCTCGCCAGGGGATGTTCGGGCCGATTGCTGGTCCTCGCCGCCACCGGAAATCTGCGCTCCCTCATTTCGGGGCTGATTTTTGCGGTCGTCGCGCAGATGGCCTTGCATGGCTGGCTGGCGCCAGCGCGCAGCTACCTCGCGGCACTGTGGACGACACCACCCGGCCAGAACGTCGATCTGCTCGCCATGATCGGTGCACCTGCAGGAGCCGGGCTGTTCCTCGGACTGGTGACGGCAGCCTTCGCCGTGTTTCTCGCCATCCGACGTCGGATTGGATGGACCAAGCTGGTCTTCGCCGCAGGGGTGGGCTTTGCCGTGGCCGTCGGCTGGGTATTCACCTTCACTCTCGCACAATCCGCATTCGAGCCGGTGACGGTCAATTCGATCACCTTCTCCGGCCCCTCCGCAAGCACGCTGATGTTCTTCCTGACGGAAGACCATGCACTCGATTTCGAGATCGGCCTGATACCCGGGGTCGTCTTCGGGGCGTTCCTGTCCGCTCTTCTCTTCCGGCAGCTGAAATTCGAAGGTTTTACGCACGAGACCCAGATGCGCCGCTCGATGCTGGGTGCGATCCTGATGGGCTTCGGCGCGATGCTGGCCGGTGGCTGTGCAATCGGAGCCGGTGTGACGGGCGGGTCGATTTTCGCCGCAACGGCCTGGCTAGCCCTTTTCTGCATGTGGGTCGGAGCCGTGCTCACCGATTGGTTGATCGACCAGTCGCCTGTCGGCGCCGATCTTGCACATGGTATGGTTCAGGCCCCGGCGACGAATCGGTAGCCCTCGCCCTGTTTCTCGACATGTCCGATACCACCCTCGGGCAGATGAAAGCCGATGATCGCAGTCTTGTCCCGAGCCATGTCTTCAAGCAGCGTCATTCGTGTCCGCGCGGCCATCTCGGCATCCTGGTCCGAACCCGATTTCCATTCCGGGTGAACGAATGCCACGTGGTGATTGCCGATCGCATCCCCGACCACCATGACGGCGTCCTTCCTCTCACCGACGCGAAACGACATGTGACCCGGCGTGTGGCCCGGCGTGAGATGAGCGACGACACCAGGAAGGACGTCGGCGCCATCCTCCAGCAAGGTGAGATTATCGGCCATCGCGGAGAGGCGGCGAGCCGCCCCGACAGCAAACGTCGTGCGCGCCGGATCGATGGAGGCCACGGTGTCGGGATGTGTCCAGTAGTCGAACTCTGCCCGTCCGATCAGGTGTGCGGCATTGGCAAAAACCGGTTCGTCGAACTCATCGAGGACTCCCCACAGGTGATCTGGATGGGCATGGGTGAACACCACATGTGTCACATCTTCGGGGGCAACATCCAGCAGGCTCAAGGCTTCGCCCAGTTTGCCGGCCGAGGGTTGGAAATCCGGTCCGGCTCCGACATCGAACAGGACGGTACTGGTGCCGTCGCGCAGGAGCGTGACGTTGCATGGCGGCGTCAGTTGATCCCCCGACAGCCCGAAGGCCTCGACGATCGCCTTGAGCTCCACCTCGGGCATGCCGCCCAGGATGAAATCCGCCGGAAGCATCAGACTTCCATCCGAAAGCGTGTCAATCCTGAAGTCGCCGAGTGTCATCTGTGCGGATGCCCAGATGCGCTGTGGGCCAAGGAGCATTGCCGCGCCAATCGTGCCCATGCCTGCCAGAAATCTACGTCGCAGCAACATTCTTCCCCAAGGGCATGGAGGCAGCCCCAGGGGCCGCCCCCGGTTTTCATTATCCGAACATGTCGGCGGTGATGCCCTCGTACCAACCGAGGCTTTCCTCGAAAGTCGCCTTGCGCAAAGCCGCATCCTCGCCCGTCTGGCTGATGAAACTCTCCACAGAAGCGATCTTTTCCGGCGTCGGCTGATAGGAAGCCCCGACCTTGACCCCGTCATCGGGCGCGATCAGCGACCAGCATGTGTTCGAGTATTTCGCCGGGAACACCTTCGAGCCCAGAAGTTCGCCGCGGATGGACATGGCCGCGACCTTGGCCTGACTGTTCGGCCGAGAAACCGGACTTCGGCATGTCCCCCTGGGCGCTGGAATCACCGAGCACATAGACGTTGTCGTCCATCTTGGATTTCATGTTCTCCGGATGCACGGGAGCCCAGCCTTTATCATCGGTGACGGCTGCGATCTGGGCAATCTTCCCGGCAATCTGGCCGGGGATCACATTGCAGACATCGATCTTTTCCACCGTCCCGTCGACCACGATTTCCATGCTGTCCGGACGGACCTCGACGGCACCACCACCGAAATCCGGGCCGATCCAATCGATCATGCCATCATAATGCTTGCCCCAACCCTCTTCGAAGAGGGCCTGTTTCGAGTATTTGTCCTTCGGGTCGAGCACCATGATCTTGGCGGTCGGGTTTTTCTGTTTCAGCAGGTGCGCGATCATGCTGATCCGCTCGTATGGCCCGGGAGGGCAACGATAGGGATTGGGTGGAGCGATCATCGCAAAGACGCCACCCGCCGGCATGGCCTCCACCATCGATTTCAGCAATTGCGTCTGTGGCCCGGCCTTGTAGGCATGCGGCATCTTTTCCGCCGCCTCCACAGACCAACCCGGCACGGAACCGTCCTTGAAATCGATGCCGGGCGACAGGATCAGCCGATCATAGGGAAGCGTCTGGCCACCCGCCAGCGTCACGGTGCGGGCATTGCGATCAACGCCGGTGGCGAGATCGTTGATCACGGTGACGCCGCCTGCGGCGATCTTGTCATATCCGTGCTGGAGGCTTTCGAATTCGCGGAACCCGCCGAGATAGAGATTAGAAAAGAAGCAGGTCGTATAGATCGGATTGGCTTCCACGAGTGTCACGTCGAGCGCGCCTGCACCGTCCTTGGCGAGATAGCGGGCCGCTGTCGCGCCACCCGCGCCACCGCCGATGATCACGATCTTCGGCTTTGCCTGACCGAAAACCGAGGGTGCCGCAAGAAGTGCTGCAGCCGTCAGGCCCGATCCGATGAGTGTCCGTCTTGTCAGTTTCATGAGCGTTCTCCCCTTTTTTTGTTCCCTGAGCGGTTGATTCCACCCGTGGTTATTGAACCTCTTCGAAATAGGCGGCCAAGGCGGCGATCTCTTCTTCCGACAGACGACCTGCCATCATCTGCATCACCGGATGCGGCCTGAGCTTGCGCTTGTAGGCGTGCATGGCGACGACGAAATCGGCAGCGGGCCAGTTGGTGATCGATGGAATGCCCTTGTCGGAGCCGTCGCTCTGGTGGCAGGTCGTGCACTCGGAGGACAGGTACTCCCCATATTCGCGGTCACCCTTGATCCCCAGGATCGCGGGGTCCAGATCGACTTCCGGCTTACTCGCCGTCGGATCAGCTTCGGGAATATCGCGAGGGCTATCCGACCATTCCCGTAGATAGGCCAAGATTGCCGAGCGATCTTCGGGTTCCGCGATCCCGCGGTAGTTCATCCGTGTCCCGGAAACCAGGCTCTTGGGATTGGTCAGATAGGCGTCGAGTGTTTCGAGGTGCCACTCCAGACCGTCCTGTCCCATGCGGGTGATCGACTTGGAGTACTTGAAGCCCCCGATGCTTCCGGCTCTGCGGCCGAAAACCCCGTTGAGCTGTGGCCCAACTCGATTTCGAGCGCCTGCACCGACCTGGTGGCAGGACGAGCACTCGCGTTTGAATAGGCGAGCGCCGTCGGCCGAATTGCCCAACTCCTGGGCAGTAGAAGGTTCGCAAGCCAGTAGGCCGAAAAGGAGAGCAAGCCTGATCGAACCACGGCTTGCCATTTTTTCAGTTCCCCAGACTGCGCAGATAGGCGATGATCGCCGCACGCTCATCCGGTTTTTTAAGCCCGGCAAAGGCCATCTTCGTGCCCTTCATGAAGCCCTTCGGGTTTTCAAGGAAGGCGTCCAGTTCGGCCTCGTTCCAAACGAGCCCTTCCGCCGCCTTCTCCGTGAGCGCCTTTGAATACTTGAATGCCTCGGCATGGCCGGCAGCAGCTCCGAAGATGCCGTTGAGCACGGGCCCGGTTCCATTCTTTGCACCCTCGCCGACCTTGTGACAGGCCGAGCATTTCTTGAAAACGGCTTCGCCTTGCCCGACAAGAGCCGGATCCAGGACCGCGGTTTCAGCAGGCGCGGCTGCCGGAGCGACTTCAGCAACATCAGTTGCAGGCGCGGCAGCCGCAGAGGCGGGGGCCGGGTCGTTCGCCGCCTCGGCCACCTCGGCTGGCGCGGGAGCCGCCGGTGTGGCGGGCGCTGGCGCAGCCGAGGTGTCGAGGGGAGGCAGGGTACCGGCGGGCCTGCCGTCGGGATCTTCTGGCGTCACATTCAACTCGATGGCGCGTTTGGTCACTTTGACGGGCGCACCGCAATTCTTCATGCAGGGTTCGCTCTTGAAGAGAGGATACTCACTCTCGGGCCGGTCGTCCGGATAGAACCCGTCCGCGTTCGGCAGTGTCACCTCGGTGAAATTCTTGTCGGACAGCGTGAAGTCTTCTTCAACCAGCCCGTTGGAATAGAGCAGGAAGGCGGTGATCGCATAGGTCTCGTCGACTGTGACCGTCTGCGCTTCGCCAAACGGCATGGAGCGGTGCACATAGTCCCAAACCGTCGACAAATGCGGCCAATAGCTGCCGATCGTCTTGACGGGCCGCCGATCAGTCAATGTGCCGTCGCCGCCGGCGAGCACGGGCCAACTGTCTATGCCTTCCGCGAATTCTCCGTGGCACACCGCACACTTTTCACCGAAGACTTCTTCACCGGTCAGGACGTCACCCGAGCCGGGCTTCAAGCCCTTGCCGTCGGGAAGTACGGCAACATCCCAGGCAGCCACTTCTTCAGGAAGAGCCGGACGCCCGAGCCCGAGTTTGTCAGACATGGCAGGTGTAGAGAGCACGACCACTCCGAGCGAGAGGAGCAGACGATTACGCAACTTCGACATTTTCGACCTCCCCGTCGGCCTTGACCCACCAGGTTTGAATTCCGTTATTGTGATAAACATTGTTCAGCCCGCGTATTTCACGCAGCGCATCCTTGGTCGGCTGGACATATCCGGTCTCGTCGATGGCTCTCGACTGCAGCAAAAGTTCGCTGCCGTCCCAGTTGATGTCGAGATGGAAGCGGGTCAGCGCCTTCGACTTGGCATCGCCGGAGATCCGGGCCTCCTGCCAGTTCACCCCGCCATCGGTCGACACATCGACACGGGTGATCTTGCCATTGCCGGACCAGGCGAGCCCTGAAATGACCAGCGGTCCCTTGCCATGGCGGATCGGCACCTGCGGGCTGGGCGATGTGATCACGGATTTCGCATCCATGACCCAGGTCCATTTCCTCGCCCGGCCATCCGGCATCAGGTCGGTGTATTTGGAGGTCTCCTCGCGGCTTTCCACGGCCTGGTCGTAGACCCCGATGCGCCGGACCCACTTGACCCACATATTGCCTTCCCAACCCGGCACGACGAGACGAACCGGATAGCCATGCTCCTTGCGCAGGGCCTCGCCATTGGCGAAGAACGCCACCATGACGTCGTCGAGCGCCTTGTCGAGAGGGATCGACCGGCCGTTGGAGCTCGCATCGGCCCCTTCGACGTAAACCCACTTGCCCTCGGGCTTGACGCCTGCCTCTTCCAGCAGAAGGCGGAGCGGTACGCCGGTATATTCCATGTTGTGGATCATGCCCTGGGTGAACTGGCAGCCCTCGAGCTGCGCACCGCCCCACTCCATGCCGCCATTGGCCGCGCATTCGAGGAACGCGGTTGTCACCGATCGCGGAAAGCGCAGAAGATCCTCGAAGGTGAAGACGATCGGTGTGTCCACAAGGCCGTTGATCATCAGCCTGTAGTCCTGCTTGCTCAGTTCGATCGCCCCGGAATGGTGGCGCTCGAAGGCGCAGCCCTGCGGTGTGATAGTGCCCTCCAGCGCATGAATCGGCGTGAAGTTGATTGACGAGACGGGGCTCTCGGTCAGCCATTCCACGTTGCGCCGGACAACGTGGGATTTCGAAGCGGATCGGTGATCCATAGGGCGACGCATCGACCGGGTCGCCGAAGGAGGAAGCCCAGGGCTGCACCTCGGTGATCTTCGGATCCGGGCCGCTTGCCCGCGCGACCGAGGCACCCGCGACAAGACCTGCTCCTGTCATTGCAGCCTGGCGCAGGAATGTCCTGCGGGACGTGACGTTTTCGGGTTCGTCGGACATGGCGAACGCTCCTTGTTTCCTGTCAGATTCCGGTCACGCGGACCGATGTGTTGGGGTCGAGCTTGACGGTGCCGATCTTGCGGACATGGGCTTCGATCACGTCCCAGATCTGCGGACCTTCGGTGCCTTCGTTGACGCTTGCCCAGCCGGCCACGGTGTAGGATTTGCCGGCTTCGATCGCGGCACCACCATCGACCAGTGCGATGTCGGTGATCCGCTCGCCTATGGGCTTGCTGACGTCGATGGCATAGGAAAGCCCGCCGACCCGGACCATGTCCCCGCCTTGCTGATAATAGGGATCCGGGTTGAAAATGTTGTCGGCCACATCCTCGAGAATGGTCTTGATCGTCTCACCCGTCATTTCGGTGCGATAGCAGGCGCCATAGGTCATCGAGGTCACGTTGTGGATGTCTTCCCGCGTGATCGCATCACCGGCGAGGAGCGAGGGCCCCCATCGGACGCCGGGCGACATGGCGATCTGGGCATCGCGTTCGCTGCGCACAGCATCGCAGATCAGATCGTCCCAGGTGCCGTTGAAGTTGCCGCGCCGGTAGAGCAAGCTCTCGGTCGTGCCGATCTTTTCTTCGAGCTGCGCCTTGTAGGGCGCACGCTCCTGGTCGATCAGCCCCGCCATCTCGGCATCCGGGGCAATGACATCGGAGAAGATCGGGATGAGCTTGTGGCGGAAGCCCATCATCTTGCCGTCGCGCACGTCGAGATCGACGCGGCTGACAAACTTGCCGTTCGAGCCGGAGGCGATCAGGATCGTTTCACCCACGAGAACCGGTTCCGGCACGGCATCATGGGTATGTCCCGTGAGGATGACATCAATGCCCTTGACCCGGCCGGCCATCTTGCGATCCACGTCAAAGCCGTTGTGCGAAAGGCAGACCACCAGATCCACGCCCTCGCCGCGGACTTCGTCGACGACCTCCTGCATGCGCTCCTCGCGGATGCCGAAGGAATATTCGGGGAACATCCATTTCGGATTGGCGATCGGCATGTAGGGGAAGGCCTGGCCGATGACGGCGATCCGCACGCCACCCTTCTCGAAGATCTTGTAGGGCTCGAAAGCCGGCTCATCCCATTCGGCGTCGAAGATGTTGGCTCCCAGGAACGGGAACGGCAGACCATCGACGATTTCCTTCACCCGTTCCGTGCCGTAGGTCCACTCCCAGTGGCTGGTCATCGCCTCGACACCGAGCGCGTTCATGACGTTGACCATGTCCTGGCCCTTGGTCAGAAGGCTGGTCATGGATCCATGCCAGGTATCACCCCCGTCGAGCAGGAGGGACTGGGGCCGAGCGGCCCGGATCGCCCTGACCACGGTCGCGACGCGGTCCATGCCACCCATGCGACCATAAGCCTTGGCGAGCGCTCCGAAATCCTCGTGGGTCAGCGCATAGGCATCGCGAGAGCCGGCTGCGATGTCGAAGGTCTTCAGAAATTCTGCCCCCGTCAGGTGCGGCACATGGCCCTTGGCGTCGCCAACCCCCAGGTTCACCTCCGGCTCGCGAAACCAGATCGGTTTCAACTGCGCGTGGATGTCGGTGATATGGATGAGCGTGACATTGCCGAAATCCTCGAAGGCAAGCAGTTGCTCCTGGGTCAGCGCTTGCTGAGCGGCGAGCCGGGAAAAATTACCGAAGCCCGACAACCCCACGATTGCCGATGCTGCCATGGATGCCTGTAGAAACTCACGACGGGTAATCATCCCGTATTCCCTCCGGCAAGCACAGGAGATCCATCCACGCCGAAGACGCGGTCCTGCTTGCCAATAAAGTTCGTTCAAATTGTTCGAGCGGTCGGGCCTGTCCCGGCCGCTCCATCTCGTTCAATGCCGAACGGAGACACCCTCGATCGACAGACCATTGCCTCGAGAAGCCACATAGAGCTCGAGCGCCTTGAACTCGTCCGATCCGGCCTTGAAGGTTTCGGCACGCGTGTCACGGACACACCCGACGAAACGCTGCTGCGCACTGAGAATGCCGGCATCCTTCAGACGGTAGGTCGGGAACCCGTTGACTTGCCCCTGCGAAAGATGGTCGGCACGGATCATCCGGCCATAATTGTTCTCATGACAGTTGGCACAAGACATCTCCAACTGCCCGTAGCGGGTGTAGTAGATCTCCTTGCCGTGCTCCCAGAAGGACTGGGCCGGGCCATCGATGGCGACATTCACCACCTCACCGCGCGACTGGATGGAAATCAGCGCCATCATGTCCTTCATCGGGTCGGACGTGACACCCCAGGCTTCCAGCCCCATCTTTTCGGTGACGCAGGAATTGATGTAGTCTTCCATGATCATCAGCTTGCCGGACTTGGCATCGACCCGGGGCAAAACGGCGCGAAGACCCTTCATGCTCTCCGGACCCTGGTGACAGCCGGCACAGGACTCGCCGTTCTTGCCCATGGTCTCGTTCCACGCGTCGAGGCCACGATCGACGAACACCATTCCCGGATTGTCGAAGTCGTCCTTCTGCAGATCGCGTGTTTCCGCTTCGCGGAACAGCCAACCCGAATAGATGGTGTCGAACGTATCTTTCAGAAAGTCGGGCGCGGCCGTCTTGGTCACGAGCTCGATCGTGCCATCATCCGTCTCGACCGTGAGCGTATCCTCGACCGGATCCGCCTGAGCAGCGGCGGCGGCCAAAAGGCCGATTGTCGCCAGGACTGCGACTAGTTTGGACTTGCCGTGCATGAACTCCCTCCCCGAGATCGTTGCGCGCCAATGATCAGGCGACTTCGATCGGCTTTTTGTCTGTGTAGACAGAGCCGTCGTCGTCATACCAGGTGAAGACGAACTCGCCGGCCGCATCGACCTTGGCCTCGAACTCGAAATAAGGGTTCGTCGAGACCGCAGGGTCGATCGCCACGTCGATGACGTTGACGCCATTGAGATCACAGGTGAAACGGTTGATGATCGAGCGCGGAATGACGGCACCCTGCGCATCCTTGCGCTGGCCGGACTCCATCTTGTGGCTGATCAGCGCCTTGATCGTGACCGCTTCGCCGACCTTTGCCGACTTCGGGACCTTGACGCGTGGTTTTGCATCGTCTGCCATTGCTTTTCTCCTCTGAACTCAGCCGCCGCAGCCGCCGATGGTGACCTTCACCGTCGCCTGCGCCTGCTTCACGGAGCCATCCGCCATTTTCGCCAGCGCGACGACGTCCTGGGTCTTAGCCAGGCGAATACGGGTTGCCGCCATGTGATTGCCGGCCGCAGGGCCGAACTTGAAAGTCGCGACCGCCGGTTCTGGATTTCCGGTGGCCAGGAGCATGATCGAAACCGCACCGGGGGCATCGACCGAGACCGGGACCGTATTGCCGTTTTCGGCGATTTCGGGCGCCGTCAGCGTGATGCCGTCGGTTCCGGGTGTCGCACCTCCGGTGAAAGCCTTGACCAGTTCCTCACTGGTTGCCGCAGCCGCCAGGCCGGGCAATGTGGCCGCGACCACGCCTCCGAGCCCGATGAACAGCATGTCGCGTCTTGTGAAATCCATTGTGATTCTCCTCAATCCTATTCCTTGAGCGTCATTAGATAGGCGACGACATCCTCGATCTGCTGGGCCGACAGAATCGGCGCAAGCGGCCCTTTCGGAGCCTTGCCCGTAAAGCCGTCACCAGGACGAACGAACCCGTCCGTCTTGTAGAAAGCGGGCATGAAACTGTCTTCGAAGGTATTTTTCGCATTGGCGACGATGCCGCGGATTTCCGCCTCGCTGTAGCGATCGGCGACACCGTCCAGGGGCGGCGCGATATCACCCGGGAACTGCACGTCGGGCAAGGCTGCGACGGTGTGGCAGGCCACACAGTTGCCAAGCGCGTTCGTCGTCATGATCTTGATGCCGGATTTCGCATCCCCCGGCACTCCGGAAAGCGAGGCCGGAATACCCCCTCCTGAAACACGATTGCACTGGGCGCCGTTTCTCCGAGCGCCGGCGTGGCGCTCGCTGCTGCGACCAATGCTGCCAGACAAAGCTGCCAGTTCATCGACTCCTCCCACTCTCTCCTGAGAACAGGTTAGCGCCAAACGAAGTCTATAACAATGCCTATATATATATTTTTGAATAACCTCCAGGTAGCTGATTTTGATCATTAATTTTCCGGAGCAACTTGTCGCGCCAGAAATTTCTGAAAATGCTCACCTGATTGATAGCCATGATCGACGATCCACTTCAACAAGGCGGAGGTCGTGCCCTTTCCGAACGCTCCCGGCATTGACGCGACGGCCGCCTGCTGCGCGGATACGCCTGAACCAACGTCCTCGGGCAGGAAGATGAGGGTCGGTGTGAACATCACGCCCCAACGGATGGCCATCTCTTTTTCAGGCAAGACCGTCCCGTCGAAATCGGTTACCTCGACATCGCCGAAAAGGTTGAGCTGCACAACATAATAGTGCTCCCGGATGAAGGCCTCTATGTCTGGATCCGAGAAGACCTCTTCGTGCATCTTGGTGCAATAGATGCAGCCACGTTGCTCGACGATGACGAGCAGCCGCTTCTTCTCCGCATTGGCGTCTGCGAGGTCTTCCTTCAGGTCCTTGAATGTCTCGCGAAGCCATGACGGCTTGTGCAGTCCGTCATCTCCGAGTTCAACAGCGGACGAAGGCACGGCCAGCATCGTGCCAGCCATCAGAAGGGCGCAGGCAAGGATAAATCTCCACGCGGACATCGGTTCTCCTCCATATCATTTGAGCGTCGCGGACCAATCGAAGTTGCGAACGAGAAAATCGGCAATCAGATTGACGGTATTCGTCGCGATCAGGATGCCGAAGACGATCAGCATCACCCCCATCAGCTTTTCGACATGCCCCATGAGAGCCCTGTGCCGACCGACGAAGGAAAGAAAAGGGCGCGCAAAAAGGCCTGCGACGACGAACGGCGCAGTCATGCCGATCCCATAGGCGAGAAGCAGCAGCCCGCCACGCCAGACGTCACCCATGCCGCTCGCGACCATCAGGATCGCGGCCAGCGCCGGGCCAACGCAGGGCGTCCAGCCGAAACCGAACGCCAACCCCATGACATAGGCCCCCGCAAGGGTGGTCGGATCCGCGGACGACTGCACCCTCGCCTCGCGATAGAGAAAGCCGATCCGCAGGACACCGAGAAAATGCAGTCCGAACACGATGAGGATGCCGGCCGCCACCCATGACAAGGGCTGCTTCCACTGGATGAAGAGGTGCCCGGCGGCAGTGGCGCCCATGCCGAGCAGAACGAAGATTGTGGTGACCCCGGCAGCAAACGCCACGGACTGGATCAGCAGACGTCGCTGCGCGATAGGCGAAATCCCATCGCCTTGTCGTAACTCCTGAACCGAAAGGCCTGCCATATACGAAAGATAGAACGGAACCATGGGCAGTATGCAGGGCGACAGGAAAGACAACAGCCCTGCGAGAATGGCTCCGCCATAACTGATCTCCAGCATGGCCCCTCCCAAGCGCCTCACCTGACCGTTCGGCGTCTCGTGAGTCGACAATTGCACTCACGAGCGTTTCCAATTAGAATATCTCTATATTTATATGTAGACTGTCAACATGCGCTATCGCTGGATGCTGCTTTTCATCTCTCTGTTCACGCTTCTCCCGTCGCCGGGAAGGGCGATGGAGCTGCTGATGTTCGAGCAGGCGGGCTGTGTCTATTGCGCGCGATGGAACGCCGAGATCGCCCCGGCCTATCCGAAAACCGCGGAGGGACAGGCCGCGCCGCTGCGCCGGGTGAACCTTCATGCCCCGCTGCCGCCGGATCTGCATCTCGCCAGACCGGTCAGTTTCACACCGACCTTCGTCCTCGTGGTCGATGGCCGGGAGAGCGGACGCATCGAAGGCTATCCGGGCGACGAGTTCTTCTGGGGTCTGCTTGCCGAGCTGACCACGAGGGCCGGGGAGACGCCCCCGGAATAAGGGGCCATATGTATCTTCTGATCGAAAGCCGCAGTATAGCTGCGAGGGACGTCGGTTGGCCGAGATAGGGGCGGCCGACCTTCGCCGGATGCGGCTTTGGCTGTGTCGGAACGCTGGGATTGCGCTGGGGACTTAAGATCGTGAACGCTGATACCGAGACAGTGCCAAAGGATGGTGCCGTTGATAAACTTGTCCTCAGGGCTGACTCCGCTTCGAAATTCCTGAAGGCTTTGGGACACGACGGACGCCTGACGATCCTGTGCCATCTTCTCGGCGGCCCGAAGAGCGTGACCGAGCTCGAAAACCTGCTTTCGGCACGCCAGGCGGTGGTCAGTCAGCAGCTCGCCCGATTGCGCCTGGAAAGGCTTGTGGCGGCCCGGCGCGATGGCAATGCCATCTTCTACTCCATCGAGGATGACAAAGTCCGCCAGACAGTCGTATTCTTGGCGAACCTGTTCGAGGACGGGGCATACATGTGAATTCGTTGGGAGGCGAGAAACATGGATAATTTGCCGATAGGATTTCTGGCCGCGCTGGTCGGGCTGCTGGGAGGGCTCGTACTGGGACTTGGCTGGCGTCTGGGCGGTCTGTGTACACTCGCAGCCCTGGAAACTGCGGTCTATGGAACCGACCAGAAGCGTCTCAGACTTTGGGGTATCGTGCTGGGGGTCGCGATACTCGGAACTCAGTTCGGCGCTCGCATCGGCTGGATCAACCTCGAAGGCACACTTTATCACGCGATCGCCTGGAACCCCCTCGCTTCGGTCGTCGGGGGCCTGATGTTCGGCTATGGCATGGCCATGGCCGGCAATTGCGGGTTCGGCGCGCTGGCACGTTTCGGAGGCGGCGACCTGCGCTCGCTCGTGCTTCTCGTGGTCATGGGCATCACCGGCTTCATGGCGCTTTCCGGGCCCCTTGCCCCCTTGCGAACATCTCTGTTTCCGCAGCCCGAGGCCAGCGGCCCCGGTGGCATCGTGTACGATCTCGAAACCTCGCTGGGCATCCCGGCCTTGCTGACGATAACAGCAATTGCACTGGTCTGTTTCGCATGGGCGCTGTCCAACGAGCGTCTGCGGGCAGACCGAAAGATGATCGCCTGGGGCATCGCCGCAGGGCTTGCCGTCACCTGGTGTTTCGCGGGAACGAGCTTCCTATCCGAGGCAAGCCTCGGTGGCGTCGCGCCC
Source organism: Allorhizobium sp. (assembly GCA_045377275.1). Classification (GTDB taxonomy): domain Bacteria; phylum Pseudomonadota; class Alphaproteobacteria; order Rhizobiales; family Rhizobiaceae; genus Allorhizobium. The sequence goes on along the minus strand of JBJIOA010000010.1, from coordinate 29,147 downwards.
GAAGGTCCGTCCTTCACCGCGCCGATCGGCCGGACATTGATCTATCTGATGACGGCAACGGCTGGAGGCATCACCTTTTCTGTGGGTTCGGTGGTCGGCGTCGCCCTCGGTGCCTTCATCGGCTCGATGATCAAGGGCACTTTCGTCTGGGAAGCATGCGAGGACCCCCGTGAACTCGGGCGGCAGGTCGGCGGCGCGGCCCTGATGGGCGTTGGCGGCGTCATTGCCATGGGCTGCTCGATCGGTCAGGGCGTGTCTGGCTTTGCAGCACTCGCCTGGTCCGGCCCGGTCACCCTCTTGTGCATCGTGGTCGGCGCCCTGGTGGGACTGCGGCAATTGATCGGCGGCTTCCAGGCGGTCTGACGTTTGACCGGCATGCCGTCGTGTGCCGGCACAGCCAGCTCATCGCGACCGGCGATCAGCCGACACTCTTCAATCGGCCGACGAGGTTGCCGACGTCGAAGTCACCGACTGTGCGTGTGCCCGGAATTTCCCGTCCCCGCTCCGTCTCGGCGACAAAGACGGTCGGAGGACCCTGAACATCGAGTAAAGCGAGCAGTTCGATATTGTCCTGCGTCCATGAAGTCACGTCGATCTTGAGCAAAGCAAAGTCTTTCATCTGCGCCTGAACCCTCGGGTGAACGAGGATCGTTTCGTCGATCGTCTTGCAGAAGGCGCACCACTCTGCCGCGACATCGACGAGCGCATGACGGTTGCGCATGCGAACGAAGGCGATCGCTTCGACATAGTCCTGGACAGACCGAATTGGGCCGACCACGGTCGAAGCCGCCTGCGCTTGGAACCCGGGCGCCAGGATGACGGCGAGGCTACCGACAAGGAAGCCACGGCGGTTGCCGGTCGCATTGGAACGCATCCGCTCAGCCCTGCCTTGCGCGCGCGATGGCCTCGGTGAGCCCCTTCTCGTCCAACACGCCGGGATAGAGGCTCGATCCGATGACATAGGCAGGGGTTCCGGCAAAATTGAAGGCGGTGGCCTGGGCGTAGTTACGGTCCAGCAGGCCCGAGATCTTCTCGACGTGTTTGTTCACTGAAGCAGCGATTTCATCCATGGACAAGCCTGCACCGGTCAGCGTGCTCTCGATGTCATCATGGGTAAGCTTGCCCTTGGTCTTCATCAGGGCACCCATGGCAATTTCGTATTTGCCGATCTGCGCCGCACCCAGCACCGCCTGGGCCGCGAAGATCGAGGCATCGCCGAAGATCGGCCAGTCCTTCATGACCAGCTTCACATTGCCATCTCTCTCGATGACCTTCTTCACCGTCGGGTGGGCCTTCTTGCAGTAAGGGCACTGGTAATCGAAGAACTCGACCACAGTGACATCCCCCTTCGGGTTTCCAAGAATCGGAGCGTCCTTGTCGTTGAAGACCTCGTCCTTCGTCAGTTCTTGCCCGAAGGCCAGGCGACTGCCGAAGACGGCGAACGTCCCAAGGGCGAGCCCTGATGTCAGTATTGTGCGACGCTTCATCATCAGAATTCTCCCTTTCCGGACTGTTCGGCAGTGAGGACGACCATCTTTGACCCTTCCGGAACACGGGCGTGAAGATCGATGATGTCCTGGTTGAGAAGGCGAATGCAACCCGAGGAGACGGACTGGCCGATCGACCAGGCCTCGTTGGTGCCATGGATCCGGTAGAGCGTGTCTTTTCCGCCCTGATAGAGATAGAGCGCGCGCGCTCCTAGCGGATTGTCGATGCCGCCCGGCAATCCCTGGGCGAGCGGACCATAACGATCCGGCTCGCGGGCGATCATGTTGGGGGTCGGCACCCAGCCCGGCCAGCGGGCCTTTCGCTTGATGTCGCCTTCGCCCTGGAATTCGAGCCCGGCCTTGGCGACGCCGACGCCGTAGCGCATCGCCTTGTCGCCCTCCATGACGAGATAGAGGAAGCGGGCATAAGGGTCAACGACGATCGTGCCGGGGGCATAGGAGGTGCGATAGTTGACGACCTGGCGAACATTGCGCGGATCCATCTTCGACACATCGACAGCAGGAATGATCTCCTCGCCGTCCTGCACTTCGCCGTACATGGCCTGCAGCGCCGGATCGATAGGCGGTGGAGATGGCTGAGACGGCGTGCCCGTCGTCTGCGAGCAGGCGGCAAGCAGGAGAGCGAGCCCCGCCGCTGTGCCCAGTTTCTTCAATATGCCGATAACCGGCTGCAAATCTGCAAGTCTCATTCTATGTTATTCCTTGTCTGCGGGGATCAGTCGGGCGATGGCGGCATTCAAAGCCTCGCGCGAAATCTCTCCGAAATGGGTCGTAACAACCTGGCCGTCAGCGCCAAGAAAAAGGGTGACCGGCATTGCAGGCGCTCCGTAGTGGCGCGAAAGCGAATGGGCCGGATCAACCAGAACTGTTTCGAGCTGAAGGTTCTGATCGTCGAGATAGGCTTGGATCACCGATGGCCCTTCACCCTGATTGGCGAAGATGAAATCTATTTCTGTCCGAGCGGCGGCCACTTCCGCCAGAAGTGGCATTTCGCGGCGACACGGCGGGCACCAGGTTGCCCAGAGGTTCACGACGGCAGGGCGTCCTCCGCGCTCCGACAAAGCGACAAACTGAGATCCATCAAGATTTGCCAGCGTGAAGCGGGGTGCAGCCGGCCCTTCCGCTGCCTCCCAGAGCATGGTGAGCGTGAACCAGGCAAAGCAACCCGCGGCGAGCGGCACGGCGGCAAGCGGCAGCGTCTGGCGAGATTCACGCATCAAAAAGACAAGCGTGATCGCGACACCGATCGCGCCGCCAATCATCGAAAAGCCGCCCTGCCAGACATAGAGCGCGCGCCATGGCTCGGTGAGAAAGCCGTCGAGATGGATCAGGACATGCAGTGCTCTTGCTGCGATGAGGCCCGACAGCACCGCAGCGGTCGTCCAGGGCGCGAGCCGCTTGTCATGGCGATGCGCAAGCCATGAGCCGAGCCCGAGAAACACGAAGATCCCGATGATCGACCGCCAAGCCTGTCGGAGGCGAAGGCAAGCGGCCCCAGTGTCACGACATCCATCAGGGCGCACCCTTGGCCGCCCGGGCGGAGGCAGCAAGCTTGTCGATCGTTACGTCGCCCACCAGGCGTGTGCCCGCCACTTCCTGCCTTTCGTGATCGAAGAAGATCATCGTCGGCGGACCAATGGCATTGAGGGACCTCAGGAGTTCATCGGTCTCTGGAGAGGTCGCGGTCATATCGATGGTCAGCAGGCGCGCACTATCGAGAGCCGCCGAGACGCTCTCGTCCGGCAGAACGGTCCGCTCTATGGCGCGACAGGTGACGCACCAGTCCGCAGTGACGTAGACGAGGCTCGGCCTGTTCTCGGCCGAAGCTTCGGCCAGCACCGAAGTCAGTGCATGTGGCGAGGCGACGGCTTCAAAGTCCGATTTCGTGATTTCGCGCGCCGTCTGTCCCACCTCTGTCTTGCCCGTCAGCGGCTCCAGAGGGGCAAGCGGATCGCGGGCACCGAGCCCAACGCCGACGAGCAGCAGGGCTCCCCAGGCGATCGAAACAGTGGCCACAGATCGCGAGATGACAGCCACGCCAGGAGAAGCATTTGCAACCCGCATGTGCCATAGGAACACGCCGACCGACACGGTCAGGCACGCCCAGGCAAATAGCACCAGCGTTTCAGGCAGAAGAGGGCTGACCATCCAGATCGCCGTTCCGATGAAACCGAAGCCGAATGCTGAGCGGATGCTTGCCATCCAAACCCCGGCACGCGGTAGTGCCTTGCCGCCGAGCGTTGCCATCAGGATCAAGGGGAGGCCTTTGCCAAGCCCGAGCGCGAACAAAGCGGCCGCCCCGATGAGGACATCTCCGGTACGAGCGATATAGAGAAGCGCCCCCGCAAGTGGCGCGGTGACACAGGGACCGATGAGAAATGCGGAACTAAAACCCAGCATCGCAGCCCCACCGAGCGATCCGCCACGGCGCCCCCCGGACGACAGGCGATTGCTGAACCCCGCCGGCAGTTGGATCTCGAAGAGCCCGAAGTTGGACAGGGCGAGGATCAGGAACAGGCTGGCGATGACAATCGTCGCCGTTGTCGACTGCAAGGCAAATTGCAAATTCTGCCCCGACCAGGCCGCCACCATGCCGAACAGCCCGAATGCCAGTGCCAGCGCTACGACATAGACGCTCGAAAGGATGAAACCACGTTTCGGCGAAAGGGCCTCGCCCTCTCGCGACAGCATGGCGGCAACGATCGGATACATGGGAAAGACGCACGGGGTGAACGCCAGAAGCACGCCGAACCCGACAAAACCAATCAGAAGCAGAGGCAGGCCGCCGCGCACCAGGAGTCCATCGACACCGGTTGTCACTTCATCCTGTGCGAGCGCGAATTCCGACTTTTGGGAGCTGAAGGACGACCATGCGCTTTGAGATGCATTCGATGTCTCGGCAGAGATAGGACCTCCGTGCTCGGAATTGCTGAACTGCAGGCTGGCCATGTCGATCGTTTTCGTCACAGGCGGATAGCAGAGCCCGCCATCCTGGCAGCCTTGATAGGTCAACTCGATCGTCGACGCGTCACTGATCAGCGTCGCCCGGGCGGTGTCATAATAGACCTCGGTCGATCCAAAACCCGGATCCTCCTTGATCTCTCCATCAGGCGTGTCCAGTTTCAGCGGACTGCCATCGTCACTTTTGGCGGAGAGATACTTCCGGTAGAGATAGTAGCCTGGCTCGATCTCCCACGTCACGGCAACTTCGGTGGCGGAGACCCGGGACAGCGACGACCGAAACGCCTCGTCCATCTGTAGGGGCGCGGTCTGGGCAATGGCGATGCCGGAGAAGAGCAAAACGGAGAAGAAAATCGCCAGGTACCTCAAAAGTTGCATTCCATCATTCCTTGTGACGCATCGAATGTGCGGCGGTGTCTGCGGGACAGCTTAAGGCAGGCTTAAGCTGGGCAGGCCATGGCGTGGAACGACATTTTTCTCACGGAGGTGTGATGCGTATTCTTGTCATCGAAGACGACGCGATCCTGCTCGACGGGTTGAAGGTGGGGCTTGGCCTCGCCGGCTTTTCGGCAGACACAGTCACCACGCTTTCCGATGCTCGGGCAGCGATCGAAAGCGATGCCTTCGATGCCATCGTGCTCGACCGCATGTTGCCGGATGGATCTGGGCTGGATCTGCTTCGTACGATGCGCGCCGCCAGTAACCGCACCCCCGTACTTCTGTTGACGGCCAAGGATGCTGTGACCGATCGCATTGATGGTCTCGACGCCGGCGCCGACGACTATCTCGGCAAACCCTTCGACCTCGACGAAGTGGCGGCGCGGCTGCGCGCCATCACCCGGCGTGCCGAGGGACGCGCCACACCCAAGCTCACCTGGGAAGAATTAACCCTCGACCCGGCGAGCATGGAGGTTCAGAAAAATGGAGAAATCACTGGCCTGTCGCGGCGGGAATTTGCCGTCCTGCTAGCATTGATGGAAAATCCGACCATGGTCCACTCCAAGCAGAGCTTGGAAACAAGGCTTTATGGCTGGCAGGAAGAGATTGAGAGCAACACGATCGAGGTACACGTGCACAAGCTGCGCCACAAATTGGGTGCCGCCTCGATCGAAACCGTGCGCGGCGTCGGCTACCGCATGGGGAAAGCATGATGCGATCGATCCGGCTCCGGCTTTTTCTCATCCTCCTTGCGGCAACGGGTGCCGTATGGCTGCTTGCCGTGCTTTGGACCTATCTCAGCACGCAGCGTGAAGTCGAACGCGTGCTCGACGCGCGCCTGACGGAAGCGGCGCGCATGGTAAGCTCGCTGATCACCGACCACCATATCGACGTCGCAGCAGCCGTCGATGCCGCGCAGGCGGCAGGCATTCCCGAAGGCTTCGGCCTGCATGAAGGAGACTATAGCCGGCAATTGTCCTGTCAGATCTGGTCCCTTCAAGGTGACCTTGTCAGCCGATCGGAGAGCGCGCCCAACACGTCGCTCGCCGATCACGAAAGCGGATTCGCTGAAAAGCTCGTCAACGGCGAGCGCTGGCGTGTCTACGCTGTCGTCAATCCCGAGCTTGGTGTGAGGGTCCTAGTCGGCGATAGCATCGAGGTCCGCGAAAAGCTGGTCGGTGACGTCATCACGGGCCAGCTCGTTCCTGCCCTGGCGATCCTGCCCATGCTCGCCGGCCTGATCTGGCTGAGTGTCGGGCGCGGTCTTTCCCCCCTCCGGCAAGTCGCCGACGCCTTGTCGCTGCGCTCAGCCGACGAACTCCACCCCGTCGACGATAGCGGAGCGCCCCGCGAGATCAGACCTCTTGCTCGGTTCTCTCAACGCCCTGTTCCAACGTGTGGAGGAGGCCCGCGAGCGGGAGAAGACCTTCATCGCTTATGCGGCGCACGAGCTGAAGACGCCGCTATCCGGTTTGAAGACCCAGGCCCAGGTCGCCCTTCGCAGCGATAGCGATGAGGTCCGTGCCAATGCCCTCAACCAGATCTCGCTCAGCGTCGACCGGACCGGGCGCCTCGTTCGCCAGCTTATAGACCTGGCAGCCGTTGATTCACTGGACAAGTCTTCGGCATCAGAAGCAGTGGCAGTCAAAGCTATGGTCGAAGAGCTGCGCGGCGAAATGGCGACACTCGTTTCGTCGAGGGAGATCATGGTTGAGACCGACATTGCAGAGGACCTGATGATCAGCGTGCCAGGCAAGACCCTTTTGCGGCTTGCCTTGCGCAATGTCATCGAAAACGCCCTGCAATATGCGCCGCGCAATTCATCCGTCCGGATCAACGGCACACAGACCGCGACTGGCACTAGGATCGCCGTGTGCGACACCGGAGCCGGCATCGATGAGAAGGACGAACACCGTCTCAAGGCACGGTTCCAGCGCGGCAACAGCGCAAACGCACTCGGAAGCGGCCTCGGTCTTGCGATTGTCGAAATGGCCCTGGCAAAGCTTGGTGGGCGGATGTCATTTAATAGGCAGGCAGGTTTCTGCGTTTGTCTGGAGCTGCCAGCTTCGAAAGCATGAGCGGTAGCTCTGAATGTTACGAGAATGGAGGTTGGCCTTAAGCCGGCCTTAAGGTGACACAGAGAAGCGGAGGTTAGGTCCACCCTCACGAGGAGCTTCTCGCTCGACATGTCCGTACCCTTCTCATCCTGCCCCACATCTGCAGATCACAATCGCCGCTATCCATATCCAGTGCCTGAAGTCGTTGCTCGCTTTGGGCCTGGTTTCGATCGGTCTCATCTCCTGCGCCGCCACCCCGCCGATGGCCAGCACCATTGCTCCTCATGCCGTTCAACCGCCGGCACCTGATCCACGCTCGTCCGGCGTCGGCCGCTACAAGGCGCTTGGGAACGAACCCTTCCCCATCCCCGCCGTCGATACACAACGGATTGGCCAGAAGTTTCTGAAGCAGACCGTTAACTACAAGACCGAGCATCCGCCCGGCACCATTGTCGTCGATCCCAAGAACCGCTTCCTTTATCTGGTCAAAGCACGAGGCAAGGCCGTCCGCTATGGTGTCGGCGTCGGCAAGGCCGGCTTCGAATTCTCTGGTTCCGCCCATATCGGCTTCAAGCGCCAATGGCCCCGCTGGACGCCCACGCCCGATATGCTCAAGCGCGATCCCACCCGCTACGGCAAATGGGCCAACGGCATGGACGGCAGCGACAAGAACCCTCTTGGAGCGCGGGCACTGTATCTGGTCAAGGATGGCAAGGACACGCTGTATCGCATCCACGGCACCAACGAACCCTGGACGATCGGAACGGCGGCGTCGTCCGGCTGCATTCGCATGCTGAACCAAGACGTTATCGACCTCTACAGCCAGGTGCCGCAGGGTTCGAAGGTCGTGGTTCTCGGCACCGAAGGCGCCTGACCACCTTGCCCAACACCGCAAACAGACAATCAAAGGTTCGCATCATGTTTTTGAAAACGCTTCACCGTCCCATGCCATATCCCGCAATCGCCCTGGCACTGATGATGGGTGCCGTCATGACCACCGGCGCCGAGGCCGAAGACAAGCCCTATCCCGAGATCTTCAAGACAATCGAGCAGCAGGGCATCCGGATTCTCGGTGAAATGCAGGTCCCGGGCGGCCTCAGAGCCTTCGCCGCCAAAGCCGGTGCGCAGCCCCTTGCCATCTATCTGACGCCCGACAATCAACACGTGGTCGTCGGAACGCTTGTCGACGCCTACGGGCAGGATATGGCAGAAGATCAACTTAAAAAGATGGTCGATCAGCCCTTGAGCGAAGCCGCTTGGACGAAACTTGAGGCAGCAACCTGGGTTCAGGACGGCGATCCCGATGCACCTCGCATCGTCTATACCTTCACCGACCCCAATTGCCCCTATTGCAATCGCTTCTGGCTGGCCGCTCGGCCTTGGATCGAAAGCGGTAAAGTCCAATTGCGACACGTGATGGTCGGCGTGATCCGCCAGGATTCCCCCGCCAAGGCCGCCGCCATTCTTCAAGCGAAGTCGCCTGAAGAAGCGCTCTCGGAGAACGAGCGCAAACATGCCGATGGCGGCATTCACCCGCTAGACACGATCGATGGCGACACGACAGGAAAGCTCGACCGCAACGCCACCTTAATGACCGAGCTCGGTTTCGGCGGCACGCCGGCAATCGTCTTCAAGACCGAGGAAGGCAAGATCGATACCTTCGCCGGGATGCCGAGCGAAGCTCAGATGGGCGCTTTTCTGGGACCGAAATGATCGGACGCTCAGCCCTGTTTGGGTTTCAGTTGGTCTCGCAGATAAAGCCCGAGTTCCCGGATTGCGGATGCGCGCGGTGATTGCCCACGCCAAACAAGTCCGATCTGGCGAGCTTGGGTTTGCCCCGCAATGGGCACGACCACGCTCGAATGCGCTTCATGCAATCCTGCCTCTATCGCGATGGTCGGCAGCAGCGTAGCGCCCTGCCCCTCGCCAACCATCGCGACAAGCGTGTGCAGGCTTGTAGCCGAAAAGCTGCTGCGCGCGCCACCAGCGGCTGCCGTCAACAGCGGAATGGCATGCGCATGAAGGCAATGTTCCTTTTCCAGCAACAACAAGTCCAGTTGCGGCAGGTCTTTGACGTCGACCGTCTCAGCCGTGGCGAGCGGATGGTCGGCATGGCAGACGAAGTGGTAGACGTCCTCGAACAAGTCCATGGTTTCCAGACCGCTGACTGCATGCGGAAAGGCCATGAGCAGAGCGTCCAGTTGTCCCGCTCTCAATCGCTCCATGAGAGGAGCCGTCTTGTCTTCGCGCCAGCCCAGTTCGAGTTCGGGATAGCGCTGGCGAAGTGCCGGCATCAATCGCGGCAGCAAGAATGGTCCAACCGTCGGGATCACGCCGATCTCCAGCCTACCGGTAAGCATGTCTGGACGACCGTGACCGAGATCCACGAGCTCATCGCTCAACTGCAACATCATCCGCGCCTTGTCACAGACCAAACGCCCGAGAGGGGTCAACATGACCTGGCGTTTGGTTCGCTCGGCAAGCTGCCCGCCGATCAGTGTCTCAAGTTCACGGATACCGGCACTCAGTGTGGATTGCGTCACTGAACAGGCACCAGCCGCCCGACTGAAATTCAGGTGCTCGGCAAGTGCGAGGAGATAGCCCAGATGTCGAAGATTAGGTGCGGGCTTCATGATCGATTTTTCCGATGAGTGTGTCCGCTTTTATTCGTTTCCATGATACATATATATAGTCATATGTATTGGTGGTCAAAACAGAAACAGGTCTCGCACGAAAGCGAGCCACACAAGGACCAGTCACATGAGTTGCTCCGACAACACCGCTAGCATCGCAGCCCCACAATCAGCCTCCGTCTTACCGGCCACAGCCATGCTGGCGCCCGCTGCAGGCCCGGCGATGCCGCGCATAAACGAGCCGGCGCCGGCCTTCTCCGCCAAGACCACCCATGGCGACCGCAGCCTCACCGACTACAAGGGCAAGTGGCTTGTACTCTTTTCGCATCCGGCGGACTTCACCCCCGTCTGCACGACCGAGTTCATCGGCTTCGCCAACGCTTCGGCAGAATTCAAGGCGATCAATTGCGAACTGCTCGGCCTCTCGATCGACAGCATCTATTCTCATCTCGCCTGGGTGCAGAACATCAAGGAGAAGTTTGGAGTCGAGATCACCTTCCCGATCATCGAGGACCTCTCGATGAAGGTGGCAACCGCCTACGGCATGATCCATCCCGGCGCCTCCGACACCTCGGCCGTGCGCGCTACCTTCATCATCGATGACAAGAGCATCCTGCGGGCCATGATCTACTACCCGATGACCAACGGTCGCAGTGTTCCCGAAGTCCTTCGCCTGGTCAGAGCCTTGCAGACGAGCCTCACCCACGGCGTCGCGACGCCCGAGGCCTGGCAACCGGGCGACAAGGTTATCGTCGGCTCGCCGAAGACGATGGCGGAAGTGGAGAAGCGTTTGACGGAAGGGCTCGAGACCACGGATTGGTATTTCACCGTCAAGGAACTTGCCTAGTCACCGTCTGGCCGACGCCGCCACCGGCACCGGCAGCACACCGCAAAGCGACCTTCGCGCTGTCGGACGGCGCGAAGAAATCCGATCCCGACAATCGGACGAAAGAAACGCAAATGACGGAAGTTGAGGAAGGAAACACCATGACCGGCAAGCCAGATGTGAAGGGCTTTTTCGACGCGCGAACATTCAGCATCCAGTATGTCGTGAGTGATCCGGCAACGGGAAAATGCGCGATCATCGACCCGGTGCTCGACTATGACGAAAAGTCAGGCGCAACCGCGACCCGCAATGCCGATGCGATCCTGGATTATATCAGGGAGAAGCAGCCTCAGCGTCGAATGGATCCTCGACACCCATCCCCATGCAGACCATTTCTCGGCTGCCCGGTATCTGAAGGAAAAGACTGGCGCGCCGACCGCCATCGGCGCCCGTGTCGTTGAGGTACAAAAGCTCTGGAAGGACATTTACAACTGGCCGGATCTGCAAACCGATGGCTCGCAGTGGGACCGGCTGTTTGAGGCAGGCGACACCTTCTCGGTGGGTGATCTCAAGGGCCGCGTCCTCTTCTCACCTGGCCACACGCTTGCCTCGATCACCTATGTGATCGGCGACGCCGCCTTTGTCCATGATACGCTGTTCATGCCCGACAGCGGCACGGCGCGCGCGGATTTTCCGGGCGGCAGCGCCAAGCGGCTCTGGGCCTCGATCGAGGAAATCCTGTCGCTGCCGGATGACACGCGTTTGTTCACCGGTCACGATTATCAGCCGGACGGACGCGAGCCTCTCTGGGAAAGCACGGTCGCCGAACAGAAGCGCAGCAATCCGCATATCGCCTGCAAGGACGAGGCATCCTTCGTGGCGCTGCGCGAGGCACGCGACAAGACACTGCCCATGCCGAAGCTGATCCTGCATGCGCTGCAGGTCAACATCCGCGGAGGACGCCTCCCGGAACCGGAAGCGAACGGCAAGCGCTATCTGAAGATTCCGCTGGACGCGCTTGCAGGGGCTGCGTGGGAATGAACGACCTCGTCACCCAGGCTCTGACGGCTGATCGGTTCGGGCGGCCTGGTGGGTTTCACGCTTGGACTCATCGGTGGCGGCGGCTCCATCCTGGCAACGCCCCTGCTTCTTTATGTCGTCGGCATCTCGCAACCGCATATCGCCATCGGCACCGGTGCTCTGGCCGTGTCGGTCAATGCCTATGTCAACCTCATCGGCCATGCCCGCAATGGGCATGTCTGGTGGCGTTGTGCCTTCGTCTTTGCCGCCACCGGGACGATGGGCGCCCTCGCCGGCTCCAGCACTTGGCAAAGCGTTCGACGGAGCAGAAGCTGCTCTTCCTGTTCGGCCTGTTGATGCTGGTCGTTGCAGCCCTGATGCTCCGGCCCGCGAACCGCCAGCGTGGCAACGACCGTCAAGACGGATCGCCTCACATGCTGGAAGACGGCCGCGGTCGCACTGGCCGCAGGCGCCGCTTCCGGCTTCTTCGGTATCGGCGGTGGTTTCCTGATCGTGCCCGGCCTGATGCTAGCGACCGGCATGCCGATGATCAATGCGGTCGGCTCTTCGCTTCTCGCGGTAGGCACCTTTGGTTTGGCCACTGCAATCAACTACGCGGCCTCTGGCCTGATCGACTGGACGATCGCGGCCGAATTCATCGGTGGCGGCGTGATCGGCGGCATCGGCGGCATGCTGCTGGCAACTCGTCTGTCGACAAAGCGAAACCTGCTCAACCGGATCTTCGCTGTGCTGATCATCGTCGTCGCATTTTATGTCCTGTACAAAAGCAGCGCTGCGATCCTGCCGCTCTGACGAAAGGTTTGGAAATGTCGTTGTCAAAGCAGCAGAAATTCTGGAACCGAGTCGCCGGGCGCTATGCAGCGCGTCCGCTCAAAGACGTGGCAGCCTATGACACCATGATTGGCGATGTCGCGTCTCGTCTCAATCCCGGAGATCACGTCCTTGAACTCGGCTGCGGTACCGGCGGCACGGCAATCCGGCTTGCGCCCCATGTTTCGCTTTGGACGGCGACAGATTTCTCGGCTGAGATGATCAAGATCGCTCAGGACAAACCTGCGGGCGCCAACCTGACCTTTAAGGTTGCCGACGCTGAGAATGCCTATGATGGTGGTCCATTCGACGTCATCTGCGCCTTCAACGTGCTGCATCTGGTGGAAAATCAACCAGCCACCTTGGCGCATATATTCACCAATCTAAAACCTGGCGGTCTGCTTATCTCAAAAACCTGGTGTTTCGCCGATCTGAAGTTCAAGTTCCGTCTTCTGTTTCGTGCGCTGCAGCTCGTAGGCCTATTTCCGGCGGTCAGGCAACACAGTATCCCCGAGCTGCGGCATTCGATCATAGATGCTGGATTTGAGATTGCTGACGAGCGGATCTTCGGCGAGTATCCGCAGAACCCCTACATCGTCGCGCGTAAGCCTGAGAAGTGACCCGTCACTTCGTTTCCGCCCGCAATGAGGATATAGGAAAAGCGGATGCGTTTCTAAATTCGGCTTGCGACAGTGATCACGCTAATACTGTCGGCTTACACATCGGCGCTGGCGAGCGACATGTTGATCGATGATTTCAAGCTGCAACCCGAAACGCGCTGGCGCTTTTTCGCGGACACCGTGATGGGCGGTAGATCATCGGGGAAAGTTCAATTCGAAAACGAAGAAGGACAGGCGCATGCGCGCATGACCGGTAACGTCAGCATCGCCAACAATGGCGGCTTCATTCAGATCCGGATGAAGTTGCAGCATGCGGCACCAGAAAACATGACCGGAATACGCTTGCTGGTCCGTGGAAACGATCAGAGGTACTTCCTGCATCTGCGTACAGGAGGCACGATCTTGCCCTGGCAATTCTATCAGGCCAGATTTGATGTGACGCGGGATTGGACCGAGGTGCGACTTCCCCTTGATGAATTCAAGCCTTCTGGACTGATCTTGCGCAACACTCCCCGCCCAACGAGCCTGACATCGATCGGGATAGCCGCTTACGGTCGCAACCACGACGCGGATATCAGTATCCGCGAAATCGGCTTCTACTAGCCCGAGGCATCACGGCTAATGGGGTGAAGCCCCCAGCCTTTAGGGGCTCAACAAACTCCGGTTGGTCGGTGTGAGCCAATCGGTATCTGTATTTCAGACCGCGAGGGAATTGGCAGCCCAAGGGTCACCGGCAACTTAGATAGTATCGCCAAAATCAGAAGCGATGCTCACACAGCTACAGATAGTAGCCTGCTCGCATCACACCAGCCCTACGCATGATCAGCCCGAAGCTGATCTTCCTGGCGCGCAACAACGCCGACGAAGCGGTCAAACAGCGGCTGATGCGGATCATGCGTGACCTCATCCAGACCGTCGTCATCGGTAAGACGCCGGGCCATCAGCCGGCAAGTCTGCAGGTGCATGGCGATATCGCCAACATCATGGCGTCGATGGACGTATTCGATGTCCTGCAGCAGCAGTTCTTCGCTGCCGCCCAGAACGATCTGATGACGCTTATGGCTTCGGGAGAGCTCTCCACTGAGGTCAAAAAGCAAAAGCTCCTCGCGGTTTACGCTGAGGAGCTTGAATGCAAACTGGCGAAGTGCGGGCGTTTTGAAGTTTTTGGTTGCGGGGGCAGGATTTGAACCTGCGGCCTTCAGGTTATGAGCCTGACGAGCTACCGGGCTGCTCCACCCCGCGTTACCAGTTTTTTGCCGCTTGGCAAAATACCGTTGTTTTTTTCCGTATTCAGCAAATGCAAAAGGGCCGCTTGCTGCGGCCCGATGTATTCGGCTTGGGCCGATTTTGTGTTGAGAAGATTGTTTTTCAGCGTTTTTGGCTGACAACATTGCCCTTAGCAGACCTGGCAGCGACCTACTCTCCCGCGTCTTGAGACGAAGTACCATTGGCGCTGGGGCGTTTCACGGCCGTGTTCGGAATGGGAACGGGTGCAGCCACCCCGCCATGACCACCAGGTCGGCTAAGGGCAATGTTGTTGAGAAGCTGGATTTTTTTGAGCGAATAGGGAGTAGCCAATAGCGAATAGATTTTTGCGCTTGCCACCCTGTTTTCGCTGGTTTTAACACGTCGTTGGATTTGAAGAGCGTTTTTGGATGGGCGTTTCTATTCGCTACATCCTATTCGCTATTCGCTCATCTTCTATGAGCACAAGCAATGAGAACGATCAAGCCAATCGAGCTATTAGTAACGGTAAGCTTCATGCATTACTGCACTTCCACACCCGTCCTATCAACGTGGTCGTCTTCCACGGCTCTGATAGGGAATACTCGTTTTCAGGTGGGTTTCCCGCTTAGATGCCTTCAGCGGTTATCCCTTCCATATATAGCTACCCTGCTATGCCCTTGGCAGGACAACAGGTCCACCAGAGATATGTCCATCCCGGTCCTCTCGTACTAGGGACAGATCCTGTCAATATTCCTACACCCACGGCAGATAGGGACCGAACTGTCTCACGACGTTCTGAACCCAGCTCACGTACCGCTTTAATTGGCGAACAGCCAAACCCTTGGGACCTGCTCCAGCCCCAGGATGCGATGAGCCGACATCGAGGTGCCAAACAACCCCGTCGATATGGACTCTTGGGGGTCATCAGCCTGTTATCCCCGGCGTACCTTTTATCCGTTGAGCGATGGCCCTTCCACACGGGACCACCGGATCACTATGACCGACTTTCGTCTCTGCTCGACTTGTCAGTCTCGCAGTCAGGCGGGCTTATGCCATTGCACTCGACGACCGATTTCCGACCGGTCTGAGCCCACCATCGCGCGCCTCCGTTACTCTTTCGGAGGCGACCGCCCCAGTCAAACTACCCACCATACACTGTCCCGGATCCGGATGACGGACCGCGGTTAGACATCCATGACGATAAGGGTGGTATTTCAAGGATGGCTCCACAGAAACTGGCGTCCCTGCTTCAAAGCCTACCACCTATCCTACACATGCCGACACGAATGCCAGTGTAAAGCTATAGTAAAGGTGCACGGGGTCTTTCCGTCTGACCGCAGGAACCCCGCATCTTCACGGGGAATTCAATTTCACTGAGTTTATGTTGGAGACAGCGGGGAAGTCGTTACGCCATTCGTGCAGGTCGGAACTTACCCGACAAGGAATTTCGCTACCTTAGGACCGTTATAGTTACGGCCGCCGTTTACTGGGGCTTCGATTCAAAGCTTGCACCTCTCCTCTTAACCTTCCAGCACCGGGCAGGCGTCAGACCCTATACGTCGTCTTGCGACTTCGCAGAGCCCTGTGTTTTTGATAAACAGTCGCTACCCCCTGGTCTGTGCCACCCCATTACACTTGCGTATAAAGGGGTCACGCTTCTTCCGAAGTTACGCGTGCAATTTGCCGAGTTCCTTCAACATAGTTCTCTCAAGCGCCTTGGTATACTCTACCTGACCACCTGTGTCGGTTTCGGGTACGGTCTGTACGGTGGAGCTATTTCCTGGAACCGCTTCCTCGCCCATTCAATCCAATAAGAATGAACAAGTTACGCAATCCGTCACTACCACCAGGCCCACGAATATTAACGTGGTTCCCATCGACTACGCATTTCTGCCTCATCTTAGGGGCCGGCTAACCCTGCTCAGATTAACTTTAAGCAGGAACCCTTGGTCTTTCGGCGAGGGGGTCTCTCACCCCCTTTATCGTTACTCATGTCAACATTCGCACTTCCGATACCTCCAGGGCCCCTCACGGGTACCCCTTCACAGGCTTACGGAACGCTCCGCTACCACTTGCAGTAAACTGCAAATCCTCAGCTTCGGTGCATGGCTTTAGCCCCGTTACATTTTCGGCGCAAAGACCCTTATTTAGACCAGTGAGCTGTTACGCTTTCTTTAAATGATGGCTGCTTCTAAGCCAACATCCTGGTTGTTTTGGGATCCTCACATCCTTTCCCACTTAGCCATGACTTGGGGACCTTAGCTGGAGGTCAGGGTTGTTGCCCTCTTCACGACGGACGTTAGCACCCGCCGTGTGTCTGCCGACTAGTACTCCCAGGTATTCGGAGTTTGGTTAGGATCAGTAAGACGGTGAGTCCCCATAGCCCATCCAGTGCTCTACCCCCTGGGGTATTCGGTCGACGCTCTACCTAAATAGATTTCGCGGAGAACCAGCTATCTCCGAGTTTGATTGGCCTTTCACCCCTAGCCACAAGTCATCCCGATCTATTGCAACAGATATGGGTTC
>JBJIOA010000010.1:0-7500 GCA_045377275.1 Allorhizobium sp. | reverse complement strand
CTTCTCGGTTGAGAGCCTCTCAAGCATCGCCACCTTCGGTGCCGCCTATATGACGGTGATCCTCGTCGAGCCGCTCGTCGACCTCGCGGTGCTTGCCGCCGCCAAGTCGCTTCGGCAAGTGACGGACAACGGTCTTTTCAACGGTCGTCTGCATCGCGCAGCCGTTTGACCACAAGTCGATATGGAGAGCGCATGGGCGGGCCCCATGCGCTTTTTCTTTGAAACCGCCGCCTCTTTCGGATACCGCGGGGCGACAACCACATCGTCAAACCTGCCACTGTCGACGAGACACCGAGGACATCCATGCGCATCCTTTCCGAAGCCCATTATCCGGAACTGCCGAACTACTATCGCGGCAAGGTGCGCGAAAACTACGATCTCCCCGATGGCAGCCGCATCATCATTTCGACTGATCGCTTGAGCGCCTTTGACAGGATCCTCACCTGCATCCCCTATAAGGGTCAGGTTCTTACCCAGACCGCCCGCTACTGGTTCGAAAAAACCAGCGACATCTGCCCGAACCATGTCATCTCCTATCCCGACCCAAACGTGGTCGTCGGAAAGCGTCTGGAAATTCTGCCGGTCGAAATCGTGGTGCGCGGCTATCTCGCCGGAACCACGGGCACCTCGATCCTCACTCTCTATAAGAAAGGCGAGCGCGAGATGTATGGCATCACCCTGCCCGACGGCATGCGCGACAACGAAAAGCTCCCGACCCCGATCATCACACCGACGAGCAAGGAATTCGACGGTGGCCACGACGAACCGCTGACGCCGGCCGATATCGTTGAAAAGAAGCTTTTGACCGCCGAGCAATGGAAAACCCTGTCGCGCTATGCACTGGCACTGTTTGCCCGCGGCCAGGAGCTTGCCGCCGAGCGCGGCCTGATCCTCGTCGACACGAAATATGAATTCGGCACGGACGAAAACGGCACGATCATTCTCGCCGATGAAATCCACACCCCTGACAGCAGCCGCTACTGGATTGCCGACAGCTATCAGGCGAGCTTTGAAAAGGGAGAGCGCCCGCAGAGTTTCGACAAGGATTTCGTCCGCGCCTGGGTTGCCGAACGTTGCGATCCCTATGTCGATGCCATACCGGAAATCCCGGCATCACTGGTCGAGGAGACGTCGAAGGTTTACATTAGAGCGTTCGAAGCGATCACGGGGCTGCCGTTCCAGCCTGACGACAGAGGCGAAAGCCCCTTCGACCGTATCCGCCAGAATCTGGCATCGTACTTCCCCTGAGAAAGGTGGCTCTATGGATCAGGACCCTCGCGCACGATCTGGCGCATGCTGCCCCAACACGGGTGTCGGCGCTCCCGTGCGTCGTCCGCGCCGGCCCGCTGAGGAGACGCGCGAAGAGATCCTGAACACCGCCGAGAAGCTTTTCCGGACCCATGGCTATGCCAGCGTCACGATCGCGGACATTGCAGCCGAACTGTCCATGTCGCCGGCCAATGTCTTCAAGCATTTTCGCACCAAGACGAGCCTCGTCGACGCGATCGCCACGCGCGCGATCGAACAAACGCTGCATGCGTTGAAGGCGCTTGCCAGCGACAAGCCCGCTCCCGAACGACTTTATGCCCTCGCCCATCATTTGATGCAGGAGCATCTAGCCGAGCAGAAGGATGCACCCTTCGTTTTCGAGATGATCCTCGTGACGATTACAGAAGAACTCGATTGTGGCGACCGGTTCCGTGAGATCGTCGTCGGCATGATCGCGGAAATCATCCAGGCCGGCATTCGAGAAGGCATCTACCATGCGGACGACGTACCGCGATTGGCAAACGCGACCTTCGATGCCTTGGCCTGCGTCATTCACCCTGTCATGACGGGGATGGAGAAGGCTGACATAATGGCAACACGTTGTCAGGAAGTCGTTCGACTGATCGATGCTGCACTGCGGTCGCCACTTGCAAAGTGACGATTTTTTATTTACGTCACTTCGATGAAAGAGAGCGGCCTCTCTCTGATGCGCCCGTTTCTCGCCAGTCGGTCAGTGCCTGAACTTAGCGGCACTGGTCGCTGATTCATCATGTTCTATGACCTTTCTCAGTGGGATTCCTTGATGCGCCCAAGCTTCAGACTTGCCTCCGCCATTCTCGTTTGCACCGCGGCCCTGGCGGGTTGCTCCGATCAGGGCACGGCTGACGGCGGCGCCGCGGCGTCTGGCGGCGAACGCCCGCCTGCAGCGGTGAGCGTTCTCATGATGAAGAAGGCGCCGCAACCGCTGACCAGCACCCTGCCGGGCCGCGCAGCGGCCTTCCAGACAGCAGAAATCCGTCCTCGCGTGAGCGGCATCATTAAGGAAATTGCCTTCAAGGAAGGCAGCGAAGTCAAGGCGGGCGATCTGCTCTACAAGATCGAAGACGACACTTACCGCGCCGCCCAGGCCCAGGCCCAGGCCAGTCTGCAAAAGGCTGAGGCCGGCGTGCCGACGGCCCAATCGAACCTTGCACGTCAGGAACGGCTGGTCGGTAGCGGCGCCACCCAGGTGGAACTCGAAAACGCCCGTGTGACGCTTCTGCAGGCGGAGGCCGATGTCGCTCAGGCCAAGGCAGCGCTGCGCTCTGCCGAGATCGAGCTTGATCTCACAGAAATTCGTGCCCCCTTCGAAGGCGTGACCACTGTCTCCCGCTACTCGGTCGGCAACGTCGTCACGGCGAACCAGACCGACAGCCTCGTGACCCTTCGCCGTCTTGATCCGATCTACATCGACCTGACGGAATCGAGCGTCAATCTGCTGCGACTACGCGAAGCAATTACTGAGGGTCGGATCAACCGCAACGAAAACGGCGCGTCCGATATCCGGCTGACGCTTGAGGACGGCCACGAATACCCAGTCGTCGGAAAGCTCGACATGTCGGAAATGGCGGTCAGTCAGACGACCGGTACCTATTCGATCCGTGCCGTGTTCGACAATCCCGATGGCCTGATCCTGCCAGGCATGTACGTCCGCGCCACGGTGACCGTCGGCACGGAAGACGGCTTCCTGATCCCGCAGCGGGCTGCCACGCGCAGTGCCAATGGCGAGCTTTCGGCAAAATTCGTCACGGCAGAGAACACGGTCGAGACCCGGATCTTCGACGACGCGCAGGTTTCAGGCAACAACTGGCTCGTGGCCAGTGGCATCAATGATGGCGACAAGCTCATCGTCGACGGCTTTCAGTGGATTGGCGACGGCGCCCCCGTCCAGCCGGTCGAAGCACAGATTGATGAGAACGGGATCGTCCAGGAAACTGCAGCGCCGGCTGCCGCCACTGCCGCACAACCCTGATTGTGCGACAGACAAGGCAATCGAGGCGTAGAGGATAATCCATGGCCCAGTATTTCATTCGACGCCCGATCTTCGCATGGGTGATCGCGATCATCATCATGCTCGGCGGCGCGCTCGCAATTTCGACGCTGTCGATTTCGCAGTATCCGGAAATCGCACCGACAACCGTGCAGATCTCCGCAAGCTATAACGGCGCAAGCGCGGAGACGGTCGAGAAGTCAGTCACATCGATCATCGAAGACGGCATGACCGGACTTGATGACCTGACGTATATGACGTCATCATCGAGCACCGGCTCCGCCTCCGTATCGCTGACCTTCGGCAACTCGATCGATCCGGAAATTGCCCAGGTCCAGGTACAAAACAAGTTGCAGCTCGTGCAGTCGCAGCTGCCGGATATCGTCCAGTCGGCCGGCATCTCGGTAACGCGCTCGACCTCGAGCATCCTGCTCGTCGGCGCACTGGTTTCGACCGACGGTCAGCGCAGCAACGTCGAACTTGGCGATATCTTCTCCTCTCAGATCGAGGATCAGATCAAGCGTCTGGAAGGCGTGGGCAGCCTGGAAGTGTTCGGCACCGGCTACGCGATGCGCGTCTGGCTCGATCCGTTTAAACTCAACAAGTTCCAGCTGACACCGACGGACGTGACCTCCGCCATTCAGGCGCAGAACACGCAGGTTTCTGTTGGCGCCCTCGGAAGCCAGCCGGCACCGGCTGGTCAGCAGCTGACGGTAACGGTGACCGCTCAAAGTCAGCTGCAGTCGGTGTCCGACTTCGAGTCGATCATCCTGAAGACCGAGATCGACGGTGCCACGGTGCGACTGAGCGATGTCGCACGCATCGAGATCGGCCAGGAAAGCTACGCCACCAAGACCCGCTCCAACCGCAATCCGGCCACCGGCTTCGCCGTCAATCTGGCAACCGGCGCCAATGCTTTGGATACGGCAGAGCGCGTGAAGTCGCAGCTGGCGACGATTGCCCCTTCGCTGCCGGAAAACGTGGTCATCACCTATCCCTACGACACCACGCCCTTCGTGCAGCTGTCGATCGAAAAGGTCGTTCACACCCTGCTCGAAGCCATCGTGCTGGTCTTCGTGGTCCTGCTTGTCTTCCTTCAGAACCTTCGCGCCACCATCATTCCGATGATTGCGGTGCCCGTCGTTCTTCTCGGCACGTTCGGTATTCTGGCGCTGACAGGCTACTCGATCAACACACTCACCATGTTCGCCATGGTTCTGGCAATCGGCCTGCTCGTCGACGATGCGATCGTCGTCGTCGAAAACGTCGAACGCATCATGTCCGAGGAAGGACTGTCGCCGCTTGAAGCCACCCAGAAGTCGATGGGCGAGATCACCGGCGCCATCGTCGGCATCGCGCTTGTCCTGACGGCCGTCTTCATTCCGATGGCCTTCTTCGGCGGCTCCACCGGCATCATCTACCGCCAGTTCTCGGTGACCATCGTTTCGGCGATGCTGCTTTCGGCTGTCGTCGCCCTCGTTTTGACGCCGGCCCTTTGTGCAACGATGTTGAAGCCGGTCGACCACCACAAGCCGAAAGGCGGCCTTGGTGGCTGGTTCAACCGGAATTTTGATCGCGCGACCGGTGGTTATGTCTCGTCGATTGGCTACCTCCTCAAGCGTCCGCTTCGGGTGATGCTTATGTTCGCGATCGTGATCGCAGGCATGAGCTGGTTCTTCATGCGCCTGCCCTCTTCCTTCCTTCCCGAAGAAGACCAGGGCGTGCTGATGACCATCGTCCAGCTGCCGAACGGCGCAACGGTCACGCGCACCGAAGAGATCATCAAGAAGATCGAGGACTACTACCTCGATCAGGAAAAGGACGCGATTCAGGACGTCTTTTCCGTCTCGGGCTTCTCTTTCGTAGGTGCCGGCCAGAACTACGCGCTGGTATTCGCAAAGCTCAAGGACTTCGAACTCCGTGAAGACCCGCAGCTTGCCGCACCTGCCGTCGTCCAGCGCGCCATGGGCTATTTCTTCACGCTCCGTGATGCGATGGTTTTCCCACTGGCACCACCAGCGATCCCCGGTCTCGGCACGTCGAGCGGCTTCTCCATGTATTTGGTCGACAGCGGCAAGAGAGGCACCGAAGCATTGACGGCCGCCTCCCAGCAGTTGATGCAGGCCGGCAGCTCGAATCCCAACGTGAGCTCGCTGCGCTCGAACAACCCGCCGGCTGAAACCCAGTTGAAGCTTCTGCTCGATCAGGAAAAGATGGGCGCTATGGGCCTCGACATCGCAACTGTCAACAGCATGCTGTCCACCATCTTTGCGGGACGTGATGTCAACGATTTCACCCTGAACGGCGAACTGAAACCCGTTTACGTTCAGGGCGACGCTCCCTACCGCTTGCAGGAAACCGCGATCAATGATTGGCATGCCCGCAATGCCAACGGCGAGATGGTTCCCTTCTCGTCCTTCACGAAAACGCAATGGATCAGCGGCGCACCAACATTGAGCAGGTTCAATGGGGTCGGTGCGATCTCGATGGAAGGGGCAGCGGGCGCCGGTGTGAGCTCAGGCGCGGCCATGGATACGATGGAGCAGCTGACCGCCGATCTGGGTGGTGGCTACACCGTAGCCTGGCAGGGCATCTCCTATCAGGAGCGCCTGTCTGGTTCCCAGGCCCCCATGCTCTACGCTCTCTCGGTCCTGATCGTTTTCCTTTGCCTGGCAGCCCTCTATGAAAGCTGGTCAATCCCGTTCTCCGTCATCATGGCGGTGCCGGTGGGTGTCCTGGGAGCGGTGGCTGCAGCCTATGTCTTCGGCCAGTCCAACGACGTGTATTTCAAGGTCGGACTGCTCACGACGATTGGTCTCGCGGCAAAGAACGCGATTCTGATCGTGGAGTTCGCGAAGGATCGCCAGGCCACCGGAATAAGTGTCATTGATGCAACACTCGAGGCTGCAAAGCTCCGGTTGCGCCCCATCATCATGACGTCGCTGGCCTTCATTCTCGGCGTCGTGCCGCTGGCGATCGCGACCGGTGCGGGCTCCGCAGCGCAGAATTCCATCGGTATTGGCGTTCTCGGCGGTATGTTTACGGCCACGGCGCTCGGAATCTTCTTCGTACCGTCGTTTTTCGTCATCATCCGGCAGATTTTCGGCGGTGCAAAACCGAAGGAAGCGCTGTCTTCGTCGTGATTGACAAACTATGTTAACCAACTAATGCGTAGGCTGCTGCGGTAGCCTACGTGTGTAAGTCGGTCGTTGGCTCGGGGTAATCAAAAACCTCGTCGTGGCAAGACCGGGGGACTTTTACAGGAACACGTGATGCTCAAGATTCGTGCCGCCGCACCACTCGCAATGCTCCTCCTTTCCGGCTGTGTCGTCGGTCCGAACCATGAGGCGCCGCAGACAGCCCTCCCCGTCAAATTCTCCGAAGGCAGCGCCCGCGCGTCGGCCGACGTGACCTTGGCTCCCTGGTGGACCGCCTTCAATGACCGCCGTCTCAACGGCCTGGTTGAAACCGGCCTCGCCCAGAACCTTGATGTGCTGCAGGCAATCGAGCGGATCACGTCCGCCGAAGCCAATTTTGAAGCGGCAGACTCGGCGGCATTTCCCCAGCTGAACGTCTCTGCTGATCATCAGGTATCGAAGACCAACGGCAGCGGCGCGCTGAGAACCCGTGATAGCGACACTACCAATACCACGACCGGCACGCTCGGCGTTTCCTGGCTGATCGATCTCTTCGGCCAGTACCGCCGTTCCAAGGAAAGCGCGAAGGCAACGCTCGATGCGGCCTATGCCGGTGCCGATGTGGCCCGCCTAACCTTCCTGTCCAGCGTCGTTTCGGCCTATGTCGACGCGCGCTATTATCAGGAGCGCATCGCGATCGCCCGCAAGAACCTGTCCTCGCGTCGCGAAACACTCGAACTGACACGCCTGCAGCTCGAAGCTGGCGCTGCTTCGCGCCTCGACGTCGTCCAGTCTGAAGGTCTTGTCAACTCGACGCTCGCCGAAATTCCGGCCCTTGAGATCTCCTTCCGCCAGTCGGTTCACCGCATTTCGCTGCTGCTCGGCCTGCCCGCAACGAGCCTGCTTGCCGACCTCCAGAAGGGTGCAGCCCAGCCTTATGCCCGTCGTGGCGTAAACGCAGGCGTGCCAGCAGACCTGATCCGCAACCGTCCGGACATCCGCGCAGCAGAGCGCAACCTCGCAGCAGCAACCGCCGAAATCGGCGTTGCGGAAGCAGCCCTCTAT
>JBJIOA010000009.1:0-98424 GCA_045377275.1 Allorhizobium sp. | reverse complement strand
GCCTTAACCGAGAAAAGCCTATGTCTCTTCTGCTTCGAACAATCTCAGCATTGCCAAGTGGACGAACTACGAGTGAGTTGCTCGCTCTCCTAGATGTTGATTTCGATCCCAGGATGCGGACTTCGATCTATGCTGAGCTCGCTGCCCTTTCAGAGGCCGGCAAGATTTCCAAAGGCCGTGATGGCCGCTGGCGTGCGGTCTCTGCCATCCGCCCAGTGGCTACGTCTGTTGGCGCACCAGCCGAATCATCAGGTGCCGGAGTTCTGCAGGCCGCGCCTGCAGTCTTTCTTAGCCTGTCCCACAGTGGGGATTTGCCCGAGCCCAATGATGCACTGAATGCGCCTGAACCCGCCGCGTTGCTACGCTACTACCGCTCCGCCCTTCGTTCCGACCCACGCGGCGCGATTTCTCAGGCTGAAGATCGCCATGGGATCCAATTTCATCTCATAACGGGATCAGGTCCACTTACAGGCGAGGATGGGCAAGGCATTCAAGAATCAAAATCGGGCTTGATGATCTCTCTGACGAGTTCAGGAAGGCATTGCTCAAACGTGAAGCCAACGAACAGACGATGGCAGTCGGGTGGCCTATCGCTGTCAGCCAGACGAAAGGCGCTCCGGTCATCTGGCCAATCGGGCTGATTAGCGCGGACTGGGTGCGCACCGAAACACATCTGGAACTGACCATCGACGCAGATGACGTTCTGGTAAATCCTGACTGGCTCAAAGGGGCGGCACGTAGCGAGCGGTGGACAGAAAAAGCCCTTCGCGAAGTTTTCAGCCAGCCGGAAGGGACCGGTCTGCCACTCGACGAGTTTTTGGCGCGACTGAAAGAGGCCGTGGGCGGCAGCTTCAAAGGAAAGCTCTCCGGCCGTAGCTTAGCGACAGAGCTCGACCCCGCCAGACCTGGAATCTACAACATCGCCGGCCTTTTTCTGCCAACCGACAGCACATTCACGGCTGGAGCTGTTCGTGATCTTGATAGAATCGCGACCTGGAGCCACGAAGAGCTTTCAAGAACGGCCCTTGCGCCAATGTTGGGCCTGGAAAGCTTGGTTGAACCTATTCCTGCTGCGACACTCAACACAGGACCGCTCAACCGCGAACAGATTGCAGCAGTTGAGAAGGCGCTGGGCTCAAGCCTAACGGTCGTTACTGGTCCTCCGGGGACCGGCAAGAGCCAAGCCATCGTCTCGATGGTTGCATCCATCCTCAATGCGGACGGATCTGTCCTTGTGGCGTCGAAGAACCATCAAGCCCTTGATGCGGTTGAAGAGCGACTGCGCGGGATTGCCAATGACGTCCCATTCATTGTTCGGACTCTCGATCCCGCTCGCGAATTAGATTTGTCCTTCAACGCAGTTCTGACGGAATTGATACGAGAGCCTAGCCGCTCCGGTCCTGTCCCGGATCTAATTGCCCGTGCGAAGCTTGCTACTACCGCCAGGTTGAGGGCAGACGCACTGCGGACGATTGATGAAATTGGCCGCCTGCGATCCCATATTGCGGAGCTTATCGAACGCCTGGAGGCTCGGCGCGAGGCGGAACCTAATCCATCCGAGGCGCCGATAGCTGCCGCACGCGTTTCCATTTTTATCCGATTGCTCGAAGTGCTCACCAGGCTCATCGGCAGAAAACGTGCTGCCATCGTTGACGATGATCCGGTAGCCGAAGGCGCTTCGGACGAGATGCTGCAGAAGCATCTTGCCAAGCTTCGGCAGGAATGTGAGCGCCTTGGCGCGCCAGAGGATCCTGTTGCGCTGACGGCTGAGATTGCGGAACTGGTGCAGTCGATCATGCCGCGGGTTCTGCTCCAAAGGACGGTGCTGACCGAGGCTGAAAGACAGGAATTGGGTGAGGAGCACGCAAACCTTGAGCTGGCTCAGTCGACCGGCCCCTTACGTCCTGAGTTGGCGCAGAAGGTCGTCGCTCACCGTCCGCTTTGGCTCGCGTCAGTCCTCGGCGCACCCAAGCGTATTCCGCTAGCTGCTGGTCTTTTCGACTTGGTCATCTTTGATGAAGCCAGTCAGTGCGATGTGGCTTCAGCGCTTCCCCTTTTCGCGCGTGCCAAACGCGCAGTTGTTGTGGGGGACAATAAGCAGCTGTCTTTCATCAGTCAGCTGGGGATCGCCCATGACCGGAACCTCATGCAAGCGCAAAGTCTGCCAATCGCCTCGATGGGCCGTTTTGCACAAAGCCGGCAATCGTTATTCGACTTGGCGAACCTTACGCCGGGGGCCTCAAAGGTCATGTTGCGCGACCAATATCGTTCAGCAACCGACATCGTCGAATACATCAACGAAGCCTTCTACGGCGGGAAGCTGCGTGTCGCTGGGGACCAGGAAAGGCTGAAGCCCCCCTCTGGATTGAAACCTGGGATCGCATGGAAGGACGTTCCCTCACCGTCGGCGCCCATGTCGACAAATGTGAATATGGCCGAGGTATCTGCCATAACGGATCACCTGAAGCTCTTGCTTCTCACAGAAGCATACTCTGGCACCGTTGGCGTTATTGCGCCTTTCCGACCTCAGGTGCAGGCACTGAGCGATGCGATCCATGCGGCAATCCCGGAGCAAGTGATTGATAAGGCTGACCTACGAATTGGAACAGTGGATAGCTTCCAAGGGCAGGAACGTGACCTGATCTTGTTCTCACCCTGCCTCGGACCATCCAGCGCCATGTCTGCCGTTTCCTTCGTCCAGAAGGATTGGCGCCGGTTGAACGTAGCAATCAGTCGTGCGCGTGCGGTTGCCCACGTGTTCGGGGATCTCAACTACGCACGCTCTGGCAAAGTCAGCAGCCTTCAGAGGCTTGCGAGGGTGGCCACCGAACCACGTAAGCGCACTGCGGAAACGACATTCGACAGCGAATGGGAACGCCGCGTGTTTTACGCGCTAAAGGCGCAGGGGCTTGAAGCAATCCCTCAATTCGAGATTGCCGGTCGCAGGCTCGACTTCGCCCTGTTTGGGCGAGGCGAGATCAAGCTCGACCTAGAGATCGACGGACGCCATTGGCACGCAGACATAGATGGAAAACGCAAACTCGCCGATCACTGGCGGGACAAACAGCTTCAATCACTTGGATGGCGCGTTCAACGCTTCTGGGTCGACGAGCTGGAAAAGGACCTGGAGGGATGCATTGAGCGCGTCAAACAACAACTTTCGTAAATCGCATCGTTTCACAGTTTTGGCTGGATTGCTGGCCGGTGTCTCAGTTGCAGCGCTTGGAACGATCTTCTTCCAAATGGATCAGCTGGAACGTCGCTATGGCGTGATAGCATCAGAGATTGATCGCTTTAACAATGAGCGCACAGCTGCGCTCAGACAGCGAGATGATATCAACTCGGAGATCACGTCGAAGAACCGGGAACTTGAAAAACTGCGAAGCGAGTTGGCCAACAAGGTTACCTCATTAAAGACCGCTGAGGACCAATTGGTGGAATTGCAAACTCGGCTGAACGAAGGCGAGACTGAATTGCAGGCGGTGTCAAAGCGGCAACAAGCTGCGCAGGCAGCCATTCAAGAAGCAGCTAGTCTAAAGGCAAACGTCTCGTCGCTTCAGGCTGAGAAGTCGAAGCTGCAGGCCGAGCAAAAGAAGTCTCTGAACCGGACCGGATTTGCCGGAGGCCATTCGGTTTAAGTTATGCAGCCAATGCTGGTTCGTCCAGCATGGCGTGGTACTGCTCCTCGGCTTCGGCTGGCGGGATGTTTCCGATTGGCTCCAGAAGCCGTCGATGATTGAACCAATCGACCCATTCCAAGGTTGCGAATTCCACCGCCTCGAAATTCCGCCATGGTCCGCGCCGATGAATGACCTCGGCCTTGTAGAGACCGTTGATCGTTTCAGCGAGGGCGTTGTCGTAGCTGTCGCCAACGCTGCCGACGGAAGGCTCGATGCCCGCCTCTGCCAGTCGCGCTGAATACTTGATCGAGACGTATTGAACGCCGCGATCTGAGTGATGGACGAGGCCACCACCATGAGCAGGGCGTCGATCATGAAGCGCCTGTTCCAAGGCATCGAGAACGAACCCGGCATGTGCTGTTCGGCTCACCCTCCAGCCCACGATACGACGGGCGAAGGCATCGATGACGAACGCCACGTAGACGAAGCCCTGCCAGGTTGCGACATAGGTAAAATCCGAAACCCATAGCCTATTTGGCGCAGGGGCTTTGAACTGGCGGTTTACGCGGTCAAGTGGGCTCGGGGCCGTCTTGTCCGGGAAGGTCGTGCGGATCGGCTTTCCTCGAATGATACCTTGCAGGCTCATTGACTT
The DNA here is from genome assembly GCA_045377275.1 of Allorhizobium sp. Taxonomy (GTDB): domain Bacteria; phylum Pseudomonadota; class Alphaproteobacteria; order Rhizobiales; family Rhizobiaceae; genus Allorhizobium. The sequence continues at coordinate 94,152 of JBJIOA010000009.1, read as the reverse complement.
CATCAGCCGGGCAACGGTGCAGCGGGCGACGTCGAAGCCTTCCCGCTTTAATTGTCGCCAGACCTTACGAACGCCGTAGACCCGGAAGTTCTGCTCGAAGACACGACGTATCTCGATCTTCAGGCTGATATCGCTCTTGGCGCGGATCGACAGGCGATCTACGTCCAATCGCTTGGCGACATTCTCGTAGTAGGTTGACGGGGCAATCGGCAACAGCCTGCAGATCGGCTCGACCCCGAACACCCCACGGTGTTCGTCGATGAACGAGATCATCGTTTGAGGGGGCGGTCGAGCTCCGCCATCGCGAAATAGGCCGAGGCTTTGCGCAGAATCTCGTTGGCCTGGCGAAGCTCGCGGTTCTCCCGCTCAAGAGCTTTCATCTTCTCGGCGACATCGCTCGGCAGGCCTGCTCGTTTACCACTGTCGACCTCGGTCTTCTTGACCCACTCGTGCAGGGTGGCTGGCGAGCAGCCAATCTTCGCAGCGATAGATGAAACGGCAGCCCACCGTGATGGATGCTCGGCCTCGTGGTCCAGCACCATACGGATGGCACGGTCACGAACTTCAGGTGAAAACTTGTTCGTTGTTTTGCTCATATCGGCTCCACTTTCTCAGAAGTTGGAGCCTCCGGCAAACCCGGCGCGGTTCACTCAGGCGGATCTGGATCGTCTGACGCGGAATTTGAAAGACATTGAGCAGTCTTTGAGCCTGAAGCAGCAGGACCTCGAAGAGGCTGACGCACGGCTTGAGGATCTCAACCGCAAAGTTGCTGACGCGCAAGTTCGTAGTAGCGACCTAGACGATCTGAAACGACAGGTGGAAGATTTAGAGAAGAAGCAAGCGAGCCTACAATCGGCGAAGGCTTCATTAGAGCAAGAGGTTGAAGACTATGCCGATCAACTCGCGACACTGAAGAGCCAAGTTGAGAGCGCAAAGGCTGAGGCGGCATCGGCGGAAAAGGAGGCCGAAAACCTCAAGAGTGCCCGAGACGCACTTGCGACGAGCAACGAAGACCTAGACAAAAAGCTGCAGCAGCTTCGCACAGACATCGCACGGCTCGAGGGGCAGCAACAGAGCACAACTCTTGCCACCGAGGCTGCGAGATCTGCTGCGGCTGAGGCGGAAGGTCGGCAGAGACAGGCTGAGGAACTACGAACACAAGCTCAGAGTCAACTTGCAAGCCTGCTGCCCCAAATAGACGCGGCACAAAAACAAAAAGCCGAACTTGAAGCCACGGTTGAAGCTCTCGAAAGAGACGCTGCGGCTGCCCGCGTCGTTGCTTCTCAGGCGGCAGAGGCAGAGCAACGTAGAAGCGCGGCAGACGCGGCTCAGCAAAGCTTAAAGCAGCAGATTGCTGACGCCGAGGGGCAGCTATCGCAGCTACAGGGCGAGCGCGAAACCGCACAGGCAAGCCTGGACGCTCTTCGATCCCAGTTGAGCAAGCTTCAAGGCACAGCGGAGCAAACGCGCCTCATTTCGGCAGACATCGATGCTCTGCAGGGTCAGCTGAAAACCTTAACACAACAGGTCTCAGATCTGCGGCGAGAGCAGGCAGCTCTGACCGAGGACATCAAAACCAAGCAATCAACACTCAGCGCTCTGAATTCCGGTCCCGCAAAGATACCGGGGCCGGATTCGCCGCAGACCACCGACGATACCACGGTGATTTCTGACACAACCCAGCAGCCCAACACTGCCCCGGAGCAATAAGGTCCCGCAATGCTTACGTCGAATACCCTTATATTCCTGCTGCTTGGGATCAGCCTGTTTGGACTCATCGGCATCCAGTTGTTCTTCGCGATCTTTCATGACCGCGTCGTTTCAGCTGCAGGTCCGCAGCGTGCGCTTGAGGCGTTGCAGGTTGAAATCGACAGCAAGCGACAGCTTTTGATAGACGTCGATACGGAACTCGCTGAGAGGCGCAAGCGGCTTGAGAACCTCGCGGATATCCAGGCCGAGTATGATGCCATCAAGAGGAAACGGGACGAGTTAGAGATTGAATGGACTTCACTTGGCGAAAAGCGAGCAGAGATCCGCAAGCTGACCGTCGAAATGGAAACTGCTCTCGCAGAGAAAGCGACAGTCGACGCAGATCTGGCGACCGCACGGCTCGACCTTGAAGCCGTGCAGGATCGGATAGTTGCGGCCGAGCGCATGTTTGCCCAAATCGAACTGATGAAGACCGAACTGGCGGAACTTGAGCGTCAAATCACTGCTCTCCGTGAGGAGAAGCGAGATCTAGCGGATTCCGAGGCGCGTCTCGAAGAGGTAAATCAGTCGTTGGCTGAAAGCGAACGCGAACTCGCCCATCTAAGTGGCCGGGTTGAAGCGGCCCGCGGTGAGCTTGAGTTGATGCGCGAACAGCAAGCGGCAGAACGCGCCGCAGCCGTTGAGGCAAGGTCTGAGCTAACCAATGTCGCAGCCATGCTCGCAGCCGCACAGGAACAGGTCAGTTCGGCTAAACGATCTGTCGAGGCGCTGGAGGATAAGAGAGCCGCACTGTTGGCCAAACTGGCCCATCTGGAGGAGATGGCTGGTGAAGCCGCTGACACGGGCGCCGACCCCGACATTTCAAAGCAAGTTGATGAACGGCTTAAAGAGCTGAAGCTTCTCCCACCTGTTCTTTCTGGACTGAAAGAATGGAACGATCGGGCGCCGGAAAACGAAGCTGATGCTCTCAAACACGTCGGCGACAGACTGAAAGCCAGTGGGCTTGACTACCCGGATCGGGTGGTCAGGGCATTCCATACCGCAATGAAGGTGAATGAGACAGCGCAGATGGCTGTCCTCGCGGGCATATCTGGGACGGGCAAGAGCCAGCTGCCGAGGCAATATGCTGCGGCCATGGGTATTGGCTTCCTTCAGGTCCCCGTGCAGCCGAGGTGGGACAGCCCTCAGGATCTGATGGGCTTCTACAACTACATCGAAAAGCGCTTCAGGCCCACTGACATGGCCAGGGCGCTCTATCAACTCGACTTCCTGAATAATCCGGAATCGGAGTTCCAGGACCGAATGTTGATGGTTTTGCTTGATGAAATGAACCTCGCGCGCGTAGAATACTACTTCTCTGACTTCCTCAGCCGGCTTGAGAGCCGACCGTCTGCCAAGAACGTGCGGAACGCTGAACTCCGCAAAGATGCCGAGATCGAACTGGAAATCCCGATGCCTAAGGGGCGGGAGGCACCCAGAATCTTCCCCGGCTACAATCTCCTATTCGCCGGCACCATGAACGAGGACGAGAGCACTCAGTCGCTTTCCGACAAGGTTGTGGACCGAGCCAACGTCCTAAGATTCGCCGCGCCGAAAAAACTCAAGACAGCCACGGTATCAGATAAGCTGCCAACCCCCGAAGCCCTCTCAGCGAAACGTTGGAGCAGTTGGGTTCGCGATTCCAAAGCTGTTGAAGACAAGCCACTGGTCCAGTCCAGCCTCAACACCATGATAGAGCTGATGAGCGCCTTCAAGCGTCCGTTTGGTCACCGACTTGGAAAGGCAATCGTGGCATATGTTGCAAACTATCCCCTAAGCGATCGAGGCCAAGTTCTGCATGCGCCATTGGCAGATCAGGTGGAAATGCGGCTTCTCCCCAAGTTGCGCGGGCTCGAAGTGCATAGCTTTGATGAACCGTTCAGCAAACTCCGCGATTTCGTGGCCAGAGACCTGGAAGATGAGGCATTGGCTCAGGCAATCGAGGACTCACGTCAGGCCGCTCAGGATGGATCTGGGCAATTCGTTTGGAACGGGGTCATTCGTTGATGCTGCACCTGCCCCGTCCTTGGAGTAGCGAGAGGCTTGATGCCTTTGGGGCGACGGATTGCCTTATTAGCGAGGCCCCCTCCCCAACCCGTTCCAAGACCGAGCACACGGTATTGCTGAAGGGCAAGATCGACGGACAGCCAATCGATCTGCTTCTACATCCTTATCCGCGCGCAGGTTCTGGAAAAAATCCAACGCGACAGGGTTTCCCTGTCCGGCCGCCGAAAACGATTGAAAGCGAAACAGAAGACGATCTGAGAGCGCAGGCACTTCTACGTCGAATGAACGAGGTGCTGGCTCGAGTCCAGGAGCTGGGTGAGGCATTGGACGAGCCCGCTCACGTTTGGCCACGCCTCAAGGCCGCGTGGGAAAGGGCGGAGCACGAGGATGATCCGCGCATGGCCGAGATCATCCGCCAGGCGAGAGAGATCCTCCCAAAGCTAAAGGACCTAGAACCGCGGATCCGGAAGGTTCTGCGCCGCACCCGCGAGCTTGTCCCATTGGACAGAGTGCGGGAAATGGATCGTGCTTCGATGCGTTGGCTTGTCCGCCAGCCTGGCAGCACCATTGCAGAGCGGGCAGGTTCAAGCCAAAGGATATTGGCGACGGTTCGCCGCGAAAACTTCGATACTGCTGAGAACCGAGTCTTGCACGCCTACACGGTTCTTGCCTCGGATGTGGCCAGGCAATGGATGAAGGAGCATCCGAAGGCAAAGGCCAGCCGACGCTACGAACAAGTGGACGCGCTATACCGCTTCTGCAGAACTTTTTCCCGCCTTTTGGCGGAGCTGGACGTGATGATCGCAGAGGCAGGAATTGCTCCGAACTATGTCCTCATGCAGGACGCCAACTACCGCGCGGTCTATCAAGCGTGGTTGAGACTGCTCAAGCACCAGCTGGTTATTGACGACCTGTGGGCATGGCAGGCAGAGACATGGACAGACTTCTGCGTTCTAGCCGTGATATTGGCACTTCACGACGTCGAGGATTGCGAGCTTGTAGCGCAGTCGCCAATCTTTTGGCGCTCGGAAGCAAGCCTCGGCCGATGGTTTGATCAGGATAATCCCATCGCAGTCTTCTGGCTGAAGCGGCTCAATCGTGTTGTTGAAGTTCATTCCCGCCCAAGTCAGGCCAGGGGGCTTCTGAGCTATGCGCGTTCACATGTGGCATTGAAGATTACAGACCCAAGCCGCGTTGATGTCCCCCGCACAGTGGCAGTTTGGACACCTCATACTCTTGACCGCATAGACGTGAAAGAGGCTGTCGTAGAAGCCAATAAGCGCCTGATGGCCATCCAGAAGGTCTCAACGTCAGAGACCTTGAGGCAGGGCCTTATCCTCACGCCAGCTAATGGTTTGCCTGAGGTGGTGGAGGCCAGCGATGTCCGGACAAATGTCCAGGGTATAGCTTTCGATCCGGCAGGGGCCGGCCTCAAGCTTGGTCTTGATGCGATACGAGCATTCGCCCGCGGCGACATCTACAAGTCGGGGCCCTAATGAAAAAGCTCTGTGGCTATGACCTAAATGGCTGGCGGGACTTCGCCAGCCGCAATTGGCAAATTGCGGCCGATGGTGAAGAAGCGGCAAACGATAACACCACCGAAGGTGGCGTATTCGGCTCAGTCATTGTGGTCGGGGATGGCAAAGCAAGCCGGCTTGTTGGGGGCGCACAAGCCGGGCTTGCTCCACATGGCCGAGGCGGCGGATGGGGAGCATTGGGAAGCGATGATCGCAGGATATCGGTCAGATCCTTGCTGAGCTCCCCTGATCCGAGCGTTCTGGCTCTTAGCCACGCGTTCTCAGGCATGTTCGTCGGAGCAGGCATCGGCGTTGCGAGCATCGACGATGTCACGGACAGCAGCGAAATCCTTCAGGAACGGCTTTTGAGCGCGCTCCGGCGGTCGAAGATATCTACACCGCTTCTGGTTTGGAGGCCGGTCCTTTCGGTTCTGTATGGACTATCGGCTGAGCTCATCCAAAAGCCCTGTCGCGTCGGCGTGATCAATCATGTCGATCGAGGGTTTACTGTTCAGGCGCTCATAGTCAGGAATCACAAAGGCCAAGGCAGCGGGGTGCTCGCACCTGAGCGCCGAAACTTCAGTGAGATCATCGAATGCTCCCTCGGATATGAGTATCTGGCGCATACCGCACTCAGTGGCCTAGAGGCGTCAGTCTCTAAGCACTGGAGCGCACCACTGCATGCCGCAAGTTCAGTCGGGCGATTGGCGCTGGGCATTGAAACCAAGCCAGAGTTGCTTCGCATGAACAACGGCGACTGGCAGGCCCTCGAGCCGCCAAACAAGCTTTCCCTAAAGTTCCCCGACTTGCCACCCGAAATACTGCATATGCTCCGCAGTTGCGACTTGGTGCTTATCGAGTCTCTGACTGAGGGAGCCGTAAGGCAGCAAATACACGACCATTTTGCAGATGCGCTTGGGATGCCGCTAGTATCACTGCCACCATCGAGTGTCGCGAAGGGCGCTTTGGTGGCAGCAACACGAATGAGCAAGCGGGAACCGGTCTATTTCGACTTTCTGCCGCAGATTTCCACCATTGTGCAAAGGCCGTCAGGCGCAGAAAGCTACGACTTGATAGATCCTGAGACAACGCTCCCGGCAGGTGAGATTTACCGAAGCCCTGCACCCGCACAGTTCGCGATACAAGCGGGACAAGAGCGGTTCTCTATCTACCTTCGAAAGCAAAACGCTACCAAGCCCAGAAAGGCGACTGTCGATCTGGGTCTGAAACTCTCTGGCACTGTGCCGGTTGAGCTGAGTGTCGAGCAAGCCCCGGCATCCGGACGCGCGAGGATTGCCGTATATGCGGAAAGTCTTTCCAGGCAGTTTCTGGTTGATTGGGACAGCGCAGAAGAACTCGATGAGGACTGGTCTGAACTACTTGCGAAATTGGAGAAGCCAGAACCGACAGTTCCAAGTCGTCTGGTCATACCTTGCTCCAAAGCTCTGTGGGACGAGAGTGTCTTCGAAGTAGGTTTCGCGGAGCTCGTGAACGCGAATGCCAACGCTGCCGAGGTCGATTGGAAAGCATTGGCCGACAAAGCAGATGATCGATACGCACGCTCTTATGCTGTTTCTAGTGATGGCCAGCTGCCATCCGGGATCGACGATATAACGATCGCAAACCTGCGGAAGCTAATCGATAAGGCGATCACTCATTTGGACTTGCGCTTATCCGGTAAGCTAGAGGCCAGTAATGACTCTCTCCGGTTTCTCACTTGGCTATTCAGGCTTTGCCCGAACGATGTAGCGATCGTCCTTCTTGATGCATGGGACCAACAAGTGTCCGGCCACAGGCTATTCAAATTCGCACCCAGCTGGACTCTCGCGTATCAGGGCTTTGGGCGGATCGTTTCCGACAAAACACTTGAGTTGCGAGCGATACACAAGATTCTCCAGAAACCGATACAGAACTGGGTATGGCAGCGTGAAACTGCAGCCCTCGCCTTCATGCTCTCTCGATCCGAAACAGCTCCCCGGCAGCTCACAAGGCAGAATGTCGAACTGCTTGCCAAACGAGTGCTTTTGGAGTTCCGGGAAAACCTTGGCACCACCTACAGCAAGTTTCACTACGCGCCGTTTCTCCTGTCGGTCTGATCCGTTGGCGAATGGTCGACAGACATGCCCTGATTATAGGCACCGATCCAGTTGCTGATAGCCTCGCTAAAGCAACGAGGAGAACCTTGGCTGACCTCGCACATCAGAGCCGAGCCAGCGCTCAGGGCAAATATGGCGTGATCCTTGAGCAAATCTTGGAAGAGCTGCAGGGTCAGGGTTCAAACCCTGACCTGCTGCTCGATATCTATGCTGGTGAAGAGGGCTAGCGGATCGCTCCGTGTGCTAGCAATGCGTGCAGGTCCCTTTGTGGCGAGAAATGTCGCCCTTACAATAGTCAGGATCTAGACAATGCTCCCCTACTGAAGAAACACGGAAGCAACTCTTTTTTGAAACGCCATGAACAGCCCCTGCTGCCGCTTCCTATTGGGCTAAGTCGCCGAGGATATCCGTTCAGCTTCCCGCATGAGCTTAAGTAGAGACCAGCGTCGGACGCAGCGCCAGTTCACGCATCGCTGCGATTACACTCTGGATGACTAGCCGGTGCTCCAACCACTGCATGGTTCCATAATCTAAGTGATTAGGCAATGCCTAGCTTGGCTCTGTGGTCGGCGATGAGTATGATACTTCACCTAGCCCATTATCGATCGACGCTGATCAAGAAGATCGGCAAAACGGCAGCAGAATTTGCTCGGACGTCTGCGCAAATTTGCCTTTCCTTGTGCATCAAATTCAGTTCTCGAAGTGTTGAAAGACAAGCGACTTCAATCGATCGAGCACCCCAGAATCTGTCGACAGATCAATGGCGCGGACCTCGATAGACTGGTCTCCTGTGTTAACGCGAAATGTTGAATGGATACCGTCTGCCGCGTCTAGGCCGTTGTGGTGTGGATACAAAAGCGTGAGACGAGGACATTTGTACAGCTGGCCATACGCCATCATCTGGTAGACATCTCCCTGCGAGACGTCTTGCTTAGGATCGTCCGCCGCACTTTTGATCGTCTTCCACTTGGTGTCGATCAGGTGCACAACATCGTTGCCGCGTTTGATGAGAATGTCAGGCCTGGTCTGAAAAAGCGGCTTCTTCGCTTCATTCTCCAAGCAATAAAGCCGTCCGCCTTGGCTAACGACCTTCAGATCACTGTCCCGTAACGCACGATGGAGCATCCGGGTAACATACTCTTCGAAAAGCGTGTTCATTTCGAAAAGGAGTGCATAGCCGTCCGTTCCCCCTTCTGAAGTTGTCTGAAAGCGATGGCCAAGAAGCATCTTCGCCAGGCTCAACAGTTCCGCCCATTGGTCACTCGTGCGGTCCAATACAACGTCGTCCCAGCGAAGCAATAAGATTGGCACTTCCGATACTTCGGAATAGACAAATTCAAGTTCGCGTAAACGCTGCTGGTTGGCATTCGTTCTCGCGATTTTTGCCAAACTTCGGATTGCGGCCTTCATAATCTGGTTGAGGGCGATCTCCCGCGTAAGGGCATCAAAACGGCAGGCAAGCCGTGAAGGATTGCCGCCGAGCGTCGTGAACTGCCGGGTTAGATCTAGCCTCCCTCGAATAGATGGCAGGTCCTCGTGCAGCTCAATATAACGTCGTGGCATTCCTCGGCGCACGGAGTGTGCGAGCTTTTCGCAGAAGAGCGTGATCAGTATTTCTAGTAAGGTTTCCTTTTGCCAAGATAAATGGGTCAGTGCACCAGCGTCTATTTTCAAATCTAGAGCAACCGCCAGCATGTGAACTAGTCGCTGTCGCACAGCTCCAACTGCGTCCTCACCCGAAGATGGTAGGGCGTCAATTTTCGGCAGGATCTCCAAAGTACAGCCCTTGGCTGCTAATACGCCGACAACGCCCAGCGCACGCAGCCCGTTTCTACCATGCTCAAGCACCCGATTACCGCTTCGACCGGCTAACGGCGAGGCCTTGGCAACGGCAGCAAGCCGATCGGCTGCGTCGGCAGGTATCTCCAGGCTACCGCTGCCGTAGGAAATTGAACTCCATTCCTGGATTGTGCGTCGGATCATGTTGCCATGAAATCCTGGTAGGAAAACTCCTTGCGGACTGACCAACGGTAGCGCGCCGTCGCATCACCGTCATCTGAGGCCATGGAACTAGGAACCTTCAGTAGTTGCCGGTCTATGAAATTCCCCTGTCGATCACCTTCTCGATGGTGGGCATCGCCCAATACAATCGCAACCTTCTGCCAATCGTCGTAAAAATATTCTGTAAGTAGCGGGATTATTCTATTGCGCATCACCTCATCGACGTCGGCTTTGGAGCTGCAACTCATGAAGTACGCGTGCCCAATTTGATGTTCTCGGTCGAACAGATACTCAATTCGGTCATTCAATGTTTTTAGCAGCAATGGTAGGTCAATCCCCTCCACGACGTCCAGCATCGAGGGGTCGGGCATAAGTTCTCTGAAGATGAAACGTCGCCGCAAGGCGGTGTCCAATAGGGCTATCGATCTATCGGCCGTGTTCATTGTCCCGATTATGTGAAGGTTGGCTGGAACGCCAAAGGCATCTTTCGAATACGGCAACCTCACCTTCAATTCATTGGGCTTGCCGAGCCTTTTGTCCGGTTCCAAGAGTGTGATTAGTTCGCCGAAAACCTTGGAGATGTTCGCCCTGTTTATCTCATCGATGATAAGGACGAACTGCTCCGGCGCTCCGCGCCCCGTGTTTTGCTGACTAGTGATGTACCGCTCCAGGGCAGGGAGATTCAGTTCTGAAGGAGTGAGCAGGTAGATCGACTTCATACTAAAGTTGCGAGCGTAGACCTCCGAGACCGGTACGCCGACCCGATCAATCCACAACCACTTCACTGCGCGGCGATGTCCATAGTCACCGCCTTCCCGGGGAGCGAACTGGTAGTCACCCGTTACCTCGCCGATTGCACGAAACAGCCCGTTGCCCTTTGAAACAATGATTATGTCACCCTTCTTTAGCAGGTTTCGGAAAATGAAGGGCATCTGGACGCGACCGCTCATTGCAGTCGGCTCTTCGCTAGAAATCTCACCGTGCGTTCGTACGGCCTCTATGATCGCGTCACGCTCGAAGTATTTGCTGTCCGACCAGTCTATGTCTTCGTAACCCAAAAGCGTGTAACCCCCTGTTATGGCTTCTTCGAAAAGATGCGCATCTTCAGGGTTATTGGCCGCGCCGATCGACATTTTATAGATCTGCCGCCCCGCCAGTGAAAACGGCACATTTCCTGGTCCCGTACTAGTCTCTGCGCGGCGTGAGATACGACGAAAGACGCCATGCTCCGGCTTCAACTCGAAACCAATCGACGCGTCATCTGCCCCCTTGGACGGCCGCAAGCCTTCGACGAAATCTTCGTAAGCCATGGACTGATGAAAGGTGACGAATTCGATACGGCCTGCATCGAGAAGGCGACGATACGTAGCCATCAGTGCTGATCGATCCGCTGGTACCGGCTCTCCACAGAGTCGAATCGCTTCTGCTGCGGTTTGGTGGGTCTTTCCGGTTCCAGGCGGTCCATACAAAATAAGGTTCGTCGACTCTGTAGCGAGAGGCAACGCGATCTGCACTTTTGCTGATCCGTCCCCTAAGTTGCCGGCAGGAGGGATTCCTAGGTCACGTGCGATCATTGGATCCAGTTCGTAACGAACGAGTTTGCCACCGAATTGAACATAGTTGGCGCTTCCGCCTCCGATCGGTCGTACCCTTGCTGGAAGGCGCTCGATCAGCATAGCGCGAGCCACATCAGTTATGTCGTCGAATGCCAACGCCTGGTCGGCATCGTTCGTCGCTCCCTCTGGTTTTACTCTGAAAGCAAGGCGTTCGTCAGCTCGGCTTCGTATTCTCGCCGGAGCGAACCCCGAACCATCTCGATCAAATAGAATTAAACCTGGAACATGATCGATTGCGGGCTGGAGATCGAAATGGAACCTGAAAATTGTCGCAGGGCTAGCTTCTGCACCTATACGGTCAGGAGCCGCTACGTCTGCCAACTCCTGGAACATCGGGCCGTTTAGGGCCTGGCTGATGTTGGGCCATGCCTCTGTCAATCCGAGTGCAGTGTTTACATCTCGGACAAGAACATCAACGCTGGGATCATCTCGCTCGCGGGCGGGCTCAATGTATTGATCCAGCACGTACTGCCGAATCCGGTCTGCGTCGCGGGGATCGCGAACCTCACCGCTTAGAAAGCGTCCGTAGAGTCTAAGCCAAGAACGCCAGCTGGAAAGCCGATTCTGCGGCCTGACCGATTGCGGCATTAAGATGCGGTAATGGTGCCGAGCAATAGCCTCATCAGTCCGCATGTCCGCAATACGTTGTAACAACTGGACAAACTGATCATCCTGATGAGCGGAAGCCAGATCGCTGTGCGGGGAGCCTAACGCTTTCAAGTTGCGTTCGATCGTACGGACTGCGTAGATTCGGGTGTTGATCGCGTCTTCCGCATTGGCGCCGCGTTCTTGCAGCCACTGCTTAAACCCACTTTCGTCCATGTAATGCTCCCAGCTCTAGCGCTTCGAATTTCATCGACGAACTAGCATCGCATTTACTAACGACCCGTATGTTCAGGTTGAGAAATTCGTGAGTTTGAAGGCTTTGGTTGTGCAAAGCCGACCGTCAGCAAATTAGATCCTGATTCCGTTGAATATCCACGGAGCATCCCAGCTCAAAGCCACATTGGCCTTTCCGTTCGCCTGGACAAATTAGCGCGATCGGAAACAGCGCCAGTTCACGCACCGCTGTTACACTGCGCTGGATGACTGGCCAGCGCGCCGACCGTCAACTAGTTCCATAATCACTTAGCACTCTCAATGCTGCTATACGGAGCGATGCTAGACACGTGGTGATCTTCCATTCAGGCAAAACCTTTCCCAGTCCATCATCATCGGTCGCCGCTGATCCAGTAGATCGGTTCGATGATAGGCAGCCTCAACAGCATTCTTCACGGTATGCGCAAGGGCACGCTCTGCCAGATCCCTCGCATAGCCGTTCTCCGACGCCCAGTCGCGAAAGCTTGATCTGAAACCATGCGCTGTCGCATGCCGTCCTGGGGTGTCGCTTTCGACTTCATGATCGTGCAGGAATTTCGTGAGCGCCATATCAGTGACTGCTTTTTTGGTCCGGGACGGAAAGACGAGGCCCTCTCCGCTTTCCGTAAGCTCGAGCCGTTCTTCAAGGATCTCAATGGCTCGCGGTCCCAACGGCACGCGGTGAGCAACCTTGGCCTTCATCCTGGGGGCAGGTACCGTCCAAATCCGGTGAGAGAAGTCGATCTCCCGCCAATCCATAAGCCGAAGTTCCCCTGAGCGACTGCCCGTCAGGATTAGCAGTTCGAGCATCTGCCGCGTACTATTTGACTCTCCTGCATGAAGGACTTTCGTAAAGAACGCAGGCAAAGATCTCCAGGGGAGGGCGGGATGATGTTCTACTCGCTCACGTTTGCCCGGCTGTTTCGGCAGGAGCTTGTCGACCACGCCGACGGGGCTAGCCAGAATATAGCCGTTCGCGGCGGCCCAGTTCATGACTGAGTCGCAGCGCTGCCTTACCCGGGATGCGGTTTCCGCTTTATCCAACCAGATGGGCTTAAGGCAGGCGGCAAAGTCGGCCGGAGCAAGTTCGTCTACGCGGTTCTTGCCAATCTTTGGGAAAACAAACCGTTCAAGCGTGCTGATCCATTGATCACGGTGCTTCTTGTTGCGGAAGCCCTCAGCCTTGTCCGCAAAGTGTTGGCGCGCAGCTTCTGAAAATGTCGGAACAGCCGCAAGGCGAGCGGCCTCCCGTTCCTGCTTGCGCCGGATCTCCAAAGGGTCGTTTCCGTCGTCAATCACTGAACGTGCTTCGAAAGCCTTCGTCCGGGCCTCTCGGATTGACGTAGTGGGATAACTTCCAAGCCCCATTTTTCGACGCTTGCCGGTAGCCGGTGATAGGAAACGCAGGATCCACTTTCCGCTGCCGGGGCTACCCCCAGGTACGAGGTAGAGCCCGACAATCGTACCGTCTGAAACGGCTTTGTCGTTCGGTTTTAGCTTGCGTGCCTTGGCGTCGCTGAGCATCTTTTTCGTCTCCTTCATGCACTCCATGAAGGTTTGCTAGCCCGCCATTCAGCCCGCCACAAGTGCCGCGATTTGATGTTACGGGATGAGACGAGATGGCGTATGGACAAGCCGAGGAGTGATGAAAGAGCGTTTAAATACAATATGATATGAGACCAATTGGATTTGGCTGATCAGCTGGCGGGAGCGGCCACCCTGTCCGCCACTTTCTCAGATGCTAATTCCATTTCATCGTAGCGTCTTGGCTGCCGTCTTTTCCGTTGTTCGCGTGCGATGCGATCTAAATCGAAGGTTCTTCGCGGGAGCCGTGGATGCAGCGCCTATGGCCCATCCCCTTGAATTCAATCAAACTCTGGCCATCCAGCCTAGCCCTTCACGTGTGCCCTTGGCCGGCCGGTATTCACAGCCGACGTACCCCTGATAGCCGATGGCGTCGATTTCGGCGAAGATCCTGCGGTCGTCGAGTTCGCCGGTCGTCGGTTCATGGCGGTCGGGCACAGAGGCAATCTGCATGTGGCCGATCAGAGGTGCCATCTGCCGGAGTGCCATGATCACGTCGCCATGCAAGATCTGCCGATGGTAGACGTCGAATTGCAGTTTGAGATGGCTTGCGTCCATGTCGCTGATGAAGTCGATGGCGCGCTCGAAGTCATTCAGGAAATAGCCCGGCATGTCACGGCTGTTGATCGGCTCGATTACAAGGCCGATGCCGGCCTCGCCCGTGCAGTCGACGGCGCGCTTCAGGTTGTCGCGATAGGTATCGATCGCGGTCTGATCGGCGGCTGGTGCAACACCCGCCATCATATGCAACAGAGGCGTGCCGATGACCTTCGCATAGTCGATCGCCATGTCGAGAGCTTCAGCAAAATCCGCCTCCCGTCCGGCGAGCGCCGCCATGCCGCGCTCGCCGGCCGCCCAGCCGCCGGGTGGCATGTTGAAGAGCGCCTGGGCGAGCCCGGCGTTTTGCAGCCTTTCGGCAACGACCTCCGCCGGGTGGTCGTAGGGAAAAAGATATTCGACCGCCGTGAAGCCGCATTCTGCCGCCGCCGCAAAGCGGTCGAGAAAGGGGACCTCGTTGAACATCATCGTTAGATTGGCGGCAAATTTCGGCATGTCAGTCATCTTCCTTCAAGTCCGGAAGCGTGAGGCTTACAACCGTTCCGGACTGCGTGCCACAGAGCTGTCATGGTCACGAACCATGCCGGCAGCCTCCGTTGCGAGATTGAGCGCCGCACTCGCAATCGGCAGGGACGATGCTCAACTGGATCAAGGGCGCAGGCAAATCCCCCCTCGATCACTCCGCGTCCGTGATCAAGGCCGGCCGGTCGGCCGAACTGGACTCTGATTGAACCTCGTTCTTCACCCTCAATGGTGGCGACATACCTGCCTTGTCCTCACCCATGTAGAGCGTGACGTGCGGGAACGGGATTTCTATGCCTCGGCGGTCGAAGACCTGCTTGATCAACTCGTTGTAGGCGCGACCGGTTGCCCAGTGCCCCCCAGGAACGGTCTTGATGCGCGCGCGCACCATCACGGCGCTGTCGCCGAAAGCGGTTACGCCATGCATGTCGAGCTTGTCGACGATCATATCCCGCCATTCGCTTTGCATCAGAAGGTCGAAGGCCTCGTGCATCGCCTCCTTCACCTCGGCGATATCCTCTCTGTAGGCAACTCCAATCTCGGCGACATGGTAGCTGAAACCCTTCATCATGTTGGAAACGGTGTCGACGGAGGAGAAGGGGATCAGATGCAGAGTCCCGTCGAGCGAACGGATCGACACCGAGCGGATCGTCAGCCGCTCCACGACCCCGCTGACATTGCCGAGGCTGACGACATCGCCTTCGTTCATGACATTCTCCAGCTGGATAAAGACACCCGTAATGATGTCTTGGACCAGCTTCTGGGCGCCGAAGCCGATCGCCAGACCAAGGACACCGGCGCCGGCCAGCAACGGAGCGATATTGACGCCGATCTGCGCGAGCGCCAGCATGGTCACGAGAACGACCAGAGCAATCGTGAAGGCGTTCTGAAAGAGTGACAGAAGGGTTTTTTCACGGCTGGTCGGAATTGTCCCGAATTGGGGGTTGAGCCTGTACTCGACCCAGGAAGACACGGCCAGATAGGCAACGAAGCCGAACAACAGGATGATGAGCGCCGCCAGGGTGGAGCCGCTGACCCGCTGGCCACTGTCGGACGCGAGCCAGCCGAGAAAATCGATCAGTCCCCAGGCTTGGGCGATGGCGATCATCACACCGAAGGTCACGATGATGCGGATGATTTGCATCACACGTGGCACGAAGGCCTTCAGTCGTGCCTCCAGTGCCGGAAGCCGGGCTCGAAGGTCATCCGGAAGCCTGAGGCCGGCATTGGCGAAACGTCCGATAAAGGCGGTCACAAGCCCGCCCACGACGATTGCGACGATGGATTTCAAGGTGGCTGCCATCATGTACGGAAGGGCACCTGATGGATTGACCAACCAGACCAGTACGATCGCGAAGAGATAGGCGATAGCCAACAGGTGCCATATCCCCGCGAGCAAAGCGCTGCTGCGACTGATGAAATCGCTCCGCCCCTGAGCGGCGCGTGACGAGAGGGCGTGGCGCACACGGTCACGGTTTTGCAGGATGATGACGACACCGATCACCAGGGCGGTGAACATCACCAACACGCGCACGGCCTGGGCTGCAGATTCCGAAACATTGGTTGCCATGATCGGTGCGACGAACATGAAGGCATAACCGATGAGCGAAACGATGCGCGCCAGCCAGAAATACCAATAGGCCGCTGAGGTGTCCGAGACCGGTAGAGGCCTCAGATTCGGAAACCGCGGATTCAGCGACAGCCGCATCGCCACCTTGATCATCTCGACCAGGAGGAAGGCATTCAGGAGGAGAGTCTGATTGATATCCATCTGGCCGGTTCCACCACCGACCACTTGCAGAGCCAGGAAATAGCCCACGCTCCAGGCCAGAGCGACGGTGATGAGATCGGCGACGGTGGCGAGCAGCACGTATATCGCCTTGACGAACCAGTGGCGACCGGCGGCGCGTTTGTCAAACGTCCGTTGAAGTGGATGAATGAGGAGCCGCAAGACAAGGAACGAGGCAAACAGCCCGGCACCCACCAGAACCACATTCAGGACCAGAGAACGGAGCGCTGTGTAGCCGGCCGGGTCGGGATCCGTGATCAGCGCGGCGAGTGCCACCAGCCCGGTCCAAACCGAGTTCCCGCCGGCCACGATCTGCTCGGCTGCTGCTCGCGTTTGTTCTGCGACCTGCCGCGCGATGGTGGCTTCGCCGCCGGGTTGTTCCGTGGACGCTTGTGCTGCCGCCTCGGTCTTCAGCCTTGTCAGAAGCGCTGTGCGAGCCTCTTCACTTTCCAGGATACGGATAAGGTCGTTGACGCCGGTCGCGGCCTGCGACGTCGATGGATCGTTCTCCTGCGCGTCGGCAGCCGGCGGCAGGGCGAATAGCGCGAGGAGAGCCAGCAGGCTGACGAGGTGGCGTAGAGTGATCATGTGTCGCTTTCAAACAAATTTGGTCATGATGCGACATGGAACTTCCGCCTTTTTCGTCAACCCTCGCTGTTGTGCGAAGGTCGACAAATCGCAAAACACGACGATAGTTTCGTTTTCGGAGACGATGAGAACGGGGCGTGAAGGTCAATCACTCAGCCTTGCGCTTCCGCACAGCCGGCTGCTTTGATCCTCTCGGCTTCCGAGACGTTTTGCTTGACCGCTATAAAGCTGTCAGGCGTGACCGAGATGCTGTCGATGCCGCACTCCACGAGGAACCTGGCAAATTCCGGATGGTCGCTCGGTGCCTGGCCGCAAATGCCGATCTTGGCTCCGGCGGCCTTGGCTTCGCCAATCACGCTGCGGATCATCCATTTGACTGCATCGTCCTGCTCGTCGAAGAGATCGGCCAGTTCGCCGGAATCACGATCGACCCCGAGCGTCAGCTGGGTCAGGTCGTTCGATCCGATGGAGAATCCATCGAAATGCCGGGCGAACTGCTTGGCAAGGATGACGTTCGAGGGGATTTCGCACATCACGAAGACCTGCAACTCGCTCTCGCCTCGCTTCAGTCCGTTTTCGGCCATCACGCCAAGTACCTTTTCGGCCTCCGCAACGGATCGGCAGAAGGGGATCATCACCACGACATTCTTGAAGCCGAGCTCGTTTCGCAGCTTGCGGATTGCCTTGCATTCCAGGGCAAATCCGTCCCGGTATCGCGGCGAATAATATCGGGAGGCGCCGCGAAAACCGATCATCGGGTTTTCCTCGGTCGGTTCGAACGCCGCGCCGCCGAGTAGCCCCGCATATTCATTGGTCTTGAAGTCGCTCATCCGGACGATGACCGGCTGCGGGTAGAAGGCGGCTGAGATTCTTGCCAGTCCTTCGGCAAGCTTGTCGATGAAATAGGCGGACTTGTCGGCGTAGCCTGCTGTCAGTTCGGCGATTTCGGCCTTGGCACTCTGATCGGTCAGGCTGTCGAAATTCACCAGCGCCATCGGATGGATGCGAATGGCATTGCTGATGACGAATTCCATGCGCGCCAGCCCCACACCGTCCGCCGGCAATCGCCACCATCGGAACGCAGCGCCCGGATTGGCGAGGTTCAGCATCACCTTGGTCTGCGTCGGCGGAATATCCTCCATGTCGAGTGTCCGAACCTCGTAGTCGGCGCGGCCCTCATAAATCGCCGCCTCGTCGCCCTCGGCGCAGGACACGGTAATTTCCTGGCCGGAATGCAGGATCCGCGTTGCTGTCCCCGTCCCGACAATGGCGGGCAGCCCCAGTTCGCGGCTGACGATGGCGGCATGCGAGGTGCGGCCACCATGGTCGGTTACGATGGCCGCCGCCCGCTTCATGATCGGAACCCAGTCAGGATCGGTGGTGGACGTGACGAGGATCGATCCGTCAACAAATTGTCCGATGTCGCGGGCATTCTCGATCAGGCAGACCTGGCCTGAGACGACGGCGTCACCGATCGACAGGCCCTTGAGCAGTGTCTTGCCCTTCCTCTTGATCTCATAAGAACTGAATGCTGCGGTTTCGCGGTTCGACTGGACCGTCTCCGGTCGGGCCTGGACGATGTAGAGGCGCTGGCTGTGCCCGTCGCGGGCCCATTCCATATCCATGGCACAGCCGTAGTGCCGTTCGATGATCGTGGCCCAGCGCGCCAGTGTCAGGATCTCGGCGTCAGACAGCACGAAGGCGGCGCGCTCCGCTTTCGAGGTCGGCACGTTGCGCGTCGGCTGCTCGGCAGAGCCATAGATCATCTTGATGGTCTTGCCGCCGCACTTCTTCGAAATGATCGGGCTGAGCACCGGATCGTTGAGGAGCGGCTTGAAGACCTGATATTCGTCCGGGTCGACGGCACCTTGGACGACGTTTTCACCGAGTCCCCAGGCGGCGTCGATCAGGACAACCTTGTCGAACCCCGTTTCCGTGTCGATCGAAAACATGACGCCGGATCCGCCGATGTCTGACCGCACCATTTGCTGGATCCCGACGGACAGCGCGACCTTCATGTGGTCGAAGCCTTTCGTCTGGCGATAGGAGATCGCCCGATCGGTAAACAGCGAGGCAAAGCAGCGCTTGCAGGCCTGCAGCAGTTCCGTCTCTCCGACAATGTTGAGGAATGTCTCCTGCTGCCCGGCAAAGCTCGCATCCGGAAGGTCTTCGGCCGTGGCGCTGGAGCGGACGGCGACGCTGACGTCGGCTTGACCGGCGCGGTCGGCCAGGCCGCGATAGGCCTCGACGATGGCGGTGGACGTGGCGGCCGGCCAGTCCGCCCGGAGGAACAGCTGTCGGATGGTAGCCCCTGTCTCGGAAAGACTGGCCTTGCCCGCTGTCCAGTCGGCGAGCGATTTGCCGATTGATTGACGGATCTGGTTTTCGTCGATGAAATGCCAGTAGGCATCGGAGGTGGTCGCAAAGCCAAGCGGAACATCGACGCCCTGGCGACCCAGCTCCTGGATCATTTCGCCGAGCGAGGAATTCTTGCCGCCGACCTTGGCGACATCCGAGCGTTTGAGGTCATCAAACCAGACGACATGAGCGGTTATGGGATGCATGCCTACCTCCTCCACTGACGGACTGCCTGAAGCGAGCCCGAGCGAAGGCTATCGGCAAAGCGCCGACTTGCGGTTGATACACATCAAAAGCGGCCAGCATTCGTTGCCGGAGCGTTTCGCCTGACGACGAAAACTTCCTCGATTTTCTGGGCGCTCAAAGATCGGAAACGCGCAGATATCCGAGCACCGCGTCGGCGATCATCGACTTGTGACGGTCGTAGAGGTCAGGTTCGGAGAGGTCACGCTTGAAGATCGTGCCGAAGGTGTAGCGGTTCGAGACACGAAAGAAGCAAAAGGCGCTGATCAGCATGTGCAGATCGATCGCGTCGACCCTTCGCTGGAACAGGCCGCTCTTCAGACCACGCTCGATGATGTCCTGCAGCGTTCGAATGACGGAGATGTTGAGATCGGCAATCTCGCTCGATCGCTTCATGTGCATCGCGTGATGGATGTTCTCGATGCTGACGAGCCGCACGAAATCGGGATTGTGTTCGTCATGGTCGAAGGTCGTGCTGATCAGTCGACGCAATGCCTCGTCGGGCTCCAGTTCCGATAGCTGCAGATCCGCTTCGAGCGACCGGATCTTGCGATAGGCTTTCTCGAGTACCGCCAGATACAGCCCCTCCTTGCTGCCGTAGTAGTAATAGATCATCCGCTTGGACGTACGCGTCTTCTCGGCGATCTGATCGACCCGTGCGCCCGACAGGCCGAACTCGGCAAATTCCTCCGTCGCGACATCCAGGATGTCTTCCCGCGTCCGCTCAGGGTCATTCCTGCGCGATTCCCTCGCCGTTTTCGCCATAGTCTCCATCCCCGATCGCGATTGCGGCCATTGCCGACGCAGCGCGCCTTCCGTTCATAGTGGTCTCGGCCCGATGCTTCAAGCTGGCCACAGTTGACACTAACTAGTTAGTACATTATCGTTGTCATCAGGTTGGGAGGCCGGAAGCTTGGACAAGATCCGGGCTTCGACATTGGGAGGCAGTTATGACGCAAAAGCGCGATATCTTGCGCGCCGGACTGATCGGTTTCGGCATTCAGCGCTCGCTGACCCCTGCCATGCACATGCGCGAAGGCGAGGCCCAGCGGGTCGATTATCGCTACGAACTCATCGACCTCAATGAGCGCAAGCTCGGCCCCGATGACCTCGAGGCTCTGGTCGCCGAGGCTGAGGACCGGGGCTTCTGTGGCCTCAACATCACCTATCCCTGCAAGCAGAAGATCCTACCTCTGCTGACCGACATCTCCGAGGATGCGCGCAAGCTCGGCGCGGTCAACACCGTGATCTTGCGCGACGGCAAGCGCATTGGCCACAACACCGACTGGTGGGGTTTTGCGCAAGGGCTAGCCCGACAACTCCCCGATGCGGATCTGGCCTCGGTAGTCCAGATTGGTGCGGGTGGGGCCGGCGCGGCGACAGCCTATGCCGTGCTCGAAATGGGCGCACGTGCACTTGCAGTCTTCGATATCGATACGGACAAGGCATCGGAACTCGCATCCCTTATGGCGCGGCATTTCCCGCAGGCATCGGTCACTGTCGCCACCGATCTGCAGGCTGTCATTGATGGCGCAACCGGGCTCGTCCATGCCACGCCGATCGGAATGGATAAACATCCCGGCATGCCCGTGCCCGCAGAACTGTTGCATCCCGGTCTCTGGGTCGCCGAGGTGGTCTATTTCCCCTTGGAGACGGCGCTACTGCAGGCCGCCCGTCAGCGCGGTTGTCGCGTGGCGAACGGCGGCGGAATGGCGGTCTTCCAGGCCGTTGGCGCATTCTCGTTGTTTACGGGCCTGGAGCCCGATGTTGGCCGCATGCTTCGCCATTTCGAAACGCTGACTGAAGCGGGCGTCACACGCCAGCCTCAGACGGCCTGAGGCGGAGAGTGCATCTGGAGTGCGGAATCGGGCGCTGACAGCCTGGCTACGTTGGAACTGGTGACCCGAAAGGGCAGGGAGGAGGAAGACATGTCCGGCATTATCGACATCCTGAGCTCTCGGGCTGTACGTCACGCGTCGCTGTCCCATGCTCCAACTCCTTGCATGCGTTCCGCTGTGCTGGCTGTTCCCGCCTGTGCGAGGAGGCTCGCATGAAGACCTCGATTGCGACCGTCTCGATCAGTGGTGAGTTCGAGGAAAAGCTCGCCGCCATTGCGCGCGCCGGTTTCGATGCCGTCGAGATCTTCGAGAACGACTTCCTAGCCTTCGACCGTTCGCCGGCCGAGGTCGGGCAGATGGTTCGTGATCACGGACTTGCCGTGTCGCTCTTCCAGCCGTTTCGTGATTTCGAAGGCATGCCGGAACCGTTCCGGTCTCGCAATTTCGATCGAGCCGAGCGCAAATTCGATCTCATGGCCGAACTCGGCACCGATCTGATGTTGATCTGCTCGAACGCCTCTCCGGTCGCATTGGGCGGAATCGACCGCGCCGCCGAGGATTTTCATGCACTCGGCGAGCGTGCTGCCCGCCGTGGCTTGCGAGTGGGCTACGAGGCGCTCGCCTGGGGTCGGCATATCAACGACCACCGCGACGCCTGGGAGATCGTCCGCCGGGCCGATCACCCCAGTATCGGCCTGATCCTCGATAGCTTCCACACCTTGTCTCGCAAGATCGAGCTGAATTCGATCCGGTCGATCCCCGGCGATCGCATCTTCATCGTCCAGCTCGCGGACGCGCCGCTGATCGAAATGGATCTCCTCTATTGGTCACGCCATTTCCGCAACATGCCGGGCGAAGGCGACTTGGCCGTCGCGGACTTCATGCAGGCCGTCGCGGCCACCGGGTACAACGGCTATCTGTCGCTCGAGATCTTCAACGACCAGTTTCGCGGCGGCTCACCCGATGCGATCTCGCGGGACGGGCGTCGTTCGCTGGTCAACCTCATGGATCAGGTGGCGCGAGCCGAACCGAAGATAGCCATACCGGTGCCGGCCATGCCCGATCGCGCCAAGGTATCCGACATCGCCTTTATCGAATTCGCCGCCGGCGAGGACGAGGAGCGCGAACTCGAGGCACTTTTCAAGCTGCTCGGCTTCGTGCCCACTGCTCGACATCGCTCCAAGGCCGTGACCCTCTATCGCCAGGGTGACATCAATCTCGTGATCAACAGGGAAGAGAAGGGTTTCGCGAACGCCTCCTATCTCGTCCACGGGGCCAATGCCTATGCCTTCGGGCTCATGGTCGATGATGCGGCGGAGGCCCATAAGCGCGCGATTAAACTTGGCGCCGAGGATTTCCGCCAGCCCGTCGGTCCAGGCGAGCTGCAGGTGCCTGCGATCCGCGGCGTCGGCGGAGGGCTCGTCTACTTCCTCGACCAGAAGAGTGAACTCGCGCGTATCTTCGAAGTCGAGTTCACGCCTGTCGACGAAATGCCGGAGAGGACTTCCAACATCGGCTTGACCCGGGTCGACCATATCGCTCAGACGACGCGCTACGAGGAAATGCTGACCTGGCTCCTCTTCTACACATCGCAGCTTGATGCGCAGAAGACGCCGATGGTCGACATTATCGATCCGGCGGGCCTCGTCAGAAGTCAGGTGGTCGAGACCCCGGATGGCCGGCTGCGAATCACACTGAACGGCGCTGAAAACCGCAATACGCTGGCCGGCCGTTTCATCGCTGAAACCTTCGGCTCGGGCATCCAGCACATCGCCTTCGAGACGGACGATATCTTCGCCACGGCCGAGGCGCTTGCCGCCAAGGGTTTCCGGTCGCTCGTGATCTCGCCGAATTACTACGACGACATCGAAGCCCGCTTCGGTCTCAATCCCGATCTCGTCGAGCGCATGAAATCGGCGAACATCCTCTATGATCAGGATGAGGCGGGGGAATATTTCCAGCTCTACTCGCCGACCTATGGCGAGGGCTTCTTCTTCGAAATTGTCGAGCGCCGGGGCTATCGCGGCTATGGTGCGCCGAATGCGATCTTCCGCATCGCCGCCCTCAAGCGGCATCTGCGTCCGAAGGGAATGCCAAAATGAGCGCCCAGATCAACCATTCGGCCGGCCGCCGCCTTTCAGTTCGCCACAGTGCCGCCGAGCGCAATCGTCAGCGACTGGTCGATATGGCGCGACAGAGCCGCGGCCGCTGCCTCGGTGGAACCCTCCATCAGCGGGTTGAGGAAGGCCAGGTGTTCGGAAATCACCCTCTTCGCATTGTCCCGGGTCACGCGCACTCTGGTTTGTGCGGTCATGCGGATCTTGATCGCCGTGACGCGATAGACATTGGCGATCAGGCTGTTTTCCATGGCATCGACCATGTCGGCATGCATTTGCCAGTCATAGACCTGCAATTCGTGCAGGAAGGCCGGAAGATCGGTGATGTGGTCGCCGCCGAGCCGCTCGCGGGCCTGAATGTGCCAATCGAGCCAGTTCGCGATCACGGCGCGGTCAAGGCGCTGGATCATGTCCGGAATGGCGCTGAGTTCGATGATGCGGCGCATTTGATACGCCTCCCGCACGAAGGTCACGTCGAGGCTCGGAACCATCAGCCCGCGTTGCGGCAGCGTCTGCAAAAGGCCTTCTGCCTCGAGCCGCGGGATGGCTTCGCGGATGGCGCTGAGCGTCAGACCCGTCGTCTCGACCAACGCGCGCTGGGAGATGACCTGGCCCGGCTTCAGCCGGCCCCAATTCAGAAGTTCTTCAATTCGACTATAGGCGAGCTGCCTGAGGGAGCTTTCACCTGTCGTCGACATAACTGCCTGCCGGGCGCTCGGTTGGTCTCTCATGGGATCACACTGTCGTTGTTCGGGATTGATAACAGCACACTAACATGTTAGTTCGATATCAGTAAGGCAGGATCTGTGCCGTCAGCGCGTTTTTACAGGTTTGGAGGACCGGAGGCGCGTGAAACGGTGAAACTACCAGACGTTCCATAGTCAAAAACGGGAGGAGACTACGCAATGAAACTCACACTGACCCGCCGCTTCCTGATGGCATCCGCCATCACCTTTACGGCACTCGCAGCAAGCGGTCCGCTCGCAACCGTCGTCGCCCAGGACAAGCCGGTGATCCGCATGTCCACGCCGGCTTCGGAGACCGATCAGCGATCCGTCGCGCTCGCAACCGTTTTCGGTCCGGCGATCGGCGAATTCGCCACCTATCAGCCGCACTACAACGCCTCTCTCGTGCCGCAGGGTTCGGAGCTCGAGGCCATCGCATCCGGCGACCTCGAAATGTCGATCACCTCGGCACAGGAGCTCGCAAACTTCCTGCCGGAATTCTCGATCTTCGCCACCGGCTATGTTCACCGCAGCGCCCAGCATCAGGTCAACGTCTTCAACGACCCGCTGATGCAGCCGTTCAAGGACAAGGTCGAGAGCGAACTCGGCGTGAAGCTCCTCGCCGTCATGTATCTCGGCAAGCGTCACGTGAACCTGCGCTTCCCGCGTTCCGAAAAGAACGTCATGACCCCCGCCGATCTGGCTGGCGTCAACCTGCGCATGCCGGGCAGTGACGCCTGGCAGTTCCTCGGCCGCGCCTTGGGCGCAAACCCGACACCGGTGGCCTTTACCGAAATCTATACGGGTCTTCAGACCGGCTCGGTCGATGGTCAGGACAACCCGCTGCCGACGGTTGTCGACGCGAAGTTCTACGAAGTCACCAAGCAGGTGAGCCTCACCGCCCACCTCGTCGACCTGAACTACATCGCCTTCTCCAAGGCCGTTTGGGACAAGCTGACGCCGCAGCAGCAGGCAACCGTGCAGAAGGCGGCAGAAGATGCAGCCCAGTCCGGCCGCGAGGGCCAGCTGAAGAAGGAAGACGAACTCGTCGCATTCCTCAAGGAGCAGGGCCTTGATGTCTATGAGCCCGATCTCAACGCCTTCCGCACCCATGTCCAGGCTCAGTATGTCGGCTCCGACTTCGCCAAGGCTTGGCCTGAAGGTGTTCTCGACAAGATCAACGCGCTAGCAGACTGATCCTGATCTGACCTGAACCGGGGCCGGAGAGTGATCTCCGGCCCCTCGTCGAACATGATGTCCTGTCGAAGGTGATGGTGTGTCTTCTCTACTCAAACTGTTTCGCACTTCGGCGGAGGCCGTTGCTGCCACGCTGATGGCCGCCATGTTTGCGACCTTCATCCTGCAGGTCGTCATTCGTTACACGGCGCGCCTGCCCTGGTTTGCTGAGAACATGCCATTTCTCCAGCCCACCAATTTCGGCTGGACGCTGGAATTCTGTCTCGCCCTCTGGGTCTGGCTGATCTTCTGGGGCAACAGCTTTGTCGTCAGGGTCGAGGATCACGTCACCTTCGACGTGCTCTATGTTTCCGTATCCCCGCGTGTCCGCCAGATCTTCACCATCGTCACCGGCCTTGCCGTCGCAATCGCGCTGCTTCTGTCCATTGCGCCCACTTGGGACCGCCTCGCCATTCTTCGCCTAAAAAAGACGGCCACCCTCGGTGATCTCTTCGGCGACTGGATCCGGATGCGGGATGTCTACATGATCTACATCATTTTCCTCGGTGCCGTCGCCGGACGCTATTTCTGGCAGGTGTGGCAGGCATTGCGCCAGAAGTCTTGGCGGCGCTGGTGACAGCGGATCGACGGGAGGTCAGGCATGAGCATCGCCTTCCTCCTTTGCATCGTCATTCTGCTCGGGCTTGCCGTGATGGGCACGCCGATCGCCTATGCGATCCTCGTCGCCTCCTTCGCCTATCTCACCGCCAGCGGTCAGAGCATCGGCATCAGCGGCAAGATCCTGCTCGATGGCCTTTATCAGAGCTTCATTCTGCTCGCCGTGCCGCTGTTCATCATCGCGGCCAACATCATGAATGCCGGCTCGGTCTCCGATCGGCTGCTGCAATTCTGCGTCGCTTTGGTCGGCCGTTTCCGCGGTGGCCTTGGCCATGTCAACATCCTGTCTTCCCTGGTCTTTTCCGGCATGTCAGGCTCGGCGATTGCCGATGCGGCCGGCATCGGCAAGATGATCATCGACATGATGGTGAAGTCCGGCCACTACACGCGCGGCTATGCCGCTGCGATCACGGCTGCATCCGCCACCATTGGCCCGATCATCCCACCGTCTATCCCGATGGTGCTCTATGCCCTCGTGTCCAACACCTCCATCGGCTTCCTCTTCCTGGGCGGAATCGTCCCCGGCCTTATGATGGGGGCCATGTTGATGGCGATGAACGCGTGGATCTCCCACAGACGCGGCTTTGCCAAGCATGAGCCAGTGCCCCTGCGCGAGTTCCCCGCCCTGACCATCAATGCCGGCCCTGCCTTGTTGATGCCGGCGATCCTGCTCTATGGCATCTATGGCGGCGTCACGACGCCGACAGAGGCAGCAGCCGTCGCGGCCTTCTATGCGCTGATCCTGGCGACGATCTTCTACCGCTCGCTCAGCTTCAGGAATTTCTACGAAATCCTGGTTACAAGCGCCCGGTCGTCGGCGGCTGTCGGCCTTATCATCGGCGGCGCGCTCATCCTGAACTACATTGTCGCCTCGGAGAACATTCCGACCGTCGTCGCCGATGCCCTGGTTGACTTTGATGTACATCCGCTCGTCTTCCTGCTCGCCGTCAACGTGCTTCTGCTTGTTCTCGGCTGCTTCTTGGACGCGTCGACGATCATTCTGGTCATCATTCCCCTGTTCATTCCGACATGCCGGGCGCTCGGTATCGACCTCGTGCATTTCGGTGTGGTCGCCGTGGTCAACTGCATGATCGGCTTGATCACCCCGCCCTATGGCATCCTGCTCTTCGTCATCAATGCCGTGACGCGCATACCGCTTGCCGAAATCATCCGAGAGATTTGGCTCTTCCTGGCGGCCCTGATGGTTGCCCTGCTGCTGCTGATCCTCATTCCCGACATCACCCTGATGCTGCCGCGTGCCTTCGGTTATGCCGGCTGATCGCAAATGCCCCTTGTTCGAGGACCACTTTAATGACGCATAACTTCCACGGGATCGTCCCGGTGATGATCACGCCCTTCGATAACAACAACGCGATCGACTGGGACGGCTATGCGAAGCTGATCGAATGGTACATCGACAATGGCTCCCATGGCCTGTTCGCCGTGTGCCAGTCATCGGAAATGCTGTTTCTGACGCTCGAGGAGCGAACCGCGCTCGCGTCCTTCACGGTTAAACAGGTCAAGGGCCGCATCCCGGTCGTTGCGTCCGGACATATTTCTCAGAGCATGGACGACCAGAAGACAGAGCTTCGGGCCATGGCCGAAACGGGTGTCGATGCCGTCGTGCTCGTAACCAACCGCCTGGCGTCTGCCGCCGAAGATGCCACCATCTTCCGCTCGCGCATGCGGGACCTGCTCGGCGCGATCTCGACCGACATGACATTGGGGCTCTATGAGTGCCCCGCACCCTATCGCCGATTGCTGACCGATGATGAGGTCCGCTGGTGCGCCGAGAGCGGTCGCTTCGCCTTCCTGAAGGATGTCTCCTGCGATCTCGACCACATCCGCCGCCGTCTTGCCCTCGTCGAAAACACGCCGCTTGCGATCAACAATGCCAATGCGGCGATTGCCTGGCCCTTCCTTCAGGCCGGCGGCCACGGCTTTTCCGGCGTGATGAACAACTTCCACCCCGATCTCTATCGCTGGCTCTACGACCACGGCAAAGCCCATCCGGAACTGGCCGCCGAACTCGACACGTTCCTCGTCCTGTCGGCCATGTCAGAGAGCCTCGGCTACCCGAAGCTCGCCAAGCATTTCCATCGCCGCATCGGCACATTCGCCAATGTTCACAGCCGCGCCGTGCCACATGACATCACGGAGCGCCACTGGGCCGTGGAAACCATTCTGGATCACATCGTGACGGGTGCAGACCGCTTCCGTTCAAAAATCGCGAGAGCCTGAACCGGTTCTAGCCCAACTTAGGCCGGTGCGGTGCTCAAGACCGATCGTTTGCGACTGAGGTAACGTCCCTCTGCCGCACGAACGATGGACCCCTGATCCATCACGGTCTTGCCGCGGACCAGCAGGCGCACCGGCCACCCCGTCACCGCAAGCCCTTCATAGGGCGTGTAGTCTGCCCCGTGCTGAAGTATCTCGTTGGTGAGAACGAGTTGCTTCGTCGGGTCCCACAGCGCGATATCGGCATCTGAGCCGATCGCGATCGTGCCCTTCTGCGGATACATGCCGTAGAGTTTGGCGTGGTTGGTCGACGTCACCGCGACGAAGCGGTTGATATCGATCCGCCCCTTCATCACCCCTTCGGAAAACAGAATGGGAAGGCGCGTTGCCACGCCCGGTATTCCGTTCGGGATCCAGCGGAAATGCCGCTTGCCCTTCTCGTTCAGCTTGCCCTCCGGATCGTCGAAGCGGAACGGGCAGTGATCGGACGAGAAGAGGTCGAAAACGCCCTGTTCGAGACCTTCCCAGCAGGCATCCTGGCTCGGCTTGTCGCGCGGCGGCGGCGAGCAGACGAACTTTGCGCCATCCAGACCCTCGAGGTCGAGATCATCCGCCGTCAGCATCAAATATTGCGGGCAGGTCTCGCCGGCGATCTTCTGGCCGCGTTGGCGGGCGCGGCGGATTTCTTCCATCGCCTCCCGGTTCGAAACATGCACGATCACGATCGGCACATCGACGATTTCGGCGAGCGACAGCGCCCGGTGGGTCGCTTCGCGTTCGGCCGCCACCGGCCGGGTGGTGGCATGATATTTCGGGGCGAACTTGCCCTCTTCCTCGTGCCGGCCGATCAGGTAGCGGATCGCGTCCTCGTTTTCGCAGTGGACCATGACCAGCGCACCGGTCCGTCTTGCCGTATCCAGCGTGGCCAGAATTTCATCGTCACGCAGGCGCAAGCCCTCATAGGTCATGAAGACCTTGAGCGAGGTATAGCCATCCTCGACAAGCGCCGGCAGTTCCTGGCCGAGAACTTCGGCCGTCGGATCAGTCACGACGAGGTGGAAGGAAACGTCGATATGACATTTCCCCTCGGCCTTTCCGTGATAGACCTTGAGCGCCTCGCGCAGCGATTGACCCTTTTCCTGCATACAGAAGGCGAGCACGCTGCTGTTGCCGCCGATTGCGGCCGAGCGCGTGCCGCTGTCGAAATCGTCGGCCATGACGATGCCCTTGCCGGACGGTTGGTCGAGATGCACATGGCTGTCGATCCCGCCCGGCAGGATGAAGAGCCCCGTCGCATCGATGACCTCGTCTGCATCCGTCAGATCGTCTGCCAGCGCTGCGATCCGCCCGTCCTTGATGCCGACATCGCTGACGAAGCTGTCGCTTGCGGTCACCACCGTTCCGTTGCGGATCACCGTGTCGAAATGCATGGGGCTCGTCCTTCTCTGTTGGGGCTCAGCTCGCCTTCGCAAGCCCGGCCTGTCCGGCCAGGATCCGGTCAAGCGCTGCCGTGAAACGGTCCACTTCCTCCAGGGTGTTGTAATGCACCATCGAGACGCGCAGCATGCCGCCGTGATCCGTCAGGCCAAGATATTCGGCAAGCCGGCGCGAATGAAAATCGCCGAAGCGCATCGCGATCTTCTCTGCATCCATCGCCCTGCACATCTCGCCGGCCTCGCGACCGTCGAAACGGAAGGCGATGGTCGGCACCCGACGGCTCTCGTGATTGGCAGACTGGCCGACGATCATGCAGTCGTTGCGCGAGCGCAGATAGGTGAGCAGCCGTTCGGTCAGCGCGTCTTCCTGCGTCGTGATCGCTTCATAGGCGGCCTCGATCTTCTGGCGCACGCTGCCGGTTTCCCCGGCCTGTTCGCCAAGGCTCACGAGGTAGTCGACGATACCGCAGGTGGAATAGGCCAGCTCGTAGTTGGGGTTGCCCGGCTCGAGTTTACCCGGCACTTTATCCTTGCCGTAAAAGTAGTGGTAAAGCGGGTCGAGCTCGAGAAGCAGATCGTATTTGCCATACATCAGCGCGTAATGCGGACCATAGGTCTTGTAGAGGCTGAAGACGTAGTAATCGACGTCGAAGGCCTGCACGTCGACCGCGCGGTGGGGTGCGTATGCCACCGCGTCGACGCAGATCTTGGCGCCACGGGCATGCACGAAATCGGCGATCTCGCGGATCGGGTTGATCGAACCCAGCAGGTTCGAGCAATGGGTGACGCAGACGAGTTTCGTCCGCTCGGTCATCAGCGGTGCGAGATCGGCAAGGTCGAGCGTCATCGTGTCCTTGTTAAGCGGCCAGATCTTCAGCACCACGCCGCGCTCCTGAAGCCGGTCCCAGGGGCCGATATTGGATTCGTGGTCCGCAATCGTGATGATGATCTCGTCACCTGCCGAAAGCTGGCTATGCATGGCGCGTGCGAGGTTCTGCAACAGCGCGGTCGTGGAATTGCCGAACACGATCTCTTCCGGCCGGCCGGCATTGACCAGATGCATGGCCGCCGTGCGCGCCTCATAGAGGGCGGCGGCCGCTGCCTGCGAGACCTCGTAGGAGCCGCCGATCTGCACGTTCTTCTCGAAGAGGAAGGTGTTGATGCGCTCGACCGCGCCCTTCAGAATCTGTGAGCCGCCCGCATTGTCGAAGAAGGTCCAGCCGCGGGCAAGCCCCGGGAACTGGCTGCGCACATAGTCAAGATCGAGCGGCTTGGTGGAAGGGGCTGGCATGGCGGGTGTCCTCCGGTCTTTTCTTATTTCAGTGATTGAGGACTGCGCGCAGGAAGCCGCGCGTCCGTTCGTGTTGGGGTGTGTCGAAGATATCCTCAGGCGCGCCGCTTTCCACGAGGCGGCCGCCATCCATGAAGATCACCCGATCCGCGACCTGACGGGCAAAGCCCATTTCGTGCGTGACGACGATCATGGTGACGCCGGAGCCTGCAAGCTTGCGCATCACGTCGAGCACCTCGCCGACCATTTCCGGATCGAGCGCCGATGTCGGCTCGTCGAAGAGCAGCACGCGCGGCTCCATGGCAAGAGCCCTTGCAATCGCCACGCGCTGTTGCTGGCCGCCGGACAATTGCCCGGGAAACTTGTCCGCCTGCTCAGATATGCCGACACGGGCGAGCAGTTCGCGCGCTTTGCGTTCTGCTTCCTCCTCAGGCGTGCCCCGCACCCGCATTGGAGCGAGCATGACGTTCTTGAGAACCGTCATGTGCGGAAAGAGGTTGAAGGACTGGAAGACCATGCCGACTTCGGCGCGCACCTTGGCAAGCGCCGGGCCCGGCTCGACACGGATACCGTCGACCGTGATCCGGCTTTCGGGTGCAAAGGCTTCGAGATGGTTGATGCAGCGGATCAGCGTCGACTTGCCCGACCCCGAAGGTCCGATGACGCAGACGACTTCGCCTTCGGCGATATCGAGGTCGATGTCGTGCAAAACGGTGAAGGTGCCATAGGCCTTGGTGAGCCCGCGGATGGAAATGAGCGGGGCGGTGGTTCCGGTCATCAGCGTTTCCCCCGGCTGAAATGTTTCTCGAGACGCGAGACGACAGCGACCATCGGCCAGAGCAGGGCAATGTAGATCAGTGCCGCCCCGATCAGCGGTGTCGGATTGGCGGCGAGCGCCTGTGCCTGGGTCGCCTGTTTCAGAAGATCCGGCATGGCAACGACGGAAGCCAGAGCGGTATCCTTCATCACGTTGATACAGTTGTTGGTGAGCGGCGGAATGACGATCCGGATCGCCTGGGGCAGGATCACGTCGATCATCGTATGACGATTGGAAAGACCGAGTGCAGCCGACGCCTCGAACTGGCCATGCGGGATTGCCTCGATGCCAGCCCGGAAGATCTCGGCGGTATAGGCGGCAGACACCAGCGACAGCGCCGTGACCGCAGACAGAAAGGGCGACAGCCGGATGCCAACGAAGGGCAGCGCGTAATAGACAACGATCAGCAGGACCAGAAGCGGGATCGAGCGGAAGATGTCGATGTAGACGCGGATCAAAAGCTTGAAGAAATTCGGCGCGTAAAGACGAGCGACGGCGAGAAACAGTCCGCCGGCAAGTCCGACCAGAATGCTGGTCACACCGATCTGCAGGGTCACCACCAGACCCCAGAGGAGGGCCGGCAGACTGTCCGCGAGGACCTGCAGATTGAAGAAGGTATTGAGGAGTGTCATGCCGCATCGGCTCCCTTGGTGAACCGGCGGAACGTATCCGTCCCACCGGATGCATCACAGGTTACTTGCCCTTGGGCATGTCGAGTACGGTGACCGTCGAGGTCGTGTCCTCGGCCTTGGCGCCGAACCAGGTCTCGTGCAGCTGGGCGATGAAGCCTTCCTGCTTGAGCGTGGTGATCACCGCATTGACTTCCGTTGCGAGCGGATCGTCCTTGTTGAACATGATCGAATACTTCTCGCCGGTCGGGATACGCTCGACCACCTTCAGCTCCGGCTTGTCCTTGACGTAGTAGAGAAGCGCCGGGATATCGGAGATATAGCCATCGATGCGGCCAGCGACGAGGTCGAGCATCGCGGGCTGCAGGCCTTCGAAGCGGCGGATTTCGCCAAGCTTGTATTCGCCCTTGTTGGCCTCGGACCACATGTCGCCGGTCGAGCCGGTGTCGACGCCGACGACCTTCTCGCCCATGTCCTTGAGGCCCATGATGCCGGAGGCGGCAGTCACGGTCAGCGACTGGTCGCTATCATAATAGGGCTGCGCGAAGGACACCGATTCCAGGCGCTTTTCGGTGATCGTGATCGAGGAGATCGCCATGTTGATGCGGCCCGACTGCACGGCCGGGAAGAGGCCGTTGAATGGCGTGTTGACGAATTCGACTGTCTTGCCGAGACGCTTGGCGATCTCGTTGACGAGATCGACCTCGAAGCCGGTGACCTTGCCGCTAGCATCTTCGAATTCCCAGGGTACGTTGCCGATATTGGCGCCGACGGTCAGATCTGCTGCATGGGCGGACGTGCCGAATGCGGCAAGCAGGCCCGCGAAGATGGATGCTTTAAATGTGGTTGAACGTGTCATGAGAGTTCCCCTTGTTTTTTGAACATGACTCAATCTACATTGGTCTAACTGGTCAGACCAGTCAGGCCAAACAAGCATGCGGCTTTCCGCTTGGCAAGGGGATGCCGAAAAAAATAGATTAGGTGCCGAAGCACGCCGCCGGGGAAGGGACCGCATGTTCAACAAGACGCTCGTGCCACAATCGGTGGCACGCGAGATCCAGGGCATGATCCAGTCCGGGCAGCTGAAGCCCGGTGAAAAGATCCCTTCGCAGCGAGAGTTTTCCCAGAGGTTCGGTATCAGCCGCGCCTCCCTGCGCGAAGCGCTGCTGACGCTGGAAACACTCGGTCTGTTGAAGACGGAGGCGGGCAGGGGCACCTTCGTCGCAAGTCCTGCCACGCCAGCCTCCGCTGCCACCGGTCACATGGCCCCCTGGCGCTACTCCGACAGCCATTCGGTCTTCGACGTCTTCCAGACCCGCATCCTGCTGGAAGGCGAGATCGCCCGCCTGGCCGCCGGCCGCCTCACACAGCTGCAGCTCGACAAGATGGAGCAGTCGACGCGGACCATGGAAGAGTGCTGGGCCGATCAGGATCTGCTGGCCAATGTCGAGGCCGACCTCGAATTTCACGGGCTGATCGTCTCTGCCTGCTCGAACGCCATGCTGAAGGCCCTCTACCAGACCGTCCGCGATCTGGTGACGGAAACGCAGCGCCAGCCGATCCCGATCACCGATCCCGAACGCATGCGGGAATCCATCGCGGAACACCGCAGGATCATCCTTGCCCTGAGGTCTAACGACGGCGCGCGCGCCAAGCTGGAAATGGAAACCCATATCCGCAACACCGCGCGCTGCGCCGGCCTCGAGCCGTAGGCGGCCACCCAGTTCTATCCCGAGCCGACCCGCCCGGTGGGAACCTGTCGGATCCCTTTCCCGTTCATCGCTTAGACGGCAATTGGTGCGCACATTCCGAAGGATTGAGCGGCGCCGTGCTGTCCTGCCCCGACCGAGGAAGGACCCCATGACCGACACCTTCAAGCCGACGGCCGCCATGGCGGATGAAGCAGCCCGTGGTCTGGAACTGCGCGAGAAGTTCAAGCGCGGCGGAACCGCAGTCGGCGTCGCCCGCGCACGGGACCTGAAGAACCGGCGCAACCTGAGCGAAGACACGCTGAAGCGCATGAAAAGCTATTTCGCCCGCCACAAGGTCGACAAGCGCGCCAAGAATTTCGGCGACGATGAAAATCCGTCTGCGGGTTACATCGCCTGGCTCCTGTGGGGGGGTGACGCCGGCCGCGAATGGGTGAAGGACAAGCTGACCTGAAATCGACGCAGGCCGAAGCCAACAGGAGCAGTGAGAACCGACATGACAGAGACTTTCCACAAGGGCGACAAGGTCGAATGGAAGACCAGCCAAGGCAAGACCGAAGGCAAGGTGGTGAAGAAGCAGACGAGCCCGACGAAGATCAAGGATCATCCGGTCAAGGCGTCCAAGTCCGATCCGCAATACATCGTCGAAAGCGCAAAGACCGGGAAACGCGCCGCGCACAAACCGGATGCGCTCCACAAGGCTTGATCGAAGGCGGGGACGCCCAAGCGGACGGCAATGTTCGGGATTGGGCGAGGACCCTGGTGTTGACCCATCAGCCAAGGACTGCGACAAAGCCGGAATGCATACACCGATCGATATCGACCCGGATTATCTCAGGTCTCGGCTGAAGGCATTGCTCGCCATTCCGAGCCCGACAGGCTTCACCGACGAGGCCGTCCGGCACACCGCCCGCGAACTGGAACGTCTTGGACTTGAGGTCAAGCTGACCCGCAGAGGGGCGATCCGCGCCCGTCGACCGGGAGCGGCCGACAGGCCTGCCCGTGGCATCGTCTCCCACCTCGACACCCTTGGCGCCCAGGTGAAGGCGCTGAAAGACAATGGACGTCTGGAGCTGGTCTCCATCGGCCATTGGTCTGCCCGCTTCGCCGAAGGCGCCCGTGCCTCGATCTTTTCGACCAAGGGCATTTACCGCGGCTCCATCCTGCCCTTGAAGGCATCCGGGCATACCTTCAACGATGAGGTCGACACGCAGCCGACTGGCTGGCGGCACATCGAAATGCGCATCGACGCTCTGGCGCGCGACCGCAAGGACATCGTGCAGCTGGGCATCGATATCGGTGACATCGTTGCGATCGATCCGCAGCCGGAGTTTCTCGACAACGGCTTCATCGTCTCGCGTCATCTCGACGACAAGGCCGGTGTCGCCATCATGCTGGCAGCACTCGAGGCGATGCAGCGGCAGGAAATCGAGACACCGGTCGATACCTATTGGCTGTTCACCATCGGAGAAGAAGTCGGCGTCGGCGCCTCTGCAGCGCTCGTGCCGGAGATCGCCTCCCTGGTCGCTATCGACAATGGCACGACAGCACCCGGCCAGGCTTCGGATGAATTCGGCGTGACGCTTGCCATGGCCGACCAGACCGGGCCCTTCGACTATCACCTTTCCAAGAAGCTCTTCGAGCTGTGCGGCGAACATGGCATTCGCGTCCAGAAGGATGTCTTCCGCTACTATCGCTCCGATGCCGCCTCAGCAGTCGAGGCCGGTCATGACGTGCGCACGGCGCTTCTGGCCTTCGGCGTCGATGCCTCCCATGGCTACGAGCGCATCCATCTCCATGCGCTGATCTCGGTCGCCAAGCTTGTGGTTCACTACGCCGCCAGCGAAGTCCAGATCGAGCGCGATTCCGAAGAGGTATCCGGCCTGCGCGGCTTCACGCGCCAGAAGGTGGTGCCGGCAGAACAAAGCCTTTCGGCCAACGAGCCCGACGAACCGCAATCCTGATTTTCTCCCTCCTCTGTTGGCGTCGCGGATCACCCGTATCAAAGCCGCATTTGAGGCACGATTATTGCGAAGTTTTGCGCATGGCTTGACATCCGATTGCGGCGATTGTTTCCCCCTGCTAGCGTTCGGAATGGCGGATGCGCCGAACCTGCGGAGAGTGAGACAATGTCGGGCGACGAGGCAATGAAAAGGCCGCGGCTGAAGATCGGCTTCGTGCTGTCGCGCTCCTTCACCTTGTCCGCTTTCGCGCTCTTTATCGATACGATCCGGCTTGCCAGCGACGAATACGATCGTTCGGGCCGCGTGCTCGCCGATTGGCAGGTGCTCGGCAGTACGCGCCACCTGATCAGTTCCAGCTGCGGTGTGCAGGTCGCACCGACCAGCGACTTCGTCGATCCGAGCCGCTTTGACTACATCGTCGTGGTTGGCGGCCTTCTCGGGCGCCAGGCCGCCGTGGACGATCAGACGATCGCTTTCCTGAAAAAGGCCGATGCCCAGAAGGTGCCGCTGATCGGACTTTGCACTGGAACCTTCATCCTCGCGGAAGCGGGTCTGATGAAGAATCACCAGACCTGCGTCAGCTGGCTCCATTACCAGCAGTTCCGCGACCGTTTTCCCGATCACGAGGTCCGCGCCGACCGTCTGTTCAATCTCGACCGTCGCCGCGGATCCTGTGCCGGCGGCAGCAGTTCCGCAGATCTCGCAGCCTTCATCGTCCGCCAGTATCTGGGCCACGACGCCGAACGCAATGCACTCGAAGTTCTACAGATAGAGAAGGCCCGCACCAATAGGGATATCCAGGTCCGCCGCCCGCTCACCATCGAATGCGACGATCCCCGGGTGAAGGCGGTTCTGATCCTGATGGAGCAGAGCCTCGAAAACGAACTGACCATCGATCAGCTCGCCCGCTCGGTCGGCCTGTCCCGACGGCAGCTGGAGCGCCTCTTCGCCCAGAAAATCGATGTCTCGCCCGCCCGCATCTACACCAAGCTCCGCATGGAGCGTGCCAAGATGCTGGTCACACAGACGAATGCCTCGCTGATCGATATCGCCCTTCAGGTCGGCTTCCAGAACACCTCTCATTTCACCCGTGTCTTCAAGGGCACCTATGGCAGGACACCCGGCCAGATGCGCAGCCATCCGGCTGCTTGATGTCGGTAGGGGTCAGCGCAGGGTTACATCAGCGGGACCTTCTTTAGATCCTCTGCCTGCGACGCCGAGGCCTATGCCGCCCGCTTGTGGGCGAGCGCGGCTGGTGCTATCCCAGCACATATCTGTCGGGGGATAGAATGGCCGAACGGGGCTTGTCGATAAGCTTTGACCGGGCGATACGCATGATTTGCGTCATCGCGCTGGTGCTGCTCGGCCTCGCGCATCGGCCGGCCACTTCTCCTGCCCCGCAGCTTTCTCCCCAGGAGATCGCGGCGCTTACCCTTCCCGACGGGACCCTGCCCGAGCTCTGCCTGCCGTCCGAGGATGGCAAGAGCAAACCGCATGCCGGCACCTCGACATGCGAAGCCTGCCGGATCGCCGCAACCGCCCTTCTGCCGACGCCTTCTGATGATGTCGGCACTCGCCTCCCGCTCATCGCTGCGGTTGCTCTGCCTCAGCCGGCCGAGGCACATTACCGCCAGCTGTTCCCACCCGCCAGCCATCCCCGCGCACCCCCAGTCACCGTCTGATCGACTGTCGTAGCCGACGCATTGCGTCGGTCGTTCGTATCGTCAGACCGGTGAGCCTGCAGTGTACGCAGCTCCGGTCAAAATCGGATGTCTGTCATGCTGCAATTGCTCGCTACTCGCGGGGCAACGCCCCCGTTTCCGTCGACAAGTGTCCAGGTCCCTGAAACCAGGCAGGTCCCGCTCGCCGGGCCGCTTCTGCCGCCAAGAACGGTGATTTTCCTCGAAGGCCTCGCCCGCGCACCGCAATACCGTGTCATCGAGGGCTGTGTAGCAACCGTTCAGACCCTCTCGGATGGCAGACGCCAGATCATCGATTTGGTCGGCCCCGGTCGCCTGATCGGCCTCGGCTTCGGCGATCAGAATCGATATTCCGCCGAAACCCTGGGCTTCACTCGACTGGAGGCCATGTCAGGAAGCATGGCTGAGGGCGAGCGTGATCTGGCGCTCAGCGAAATGTTGGCCCGCTCGCAAAGCCTCGTCGTGCTGCTTGGCCGCAAGACTGCGTCCGAGCGGGTCGCCTCGGCCCTGATCGACCTTGCCTTCCAATTCGGTCGTCCGGCGCGCGACCGCAAGCGGGGCGCCGTGACCTTTCATCTCTATCCGACACGCGGCGATCTCGCCGATTGGCTTGGCCTCACCCTCGAAACAGTCAGCCGCTGCCTCTCCCGCCTGAAAAAGGCGGGCCTCATCGACATCAGGCATGGCGATCTCGTGACCGTCCTTGAACCGCAACAGCTCTCCGGCATCGCCGCCGGTGAACGCTCCCTATCCCACTGATCCCCCTCCAAACCAACTGAGACCCAGAATGACAACCGTTTCCGATCTCTCTCCCACGAAGGCAGACAGCCCCGCCCTGTCGCGTCGCTTCTATATCACCGCCTGGCGCTGGCACTTCTATGCTGGCCTTTATGTCGCGCCCTTCATGATCATGCTTGCCGTCACCGGCCTGATGATGCTGTGGACGGCGACCTTGTTCGGTCGTGACGGTGAAAAGACCTATACCGTCGAGCCGCAGGCCGCCATTTCCTCCGTCTCGGACCAGGCGGGAGCCGCGACCCTTGAGATCCCCGGCCAGATCATCCAGTACATCGCCCCGCGCGATCCTGAACAGGCCGCGCTCTTTCGTATCAATCAGGGTGACGCCTCCTATATGGTCGCAGTCGATCCCTACCGTGCCGAAGTCCTCGGCCACTGGGATCGCCGAGATGGTCTTTATGACCTCGCCAGCGACATCCACGGCACGCTGCTGATCGGCACGCTTGGCGACCGTCTAATCGAAATTGCCGCCGGCTTCGGCATCGTTCTGGTGATCACCGGCCTCTATCTCTGGTGGCCGCGGGATGGCCGCGGTTTGGGCTCGGTGCTGGTTCCGCAGCTTTCCGCCAAGGGCCGCCAGCTCTGGAAGTCGCTGCATCTGACGATCGGCTTCTATGCCTCGCTCTTCCTCGTGGTCTTCCTCATTTCGGGCCTGACCTGGGCCGGCATCTGGGGCGAGAAGATGACCCAGGCCTGGAGCACCTTCCCGGCCGAGAAGTGGGACAATGTCCCCCTCTCCGACAAGACCCATGCCAGCATGAACCACGGCGGCGTCAAGGAAGTCCCGTGGACCCTGGAACAGACCCCGATGCCGGCTTCCGGCTCCGAAGCGGGTGTCACCGGAACGCCCGAAGGCCAGCCCGTCACGCTCGACGCCATCGTGGCGCTCGCCCGCACGCTCGGCTTCGATCAGCGCTTTCAGCTTGCTTTCCCGGGCGACGAAACGGCCGTCTGGACCATCGCCCGCGACACGATGAGCAACGACAGCGCCAATCCGCTTGATGATCGCACCGTCCACATCGACCAGTATACCGGCCGCATCCTTGCCGATGTCGGCTTCAGTGATTATGGCGCAGCCGGCAAGGCCATGGCCGCCGGTATCGCCTTGCATGAGGGCGATATGGGCCTCTGGAATCTGGTGCTGGTCAATATCGTCTGTCTGTCGATCATCTTCCTCTCGGTCAGCGGCTTCGTCATGTGGTGGAAGCGCCGCCCGAAGGGTGCCGCCCGCCTCGTCGCCCCGACCGTCGGCGAACCCGGACCACTCTGGAAGACCGGAGCGCTGGTCATGCTGGGAACGGCACTGCTCTTCCCGCTCTCCGGTGCTGTCCTTCTGGCGGTCCTTCTCCTCGACCTCCTCGTCTTCCGCCACATCACGCCGCTGAAGAAGGCGCTGAGCTGATCGAATATCGGCGCCCCCAGAAGCGGGGCGCCGAGCAGCCTCAAGCCATGTTCTGAAAAAAATATGGAACAATGGAACCTCTCGACCATTTGCAAATCATGTGTCCGGTAAACCGAAGAACGGTTTGCCGGCACCTTTTCGTTTGGTCTTTCAACGGAGGTTTCAGCCCGGTTCATGTGTGGCATTTGTGGAGAAGTGAGATTCGATGGCGCATCGCCGTCGGTAGCAGCAGTTTCGATCATGGCGGACGTTTTGGCCCCACGAGGGCCGGATTCGGCCGGCGTGATGGTCAGGGGCAATGTCGGGCTCGGCCATCGACGATTGCGCATCCTCGATCTTTCCGACAAATCGCAGCAGCCGATGGTCGATCCCGATCTCGGCCTTTCGCTTGTCTTCAACGGCTGTATCTATAACTTCCGTGAACTGCGCAGCGAACTGGAAGCCAAGGGCTACCGCTTCTTCTCCGATGGCGACACCGAAGTGATCCTGAAGGCCTGGCACGCCTGGGGCACGGACTGTGTATCCCGCTTCCACGGCATGTTCGCATTCGTTATCCATGAACGCGACACCGGCCGCGTTGTCATGGCGCGCGACCGCTTCGGCATCAAGCCGCTCTATCTCGCCGAAGTCTCCGGTGGTCTGCGCTTTGCCTCTTCGCTGCCGGCCATCGTCAAGGCAGGTGGCGTCGATACCGCGATCGATGTCACGGCACTTCATCACTACATGACCTTCCACGCCGTCGTGCCGCCGCCGCGCACGATCTACGAGGGCGTACGCAAGCTGCCCTCGGCAACCATCCGCGTCTATCAGCCTGATGGCAGTTTCGAGGACAAGCGCTATTGGGACCCCGCCTATACGCGCCGGTCCGACGATGCAGGCATGACCCGCGAGGACTGGCAGCAGCAATTGCTCGATGCGCTGCGTCTTGCCGTCAAACGCCGGATGATTGCCGATGTGCCCGTCGGCGTCCTGCTTTCAGGCGGTGTCGATTCCAGCCTGATCGTCGGTCTGCTCGCGGAAGCTGGCCAGACCGGCCTGATGAGCTTCTCCGTTGGCTTCGAGGAAGCCAATGGCGAAAAGGGCGACGAATTCATCTATTCGGACCTGATCGCTGAGCGATTCGGCACCGACCACCACAAGATCTTCGTCCCCTCGGCCGATCTGATGGGTGCACTGCCCGGTACGATCGCCGCCATGTCGGAGCCCATGGTCTCCTATGACAATGTCGGCTTCTACCTTCTGTCGAAGGAAGTTTCGAAACACATCAAGGTCGTGCAATCAGGCCAGGGCGCCGACGAGGTCTTCGGCGGTTATCACTGGTACCCGCCGCTGGTCGGCTCCACCGATGTCGTTAGCGACTACGGCCGTGCCTTCCGCGATCGCTCGCATGAAACGCTCGCAACCCAGCTGCAGGATCGCTGGATCGCCGGCAGCGATGTGAGCGGTGACTTGCTGCGCGAACATCTGCTGCGCTCCGGTGCCGATAGCCCGGTCGATCAAGCGCTCCGCCTCGACAGCAATGTCATGCTCGTCGATGACCCGGTCAAGCGCGTCGACAACATGACCATGGCCTGGGGCCTGGAAGCGCGCGTGCCCTTCCTCGATCACGAACTGGTCGAACTCGCCGCCCGCATTCCCCCTGAGGAAAAGCTGCGGGACGGCGGCAAGGGCATCCTCAAGGATGTCGCCCGCAAGGTCATCCCGTCAGAGGTCATTGACCGGAAGAAGGGCTACTTCCCTGTCCCACAGTTGAAATATATCGCCGGCCCCTATCTCGACATGCTCCGCGACGCCCTGTCGTCGAAGGCTGCCCGCGAACGTGGCCTCTTCCGTCAGGATTACATCGACCGTCTGGTGGCCGATCCCGCCTCGCATATCACGCCGCTTCAAGGCTCCGAGCTCTGGCAGATCGGCCTTCTCGAAATGTGGTTGCAGGCCCAGGAGAACTGACGTGAGCAAGGCAGAGAAGAAGCCCGCCAGCCAGCCGCGCAAGGCGCGCCGCGGCAAGGCGATATCGCATCGGTTAACGCGTCTCAGAACCCCTGGCGGAGGTGGCCAGGGGGCAGCCAGTCGCACTTGTGAGCCGGATGCGCGTAACCGCAACGTGGCCCTTGATTGCGGTTGGGGACGGCTTCTGTTCACCCCCACCTTCGACGCCTATCCCGATCTCCTCGAAGCGCTCCGTGAAGAAGCCCCTGATACGCGCGACATCGCCTTTCATGTCGGTGATCCCCATGTCCTGCTCGCCCAGGCGCCGCAGGAGATCTTCCTCGATCCGTCCCATACCTTTAGGCTCGATCTTTCCACCTATCGCGCCGGCGGACGCCGTCCAAAGGGCGTCACGATCAGGCGCTT
This sequence comes from Allorhizobium sp., assembly GCA_045377275.1. Taxonomy (GTDB): domain Bacteria; phylum Pseudomonadota; class Alphaproteobacteria; order Rhizobiales; family Rhizobiaceae; genus Allorhizobium. The sequence goes on along the minus strand of JBJIOA010000009.1, from coordinate 51,793 downwards.
CTCCTCGGAAAGCGATGCGGCGGGCATCAATGCGGTCTATGCCAGCTGCGGCATGGTCCAGGTGCGCGAGGACTTCTTTGCCGGCGAACGTGACAACCGGCCAGTCACTTACTTCGTCGCGCAAGACGATCTGACCGGCGAGATTGTCGGAACCGTGACCGGCATCGACCATCACCGCCTGTTCGACGACCCGGAGCGCGGCGCCTCGCTCTGGTGCCTCGCGGTTCACCCGCAAGCCCGCCAGCCGGGCATCGGCGAAGGCCTTGTGCGCATCCTTGCTGAACATTTTCAGGCCCGAGGCCTCGCTTATCTCGATCTCTCCGTCCTGCACGACAACGACAAGGCCATAGGCCTCTACGACAAGCTCGGCTTCCGCCGCGTACCGCTCTTTGCCGTCAAGCGGAAGAATGCCATTAACGAGAAGTTCTTCGCCCAGCCAGCCGAGGGTTACGAGGCGCTCAACCCCTATGCCCGCCTGATCGTTGACGAGGCGCTCCGCCGTGGCATCCATGTCGAGGTCACCGATCCCGAAGGCGGCTTTTTCCGGTTGAGCCACGGCGGCCGCAGCATCCATTGTCGCGAAAGCCTCTCGGACATGACCTCTTCGGTCGCCATGTCGATCTGCGACGACAAAGCCGTCACCCGCCGTTTCGCCGAGACAGCCGGTCTCAGTGTCCCCGAACAACTCTCCGCTGACGCTCCGGATGAGGAAAAGCAGGCCTTCCTGCAAAAGCACGGCAAGCTGGTGGTGAAACCCGCGCGCGGCGAACAGGGTCGAGGCATCTCGGTCGGCATTTCCTCTATGGAGGCTCTGCAGGCCGCCATCCGACAGGCCCGCCAGGTCTGCGACCGCGTGCTTCTCGAAGCTTGTTTCGAAGGCGAGGACCTGCGTCTCGTCGTTATCGACTACAAGCTCGTTGCGGCCGCCGTGCGTCGCCCGCCCCGCGTGATTGGAGATGGTCGCTCTACGATCCGCAAGCTGGTCGATCAACAATCCCGGCGGAGGGCTGCCGCAACCGGAGGCGAAAGCCGAATTCCTGTTGATGCCGAGACGAAGCGTTGCCTCGCCGAACAGGACCTTGATCTCGACAGCGTGCTCGAGGAAGGCCGCGAGATCACCGTGCGCAAGGCCGCTAATCTTCACACCGGCGGCACGATCCACGATGTCACCGCGACGGTCCATCCCGACCTCGTCGACGCCGCCTGCCGGATCGCCAAGGCCATCAAGATCCCGGTCGTCGGCATCGATTTCATGGTCCATGACCCGGCAAAACGGGACTACGTGTTTATTGAAGCCAATGAGCGACCCGGACTTGCCAATCACGAGCCACAGCCAACGGCCGAATGCTTCATCCAGCTACTGTTTCCCGGCAGCCGGGCCCGCGAGCGACGGAACGGCTGAAGGCAGCCGTGATCGATAATACACAAAGGAGAAGGGCGGCATTTCGGTGCCGCCCTTCTCCTTGCGGTTTTCATCGCGACTACTGCAACTCGCCAATCGTGTCCGCCATATGCGCGCCCCGACGTCCCATCGGCTCTGCAGGTCCCGTCGTCGTGTCCACGGCCGTCTGATGTTCGAGCTCGGCATTGAGCATGGCGCCGACAATCAGGATCACCACTGACAGCCATGTCCAGAACATGAAGGCGATAAAGGTGCCGAGCGCGCCATAGGTCGCGTTGTAGTCGGCGAAATTCTCCAGATAGAAGGAGAAACCGAGCGACATGAGCATCCAGATGAGCGAGCTCAGCAAGGTGCCCCAGGTCAGCCATCGCAATTGGGCGTTCTCGCGGCTCGGCCCGTAACGATAGATCATTGCGGACCCCAGCCAGATCACGCCGATCAGGATCGGCCAGCGGAGAAAGCCGACGATCATCTCGGCGCGCTCGGATATGAAGATGACCGACATGATCAGCGGCAGAATGGCGAGTGCGGTGACGACGACGGCGAGAACGGCCATGGCGCCAAGGGTAAAGGCGATGGCCAGAAGCGTCGTATGGACGAAGCCGCGTTTCTCCTGTTCCTGATAGGCAATGTTCATGGCCTCGAAGAGCGCCAGCATGCCATTGCGGGCACTGAACAGCGAGACGCCAAGACCGACGAGAAAACCTATGCTCAAAGTGCTGTTATTTTCGTCGGCCAGTGCCTGCAACTGACCCAGGATCATCGCGACCCCATCGGCAGGCAGGAGCTCGGAGAGGAAATCCAGCCGTCCGGCGATCGTGGTCGGATCGGCAATCAGGCCATACAACGACACCAGTGCTGCCAGACCGGGAAAAAGCGACAGCATCACGTAGAAGGACACGCCTGCAGCAGCAAGCGTGACCCGGTCAGAAGTCAGCCGCGACAGGACCCTGAGTGAAACATCCCAGAGGCCACGCACCGGAATGCTGCTTGGACTGCGTGCGTCCCGCCCTCGTTCATCGCGAATTTGGGAGGCAGTGATGGGCGGGGATGACGGTGTCGCTGGCGGCATGTTGGGCTCCTTGTTGTCAGGGAAACTGGTCCGCATGCCGCCATGTTCCCTTCCGCGACGCAAGAAGCCGGGCGGAACCGCAGCCGGCCGAAGTCAGTTGGGCTCCCCAGTGGTTCACCGGGAGAAAATCATGTCCGACAATACCAAGCAGGAACTGTCGATCGGCCATCAGCGGGAGGAGGTCGATCCACATCTGGGGCAGCCCGTGGAAGCCGCCGCGCGCCGCTCGGACGCAGCCGCCGTGGAACATGGAATGGTGAGAGGCGACGAACTGCTCAACATCTATCGGCTTGAACCCATCGCCGCGCCGGATGATCCGCGTTGGGATAATGCGCCGAGCCATGGTGTGGTGACGGTAGCTGCCCGCTCATCGGGCGATGCCCGCCTTGTCGCGGCCTCGCAGGAGCTGGATTATATGGAGATCGACGCCAAGCCAGCCGAGGATGTCACGACCGGGATGGCAAGCGCCTTCCGCTCGGAAAAACTCTATACGGTGGTTGAAGTCGCACGGGACAGGCAGGGGCTCACTCGCGGTCTGATTGACGGCGAGATCGGCGTTGACACGATCAGGCCTGTCCAGATTTGATCGGCGCGCGGCTGATCTCTTTTAAACCGGCGGAAGTGAGTTGAGTCCGCTTCCGCCGTTGTCGTTTTCACAGTCGACGGGTTCAGGCCTTCGCACTTTCCCCAGCCTCTTGGCGCGAGACGAATTCCATTGTTACCTCACGCAGATTGTCGCGCAGCCACTGGGCCATGCCCTCTTCTTCAGCGAGGTTCTGTTGCAGGCCGCTGGTCGCGCCCTGGAAGCCACCCATCTCCGCCATGATCATGAGCGAATTATAGGCGGCGATCTCGTAATTCTCGAAAGCCTGGTTGGCGAAGGAATTCTTCAGTATCTCGTCGCCTGCCATAGCGTGGCTAAGCGCGGCCATGCTGCCGCCCGCCGAGAGCATCCAGTCCTTGATGGTTGAGTGATCTTCGTCGAGACTGGCGAGAATGTCTTCGAGCCGCTTCAACTGCGCTTCCGTCTCCTGCAGATGCTGCTCAAGCCGCCTTGCTACCTGAGGATAATTCTCGATCCGGGAAAGCTGTGGCTTGATGATCGAGATTGCCTGGTTTTCCATCGCATGCGCATTGCGCAGGCCGGTAACGAAGAGCGAACGTCTCTCTTCTGCCATTGGTTATGCCTCCTTGATCTGACCGCCTTCGAACCGTGAGCCTGCGGAAGGGTTCCCGGCGGTCGAGATTCGGGCTCGGTCAAGGAAAAGGCACGCCCGGCAGGGCGTGCCTCAATGACAAATAGTTGGCGGCCCTATCTCTGGACCCTTTGACGGATTGTTAGCCTTCGAAGTCGCCGTCGGTATTCACCTCTCGTCCGCCGACGATGATCGCCCGCTTGCCGACATGGTTGGCGGCACCCACGATGCCTTCTTGCTCCATGCGCTCGACCAGCGAGGCGGCCTTGTTGTAGCCGATCGAGAGGCGGCGCTGGATGTAGGAGGTCGAGCACTTCTTGTCGCGCAGCACCACCTTGACCGCCTTGTCGTAGAGGTCATTGCCATCCTCCTCGGCCATCGCGCTCTTGTCGAAGACGGCTGTGTCTTCTTCAGGCTCTTCCTCAACCTCATCGGCATCCTCGGTCACGGTGCCCAGATAATCCGGACGGCCCTGCATCTTCAAATGCGCGACGACCTTCTCGACTTCCTCGTCGGACACGAAGGGACCATGCACGCGAGCAATGCGTCCGCCACCGACCATATGCAGCATATCGCCCTGGCCGAGCAGATGTTCGGCACCCGGCTCACCCAGAATGGTGCGGCTGTCGATCTTGGACGTCACCTGGAAGGAGACGCGGGTCGGGAAGTTGGCCTTGATCGTGCCGGTGATGACGTCGACGGAGGGACGCTGGGTCGCCATGATCAGGTGGATGCCGGCGGCACGCGCCATCTGCGCCAGCCGCTGGATCGCACCTTCGATCTCCTTGCCGGCAACCATCATCAAGTCGGCCATCTCGTCGACCACGACCACGATGTATGGCATTGGCGACAGGTCGAGCTCCTGCTCCTCGTAGACGATCTCGCCGCTCTGCCGGTCAAAGCCGGTCTGCACGGAAACAGTGATCGTCTCGCCCTTCTCGCGCGCCTGGGCTGCACGGGCATTGTAGCCGTCGATATTGCGCACGCCGAGGCAACTCATCTTGCGGTAGCGATCCTCCATCTCGCGCACGGCCCATTTCAAGGCCATCACGGCCTTCTTCGGGTCGGTAACGACGGGGGTCAAGAGATGCGGGATGCCATCATAGACCGAAAGCTCGAGCATCTTCGGATCGACCATGATCAACCGGCACTCGTCCGGCCGGAACCGATAGAGCAGCGACAGGATCATCGTGTTGATCGCAACCGATTTGCCCGAGCCGGTGGTGCCGGCAACGAGCAGATGCGGCATTTTTGCGAGCTCGGCGATTACGGGCTCGCCACCGATGGTCTTGCCGAGGCAGACCGGCAGCTTGTAGCGCGTCTCGGCATAATCGGGCGTCTCGATCAGCTCGCGCAGATAGACCGTCTCGCGCACCGGGTTCGGCAGCTCGATGCCGATGACGTTGCGGCCGGGGACAACGGCGACACGCGCCGACAGTGCCGACATGGAGCGGGCGATATCGTCGGAGAGGCCGATAACGCGCGAGGATTTGACCCCCGGGGCCGGCTCGAATTCATACAGCGTGACGACGGGGCCGGGGCGCACGTCGATCACTTCGCCCTTGATGCCGAAATCCTCCAGCACGCTTTCCAGAAGACCGGCGCTCTGTTCCAGCGCCTCCGCCGTCATAGTGACACCCGTCTGGGCCGGCGGCATCTGCAGGAAGTCGATATATGGCAACTCGTATTCGCCTTCGCCGAGAGCTTCCTGCGCCTTGAAGAGCGGCTGGCGTGGCAGGGCGGCAGACATCGGAGCAATCGACGAATGGTCCGCCTGAAGCGGCGCCGGGACAACCGTCTGAAGGGGGGCAACCGTCTCGGTCGCCGCTGCCTGCGCCTGCTGCAACGCGTAGGATGGCGCTGACACCTCGCGATATGCGACTTCCCGATAGAGCGCGACCACCGAGCCCGGGGTTGCCTCGAAAGACCGGCTTGCGCATTGCGCTGGGGAGCGGCGGCACTGGCGCAGACATGCCATCCGGGCGATAACGCACGACTTCGGCGCGAACGGGGGAAACGGCCTGAGCTACGGGCATTGCAGCGGTCGCAATCGGCTGTGGCGCAATCTGTTGGGCCTTCTGCGGCGCTGCCTGATTGCTGGCCTGTGAGAGAGGTTGCGCGATCGCCGGACGCGCCATTTCGATCTCCAATGGAGCGTCCACCGGCGCGATCATGGCCTCGAAGAAGATGTGGTCCGACAGCAGCGCTGCGATTGGCAGACGTTCAGTCTGCGCTTCTGGCGCGACCGCCATCACTGTCTCGGGCTGCGTCGGTGGGGTCATCTGCGCCCATGCGACAAACCCTGATGTCATGGACCCCGTGACGGCCGGAGCCGTGGCAAGAGGCTGGACGGATGGCGGAGCAAACACAGGAGCCGCAACCGGCTGAGGTGCAGCCGCTGTCGGCGGTGTTCGCAGAAACGCATTGCGCACCATCGGTGGACGCACCGTCGGCATGGCCTGCTGGGCGGCAAGCCGCGCGGCTTCAGCCTGCTGGGCGAGCGACCGCTGCAGATGCGGCGGCACATGGGCCTCGTTGGTGGGTCGAGCGCTTGTCCCGACGGTCGCGGCCTGGGTGCTGGCAAGCACGCTGCGCATTCCCTGCACCAGGGGTGCCGGTTGAACGGGCTGTGGGGCAGGGCCGATCTCCTGCGGCGATGCGCCATCTGCCATCGATGCTTCCCAGGCGGCCTGTTCGGCCTGCTGGCGGGCGAGTTCCCGGCGAAGCTTGTAGGTGAGCGCGCGCGCGCCGACGGCATCCGGCGGCTGCGGCAAGGTCACGGAAGCAGGCATGCGCGGCACTTCGGCCTTCGGTGCCGGCGCGGGTGCGCCCGTGCGCGGCAATCCGGCATAGGGGACGCTGCTCGCCGCAGACGAGGCAGGTTTTGCCGGGGCAGGGGCCACTGGCTGGCGTGTCGGCTGATAGGCCTGCCGTGTCGGCGCCTGCGGCGCCGCCGGCTGTTGCGCAACCGTCCGTGTAAGCGGCGCGCTCGGCTGAGCGGCGGGCGCAGGCGTTGGCTCGGCCTTGCCTGGCACGCGATCGGGCGTGCGGGTGAAGCGCACATTGGGACCTAACACGAAGGCCTTTTGCCACACGGGCGTTTCCTCGCGTCCTTCGATCTGGTCGGCCGCCGACTGATCGGCACCTTCACCCTTGTCGTCCCCTAACTGATTGAGCTGATACGCGGAATTTGTACGGGGAGGGTGCATCGGAAACCTGAACGCTGGCGGGATACAAGAACGCGAAAACTGAGCTATCTGAGTAGAAAATAAAGGTTAACGACCGCTTTCCGTCCGCCAGAAATTTCTAATGCATGAAGGGTCCGAAAAGGGCGATTTCGCCCCCGATGCCGCTGTTGCCAAAGCCGAATTTGGCCACTTGCTGGAAGATGCGGGCCCTTAAGTTTTTTTCTCGCACCATGTCTCCGCTCGGGCTATGGACGGGGACGAACAGAAAGCCGGTCATGTCGAAGAAAGAGAAGCCCAGTCCCCTGAAGAAGCTCCTGAAGGCATGGACAGCAGCCGGTCCCGAGGATCGCCAGGCCTTTCTGGATCTGGTCTCGGCAGAAGTGCGGGCCCGCGCATCGGCCGCCCCCGATCCGTCCGGTGCAGAACCGATTCCGGACGATGCCGCAGCCCTCATCGCCAATGGCCGTTATCTGCTGCCATCGACGATCGAGCGGGTCGAGTCGGTCATGCGCGCTCGAAATCTCTCGCCATCGGGCGTCATGGCCGAACTCGGCTTCTCCAGCCGTGACGCCTCGCTCACCCGTGCGCTGGCCATGAAAGCTGCCTTGCGCCTCTCCGTAATCGCAGCGCTTGCCGAATGGCTCGCCGCCCACGAAGCGGACGGCTGAGGTTCGAGGCCATGCCCTTCACTCTCGTCGCACCGGTTGAGTTCGTTCAGGACATCAAGAAAAGCCGCTTCATCGCCCAGGCGGCCCCTATTGCCAGCGAGGAGGAAGCGAAAGCCTTCCTCGCCGCGGTCTCCGATCCCGCGGCCAACCACAATTGCTGGGCATGGCGCATCGGTCAGGCCTATCGCTTTTCCGACGATGGTGAGCCCTCGGGCACGGCCGGCAAGCCGATCCTCCAGGCCATCGATGGCCAGGACCTCGATGGTGTCGTCGTGGTCGTGACCCGCTTCTTCGGCGGCATCCTGCTTGGCAGTGGCGGGCTGATGCGTGCCTATGGCGGAACGGCGGCCCAGATGCTGCGGGTCGCCGACAAGCGCGAGATCATCCCCATGGTGACGGGCGAATCATCGGTGAACTTCTCGGACCTCGCCCTCGTGAAATCACGGCTCGCCGCGATCCCGCACCTCACCTTCGTCGAAAGCTTCACGGCAGAGGGTGTCGATCTCACGGTCACACTGAGGCAGGGCGATGAGGATCAGGCGATCCGCCTGGTGCGCGATCTGACCAGCGGCCGTTCAAGTCTGGTCTTTCCAGACTGAAGCCTCAGCTCTTCTTTTTCGGCATGTCCTGGCTGGAAAGCTGCTTCCAGGAATTCTGCTGGGCAAGCATGCCGCGCAGATATTGCAGATTGGCCGCCGCCTGCTGCGGATCAAGTTCCTGCGCCGCCAGCTGCTCGGCCTCCTGGAAGCGTCCTTGCAGGCCGACCACCAGCGCGAGGTTCTGCCGAACCCGGCTGTCGGCACGAGGCTGCTGCGACGCCTGCCGCAGATAGTCTTCGGCCGTCTTCAGGTCGCCCGAAAGCACGAAGGACATACCCATGTTCGACAAGACGCTTGGATCGTTCGGCTGCATCTGCAGCGCCATGCGGTAACGCGAGCGCGCTTCGCTGGAGCGGCCGAGCTGGTCGAGTACTGCCCCCTCCGCCGAGTAGAGCCGCCAGTCGGGCCGGTCGGGCGTCTGGGCCCGTTGGATGGTGCCGAGCGCCTTTTCGAGCTGTCCCGCCGCAGCCTGCGCCTTGCCAAGCGAGGAGAGCACCTCGCGATCGTTTGGATGAGCAATCGCCACCTGCTGCATGACGGCGAGCGCCTGCGTGTTGCGGCCGGTCATCATCAGACCATTGGCATAGGAGAGACCGACATTCCGGTCCTTCGGGTTGCGGTCATAGGCCTGGCCGATACCCTCCACGGCGCGGCTCAGCTGAGGGCCGCTGAGCGAATCGAGTTGTTGGCTTGCCTTGGGAATCGAGCCGGTTGTCAGTTCCTTCTTCGCAGAGCCGCAGCCGGTGAGTGTCATTGCCGCCATCACCAGACCTGTCATGGCCACGATCCGCAGATGGTTTGCCGAGCCTGGAATTCGCATGCGCATGGTGATCGTCCCGAGTTAGCTAGTCCCCGCCGCCGCACCGCGTCCGGGCGGCGCAATCTCCACTCAAGCAATAATCTGTTAACCCTAACGGAGTGTTAATCGAGCTCCCCATCGATTCTTCAGCCGGATCTCCAGAAAGCGTCTCCGCATGGCCCCGTTCCAATATATCGAAAGACCGTCCCCGTTCAGCACCAAGGGCGGCAAGACGCTCCCGGTCTTCGCCGTCACCCCGGCCCATGTCGAGACCGGCACGCTTGAACCACTCGCCCTCGATTGGGCGAAGAAGGCGGGCTTCAAGGCCGAGGCGGGTTCGGTACTGCTCATTCCTACGGCCGACGGCCATGTCGGCGGCGCGCTGTTCGGCCTCGGCTGCAACCCCTCCGAAAATCCCTATCTGACCGGCAAGCTCGCCCGCGCGCTGCCAGCCGGCGAATGGCACATCGAAACGGCTCCGCTCACGGCCAATCGCCTTCTGCTTGGCTACGGTCTCGGCGCCTACAGCTTCGACCGCTATCGCTCCGAGCGGGTCACCGAGCCGCGCCTCCTGATTCCGCAGGATGCCGATGCCGCCGACATCAAGCGCCAGTTGGCGGGCGTCTATCTCGCCCGTGACTTGATCAATACCCCGGCGAACGACATGAGCCCGGCCGATATCGAAGCCGCGGTCCGTCGCCTTGCCGAACACTACAAGGCCGAAGTCTCCGTCATTACCGGCGACGAACTCGTCGAGAAGAACTTCTCGCTCGTCCATGCCGTCGGCCGCGCTTCCACGGTTGCCCCCCGCTTGATCGAGATGCGCTGGGGCAAGAAGGGTCATCGCAAGGTCACCCTCGTCGGTAAGGGCGTGAGCTTCGACACCGGCGGCCTCGACATCAAGCCGGCCTCCTCCATGCTTCTGATGAAAAAGGACATGGGTGGCGCCGCCAATGTGCTCGGCCTCGCGCTGATGATTATGGATGCCAAGCTCAAGATCGACCTGCATGTCGTCATCCCCGCTGTCGAAAACGCCATCGCCGGCAATGCCTTCCGCCCCGGTGATGTCTACAAGAGCCGCAAGGGCCTGACCGTCCAGATCGACAACACCGATGCCGAGGGACGCCTGATCCTCGCCGATGCGCTGGCCTATGCCGATGCCGAGGAGCCTGAACTCCTGATCGATATGGCTACCCTGACGGGGGCCGCCCGTGTCGCGCTCGGCCCGGATCTGCCGCCCTTCTTCACCGATGACGAAGACCTTGCGCATGGCATTGCCGATGCGAGCCTTGCGGTCGATGATCCGCTCTGGCGCATGCCGCTGCACAAGGGCTATGAGCGCATGCTGAAAGCTCAGATCGCCGATATCACCAATGCTCCCTCCGGCGGCATGGCTGGTGCCATCACCGCCGCTCTCTTCCTCAAGCGCTTTGTCTCACCGAACCGCCGTTGGGCGCATTTCGACATCTTTGGCTGGTCGCCCGCCGAGCGCGCCCATTCGCCGGTCGGCGGCGAGGCACAGGCGATCCGGGCGATCTATCGCTACCTGCAGTCCGGCGCCGACTGAGCCTAGATCCAGCGGCCCCTTGCCAGATCGTTCCTTTGCCGGAATGATACTCGCAAGGGGGCTGTTCGCCCGGACTGGAACGAGGGGGAGGAGCCATGGGCCTCGAAATGACGGCAACCCAGGCGCTTTGCCTGTGGCACAGGGTGACCCTGGATCAGGTCCAGAAAGACGGCCACGACCTCACCATGCGTCAGCTCGCCGTACTGCTGGAGATCTATCTGGTGCCGCCGCCCCATACGGTGCGCGGCCTTGCCGCAACCCTCAATGTCACCAAGCCGGTCATCACCCGCGCCCTCGACACGCTCGGGGAACTGGGTCTCGTCGATCGTATCAGAGACGAGCTCGACCGCCGGAGCGTCATCGTCAAGCGCACCGTCGTCGGTGCGCTCTTTCTCGAAAAATTCGGCGACAACATCATCGCCCGGGGCCGCGCGCTCGGCTGACGGAGAAAACAATGCTCGACCGACGCCTCAACGCATTCCGGCCCGATCTCGCCGATATCGCCCTCAAGGGGCAAGTCGAAGCGGACAGGTTTGTCACCCCGCAACTGGCGATGATCACCCAGCCTGTAGTAGCGCTTCGCCCAAAACCGGACCTGAATGTCGGTATCGATACCGAACTCCTCATGGGTGAACAGGTCCAGGTTTTCGAGCGCAACAGGGGCTGGGCCTGGGTGCAGGCGGTGGACGATGGTTATGTCGGCTACCTGCCGGAAGAAACGCTCGGCCCGCTCGCTGCGACCACCCATGTCGTCACCGTGCCGCGCACCTTCGTCTATTCGGGCCCCGACCTGCGCTTCCCCACGCGCATGGCACTGTCGATGGGAAGCCGGCTAATGATATCGGGCGAGGCGGAAACCCGCGGCACCCGCTATTTCATGCTGCCGGATGGCGGAGCCCTTGTTTCCCGCCACCTTGGGCCGATCGCCGAGCCACACATTTCAGATTATGTCTCGATCGCAGCGCTGTTCCTCGAAACGCCCTATCTCTGGGGCGGCAAGTCTGGCTTCGGCATTGATTGCTCGGGCCTTGTGCAGCTGGCCATGCGCATGGCCGGGCAGGAAGCCCCGCGCGACAGCGACATGCAGGCATCAGGCCTCGGCGTGCCCGTTGAGCGTGCCGAGCTCCGGCGTGGCGACCTCGTCTTCTGGAAGGGCCATGTGGCGATCATGGAAGACGAAACGTCGATGATCCATGCCAATGGTCATACCATGACCGTGGCCCGCGAGACGTTGGAAGCCGCCATCGACCGCATCGGCTGGCTCTACGGTACCCCGACCGGCTACCGCCGCCCCGTCGCCGAAACGTGATGAACCCGGTCTTGGTGCCGCCGCGTCGATTGCTTATATCGGCACCATTAGAGCTGACGAGAAGATTGCCCATGCTGCCGGCCCGCCGAAAGAATAACACGTCCAACAAGATCAGCACTGCTCTGGTGCTGGCGTCGCTGGCCGTCTTCGCAGCTGTTGCCCCCGCCTCAGCCTCCGAAGGCATCGCCTGGAGCAAGGCCGGCCAGGAAAGCTTCAAGGACCTGCCGGGTGTCAAACCGCAGGATCCGGTGAACCAGTTCGGTGAAAGCGTCAGTTGTGAAACGCGGACGGTGGTCCCCAACCGCCATCACTTCGGTCGCCGTGATCTGCGCGACAGTCTGCCCTACACGGTCTATCGCTGCGAAAAGAACGGCATCGTCTATGAAGGCACCGAGCCGCCGCGGTCCGGCCGCATGTGGTATCCCGGCGTCAACCCGAGGGTTATCGACTGATCTCGGCGGTGTCGGTTCAGTCGTTCGAGGCAGCAAGTTACGCGATCAACTGACGTTGATCGGGTTTTGCAAGATTTTACGTAAGATGAAAACGCGAAAGTAGTATTTCTCTCCTAGGTTGTCCTCAATAGACTGCATCCGTCCATCCCGCGTGGTCCGGATCCATTGTCGTTTCAAACAATGAGGACACATCATGCTTCTGGAGAAGATCAGGCACTGTTGGCAGGACCGGTCGGGCAACTTCGGTATCATTTCCGCATTGCTCGCACCGATCGTCCTCGTGTCCGCAGGTGGTGCCCTGGATGTCGCTTCGGCCTACAACACGCGCATCGAGATGCAGGGTCAGCTCGACGCCGCCATGCTCGCCGCTGCCCGCAAGAGTGGCAAGAGCGCCCAGGAGCTCGAGGCCCGTAATTTTCTCGGTCTCGACGCCGAGCAGGACGAATTGAATGAAAGCGCCGGCTTCACGCTGACGGTCAATGCCGACGGGTCGCTCACCGGCGGCTACGAGCAGGATGTCGACAACAGGTTTCTCGGCATTGTCGGCCTGAGCAACTTCACGCTTGGCGTCAGCACCACCGTCGCTGCCGGGGCGGAAGAGGCGGCTGGCGGCAATGGCTGCATCTATGCCCTCGGCAACAAGAGCCAGGCCGTGCTCATCAACTCCGGTGCCAATGTCAAATCGACGAAATGCGAGGTCCACGTCCAATCGACCAGCAATCCGGCCTTCATCATGAATGCCGGGGCAACGGTCGATACGGCGAAATTCTGCGTCAAGGGCACGAACTATATCAAGAACGGCGGCACGCTCAGCAATCTTCAGACGAAATGCGCGGCGGAAGCGGATCCCTTCGCCGGCAAGATGCCGGAGCCTAAGGTCCCTACAAACTGCACCACATCAGGCACGATGGACGGTCAGTCCATCACGCTGCAGCCTGGTAAGCACTGCGGAACCACGTTCAACGGTTCGCCAACCGTCACGTTCAAACCGGGTCTGCACATCATTTCCGGCCGGATGATCATCAATTCCGGCGCAACGGTGAAGGCGGAAGGGGTTACGTTCTATTTCCCCGACGTCAACAGCGAGATCCGCGCAAATGGCGGTCTGACCTTCACGGCGACGGCGCCGACATCCGGACCCTACAAGGACATCCTGATGTTCGAGAAAACCAGCGACACCAGCAACAACCGCAACCCGCAGCAATATATCTTTAATGGCAGCAAGGGCGAGATCCTCAAGGGGATCATCCATCTGCCCAATCGTGACGTGACCTACAATTCGACCACGAACCAGACGAACAACATCACGCTGGTCGTGAATACCATCATCATGAATTCGGCCAGCTGGAAGATCGAGCCCCTGTCGGGTGGCGGTTCGACGCCGACGAGCGGTCTCGCCAATCCCCGCATTCTGCGCTGATGCTGGCTGCGCCGATGCTGGTCGAATGAATTCAGATCGAGGAAGGGCGTCCGTCGGGCGCCCTTTTCCTTAAGCCTGATCGTCCTGGCCGAGCAAACCGTCGAACACTTCGATCAGCGCTTCGCTGATCGCGCCACCGAGCTTGTGGCCGGCCTCGCGCAACCCTTCCTCGTCCATGTCACGTGCCGCAAGCGCCAGCGCCGTGCCCTCCTGGGCCACGATTTCCTTGGCGCGTTCGATCGCCCAGAGGGCGAATTCGCTGCGGCTTTCGATGGCGACGGTCTCGTCCATGGTCTGTCCTCGTGGCGTTCTTGGGTGGCTCGGAAAGGCTTTAGAAATCGCTCTGAAAACGGCTGTGCAACAGCGTCGAAAATTCAAATTTCAGACAAGAAAAAAGCCCGGCAAGCCGGGCTTTTCAAAGTGTTTGACGATCGCATAAACTGCTGATCTCAAATCGGAATTTGGTGCCCAGAAGAGGACTCGAACCTCCACACCCTTTCGAGTACCAGCACCTGAAGCTGGCGCGTCTACCAATTCCGCCATCTGGGCGACGAGGAGCCGTGTAAAGGGACTGCTCCGACCTGTCAACCGGCTTTTTGAAGTTTTCATGTCGGGGCGATGAACGCGTTTGCCTGATTGTCGGAAAATGCCGGAAGCGGATTGGTGGACGCGTTATGACACAGGCTTTCTGCACCGTTCGCCGGGGAATAACGCCGTCGTGAAAAAGCCGTGATCGAAACGCTTCATCCTGAGGTCGGCAAGGCGGTTCGCCCGCCGCCGGGATGAAAGACGGGATGACCATATGACGATTCGATCCGCTTTCGTGGCCGTGGCGCTCGCCTCCGCCCAGCTTTTCACCTCCGTGGCGGAGGCTGCGATGACGAAGCCGATGCCATCGGTTTCGCAACAGAGCTCCAATGTCGAAAAGATCGATCTCGTCTGCGACTTCTCCGGTTGCTACGAGACCTGGGACCGCCCGCCGCCGCGCCGTCCACGCCCTCTGCCACCGGAATATTATCCGCCGTCCGTCTATGACGAGCCGCCAGTCTATCGCCCACGGCCGCGTCCGCCCGTCTATGTCGAGCCCGGCTACCGTCCGCAGCCGCGTCCGCCGGTTTATGCCGATCCGGGTTACCGCCCGCCGGGCCGCCGCTGGGAGCGACATGTCGACTGGTGCCTGAACCGCTATCGGTCCTATAACCCCCGCACCAACCAGTTCCTCTCCTCGAGCGGCTACTACAAGGTCTGCAATTCGCCCTTCTATTAAGGCGGCCGACCTTTGGAGGCGGTCGTTCGGCCGCCTGCGCTTACCTCAGCTGTCGAGCCCTTCGTTGCGGCTCACACGATCGACATGGCCGAGATCACGTTCGGGATCGATGGCATCACGCACCTTCTGCTTCAGCTCCTTCGGGCCCGGAAAACCGCCATCGCGCTTGCGTTCCCAGATCAGCGCATCGTTCAGCTTGATCTCGAAAATCCCGCCGGTGCCCGGGATCAGTGCCACTTCGCCCAGATCGTCGGGAAAGGTGTGCAACAGCTCCTGCGCCATCCAGCCAGAGCGCAGAAGCCAGTTGCATTGGGTGCAATAGGTGATCGAAACCCGGGGTTTTTCCATCGGCATCTTCCTCACTTCACGGATAAGTTAACCCGTCTAATCAACTTTTCTTCGTGCGTCCAATTGCCTCGCAGTGACGCTTCGGCCATGACGCGCAGGTTATTGTCATTTTGGAGTTTGTTCATGTCCATTGAGCCGAACCGTCTTTTTGTTCCCGCCCTTGCCCCCGTCTATCGTTACGGTCACGACGGGGTCGAAACCCTTCTACGTCTGGTGGCCGGTGGCTTCCTGGTCATCCATGGCGCCGGCAAGATCGTCGATCCCTTCGGCGCCGTCCAGATGGTCGAGGGCCTCGGCTTCTATCCCGGCGTCCTCTGGTCGCCGCTTCTGGCGATCACCGAATTCTTTGGCGGCATCCTGCTCGCCATCGGTCTCCTCACCCGCCCGGCGGCCTTTGCCGCCACCATCGTTCTTCTGGTGACGGTCTATTTCCATTGGATCCAGCTCGATCAGGGTTTTTCCGGCGCGGAAAAATCTCTCCTTTGGGCGGCGATGACGTTTTATTTCGTTATCCGTGGCGGCAACCGTTATTCTGTTGACTCCCGTCTGAAGAAAACCTTCTGAGGTCATGGAAGGGCGCGGCTTGCGGCGCCCTTCCGTCTTGCGACATTCGCATCCGCATGCTTTTTCTAAGGGCGTTCGCCCACGAGATCCGATTCCCCATGCGCGTTGCCATCGTCGAGAATACCAGCGTCACAGAAGTCGGTCAGGTCGGCATAGCGCTGTCAGAGGCCGGCGCGCAAACCACCACGATCCGTGCCTATGCCGGCGAACCACTCCCGGACCTCTATGCCTTCGACGCCCTGGTGGTGTTCGGCGGCGAACAGAATGCACGCGACGACGAGAAGCATCCCTATCTCCCGGAACTTGCGAGCCTGATGCGCGACTTTGGCGACAGCGGCAAGGCCGTGCTCGGCATCTGTCTTGGCAGCCAGCTTTTGGCCCGGGCCTATGGTGGTGAAAACCTGATCGGCGCCGCACCCGAATTCGGCTGGCGCAGCATCGGCCGCACCGAGGCCGGCAGACAGGATCCGGTGCTCTCGGTCATGCCCGACCGTTTCCTGTCCTTCCAGTGGCACGACGACACCTTCACCCTGCCGCAAGGTTCTCTTCACCTCGCGGAAAACGAAGCGACCCGCCACCAGGCCTTCCGCATCAGCCGCGCGGCCTACGGCTTCCAGTTCCATTTCGAAGCAAACCGCCAGGTTGTGCGCAACTGGATGACGCATTTCCCAGAGGTCATCGAGCGCAAGGAGCCCGGCTGGCTCAACCGCCATCCTGAGATTGAGCCGACCGACGGGCAGCTCTCGGATGAAGCCGGGCTGGCGCTGGCTCGTGCCTGGGTCCGACAGATCGTTGCCGCCTGAGTGTTCTGCGAGCCCCTCAAGGCTCGCCCTGTCGCCAACGTTCATCCAGCCGGCGCGCCATCCGTCTGATCGGCCTGAATTGATCGCCTGCCGCCTGCCTCCCTCTTGCGAGCCATCCGCCCCCGTGCTTAATCGAACTTCAATCGATTGAGATCGCTTCAGAAACCTGTGGGAGGGGGACATGAAGGCAGTGGGTAAGCGCTTGGTTGCGCTCTGCTTTATCATCATAGGGCTGGCCTTCCAGTCGGCCCAGGCATCCCCTGTCGGCGCCGACACGGTCATGCGCGACTGGTATCGCCTCATCCTCGAACTCGTCCGTCATACGCCGACCTATTCGCCCCCCGTGGCAAGCCGCGCCTTCGCCTATCTCGGGGTCACCGCCTATGAGGCGCTCGCTTCGGGCGACACGACCATGACCTCGCTCGCCGGTCAGCTGAACGGCCTCACGCCGGTACCTCAGCGTGAAGCGGGCCTCGCCTATGACGAGGCCGTTGTCATGCAGGCCGCCTTGTCATCGGCCGCGCGCGAATTCTTCGGCAATACCGGCCCGACCGGCCAGCGTGCGCTAAAGCGCATGACCGAGAAGCTTTCGTCCGAAGTGTCCGCCGGTCTTGCCCCCGATCTCGTTGCCCGCAGTCAGGCTTACGGCGAAAGCATCACGGCGCATATCCTTACCTGGTCGCTGGACGATGGCGGCGCCAAGGTCGAGAACATGGGCTTTCCCCTGGAATTCGCGCTCGGGAGCAAGAAGGACAGCTGGGTGCCGACCAGTTT
This sequence comes from Allorhizobium sp., assembly GCA_045377275.1. Classification (GTDB taxonomy): domain Bacteria; phylum Pseudomonadota; class Alphaproteobacteria; order Rhizobiales; family Rhizobiaceae; genus Allorhizobium. The sequence continues at coordinate 34,365 of JBJIOA010000009.1, read as the reverse complement.
GATCAATCAGCAGCAAATGCCCCTTCTTCCCAAGTGGGGCGAGAACCGTCCCTTCGCCTTGGCAATCGGCAATGCCTGCCCGCTGCCGGCGCCACCCGTCTACAGCGAGGAGAAGGATTCCGACTTCTACAAGGAAGCGATGGAGGTCTATGAGGCGGTGAACAGCGTGACCGATGAGCAGCGCGCCATCGCCCGCTTCTGGTCGGATGATCCGATGCTCTCGCCGACCCCACCCGGCCACTGGATTGTGATTGCCCTAAAGGTCCTTGACGAACGCCAGGCCAGTGCATCCGAACATGCCGATCTGCTTGCCCGGCTCGGGATTTCGCTCGCCGATGCCTTTATCGGCTGCTGGCATTCGAAATTCGAATACGACCTGCTGCGCCCGGTCACCTACATCAAGCGGGTCATCGATCCCAAATGGGAACCGATCCTGATCACGCCGCCCTTCCCGGAATATCCGAGCGGTCATTCCACCCAGTCGGGTGCGGCAGCGACCGTGCTGACCGCGTTCTTTGGCGAAAACTTCGCTTTCACCGACAACACCCACGAAAAGGACAAGCTGCCGAACCGCAGCTTCAAGAGCTTCTGGGATGCGGCTGAAGAAGCCGGCATCTCGCGTCTCTATGGCGGCATTCATTTCCGTGCCGCGATCGACCGGGGCCTAGACCAGGGCCGCTGCATCGGCGAAAAGGCGGTCGCCCTGAGGACCCGCGGATGACTGTTAAAGCCTTTGCCTTCCATCATCGCTTGAGCGCGCTCGCGGCCACCCTGTTCGCCGTACTGCAGGCCGGCACAGCGCTTGCCAATGGCGGCCCTCTCGTACCCCGCTTCACCGACGAAACCGCCTCCAGCGGCATCACCAGCACCTATCGCGGCGACTGGGAATATATGGTCGGCGGCGGCGCCGGCAGCTTCGACTGCAATGCCGATGGCTTCCCCGATCTCGTGCTGGCCGGCGGCGAGGACAAGGCGAAATTCTACCTCAACCGAAGCGAGGCTGGCGGTGCGCTCAAGTTCGAAGAACAGGTGTCCGGCCTCGAACTCGACAAGGTGATAGGCGCCTATCCGCTGGATATCGATGGCGACGGGCTGCAGGACGTCGTACTGCTGCGCTCCGGTGAGAACGTCGTGATGCGCGGCCTTGGCGAATGCCGTTTCGAGCGCGCCAACGAGGCCTGGGGATTTGACGGCGGCGATGCCTGGTCGACGGCCTTTTCCGCCACCTGGGAGCGCGGCAACTCCTGGCCGACGCTCGCCATCGGCAACTATATCGACCGCTTCGAGGACTTCGAGCCCTGGGGTTCCTGCACCGACAACTGGCTGCATCGCCCGGCATCGACGACGGAGCGACGGTTCGCCCCGCCGCTGCCGCTTACCCCCTCCTATTGCCCGCTGTCGATCCTGTTCACAGACTGGAACCGCTCCGGCACGCCCTCGCTGCGCGTCTCCAACGACCGCGAGTATTACAAGGGCGGCCAGGAGCAGATGTGGCATCTGCCGCCGGGTGAGGCGCCGCGGCTCTACACCCAGGAGGAAGGCTGGAAATACCTGCGCATCTGGGGCATGGGCATCGCCTCTCATGACCTCGATTTCGACGGCTATCCGGAATATTTTCTGACCAGCATGGCCGACAACAAGCTGCAGAAGCTCGCCGAAGCCCCCGCCGACGGCAAGCCGAAACCCTCTTATGCCGATGTCGCCTTCGCCAAGGGTGCGACCGCTCACCGGCCCTATGTAGGCGGCGAGATCCGTCCTTCGACCGCCTGGCACACGGAGTTCGAGGACGTCAACAATGACGGTCGCACCGACCTTTTCGTCGCCAAGGGCAATGTCGCGGAGATGCCTGATTTTGCCGAGAAGGACCCGAACAATCTGCTCGTCCAGGGCGAGGATGGCAAGTTCACCGAAATGGGCGACAAGGCTGGCGTTGCCTCGATGGCCAAGGGCCGGGGCGGGGTTCTTGCCGACTTCAACCTCGATGGAAAGATTGACCTCCTCGTCGTCAACCAGGGGTCTCCGGTGGAGGTCTGGCGCAATACGACGGAAGGCGCTGGCCACTTCCTGCAACTGGCGCTGCGCCAGGAGGCTCCGAACCGCGACGCGGTCGGCGCCTGGATCGAGGTGAAGACCGGCGGTGTCGTGCAGCGCCGCGAGCTTACGATCGGCGGCGGCCATGTCAGCGGCAAGACCGGCTGGTGGCATTTCGGCCTGGGGGAATTGGGTGAAACCGAGATCCGGGTGTTATGGCCGCATGGCGAGGCCGGGGAGTGGCAGAAGGTGGCGGCTGACGGGTTTTATTTGGTCGAGCCGGGCAAGGCGCCGAGAGCGTGGAAGCCGGGTGAGGGGCTGTGAGGGTAGATATCTCCCCCTTTGTGGGGGAGAAAGCGATTTCGATGAATTAGGCGAGCGCAAGCCGCCTAAACATCAGAAATCGCAAGAGAGGGGGGCTGTTATGTCGTGCCCGCAGACTGATCCCCTCACCAACAAATCTGAGGTTTAGCCCTGATCGGGCTAAGCCCCCGATTTTGTAACCTCTCTCACAAGGGGAGAGGCATAATCAGCGCTCACTCCACCTCTTCGACCGGCGCGTCTGCCGCCCGCTTCTGGATCGACTCGATGCAGTTCTTGGCGCTGGACTTCGACTTGTAGGTTTCCGAGCGCACCATGATCTCGCCATTGCCGGCGCGGAAGCGGACGAAGGTCTCGCCGTTCTTGGCTTCGTCGATCTCGAAGCGGTAGCCGCTGCCGGTCTCCTCCTTGGTGAGGTCGACGACGGGAGCGCCAGGCGCATTCTTCTTCAGCGATTCGACGCAGTTCTTCGCGCTCGCCTTCGACGCGTAGTTTTCCGACCAGACCATGATTTCGGCATTGTAGACGAACTGGACGCGGAACTCGCCCTTTTCGGTCTTCAGAATCTTGAACTTGTGCATGCCCGTCTCCCCTCTCTTGCCCATCGGCTTATGATTGCATTCGAATGCTAGCGTGACTGGGGCGAGCGGGCAAGAAGGGCTCAGAAGCCCTGGAAGAGGAAATCCGTGGCAGCGGTGATCTCGTCGGCGCGGGCGGACAGGTCGGCGATCGAGGGGCCGATCTCCGAGAGCGGAAGAGCGGCGAGACGGTGGGTCGCCATGACATATGTTTTTCCGCCTACCTCAAAGCGTGGAGTCAGGCGGGCAATCACCCAGGAGACGGTTTCGACCGGCTGCAATGGTGCGACGACCCGTGTGGGCAGGTCATGGAGAAAGTCGGACTGGAGATCGATGACCAACTGGTCTTCCGATTTCAGGCGATGGACCCGAAATCGTGCCATCGTCAGAACTGCCGGTATTTCGCGAGCGGCAGCCCATGCTTGGCGACATATTCATTGTCGGCCTTGATGGCATCGGCGTTCTCGATCTTCCAGCGTCGTTCTTTTTCCGCCTTGATGGCGCGGGCAATGCCCTGTTCGGCAGCACCCGTGACGTCAAGGCCGAGAGCTTCAGCCTCGGCGATGAGGGCTTCGCTGACGGTCAGGTCATGGGCCTTGCGGGCTTCGATCGACATGGGATGGTCTCCGGCGCTGGACGGAAATTAGCACGGCTCCGGTTTGCAGAAAATGGGCCGATCAGCCCTTGCCTCGCCCGTCATAGGCTTCCCGCGATGAAAGGATCGCCTCCTTGTGTTCCCGCGACCATTCGACCAGCCCGGCCGTGATGGACGAAAACCCGAAGCCGCGTGGCGTCAGCGAATAGGTGACTGACGGCGGGTTGGTGGGTTCTACATGACGGTCGACCAATCCGTCCCGCTCGAGACGGCGCAGTGTCAGCGTCAGCATGCGCTGGGTGACGCCCGACAGCGCGCGCTCGATTTCCCGGTAGCGGCGCGGACCGGCCGACAGTTCGGCAATTGCCATGACCGTCCATTTTTCACCGAGGCGATCAAGGGTGAGGCGAAGACCGCAATCTTCGTGTTCCGGTGTGCCGCAGGGTTCGAGCGTGCGGATCTCCAGCTTTGTCGCGGCGAACATCAATGTGCCTCCTTACCTCGTTCTTCAGGGCGCAATAAATGGATGCGCCCGCAACGAAAAGGACGCAACTCATGATTTTGCTCACCGGAGGTTCCGGCCAACTTTCTACTCTGATCGCTCAAGGTGCCAGGCATGCCGGCCTCGACATCCGCATTGGTAGCCGCCACAGGCCAGACGCGGCTGATCCCAGCCGAAGCCGGATCGATTTTGACGACCCGCAATCCCTTGATTTTCAGGATGTGGAAACCTTGTTCATGGTTTCAGCCGGCTATGCGGAAGACGATGTCGTCATCCGCCGCCATGATGCGGTGATCGCGGCTGCGATCCGTTCGGGCGTCCGACATGTCGTCTATACGAGCCTGAGCGGAACGGGTGACCATCTTGCTTTCTCGCTTGCCCATCGCTGGACCGAAAAGCGGCTGAAGGACAGCCGCCTTGCCTGGACGATCCTGCGCAATGGTCTCTATGCCGAGTTGATCGGCGCGCTTGCCGCACCGATCGATGGCGTGATGCGCGCGCCATTCGGTACAGCGCTGTTGTCGCCTGTGGCAAGGCAGGATCTGGCCGATGCCGCGGTGACGGTTTTGCAGGACTCGCAGGCTCATGCAGGTCGCAGCTATGAACTGTCGGGAGTGGACGCGTGGAGTATTCCAGATCTGGCAGCTGTCCTCGGCGCCGCATATCAGCCATGGAAGTCTTGAGGAGATGCGGGCGTCCCTGACGGGTGCGCCGCTCAAACCCTTTCAACCGCCGATGCTGATGTCGATCTATTCCAGTGCGGCTGCAGGCTTTCTGCATTCCGGCCGTACGGATCTTCCGGCCCTGCTGTCCGCCCGGCCGCGGGCGACCTTGCCGATCGCGGCTGAGGCTGCGCGCGGGGTGGAGTGATGAAGCGGAAACGGCGAGTGGGAGCCTTGAAAAGGCTCCCGCCATCCCTCACTCGTCGCTCATCTTCAGCGCTGCGATAAACGCTTCCTGCGGGATTTCGACCTTGCCGAACTGGCGCATGCGCTTCTTGCCGGCCTTCTGCTTGTCGAGCAGCTTGCGCTTGCGGGACGCGTCGCCGCCGTAGCACTTGGCGGTCACGTCTTTGCGCAGCGCCGAAATGGTTTCGCGGGCGATCACGTTGCCGCCGATCGCGGCCTGGATCGGGATCTTGAACATGTGCTTAGGGATCAGGTCCTTGAGCTTTTCGCACATGTCGCGGCCGCGCTTTTCGGCGGCCATGCGGTGGACCATCATCGAGAGCGCATCGACCGGCTCGCCATTGACGAGGATCGACATCTTGACGAGGTTGCCCTCGCGATGGCCGTCGAGATGGTAGTCGAAGGAGGCGTAGCCCTTGGAGATCGACTTCAGGCGGTCGTAGAAATCGAAGACCACTTCGTTGAGCGGCAGCTCATAGGTGATCATCGCGCGCTTGCCGACATAAGTGAGCTCGGTCTGGATGCCGCGCCGGTCCTGGCAGAGCTTGAGAATGCCGCCGAGATAGTCGTCGGGGGTGAGGATCGTCGCCTTGATCCACGGCTCGTGGATTTCGGAGATCTTGACCACGTCGGGCATGTCGGCCGGATTGTGCAGCTCGCGCTCCGTGCCGTCGGTCATGAACAGCTTGTAGACAACCGACGGCGCGGTCGCGATTAGGTCGAGATCGAATTCGCGCTCAAGGCGCTCCTGGATGATTTCGAGATGCAGCAGGCCGAGGAAGCCGCAGCGGAAGCCGAAGCCGAGTGCGGCGGACGATTCCATTTCGAAGGAGAAGGAGGCGTCGTTGAGGCGCAGCTTGCCCATGGCAGCGCGCAGGTCTTCGAAGTCTGCGGCATCGACGGGGAAGAGACCGCAGAACACGACCGGCTGGGCCGGCTTGAAGCCCGGCAGCATGTTGGCGGTCGGGCGCTTGTCTTCGGTGATGGTATCGCCGACGCGGGTGTCGGCCACTTCCTTGATCGAGCCGGTGAAGAAACCGATTTCGCCCGGGCCGAGGCTATCCACGGCAACCATCTTCGGTGTGAGAACGCCGACGCGCTCGACCGCATATTTCGCGTCCGTTCCCATCATGCGGATGGTCTGGCCCTTGGTCAGTACGCCGTCGAGCACGCGGACCAGAACCATGACGCCGAGATAGGTGTCGTACCAGCTGTCCACGAGAAGGGCCTTCAAGGGCGCCTTGTCGCCGCCTTCGCTCTTCGGCGCCGGCAGCTTATGCACGATGGCTTCGAGGACATCGGGGATGCCGAGACCGGTTTTAGCCGAAATCAGGACGGCCTCGGAGGCGTCGATGCCGATGACTTCCTCGATCTGTTCCTTGATGCGCTCGGGCTCGGCGGCCGGCAGGTCGACCTTGTTGAGCACGGTGACCAGCTCGTGGTCGTTGTCGATCGCCTGGTAGACATTTGCCAGCGTCTGCGCTTCGACGCCCTGGGAGGCGTCGACGACGAGCAGCGAGCCTTCGCAGGCAGACAGCGAGCGCGAGACCTCATAAGCGAAGTCGACATGGCCGGGCGTGTCGATCAGGTTCAACACATAGGTCTCGCCGTCGTTGGCCTTGTAGTGCAGACGCACCGTCTGAGCCTTGATGGTGATGCCGCGTTCCTTCTCGATCTCCATGTTGTCGAGAACCTGTTCCGACATCTCACGGTCAGCAAGACCGCCGGTCATCTGGATCAGGCGGTCGGCCAGCGTCGATTTGCCATGGTCGATATGGGCGACGATGGAGAAGTTGCGGATATGGTCGAGAGGGGTGCGGGACGATGTGCTCATGGCACGCGCATATAGCAGCGACGTCTCTCCGCGCCTAGCGAGAAATTGTCGCGATGGCCCGGAGAAGCGGGCTTTTCACACCCCGAACTGTTCCGGCCAGTCGCGGCGGGTGGCGACCTGGCCCTCCGTGCGCAGGCGCCGGACCGTGTCGAGATCAATCTCGGTGATCAGCCAGTGGCTTTCCTCGACCTCGTCGCTCTCGCTTTCGGCATAGATGCCATTGGGCGGCATGCCGTAGTCCGAGGGTACGTAAAGCGCGGCGCGACCGCGGTTTTCGTCGAGCGCGGGAGACCAGGGGGCGGTGCCAGCGGTGGGTGACGAGAGGACCGCGATCTGATTTTCCAGCGCCCGGGCCTGGGCGCCGATGCGCACGCGATAGGCGCCGGCCAGCGTGTCGGTGCAGGAGGGCGCGAGGATCAGGTCGGCGCCCTGTTCGGCGAGGGTGTGGGCCAGCATCGGGAATTCGTTGTCGTAGCAGATCAGGATACCGAGTTTGCCGAGCGGTGTGTCGAAGGCGGTGAGCCCGTCCTTCGCGGCGGCGATCCCCCATTGTTCGCGCTCGAAGCGGGTCATGATGATCTTGTCCTGATGACCGATCAGTCCATCCGGGCCGAAGAGGAAGGCACGGTTGCGGTATTGGCCATCGGGATCGAGCACGGGGGCGGAGCCCGGCTGGAAGACGATAGCGTGGGTGCGCGCCAGTTCCTCGCAGAGTTCGACCCAGGCCGGGATCAGCGGCTGGATTCCGGCTATCGAACCGTGCAGATCGGAGCGGGTGTCAGCATCGAGCTGACCAGCGAGCACCAGACCGGCATATTCCGGCAGCAGCACGAGTTTTGCACCGCGCTCGACGGCCTGATGCACCAGGCCTGTCAGGTGGACGACATATCCCTCCCAGGTTTCGATGAGGTCGATCTTGTATTGGCAGGCGGCGAGGGTGAGGGCTGTCATGCTGTGAGATCCCGGATCCAGAAGGAAAGCGGCTTCGGGCTCTCGGCGGTCTCGTCGAGGTCGCGCCAGGTGAAGGTGGTCCGAAGCTCGGGGTGATGGGTATAGCCGCGCTTGGCCCAGAAGGCGTCGAGCGGCTGATAGTCGGCGGGTCGGCGCGGATGGTCGGCGGGGCGCTCGACGGCGCAGAAGGTGGCATAGCGCAGGCCGAGTTTTTCGGCTTGTTGCTCGCGGCCTTCGAAGAATTTCACGCCTATGCCCTGGCCGCGATATTGCGGCAAAAGCACGCTTTCGCCGAAATAGAAAAACTGTTCGGGATCCAGCCCGGCCTTGATGAAGGGGCGTTTCACTTCGTCCGTTTCGCCTGCCATCGGCGTTCCCGTGGCAACACCGACCACCTGGTCACCATCGATGGCCAGCACAAAGACCGAGCCTTCGGACTTCGCATAGGTCGACAGATAGGTCTGTTCGTAGTCGGGATTTCCCTCGTAGAGATAGGGAAAGTCTCGGAAGACGGTGGATCTCAGCCGCGCGAGGTCGCCGAAGAAGGGCGTCACGTCGCTGCCGGAAAAGGATTGGATGGTGATAGCCATAGAGTGTTTTCAGTCCGTTGCGGAGTGGTTATACCCATCTGCGACCACCCAAGAAAGCAATTCCACGACGAGGAGTGACCGATGACCGCCGCTGACACCATCCGCGCCTACTATGACGCCTTCAATGCCGGCGACATGGACCGCTTCCTCTCGCTCCTGACCGATGACGTGGCGCATGACATCAACCAGGGTGCCCGCCAGACGGGGAAGGAAGCCTTCGCGACGTTCATGGACCACATGAACCGTTGCTACAAGGAAGAGCTCACCGACATGGTGGTGATGGTCAATGAGGACGGCACGCGGGGTGCGGCCGAATTCATCGTCAACGGCACTTATCTTTCGACCGACGAGGGCCTACCGGAAGCCAATGGACAGACCTACCGTCTGCCGGCGGGCGCCTTCTTCGAAATCCGCGGCGGCAAAGTCGCGCGCATCTCCAACTATTACAGCCTGCCCGACTGGATCGCCCAGGTGGGCGGCTGATAAAACGAGAAAGAGCCACCACGCATGGGCGTGGCGGCTCTTCTGCCGGCATTGTGCCAGGCACTGATCGATCAGTTGACCGACCAGTCGCGCTTCACGGAGTCTGCATCCTTGGAGAGATGCACATGCTGGTCGACGTGATCGACCCAGTCGAGCGGGATGTAATGGTGCTGGCCATCAGCGGAATCGTTCTTGGTCAGCTTGATGCGGGTTGCGCCATCCATGTGGTCGACGGTGCCGACATGGGCGCCGTCCTGGGCGAGAACTTCCATGTGTTCGCGGATCTGATCTGCAGAAATCATTGGTCATGCTCCTCTTGGGTTAGGGTGCCGGAGAAAGGCGCGACGAACGGTTTTTGTTCCGGGGCGATTCGCCGCAAGGGGCCCTCGGCGGGCTGGGGAACTTACATCCCTGCCATGCATTGACTGACACCCGCGCGAGATCCCTCGCCGACAGCGAGCCCATACATGTTTCCGAGAATTGCTATCATCGGTACCGGTCCCACCGGCCTCTACACGTTCAAACAACTGATCGGTTCCACCGTTCCCTTGTCCATCACGCTTTACGAAGCGGAAGACGAGCCGGGAAAGGGCACGCCCTACCATCCCGACATGAACGATCCCGCCATGCTCTCCAACATCCCGAGCATCGAGTTTCCGGCGTTTACGGAAACCCTAGTCGAGTGGCTGCGACGGCAGGATGACGATACGCTGATGCGCCACGGCATCCGGCGCGAGGCGATCGATGAGCGGGAGTTCTATCCGCGTCTCGTGCTTGGTGACTACATGCAGGCGCAGTTCGAGCGGATGCGGGCAATCGCGGCCGAGCGTGGTCACGAGGTCATCGTGCTTGCTCGCCACAAGGTGATCGACATCGAGATCCAGGCCGATGCGATCCGCCTTCGCGTCAGCCATGCCGACGGGAAGAGCGACGCGACCTACGACCATGTCGTCATGGCGACCGGCCACAACTGGCCCGACAGCACGGAAATCAGGCCGGGCTATTTCGTTTCACCCTGGCCAGCAACGGTTCTGACATCGATCCGCAATGAGGCGGTGGGCATTCTGGGCACGTCGCTGAGCGGCATCGACGCACTGATGACTGTCGCGACAGCACACGGCATGTTTTACGCCGATGCGGCGGGTGACCTGCAATATCAGCCGGCCGAAGGAACGGATGGGTTCAGGGCCACGCTGATGTCGCGGAAGGGTATCCTGCCGGAGGCAGATTTCTACTGCCCGCTTCCGTATGTCACGCCCCTGGTCTGCACCGAAGAGGCGATCGATGCGCTGATTGCCACCGGCCGGCACGATCTGCTCGACGAGGTCTTCGAGCTCTTCCGCGGGGAGATCGTCGCGCGCGATCCTGACTATGCCGCGCGCATCGGCCTTTCGCAGTTGACCGTCGAGACCTTCGCGGCCGCCTACTACGCCGACCGGACCGAGAATGATCCTTTCGTCTGGGCCGCGAAGAACCTGGCTGAGGCCGAAGAGAACAGGCTGAAGCGCTATACCGTGCCGTGGCGCTACGCGATCCTGATCACCCACGAGATCGTGGCAAAGGTCATTCCGCATCTGGATGAAAACGACCTGAAGCGCTTCCATCGCCACTTCAAGGGCATCTTCATCGACGACTATGCGACAGTACCGCTGATGTCGATTCGCAGGCTTCTGGCGCTTGCCCGTGCGGGCAAGCTGTCGATCCTGAAACTCGGCGAGGATTACGAGATCCGCACGGTCGAGGACGGTCTGGAGCGCGGCGCCGAAATCGTCGTCGGCGGAACCACCCATAGTTTCGGAGCCTTCGTCGACGCGACCGGCCAGGAGACGCTGTCGGCGACCGATCTGCCCTTTCCGACGCTTGTCGATCAGGGTGGCGTGCGCGAAGCTGCGACGCCCACGGTCGAGGCTATCCGATCGCTCGACCGGGATCCGGATATGGTTCGCACCGGCGGCATCGACGTCGATGAATTCTATCGCCCGCGCCTTGGTCTGTTGTCGACGGCAAGGCTCTACTGCGCGGCGGTGGCCTTCCTGCTGCACAAGGAGCCCTTCGTGCAGGGCATCACCAGCGCGCGGGATATCGGCGAGACGGTCGGCAGGGCGATCCTTGCGGATATCGCGGAACCCAAGGCGCCCGTCTTTCAGATCTCGGCGTAAACGGCATCCCCGACGCTGATTGTCACGCCCTCGGTGGGCGTGGCATAGACGCCGAGATTGCGCTTGTTGTGGCGCATGATGCCGCGCAGGACATCAGGCTCTTCGGCCAGGCCCGGCTGGGCAACCAGCGTCATGCCGCAGCGGCGCGAGGCTTCCGTCACATGGATCTCCGCCTCGCCGATGCGGACGGCGTGTCCCACCCAGTCGTTTTCGATGAAACCTGCATCGTCTTCCGTCTCGATCAACGCCGAGGGGCGAAAGCGTCTCGGATCAATCGGCGATAGGCCCGAGACATCAGCGAGCGCGCTGACCGAGGCCGTGGTCACGAGGTGAAGCGGCGCCGGCTTGTAACGATTGGAGACAACGGGGAAGCGGTAATCGCCTGAGCCCACGAGTCCGATTGCGACCGGGAAGCCAAAATGTTCTGCCAGCCGGTCCGGCAATGCGCCGTCATCGAGTGCATGCTCGGCGCCGTCAGCGAAGCGCAGGACAGGCAAGCCTGTTGCCGGTTGCGAGGCTGTGATGAAGAGGGCGGGGCGCCAGCGGGTTTCTTTCTCAGGCGCGGCGGCAAGGCCCGTTTCCGGATCGAACAGCGCAAAGCGGCGGTCACCCTCGATGCCTTCAGGCGAGACGCTGATCGCGGTAAGGGCTTCTCCGCCGAGAGAACTCACCGGATAGCGCCAGACTTCCCGCACTCGACCGATTTTGCGCATGATGACTCCCGTTTCAGACCATCACCATACGTCGAAAAGCCGCTCTATGTTCCCACCTATTTGCAGGTCACGTCTTCATCCGTTGTCCGGCTCAGGTCCAGTCGAGCACGATCTTGCTCGCTTTGCCGGCTGACGCCAGTTCGAAGGCTTCGGCGTAATCGTCCACCTTCATCCGGTGGGTGATGACCTTGCGGATGTCGAGGCCGCTTTCGAGCATGGCGAGCATCTTGTGCCAGGTGTCGAACATCTCGCGGCCATAGATGCCCTTGAGCGTTACCATGCGGAAGACGACCTTGGACAGGTCGAAATGGAAGGGCCGGGCCGGCACGCCGAGAAGCGCGATCCGGCCGCCCATGACGAGATGGTCGATCATCTGGTCGAGTGCGGCCGGTGAGCCGCTCATCTCGAGCCCGACATCGAAGCCTTCCTTCATCTTCAGCTTCGCCATGACGTCGCGCAGGTCTTCGTTCGCCACATTGACCGGATGCACATCGGCGACTTCGGCCGCAAGCGCCAGGCGCTCGGGATTGACGTCGGTGATGACGACATGACGGGCGCCGACATGCCGGGCGATCGCGGCACCCATGATGCCGATCGGGCCGGCGCCTGTGATGATCACGTCCTCGCCAACGAGATCGAAGGCGAGCGCGGTATGCACGGCATTCCCCAGCGGATCGAGGATGGCGCCGATCTCGTCGTCGATCGAGTCTGGCAGCGGGATGATGTTGAAGGCCGGGATCTTGGCGAATTCCGCAAACGTGCCCTGCACGTTGACGCCGATGCCCTTTGTCTCCGGGTCGAGATGATACTTGCCGGCGCGTGACGCACGACTGTTCATGCCGACGAGATGGCCCTCGCCGGAGACGCGCTGGCCGACGCTGAGATTGCGGGACATTAGCACCGACGGCGACGATTTCGCCTGCATATTCATGACCCGTGATCATCGGCACGGGGATCGTCTTCTGCGCCCACTCGTCCCATTTGTAGATGTGCACGTCGGTGCCGCAGATGCCTGTTTTGTTGATCTTAACCAGCACGTCGTCCGGCCCGATCTCCGGGACCGGCGCGTCGATCATCCAGATGCCGGTTTCGGATTTCTGCTTGGATAGCGCCTTCATGATCAGATCATCCCGATGGTCTTGCCGGCATCGATGAATGCGGCGATGGCGGTGTCGATATCGGCCTCGGAGAGCGCTGCCGACATCTGGGTGCGGATGCGGGCCTGGCCCTTTGGCACGACGGGGAAGAAGAAGCCGGCGACATAGACACCGCGGGCATCGAGTTCGGCCGCAAGCTTTTGCGCCAGCACCGCGTCATGGGTCATGACCGGGATGATCGGCGTTTCGCCGGGAAGCAACTCGAAGCCGGCCTCGGTCAGGCCTTGGCGGAAGCGCTTGGTGTGGCCAGTAAGCTTGGCGCGCAGATCGTCGGCGTTTTCGGCGATCTCGATCGCCTTCAGCGAGCCGGCTGCAACGGCAGGGGCGAGACTGTTGGAGAAGAGGTAAGGGCGGGCCCTCTGCCGCAGCAGGTCGATCGCCGCTTTCGGACCGGCGATGAAGCCGCCCATGGCGCCGCCCAGCGTCTTGCCGAAAGTGCCGGTGATGATGTCGACGCGGGTGCCGACACCGGTCAGCGTCGGCGTGCCCTTGCCCTTGGCGCCTAGATGGCCGGTGGCATGGCACTCGTCGATCATCACCATGGCGCCGTATTTCTCGGCGAGCGCGCAGATCTCGGGGAGCTTCGCGACATAGCCGTCCATCGAGAAGACGCCGTCGGTGACTACAAGCCGGAAGCGTGTGCCGTCGGCGATCGCCTTCTTCAGCTCGTCTTCGAGACCGTCCATGTCCGAATTGGCGTAGCGATAGCGCTTCGCCTTGGAGAGGCGCACGCCATCGATGATCGAGGCGTGGTTGAGGCTGTCGGAAATGATCGCATCTTCCGGGCCGAGCAGCGTCTCGAAGATCCCGCCATTGGCGTCGAAGCAGGCGGCAAACAGGATTGCGTCGTCCTTGTCGAGATAGCGGGCGATCGCCTGTTCGAGCTGCCGATGGATGTCCTGGGCGCCGCAGATGAAGCGCACCGAGGCCATGCCGAAGCCGTGGCTGTCGATCGCAGCCTTGGCGGCCTGTTCGATCTCGGGGTGATTGGCGAGGCCTAAATAGTTGTTGGCGCAGAGATTGATCATCTCGCGCGTGCCCTTGGCATCACGAACCCGAATGCGGCCCGATTGCGGGCTGACGATCTCGCGCTCGCGCTTCAGTAGCCCGTCGGCTTCGATGCCCTGGAGGATGTCGGTGATGTGGTCGAGAAAGCCGGTCTGCATGGGAAATCCCTCGATGCTGAATAATTCCAGCATATCGGAATTTTGCCCCGCGGCAATCGATATTTTGGAATTGCCCTTTCGCCTATCTGTGTAGCACGACCAGCAGCCCCTTGCCGATATCCGTTCCGCCATTGCGGATCGCATGCGGGACATCGGAGCGATAACGTGCGGTTTCGCCCGCCCGAATCTGGGTCTTGCTGCCGCCGCTCGAAATCTCGAAACCGTCCGTGAAGGCGGTGAAGTGTTCGAAGGCGCCGATCGAATGCGGCTGGCTCACAAGCGCGCCGCCGGGATCCATCTCGAGCTCATACCATTCCGTCTGGCCGGCGAGCCGGGGTGAGCTCAGGATCTTCAGCCGGCAGGAGCCATCGGCGCTGCGGATGACGGGCGTGTGCATGACCGAGGTCACTTCGATCTCCTCCCGCCCGGCGACGGAGGTGCCGTTGCCGATGAGGTCGGCGAGCTCGATCTCCATCGCCTGGGTGAGGCTCCAAAGCACCGCGAAGGTCGGATTGGCCTCGCCCCGCTCGATCTGGCTCAACATGGACTTGGAGACGCCCGACAGTGTGCCGAGCTGCTCGAGCGTCAGTTTGCGCGACTTGCGCTCGCGCTTGATGGCCGGGCCGATCTCGGGAGTGTGCTGCTGCATGGGCTCTGTCCTGCGGTCTCGCCGGCGGGTGCCGACCGCCCCCTTTTACGCCGACGATCCGGTGATGCGGAAGAGGGTGAGCGAGAACCGCTTGACTCCAATATCTGCGCGTGGAATTCTCAGATAATGGAATCAGTCGAGCATTTTGAGCAACACGTGGCCGAAAGGCTGAAGCGCCTGCGTCTTGAGCGGGGGCTGACACTCGACCAGTTGGCGGACCTCTCAGGTGTCAGCCGGGCGATGATCTCGCGCATCGAACGATCCGAGGCAAGCCCGACGGCAGCGCTTCTGGCGCGGCTCTGCTCGGCGCTCGGTGTTTCGCTGTCCGTCTTCTTTGCAAGCACGGAGGGCGAACCCTCGCCACTGTCACGACGAACCGACCAGCCGGTCTGGCGCGATCCGGAAAGCGGATACCTGCGCCGTGCGATTTCGCCCCCGGGCACAGGCAGCGGCACCGATATCGTCGAGGTGGAGTTTCCCGGCGGTGCCGAAGTCCGCTTTCCTGGCCGCCCGAGCGGGCGCAGCCAGACACAGCATGTCTGGGTCTTCGACGGCGTGATCGAATTGACCGTCGGTGACACCGTGCACCGGTTGGAAGCCGGCGACTGCCTGTTCATGAATGTCGGCGATGTGCACGGCTACCACAATCCAACCGATCGACCCGCCCGCTATGCCGTGGTGATTTCGCTCGGCCCCTGAGCCTCTTCCACTTCCGACGACAGGACCTGACGCCATGCCCACGCCCGACATCCGCCCGCTTTCGAAAGACGATGCGTTGGGCGCCTTGCCCGACCTCTGCGAGACGCTATCAGACTGCATCGAGGGCGGGGCTTCGCTCGGCTTCATGTCGCCGTTCGCCCCACATGATGGCGATGCCTTCTGGCGCGGTGTCGCAGAGGCAGCTGGGCGTGGCGAGGTCCTCCTTTACGGTGCCTTTCTCGGCGATCGTCTGGTCGGCACGGTGCAGGTTGGCTTTGCAACGAAGCCCAACCAGCCGCATCGCGGCGATCTGATGAAGCTTCTGGTGCATCGCGATGCCCGTGGTCTTGGCCTGTCGAAGGCTTTGATGGCGGCCGCAGAACAGGGGGCGGCGCAGGCCGGGCGCACGCTCCTGGTACTTGATACGGCGGCGGGAGAACTGGCGGAAGGTCTCTATGAAAAGCTCGGCTGGCAGCGCTCCGGCATCATCCCGAACTATGCGCTCTTCCCGGATGGTCGCTACTGCGACACGGTGATCTTCTGGAAAACTGTGGCCTGAAGGCATCTCTGTCACGTTCTTGTGATTGAGCCCAAAAAACGTCTGATCGGTGCTCTTTTCAGCGATCCACGCATCTGCTTATCGTCCGTCCGTTTCCAAATTCAGGGGGTGGACTTCAGATGGTTGCAAAAGCAACTTTTAGATGGGTGGGGTTGATGTTGGCTTTCGTCGTGGCGGCGCCGGCACTGGCGGCGGACGTGACATTTGTCATGCGCAACGATCATCCGAATGCCGTCGAGGTCGAGCTCTACAGCCAGGATCGCGACCATGTCTGGCCAGGCGACAACCAGGTCTTTTATCTTGATGACGGTGAGACCAAGGAAATCCCGCTGTCTTGCCAAGAAGGCGAGACGATCTGCTACGGCGCCTGGATTTCCGGCGACAAGCAGAGCTATTGGGGTGTCGGTCCTGACAATGCCGAGAATTGCGAAAATTGCTGCTATACCTGCACCGGTGGCGAGACCGAGCAGATTAACCTGACCGAGTAACATCGGATCGGCGGGGGCCGAGGGGCGGGGGCGGTTTTTTGGTCAATTGACCAGGAAATCGCCCCCTTTGCTCTTGTGGCTGAGCCTGCGTCAGGGCTAGTTTTCTCTCCAAAGCACCAGAGGGAAAACAACAGACATGCGCGTATTCTATTCCGAAAAGCACAAGCTTCGAGACGCGAAGACCGAGCTGCATGGCGGCTTGCTGGTCAAGCCTTTCGAGGGGCCGTTCCGCGCCGAATGGGTGCTTGCAGGCGTCAAGGAGGCTGGCTTCACCGATGTGCGGGCGCCGGCTGAACACGGACTGGAAACGGCGCTCAAGGTACATGACGCCGGCTATCTCGAATTTCTGCGCACCTGCTGGGATCGCTGGCAGGCGCACGGCTTCGAGGGCGAGGCGATCGCGACCTCCTTCCCCTGCCGCCGAAGCCAGACGGGCCGCGTGCCGAAGAATATCGACGGTGCCGTTGGCTACTATACGAATTCGGCGGAAACCGCGATTTCCAAGGGCACCTATGAGGCGGCAATCGCTTCGATGGACGTGGCATTGTCGGGCGCCGACTGGCTGAACGAGGGCAACCGCTTCGCCTTCTCGCTCTGCCGCCCACCAGGGCATCATGCCGGCATCGATCTTTTCGGCGGCTATTGCTTCATCAACAACGCGGCCGTCGCCGCCCAGCGCCTGATCGACCATGGCGCGAAGAAGGTTGCGATCCTCGATGTCGACTTCCACCATGGCAATGGCACACAGGACATCACCTACCGCCGCGGCGACATCTTCTTCGCCTCGCTTCATGGCGAGCCGGAAGACGCCTTCCCCTTCTTCCTCGGTTATGCCGATGAGACGGGTGAGGGCGAAGGCGAAGGTCTGAACGCCAACTATCCGATGCCCTCAGGTACGCCCTTCGAGATCTGGTCTGCAGCCCTCGAAGACAGCCTGAAGAAGATCAAGGACTATGGCGCGGAAGCGATCGTCGTTTCGCTCGGCGTCGACACCTTCGAGAAGGACCCGATCAGCTTCTTCAAGCTGAAGAGCCCTGATTACATCCGCATGGGCGAGATGATCGCATCCAGCGGAGTGCCGGTTCTGACCCTGATGGAAGGCGGCTACGGTGTGCCGGAAATCGGCCTGAACGTGGCAAATGTGCTTAAAGGGCTGGAAGGCTGAATGCGCCTCAATAGGTCTCGGCGACTGCGGTGAAGTGGCGCTTCAGCCGCGCCACGTCGGCCGGGTCGATTTCAATCCCAGTCACGGCGATCCAGGGATCGATATGATGCTGCGGCGCATAGACATGCCCGTAACCGACCGGGCTTGTCGTCGCGATCATCATGTCGAACAGCAGTTGCAGCATGGTGAGCACGGGATACCAGGTGAGTTCGGGAGATACATCCGGACCCCGCGTGTCCGAGAGCCAGGCGGGTGCGCGGTAGGCCGAACGTGGCTCGAAGAAGACCACGGGGTCGCTGGCATATTGCAGGTAGACGATCCGCAGTGCCCCCCATTCGGCATAGGGCGAATTGAGATCAGCCTGCTGGTTGGTAAAGCGCACGATCGAGCCGTCACCGTAGCGGGGCAGCCAGGCAGGCGAGCCCGCTTCCCGGCCCGCGGTGAGTTCGCTCCACATCCGGCTCTGGAACGGCGGCCCAACCCACAGCGCGCCGTAGAAGGGATCGGCGACGATTTCGAGAAGGTCGACCGAACTCTGCGAGTTGAGCGCTCCAAGGCTTAAGCCATAGAGTACCAGCCGCGGGCGTTCATTGGCCGGCAATTGCTTCCAGTGACGATAGACGGCGCGAAACAGCGCCTTTGCCGACTCCGAGCCATATTCCGGCTCGACAAGCAGCGAGAGCCAACTGGTCAGATAGGAGTACTGAAGGGCAACGCTTGCGACATCGCCGCGGAGCAGAAGATCGAGCGTGTCTGCCGCCGCAGGATCGATCCAGCCGGTCCCGGTCGGAGCCTTGATCACCAGCGTCGAGCGTTCGAAACCGCCCTGCCGGATCAGTTCCTCGAGTGCGAGTGAGACGCGCGCTTCGATATTCTCGCCATTGTTCAGGCCCGCATAGACGCGGATCGGCTCTAGCGCCGGCTCTCCCCAGAAGCGCTCGATATCCGCGCGCGTCGGACCGGACGCGATGTAGTGACGTCCTTGGCGGCCGAGGCCATGCCACGCGAGACGCGAACCCGGTCCGCCAGTTTTTGCGGATGACGTCGGCGCGGCGAATTCGTCCTCCATCATGTCGTCCAATTGCTGGAAAGAGGAATTGGCGAGCCGGAGTGCGCCGCGCAAGATGACGTTTTCCCCGATCGACCAGAAGATGAAAGCGGCGATGATGAAGCCGATCGCGGTGGCGAAGCGTGCCGGGAAGATGGTGGCCATGCGCGCAGCCAGCCTCCTGAAGAGCATCATGAACAGGCGGCCGATCCAGAGCAGGCCAAGGAACAGGGCCGCCGCAACCAGTAGGGCTTCAAGATAAGAAGCGTCTAGCGGCTCCATCTGCCAGAGCGCGCGCGCTGATTCCTGCCAGACCGCAGAGCGCCAGAGCGCTACGGCCATTGCGGAGACACCAAACGCGGATATCCAGAACAGTGCCTTGTCCCGGCGCAGGCCGAGTTCCGGCAACTCGAAAAAACGCCAGAGCGAACTCAGGAGAACGCCGAACAAATAGCCGACGGCAGCTGCAAGGCCGGAAAGGGACCCTTGCACCAGCGCTTCGCGTGGCATGAGGCTGGGTGTGAGCGATGCACAGAAGAAGGCGATCGCGAGAACGACGCCCGGCAGGGATAGCTTGCCGATCAAGACCCTGACGATGACCGACAGTGCACTGTCTCCCGCTTCATGCAGTTGGAGCCGTTGCGGCCCCTGTTCCGTTTCACCGAGAGCTTAGTCGTTTTGTCCTGCCTTTAGAAGGGCATGCAGCGACCCTGCGGCAAAAGCAAACAAACCCGGCCTGGAAGCCGGGTTTGCGGTTGTCGAATGATGCTGCCTTGATCAGAGCGTGCCCTGACGCTGTTGGATCATCTGATAGGTATCGAAGCTGTATTCGGCGATCTGAGCCCAGAGATAGGCGTCCTGCTTGAACGCCTGCTGGCTGTCGAAGAGCTTCTTGAACCACTCGTTTTTGGCCGAGAGGTCCGCATAGGTTTCCTTCGCCGCCTTGTGGCAGGTATCGAGGATATCCGACGAGAAGGCCCGCAACTGCGCGCCGCCGGCGACGAGTTCGCGAAGCGCTGCGGGGTTGGACGCATCATAACGGGCAAGCATGCGGGCGTTGGCGGCAGCACACGCATCCGTCAGGATACGCTTGTAGTTTTCCGGCAGCGCATTGAACTTCTCGAGGTTGAAGAAGGCATGAACGGTCGGGCCACCTTCCCACCAGGCCGGATAGTAGTAGTAGGGAGCAACCTTGTAGAAGCCGAGCTGCAGGTCGTCATAGGGGCCGACGAATTCGGTGGCGTCAATCGCGCCCTTTTCGAGCGCCGGGTAAACGTCCGAGCCGGCGATCTGCTGCGGCGTGACGCCAACCTTGCTCATGATCTCTCCGGCGAGACCGGCGATCCGCATCTTCAGACCCTTGAGGTCGTCGATCGTCTTGATTTCCTTGCGGTACCAGCCACCCATCTGCGCACCGGTATTGCCGGCGGGAAGTGCATAGAGCTTGTAAGGGGCAAGGAACTCGTTGAGCAGCTCGTTGCCGCCGCCAGCGGTGAACCAGGCATTGGTCATGCGGGCATTGAGGCCGAAGGGGATGGCGGTGCCGAGCGCGAAGGCCGGATCTTTGCCGATATAGTAATAGCAGCAGGTATGGGCCATCTCGACGGTGTTGTCGGCGACCCCATCGGCGACCTCAAGCGGCGGCAGAATTTCACCAGCCGCATAGACCTGGATCTGGAACTGCCCGTCGGTCGCCTTCGAGACGCTTTCAGCGATGTCGGTGGCAGCGCCATAGATGATGTCGAGGCTCTTCGGGAAAGAAGAGGCGAGGCGCCAGGTGATCTTCGGATTTTCCTGGGCAATCGCGGGGGCGGCAAGCGCGGCGGCACCGATGCCGGCGACACTGGCCTGCTTGAAAAATTGACGGCGGTTCATGATCTCTTGCCTCTGATAATGTGCACTCCTCCAGCTCCCGCCGTGGGTCTATTCGGGCATGACCGGGAGTGCAAGGTCAAAAGCTCAGGAAGTTGTCGGGCAACCCGACCAAATTTGCGTTTTCTTTCGTGGGGATAGTGTTCCACGCAAGGAAATGTCAGGATGGGTTGCGCATCCGCGGGTCATCGAAGGCCGGATTATAGAACAGGGACAGCACCAGGCTCTTGGCGATCCGCTCGGCGCTCGCCATGAACCAGCGATGCGCCTCTGCAGACGCGCCGATCTCGACCAGCGTGTTGGAGAAGAGCTGCAGCCATTGCAGAAAGAGCTGTTCGGCCATGCCGTCGACGCCCTGATGGGCCATGACCGGTTTGCCGCCATAGGCGCCTGTCTTGAAGGCAACGGAACTCCAGAAGGCCTTCATCTTGACCATATGGTCCGGCCAGCGTCCGGCGAGCCGCCCGTCGAAGACAGGGCCGAGTTCCGGATGCTGGCGGATGTGCCCGTAGAATGTCTCAACCAAGAGGTCGATGAAGGCCGCATCGACGCCCATCGCCGCCATCTCAGCCTGGGCGCGCGCCGTTATCTCAGCGCGGTGGGCGGCACGCCCCGTTAGTTCCATTGTCATCGGTTTCGTCTCATTCTTGGGCTTGGGACACCTGATGCATCCTGAAATGCAAATGGTCCATGCGGCATCTTGATACAAGCTGTTTGATGGCCTAAGTTTAGAATAGTTCTAATCTGGGTGGCAATCGTCATGTTCAGTCTTTTTCAGAAGGGCGGCAAGCGCCCCTTCGACACACTCTCCGAACAGGAGATCCTGGCGCTTGCCATTTCCTCCGAGGAGGACGATGCCCGCATCTACCTCGCCTATGCCGACCAGTTGCGGGCGGCCTATCCACAATCTGCCAAGGTCTTCGAGGACATGGCCGAGGTGGAGCATACGCACCGCAACATGCTGATCGAGATGCATCGCGACCGCTTCGGCGAGCGCATTCCGCTGATCCGGCGCGAACATGTGCGCGGCTTCTACGATCGCAAGCCCGATTGGTTGCGCAAGAACCTTTCGCTCGAGCAGATCCGCGAAGAGGCCATGCGCATGGAGGAGGGTGCCTATCGTTTCTATCAGGAGGCCGCCCAGCACACCTCCGACGCCAGCATTCGCAAGCTACTCGGCGATCTCGCCATGGCCGAACAGGGCCATGAAGAGATCGCGACCATGCTCGGCGACCGGCACTTGCCGGAGGATGCACGCGAGACGGAAGATGAAACCAAGAAGCGTCAGTTCATTCTGACCTATGTCCAGCCAGGCCTCGCAGGCCTGATGGACGGCTCGGTCTCGACGCTTGCGCCGATCTTTGCGGCCGCCTTTGCGACCGGGGACACTTGGTCGACCTTCCTGATCGGCCTGTCCGCCTCGGTCGGTGCGGGCATTTCGATGGGCTTCACCGAAGCTGCCCACGATGACGGCAAGCTATCGGGCCGCGGCTCGCCGCTCAAGCGTGGCCTCGCCTCCGGCATCATGACGACGCTCGGCGGTCTCGGCCACGCGTTGCCCTATCTCATCCCGCATTTCTGGACCGCGACGATCACCGCGATCGTCATCGTCTTCTTCGAGCTCTGGGCGATCGCCTTCATCCAGAACCGGTACATGGAGACGCCGTTCTGGCGCGCAGCCATGCAAGTGGTGCTCGGCGGCTCGCTGGTGCTGGCCGCCGGGGTTCTGATCGGGCAGGGATGAGGCAATGCGAGGAGCGGCTGCCTTCGCCTTAGACTGCAGCCTTCTTCTGTCGCGGCATCTCCTCGGTCTGGTACATTGACAGCGTATGTCCGTCTGGATCGGCAAATTCAGATGACCAGCCGCCGGGCGCATGGCTAACGGGTGTCACGATTGTGACGCCCTGCTCGGCCAATCCCGCAACGATGTCGTCGATGCCGCCGTCCTCGAGGTCGAAGACGATGATCGGTGAATTGCCGGGCCTGGTCTCCATTTGAAAGAACAGGAGATCAATGCCATTGGCCGTCGAGGCAATGAGCCAGTCCGGCTCGCCCGCCTCGTTCTCCATGCGCTGAAGGTCGAGCCCGAGTGTTTCGCCATAGAAGCGTGCCGTCCGATCGATATCGGCGACGTAGTAGCAAATATTGGTAAGTTTTTTGGATTTCAGCATGGAAAACTCCCGTGTTGGAAAACGAACATGTTCATGTTGCCGCCGACCGTGTTTTCGTGAGGTCGCGCCCAAAAGAAATCAGATGACCGTCCGGATCATGCGTCGCAAGCATCACATCGACATGGCTGATCAGCGGACGTAGCGACTGGCGAATCGAGCCGAAGGAGAGGTTTCCGCGCAGCCGCTCTGGTCTTGCGCCTGCGGCCTCAACAGCGCGCAGGCGTTTGCGGATTTCGCAGATCCTCTGGCGTAGCGCCGCTTCGTTCAGCTTCAGGAGATGGCGGATCTCGGCATGCGTTTGGCCATTGAGAGCGAGCAGGAAGGTGGTTCTCAGACCGCGCGGAAGGCGTTGAAGCTGGCGGTCAAGGTCATTTGGCTCGGGTGGGTCGATACTCTGTGGTTGCCGAATTGCGGAGATGCTTTCACGCTGCCGCCGCCTGACTGCTGATCTCGCCACGAAGGCACTGCGATGACGCAAGACGCCGCGCAGCCAACGCAGATTTTCCGGCTTGGAAAGATCCTCTCGGCCTGCTGTGATGACGGCAAGGAGTGCGTCCTGAAGAAGGTCTTCCGCCTCATCCGCCCGCCGGCTGAGGCGTCGCGCCTCCTTGAGAAGCTGTCTGAACTGTCCGGCCTGCACGATGTCCCCCACTTGCTCCTCATGGTGGCAGACCGTTGTTAACCCGGCAAGCAGCGGAGATTGAGTTTGGCTGCGGCGACCGAATCCGTCAGGATGAATCTTCACATGCCTGCAACAATCCGTGGCTAAGGCGCCTCCATGAAAGCATCTCCCGCGACCATCGGTCTGGGCGTCACCATGACCATCGGTTACGGCACGCTCTATTATTCTTTCTCTGTTCTTGCGCCCGAGATCGCGCGCGAATTCGGCTGGGGCCAGAGTTTCGTCTTCGGTGTGTTCTCATTCGGACTGCTGGCGGGCGCGGTGGCAGCCCCCGTGCTCGGGCGCGTGGTCGATCGATACGGCGCGCGCCTAGTTCTCTGTTTCGGCTCCGTCGCGGCAGCGATTTCGCTGGCGCTATTTTCGGTCATGGAGAATGCATGGCAGTTTGCCGCTATCACGCTTGTCGCCGAGTTCATTGCGCTGGCGGTACAATATGATGCTGGCTTTGCGGCGCTCGCGCAGAGCCATGGCCGCGAGGCGCGCGCGCACATCACGCTGGTAACACTGATCGCAGGCTTTGCGTCGACAGTTTTTTGGCCACTGCTGCAATGGCTGCTCACCGTCATGACGTGGCGTGACATTTATCTGGTGATGGCGGCGCTAAACCTGCTGATCGCCCTGCCGATCCATCTGGCCCTGCCAAAGGCGCGGGTGATTGAGGTGGAGCCGACCCGACGCGAAGAGCCATCGACCGGTGAGCCTGTTCTCGGCGGAGAGCGCAGACGCCGGATGATCCTCATGGCGACGGCCTTTGCCGCCGGCGGCTTCGTGGTTTCCGCTGTGGGGTCCACGCTTCTGGTCCTGATGCGTGACCTGGGCTATGCCACGGCCATGGCGACCCTTGCCGGTAGCCTGATCGGTCCAAGCCAGGTGGCTGCCAGACTGATCGAATATGTCAGACGCAACCTTTTCTCGCCGCCCCTGACCGCAATCATCGCCGCGTCGGCAATGGCGTTGGGCCTCGCCATTCTTGCCGGCGCACTGGTCCAGCCGGTCGCGGCTTTCGCCATCGCCTTTGCAGTCTTCTACGGGGCAGGGCAGGGGTTGACCTCGATCGTGCGGGGCGTTCTGCCATTGCACTATTTCGGCGCCGCAGGCTACGGCCGGACCATGGGCACGCTCGCGTCCGCCCGCATCATCGCCTCGGCGATTGCCCCTGTGTCCGTGATCTGGCTGAACGAGATGGTCGGGACCAATGCGGCTCTGGCTGCACTGGCCGGTATGGCCGGCCTTGCCGTGATCGCCACCTTCGCTGTGACGCACGAGAGACGAAGCTGATCGATTTACTGCAGCGCGCCGACCAGAACGTCGGAGGTGCCGTTCTCGATGGTGACCCAGCGGCCGGTGTCGGTCGAGGACTGGCGCTTGAGAAAGGCATAGCGTGTTTCGTTCCAGAGCTTGACGTCGTCGTTGAGGTTGTCGAGCACGAAATCACCGGACTGGGTGCGAACCGTCAGCACCGCATGGCCTTCGCCATCCGGCTTGCGCACGACGGTGATCAGGAGATCGGCCGCGTTGAAGCCGGCTTCCATCAGCTTCTTGCGCTTCAACAGGACGAAATCCTCGCAATCGCCGAGATCGACCGGATAGGCCCAGACTTCCTCGCGGCCGTAGATCTCCATATCCGTCATCGGAACGACGGCGTGATTGACGCTGGCATTGATGTCGCGGATGACGCTCCAGCCATGGTCGGTGACCTTCGGCGGCGTCGAAGGGCGGGTCCGGATGCTGCATTCTTCTGGCAGGGCCTTGCAGAATTCGTAATGGCCGATGGGCTGGGAGGTCACGGCACCGGTGATCATCGATCGCAAGGACTGCGGTGCCGAAAGACCCGCATGGGCAGGTGCGAGCACCGCAACTGCAATGATTAGCGCCTTGAAGGCGCGCGAGCCGTTCGTCATGAACACGTCCCCTGTATCCTTAACAAAAGGTTAAGATTGCATGAGGACGCGAGTCAACGGCGCGGGAGGCTCTCTCCCGCGCAATTCATCCGGTATGGTTAAAATGCGACAGTTCGAACGGCCGAAATGAGAATCGGTTCCCAAGGATTAGGAGATATAGAAAGACCGAAATACTCAGGTCATTGAAAGTATCGCCGATTTCATCTTGGCGATGTCTTCCGGACGGGAAAGCCGGTGGTCGCCGTCGCGAATCAGTGTGAGAACCACGTCGTCGAGGGGCAGGAATTCCATCAGTTTCAGGGCGTGCTGATATGGCACATCCGGATCCTTCATGCCCTGCAAGATATGGACAGGGCAGCCGGTTTCGATGAGCCCGGTGAGCACCCGGTTCTCGGCACCGTCTTCCATCAGGTCGCGGGTGAAGATATTGGGCTCCGGGCTGTATTCGGACGGTTCTTCGAAATAGCCGCGCTCGGCCAGGGATTGCCGCTCTGCCGCACTAAGGTTGGGCTCGATGAGCTCCGAAGTGAAGTCGGGTGCCGGCGCGATTAGCACCAGGCCATCGACCGAGAACGGCAGGCCGAGGCGCCGTGCCTCCTGGATGACGCGAAGCGCAATCCATCCACCCATGGACGAGCCGATCAGCACGACCTTCTTCACATCAGATGAGGCAAGAACGGCAAGTGCTTCCTCGGTCCAGCGCGAAATGGTGCCCTTGCGGAAATCGCCGCCGGACACCCCGTGGCCGGAATAGTCGAAGCGAATGGCGGTGAGCCCCTGATCCCGGGCGAGAGCGTCCATTTCGATTGCTTTGGTGCCAGCCATGTCGGAGCGGTAGCCGCCGAGCCAAACAAGTGCCGGTCGGTCCTTCTCGCTTCCCATGCGTGCGATGACCGCGATGTCGCGGGCTGCATCACCGGAACCGACGGTCAATGTCGTCTGTTTAAGGATGTTGGCTGTGTCGGTCATCGCGTGCTCCTTTTGTCGAATGCTGTAAAACACATCCAGGAAGTGAGCGACAACAGGTGATTTTCTTTCGCAAGCATGCTATTGACACTGCCGTCGCAGATATCACATAGCCCTTTGACGCGGATGCGCGCGGGTTTACGCTGCGACATTCCGAAATATTTTGAGGAGAATACGACCATTCGCAGACCGTTCAAGACCGATGCCCCCGTAAAGGACGGGCCGCGCTCCAACCGTGAAATCCGCATTCCGAAAGTCCAGCTGATCAATGAAGAGGGCGAGAACCTAGGTGTTGTCGCCACGGATCAGGCGTTGCGCATGGCCGAAGAGGCCGGACTGGATCTGGTCGAGATTTCGCCGAATGCCGAGCCTCCGGTCTGCAAGATCCTCGACCTGGGCAAGCTGAAATACGCCAATCAGAAGAAGGCGGCGGAAGCGCGCAAGAAGCAGAAGATCGTCGAGGTCAAAGAAATCAAAATGCGTCCGAACATCGACACCCATGACTATGAGGTGAAGATGAAGGCGATGAATCGCTTCTTCGAAGAGGGCGACAAGGTCAAGGTGACGCTCAAGTTCCGTGGTCGCGAAATGGCCCACCAGGAACTCGGCATGAAGCTTTTGCTTCAGGTCAAGGAAGACACTGCGACGATCGCCAAGGTGGAAGCCGAGCCGAAACTCGAAGGCCGCCAGATGATGATGGTGCTCGCGCCGCGTTGATTGCTGCCGCACGGCAGGACCGGATGAAGCCGCCTCACGAGGCGGCTTTTTTCATGCGTGGTTTTAGCCGGCTCCTTTTCTGACAGAACGCTGATCGTCACGGCGGCCGCTCTGTCAGCGCCGTTGATGCATGATCCCTCCATCGAAAGCGATTGCGAACCTGGAGGAATTCAAGATGACTCGATTTCTGCGCCGGACCTTGCTGGTCTCGACCACGGCACTGGCCGCACTCACTCTGATCCCCGCGATTGCCTCGCTCGCGCCCACTACCATTGCATCCTTCGTCGTCAGCCAGGCCGAAGCGCGTGGCGGTGATGATGATGGTGGCAGCGACGACAGCGGTGGCAGCAGCGGAGGCGGTCGCGATGACAGTGGTCGCGACGACAGCGGCCGCGGTGATAGCGGCAGGGACGATAGTGGCCGCGACAGTTCCGATGACAACGACGACAGCTCGGGCCGCGACCGCGACCGTGATAGGGACCGCGACCGTGATCGCAATCGGAGCGGCGATGATGATGACGATGATGGCTATGACGACAGCGACGATCGTTATGATGACAGCGCCGAGGACGGTAGCCGGCGGGGCGGCAACCGCGATCGCGACGAGATCCGCCTGATCGTCAACAACACCCAGCTGCAGGGCTTGCTCAGCGGCTCTATGATCCCCGTTGACCAGAATGGCAAGCGTTTGCGCTTCGAGGTGGAACGGGAGCATGGCAATACTGAAATCAAGCTTCGGGCCCCACGCGGCACGCTGTCCAGTGTGACCGTGGTCCCCGCCATCTGACCAGTTCGAAGCGGTGAAGCCCGAGCCGCCGCGGGCACCCTCTCACCGTTTCGCCCCGCCCGGCCCCCACCGGGCGGGGATAGCTTTTCTCCTGTTGGCGCAAGTCTCAGCCCGCGCTACTCTCCGATAAACCCGAACAGAGCCTATATGGACCGTCGTCTTTTCATTCTTGCCCTTCTGAGCCTCGGTCTGGCCTCCGCCATACCGACGTCATCGGCATGGGCAAAGGACGGAGGGGATGATGGCGACAGCGATGACGGCGGCGGTGGCGACAGCGGCGGTAGCAGCGGCGACAGTAGCGGCAGCGGCAGAGGATCTGATTCCGACGATGACGATGACGACGATGATGACAGCGGCAAGGACGACGACAAGGACGACGACAAGGGCGGCCGAGAGGATCGCAGCGGCTCGGGACGCGGCTCTGACGATGCCGACAAGGACGACCGATCCGGTAGTTCCAGGCGTGAGCGCGACCAGAAAGAGGCGCGCGAAGCCGTCAAGCGCGGAGAGATCCTGCCCTTGCGGGAAATTCTGAAGCGGGTCGATGAACAGGGCGGCGGTCGGGTGATCGCCGTCGATCTCAACTTGCAGGCACGCAAGCCCTTTTACACATTGAAGGTGCAGAGCGGTTCGAGTGTCAGAACACTCAAGTTCGAGGCGGCGACCGGCCGCAAACTCAATATCTTTGGATGGTGACACATGCGCATTCTGCTCGCGGAGGACGACCAGACCATTGCGGACCACACACGTTCAAAGTTGGAGGCGGAGGGCTTCATCATCGAGCATTTCAACAATGGACCCGATGTCTGGGCCGAAGGGGAGACGGGCGACTATCAGGCGATCATCCTCGATCTGGGCCTGCCTGGCATGGATGGTCTGTCAATCCTGAAGCGCTGGCGCGGAGCCGGTGTCGAGGTTCCGATCCTGGTCCTGACGGCACGCGGATCCTGGATGGAAAGGGTCGATGGCTTCGATGCCGGCGCTGACGACTATCTCCCCAAGCCATTCCGCAGCGAGGAACTCATCGCCCGCCTGAAGGCTCTGTTGAGAAGAGTTCATGGCCGTGCAAAGACGATTGCATCCGCTGGCGGCTTCGTGCTCGACGACGCCTCGCGCCGTGTCACATTCGAGAGCCGGCCGATCGAGCTTACGCCGCTGGAATATCGGCTGCTATCCATGCTGATCGCCGAGCCGCACAAGGTTTTCGATCCGATTGAGATCGCCCGTCAGGTTCAGGGCCGTGACGACGAGCAGGCCAAGAATGCTGTTGAGGCGATGATCGCGCGCATCCGTCGTAAGACCCATCCCTCGGCCATCGCGACCCGGCGAGGTTTCGGCTACACGCTCTCAGGCGAGGAGGCATGACCCAGTCGCTACGTCTGCGCCTGTTCATCGGCGCCGTTCTGGCGATTGCCTTCATTTTGCTTCTTGTTGCCTCAGGCCTGAGCCGGATCTTCTCCAACTACGTTGCCGATCGCTATCATGCCGACATGTCGGCGATCATTGATCAACTGGCGGCTGGCGTTGAATTTCCCGGCGGCGTTGCGCGCATGACTGACGAGCCAGGCGATCCGCGCTTCGAACTGCCAGGCAGCGGGCTCTACTGGGAGGTGATCGCCGGAGCCGACCAGGTCTTCCGCTCGCGCTCGCTCTGGGATGTCGAGCTGCTGCCCGAGACATTGAAGCAGGGCGCTTACGGTTTTCGACAGGGTGAAGGGCCGGATGGTGAACCTCTGTTGCTTCAATTGCGCGAGGTCAAACTCGAAACGCCGGACGGCAGTCGGCCTCTGGTGCTGCTTGCCGGTTTCGACCAAAAGATGATCGATGATGCCATTTCCAAATTCCATGGCGCCATGACGATCATGCTCGTCCTCACGGCTGCCGTCCTCCTCGCTGCAGCCTTCCTGCAAATCGGCATCGGACTCGCGCCGTTGTCGAGGTTGCAGCAGGCGCTTTCTCTCGTTCGTTCCGGGCGGACCGACCAATTGCCCGATGCCGGCCCTACCGAGCTCCGCCCACTCGTCACGGAGCTCAACGGCCTCCTGAAGGAGAGAGAAACGGCCGTCGAGCGCGCTCGTGCAAGAGCAAGCGATCTTGCCCATGGCCTGAAAACGCCGCTCACAGTTCTCTTGCAGCTCGCAGACAATCTGCCCGATCGGGAGCGCAGGATGATCCGCCAGCAGGTTGACCTGATCCGCCAGCGGTCCGACCGTCAGCTGCAATCGGCAAGGCTCGGTGTCGAGCAGATGGCCCAGACGGGCCTCGCCTCGCTGACCGGCAAGCTGATATCGGTTTTAACACCGGTCACATCAGCCCGTGATGTCGCCTGGAAGGTCGATGTCGATGATCAGCTGACCGTCGACATGGATCCGGCCGACCTCGCGGAGGCACTCGGCAATGTGCTCGACAATGCCACGCATTTCGCCAGAACCCAGATCGCCGTCAGGGCGGAGCGGGATGGGAGGCATATTCGGCTCGAAGTCGAGGATGATGGTCCAGGTGTTGCCGAGACGGCAATCCCGGAAATTGCTGCGCGCGGTGTCCATCTGGTGGAGGACGAAGGTACAGGTCTCGGACTGGCAATTACCTCCGACATACTGACCGCTTACGGCGGCGTGCTTGGCTTCTCGCGAGCAGCATCTGGCGGTCTCAAGGTGAGCCTGGTGCTCCCGGCGGGCCCCTAAAGGAAGATTCCGATCCGCACCCGTTGCGCTTTTTCAGCACTGCGGTTATAAGCGCGCGTCCGAACGGTCCGGCAGGGCATGCCGTGGCCGTTCTTTATGCTTGAAAACGGGCATTCGTCAGCCTGTTTCGATACAAGAACAATGGAGTAGCAAAATGCCCAAGATGAAGACGAAATCTGCCGCCAAAAAGCGGTTCAAGATCACGGCGACCGGCAAGGTTCTCGCCGCTGCTGCTGGCAAGCGCCACGGCATGATCAAGCGTTCCAACAAGTTCATTCGCGATGCCCGAGGCACGATGGTTCTGGCTGAACCTGATGGCAAGAAGGTCATCAAGAACTACCTGCCGAACGGTCTCTGAGACCCGATCGCTGTTGGACAATTAAGGAGATCATGACATGGCACGCGTAAAACGTGGCGTAACTTCCCGCGCCAAGCACAACAAGGTATTCAAGCAGGCCAAGGGCTTCTACGGCCGCCGCAAGAACACGATCCGGGCCGCCAAGGCTGCCGTAGATCGTTCGAAGCAGTTTGCTTACCGCGACCGCAAGAACAACAAGCGCAACTTCCGCGCTCTGTGGATCCAGCGTATTAACGCTGCTGTCCGCGAATTCGGCCTGAGCTACGGCCGCTTCATCGACGGCCTGAACAAGGCTGGCATTGAAGTCGACCGTAAGGTTCTCTCCGACCTCGCCATCCATGAGCCGGCTGCTTTCGCGAAGCTCGTAGACGCTTCCAAGAAGGCACTTGCCTACCTCAAGGACGCAGGCACTACCAACGAGTTTGAAAGCGTGGTCAAGTAACCAGCGCTTCCCAGGCTTCTTTGACTATGGATTGGGAAACCCGCGCTGGATATCCGGCGCGGGTTTTTCGTTTGCCGCAACAGCGGCGGAGAATGAAGAATGGCCTCTCTGGCAGGGAGACCCGGCGTGCCAATGGGTGAGCCGGATCTCCAAGACGATGAAATTGCGGAAATCGTGCGGGCGCTCGTCGAAAGTGGCGGTCGGGTGCAGCGTCTCGACCTGCCGTGTCGTCGTCTTTGGATAAAACGTCAGGGCGACAAGGTCATGCCGGCATTCGTCGCCCTGCAGGGGCTCGCTGCCGCACTGTTTCGCCTGTCGTTCCTCCGGCCGTCGCCGCAATTGTCGCCCGAGGCCATGCAGGCCCGGGAAATCGAGCGCTTGCGAGCCTTCGCGAGGGCGGGTTTTCCCGTGCCAGCGCTGGTTTATACCTCCGCGACGGCCATGGTCATGGCCGACGCCGGGCCGACGATTGCCGAACATATGCGAATGGTGCGCGGCGACGTTGCCGCCCATGATGCATTTTTGATCAAGGGCGCAGATGCGCTCGGGCGGGTGCACGCCGCGGGACTCTGTCACGGAAGGCCGCATGTCCGCGACTTCTTTCTCGCAGACAGCGCTGTCGGGTTCATGGACTTCGAGGAAGATCCCGCCTCCGTCATGCCGCTGGAAACAGCGCAGGCCCGGGACGTGCTCCTCTATTTTCTCGTTGTCACATCCTTTGCCGCGTCCCCCGCTGTGACCTGCCCGGCCGCGCTCGACGCCTGGCTTCGCCATGCTCCCGTGGCAGTGCACCGGGAATTGCGGGCTTTGGCCTCGGTTGCCGGTCGAATTTTGCCGCTCGCCCGGTTGATTGGCCGCCTGCACATGGGTAGTGATCTGCGACGTTTCATCATGGCAACGGAATTTCTGATGCAGGCCCCGCTCGACAAGGCGGCAAGCCGGAACACCGCCAAGGCAGGACACGATGGTTGAACTAGACGTTTTGAAGGCACAGCTTCTTGGCGAGATCGCCGCAGCCGGCGACGAGCAGGCGATCGAGGCGGTGCGCGTGGCGGCCATGGGCAAGAAGGGTTCCGTCTCGGAACTCCTGAAGACGCTCGGCACCATGACGCCGGAAGAGCGCCAGACGCGCGGTGCCGCGATCAACGCGCTGAAGAACGAGATCACCGAAGAGATAACCACCCGCAAGGTGGCGCTGAAGGATGCGGCGATCAATGCGCGTCTGAAAGCCGAGACGCTGGATGTGTCGCTGCCCGTGCGCTCCTCGCCGGCCGAACGTGGCCGTATCCATCCGATCAGCCAGATCGTCGACGAGATCACCGCGATCTTCGCCGACATGGGCTTCTCGATCGCCGAAGGTCCTGACATCGAGACCGACTATTATAACTTCACGGCTCTGAACTTCCCCGAGGGACATCCGGCCCGCGAGATGCACGACACCTTCTTCCTCCAGCCGGATGAGAATGGTGAGCGCAAGGTGCTGCGCACCCATACGTCTCCTGTTCAGGTTCGCACCATGGAAGCGCAAAAGCCGCCGATCCGCATCGTCATCCCGGGCAAGACCTATCGCCAGGACAGTGACGCGACCCATTCGCCGATGTTCCACCAGGTCGAGGGCCTGGTCATCGACAAGACGGCGAATGTCGGCCACATGCGCTGGATCCTGGAAGAATTCTGCAAGGCCTTCTTCGAGGTCGACAGCGTCACCATGCGCTTCCGCCCCTCCTTCTTCCCGTTCACCGAACCGAGCTTCGAAGTCGACATCCAGTGCGATCGTTCCTCGGGCCCGATCGTCAAGTTCGGCGAAGGCAAGGACTGGATGGAAATCCTTGGCTGCGGCATGGTTCACCCGAACGTGCTGCGCGCCGGCGGCCTCGATCCGGACGAGTACCAGGGCTTCGCCTGGGGCATGGGTCTCGACCGCATCGCCATGCTGAAATACGGCATGCCGGATCTCCGCGACTTCTTCAACGCCGATATCAGATGGATGAGCCATTACGGTTTCCGCCCGCTCGACGTGCCGACCCTGTTTGGTGGTCTGAGCAGCTGATTGGCAAGTGACCGCTCCGGCAACCCCGGGGCGGTGTGACGGGCAGGCGGCAGGGCCGACGGTCCGGGTGAATGAAGGCAAATGCGACGTGATTGAACATCTCGACAACATGCGGCCGGTCGATCTGCTCTGCGATGATGACTTGCTGCATGTGGAACTGACGGACGGTCGTATCGTCAGTGTCCCGGTCTGGTGGTACCCGCCCCTTCAGGAGGCGATGCCGGTAGAGCGGAACAATGTGGAATTCATGCCGTCGAGCATTCACTGGCCCGACATCGATCTCGATGTGACGGTGGTGAGCATGCTCCTCGGAAGACAGGCGTCAGGCGCGCGACCGCTCGACGCTTCGGGCAAGATGCAGATGGGAACGAGACAATGAAATTCACACTCTCCTGGCTGAAGGATCACCTGGAAACCGAGGCCTCGCTCGAGGAAATTTGCGAGCGGCTGACCGCGATTGGTCTCGAGGTCGAGGACGTCGATGACAAGGCGGCTTACAAGCCCTTCGTCATCGCCAAGATCCTGGCGGCCGAGAAGCATCCGGAAGCCGATCGCCTCAAGGTTCTGAGCGTCGATGCCGGTGACGGCAAGCCGGTGCAGATCGTCTGTGGCGCGCCAAATGCCCGTGCCGGCATGATCGGTGCACTCGCGCGTCCGGGCACCTATGTTCCGGGCATCGATGTGACGCTTTCCGTCGGCAAGATCCGCGGCGTCGAAAGCCATGGCATGATGTGCTCCGAAAGGAGCTCAACATCTCCGACGACCATAACGGCATCATTGATCTGCCTGAGGATGCGCCTGTCGGCACCTCATTCGCCTCTTACGCCGGCCTCGACGATCCGGTCATCGAGATCAACCTGACGCCGAACCGTCCGGACTGTACCTCGGTCTTCGGCATCGCCCGCGATCTCGCGGCCTCCGGCCTTGGAAAGTTGAAGGCGCCCAAGGCGCCGAGCTTCAAGGTCGAGGGTGAGACACCGCATCAGGTCAAGCTCGAACTCGAAGACCATCTCTGCCCGGGCTTTGCCTATCGCCTCGTGCGCGGCGTGAAGAACGGCCCGAGCCCGAAATGGATGCAGCAGCGGTTGCTGTCGATCGGCCTGCGTCCGAGCAAGACCGAACGGTCAAGGTACACAACA